>CAWKAR010000063.1:0-94509 GCA_963847625.1 candidate division FCPU426 bacterium | reverse complement strand
AAAAGTGCCATAAAAAAAGGCAGAAATTAGGAAAAAGGTTTCCTAAACCGTATTTTCAGCCCGAATAATGGAAGGAAAAAGGGGCCAATGAACACCCTGGAAAAGCATCAACTTTGTTCCTTAGGGCCCGAACATTTCCCCGAGGAGCCTCAATACCTTTTCCGAGGTCGCGTCACCGATCTTACCCAGTTTTTTAACGAGACGGGTCTTATCCACGGTTCGGATCTGGTCCAGGACGATCTGGCCCTGTTTACCCTGGAATTCGACCGGGCCGCGGGTCGGGTAATCCCTCCCCTTGCTCGTCATGGGGGCTACGATCACTGTCCGGATATATTGGTTCATATCGTCGGGGGAGATGACCAGGCAAGGCCTGGTCTTTTTGATTTCGCTTCCCTCGGCGGGGTCCAACCGGACCAAATGAACCTCGAAACGCGAGATTACCATTTCCAGTCCTTACGGGACCATTCGGTCGCGGGACCGCCCTCATCCAGCAACCCGTCGTCGCCGTATTGGGCCATCTTCTCAAAAGCCGCGGCCCACCCCTGGCGGAGTCCGCCGACCGGCCTCACCACGAGTTGGCCGGGCTGGGCCTCCAACTCGACTTCATCCTCCAGCTGGCACTGCTCCAAGAGGGGCCGTGGAATCCGTATGCCTTTCGAATTGCCGATTTGTATGATTTGCGACCGCATGCCGACTCTCCTTGAAGCATTTAATGTTGCCGGTATAGTGCCCATCTCAATATATTTTTATAGAGGATCGGCACATGCCGACTCTCCTTGTAGCATTTAATGTTGCCGGTATAGTACCGATCTCAATATTTCTTTATGGATGATCGGCGCATGCCGACTCTCCTATTCTGAAAATTACAATGAAGTTGGTATAGTCCCGCAATCCTTATGCTTCCCTTAAAGATTTGCGGGGCATGCCGAGGCCTCCAATGTAATTACTTTGTAATTACATTATCACAGCCGTCTTTTTTAGTCAATGCGATGCCCCGAAAATTTCGGGGGCCTTCCCCCGCCATCATTGGGATTTAAAAAGCCGCCAACAAGAAAAAATTAGCCTTGGCCCCTATCCCGCCTGAAAAGCGGGGGGAAAAAGGGGCCTCAGCCGGGCTGGCTGGAAGAACTCAATTGATAACTCATCATTCAAAATTCAAAATTCGGGCGCACCGGCAGTTGTCAAACAATTTAATGGTTCGAATGAGGCCACGAACGCAGAACCTTCCGAAATTCATAATTCAAAATTATTAATCCCTAATTCTGGCGCGTTAGCGCCAGCCTGTTCCCTGTCCAGATCGGGGCGAATTACCGTTTCTAGAAGGGTGGAAAATGCCTTAGAAATCTAAAGTGACGAATGGTTCCTGCACCAAGCTGTGCCGATTTTCATTAATGAAAAATATTTAATTGAAATCGGTACGATACCAGCCTCAATATAAGTTTTATTGATGGCTGGCATGTGCCAATTCACCATAAGGCATTTAATGAAATTGGTACTATACAGGCCACCCGAGGCTGCCAGCCGAGGGTGAAGATTGGCGGTGCAGAACCATATAAAATCTGTACCGGCCTTCATAAATGTTTAATTGTAGGTCGGCATGAGGGGCTTGGTGCCTGACCCCTTCCAACTCTTTTTTTTGCCCTTTGGGTCAATTGCTAAATTCTTTTTTGGACGGATATGCCATATAATACAAAACGGTCAGGGCCGTGAACCGCATAGGCCCTTCCGAAATGACACCTTTGGAGGCCTTATGCGTAACCGAATCGTGGCTTTGTTTATTCTATTGGCGCCCCTTCCAGCCCTCCTGATCAACTCCTGCGCCAGCAACGGCAACAATCCCGTCTCCCCGCCGAAAAATACCCCCACTGTCACCCATTCCCCCACTGTCACTTTCACACCCACTATCACGAACTCGCCTACGATTACGAGCTCGCCCACCGTCACGAACAGCCCTACCGTGACTAGCACCCCAACCGTCACTTTCACCCCCACCACGACCTTCACGATGTGCGTGGCTCCGGTGACCTGCGGGGGGTTTGCCTCCAACGACTTCAGCGCCGGATCAACGGTTGGTTTCCTGACCACCGGCAGCTATAGCCTGGGCACGGGGGGCATCCTACACTCGATGAGTTTCGCCACTTCAGGAAGCGCCGGACAGGCGCGGGTCGGCATTTACACAGCCGCCTCGCCCCCGTCGCTCATCGTTCAAAGCGACCCGGTTTCATTAACGGTGGATTCGAACCCCATCACCTACACCTTCACCATGCCCGCCACGCTCCTCCCTGCCGCCACGTATTACCTGGTTGCGCTGACGGAAGGCGACGGTGTCGACACCCGGTTGAGTTTCGGCAATTATTCGACCAGCTCTTGGCTTTATTACGGAAGTTATCCGTGGGGTTCTATGCCAGCCACCTTGGACATGAGTTCTTTGACTGGTGATGGAGGCATTGCACAGAATATCCAGGCGGCGTTCTGCCCCTAAGAACCAACCAACGCATATAGATCCAGGCGGGTTATGCTTTCCCGGGAAATTTTTCCCCGGGCTTGGATTACGGCATTGGGAATTTCTCCTTTAAAAACCTGCCTTCCGGTTATACCTCGACCCTGTCCAACAGCCCCCTGGAGATCGTGGCCCAATACGATTTCCCGATCGGGGCGGGATTTTACCCCTTTTCCTGCTGGGCGCCGGAATCGCGATGGATTCCCTTACCGTAAACGGGCACAGCCTGCCGCAGGGTGTCTCGTCCGATTGGACGAACCCAGAGTTGGACCCCGGCGTCGGGCTTGGGTTCAATTTGGCGGGGGGCTTGGATTTATTCCTGCAAATGAAAATGGCGATGGATTTCAAGACGACAACCGTAAGCAATGTGTCCAAAGGCAAGTTTTATTCCGATAATCCCATCATCCTGTTTCCACTACAGATAGGCATGAATTTTAAATTTTAAATGTTAGATTCTAAATTTCGGATCGAGTTCCGTTATTCGGAAATCCTCAATAATTAATAACTTAAAACTAAGAATTCAAAATTCGGGCGCAATCGCGCCCGTTTGTTTATGGCACAAAATCCCGGATAAATTCCGCGGGACTTAATATTTGTATCCCCTTAAAGTTCTTGAGCGGCTGAAGATGCTTTTTGTCGCCTGAAACAAGGAAATGGGCTTTGCCGGAAAGGGCGCATTCCAGGATACGGTTGTCGCTTTCATCCTCCCGGATCACCTCCAAAACATGCCGGGTCTTGACCACTTCCGCCACGGCCATAAGGCTTTGCCTGACGGAATCGAGCCTTTCCGAATCGAAGTGGAATTTCGCCCGGAGAACCCCCGATAACTCATCCAATATAAAATCGGATAAAAGCAATGTGATCTTATCGGCCGCGGCCAAATCCAGGATTTTTGAGGGGTGATGCCCGGGAAGAATGAAATGTGAAACCAGGATGTTGGTATCCACGGCCACCCGGAATTTCAACGTTTTTTCCGGCGGTAGTCGTGGACCACCCGGTCCACGTCGCTTTCATTCCGTATACCCAGGCTTAGAGCTTGCTTGGAGCCGAATTCCTGCAAACTCTCCCACTGCTTCATGGCGTAATACTTCCCCACCGCCTCATTGACCACCTCGCTGCGGCTTTTATTCTCCGCCTTGGCCAGTTCGCCGGCCTGCTTGATAGTCTCCGAAGAAAGGGAAAAACTCGCGACAACGGATCTTTTCATATCGCCCCCCTGTATTTAATAGAATATTAATAACTTATTAATAACATTTCAAATACATTTTTCTTTTTCTTCCGGGCCATAAAGCAGGCCCCTTTGCCAAACCCGCAATACTTAGTTAGTTTGTCGCGTATATGTGCCGATTCAGCCGTGCAAAACCCAGCAGAAAAAGCATTGGCGGGGGGGTGGATTTATTCCTGCAAATGAAAATGGCGATGGATTTCGAGACGGCGGTTGAAAGCAACGTCTCCAAAGGGGAGTTTTATTCCGACAACCCCATCATCCTGTTTGGCTTAAACCTACCGGGTATAAGCGTCTTTTCGCGGATCGAACGCGATCATTGTAACTATCTTATCCGCCTCATTGATTTCATAAAAAAACCGCCAGGAGCCAATCCTATATCGCCAAGTTTCCGGTTTCCAATCGCGCAATTTTTTTATATTAGGGCCGAAATGCGGTTGGTTTTTAAGCCACGGATAAACATAAGTGCATAGTTTTTCCCTGAATTTATGGCGGATGGATTCCGGGAGTTTTTCCATGTCCTCGATGAATATGGCGGTTTCAAATAGGCGGTAGTTCCCCGGACTCAATCCACGAACCGCCCTTGTTTCTTGCGGGCAGCCTTGGAACCAGCCTTCAGCCTGGATACTAAAGCCGGATTGTTCCCGATTTCAGCCATTTCAGCTTCAGACACCATGGCGCATTCCCGCAAATGCCGTTTGGCGGCAGTCTCAATCAAATTCGCCAAGGGTCGATTGTCCGCCTCGGCATAATTCCGAAAAAGCTCATAATCCAGGTCGGAAAGGCGAAGTGTAATGGTTTTAGGCATAATCATTCCTTTTCTTTCTTATTTATTCATTATTATTCTATCTTACTGGCGGAAATATTTAAAGGGATAAATCCAATGTGCCCCATGGGCATGCCTGTGGGGCTTCTTAGCCTGAAAACAGGATGGAAAAAGGGGCCTCAGCCGGGCTGGCTGGAAAAACTCAATTTAAAACATTGCGGTGAGTTCACACGTGGTGAGCTTAGTCGAACCATCGCCTGGACAATCCATCCCCAAGGCCGGTTAGGCCTTGGTATTCTCAAAACCCTTCAACCGGTAAACCCAAATCGACAAAAGCCAACCTATCACGAACACTCCCACGACCACGAAACCAAAGTTCGTCAGGTCGCCGTTGAGGGACTCGATAATCCCAAAAAGCCCTCCCCGAAGCCCCAACTGGCTGGCTAAAAGACCCAGGGCTTCCAGGGAGCCGATCAAAAGGGCCACCAGCACCGAAAGGGCCGTGAGGGTCAGGTTGTACCAAAGCTTCCGCAGGGGATGGATAAAAGCCCAGCCATAGACCCCCGTCATGAGAACGCTGTCGGTCGTGTCCACCAGCGACATTCCCGCGGTGAAAAGAATGGGAAAAACCATGGTGGCCCCGAAAGACAACCCCTGGGCGGCCTGGGAAGCCGCGATCCCCAGAAGGGCGATCTCGGTGGCGGTGTCAAACCCCAAGCCGAAAAGGAAACCCACCGGATACATGTGCCGGCTTTTCGAGACGCTGTTGAGGAAAGGTTTGAATATCCGGGACAAGAAACCCCGGTCCCAAAGAAGCCCGTCGAGTTCCCCCGGATCGCCCGCTTCCCCCCTCTGCTCGCGCCGGAACGCCCGCCAGATGCCCTTGAGCATAAAAAGGTTGGCGATTCCGATGCCGACCAAAAAGAAAGCCGAAATGGCCGTGCCAAGGAAGCCGCCGATGGTTCGAAGCCCCTCTAGGCGGTCATGGGACAAACCGATAGCCGCGGCCAGGGCCGCCGAGGCCAGGATGACGATGGTCGAATGCCCCAGGGAAAAGAACAGCCCGACCGAGATGGGTTTGCCGCCATCCTGCATGAGTTTGCGCACGACATTGTCGATGGCCGCGATATGGTCCGCGTCCATCGCGTGGCGCAGACCGAAGAGATAAGCCAGGAAGGCCGTCCCCAAAAGCGCCGGACTATGGCCGAAAACCGTCCACGCCCATGCCCAGGTCCCCAGGTTGAAAACCATGAGCCAAAAGTAAAGCGAAGAGGTCTTAGCCCGGGCGTTTTTGAACCCGTCATCAAAAAGTTTTATCGGCATAAGGAAAGCTCCTAAGAATTACCGGATATTATCATCTCCGCGCGGGTTCGCGCGTCCAATGATTTCAATCATATGAATTAGTCTGCGTTTTTCATCCGGGTGACGATGGAAATCAGGATCACCGCCATGCCGAAGAAGCAGACAATCGTCGCACCCATGGGCCAGTCCTTGACGTAGGACAAGGTGGAACCCAGGAGAGAGACCAAAAAACCGATCCCCCAAGCCCAATAAAGCCGGTGATGCCCCTTATGCCCCATCAGGTTCGCGCAAACGACGGGAACGATCAGGAACGAGAAAACCGCCAGGACACCCGAGACGCGCACCGCGGCCGTCACCACGAAACCGAACGCCATGTAAAAGAGAAAATCCCACAGCTTGAGGGACAACCCCTGGCTTTGGGCCAGCTTAGGGTCCGACGAGCAAAGCATCAGGGTCTGGTGTTTCCGGTATAGGAAAATCCCGACCGCCGCGTAAAAGGCCGCCATGATCCAAATGTCCTTCCAGGATACCCAGCCCAAAGCCTCCCCGCTCAAAGTCCCCTGCACGTGCTCGGCCCCGTGGGGCGAGTTGGCCAGCAGGAGCAGGGTCGTGGCCGTGGCGAAGGCGAAGGCGATCCCGATGAAAGCCTCCTGCAGGACCGAATGGTTCCGGTCCCAGAGGAAGCTGAAAAGGGCCGCCCCCAGGAGCGTGAAGGCGAAGGACCAGTAATAGGTGGCGGGGTCGTGGGGCTCGGCCCCCAGCAGGAAGGCCACCGACTGGCCCAGGGCCGCGATCTGGGCCAGGGCCAGGTCCACGAAAATCACACCCCGGGCCAGCACGTGCTGGCCCAAAGAGGGGAGGATCAAGACCAAAAGAAGGCACGCCAGCATCGGCAATGCCATGACGGAGAAGAAATTAGACATGGTTTACCTCACTTTCCCGAGAAGGATTTGACCAGCGTGGACACGATGAAATCGAATTTGGAGAAGACGTCCTTGGCCTCGGGCATGCCGTTGACCTCGGTGGGGATTTCCAAGGCCGTTCCGCCGGCTTTCTTCGCCAGTTGCTCGGCCGCGTCGGCCTCGTAATAGGGCTGGTACAAAACCACCTTCACGCCCGCGGCTTTCATGGCCTCGGCGGTCTCATTCAAGTAACGCGGGTTGGGCGGAATGCCCGGCTTGGGTTCCACCGTCCCGAAAAGTTTCAATCCGAACCGGTCGAGGAAATAATCGAAATTCTTGTGGTAGGTCACGACCTGCGCCCCCTTGTAAGGCTTCAGCGCCTTTTTCCACCCGGCGAGCGCCTTGTCGATCCTCGCGTCGAATTTCTTGGCGTTGGCCGCGTAGTCGGCGGCGTTGGCCGGGTCCAGATCCGAAAAAACCTGAGCCAGGTGGCCGGCCACGACCTTCAAGTTGAGCGGGTCGGTGTAATAGTGCGGGTTCCCCAAGGGGTGCACGTCCCCCTCGGCGCGGCTGACGGTTCCCGTGGGTTTTTCCAGGACGTTGACCCCCTCGGAGGCGTCCACGAAGCCCTTGGCGCCAGCCTGGATTTTGGGATTGCGGCTGCCGGGAAGCACCAGGGGAAGCCAGCCCCCGTCAAGTTCCAGCCCGACGGAGATGAACACGTCCGCGTCCTGGATGGCCTTCATCAGGCTGGGTTTAGCCGGCACGAAATGCGGGTCCTCGTAACCCTTGCAGAGGCTGATGGCCGTTACGTGCTTGCCTCCCACCTCTTGGGCCACCGAAGATAAGTCTTCCAGCGCGGTTGCCACCTTCAGGTCCGCGAAAGCGGGCAGGGCTAAAAACCAGGCCAACAGCACCGTCACGATTCGTTTTGTAAATTTCATCTTTTTCTCCTTAATTTAAAATTGGGAATTTGACATTTAAATTTTTAATACGCGTGCGGCGGATGGAAGCCGATGATGTAGTTGAATTGCAGCATCACCCGGTTGTCCTCCGTGCCCGCGTCGTTGCGTGCCAGGCCGTATTCCAGCTTCAACTCGGAGAATTCCGAGGGAAGCCAGGCGATATTGGCGGAGGCCCGCTGGACGTGGCCCGGGAGGAAAGTGTCCGTCGGGTTGCTGGAAACGTCGGTGACGGTATTGAAAGCCTCTTCCACCCGCACGCCGGACCACCACTCCTGCCCCCAGCGGTATTGGAAGGAACCGTACCACCCGTCCGATTCCTGGTTGTAAGCGCCATCGTTGTAGGAAACCTTCTTGATGTATTCCCCCTGGAGGATCCAGCCCCGCTGGTTGGACTGCCTCAGCGGGATGTTCCGGAAAGTCAGGTCGGCCCCGTAAACCGCGTGGTGCAGGCCGTCGTCCCCCATGCCGGTCAGGTCGGACATTCCCCATTCCATGGTCGTGTTCTCATCCAGGTCCAGGAGGTTTTTCAGGTGGACGAGGTAGGGGATGGTTCCGAAGGCGCCCCCGTTGAAATCGAGGGGATGGTCCGGCGTGGCCGCCGCCTGGCGGTACCCGCCCAGGGTCATCTCACAGTACCAGGGCAGGGGCGTCATCCAGGCCGCTTCCATGCCCGCGTTCTTGAATCCCTCCTCACCGACGCTGTTGGACATGATGAGCGGCGCCTGGATGAAGGGAAAGGCGTGGGTATGCAGGAGCCCGTGCTTCCCGAAGGCCGCGCGGAATTCCCCCACCTTGATCTGGATCGAGGGGACGCTGTCGGTGGTGGCGAAGGCTTCCTCGGCCACTCCCGAACCGGCGTCAAAAGTGAAATTACCCGCCAGGGCCCAGAGGGGGTCCACGGTGGAAATCACGCTGATCTCCGCTTCCTGAAAGGAAGGCCCTGTTGAACCAGGCGTGTTCAAGTCCGGCGCGGCTTGTGCGAGGAAAAGCGCGCTCATGCCGATGGCCGGGTTGGCCAGGTTCGAGATGATGGACCGGCTTTGGGCGGCTGAAAAGGCTGGCAGGGCGGTTAAGCCGCATATGAAAGCAATCAAATTAAAACGATAGGACATAGTTCCTCCTGTGTAATCGGCTATCGAAAGCCGTTAATGAACTTTTAAATTACAGGAGGTTTTTAGGCGGGGACCTGCCGGAGGGAGAGATGAAATGGAAGGAGAAAACAAACGGTTGGAAG
Organism: candidate division FCPU426 bacterium; assembly: GCA_963847625.1. Taxonomy (GTDB): domain Bacteria; phylum Oederibacteriota; class Muellerivitia; order Muellerivitales; family Muellerivitaceae; genus CAWCKJ01. Next base: position 85,615 of record CAWKAR010000063.1, on the reverse strand, counting down.
AAAAAAAGAAGAAAGACCAGCAAGACCGGCACAAGGGTGGGGGGAGCCGGTGTGGAAGGCGCCTGGGAAGCGGTCGCCTGCCAGCTGCAAAGGGCGCAATCGTCGCTGCCTTCCAAGCCCCCGTGATGGTGGAAACTCTCGGCCGCCAGAATCGAAAAGAAGGCCAACAAGGCAACGGCAGCTATTGGCAAAAGGATTTTACGAAGAAAATGCATCAAGCACCTGTCCCCTATTGGGATGCATTATTGGGAAAACCAATAGGCAAAGTCAATCCAGTTTAATCGTGAGGCGCTGCATAATGGTTTGGATAATAACGGTCCAAAAAAGGGTAAAAGTTTGCCAAACTTTAAATTAAGTTTGGAATTAGGAGTTTTAAAGCTAAATCGGTTGGCAAAAGTACGTCAGCGGAGAACGAGGACTTTCAGGATTTTCACCGTCGTGGTTCCCCCCGCAACCGCCTTCACCCGCAGGTAATAAAGCCCGTCGCGGCCACCTGAGGGCCACCTCAATATCCTGGTTTATGGGGAAGGATATCCTATGGTCTGGCCAAAAAGGGCGTGTTGGGCCGGCCTTAATTTCAGCCTCGCGGAAAGGCCGGCTTTGTCGCAGTTGTGGAACCAGCAAGCCAGGCCCTGCGAAGAAGCGAACAGATAGACATTTCCGGCCATCAGGCCCGTATCGGAATAGTAATAGGCCTTCTGCGTCTCCCGATCCCACAAGCCCGGTTCCTGGTATCCGGCCCGGCTGAATTTTTCGATATCCACGACATAGATCAACCTGACCGGAGCTTTTGCCCCCGCCTTGCCTTGGCCTCTTCCAATGGCCATGCTCCTCAAGTCCCCCGCGGCAGCCGGAATAAGGCAATGGGGCTTCGGTTCATAACGGTAAACCCCTTCCCGCAGAGCCACGTAAAGGTCGATTTCCTGCGAATTGCTGGCCGATGCCGCCGTTCTTCCCGGTATTCCAAAAGGGCCCTTCCTGCGGTTTATCCCGCAGGCCGCCCAAAGAAGATTTGACAGCATCCGCGGGGAGATTCTCGTGCCACCGATGTTCCGGTCAGTCCTCCTTCGCCGTAAAGACGCCAGAACCGATTTGCCTCCATCCTGGTCCGGTTTGGGCAGTTGAATGGCCTGTAGGCCCGCGAGGCCAGCCCGAGGGGCTGAGGTTGGTGTTTTCCTTGTTTTGCGGTTCACATTCCCCCCCAATATCGTCCCATGCAGGTCCCCTTCGTGGACAAAGTTTTCGTCATCCAAAGACCGAATCATCCAATAGACGAGACCCATGGATAATTCGAAGAATATAAACCGTTTTTTGGGAGATCCGAAAAATCGTCCTGTATTCCCCGTAAATGATATGCCGGTATCCCGCGCCCAATACCTCATTTTCCGGAGCAGAAGGGCATCGTTCGGGGTATTGTTCTAAAGTGGTGATTTGATGCCCAAGGCGGATAATAAATTTTTCAGCTTCACGCGGACTGTCCTTCCCGATATAGTCCCAAATGCCCTTCAGATCTTCCCCGGCGGTGCGGGTGATCTTAACTTGGTATCGAGCGGGCATTCTTGAATTCTTTCAAGAAAGATCGGGCCGGACGTATCCGGTGGGCAGTCACATCCTTCTCTGCGGATACAAGTTCTCGGGCAAGGTTCACCGCGCTCAAATAGGCTTCATAAGCTTTCGGGTTCATCAATACGGCGTCAGCTTTTCCATTAACCGTTAGCACAACTGGCCGGCCGGTTCGGTGGATTTGATCCAATAGACTACGGGTGTTTCGCTTCAAATCCGTCACCGACTTAATATCCTCGGAGAACTTGATCCCCATACCTTCCCCCTTGGGTTAAGCATTAAATCTGGTGCTTAATTTAGCACCATTTATTTAGAACGGCAAGATCCTATTCCACGCCCCGGGTTTGGAAACTTTTCTTCCTTCTTTTGTCCACTCAGGCTCCCCGCCGCGGACAAGCTTTTCAGCGCCTGTTCCCCCTCCGGCCCCTAACCGCTCTATTCATGGTGAATGGGCGTTTAAATTGGCCCCGGAAAATAAAAAATTATTTAGAGGCTCTTAGACTAAGCGCCAAGAGAGTGAACCTCCTTGGTTTTTCAACGGAGACCTTTTCCAGGATGCGTATAACGCCCCCGGGATGATGGCAAATTTTTACCTTCCTTAGGCGAAAAAACGGAAGCATTGAAACAATTGAACCAACGAATTATTTGTTATGCGGAATGATCTTTAGCATCGTCGTCGCATGAGAGGCCACGGTGCAGGTGTAAGAATTTAAAAATTTCCCCAGCTTTTGATGCGCCCACAAATCCCGCACGGCATAAGTCCCGGCGGGTACCCCGCAATTCGAGAAGGTAACCGTCATGGATTGGCTGGTTGAATCCCAATTCGTCAATGCCACGGCCCTTGTATTGGTCCCGGTCAAAACTTTCGAGAAAACAATACAGTTTCCCGAATCGCTTGTCGAGGCCGTCACAGCTTGGTTGCAAATGGGGTCTTGGTCTATGCCTATTAGTTCGGTATTGGTCAAAATCGAAATTGCGGCAGTGGTCGCAGTCCTTAGGTCATTTGTGGTAAATAATGGGGCGTTCATCATACACCACAAGGAAAACCTGGAAGAAGATTCGGTTTGGGTGGAAGTGTCCCATTCCGGATCGTCAATCATTTCCATCGGGTCGTTGAAACTTCCAGGCTGCGATTGAAAAGCGTATTTGCTGTTCCAAGTCACGGCGTATTGTGTACTCGCCCATGTGCCCGTGAGATCATTGTTGTTTCGGTTCTGGTCATACACCCAAAACATAGGGCCGTAAAATTGCCGGGAGTTGGATTCCAAGTATATTATTTTACCCGTGGCCTCAACCGCATTTGCAAAGGCTAAAAAAGGGGAGAAGAAATCCACGGAAGGATCGCAATAGTCGAGCTTTACAAAATCAATCCCCCAAGAGGCAAAGTCGTTTGCGTCAATGGTTTCGTATCCATATCCCCCAGGATAACCAGCAATACAACTCGTATTTCCATTGCTTCGATAAACCCCAATTTTCAATCCATGACTGTGAATGTAACTAATCACCGGGCCTAATCCGTTTGGAAATCGCGTCGTATCCGGAACTAAGTGGCCGTTTACCCTTGAGGGCATTTCCCACCCCTCATCCATCACTAGATACACGTAACCCGCCGCCGCAAGCCCAGTCGTGACCATGGCATTTCCAAAGGATTCCATATTGGTTTCCGATTCCTGCTCCGGTCTAATGGCCACATAATCATACCAACCCATCGGAGGGGTTTTAAAAGTGGAACCGTGTGGAGGCCAGGGATAAGGCGTTGTGGTCGGCGTTTGTGTGCCGGTAAATGTTGCCGTGGGTGTATAGGTTGGACTCCTGCCAATGGGTGCGAAATTCATATAAAGGGTCATTGAACGGCCAATAAAAGGAACGTTATTCCAATTATTGTCGATGGCCATTAGTGGCGGCATCACGTTTGAATAAGCGTACTCCTTATTGTAGATAAAAGTTGTGGCCGTTGAATCGCACCACATGTAACAATTCGACGATACTCCCAGCCAATATTGGCCGGGAGACAGATAAGTAGTCACCGGGAAAGTCATCCATCCCGTCGCAGTAGTCTGAGGGGCGGATTGGGCCAATAATTGAAATGGGACTTGGGCGACGTTGGAATAAATTCCAACCACTATCGGAACGGCTCCCGCTCCCTCTGCCACATCAAAAACAAGGGAGTTGGAATATCCTGCTGTTGTTACCGTCACCGGGTTGAAAACCAAATAACCGGCAAGATGGGTATAAGTTTTCCCGACCGCCGTGCAGCCAAGGGTTATATTCGTATTGACGGGGGTGAAGGCCGGCGTTAGGCGGGCGGGCGTTATTTTGGGAACACTAGTAACACTTGGAGGGGGGTGAGCCATAGCCATGGAAGCCACGAAGTATAGAGCTAAAAACTTTTTCACAAGACCCCCATATTAAACAGCAAATTCCATATTATTCAGCCGTCCAATCACACTGCCCCACGCTGCGGTGCGTGGAGCTCCCCGCCGTGGACAACTTAATTGTAGGTCATTTCGCCAATAATCGGTGGAACGGGAACTTAACGACATTGGTATAAAAAGGAGTTTTGCGGTCTTTTTCCGGGCCATCAAGGTTTCTGGCGCCCTTCAATTTCTCATGAGTTTTTAAATCCAGGCAATCCGGGCCTAGCTTTTTAATGCAATTCCCTTTCACATCATAATAACGGGTTTGTAAAAGCTGAATATATTCAGCGGAATCCGACAATTGTTCCGAGGACCCGCGAAACTCCCTGTAATCCGAATGAATCTTTTCTACGCTCCCATCCAGTCGATAATAGTAATTTAAAAAACTTTTCCAATCTCCGCTCTCATTGGCGTAGGACGCAGAAATGCAAACAAGCGTTGTCCCTTTGAAATAGGCGTCAGCGATATCGGAGTTGCCGCCCCAACCCTCGTCATACCTTTTCTTAGCAGTCTTGAACTCTTTCCATTTCACGGTTTCCTCAGAGCCAACATCCGCGAATGCTTTGGAGGAAAGGTTTTTCTTTTCGATTGCCTGGTCGATGGACTTGCAGTCCTGTTCGATCTTCAAGATATCATCCGAAGAATCCGCGCCAATAACCGAACCATATGAAAATAAGTACAAAAGCAGAAACAATGAAAAGCTTATGGCTGATGAATATTTCTTAATGATAATCAACTCCTCTCATTAAAAAGCTTTGTCCAATGCGGGCCCCCGCCGTGGGCATCTTACGTAACGATTTCAAGGAAGAATTAAACAGCCTGGTAAACGCGGACTTCTTTCTTCAGGCGGGATGCTAGTTGATCGGCTTCCTGGTCCAGCTCATAATCCATTTGCAGACCAAGCCAAAATTGGGGGGACATATTGAAATATTTGCCTAAACGCAGTGCCGTATCGGCGGTAATCCCTCTTTTGCCTTGGACAATCTCATTGATACGGCGAGGAGGAACCCCTAAATCTTGACCCATCTTGTTCTGGCTGATTCCCATTGTTTTAAGAAACTCTTTCTGGAGAACCTTGCCCGGATGAAGCGGTGGTATTTTTGAATTTTTCATTTTTCCCTCCTAGTGATAATCCGCAATCTTAACGTTATAGGCGTCCCCGGTTCGCCATTCAAAGCAAACCCGCCATTGGTCATTAATCCGAATACTATGTTGCCCTCGCCGGCTGCCATGTAAAGCCTCCAACCGGATCGCAGGGGGAACCCTCAAATCGTTTAAGGTGACCGCTCTGTTTAACATGCGGAGCTTCCGGAAAGCCACCTTTTGAATGTCATGGGGAAGCCGATGGGAGAAAGTCCGGTTAAATATCAGCACGGCCTCTTTGCCCTTGAAATTCCGGATCATGTATTTAGGGTATAACGGGATGCGTTATACGTCAAGAGGGGGTTATATATGGTTTTTGGTCTGCGATTGGTATGGGTTTTCAGGGACAACTAAGCGTGGATTTATTGTCCAATGCGGGTCCCCGGATTGGGCAATTAGAAATCGGTGGGTTTGAGCAGCCGACTCATATCAGGAAACAACTTTATTTTAAGAGAAGGACCCGTTTGATTTTCCGGTCATAGGGCTCTACCAGGTAGAAAATGTAAACCCCGCTCGCGCATGGATCCCCGAATTTGTTCTTCCCGTCCCAATGGTAAGAAGCCGCATACGAGCTTTCCAAATATTGTTCATCCAGGGTTTGAATGTGTTCCCCGGCAGAGTTGTAAATTCTCAGGGAATAAGTGCCCGGGAATTGGCAATAAGAAACCCAAATCGATACCGGCCCTTGGAACGGGAGAAATATATTCTTGGAGACGTAATATTCATCGCATTTCGGAAGCGGTGTTAAGGTCGGCGTAAGGGTGACGGTCGAGGTAATCGTCCTCGTGGATGTGATGGTGGGAGTCGAGGTGTCCGTATGGGTCCAAGTATTCGTGGGCGTTTGGGTCGTTGTCGACGTGGGGGTATTGGTGGATGTTTTTGTCGGGGTAGGCGTTGGAGTGTTTGTCGGCGTGTTCGTGGCCGTGAAAGTTTCCGTAGGCGTGTTGGTCGGCGTGGGTGTGTCGGTTGAAGTCAAGGTCGGGGTTTCCGTCGGCGTGGGAGTGGGAGTGCTGGTATTCGTCGGTGTGTAAGTATCTGTCGGCGTATTCGTTGAGGTCAATGTCGGGGTGTCGGTGGGTGTGTCCGTGGGAGTGCTGGTATTCGTCGGCGTGAAGGTCGGGGTCGGACTCAGGGTGTTCGTGGGCGTGTCGGTGAACGTATATGTGAAGATGGGAGTCTCGGTCGGGGTCGGGGTGGCGGTGGGGGTGCCGGTGGAAGTCGGGGTCATTGTTGGGGTCCTCGTGGGCGTGTTCGTCGTTGTAGGGGTCGCGGTACTCGTTGGGGTGGCCGTGGAAGTGGACGTGTCCATCGGGGTGTTGGTGGATGTCGGCGTGAAGATGGGGGTCTCGGTCGGGGTCGGGGTGGTGGTGGAGGTCGGCGTTCTCGTGGGCGTATTCGTCGTTGTGAGCGTGGGCGTGTTTGTCGGTGTAGGAGTCGGCGTGGAAGTCGGTGTGTTGGTCGGGGTACTCGTCGGCGTGAAAGAGGGTGTGATTGTTGGGGTGGAAGTCGGCGTGGGTGTGTTCGTGCGAGTCGGCGTGTTGGTTGGGGTGGCGGTGGGCGAAGTCGTCCCGGTCGGGCTGGGAGTCGGCGAGGGCGTGTTCGTGGGCGTGTTGGTTGGCGTCGGTGTGGGGGTAATGGTAGGCGTGGGGGTCGGGGTGAAAGTGGGCGTCCTCGTCGGGGTATTCGTCGGGGTGGGTGAGGGTGTCGTCGTCGGGGTGGGAGTCATCGTATTCGTCGGTGAGTTGGTTGGGGTATTCGTCGGCGTGGGTGAAGGTGTGGTCGTCGGGGTAGGTGTCGGCGTACGCGTGGGCGTGTTGGTCGGGGTATTAGTAGGGGTGGGAGAGGGTGTCGTCGTCGGGGTGGATGTCGGCGTGTTCGTGGGCGTGTTGGTTGAGGTATTTGTCGGCGTTGGCGAGGGTGTCGTCGTCGGGGTCGCTGTGGATGTACGAGTCGGCGTGTTGGTCGGCGTATTGGTTGGCGTGGGCGTGGGTGTGATGGTGGGCGTGGGGGTCGACGTAGAGGTGTTTGTGCGAGTCGGCGTGTTGGTTGGGGTGGCGGTAGGCGAAGTCGTCCCGGTCGGGCTGGGAGTCGGTGTGAGGGTGTTGGTTGGGGTATTCGTCGGCGTCGGTGTGGGAGTAATGGTAGGCGTGGAGGTCGGGGTGGAAGTGGGCGTCCTCGTCGGGGTATTCGTGGGAGTAGGTGAGGGTGTCGTCGTCGGGGTGGGAGTCATCGTATTCGTCGGGGTGTTCGTCGGAGTATTCGTCGGAGTGGGTGAAGGTGTAGTTGTCGGGGTAGGTGTCGGCGTACGCGTGGGCGTGTTGGTCGGGGTATTAGTAGGGGTGGGAGAGGGTGTAGTCGTCGGGGTAGGTGTCGGCGTGTTCGTGGGCGTGTTGGTTGGGGTATTTGTCGGCGTTGGTGAGAGTGTCGTCGTCGGGGTCGCTGTGGGTGTACGAGTCGGCGTGTTGGTCGGCGTATTGGTTGGCGTGGGCGTGGGTGTGATGGTGGGCGTGGGGGTCGACGTAGGGGTGTTCGTGCGAGTCGGCGTATTGGTTGGGGTGTTCGTGGGCGATGTGGTTCCGGTCGGGCTGGGAGTCGGCGTGAGAGTGTTCGTGGGGGTGTTGGTTGGCGTAGGGGTGGGGGTAATGGTAGGCGTAGGAGTTGGAGTGGATGTGGGCGTACGAGTCGGCGTATTGGTCGGGGTGGGAGTGGGAGTCGTTGTCGGAGTCGGCGTGGGCGTACGAGTGGGCGTGTTCGTTGGGGTATTAGTGGGGGTCGGGGTGGGTGTTGTTGTCGGGGTCGGGGTGGGCGTGTTCGTGGGTGAGTTGGTTGGAGTGTTCGTAGGCGTGGGTGAAGGTGTGGTCGTCGGGGTGAGTGTCGGCGTACGCGTAGGCGTGTTCGTCGGAGTATTCGTCGGAGTGGGTGAAGGTGTAGTCGTCGGGGTAGGTGTCGGCGTACGCGTGGGCGTGTTGGTCGGGGTATTAGTAGGGGTGGGAGAGGGTGTCGTCGTCGGGGTGGATGTCGGCGTGTTCGTGGGCGTGTTGGTTGGGGTATTTGTCGGCGTTGGTGAGGGTGTCGTCGTCGGGGTCGCTGTGGGCGTGCGAGTCGGCGTGTTGGTCGGCGTATTGGTTGGCGTGGGCGTGGGTGTGATGGTGGGCGTGGGGGTCGACGTAGGGGTGTTCGTGCGAGTCGGCGTATTGGTTGGGGTGTTCGTGGGCGATGTGGTTCCGGTCGGGCTGGGAGTCGGCGTGAGAGTGTTCGTGGGGGTGTTGGTTGGCGTAGGGGTGGGGGTAATGGTAGGCGTAGGGGTTGGAGTGGATGTGGGCGTACGAGTCGGCGTATTGGTCGGGGTGGGAGTGGGAGTCGTTGTCGGAGTCGGCGTGGGCGTGCGAGTGGGCGTGTTCGTTGGGGTATTAGTGGGGGTCGGGGTGGGTGTTGTTGTCGGGGTCGGGGTGGGCGTGTTCGTGGGTGAGTTGGTTGGAGTGTTCGTAGGCGTAGGAGAGGGCGTACGGGTCGGGGTTGGAGTAGGGGTATTCGTCGGTGAAGGAGTGGGGGTCGGTGTGGGCGTAGGCGTGTTGGTCGGCGTTCTCGTCGGCGTATTGGTGGGGGTCGGGGTTGGTGTAGGCGTGTTAGTGGCTGTGTTGGTCGGTGTATTCGTGGGAGTGGGCGTGTTCGTCCGGGTCGGGGTAGGAGTTGGGGTATTCGTCGGCGAAGGAGTAGGGGTCGGGGTGTTCGTGGGTGTGGGCGTGGGGCTTGGTGTGGGTGAGGGCGTAGTCGTGTTGGTCGGCGTTCTCGTCGGCGTATTGGTGGGGGTTGGGGTTGGCGTAGGCGTGTTGGTGGCTGTGTTGGTCGGTGTATTCGTGGGAGTGGGCGTATTCGTCCTGGTCGGCGTAGGAGTCGGGGTATTCGTCGGCGAAGGCGTAGGAGTCGGTGTATTCGTGGGAGAAGGAGTGGGTGTCCGGGTCGGTGTCGGGGTTGGCGTAGGCGTGTTGGTGGCTGTGTTGGTCGGTGTGTTCGTCGGAGTGGGCGTGTTCGTCCGGGTCGGCGTAGGAGTGGGGGTATTCGTCGGAGAAGGAGTAGGAGTCGGGGTGTTTGTGAGAGTGGGCGTATTCGTCCTAGTCGGCGTAGGAGTCGGGGTATTTGTCGGCGAAGGAGTAGGGGTCAGTGTGTTTGTGGGAGTGGGGGTAGGCGTCCTCGTAGGGGTATTCGTGGGAGTCGGAGTGGGGGTAATGGTAGGCGTAAGGGTTGGAGTGGCTGTGGGCGTCCTCGTCGGGGTATTCGTGGGGGTCGGAGTGGGTGTGGTCGTTGGGGTGAGTGTGGGAGTGGAAGTCGGGGTCCGGGTCACGGTATTGGTGGGCGTGAAGGTGGGGGTTACTATGGGTGTCCCGCAGCAGACGACCGTGAGGGTCACGGCGTTGGAAGTGGCCGTCTTTTCCTTGCCCGCGGGATCGGAAAAGGTGGCCGAGTTGACGGCGTTCGACGGGCAGGAGCCGGTCACCAACGCGCAAAAGGACACGGTGCCCGACTCGGTGGCCAGCAGGTCCGGCCAGACCCAGGATATGGCGTTGCCGTTCGCGCCGGTCACTGCGTCGCAGGGAGGGTTGATGAACCCGCAGAAGCTGAGGTTGGAGGGAAGGGTATCCGCCAAGGTGGCGTTGAGGACGTCCCGCCCGTAATAGGGCGCGTTGCCCGACACCACTTGCCAGGTGTAGCCGTCGTACTCCTCCAGCAGCAGGTTCGTGACCGCGTTGGCGCCCGCCTGGTTGCAGGGGTCGGCGTAGCCGCCTGGGTCGGTGAGGGCCGTCTTGATGTCCACGTAACCGATGTTGCCATCCTGGTAGGCGGCGCAGCTGCTGGTGATGTTCGCGTTGTAGCTCCAGTCCGTGGTGTTGTTGCGCGTGGCGTACCCGCTTTGGTAGAAATTGACGTCGGTCTTCACCTTGCCGCCGACACCGTTCCACTGCCAGATCAAGTACCGGTTCATCAGGAGCGAGGAAGGCATGTTGGGGATGGTGCCGCCGGTCCAGGCCAGGACCAGTTTCTGGTTGTAGTTCGTGCCGGCCACCATGGGGAGGTTCGATATCGTGTATCCGCCCGAGGTGTCGTAAATGGTCTGGGCGCCCCAGGTGACCCCCGTGGTTCCGCACGTAATCCCGGTGGAGGTGGAGTAGAGGAAATAGGAACTCCGGTAGTTCGCGAGGTTGATGTCCTCCATGGATTCGTTGAAGATCTGGTAATCCGTCGACAGGTACTGGGCGGCCGCCTGGTTTCCCGAGGAACTGTCGGTATCCTGGAACTGCACGAAGACCTGGGGCCGTGTCCGGCCCAGCCTCTCGTGGGAGGCGTTCTTGTAGGTGAGGGTGAAGGTCACCGTCTGGCCCGGGCAGGCCGAGGCTGGGTTGACGGACTTGGCGGTCTGCAGGGCGCAGTCCACCACGTCCACGTAATTCATTTTGTAGGTGCTGGAAACCACGTCCGGATAGGGGGAGGCCGTCTTCCCCGGCCCGTTCGTGGCGCCCACGCTCGGGGCGTTGATGATGGTCTGGCCCGAGGCGGCGCCGGAGGCGACCGTCATGGTCAGGGTGATGGTGGCGGGCGTATTGAGCGCCACAGTGCCGATATTCCAATTGATGACCCCCCCGGAGGCCGTGCTTCCGCTGGTGTAGGCGGGAGAGGAGGAAACATAGGTGGCGTTGGTGGGGATGGTATCCGAGATGGTCACGCCCGTGGCCGCCACCGCGCCCACGTTGTCGTAAACAATGGAGTAAACGATGGTTTGGCCCGAGCAGCCGAAGGTCCGGTTCACGTCCTCGGAAATCTTCATCACGGCCTGGCCCCACTGGTTGTCGCAGGGCCAGGCGAAATTGCCCGTGTTCATGAGAAGCCCCAAAATGTCCAGGTCATTGTTGAAATAATAGAGCGTGGTTGGGGCGTAATTGGACCCTCCCGCCTGCTGGGCCAACTGGTAGGTGGAGGCCACGCGGTAGGCCTGGTTCACGAAGGTCTGGTCGCCCGATCCCGTGGCGACCGCCGCCTGGGTGCCCATGGTCCACTGGCCCAGCGTTCCCGTGCTCCAGGTCCCGTTGGTATTCCACTGTTGCGTCACGTTCCAGAGCTTGTTGGATTCGTTGATCCCGATATTCCCTCCCCCCGCCTTGAAAGAGTTGCTGGCGTTGGTGATGAAGGTCTGCAGGCAGGTATTGCCGTTGTAGACCACATCCATCGCGTAGCGCCAAGGGCCGCGCTGGCCCTCGGCACTCCCGCTGGTGCCCGCGTAGGTGAAGCCCGTTGGCGCGGCGGTGCAGCTTTCCCCGGTATAGTTCATGGTGTCGGAGTTGAAACCGTGGTTCCCGGCCGCCGCGTCCGCTTGCGCGATGGCCGCGCAAGTATTATTGGCCACCGTGACCCATTCCGAGAGGGACCGGTGCGCGCAGGTGGTGCCCGAGAAATAGGTGCCCCAGCATCGGTAATAGCCGGGGTCCAGGTAGTCGGCGTACACGCTGCCGTTGCAACCGCTGATGGCGAAGGTGTCGCCGCTTTGCATGTAATCCCACATGTCCACGTTATGGAACCAGGTTCCGGCCCCCGCGTCAGGGTTCGGGACGGAGTAATCCAGCATGGCGCAGATCATGCTTTGCGCCTGGGCGCAGTAGTTGATCGTTCCGCCGCTTCCCCACTGTTTGCAGGCCGTGAGAAGCGCCATGGCGATGTCCTCGTCCCCGTCCGTGGCGGAATCGCAGCCTTCCACGGCAAAGGGCGCGGTCTCGCTGATTTCCCAGCTCATGAGGTAGTCCTGTAACGCATCGCATTTATTGACCGACTTGAGCCCGTAGGTCAAGACGAACTCGTAGAGGCCGTCGAAAAGGGTCTTGTCCGCGAAGGAGGCGGCGATGAGCATGGAATAACCGGTGCCCTCCGAGAGAACGTTGTTGCTGTTTCCGCCGAGGCCTTTGGCGAAATTAGCGATCATGGGGATGCCGTTGGCGGTGGTCCCGGTGTAAAACACTTCGGAGCTGATGTAGAGGTCGTAATATTTCTGCCACATGGCGTTCATGTCCGAGCGGGTAACGCCTTCGGGTTGGGCCATCAAACCATTGGGGGGCGCAATGTATTCCCCGAAAGGATGTTGGGGATTACCGCTGTTGATGTTGCCGTTGGGATAGACCGAGCCATACGAGGCTCCATAAGCCTGGGCCCAGGCGTTTGGAACGGTTTCATGGAATAGAATAAAAAAAAGACAACCCGCAAGGGGAAGAATAGGTTTAAAACGTTTTTTGTTCAAAAAAAACATTTTCACGTCAGTTTCCTTGAATCATTGAATGTCAAACCCTGAAAAGGCTTTCATGCGTAATCAATGGAATTTCCCGGATGACAAATCCGGCTCCACCGCAGGGTATTTGTACTTATATATATTATATCGCCACAAAACTTACTATGGGGTGATCTATAACCCATTATTGGTCCCAATTTAAAGTTAAACAAAGAGCTATTTTTATTTGGTTTTTCGAGAACTCAAAATGTCAGCCTGATGGTCTGGGGCAGGGTCCTGATCGTTCTTTCTTATGGTGTTTTTTGGTACCTCAAAATCTTGCCCTCACATCCGCACCAAAGCTCATGGGTCCCAGAAGCGGAACCCTCCACCGCCAATAAGGCTCCGCAAGGTTCCCCGAATACTTCCTGGTACTGGATTTGCCCCGTTTCATCGAACAAAGTCAGGAAAGACGCCTTGGAAGGCGAATAGTTGGTCAACATGGCCAGGGACCTGGCCCCCCCCCGGCGCTCCAATCCACCCAAAGCCCCCTCGATTTTCCGGTGGATATCTCGATGCCGGAATCCCATTCGGCGACGGCGGACCCCTGGAGGAGGCTAAAGAAGAGGAATTTGCTCTTATCCTTCAACACGGCCACCCAGCGCTCCCCCCCTTGGGTCCATGGCACGAGGCAAAAGTAATCCGCGTAAACGGAAGGTTGGTATTCCTTGACGACGTCCCCTTTTTCATTGCGGACCGTCAGCTTTCCACCCGCGTCGGTATGGATGATTTCATCCTTTCCATCGCCGTCGATATCGGCGGTCCCCACATTCCAGACGTTATGGCCCGGCATTTCCCAAATCTGTTGTCCCGCTTCGTCCAGCAGGTGGATGCCGCCCGCGCCGTTCATTCCCACGACGAACTTGGGCTTCGAATCGCCCCCAATATTCCCGGCCGTCATGTCGTCGATCCCCTTTTTGACGTCATAAGTCCAAAGTGTCTTTCCATCCCGGTCCATCATGAAAGCTGGATGGGTCCAAGAGCCCCTATTCATCAAACCCACCCAATTCCCCATCACCACCCACCGGAGGTCGTTGATGCGGGTTCTAAAATCGAAAAAATTCGAATGGATAATCTCGCCGGTGGACCGGAGGGACAAAATCCCCCTTTTGCCCGCCGCCAGGAAAGCCCCGGGGTTGGACGGGTCGGGCACCAGGTCCGTGGTTTCCCCGATCCCGCTTCTTTCCAGCAGTAATCCTTTCGTGACAAAACCTTGGCCCTTTCGCACGCCGGAGGTTTGCAATTGGGCGGGGGGCGCCAGGAATTTATTCAGCTTGCTTTTGAGGTAAAACTCGTAGAGGCCGAAACCCATGGCCCCGCAAACACCGCCCAGGACAATCAAAACCGTGAATATCTTGATCAAGGGAGAAGAAGGGGGCGGCTGGGAATCAAAAAGAATTTCTTCCTTGCCGCCGAGCAAAACCACGACCGTGCCGCCGATGTAATCATGGATCGCCCTTTTCTTTTCGTTCAGCAACAGAACGACTAACTCGCTCAGGGTCCATGCATAGGAAAGAGCAAGGAAATAATGCATAAACGATTCAAAAGAATCGTCCAACCTGGTTAAGCTCATTTGGATTTCAAAAAGATTTTTAGTGAAAATTTCAGGCCCCGCTTGGGCCAGCAGGCAGATTTCCACATAAAGATAGAGGACTGAAAGGAATACATTCACGATATACCGGAGGACGGCGTTGGACCAGCGCAGGGGGGATAAATCCAGCCGGACCACTTTAATTTTTGTCGCCATCATGCCGACGGTCTGGCCGCATAGGCCCAGCATCAAGATGAAGTAAATGACTCCGGAAAGGTTGAGTAAGACCGCCACAACCATGGCGCCGGTTTGATCCGGGTAAATTATTTTCTCGAGGAAATAAATGGGGAAATAAATCAACGTATCGATGAAGATGGCCAAACACCTTGGCCCAAACCCGGCATATTGGGGTTTTGCGGAAGAGGTTTCAGCCATTGGACTCCTTTAATAAAGGGCGGTTCGGCAGGGGAAAAATCGGGGGGGTGTGGTCGCCATGAAAACCTTTTGCCATCTGGGTAAATTTTAAATAAACAAATTGAACCCTCTGAAAAACTAAAAAAATGCGCCAACAGAGGTTTCGACCCCAAAGATTTCCGCAGGAAATTGTGGGGTTACCTTTAATGATTGCTGAAAAAGTTGGCGATAAGCCGACTTTTTCAGAGGTTACAAACTACAAGAAATGTACCACCTTCGAAAGCTTATTTCGTTAGCTTATTTCGTTTTTTAAGTTGGTTTTTCAGGGGATGAAAAAAAACGTGAAAAACATGGAATAGACAAAATTCATCCTCAAAAGTGTCCCTCGATAAATCGCTACGGATATATTGTAGAAGCTTCGTTGGGATAGATTGACCCTTCGAATCTGGCACAGATAGTCAAAATCGGGCAGAAAACGCGGGAGGTTGGTATAATTTAGTTAAGTTACCCGGCGGATTTTGGCTGGGAAAGTCACCCGGAAAACCCGTTTAAAAGCTATGTCTAGAGGATCATATATGCAGGTTTGCTCTATTCACAAATTCTTAAAAAGTTTTCTAAATCCAAATCCCTTCCGGTTATCCTTCCTCAAAACAGCAGTACTCCTTGCTACCTTGGTTTATGCATGCCCTTCGTCACTTCACGCGATCATCTGTCCAACGGCTTCGCCAACATTCACGCCGTCCCCCACGACCACTGGAACGCCTGTTTATTACACACCCACCATCACTTATACACCGACCATCACCCCCATCGGTTTAGGCCAGATTGTTGTTTCCTCTATCTATGGGCCTGGCTTTCCCCTGCCCCAAGGTTCCAAAGCCATCTATACATTTACTCTCACCAATAACCAGTGGTTGCCGTTCAATGTGTGTAATGCTCGGTTCTTGAGTGGATGGAATTATCAACAGCGTGATTCCCTTGGCTCTTGCCCGGCAAAACACCTATGGGAATCCATGGGTGAAATTATACCTCTTCTTTTGGTCTATTCCCTTTGTGTAGTAGTAGATGGATAAGCATGGAACTTCGCAGAATAAATTTCGGGGGAAACCGGCCGGAAGAGTTTTCAATATCCTTCGCAAAAGGTTCGGGAAATTCCAATTAAAAGTATTAAATATTCCCTGCCTCACGCTGAGGTGCGTCAGGTGACCCCTATTTTTTACATTTCCCTTCCCTTGGTGAGTCCGAGGAAATCACCACCAGGGCCGGGGGAGCCCAGCCCATCAAACACAAAGCGCCAGAACTTTTACCCCCGGCCAAGCGTCTAATATAAGTTGAGTTTCATAATCTTTATGGAGGATAAGTAAATGAAAAAAGTCTTGTCGTTGACGTACGCTTTTTTGCTTGTTGGTGCCGCAGGTATCACATTATCCCAGACTGACAATTCCACTCCCGCGGCTTCCACCGCTCCCGCAGCGAAATTCGCCCCGATGAAGGCCAGGGTGAAAGAAAACCATCCGTTTCTCGATAAAATCCGGACCAGGATCGAGTCGCAAAACGAGCGGATTATGATAGAAGTCAAGGATAAGAAATTGACTATGGACCAAGCCAAGGCCGATCACGCGAAATTCAAGTCCCTCCGCGAGGAAATACAAAGCGACCTCAAAGCCAACGGCAAAAAGGAATTGACCGTGGACCAATTCAATAAGATGAACAAGGAATTGGACGAAACCTCCAAGGCCATGAAAGAGGAGATGGGAGCCGCCGCCTCGGCCACACCCGGCACAAAATAAATATCAAATAAGAAGAATAGGATAAAAAAAGCGGGCCCTTGAGGCCCGCTTTTTTTAACACCTTTAAATGTTATAGGTAAAACCCCATGCCGCAGGGAAATACGACCCATGACACCGGGTTACCGCCCATGGCAACAAAAAAAGGAAAAAGTTTATCCCGGCGAGAATCCGAGCCTGAAAAAGTGGGATGAAAAGCGGCATGCGGAAGTCTTGAAGGGGTTGGCCCTGGACCATCAGCCAAAAATCCAAGAACTATCGGCTGCCTTTCAGGCTCCCCGTCGCGGATAAAACCTTATCCCGGCCTCTCACTCAAAGCCATAGAATGAATAAGCAATCTGCCTAGAATCCTGCACGGTGCTATTCACGTAAATCGCCCCCAAATTACTGTCGTATAGCCAACCCGAGCCGCTGGTCGTGGGTGCCTCCCCCTTCCGGCCCAGGGTGATCATGTTTCCCGCCGGGCTCTGGGAACGAATAACAAAAGAACCGGTGACCGCAACCTCCGGAATGGGGCCATTGCCCCCGGCCATGGGATACCCAATATCCCGGCACCATTTTTCCAGTTCTTCCGCTGTGGCCGGCCAGTGTTTGTGTTTTTGGTGGAACATCCTGCTTTCGATCGAAAGCTGTGCCTTACCGCAATAAGTCATGGATTCCCGCACTTTCTCCCCGAATTGAGAGATTCTTGGTACGGATCTCAAACCCAACAGCCACCCATTGAGTTGATAATTTATGTATTCTTGATTCCAATGACCCGAGTTAGAAACCATTTCTTTCATAAATTTTATTTTGTATTCATACGAGGAGGCCAAATCGAACAATGAAAAAGGCCTGTAAATAAAACCAAGAAGGAAACTTAAAATTTTGTTCTTACCAAAATAAAAATAAGTATTTTCATCATTAAAATATATCGCGAAACTCAACCAACCCATGGTTTCAAAAGACCTGTGGTACCAGAATAAAGAGCTTTCCATAGAAATGAAAAAACCCTGTTCCAGCATTTTCGGCTGTAAAAAGGAGAGGAATTCCGCGCCCGCACGGCCTTTCGCCTCTAACTTCGGAAGAAGAACACGGACCATGGGGGTTAACATTCTCACAATGGCCGCGTGGACCATTTCACCGACCAAGAAATGAGATTGCCCCATCACGTCGCCTAAAAACAAACCAGTTTGGAGGCTCTTGACCGCCCTCCCGATATCCCCGTTCCTTGCCTGCATGAAAGCCCTGCATTGCAGTAAGCGGGCGAGTGTCATGGGATTACCTAAATTTGGAAATGACGACTCCCATGAGGGGTCAAAATTATAATCAATGCCCCAATCGAAACTTTTCTGTTCGAACGCCCGGTCCATGAATCGAAAGGCATCCTCGTGGTCCCTCAACAACTTATACGCGTAAGTTATTTCTATCCCGGTCAAGTTATCCGCCATCGCGTCACTGTTAAAAGCCACTAAAAACGCGTATTCCGTTTTATTCCCTAAGAAAAGTTTGCGGGAAAGGTCTGTTTGATCAGTCAGGTTGCCGAACATTCGGGTGTTTTCCTCAAAGCGGCCTTTATGTGGTGTATCGAATATGGGCTTTACCGGGCCGTACGTTCTCATCGAGGGGGCGTTCCAAGCTTGGTTGAAAAGATAAACGGCGTTTTTTTCGTCCGGCAACCCGGGCGCTTTTCCCGGTATCACCAGTTGGTACCCAGCGGCCGCGACATCCCTTTTGGCGGAAGCCAGGGCGATTTTCCCCGTGTACCACCAGAAATATCCCGTTAGGACGTAACCTGCGGCAAGAAAAAAGAGGAAGGAAAGGAAGGACCGGGCCCATGGCCGGAACCCGCGGGATTCAGAGGCCCGGGGAAATATTAAATACCACGGCGATAGTTTTACGAGAGCCAAAAGAGAGCCGATACCCAGGACGGCGGTGGCCAGCCAATATTGGGTATTGTAGACCCCGTGCCAGGGCATGACCTTGCCCAAATAAAACCCCGGAACCGTGACCAAAAAAGCGCCCGCCCCCACGCAGCGCCAAGCGCTTTTCCGCCAGTTCACGCCGGAATTCAAGAATGATATTTTCATCATTCAACACCCCACATACAACAGGCTGAAAGGTTGCCCATTTCTTCCATCGACGCGGCAGACTTGCAGGGACTTATTTTACGTCTTTGCCGTAAAAAGAATCGATCACTGACGTATTGGGTCGGCCTTAATTTCAGCCTGGCAGGCCGGCCCTTTTAAGGGCAGGTATTGACGTAATAATTTGAAGGAAAATTGCTGGTGATTCCGGCGGGCATGGCGGAAGGAAATAAGCCGAAAGAAAACGTGTTGTTCGTGATAAAGCTGTACCCACTCGTGCTATTAAAATAATCCGTCTCGCAATAAGCGGTGGAATTTTCAGCCTGGAAAGCCAACCAATAATAGCTGCCCGGGCTTAAGGGAGTGGAGGGAACGGGGATTTCATTCCACGTGTTAAAGGCGATGGATTGCGGGGCCGACTGGGCGATCAGGGTGGTCGGACCGGTAGTGGTTCCAGCGTAAATAGCTCCCCGGATAAGGCCCGCCACGCTGGTGCTTAACATATAAATGCCCAGGTTATAAGCCGTGACGGGCGAAGCTGAAGCGATGCTGACTCCACTCGCGAGGATATAATTAAAAAAGGCGGCATTGGCGCTCCCGAAATAGGCATACCCAAAATTCCCGGTGCAGGGCGTTGCCTGTTTGGTCACCGTGATGGGCGCCGGCGAGGTGCCGTTATTGCTGCTGCAGCCCGGCAGGAATGAGTTCCCCACCATGATCGCGGCCATCAAAAAGGCGTATCCTAAAATTATTTTTTTCATTTTGATTTACCTTTCTTGCGAGGTTCCGCCACGCACTGAGAATGAACCAGCCCCTGGTCCAGGGCTCTTTTTCGGCCTCATTATAGCCGGGCTTTTTTTACTTTTAAGCGGAATTTCACAAAAGCCTTATTTGACCCAAAGAACCCTTTTTGTTTTCGTGCCAAAGGGTTCCACCAGGTTGATGAGGTAGACCCCGCTGGCGCACGAATCGCCATATTTGTTGGTCCCGTCCCAGAGGTAAGACTGGCTGACCGGGCCCTCGAGAAAACGCGAATCGAGCGTTTTAATGTGTTCGCCCGCCGAATTGTAAATCCGTAATTCGTAAAACCCTGGATAGAGGGAGTATTCCACGAATATGGAAACAGGATTCGAGGGGACGAAGACGTTCTTGGAAACGTAAAAGATGTCGACGACGGCAGGGGTCGGCGTGGGCGTACAGGTGTAGCCCGGATACCCGCAAGGCGTGTCCGTGGCGGTCGGGGTGGAAGTGGAAGTGGGCGTGCCGGTCGAGGTGCGGGTGGGGGTAGCGGTGGACGTAAAAGTCGGCGTCGGGGTGTTGGTGCCGGTAAAAGTGTTCGTGAAAGTCGGGGTGGGAGTGCCGGTGTCGGTGGGGGTGGGCGTGACGGTGGGCGTGGCCGTGCAGGTGTCCCCGGGCCACCCGCAAGGGGTCGAGGTCGCGGTCGGGGTGCAAACGGGGGTCACGTTTGTCACCGCTGAGGAGTTGTTCCAAGCCACGTCATCCAAATACCCGTAGCAGTAATGGCCGCTTAAGACGCAATCGGAAGCGGTGTACTTGATGGTGACTTGCTGTCCGACATAGGCGCTGAAATCGTAGGCATATTGGGTCCAAGGCAGGTGCGCCCAGGTGACGGTACCACTGTTGGTCGCGTAAAAGTTCACGGCGCCGTCATACAACAAAGTCACGGGATAAATGGGCAGCGGGAGGGGCGGGGCGAGGGGCGCCGTGACCATGGGCGGGGGGTAATCCACGTACCAGCTATATTGCTGGGAAAAAACCGTAGACCCGTTGACCTGGACGTCGAACTCCACTTCGGAGTCGGAGGAAGGGGTGGTATCCTCGCTCAAATAATGGAAACCTTCGAGGACCGCCGCGAACCAAACCGTCAATACCGTCTGGGTGGCGGGCACCGTGTCCGTTTGCTGGATGCTGGCCCAATCCGCGTGGTTGTCATCCCCGTATCCCGAATAAAGCATTGCCGCGTAATTACCCGAATGAACCTGGTTCAAGCAGGTGGTGGGCGCGGGACAAATCATGGGATCGCCGAGAGTGGTTCCATTCGTAAGAGTCGCTTCCCCGGGGCCGATCACGGTAATAGCCGGCTGGGAAACCACGGTGGTTCCCACCCCTGTTTGAGTCGTCCACCCGCTGGTATCGCCCGTCTCAAAACCCGTGTTCACCCAGGCCCAAGCCCCCGATGGGCAGAGGAGGGTCCAAGAGAGAGCCGCCAAAAGGGATAAGTGATGGATTTTCAAGGGGATTTTCTCATAACACCTCAAATTTGAAACCGATACTGGACAGAATAGATACGTATAATTATAACTCGATTTTTGTAACGAATTTGTTGCCGGGTCTTATATTTTCTTCGCGCGTTCCACGAAACCGATGAAATTGGCCGCCAAACCCGACTGGTTGCTTAACTTTTCCCGGGTCAATCTCTTCTTTTTTTAGATCTTGCGAATCCAAGGGTTTGGTGTCACTTGTTTGTTTCAAGAACTTCCTTAGGTCTTCTTCCCTGAAATAAGGCGTCAGGCACATAACGGCAAAACTCCTTTAAGCAAGTGTCTTTCGCCGCTCACTTGGGCTTGGAGGGAGTGCCGGCCTTTGCCGGAGCCGCTGTTGGGGTCCCTGAAAAGGCCGGCGTGGGTGTGTTGGTCCCGGAATCGTCGGGGTTAACCCTTTTGAATTTTTTCGAGCTTCCGATCCTTCCCAATATCGGGAAATTGATGAATCCGGACACGGACAAAACATCCTTCCCCTCAAGCTTCAGGTATCCCTGGTAGAAATTACCGCTCCGGGGATCGTATAAACACCCGTCCTTCCAGGTATCCTTTCCGTCGAACTCGAGGTCGAAAAAGATGTCCGATCCCAGTAATTTCTGGTTCCGTTTTTTGGGGTCGTGGTTCTTGATATCCATCTTCCCTTCATCCTTGGGAAGCATCCAGGCGAGTTTCCCGTAATACTTCCCGTCTTTCCGGTAAATTTCGATTTTCGAGTCCTTGTCGGGCGACCACCAGAGTCCGGCGACATCGTCCTGGTTCCAAACCTTCACCGGAGACGCCGCCAGGGCGGCCAACGGCAAAAGAACCACGGGGAGGACCAGGACCATCTTGAGGATATTCATCCAACCTCCCCCGCCGGGGCCGCTTTGGCCTCCGGCTTTTCTTCCGGCGTCTCCGGGGGAAGGCGGAACAATTTCCTGAACCAAAGCCTCAAGTCGTCGATATATCCGTAGGCTGCGGGCACCACCAAGAGGGTGAGAAACAGCGAGCTTAAGAGCCCGCCGATCTGGGCCACGCCCGTGGGCTGGCGGAAACGCCCCACTTCCGTGAAGGCCATCACGAGGGGCAGCATGCCCGCCACCAGGGCCAGGGTCGTCATGAGGATGGGCCTCAGCCTGATTCGCCCCGCCTCCACGATGGCTTCCTCGCGCGGAAGGCCCCTTCTCCTGGCCTGGAGAATGTAGTCCACCAGCAGGATCGAGTTCTTCGTGACCAGCCCCAACAGGAGGATCAAAGTGATCATGCAATTGACGTCCATGGGCATTCCGGTGACCCAAAGGGCGGAGAGCGCCCCCACGATGGCCAGCGGGACGGCCAGCAGGATGGTGAGGGGGATGACGGGGGATTCGTACAGGCTGGCCAGGATCAGGTACATGAAGAACAGGGCCAGGCCCATGGCCCAAAGGACGCTCCCGATCATGTCATTGAGGTCCTCGGCCTGCCCCACGAACTCGTACGTGACGCCTTTGGGAAGGGTCATGGAAGCCATGACTTTACGGGCTTCCTTCAGGACGTCGCCCAATGAGGCCCCGGCCGCCAGTTGGCCGCTGACCTGGATATAACGGGTGCGGTTGTAGCGGTTGATGGAGGATGGCCCCAGGGTCGTGACGGGGTCGGCCACGGTGGTCAAGTGCACCAGGCGGTGGTTCTGGTTGGGGACGAGGATGTCCTTGTAATCCTTCTGCAGGTCGCGCTGGTCCTCCTGGAGCCTCACCCGGATGTCGTATTCCAGCCCGTTCTCGCGGAATTTGGCCGGCACCGCCCCATCCACCTGGGTGCGTAATTCCATTCCGGCCTCCACGCCCATCACTCCCGCGGCCTCCAGTTTCTTGGGGTCGAAAACGACGTGGAACTCGGGCTTGCCCCCGTCGTAGTTGAGGGTCAGGTCGGCCAGGCCGGGGACAGCCCTGAGTTTCTCCATCACTGGGGGAGCGGCATCCGTCAGGTCCTTGTAGTCCGCGCCCTTCAAGTTCATGCTGAAGGGGGACATCTGGTTGACCGGGTTGAAGTCCAGCACTTGGGGCTGGAGGGACTCCCGGTAGGGCGCCAGTTCCTTGCGCAGGACCGTCATGAAATCCGACGTGCGGATGGCCCTTTTTCCCGGCGGCACCAGCCGCACCAATAAAGTGGCCGTGTTCTTCCCGGCCCCCCTGAGTTCCATGGCCCCCGCCATCCCTCCCACGCTGGACACCTCCGGATGCCGGGTGATGATGCCGGTCATTCGGTTCACCGAATCCATCAAGGCTTTCAGGTTGATGTCCGGCGCGGCCTTGAGGTTGACCATGAAATAGCCGACTTCCGTGCGCCCCATGAAATCGATGGGGATGTAGCGCAGCAGTCCCAGGCTTCCCGCGAACACCAGGACCGCCAGGAGCACCACCGCCCAGCGGAAGCGGATGCACCACCGCACGACGGAAACGTATTTGTTGCCCAGCCACCCTTGGAAAGCCTCGGAGCGGCGCAGGAGCCAACCGCTCCTCTTCGGGGCTTCCGGGCCCCTCCCGCGGCCCTGGTCCGGCTTGTGGATGTAGGCCGCCAACAGGGGAATCAGGGTCAGGGAAACGAAAAGCGAGACCGCCATGGCGAAACTGATGGTGAAACCGAATTCCTTGAAGAACTGTCCCACCAGCCCCTTCAGGAACCCGATGGGAAGGAACACCGCCATAATCACCAGGCTGGTGGCCACGACCGCCAGCGTCACCTGCTGGGTGCCGGCCACCGCGGCCTTCCGGGGTTTTTCCCCCTCCTCGATGTGTCGCCAGATGTTCTCCAAAACCACGATGGCGTCGTCCACCAGGAGCCCCACGACCAGGGACACCGCCATGAGCGTCAGGGTGTTGATGGTGAACCCCATGAGCTTCATGCAGGCGAAGGCGCCCAAAAGGGACACAGGAAGCGAAGAGAGCACGATAAGGGTGTTGCGGACGTTGCCCAGGAAGACGTACACCACCAGGATGGTCAGCAGGATTCCCAGGAGAATGGACTCTTCCACGTTGCCCAGGATCATGCGGATCATCCAGGCCGTCTCCATCATGCCGGTAAGCTGCGGTTTTCCCGGCAGGTCCTTATACTCCTGGTTCAGGGCCTTGACCTTCGCCGCCACGCGGTCCACCACCTGCACCGTGTTGGCGCCCCGCTGTTTGAAAACCACCAGGACGACGCAATCCCGGCCGTCGACAAACCCCATGTTCGTGAGTTCTTCCGAGCCGTCCTCGACCCTCCCCAGTTTCCCCACCGGCACCGACACGTCCGAGCCCACGAAGTTGACGACCGTTCGGCGGATGCGGTCCAGGTCGTTGTACTCACCCACCGCGCGGAAAAGCAGCTCCTTGGGCCCCCGGTCGACGTTCCCCACCGGCACGTTCTGGCTGTTGGTGGCGATGCGCACCGCCACCATGGAGGCCGAGACCTGGTGGCTGTTCAACTGGTTGCGATCCAAAAGAACGTGGATTTCCCGTTTGGTCCCCCCGATCAGCATGATGGACCCGACGCCCTCGATCTGCGACAAGCGCGGCTTCATGACCTCGTTGGCGAAATTGTATTTCCCGGTCTCGGACAGGTCCGCCGCCATGGCGAGGACGTAGACCGGCTGGTCCGAGGGGTCGAAACGCCGGATGATGGGCTCGTCGATGTCCTTGGGAAGCTGGGACCGGATAAAGGTCATCTTGTCGCGGACGTTTTGCTCGGCCACCTGGTTGTTCGTTTCCAGGGTAAATTCGCACACGATGACGGCGACGTTTTCCTCGCAAGTGGTCGTCAGGTGCTTGACACCCTGGATCGCGCTCAGTTCGTCCTCGATTTTTTTGGCGACGAGGGACTCCAGCTCCTCCGGCGCCGCGCCCCGGTAGGGCACGATCACAGAAATGACGGGATAGTTGATATCCGGAAACTGGTCCACGCCGAGGGTGAATATGGAGAGCACGCCCAGCACCAGGACGAGCACAACGATGCATCCGACGAAAACGGGCCTCTTGACGGATAATTCGGCGAGGTTCATTTCACGGCTCCTGGCGGCGCGGCCTCGGGGCCGGGATTTCCCCCGGCCATGTACCATTGGGCCTTCGCCAAAAGCCCCAGTTTCTCCGCGATGAGCGACAGCCTCCTCAACCGCGACAGCGAATACCCGTTTTCAAGCGATAAAAACTGGAACTGGGTCGTGCGTCCCTGGGCCAATTTCTCTTTTTCATCGAGGGCATTGCGCTTCCGGAGGGACTCGATCTCGACAGCCATGGCCAGCCGTTCCTCCACGTCGGACAGGCGGTCCCGGATGTCACGCCAGGCCTGGGACACCTCCAACTGCTTACCCTTCAGGTTCAGCACCGCGCCCTCATATTCCCTCTTGTACCCCTTCGCGGTGCGCGAGGCGGTAAACACGTCCAATGGCAAATTGAGCTGGGCGCCCAGCATCCAGGTGGGATGATCGGTACTAAAAGCGGTATCGTTGGCGTTTGGGAGATTCGGATCCAAGCCGTTTCCACGCCAGGAACCGTAGGCGGTGATATCGGGATAAATATTTTGGTAAGTTTCGTCGTACGCGGCTTTTTTCCCGCGGGTTTGGGCATCCACCGCCTGGAGGTCCATCCGGGCGGGCGGCTGGACGGGCAGGTCGGCCTTGGTTTTCTTCAACGAATCTTCGAGGGCGTCCAGTTGTTCGGGGACAGAGTCCTCATCCTTGTCGCGGAACCGGTTGAAGGCCAGCCTGGCCGAACGTTCGTTATCCAAGGCCGTCTTCATTTCCAATTCCGCCTCCCTCACTGAGGCTTCCGCTTGCAGGGCATCGGAGGGGTCCGCCAGGTCGCGCTCCACCCGCCGCTGGGTCCATTCCCATATTTTATTGTTCCGGTCCAGGGTGTCCCGGCGGATTTCTGCCGCTTGGCGGGCCAAAGCCAGGCCCCAATAGGTCACCTTGGCGGTGTACAAGACCCCTTCCCTCTGATAGGACAACATTTTCGCGGCCGAATCGAGGCCGTATTGTACTTTCTTGACGCCTGCGCTGGTTTGGGAACCGCCGAAATCCTTGAGCAAGGGCACGGACATGAAAACCACCGGCGAGATCTGGTAATAGGAAGTACCGAGAGAAGAAGTGCTAATTCCAAAACTCTGCATCAGGCCATAGAATTCAGGCGAGTAGGTAAAATTCATGTTATTGAAGGAGTAGCCCACAGCGATGGACGGCCCGAAAGGCAATTTATCCACGAGGGAGACACCCGCCGAATCCACCAAAGTCTGGTCGGTTAAATCAAAATGGGCTGCTGGGCTTGGTCGTGTAGATGGTTATAAGATGCGGTTAAAAAAGGCGAGTAAATCAAGTCCATCTGGTGGGATTGCTCTTCCATCCCCTCTTCGGAGGCCTGGACCGCCTTGTAATCGGGCCCCTGGGACCTCACCTGGTTGAGGTAGTCCTCCAACGGCAATTTTTGCTGAGCCCCGGCAATGCCCGCCGCAAACCACAGGCCCAGCGCCATTAAAAACGCATTCCTCACATCCCACCCCCGCCCGGTTTCCATTTCCTATTCAGCACACTCTCGTAATATTACACGGCCGTGTAATAGGGTCAAGCCGCATTTAGACGTTTGTGTAATTTTTCCTTTTTTGCCGGGAAGATTCTCGAAGAAAACCCCTTTTGAAAATGCTTTCAAGCTGTCCCCTGTTCCGCGTGGGTGGATCCGTGCTAATCTACCCGGGGGTGGGAATGATGATGAAACTTTCAAAAAGCGCGAAGCAGGCCATCATCAAGGCCGGCCGCGAACTGTTGTCGGTCCACAGCTTTACGAATCTCTCCGTCCGCCACCTGATGCAGCGGGCGGGCGTGAACCACGGCCTTTTCCACTATTACTTCAAGACCAAGGAACGCTTCTATGGAGAGGTGATCCAGGATTTATTCGATAGTTTCTATAAAACGACGAACAAGTCGCCGATTGAATACAAAAACCCGGTCGAAAAACTCCGTGCTTTGCTCATCGGCGCCGCTTTTTTCGTCCGGGACAACTGGACCTTGCTTTGGCCGATCCTGAAGGACCCGGAGATCAATAAAATCATCCGGAAAAGTTTTTACGGAAAAGTACTCACCCCCGTGAATCTCTTGCGGGAAACACTGAGGGAATGCCGCCGGAAGGGATATTTGGTCCAGGGTTCCGACAACCAATTTCTGATCGAATTGATCAACAGCTCGGTGGCCCCGATCCTCATGCATTTTCTAACGGTTGAGACAACTCCGAATTTAATCAAGGACGGTTATCTCGCAAGCGAAAAAAATATCGAGACCAACGAAATATACAAGCATATCGACATCGCTTTGACGCAGATCCTTAAATCAAAAAAGAAACCCCTGAAATTCTAAGGTTTTCCCGCTTTGTGGAATACCTTGGCCGCCAGGGCCGAGGCCTCAGCCAGCCAATATCGCCGTTCCTGGGGTGTGCTCGTCACAACCACATTGAAAACTTTCCGGTAGACCTTCCTGACTCCGCAAAATTCAAAGACGCAACGCTTCCAAAGGGTCTCCAATGGGTCGCCGAATACTCTCCTTTCACGCTGGGTCGTAGTATTGCTGGTGTTCAGGATTAACGCGGCCCTGGCCTTGAGCAGTCCCCTAGGCACCCCTTCCCCGAGATCGAGATCCCCCTCCTCGAATTCATAAGCCGTCCCCGGCCGCAGGACCCGGTCCACCCAGCCCTTCAGGATGGCCGGCGGTTGTCCCCACCAATTGGGATGGATGATGACAATGCCCTCGGCAAGGGCGATCTCGTCGCAATGTTCCCTCACCAGAGGCGGCAGTTTCGCGTTTCGACCCTGTTCTTCGGCGGGCAGGATGGGGTCAAACCTCTCGGCGCATAAATCATGGAACCAGACCCGGTGGCCCAGTTTCAATAATTGATCGCGCACTTTCCTTGCCAGTGCATGGTTGAAACTTTCAGGATCAGGATGTCCGAGGATGATGGAGATATGCATAAAACCTCCGCGAAAATAATCATGCCCCTTCGACCCCCTTCGGTCACCCAGGGCAAGTTAGAAGTGAGAAGTTAAAACCCTAAAATTAAAAATCCCTTCTTGAAGTCAAATGGAATCCAACAGTTTTTCCTCAACCCCGCCGGGTCTTATATTTTTTTCGCTCGGACCACGAACATCGGCATGGAGGTTTTGTGCCGTACTTCCGAGATGGTGCTTCCGTGGAAAAGGTCGCCGAAGAACCGGTGCCCGTGGGTCGCCATCATGATCAGTTCGCAATGCTCGGAGTCGGCCGCTTTGAGGATTTCCGCCGGAGGATCGCCGAGAGCCAACACGGTCGTCACGGCCAGCCCCTTCGCGCCCAATTCGTCCGCGGTTTTTTCCAGGTACTCACGGTCGTTTTTCATTTCCTCGGATTCAGCGAGATTGAACTGTTGGAAATGACGCGCGACCCAGCCGTCGGCCACGTGCACCAGGAGAAGTTCCACGCCATTCTGTTTCCCCAGTTCCAAGGCGTACGACAGGATGGTTTCATCCGCCGGACTGTTTTCAAGCGCCACCAGGATTTTTTTGAACATCGTATTACCCTCCATTATCTATTGGACCTGCATGCCCAATCCAAGGATGCCCCAAAACACCCTTAAAAAGGGCTCCGGCAGGACCATATCCAAAACCAGCTTCGCGTTCAGCGCGATAATCACCCCTGCCGCCGTCCAGCCGAGGATTTTGACCCAAGCCGGGTTAACGAATTCGCCCATCTTGGCCTTGTCGCCGGTGAACCTCAGCAACGGCCAGACGGCGAAGCCGAGCTGCACGGAAAGCACGACTTGGCTCGCGACAAGCAGGTCCGTGGTTTTGGATTCGCCGAAATAACCGATCACGCATACGGCGGGGACAATCGCCATCGCCCGCGTGATCATCCGGCGCAGCCAGGGCCTCAGCCGGATATTCAAGAAGCCTTCCATGATGATCTGTCCGGCGAGCGTGCCGGTCAAAGTGGAGTTTTGCCCCGAAGCCAGCAAGGCGACCGCGAATAGGACGCCCGCAGCCGGTATGCCGATCAGCGGGCTCAACAACTTGTAGGCCTCCTGGATTTCCGCCACGTCCTGGTGCCCCGACCTGTAAAACACCGCCGCTAGCGCGAGAATCGCGCAGTTGACGAGAAGCGCGCACAGGAGCGCTGTAGTCGAGTCGATCGTCGCGAATTTGACAGCTTCGCGCTTGCCGCCGGGACTGCGCTCGTATTTTCGTGTCTGGACGATGGACGAATGCAGGTACAGGTTATGCGGCATGACGGTCGCGCCGATGATTCCGATGCTCACGTAAAGCATGCCCGGGTTCCTGAGGATTTCCAGGCCGGGGACAAAGCCCATCATCATTCCCGCGAAATCGGGTTTTGACCACCATATTTCCGCCGCGAAACAAGCGCCGACGGTCGCGATCAGCACGATCACCAGCGCCTCGATGAAACGGAAACCCTTGTTTTGCAGGTAAAGCACGGCCATCACGTCGGCCGCGGAAATGACACAGCCCCAAATCAGCGGTAGGCCGAAAAGCAGTTGCAACGCAATGGCCGAACCGACGACTTCCGCCAAGTCACAGGCGGCAATTTGGATTTCGCAGAGGACCCAAAGAAACCAGACCACCGGTTTCGAGTAATGGTCGCGGCACGCCTGCGCCAGGTCGCGGTCCGTGGCGATGCCCAGTTTGACGGACAAATGCTGGAGCAAAACCGCCATCAAATTGGAAACTAGGATGACGCACAACAGGCTGTAGCCGTATTTCGCGCCGCCGGCCAAATCCGTCGCCCAATTTCCCGGATCCATGTAACCCACGGCAACCAAAAATCCCGGGCCCGCGAACGCGAACAATTTCCGCCAAAAGGAGGCAGTTACCGGCACGAGAACGCTGCGGTTGACTTCCGGCAAGGAAGCTTCCCCCGCCGTTTTGCGCCAGGCGATTTTGGGCTGGGGAACGGGTTTAGGTTGATCCATAAATTGAATTTCCGGTCAGGCTGGTTTTTCCAGCGTCTGGTTAAACCTCCCCTATCATAGATAGGTCCCTGGGGATGTATGTGGGTAAAGTCCGAGTCAAGCTTTCCCTGCACTTGCCCTTATACACCCCCTTAAAATAAAGAAAAGTTAGAAGTGAGGAGTGTAGAGTTAGGCCCCGAAATAAATAAAATCGCCTCAAAGGCTGAAGCGCACACCGGCCAATATAGGAACATCCTGTCCGGTGACCTTTGAAAAGAAAATGAGATTATATTTTCCTTCGGCAAAAACATGGGTTTGCCTTGCCAATGGGACTTCCACGCCCGCTCCAACCGCCGCGTCCGGATTGACAATGGTAATCCGGCCTGATGTGGCGGATAAGAATTCAAAATCCGCTCCCCCGCCAGCCAAGAGATAAGGTCTTATTCCTTTTTCAAAGAAGCTGTAATGGAGGGTCGGCGAAACAAGAAATCCGGTATAGGCGATGGGGCCGGAATAATTGGTCCCTGAAAAATAAAAGCCTTCCACATCCAGTTGGACAGCCAGGTTCTTATCCAAGACATAACCCGCGCTGATTTTCCAGCCCGGACCCCGCTGGTAGGCGGGTTGCCAATTTTTTACCGGGAAATCCATCCCGCCCGCCAATTCCACAAAATAAGAACTATGGGGATTCGCAGGGGTTGGTTTTGGTTCCGCGGGGGCGGCAACTGGCGTTGCCGCGGGGTACGCCGGGGTCCCAAGCGGCCGGCTAGAGTAAGGGACCTCCAAAACCTGCGTGGGCGGGCCTTCCCGGCCATCCAGTGACAAAGCCGTCAATAAAAACCTGTAGGTTTTATCTTTTTTGAGGTTGGCCAAGGTCACCTGGTTGTCGGTAATGGGCTCGCCGGAAAGCTTCCGCCCTGGGCTGCCGTTTTTGTCGGCCAAATAAAGATTGAAGCCTGACACCCATGCCGGATCGGCTTTATCCCAAGTCAATTGGATTCCTTTGTCTGAAATATCCGTCTTGAAACCCAGGGGAGGTGAAAGCACGGGATTCTTCGGGACCACCTTGAGCCGCTTCAGGGGGCTTTCCTTGCCGGTGGAATCGACGGTGGCCACCGCGAATTCATATTCCTGGCCGACTTTCAAATGTTTTAAATTAACCGTGGTTTCAGTAACGGGCTGGGCTGTGACAAGGGTAAAATCTTTCGATCCGGGCCGTTTGATGTAAATATTGTAGCCCTTGATTCCCGAAAAGGCCGGCGGGGTCCAACTTAAAACCAATCCGTCATTGAACGGATGGGACTGTAAATTAGCAGGCGCTGGTGTCTTGGCATTGGAAACGGCCGGCAGATAAAACAATAGGACGCCAAGGGCAAGGTACCTCATGGGCTTCATGATGGTTCTCCCTCATTGAAATTTATTCGAGCAGACAAAATGACGCTTAATATTACCTTTTCCCTGGAATTTCAGGAATGCCTAAAAAGTTTTGGGAACCTAAAATACAATAAATCCAAGAAATTCTTCATTGAACCCAGGGCTTTCTCCCTTTCCCGGGTGCCGGCCCCGGCCTGACGGGTTTGGTGAGGGTGCAGTAAAAAATTCGTTTGGTGAATCAGCGTATATAATCATGCCTCAATAGGGTCTTGAAAAATTCGGAAATCCATTTTTTTCTAGGGGGTTTTATGTCACGAAGCCAGCGTTTTATATTGGTTCCGATCATCCTGTCTTTTTTGTTTGTAACCATGCCACTCAGTTCCAAGAGTGCGGCGGCCGTGCCCCCGGCCAATTCCTCACCTGCGGGGACAATGGCGGCAACGCCGTTGAAAACATCGGCCATCCAGAGCGACGGACCGGTCATACAGGCCATCATGATGGCGGTCAACACTACCCGGGGCCTATTTGGCGTCAGCACGGTGTATATTGCGGATAACAATGGCAACGCCGTCACGACCGCGTCCGTCACCCTTGCCGGCAACGGCAAATCAGTTCTCTTGTCATTCAAGGGCGTGGAACCTTCCATGAGTGGTGTCGCCACCCTATACGGCGTCCCGCCGATCACCGGCGGAATCTATCAAAGTACCATGGGCGTAACGATTGGAAAAAACTACACCTTCAATGTGAAAATCGGCGGCTCTTCCTACGCCTCGACGATTATGGCCATCAACGGAAACCCGGCTATCTCGAGCGGATCATCGGGAGTGACCTGTACATGGGCCAAAAACGCCGGGAACATGAGCCTGATCGTAGTCGGAGAAAAAGGAAAAGATAACGTGTTGTGGCACATCGGGTCGCCGATCCCCAATAATCCCTACATGGTACCCAAAAGTGTGTTCTGCAATGAGACGCCCGGAGAAGATCGGTACGCGGTTTTTTTGCAAATCATCCAGTTGAACCAATCGTCTTTCCCCGGCTGTAAAGCCTCATCCTTTACCTTTTTCATGAACGAGCGTCAACATCTCTATTAAGGGATACGAGGAAACAGCCTCATTGACAACTTTCCGGAAAGTTGACATGAGGAGTTAGAAAGTTTGGTATTACTTTATTTAAATCCCTTCAAAGAGTTTGTTCATGGAGCAGCCTAAACCCTTTTGGATCCTGACGATATTCTTAAGCGTAATACTTCTCTCGGCGCGTTCCACGAAACCGATGAAGTTGGCCGCCAACCCAGCCCGGGCGCCTAACTTTGGCTGGGTCCAGCCGTGCATTTTGCGGATCTTGCGGACGTTCTCCCCGAATTTTTTGAGGACTTGCTGATCTGTCTTTTTCATATTTTCACCCCCTTCTCGTCTCTTAGAAAATGCAAAGCGGCTTCAGGGCTTTGAATACCTGAAGGATTTATTTTTATCCTCGTTTGATGAACTTGAAGT
Source organism: candidate division FCPU426 bacterium (assembly GCA_963847625.1). Lineage (GTDB taxonomy): Bacteria > Oederibacteriota > Muellerivitia > Muellerivitales > Muellerivitaceae > CAWCKJ01. The sequence goes on along the minus strand of CAWKAR010000063.1, from coordinate 53,321 downwards.
GACCGGCTCGCTTGAGCTCGCTTGGTTAAAGGGCCCGCTGGAATCCGGAAGCGGGTTGTTTTCTTTTCGAACGGATAGGGGGGCAATCTTTTTCCACTTGTGGTGCTGTTCCTCGAAAAATTGTTCCAAAAATTTGTATCGATCCATGGTGTTCCTCCTGGTTCCAACATACTTCAAGAGGTGAAATTTAATTTGCTTCCCCGAATTTATTTAAAAGCAGGTCATGGATGGCTATCCGGGCGTCCCAGGCATCCACGCCGCTGAACATCAACGTGAGTTCCGAACCGAAGGGTGACGCCAAGGTCATCATGTTAAGCAGGCTTTTGCCATCCGCGGTTCGGTGATGGTTTTTAACCAGTATCAAACACTTGAATTTGGACGCGGTTTTCACGAATTGGGCGGCCGCTCTCAAGTGAAGTCCTAAACGGTTGGTGATTTTCATCTTCTCGGTAATTTCCATGAGAGCCTCCTCATGATGAAATTAAGAGCGATGGTTCACGTACAAGACGGAAATGTATTATGAGAACATCAATTTTTGGGGTTCGTGAGGGCACTCACGGCGGATGTGAGCTTTTAAAGGTACCTATTTACACTCTTATTTTATCGCTAAACTATGTTAGAAGGTAGCAAATTAAATCATAAAAATGGGTTGAGTTTAGGCTGGGCACCCTTTAAAAACACTCAGTTTTAAACCCCTTCCCATACCTCCCATGTAGAAATTGCCGGAACAAAGGGCTATTGCCCCTCCCTCCCTTTACCACCTTACTCCATTTCGATCTTACATACGGCCTCGCCTTTTAAATATCCCACGGTATGTCACCACAATTCCCTTTTCCCTCATCGCAACAATCCAGGAAAGTTTTCACAGGATCGATGCTTTTCTGAATGGAATCGATGCGGCCGGGCCCCACCGCCTGCCCGCTTCCCTTCCCGGTTATCAACTTTTGGCATTCGGCCTTGTATCCCAGCGCCTTGTCCTGTTCGCGTTGGAAATGATTCTTGGAACCCTGTTTCAGGGCCACCTGGGCTTTTTTCGTATAGACCCGGTATAGGATGAAATACCTGCAGGCCTTTTGGCTTAAACTTTTTGGTTTGGCCGCCCTCAATTCCGACAAGGCCTTCTTCAAGTTGTGAAGCTTGTAGTAATAGAGGGCCAGCCGCAATCCTGTTAAAGGCGAAAAAACCGGATTCTCGACCGGTGCCGGAGTCAAGGTGGGTGTAGGCGCCGACGTTTGGGCTGGGGCCGGGGGTAGGTTTTTTAACTGGGCTTTCGCCTCGTCGATTCCTTTTTGGCAATCGTCCCGGGTTTGCAAAGAGGTGGCGTAATTCAAGGCGGCTTGAAAAGCCGCCAGGGAGTTCTTCCAACTTTTATCGTTGGCGTCCTGAACGCCCGCGTTATAGGCGCTGGTATAGTCCGGGTACAAGGGGGGCGGAGTGGGAGTATCGGCCGGGGTCGAGGTGCATGTGGGGGTGGGCGTTATCGTCTTCCCCGGGGAAGTTTGATTTTGGCCCCAAACAGGCAAGGATAGAAAAAGAAGCGCCGACAGGACGCAGGTGTAAGAGAAGGGTTTCATCACAGGCCTGCTTAATAAAAAGTTATGTAATGACTTATTGAACGGCCTCATTATATCCCTTGTCAACCCTGGCTCGGTGGGTTGGTCAAGAGCTGCATGAATAGTTAAACCCTACGGGCTTTCGGAAGAGAATTGGGTGGAAAAATCGCCGTCAAAAACGGTGGGGCCCATGTGCTGAAGCCGGCTTTGGGTGTCGACCCAGATCTTGCCTCCCATTCGGGTCCAGCGGCGGCAGAAACTCCGGTCCTCCGGGAGGTAACGGCCCGTTGATTCGTCGATGAATTCGTTGAACAGAGCGTAACGATTGGGACTTTGGGGGAATGGGTCGGAGGCGCGAAAACCACCCGTATATTTGAGCTCCGGATATTGTTTTATCATTTTATGAAAGACGGATTTTTTGATCAGGACAAAACCCATCCCGGCGTAAAGAGCCCTGGCGAAACCGTTCTTCACGGTTATTTTCCCGGGGTCTTCAAACTCCACCCCATAGGACCATAGTTCCGGGCTTTGAATAGGTCTTTTCTTTTCATGGGCTTTCCGGGCCCTCTCCAGATCCAAACGCTTGTAGGGGTAAACCCCCGCGGCCATTTCAGCGTCAAAATCCAATAGACGGAAAACCTGTTCGGGAGGGAACCCGATATCCGAATCGATAAAGAGCAGGTGGGTTGCCTGCTGCGTCTCAATAAAGCGGGTCACCAAGTCCTGCCTGGCCCTGGGAACCAGGGCGTCGCCCCATTGTACCGCCACCTCGATCTGGAGGTTGCTGAGATTATCGCAGACTTCCATGAATTGCAGGACTGAAGACGCGTAAACCGCCGTGAGTTGTCCCCCGTAAGCGGGGGTTCCGATCACCAGATGAAACTTTTGGCCAGGTTTCATGACGGCTCCTTCGGATGGGTCTGCATGAAATTCCGGGCCACATCCCCCTTGAACATCTCGGGCCCCATGTGGTTCAAGCGGCTCTGGAAATCTGCCCAGATCTCCCCGCCCATGTCTGTCCAGCGCTTGCAAAAGCTGTAATCCTCCGAAAGGTAATCCCCCTTTTCGTCTACCAGGCAGTTGAAAAAGGCGTAGTGGGCCTTTTCGCCTCGGGGACCCGCCACCTTGTATTTCAACTCGGGGTACCGTTTCGCCATGGCCTCGAAGACCGACCGCTTGATCATTAAAAAACCGGTTCCCGCCCGGGCAACCCTGCCGAACCCATCGATCGTTTCGTATTGTTCCTTCAAATCAATGACGTAGGAAAGACCCGCCGATTCCAAGTGTTCGTAACCCGCCAAGACTTTTTTTCGGACCCTATCCCAGTCGTACCGTTTGAGGGGGTAAAGACCCGCGCAAACTTCCCAGTTAAACCTAAGGAACCGCAGGACCTGCTCCACCTCATAGCTGATATCCGCGTCGATGAACAACAGGTGGGTTGCCGTGGGGTCTTCCAGGAAATAAGCGGCGATGCTTTGCCTGGCCCGGGTGACCAAAGCGTCGCCCCAGGGCATGGCAAAGGTCAAACGGATGCCGTTTTTCCCGCAATAGTCCCTCAGCCTTAAAGCCGCCATAAAATTAGGAACGGTGATCAGACCGCCGTAACAGGGGGTTCCTATTACTAAGTGAATTGGCTCATTTGGCAAGTCGAAACCTTTCGCGCATAGGGTCTCAGCTAATTTCCAATTTCTTCGGATAGACCGTGAGGTTTTGGCGCCCCTTTTCGGTGATCACCAAGAGGTCCTCGATCCTCACGGCTCCCACGCCCGGGTAATAAAGCCCCGGCTCGATCGTGACAACTTCCCCTTTTTTCAAATAATGACTGGTGCTGTTCAGTCGGGGTGCCTCATGCACATCCAGTCCCAGGCCGTGCCCGGTGCCGTGGAAAAACCCGGCCATGACGCCGTTTATATTTCCAGTCTTGAAACCACGGCTTTCCATTTCCTTTTGGACGACCTCGTGGATATCTCTTCCGTTCACGCCCGGTCGCGCCATGCTGATTCCCTTTTCCTGGGCCGCTCGGACCGTCTCATACTGGGCTTTTAAAATCGGCGAAGCTTTTCCCTTCACGAAAGTCCGGGTGATATCCGCATAATAAAAAGAATCCTCCGACCTGGGAAACACATCCACCACTAAGGATTGGTGGGCCCAAATGGGCCCCTTCCCTTCCTGATGGGGATCGCAACCCTGGTTGCCGCTGGCCACGATGGTGTGGCACCCGACGCAGTTGTTTTCCATCAAGGAAAGGTTGATCACCCTTTTAATGAGCTCCGAGGTGACCAAGGTTCCCCGGTAATAAATTCGCTTGCCGGCAATCCGGGACTTCCGGAGCAGGTCTTCGGCCTTCCTGATGGCGGCCTCGGTATGCCGAAGTGTTCGGGTGATCATTTGGATTTCCTGCTTGGATTTGTAAACGCGCTCCGGAAAGAAAGGCTCTGTTAGGGATAACACCGTCAGCCCCCTTTCCCTCAGGGCATCCGCCAGTCCCAAGGGAAAGTTCTCGGGGACAGCGATCTTTCTCACTTTCCGACTTTTCAGGAAGAAAGCCGCCATGTCCCCCACGCCGGGTTTCGGAGCACCGGTTTTTTTCACCCTCGTTTGAATATCCGAATAGGAAAGGATATTATCGACTTTAGCTTGTTTTTGGGCCCTTCCCAATTCCAGGTCGCTCATGAGGATGATTTTCCGGCCGTGGATTTGGAAAAACAGGAAAGGGTCCGGCACCACGAATTTCACGGCGTAATAAAGGTTGGAATCCCTCTCACTGTCCCCGTACATCATGAGGGAGGACGGGTTGGAAGCCCCTCGCTTGTCCATCTATACGCTCTCCCGCAGTTGCTTGACCTTGAACCTTTTCTTGATCTCTTCCCGCAATTCCCGGATTTTCCCATTTAATTTTTCCGGCGGTATCTCCACGAAATTCCCCTCCACATCGGTGGATTCCGGGGCGCTGAATTTTTGGGTTTCCGAATCCACGAACAAGATCTCGGGCACTTCTAGTTCCTCCCGGTAATCCCCTTCCACTTCTTTGAAATAGCCTTTTTTATCCATGATTTTCCGGAACCGGTAAACCAGGGCCCCTATCGGTTTTCCGTCTTCGATGATCTTATGGATGAAGTGGACATCCGGGCCCGCGTCTTCGATGGCCAATTGATCCCCGGGAAAATAACTGGAGATGAACTGGATCAGCCACTGGAACTGCTGGTGCAGGAAATTCAGTTGGGCCTGCTGGTAAGCCTTTAACTGCTCCTCCAGCTCCTTTTCATTGAGTTCCGGGTTTTGCTTCCCCTTTGTCTCCTCAGCCATTGTTCATCCTTTCGGGAAAAAGTATTTTTTCAACTCGGTATAAATCGGGCCTTTCTCGGTAAGGCGGCTTTCAAAGAGGGAGAAATGATCCACGGCCATTTTCCCCAGCACCGGCGGACAGCCTTCTTCCAGACGTTTCAGGACATTCTCCATGCCCTTGGGTTCTTTCACGCGCCCCAAAGTCACGTGGGCGTGATATTCCCTTTCCTCCGGCTGAATGCCCAACGGCGTTAAAACTCCTGATATGCCTGAAGCCAGAAGGCACAGGGCTTCTTTTCCCTCCAACGCTGGCATGAATATGACTTTCGGCCTTTCCAGGGAGGGGAAGGCTCCTATTCCATCCAGCTCCAGGGTGAAGGAGCCGGCCTTTTCGGCAGGTTTATCCAGCGAATCCATGATCAAGGCCAAGCGTTCTTCCGGTTGGCTCCCTAAAAAAAAGAGGGTCATGTGCAGTTGATGGGGTTCCACCCATTTGACCGGGGCCTTCAACTTTGCGCCATTTCGCAGGACATCCCCGATTAGGTTTCTCAATTCATCGTTCAATGAAACAGCCGTGAAAAGCCGGAGCGATCGCAATTTTTCTCAATCCGTCAGTGCCATCTGAAGGCAATGGCGTCGTAACAGATCCAAGGCCGCTTGGCTGGCTCTCTTTTTGATAGTTTCACGGTTTCCGGGGAAGTGGAATTCGAAAGCCTGGCTGGTTTGGTCGTCGGCGATGCCGATGTAAACCAACCCGACTGGTTTGTCCTTTGAACCTCCGGAAGGACCCGCGATTCCCGTCGTGGAAAGACCGACATCGGCCTTCCCCGTTTTACTGGCGCCTTCGGCCAGAGCCTTGGCCACTTCCAGGCTCACGGCGCCCTTTTGACGGATCAGACCGGCATCCACCTTCAAGGTTTCCGTTTTGGATTCATTGCTGTAGACCACGTAACCGGCCTTGAAATAATTGGAGCTGCCCGGCACCAAGGTGATCCGATGGGCGATCAGACCGCCGGTGCAGGATTCCGCCACCGCCAGGGTCAAATGCCTCGTCGTGAGCATTTGTCCCACGAGGGATTCCAGGCTGTCCTTGTCCCAGCCATAGAGGTGGTTGGGCAATCGGGAAGTCAGGGCCTTTCCCAAGGTATCGATCAGGGCGTCCGCCTCTTCCCCGGTGGCGGCCTTGGCGGTCAACCGGATATCCACTCCTTCCGGATGAGCCAGGACTCCCACGGTGGGATTGGTGGATTTCTCGAACAGGTCCACGATTTTCTCGTTGAGTAGGGACTCAGAAATCCCCGTGGTGCGGTAAACCCGCGACTTAATGATGTTACCGGTTGGCGAGAGGGTCTTGATCAAGGGATTCACCGTCGCCTCAAACATGGCCTTCATTTCTTCGGGAACACCGGGCAGGCAGGCCAGGTGGGCCTTCCCCACCTTGACGATGAAACCGGGAGCCGTTCCGTTCGGGTTGGGTATGACGCTGGCGCCTTGCGGGACGAAAGCCTGGTTCACGTTCACCCTCGGAAAAGCGCGTCCCGGTTGGAACCGGGAAAAACGCTCCTCGATTTTCTTGGCGATTTCCTCGTGGAAAACCAACTGTTTTTGTGCCGCCTTGGCGGCGGCCTTGCGGGTCACGTCGTCCACCGTGGACCCCAAGCCTCCCGTCGTCACCACCAACTGGCTCCTCTCACAGGCTGATTTGATGGCCGTTTCGGCCCTTTTCTCGTTGTCCCCCACGGCCTGGAAGGAATAAACATCCACGCCCAACAGAGCCATTTCGCCCGCGATCCATGAGGAGTTGGTGTCCACGGACTGTCCTAAAAGCATTTCCGTCCCGATGGCAATGATTTCCGCGTTCAAGGTTTCCGCCCTTCTTATAACGACATGAATTTAACCAAGTAGGCCCCGATTCGAATCCAGACATTGGCGTAGATGCCGGCCAATAGGTCATCGGTCATGATTCCCCAGCCCCCGGGAAGCTTTTCTAACTTGCGGATGGGAAAGGGTTTCCAGATGTCAAACAACCTGAAAAAAATGAAGGCCATCAGGACGTAATACCATACCGCCGGGATGGCCAGCATGGCCACACCCATCCCCAAAACCTCATCGATCACCGCGCAGGAAGGATCCTTCTCTTTCATCTCCTTTTCCAGCCGGCCTGATGCGTAAACGCCAACGAAGAAAACAACCGCCAGGATCGCCCCCAGATGGAAAGGCTGGTTTACCAGATGGTAAAAAAGAAACATTGCGACAATGGAAGCCCAGGTTCCGGGGGCCCCGGGAATCTTCCCGATTCCGAAAAAAGTCGCGGTTAAAAAATTGATGATTTTCATTTTTTCTTCCCGCTGACAACATGCCAATTCCGGACCAGGTAATCCACGCCGGAGATGATGGACATGACGGTGGCGTAAAACATGAGCCAATAGGGGCCGTACAAAATCACATTATTCATCAATTCCCCCGCCGTTCCCATCTGCGCGGCAAATAGATCCCAATTTCCTTGGTATTTACCCAACTGGTATTTTTCCAGCGTTGCCTTCACGCAGACAATAGCCAGGATCACGGAGATCGCCACGATTTGGGAAACGGTCTTATGCTTGCCCCCCCGGCTAGCGGCGATGATGACGTTCAGGCTTTGGGCGTACTGGCGAAGTCCTGTGATGAGAAATTCCCGCCCGGCGATGATGACCACCATCCAGGCCGGAACCAATAGGAGTTGGACGAAAGCCAGCATCACCGAGATGAATAGGATTTTGTCCGCCAGGGGATCGAATAGGGTCCCAAACGCGGTTTTTAATTGGTATTTTCTTGCGAGGTAACCGTCCAGGTAATCGCTGAACGCGCCCCAGGCGAATAAAATTCCCGCCGTCCACTTGGCCCACAACTCATTGCGGAATATCAGCACCAGGAAGATCGGCGTCACCAATATCCGGGACAAGGTCACCAGGTTGGGCGCGTTCCAACGGGATTGTTTAATTGGTTTTACTACCTCGGCCAAAGGCCACCTCGATTTAAGAAACTGTTCAACCCATAGAGTATAAAAACGCGGGATTAAAGATTGGAAGTTTATTTAAGAACGGCTTCCCCCACCAAATCCTGCCCAAGAGTATGGGAGAGAACCACTTCCACCTTCTGTCCGATCCTCGCTTTTTTTAGCCCCTCAATATGAACGATCCCATCCACTTCCGGTGCCTGGTACTTGGTCCGCCCCTGGACATCTTCCCCGCTTTCTATTGATTCCACGACTGCAGTTAGTTTATCCCCAACCCATCGCTGGTGAGATTTCTCGGCCAGGTTCTCCTGGGTTTGGCTGGCCTGGGCCAGTCTTTCTTTTTTCACCTTTTCCGGCACCTGGGATTCCATGGCCCCGGCGGGGGTGTTTTCCTCCTGAGAATAGGGGAAAAAACCCACATAATCCATCCGGGAACCTTTTAAAAAATCGAGCAATTCCTCAAAATCATGCTCTGTTTCACCCGGAAAACCAACGATAAAAGTCGAGCGGATGGAAGCTTTCGGGATTCGGGAATGGATTTTATGGACAAGGCCCTCCAACAGGCTTTTATTCCCTATTCTTCGCATGGATTTCAGGATTCGATCGTTGGCGTGTTGGAACGGGATATCAAAATAAGGGCAAATTTTATCATTGATAGCCATCACTTCCATCAAGTCATCCGTCACCCGGCTGGGATATAGATAATGAAGCCTGATCCACTCCAACCTTTCCACTTTTGACAAACGCACCAGCAGTTCCGAAATCCGGGGCTTCCCATACAGATCTGAACCGTACCAAGTGCTGTCCTGGGCGACTAGGCAAATTTCCCGCACCCCCATGGCCGCCAAATTACGCGCTTCCTTTTCTATATCTTCCATGGAACGGCTGCGATGACTGCCCCTGATTTTGGGAATGATGCAGAAAGTACAGGGGAGGTCACAGCCTTCCGAGATCTTCACATAGGCATAATATCCGGGAGTTGAGAGCAGGCGGGGGGAGGAAGCGTCATAAACATAGGTGGCTTCATGAGGAGTAACCACCAACGATGAATTCTTTATTTTCTCCGTCACCTTTTCCACGTCGTTCAAGCCAAAGAGAATGTCGATCTCGGGCAGTTCCCTTTTGAGTTCTTCCCCGTAGCGCTGGGCTAGGCATCCCCCCACCACCAAGGACTTCAAGTTTCCTGTTTTCCGGAGTTTCGCCATGTCCAGGATGGTATCGATGGATTCCTTCTTCGCGGCCTCGATGAATCCGCAGGTGTTAACAATAACAATCTCAGCCCCGGCCGGGTCCGCCACGATCTTGTAATGGTCCTGGGCCAGTTTCCCCAGCATGACCTCCGAATCCACGGTGTTCTTGGGACAGCCTAGGCTGATCACGGCCACGGTCTTGGTTGAGCGAAGATTATGATTTTTTTTCTTCATGGGCGGCATACTTTAACACAAGAACTTATGAAAAACGAACCTCTGTGGCCCGGCAGATGCTCCGGAAGATGGTTTGGGCCAAATAGACCAGGTCCTTCTTGGTCATCGCCAATGGCGGCATGAGGACGATCACGTTTCCTAGCGGGCGCAGTAGCACGCCTCTTTTTTTCGCTTCAGCGCAGACCCGGTAACCCATCTTGAGGCGATAGGTATAAGACTCATTCGTTTTTTTATCCCGGATCAGTTCAATCCCGCCCATGAGGCCGCGAAGTCGGATGTCACCCACGTGGGCATGTGACTTTAACGGCGCCAGCATGGCTTCCAGCAACCGCCCCTTCTCACGGACCCGCTCCAGGAAGCCTTTCTTCTGAATCAATTTCAGGTTCGCGAGAGCCGCTGCGCATCCTAACTGGTTCCCCGTGAAAGTATGACCGTGGTAAAAGGTCCGCAGGGACTCGAATTTCCCCAGGAAGGCCCGGTAAATCCTCTCGGTCGTCAAAGTCGCCGCGATGGGTAAGTACCCGCCCGTCAGATTCTTGGCCAGGCACATGAGATCAGGCGATACTCCTTCCTGCTCGCACGCGAACATCGTGCCGGTTCTTCCAAAACCCGTAGCGACCTCGTCCAAAATCAAAAGGACGTTGTATTGATCGCAAAGCCTCCGGAGGACTTTGAGGTAGCCCCGCGGGTGCACCAGCATCCCGCCTGCCCCCTCGATCAAGGGCTCCATATGGACCGCCGCAAGCCGGGAACCGTATTTCCGGAACACCCCCTTGGCTTCCCGGACACAGTCCCCTAGCCATTTTTCATTGGAAACATGACGGCTGGGATAATCATGAGGGCTTTTGACTTTCAGGGTTTTAAAGAGGAGCGGGCCGAAGATTCCGTGGAAAAGTTCCACCCCTCCGAGGCTGACTGAGCCGAGGGTGTCCCCGTGGTATCCCTCCCGAACCGTCAGGAACAGGTTTTTTTTCGGTTTGGCGGGTTTGGCCTGTTTCCAATATTGGAAGGCCATCTTCGCGGCGATTTCATTGGCCTCCGAACCCGAGTCCGAATAGAAAACCCGGGTTAACCCCTTCGGCGCGGTTTCCACCAGCTCCCGCGCCAATAAAACCGCAGGCTCGTTGGAAGCTCCAAGCAGGGTGGAATGGGCGATCTTACCCAGTTGCTTTTGGATGGCCCGATCGATTTCCGGAACCCGGTGCCCGTGGACGTTGCACCAAAGGGACGACACCCCGTCCAGGTACCTTTTGCCCATGGAGTCGTAAAGGTAAGTCCCCTTGCCGCGGACAATGATGGGAATATCCGGGTCTTTTTCCCACTCCTGCTGCTGGGTGAAGGGATGCCAGAGGTATTTTTTATCGATCGCTGCTAATTTTTTGTAATTCATTTTTTATTTCTTTATTCTTCATTGCGAGTCTTAGATCTTCAACCTTAATTTAGAAAGATCCCTCGCCAGTAAGTCCAGGTTCGTCTGGTACTTCGGGTTGAACTTCAAAGGTCCATAAATCGGGACTTTCAGGAGCCGACTCAAAGCCGTCACGTTGGTCTTCTCGGACAGGTCTTTTCCCTTGGACCCGTTTAATATCACGCCAAGGATCTTCACCTTCCTGAATTGGAGCGCACTGACGGTCAAAAGGGTATGGTTGATGGTCCCCAAGCCCGCCCGGGCCACGACCAAGGCCGGCAGTTTCCACTTGGTCAGCCAATCCGTGGCGAAAAAATCTCGGGTGATGGGCACCAAGACCCCTCCGATTCCCTCCACGATCATGCAATCATATTTCCTCTTTGCCTTTTTGAAGGATTTATCGATTTTTTTAAGCGGAACGTCCCCTTCTTTCCAAGCCGCCACATAGGGGGACAATTCCTGCCGGTATTGGACCGGAACGATACCCGGAAAGGCCGAATCGGGTAATTTCGCGGCCATTTGCAGGAATTTCCCGTCGGCGTTAGGAATCCCCCCCGACCCCACGGGCTTCATCACGCCAACCTTGATTCCTCGATTGGCTAACATCCGGGCCAAGCCGGCCGCTACCAAGGTTTTTCCAATATTGGTATCGGTCCCGACCACGAATAAACTTTTCATTTTTTCCCCTTTGAGCCCGCCGAATCATCCCGTTTTTTGAAGCTTATGAAACCCGGATAAAACTTGGTTCCAGGCGGAAAAAAGCCGGATGGCGCGTCAGGGTCCTATAGTTTTTTAAACGCGTTTAAAAGCTTGTCGATATCAGCTTCCGAATGCTCGCTTGAAACCGATAACCTCAAGCGGGCCGTACCTTTTGGCACCGTCGGTGGCCGGATGGCCACCACGAGAATTCCCTCTTCCAACAGTTTATCCGACATCTTCACCGCTTCCTCATTATCCCCGACGATGACCGGTAATATGGGCCCGACTCCCGTGGAGATTTCATACCCCAGGGTCCTCAAACCTTCCCGTATTTTCCTGGCATTTTCCCATAAGCGTTCCACTCTCCGGGGTTCCTGTTCAAGCACCTCCAAAGCGCCCAGCGAGGCTCCGCAAACCGCCGGCGGAAGCCCGGTCGTGTAAATAAAGGTACGAGCATTATTCATTAAATACTCGATGAATTCCCCGGCGCCGCACAAGAACCCGCCCAGGCTGCCCAAGGCCTTGCTATAGGTGCCCATCACGACGGTCGGGAAATGCTTCAGTGGAAAATGATGGGTGATCCCCCGGCCCCCCGGCCCCAGGACCCCGGTGCCATGCGCGTCGTCCACCATCACGAGGGCCTCGTGCCCATGGGCCTGTTCCATGATTTTCAGGAGGGGCGCTAAGTCCCCGTCCATGCTGAAAAGGGCGTCCGTGACGATCAAGCGGCGCCGGTATTTTACCGACCGCGACAATTGTTTCTCGAGGCCGTCCAGGTTGAGGTGTTCGTAAACTAGGAGCTTGGCCTTGGACATGCGGCAAGCGTCGATGAGGCTGGCATGGTTGAGCCGGTCGCAGAGGATGGCGTCACCTTCCCCCGCCAAGGCGCAGACCCCCGCTAGGTTGGCCATGTAGCCGCTCGGAAAAGCCAGGCAGGATTTCGAGCCCTTGAAGGCCGCGGTCTTTTCTTCCAACTCCCGATGGATGGGAAAATGGCCCGAAATAAGCCGGGACGCCTGAGCGCCAGCGCCATAACGACGCAAGGCCTGTTGGGAACGCTCCAGCACGTGCGGATGGTCCGCCAAACCCAAGTAGTTGTTGGTGCAAAAGAGGACGCATTCCCGGTTATGGACGGCGGCCTTCATGCCCCCCAGGGAATCCACCTCCCTCAGGCGCCGCCGAAGGCCTTGGCTTTCCAATTCGTCCAGTTCTTCGTGAATGTCGTCCAAAAAGCTCATGGTTATTTTCCGAAGGTATATTTTAATCTATAAAGAAGCTTTGGATCAGGCGCTTCTTAATTTAATGGTACCGTTTTCCGGCTGTCATAGCCAACCGGGTATCCGCGAATCCAAGTTGAATACTTGGCCCGAAATAGAGGTCGCGCCGGCCAACCAAACCATGAAATCGGCGACTTCATCCAGGTTGGCGGTCTTATCCAAGAGATGATTCTTCCGGATGGTTTCCTCGGCCTGGGGAGTAAGGCCGCTGGAAAGGCCGGTTTTATGGAAACCCGGGCAGACAACATTGGAGCGGATGTTCTTAGAGCCATATTCCTGGGCCAGGCTGCGCGAGAACCCCACGAGGCCCGCCTTGGCGGCCGTGTAAGCGCCCTGGCCGATGTTCCCGGTGGTGCCAACAATCGAGGAAATGAAGATCAAGTGGCCGGACCTGCGCCGGAGCATGGACCTCAACGCCGCCTTTGAAATCAAAAAGGCCCCTTTCAAATGGACCGCCAGGGTGTCCTCCCACTGGGTCTCCTCGGTATTTAAAATCCTGGCGTTCGAGGTAGCCCCGGCATTATGAATGACGCAATCCAGCCCGTCCCATTGATCCGCCAGTTCCTTCACCATTTTAGAAACCGTTTTTTCAACGGTGACGTCGCATTTTTCCAACAGGTAATCCGGGGTGAGCCGCGACATTTCAGTACGCGCCTTTTGCGCAGATTCCTCGTCCAAGTGGTAGCAGGACGCCACCTTCCATCCCTTGCAGGCAAAGGCTTTTGAAAGGGCTAAGCCAATCCCCCGGGTACCGCCGGTTATGAGAATGGAGGGCAATCGGGCATCCTTAGAAAAAAAAGTTGGGCTTTCAGCGGAGACTCTCAAAAAAACCAAGTGTCAATTCATCGGAGGAATGAGGTCGGATAACCAGGAAAGGGCCGTTAGGGTCCCCAGGAAAACCAAACCCAGCAGGACAAACATGGGGAATACCACCCAAACGAGAAAACCCAGCAAAAGGGAGTTTCGCCCGACTTTCCGGACTTCCCTGGAATCCTGGTCATAAAGAAACAAGCCGATGAATATGCCGGCGAAGGGAATAAAAAAGGAAAGCCCGTACCAACCCCAGCGGAAGGAAGTGACGAGATTCTGGTTGGCTTCCTGGCCAATGTTGGAATTTTCTAAAGCCGGAACTTGGGCGGTTTTTCGGGCGGGACTTTTCCGGGTTTTTTCGGGAAGAACCGAAGAGTCTTTTTTAACAGCAACGGGGTTAGCCATTTAAAACACCTTGAACATAAGTGTGAAAATCCCCAGCAAAACCATCACCATCGAGACGGGCAGCATCACGTATACCGCCGCCATCCTTCTGGAACATTTTAAGGCCCTTTCAGCCCCCAAAACCTGAAAAATGACCGTGATGAGAGCGAGCCACTTTCCCCACAAAAACCCGACCCCCAGGGTCACCAAACCCGCGGAGGAATAAGCCACCACCAACTGGATAGTTTCCAAGGGGAGTTTCTCACCCAAAAGCAACCCGCAAAGCCGAATGAATCCGGCCCAAAGGTAAACCCAGGCCAAGGTTAAAAAAGGCGTAAAAACAAACATCATCACCGTCACCAAGGCCACCATGGTCATCGAGCCCCCGTTCACAACCTCCGCGAAACTCAATTCCAAGGCCACCAGGATTCCCGTAAACGCCGCGAAGCGCGTCGCTTCCGAAGAATCGCCCCGGCCCAGGATGTTTTCGTAAAATTCGGAGGTCCTCGTCCAGATGGTTTTCAGTTTTTGGAAATAATCCTTCAGCATGGTGCGGTCAAGTTTAGCACAAAGAGTGGGGTCGGTATAAGTTTTGGTTTCATTTGCCTAAAAAAATGCCGGACGGGTTCCCAGTCCGGCATTTTGAATGGTGAATAGATTAATCCTCTATTCGTTCGAAAGCTTCCGCCCAGGCCTCATCCATGGACGACACTTCCCCCTCGCTGATCACTTCAGCCAGGAGTTTCTTAACGCGCGAAGCGAGGTCGGTGTCCAATCCGTTTTCCTTCAGGACATCCCGGACGTCGTCCAGGGTCAAGTTTTCCAACAAGTCCTCGGCCTCGTGTTGGAAGATGCGGCGCCTCTCGATATCCGCTACAGTATCGCCTAGGACGTCCTCTTCTTCCTCCTCATCGTCTTCCTCATCCTCTTCCTCTTTCTTGGCTTTTTCCAAGTCGATAGTCTCTTCTTCCTCCAGGCCTTCGTCCTCATCCTCGTCTTCATCGTCTTTCAGATCTTCCTCTTCGATGGGTTCTTCATCATCCATGAATTCATTCTTATGACGGCGTTTAGGTGACACGGGGAACCTCCTTGGATGATTTGGTAACAATGAATACTTCCACTTCCGTCGTCTGTCAAGGGGTTCAGCCGTTGATTTCCCTGTGGCGGCGCAAGTTCTCCCAGGTGTTCCGGTCCACTAGTTCAACCCCCGAAAAGCGCGCGAGCGCCTGGGAGTCCCTCGCGAACTCGGCCGGCACCATTAAAATACCGCGCTGGCAAAATTCGGTTTTCATGATCAGGGCGAATTCGCTGACCACTTCCGCCTCAACCCGGGTGTCGGCCGGAAATTGCCTGGCTAGCACGGCAAATTTCCCCCCCGTCACGGGATGGGGATGCTCAGCCACCGCGACAACGGACCCTCCCGGGTCACGCCGGATTTTCACGACTCTGAAACCCATGCTTTTCAGGAATTGGTCCACTTCTTGCTGAAAGTCCAGGAGGGACATCCGGCTCAAGTCCATGACCTTGCCGGTCTCGTCCACAACCCGGATAGACCAACGGTCCTCATAAGGCGGCCCATCCAGCAATTCAGCGATCCGGCGGCCATCCACCAAATCCACAGCCAGTTTCTTGGAGGTATTCCTGGCTTCCTCCGTGAATAGGCCCGTGACGAGATAGATTCCCCTCTTACAGGACTCCTCCCGAGTCAATTCGTCCAACTCCCGGACTAAGTCGAGGTGCACGGGAGCGGTTTCCGGGTATTGGCGGGCCAGCACCATGAAATTTCCCCCGATCACGGGGTGGGGAAAATCGGCCTGTATCTGGAGGGTCCCTCCGGGAATTTTTTTGACTTTTCGCACGTCAAAACCGAGCTTTCCCAGGAGGCCCACGGCCAAGTCCTGGAATTCGGCCAGGGGCATCTCGCTCATGTTCTTTTCCCGGAGGGTATCGATGGCTTTGGCCGGTACGTCATCCAAGTCCTTAGGCTTTTCCCAGCCATCACTGATGGCGGTGCGTTTGGTCTCGTAGAACACGTTGAGCTTCGGGGCCTTTTCTTTCAATTTTTCCAGCACCCTTGCCTGTTTACTGACGTCCTCCGGCAAGGGCTGAACCTCCATGCCGTCGTTGTAACGAAGGTCGAATGAAGCCAGGATCTTGAAAGGGGTGGTTTTTTCCAGGTCAATTCCCTTGAATGTCTCCCGCTTGGCCTTCACGCTTAAAACCGTGCCGTCGTAGTATTTGGCCTTTCGGTCGATGAAACTCATCATGGCGTCGACGATGACGGAAGGGATGTTTTCCGAGACCTGGAAGCACATTTCAATTACGCTCAGGGAGTCCTTGAAAAGGGCTTCCCGGAATAACTGGAAATTCTTGTTCACATCCGAATCATCCTCCGCGATGAACTTCCTCGCCGCAAACCGGATGCGGGGCGTTAAATCGATGGTATGGACCGACTTGATCTCGATGTCCGAGCATTTCTCCGAAAGCAGGAAGCGGAATACCTCCTCGAAATTCCCCATGGCGCCTTTTTTGATGTACTGCCGTTTCTCGTCCAACTTGTGGCGTTTGCGCCGCTTCTCCATATCCTGTTCCTTTAGTTTTTCCTCCTTTTTATGAAGCATCTTGAAAAGAATAGCCAGGAACATGACGGTACCGAAGATCCCTATGCCCGTGGCTTCCACCGTGTTTTGCCGGCAATAGCTCCAAAGGGTTTCGGAAAAGGCGATGATGATTCCGAAAAGGAAACTATTGAAGAGGATGATCAATATGAGAAGGGACAAGAGCGCCACTGCCAGGCCGCCTATGTCGGCTTCCGATTCACTATGGCCTTGCCGGGCAAGATAGACCTTGGCTTGTTTCGCTCCAGGCATCTTGAGAAGGAGATTCTTCCAATCGTTGAAATTCATGAAAACCCTCTTAATTGGGTTGGAAACAACCGCCACCCATGTTAAATTCCAAAACCACTGGAGACAACATGGATTTTGTGAAACGCCTCGAAAAAATCATGTCAAGATTGCGGGCAAAAAAGGGCTGTCCTTGGGATAAAAGGCAAACCCACAAAAGCCTGAGGCCCTACCTTCTAGAGGAGGCTCACGAGACGCTGGAGGCCATCGATAACGGCGATTCAGGCCATTTAAGGGAGGAATTGGGCGACCTGCTCCTGCAGGTGGTCTTTCACGCCCAAATCGCCAGGGAAAGGGGGAAGTTCAATCTCCAGGACGTGGCCAAAACCATCGGGGACAAACTGGTCCGGCGGCACCCCCATGTGTTTGGCAATTCCAGCCGCCGAATTGAGCACATCAACCGCAGGTGGGAGGAAATCAAGCGGTGGGAAAAACCCCAGCGGAAATCCGCCTTTGACGGCCTTCCCAAGGCCCTTCCCGCCCTCCTTCGGGCCCAGCGCATGCACGAGAAAATCGCCCAGCGTGGGACCCCAGGGCCTCGTAGGACCGGCTGGGAAAAATTGGATGTGGCTTGGAAGGAGTTCCGGAAGAGTTTGAAAAGCGGGAAAAAGGGGGCTCGTGAAAAAACCGCCGGGAAATTCCTGCTTGAACTCGTCCGGCTGGCCCAGTCCAAGGGCATTCATGCCGAAATGGCCCTTCGCCAGGCGAACTCGAGATTCGAAAAAACTTACCGAAAATCCGAGAAACCGCGAAACGTTTGAAGCCAATAGCTTATTACTTAGGAAGCTGTCAATTGACTGTTCTAGGGAGATAATTGTTTTTCCAGGAAAGACTTCAAGTTCTTTTTGACGTCATCCGCCATCATCAGAAACTTCAAACCACCGCCGTATTCGCCGGGCCAAATCACTTCCGCGTAAGTCACCAGTTTTTCCTTATGGGGCGGGATGATCAAATCGATTTGAAGGATGGCACCTTTCTTCAGCGGATGGCTTGCCACGATTTGCATGCCGCCCAGGCTAACATCTTGAGTTTTTCCTTTTTTTTCTTTTTCCATCCACTCCAAAAAGCTATCGATTTCCTTTTGATCATCCAACACACGGAACTCAACGGGTATTTCGATCGAAAACCTTGGATGAAGCCGCTTTTCCTGGCTCGGTTTTTTCTTTACCGGTGTCATATGAATTTCCCTTTATGAATGAGTATACCTCACCCTATTAACAGCAGGCGGCTCCAGGAGTTCGAAACCCTAAAGGGTCTACTTTTTTTTATCCTCGTGGGATGAATGGGAAGCAACCGGTTCGCTCTGGTTCCTTTGTTTTAAAGGCCGAACCGGTTCCGAATGGAGGTTTATTTCCTTGCGAATAAATTGAGGAATATTCTTTTTCCACTTGCGATGCTGTTCCTCGAAAAACTGTTCCAGGATATTGGATTCCTTCATGGTTTGCTCCACGATTCATCCGTTTTTGAAACGGGGAAAATTAAATCTCATCCCCGAATTTATTCAAAACCAAGTCACGAATTGCCGAACGGGCGTCCCAGGCGTCCTCGCCCCGGAAAGTTATGGTGAGTTCCGAACCGAAGGGTGACGCCAATGTCATCAGGTTGATCAGGCTTTTGCCGTCAGCGGTGCGGTGATGATTTTTAACTAGGATCCAACACTTGAATTTGGATGAAATCCTCACGAATTCAGCGGCCGCCCTCAAATGAAGTCCCAAACGGTTGGTGATTTTCATCTTCTCAGTAATTTCCACGGACTTCTCCTCATGAGGCAATGAAGAACGACGGATTGTGGGCAAGATGTAAAGCAGTTAAGGACGGATAAATTTAGGGTTTCGTGAGTGCACTCACGGTGGCAGAAAGCTTTGGAGTAAGTGTTGTCTACGTTTATATTTTACCTCTGGCTCACACGGACATGCGACAATTTTTATACTAAATCATTAAAAAAAATTTATGATCATGGCCCGTACACGTAAAATGTTTTCCCAACGACAATACTCTTCACAAACCATCCACCAGTTATCCACCACTACAAATGACATTTTAATTCCAATAATTCCGCTTAATACCCGTGAAACCTGCTCCACCCCATTCACATTTGGCCTATCCCAAAACCGTTCCCTTAGTTGGGTTAAATCAAACAAACCGTGATTTCGTAATTAGGGCTAATTGTGAGGCATTGAATGGAAAAGGATGAATGAAGGAAAAACTGGCAAGTTAAGTGGAAGTTTCTTCTTCCCTCGCAGTGGAAAATACCTACGGCTGTTTTGCCTGGTACAACTTCTTGTCCGGGAGGAACAGCGCAGTCAAGGTTCCTCCGTAAACACAGCCGGTGTCGATATTGATTCGGTCGCGGCTCAAGTCCACGTTTTCAATGGGCGAATGGCCGTAGACGACCAACTTGGGCGTGGGACGGGGATCCTCGATGAATTTGCGGCGGATCCAAAGCAGGTCGTCCTGGTCCTGGGCCCCCAGGGGTCTGTCCAGGTTGACGCCGGCGTGGCAAAAATAATATTCCGGCGTCTCATAGGTGAGTAATAGTGAGTTGAAAAATTCGACGTGGGCTGTCGGGATGTGGGATTGGAGAATCATGTGGGCCCCTTCCCCGCGCAACTCGTCCATTTTCTGGGCTGGTACGTAGGATTGAAGGGTCTGGTACCCGCCGTTCAAAAGCCAGTTGGCGGAAGTCATGTTGCTGGGGGATCCCAGCCATTCCAATAGCATTTGCTCATGGTTCCCCTTGAGAAACTTCCAATTGGGCTTTTTGTTCTTCAAAAGGTACTCCACCACCCCCTTGCTGTCGGGCCCCCGGTCGATGTAGTCCCCCAGGAAAACCAGTTCATCCTCTGGTTTCAAGGGCAACCGGGCCAATAAATCCTTCAAGGCCGCCAAACAACCGTGGATGTCGCCAATGGCGTAGATCATTGCTCTCCGTTCAATTCTTAGGTTATTTTTTTTCCCGGTTCTTGGGAAAGGAAAAAGCGTAAGTGCCCCATTGGGTCAACCCCAAAACTACCAGTGCGACCCGGAGGCCTGTTTCCCCGAACCAGGACTGCCCGAACCAGAAAAGGGATAAACCCAAAATCCGCCCGATGGCCAATGGTATCTCACGAAGGGTCAAATATTCCAGCTTCCGCTTGGGGGATTCCGGCGCTTTTTCGATTACATCGAAAGAAATGGCGCTGAAGCCCACCTGAAACCAGGTCATACCAATCGCGTATAGAATCACGAAAAGCAAAAGCGCCATGGGCCCCAGGCTGAAAGCCAAAACCAGGGTGGATAGGACGATCAGGACTGAGGAAAGAGCCATTCCCCCGCGACGGTTCTGGTAGCCTTCCCACCGGGACAAGGCATAGGCCGTCACCACCGCTAGGAAAGTGGCCAGGGTATTGTAGTTCCCCACCGCCAGCTCGTTTCTCCAGGCCTTATAGACGAACAAGCTGGTGACGAACCAAAAAACTCCCCCCCGGATTCCCGAGAAGAACCAAGCCGTCAAAAGCCCCTTCCAATCATCCCTCCAGGGCAGGCGGAGGATTTTTCGGACGTTGTAATCAGCTGTCTTATGGGGAACATGTAGCCGGAAACTCTGGAGGATCAACCCCAGGTAAATGAGCAGGGTGAAACCGAAAATCAGGTAGTAGCCCGTCAAGGATCCACCGGATTCACCCTGGCCCGTGCTGAAGGATGCAATGACCCAACCCGCTAAGGTCGGAGCCGGAATTTTCAAGATGGAACTCAAGAGCAGGTAAAGGGAAAAAAATAATCCCGGTCCTTGGAATCCGTCAGGTCCAAGGTCAATGCGTGCTGCCCTAAGTAATAAAAACCGATGGCCAAACCGCTCAGGACCCCGAGCCCATTCCCATAGGCCGGGGCCGATTCCCTCAAAAGCAGGACGGATAGGAACAATAAGCCTTGAAAAATAAACCCCAATTGATAAGAAATCCGGTGGCCAAACCGGGGGGAAAGGATCCCTCCCACCCAAAAACCGACCGGTACAAAAACAAATTGGATCAAATTGAAGGGAAGAACCACGTTCCAAGCGTCATGCCGCCGGAAAAGGAAGACATTGATGAAGACAGATGACAGGGCGAAGGTAAAATCGTAAAGGCCAATCATCCAGATAAGGGTCTTGGCGTTGGAGGGTAATTGCCGCCGGACCCCCAGAAACCTAGCCAAGAACTTGTAAATATAGGAAAAAAACAAATCCATGGGTTTCCTTGGCAGGCTGCTGTAAAGAATAGGCTCACAAAGCAGCCTGCGGCCCCAAAGATTCCGCGGGAATCGTGGGGTTTCAACAAATGTCGTTAAATTAAAAAGTCCGTTTTAGGGACTTTTTCAGTAAAACAGAAAGAATAAAAAAAGAGCGGGGCGAAAGACCCCGCTCTTAAGTGCTTTACGGCTAGAAAGCTTAATGGCCAAATAGGCCTTTCAACGAGTTACCCAGATTCTTTACTCCATTTTGGGCGGCGTTTTGGACCGCTTTCTTGGCCTCATTGCCGGCTTTTTTCAGAAGATTGTTTTTAAGTCTGGTCCAATCGTAGGACCAATTTTTAGCCGTAACCAACCCAGTCATCTTGATATCGACCGGTATATTACCATTATCATCAGCCAACCAATCCACGTTTTTCACGTATCTTTTGACCTCGCCGGGAAGACCCGCGAGAAGAGCGTCCGAATTCAAGAAATCTTTTTTTAGATCACACTGGATTTTCATGTCGGGCGAGTAGGACAGGGTCGCGACATTAACCCCGCCGACTACCCTCACCACTCCCACTTTTCCCGTGAGATTTCCAGTATAGGAAAACACCTTATTCTTCATTCCTAAAGTACCGACCATTTGGTCGAAGTCGATTTCATCGCTGCTCGCCTTGAAATATTTATTGATGGCCGAGATCGCGGCGTAACCTTTCACCTTGGCATTCTCCATGGAATAATTTCCGGAACCCAGCTGACTGGCGATCGCTTCAGCCGCTGTGAATCCCTTGCCGCTTCCCTTGTACGCCAAATTCATCGTGCCGTAGAGTTTATCCTTGTCTGCCTGGGGATCCACTGTCACATAGACGTCCACGCTGGTATTGATCGCTTTTTGCGCATTCACCCCCTTCAAATTGAGTGAGTAGAGATAGGCAGCCGTCGCCAGGTTGACTGTCACACCTATGGCGCCGGAACCGTCAAAAGATTGGAACGTGGCCGAAGGTATCTGCACCAAGGTATTGTCAAAGTGGATGACGGCGTTTAGTTTTTGCAAGTAAGGCTCGTTGGGCAAGGTGATACCCACGTCCTTGATATTCACCTGGCCGTTCGCCCGGAAGGATTTTGCCTTGTTGAGATTCTGGGAAAGAGTAACGTTCAGGGATGTCTCCCCGTCAAAGGTGGCTTTCTTCAACCGGGGCACCATGTCCGAAATGCCCTTCAACGGAAGTGCCTTGGAATTGAGCTTGCAAGTATAGGAAGAACCGTTCTCATAGCGGAAGGAACCTTCCAAGGTCCAATCCTGGTAAGTCACAGTGAAGGAAGGCAGTTCGTAAAAGTTATCGCCCATAATGCTTTTAAAATCAATCTTGCATGTGGCATTGGCCTTCTTGATGAAGAGGTCCTTGTATTGAATGGCTAATTCCGACCCATCGGCTGTTCCGGACAATTCCAGTCCCTTCTTCTTATTCCCGCCCAGGTGGAAATTCACCTTCGCCGGGCCGGTCAGAGAAAGCCCCTGAGGCATCGCGGAAAGGTTCTTCGGAACCAATCCGGAAAACTTGAGCATGTCCAAGCTGGCGTTGCCATCCATGTTGGGGGTGAGGTTGCCCGTCATGTCCTCGGCCGAACCGCTCAGTCCAAAACCCAAGTCGTTCACCTGTCCATCCAGTTTCAATTCTTTCAAGGACTGGCTGGCAAGGTAATACCTAAAGGATGCTTTCATTGACAGTTGGTAAACCATTTTGTTGTAGTCCAGTGGCGTGCTGAGGGTTAAGCTCGTCTTTCCGCCGATCGTGGAGATATTCTTAACGTTGAGATTCAAGTCCTTGAGGTCGTATTGCTGGGAGGCCCCGACGGATTCATCCAGGTAGAGCATTTTCCCGTGGATGATGTTGACGCTGTCCACCGAAAACGAGAGGGAGGGCATGGAACTCTTCCCCGAGGATGCGGTGGTATCGGCCCAAGCCGCCGGCACGAAGTAGAATTCGGCGGTTTGGTTGCCCACCAGGGCCGGGAGGGCCGCGTGGGACTTCCGTTTTTTAACGCCTTTTACCTTGCCCTTGGTTTTTATGGCCGCCTTGGATTTGGAAGCAGGTGAAGCAGCGGGGGCGGACACGGCTCCCGAGGCCCCCCCCATCATATCGCTGAAGTTAAAGCTGTTCAGGCCCCTGCGTTCCACCAGGATTTGGGGCTGGTTCACCCGAACCTCGCCCAGGGAGACCTGGCCCCAGAGCAATGGAAAAAGGTGGTAGGAAATGGCGATATCAGCAACCGAGAACATATTGCCGGTCAACCAGCCTGGCCGGTTGTCTATTTTCAAGTTCTTGATGCTGAATCCGCTAAAGATGTTGAAATGGGCGTCTTCAATGGAAACATTCCTTTGGAGGGTTTTCGATAAATAATCCACAGCCATGGCTTTTATTTTTGCCGGGGGGTATTTCGCGGGGATAATGATGGCCGCTAGGCCCAATAGGACGACGAAAAGTCCGGCCACGACGCATGCGGTCACCAGAATGAAACTCAGGAACTTATTCATGGGTTTCTTTTGTGTCTCCATTTGTCGCAACCTCCGAAAGGAATGCTCCATATTGTATTCAATAGAAGCGTTTTTGGTAACAGTTATGCGGATGAAATATTTAAAACGCAGATAAACGCGGTTTTGTTAAATAAGTGATTCTCAAAGCAAAACGTTTAAAGCAGGGGAAAAATAAAAAGGGAACGTTTTTTTCGTTCCCTTTTTCCATACTTTTTGATTTCTTTCGACGTTATTTCTTCAAGGCCACCTTCGGTTTTTCCGGTTCTTTCTTCACTTCAGCCTTAGGGTCGGCCTTTACCGGGGTCGCAGGGCCAGGAATCAACCCCGCCTTTTCCTTGATCTTCCTCTCGATCTGGGCGTAAACCTCCGGGTGCTCCTTGAGAAACGCCTTGGCTCCCTCGCGTCCCTGACCGATCCTCGTCTCACCGAAGGAAAGCCAGGTTCCGCTCTTGTCAACAATACCCAGATCCACGCCTGTGTCCAGCAGGGAGCCTTCCTTGGAAATGCCCTCCCCGAAGATAATGTCGAAGAATCCTTCCTTGAACGGCTGGGCGGTCTTGTTCTTGACCACCTTCGTCTTCACCCGGTTGCCGATGTTCAAGTCCCCAACCTTGATGCTTTCCACCCGTCGCACATCCAGCCTCATGGAGGCGTAGAACTTCAGGGCTCTTCCCCCGGGTGTCGTCTCGGGGTTTCCGAACATGACCCCAATCTTCTCTCGGATCTGGTTGATGAAGATGGCGCAGGTGTTGGACTTGGAAAGGAGAGCCGTGAGCTTGCGCAGGGCCTGGCTCATCAAGCGAGCCTGAAGGCCCACATGGGCGTCGCCCATTTCCCCTTCCAGTTCTGCCCGGGGAGCCAGTGCCGCGACCGAGTCCACGACCACCACGTCGATGGCGCCCGAGCGGATGAGCGTGTCGGCGATCTGCAGGGCTTCTTCCGCGGAATCGGGCTGTGAAATTAGGAGCTCCTCCACGTTCACGCCGAGCTTCTTGGCGTAAGCCGGATCCATGGCGTGTTCGGCGTCGATGAAGACGGCTGTACCGCCGGCCTTTTGGGCCTCGGCGACAATGTGCAGGGTGAGGGTGGTTTTTCCGGAGGACTCCGGCCCGAATATCTCCACGATCCGGCCCCGTGGCACGCCTCCGATGCCGGTGGCGATATCCAACCCGATAGAGCCGGTGGATATGCTCTTCACATCCTGCACCTTGGATTCGCCCAGCCGCATGATGGCACCTTCGCCATGGTCCTTCTTGATCTGCAGGATCGCCACATCCAAAGCTTTTTCCTTCTGTTTATCCATCGCCATATCAGTCTCCTTTTTTTGTCTTCCCCGAGTGGACCTACCGGCACACCGGCCAACCCGCGGACGTTGGGCCTACCGGCTTGTTTTTATATGAGGAATTGTTTTTATTGGATAACACCTATTCCTTATGGAATTACGATTATCCTAAAGGGCTGTGGGTGATACGTCAAGAAAAAAAGAATACAACCGTATACCTTCTTATTTTCACGAGAAAATCAACCTATGGTTTCATGAACATCGGCCGGCCAATAAAACCATTCACAAATATGGTTCGTTTTTCAATCGAATAAGTAATAGACCAAGCCCAAATGGATCTCAAAACCCGTCAAATCGATCGTCGCGAATCGGTAACCGTTCTGCCCGATCTGGGAGGCAGGAATAGCCCAGACGAAACCCAAGGGGTCGAGTGCCAACCCATAAAGTATTTTGTTATAGTTTTCGTTGCGGGTAGCAACGATATCAGTGATGGATGCGTAACGCGCCAAACCGGAAATTTCCAGGCCCCAAGAATTGGAAATCTTCAATTCATAACCCCCGCCGAGAAACACCCCAAAATCGCCGTTTCCGAGGATTCCGGAGGGTCTAGTAAAGAAAGTAGCGGGAGCAGAAGCGGACGGCAATACATTGAGATCTACTGAAGCGTAATAATATCCAATTCCGCATTTGACGAAGTATCGGTTGTTGCGGCCGGGCCAAAAATGGGAATAACCGAATTCCATCGCATAGATGGTTGGCTGGATGCTTTCGGTTAAGGTAAAAGGCAGACCGGTGTCGGGATTCACGCCGGTGGCGTTACCGGCGAAGCCAGGCCGGTAGATATTCAATAAGCCCAATGAAAATGCGTTTTCCGGGTCTATGGGATGTCCCATCTCCAATTGAAATCCGATACCCATTGTCCCGGCGGAACTTTTAAATTGGTGACCGCCGAATTCCGGAAGGGCGTGTTTCCAGCCGTCCACAGCGCTGTTCAGGTCGCTATCCGCCGAATAACCATATAGGAAGGAACCCTTGAACCATAAAGAGGGTGCCATTTCCGGTCCCGCCGCTTGGACCTTTCCCCCGATGGTGGGAATGGCCAGGGGGATTTGAAGGGGGCCGTTCACCAAAGGTTTTAACTCATTGTCCATCCTGACCAGGAAGGGGTTGTCCGGGTGGAGTTCCAGGCTTTTCTCACAGGCGTCCAAGGCTTCCGCATTTTTCCCAAGGGCCTTTTCGGATTGGGCCAATCCCTGATAAGCCTGCCAAAGGGTGGGATCCAGGGACACGGCCGCGTTGAAGTACTGGATCGCCTGCGTGTAATTTCCCTGCTTATAAAGAGCTAATCCAGTGTTGAAGTATTCCACAGAATTGGCCGCGAAGCAGGGGGTTGTGATCGCATCTACCGCCAACCAGAGGAATAAAAGAAAAGCGCCCCTAATAAGTCGCATAAGCGTTACTCCTGAACAGACCGTTGGCCTATTGAAAAATATATTTGCGGCACCAGCGCTAAAGGAAAATCCTCGGATTCGATACGCCAATATTTTCCTTCGAGAAAAATGGCTCCCCCGTTTGAACGCCGACTAGCGATCCGAAATATCGGTTGGAGACGTTGATGAATTCCAGGGCGCGGCTTCCGGGTTTCTTGATGAATTGGCTTTCGTAGCAAGCCACAGCCTTGAGTTTTTGGTCGTGATAGGGCGAAGTATCCACGATGAAGGAAGGCCGCACATTGGGCCGCAAGTGGGAACAGAGATGGTAATAAAGCTTGGGGGGATACCAGGGTTCCCCTTCCATGTCGGTCTTCACCAGCTTGGCCCAAAACCGCGCGGCCTGTACCAGCGCACTGGCCGCCCAATGGTCGGGATGGGCATCCACCCAATAAGGAGCGAAGACGATGCCGGGTTTGTATCGCCGCATGACCTCGGCCACTTTTCGCCGGGCGGGCAGGGTGTCTTGAAGCTCCCGATTTTTCAAGGGCAGGATCAGGTAATCGTCCAGTTTCAGGACCCTGGCTGCCGCTTCGGCTTCCTTTAAACGTGTCTTGCGGTTCCCGTAGGGAGTCGGTTCCCCGTCCGTGAGGTGGCAGACCACCACCTTGGCGCCACGGGCCTTCAGTGAAAGAAGGGTTCCGCCCATGGCGATTTCCACGTCGTCGGGGTGGGCCCCGAAGGCCAACACGTCCACCAAACCTTTCCGGGGGCTGGTTCCTCCGGGGGAGAGGGTCTCAAAAATTTGGATTTTTTTACTTTTTGCCATATCGCACCTAGCAGGTTTCAGGAGTATTCGGTGTTGGAATATTGAACCATAGAGTCACCGCCGTTCACAGAGTAAAAAGGATAATGGGTTTTTTGCCTTGGAAAACGCCTTACCCAAACCCTTGATTCTGGTCCAGGAAAACAGTCGGACCCCTTTTTCCCCGAAAAGTCCGGCACAAATAAAAAAAGGCCCCGGCATAACGCCGGAGCCCTTTTCAAAGTGTCGATTCAGCCTGCCTTTGTTACATTGGCGGCTTGTTTGCCCTTGGCCCCCTGCACAATCTCAAACGTCACTTCCTGACCAGCCGTCAAAGTCTTGAACCCATCCCCCTGGATGGCGGAAAAATGCACGAACACGTCTTCCCCGCCCTCCTGCTCGATGAACCCGTAGCCCTTCCCGGCGTTGAACCACTTGACTCGCCCCGTAGGCATCTTTCAAAACCTTCCTTTTCCGCATCTTTGCTTTCCGTCCGCATCCGAGACTATCCCTCCGCCGCGTTCCTGTTACAGGGATGCCGATCGAAGATGCCCGGCCTAGACGGCCCACCGCCACTGATGCTTTCGACGGTGTAAATCAAGTTTAAGGAAAAAAAAAACGATTTTCAATTCAATTCCTGCCGGATTATCCATTCCAAAAGGGCTTGGCAAAAGGAAATTCCGCTACGTAATGCGGTATGATACTTGGCCGGATCAAGGTCTTGCTTTTCAGTTTTGTTCTCCTACAATAGCGCATTGTTTATTTAAGGCCGAACCGCGTAAATGCGGACAGGGGAACCAATCACCGGGGCTTACCCCTTCCTTTTTGGATTATAAAAAAAGGGGAAGGGGCGGCGACCTTTCGCGCCGAGCCCGTCAGCTAACCTTTTAGGCTCCGAAGGGCGCTACTGATGCAGGAAAACATTCCTTATTTTACCCCAACTTTTCTGCGCAACCAGGGCGGCCCCTTTTCGTTTAGAAGGGATTGCCTCTCATGAAAACCTTAAAAACCCCCTTCCGGAAAACCCAGCGATTAACTTGGATCTTGGTGTTCGCGGTGGTTTACGCGGATATAGGAACCTCGGTCTTTTACACCCCCGGCATCCTTTACGGTTCCATCGGAAACCTGGGCACCCTGGCCCAAATCATCACCACCGGCGTCTTTATCTCTATCGCCTTGAAATATGTTGAGATCTGCGATCGGTGCCCCGACGGCGGCGGTGTGGTTTCCATCACCCGGGAAGCTTTCTCGGCCTTTGAGTTCCTTCCCCTTCTTGGCGGCGCTTTCATCACGGTGGACTATTTTCTGACTTCAGCCATTTCCGGCGTCTCGGGCCTTTATTACCTGGCCAGCATGTTCCCCCAGGGAAAGGATCTGATAATCCCCGCCGCCATGGTGCTTTTCCTGATGCTCATTTTGATCAACATCATCGGCATCCGGGAATCTGCCTCGATGACATCCATGTTCGCCACCCTGCAAATCATCGTTATCTTCATGCTCCTCGCCACGGCTTTCTTTTTCCTTACCAATAAACCCGTCTTATCCTGGGCCGGCTTGGGGCGAAGCATATTCCATCCCGGCGTGCCCCTGACTATGAGTTCCCTCATGGTCGGCTATGCCACCACCTGGCTGGCCTATTCTGGTCTGGAAACGGTGGCCCAGGTTTCCGGTTCCATGAAGGAACCGGTCCAAAAAACAGCCTCCCGGGCCATGTGGTGGGTCATCATCACCATCATCCTGGTCTCCCCCCCATAACGGCCGTCGCGTTTTACATCCTTCCGGACCAGATGAAGCAAACCCAGTCGGAATCCCTGCTGTCCGCCCTTGGATACGCTGTGGGCGGCCCCCTGATGGGGATTGCGGTGGTCCTGGCGGCCTCTGCCCTCTTGTTCATGGCCTGCAACACCGCTGTCGTGGGTAATTACCATGTGAACGTCCGGCTTTCCGACCTGGGTTTTTTCCCCTCCCTCCTGAGGAAACGCCACCCCAAACTGGGCACCCCCTATCTTTCGATCCTTTTCTCAGGCCTAGTCCCCATGGCCATCATCCTGATCACCCGCGCCAAAGTAGACGCGCTGGGGGAACTTTATAATTTTGGGCTTTTAGGCACCCTTTCTGTCTCCTCCATCGCCGTGGACCGGTTGCGCTGGCGTGACGGGGTACGTGGCTGGAAATTTTGGTTCGGTCTCTTCACCACTTTTTCCCTGCTGCTCGCTTGGTTCATCAACATGTTCCACAAGCCCTACGCTCTCATGTTCGGCGGCACCCTCTCCCTGATTCTGGTGGGTTTGGGTCTTTGGCACCGGATCGGCGCTTCCCGTAAAGCCAAGGAAACCTTCGCCGAGGCCGAGACCAACGCGGCCGACCTGCCGGAAACCTCCAATATCCTGACCCTGGAGGAGGCGGTGGAAGCCAGCAGGGTGGAATCTTCCCCCGTTTTGTTGGCTCTTCACCATGTTAACCACCGGCTGTTGGAGGACGCTTCGGTGTACACCAAGGGTCTCCGGAAGAGCAATGTTTATGTCGTTTACGTGGACGAGATGCCCAGCCTTTTCCTGCCACCGGTGGTTAAACCCACCCCTGCCGCGGTGCGGGTTCTCACCGATACCTGCATGGAGCTGCAAAAATATAAGATCAACGGCATCCCCATCTGGCGCATGGCCGAGGACGCCGGATCCTCCATCGCCGAGGCCGCCAAGGAGTTGAAAGTCCGCAATGTCTTCGTGGGATCCTCCCATCGCACCTTCTTCTGGCGCATGGTACGGGGCCGGATGCTGAAACGGCTGGCCGCGAGCCTTCCCGATACCTCGAACCTGTTGATCGTGGGTTAAAAACCCTCCGCGCACGGCAAAACGGGAGACTTTTTCTTTTGTAGATACCCCCAAGCCCGGGGCGCTAAAATCTAAATTCAAGCTTCGCTTGTCGTGCTAAAAGCACGATCGCCATTCATCACCGGCCAAGGCCGGGGATTTCTAAACAGCATTATTAAAAATCTTTCCGATGACCTACCTTCATATAAAATAGTGCGCTGCGATTCCTCCCAGGAGGTGGTTTGTGCGCCAAAGATTATATTTGGATCGGGTAGCTGTCTTTTTTTCGATCCTTTTTTGGGCTTTAGGAACCAGCCTGGGTCTCGCAGATGAAACCCCCACGCCGGAAAGTTCCGTCCCCAATAGTCCTGCTACCTTCCGCGCCGAGGTATACGGACTGTTCCAATGGAGCACGGAAGCCGATCCGGGGAATTTAAATCCCTTCGACCCGGCCGATTGCTCCTTCGATACGGTTTTCACCCGCCCGGATGGAACACGGGTCCAAGTCCCGGGCTTTTACGACCAGGATTTCGAGGGAGGCGACCAGCTCCATTCCTCGGGAAAACCGAAGTGGACGGTTCGATTCTGCCCGGCACTTCCCGGCGCCTATACCTTTACCCCTTCCCTTCGAATCGGGAAAAAAACCATGAACCTGCCGCCAGCCACCCTAGTTGCGGCTGAAAGCCAAAACCCGGGATTCATTCAACCCGGTTCCCCGAACAACTTGTATTTCGGTCTCACCTCCGGCGGTTCCTTTTATCCGGTGGGCCTGTCGGTGGCCTGGACCAGCCGGGAGAAGCTTTTGGAGGACTACGAGGACTATTTCAAAAAGCTCCACGAAAACGGGGCTAATTTCACGCGGGTTTGGAACTGCGAATGGGATCTTCCGCTGGAGGGAATCATCAACGACCCCTGGCTGGGAAGTTGCTCCCTGGGCCGTTACAACCTTCAGACCGCCTGGCGAATGGACCGGCTCTTCGAGTTGGCCCGCCAATACGGCATCCGGATCATCCTCACCATCAGCACCTACAGCGAGATCATGATGGAAAAGGGCCCCTGGAACGAGCAGGCCTGGCTGAGAAACCCTTACAACTCGAAGAACGGGGGACCCTGCGGGAACCCCTGGGATTTTTTTATCAACTCCAAGGCTAAAATTTTTTTCAAGAACCGCCTTCGTTACCTGGCCGCCCGCTGGGGCTGGTGTCCCGGTCTTTTCGCCCTTGAGCTGGCCAACGAGGTGAACGCCCCGCCCGATTGGGTGAAGGAAATGGCCGATACCTTCCTGTCAAACGATCCCAACCGGCACATGGTCACCATCAGTCAGGGCTTTCCCTGGGGCAAACCTTATGACGCAAGCCGGGTCTTCAGCCAAGGGGAAATCGGCTATTCCCAAAAGCATTATTACGGCCACGGATATAGCGGGTGGGACATGGCCGAGGAAGTCCACCTCTCTTCCTTGGAAATGACTTCCCGTTACGAAAAACCGTTCTTCTTCGAAGAGATCGGGCTGGACGGCCTGAAGGACGACGCCGATTACGACACCCAGGGTTTAGGAATCCACCTTCACAACGCCCTTTGGGCGGGGGTGGCTTCCCTATCCGCAGCGGCTCCCCTGAGCCATTGGAAGGAATACGTGTCGAAGCGCGGGCTCTTCTGGGAATTCAAAGCGGTTGCGGCATTTGCAAATTCGGTGGATTGGGTTTCAGAGAGTTGGAAACCCCTGGTTGCGACCCAAACCCTGGTGGAACCCGGTGACAAACCCTCCGACCTGGAGCTTCCGGGGGACGGGGACTGGGAGGCTAAAAATTCGAAACCCATGACAGTTCATTCCGATGGAACGGTTTCCGGGAGCTTCGCGAGTTTTATGAAAACCACCGCCCGGGAAGGCATTCCCATCAAACTGGAGTTGGACGGCACCCGGGGTGTCACGCTCACCCTTCGCGTGGAGAAGGTCAGCGTAGGGGCGGATGTCCAGGTTTCCGTGGATGGGAAGGCGGTGACGCAATGGAATTTCGATCCTTCGCCTGATAGCGGGGATCCCTACCAATCCACCCACAAGGACCCCCAGTGGAACACCGATGTGGCCGACTACCACAGAGACTATGCGGTGGCCATCCCATCGGGCCAGCACGAGGTAATCCTGGAAAACCAGGGCCGGGACTGGCTTTTATTGGAGGGTATCACCCTGGGCGGCATGAAGCTCGGCAACCAGGTCAAACTGTACGGCTTGTCGGGCGACCACACCATCCTGGGCTGGATCCAGGATAAGCGGGACAATTGGAAGAATGTCTATACGAACGGGTGGAAACCAGTGCCGGTGAACGGCGTGGAATTCGACTTGGAGAACCTGCCGGATGGGACCTATCAACTGAAATGGTGGAACACCACCACCGGCGTGACCTCCCGTGGCGGGGTCAAAAAAGTCGATGACGGCAAATTGAACCTGAAAATCCCGGTTTTTACCGGTGACATCGCCTTCATGCTTTTAATGAATCATTGAAGGTTGAAATATAGAATTTACTTAATAAAAGGAGAATCACCCATGAAAATACTCGCATTGTCCGGAAGTTACCGGCCGGATGGCCCAACCGAACAGGCAGCCAAGGCCCTATTGGCGGGAGCCGCCTCCAAGGGGGCGCAAACTCTATTCGTCGCCCTCAGGGACAAGGACATCCGCTTCTGCACCAACTGCCGGACCTGCACCCAACAGCCCGGTGATAAACCCGGAGAATGCGCCCAGTTGGACGACATGAAAGGCCTGATCAAGGAATGCCTTTCCAGCGACATTCTGGTCTTGTCCTCCCCTATTAATTTCTACCAAGCCACCGCCATGACCAAGAAATTCCTGGAGCGCCTGGTTCCCCTAGGGTTTTGGCCCTGGGACAAGCCAGCACCCTCGTTCCGATCTCGGGGAAAAGCCCGCAAAGCCATCCTGCTTACCTCCTCCGCCGCGCCCGGTTTTATCATGCCCATTTTGTTTTCCCATTCCTCCGACACTTTGAAGCTAACGGCCAAGACCTTGGGCGCCAAGGTGGTCAAGCAGATGAGGTACGGATTGGCCGGGCAGAAACCGCGCACGGAACTTCCCGCCAAGGAACTCAAGAAGGTCTATGAGTTAGGGGCCAAGCTAGCCGCGGGTTAAATTGAACATTCCATGAAAAACATTCTTAAAACCCTGGTTTTTGCCATCGTGGTTCCGGGAACTGTCGCCGTTCTGGTGCCTTGCTGGATTCTTGGCCCGGCCGGCCGTGCATTCTCTCTCGCGGGCTGGCGTCCCTTGGGCCTGGTCCTCATAGCAGTGGGGCTGGTTCTTTCCCTCTCAAGCGCCTGGGATTTCGCCGTCACGGGACAGGGCACACCCGCTCCCTTTGACCCACCCAAAAAGATCGTCATGAAGGGGTTCTATCGTCGGGTTCGCAACCCGATGTACGTGGGGGTTGTATTGATCCTTGCCGGAGAAGCAGTGTTGTATTCTATTTGGCTTTTGGCAGGTTATGCCCTGATTATTTTTACTCTCTTCAATCTATTCATTATTTTTTACGAGGAACCGGTCTTGGAGAGGAAGTTCGGAAAAGCTTACAGTCGTTACCGCAAAGAAGTCCCCCGTTGGATCCCAAAATTTAAAAACTGATTTCGGCAGCGATAAATAAATTCGCCTATTTTGGGGAGAGTTTATAGAAAAAGGGCACTGGGGGAGTTACCCCGATTTGCGGATACGCACGTTTACTGTAGTTCGTATTTCAAACACCAAATATTTTTATATTCCTCTCATTTTGACCCAGCCCGATTTTGGTCCTAAAAACCTTTTATAAATCACGATTTTCAAGGATAAAAAAAGTTTTGGAAAAAAGGGAATAAAACATCAGGAGCAACCACTATATGCATGGAAGGTTAAATAGCGATAAGGGGGTCAGCCAATTTCCCCGGATGAAAACTCACCCATCCCGGGAAAAATGGCGAACGAAGCGGAACATTTATCGTCTTTTACCGATCAGCGAGGGAATGATTCATGAAGTCTTTTATGAGAAAAAAGCTGGTATTACTAGTCTTTATCCCCGTCTTTAGTTGCATGCCTTGTGGGCTCCTGGCACAATTAACTCCCTCCACTAACACCTTTACTCCCACTTTGACTTCCACACCAACCTTGACTCCAACCTCCAGCGTCACGATATTTGTTCCCACACCAACCTCGACTGCAACCTCCACGCCGGCTAACACTCGAACGAAGACGGCCACTTCGACCCCGACCCAGCCCCATACACCTACCCCGACGAGCACTCCGACCCCATTACCGACAGTTTCTTCCTGCCCCACGCCCACCAACACGCCCACTTTCACTTTTCAACCGACTATTACCGCAACCCAGACACCGACGCTCGTGATCACTATCACACCCACTTCCATTCCAGTCAGCCAAATTGGATATAACAACTCCGATACCGCGGTGGCTTCCGCCCTTGGTTGCACCCCGCAAGTGGTGGATGAAGTGCGCCTGCTTTACCTGGAGCCTTATACATCCTATATCATCATGCGCCTGACGGTTCTTTGCGGGTGCCATGCGTCGGACATCATGGTCCTCAGGCTCAATATGGGCTGGGACGACATATGCACGCACTACGGGATCGATTGGACCGCGTTCATAGCGGATTTGGAAACCCGGATTTATCCCCT
Source organism: candidate division FCPU426 bacterium (assembly GCA_963847625.1). Taxonomy (GTDB): domain Bacteria; phylum Oederibacteriota; class Muellerivitia; order Muellerivitales; family Muellerivitaceae; genus CAWCKJ01. The sequence goes on along the minus strand of CAWKAR010000063.1, from coordinate 18,858 downwards.
TTTGCCAGAAAACACCACCCTGAACCAGATATTAAGGAGCGACGCGAACGATCCGACTGCCTTTCCCATCGATATACCACCTATTCCCGTCCCAATAGGCCAGCCTTTGGTCTTTCAAACTCCCGTCCAGGGGGCATGCCCATGAGAAACTACATCCTTGCCGCGATCCTGTATTTGTCGGCCCTGCCCTCCTGGGGCGTCAACCTTTACCCCATGTGCTGCGGCGATTTGCGCCGGGAGAACCACAGCTTGGCCCCGACTTCCATCACGAATCCCCTCCAAGTGAAATGGGTTTCACCCTCCTGCACCGATGTCTCGGATCCCGCGGGAGGCCCGATCGTGCTCTCCGACCGTGTGATCCATTGTTTCGCCCATGGTGTCCGGTGCGTCGATCGTTCCACGGGTAACCAGTTTTGGATGTGGCCCACGGACGTGGAAATTTACTTCACTCCGGCCTATGACCCGGACCGGAATGTCGTTTACTTATGCCGCATGGATGGGAGCACCGTCTGTCTTTCCCCGCAGACCGGGGAGGTTCTCTGGTCCTTCAAGGAAAACGACTCGACCGGCTTGGGGGAGTACTGCTCCCCCCTCTATGTGGAGGGAAAACTATTCGTCGGGAATGGCGCCGTGGGTTTCTGCTGTTTGGACCCCGACACCCACCAGGTCCTCTGGAGATTTAATTTTTCGGACTATCTGGGTTATCCCTTCGCGGACGCAGTTTGCACGCCCGCCTATGACAACGGCTTCATTTACTTTACGACCCGGAAGGGCGAATTTTTCTGCCTGAAGTCCGCTGACGGGTCCTGCCAGTGGCACGTGACCATCAAGTGTGTGCGGCAAAACTCGGTTCTCCTGAGCGATCACTACTTGTACGCCATGAACAACGGGGGGGAATTGGAATGCCTCAACCGTTCCGATGGCAGCACCGTCTGGGCTTCCTCTTTAACCGGCTACACCGACGCCAACCTGGCGATCTGCGGCACCATGTTGATCGTTCCGGGCGACTCCTGGCGCATCTGGGGCCTGGACATGTACACCGGCAGGAAAGTCTGGTGCACCAAACTGACCGGGAATTACGCCCACAATTCGCCTTTCGTGGCCTGCGGGAAGGTTTTCATCTCGGCGTGCCACGGCGATTACTATGGTTTGGACGGTCAAACGGGAAAAATCGAGTGGCGGTACCACCATGGGGTGGAATATACCTTCGTGGAATGGGCCGAAGCCGACGGAAATCTTTTCGTGGCCTGCAAAGACGGACGGATCTTCTGTTTCGAGCCGGTGACGCCGGGCAACCCATCCACCTGCGTCTGCAACCTGGACGGGAATTGGACGCCTTCCCCCACGCCGGTCCCGACTATCACCCCGACCTCTACCCTCACCCCCATCGGCGGATGTTCGGGCGACATGCGGATCAACAGCAACCCCACCCAGAACCAAGTTTATGACAATCCCAGCGCCCCCATTCCCCCCGTTGACGCGAACGGGCGCCCTTGGACCGATCCGAATTACAATCCCGGAACGGGGTGGACACCGAGTGCCGCAGTCACCGAACCCCCGGCGGAATGGGTCCCACCCTGCGGTTCCGGTTCTAACGCTTCCTGGATCTCCGCGACCGCCAATGGCTTGCCGACCACCCTGGTACCCGTCTGTTTCCGCAACAATTTCACCCTTCCGGCCTCGGTGACAGTCACCAGCGTCAGCTTTGTCTTCAGCTGCGACATGGCGGTAACCATCTGGCTGAACGGGCATTGCGTGTGTACCATGAACGGCACGGAGGGCGGCTCCGGATGTTCCTACGATCAATACACGACGATCACGGTGAATCCCGCTTATTTCCAGGGCGGCAACAACGCGCTGTGCTTCCAGTTGTCCGACCAATGGGCTTTCCAGGGCCTGACGTATGAATGCCAAATCACCTACTCCTGGCCGCCGGTTGCCACCTCAACGCCCACTGGCACCTCAACCGTCACCTTCAGCAACACTCCCACATCCAGCCCCACATCCACGCCTACCGGCTCTGCGACCCCGACCACAACCTTCAGTTTCACATCCACCCTCACGGAAACACCCACCCTGACTCCCAGCCAGACAGCCACACCAACCTTCACGGATACGCCGTCCCCCACTCCCAGCGATACCCAAACACTAACCGAGACACTCACGTCCACATTCACGCCGACACCGACCCCAACAATGACGCCTAGCGCGACTGCCTCGGACACTCCTACGCCTACCTCAACCTCCACTTCCACCCAAACACCAACCGGGACTTTCACGTCCACTTACACGCCGACACCGACCCCCACTTCCACCCGAACACCCCTTCCAACCTTTACTCCAACCGCGACAAGCACTGTCACAAGCACCCCGGCGCACCATTGCCACCCCACTTGCTATCCAAACCCGACCCATGGTGAAGCGGTGTATTTCGATGTGGACGGCGGACCCTATGATGAAATCGACATTGCCTTTTACACGGTCGGCTACCGTAAAATCTGCTGTCAGAAGCACCATTGCCATGGAGAAACCAAAACGAGACTCAGGTGGGATCTTCAGGATGACTGCAAGGAACCGGTGGCTAACGGTTTATACTATGCGGTGATGGATACTTATGCTCGTGGGGTCCCGGAAAGGCACATTGGCAAAGTCCTCATACTCCGCTGACGCGATTCAGGCGGAAGGTCTCTTTCCAAATACTTCGGACTCTTGATGGAAGCCGTCGGCGATGACGGTTTGGTTGAGATTGGTATTGTCCACCAAGACGGGCTGAAACAGGATGCTCGGGACATCCTTCTTGCCGTTATGAACCAACCGGATTTTATCGCCCAGGGGTTTTTTCGCCGCAAGCGCCACCGCGGCTTCGGCGGCTTGGGTGGCCAGCAGTTTTAGCGGCTTGTAAACCGTCATGCATTGCGTTCCCTCGGCGATCCTTTTGCATGCCGACAGGTCAGCGTCCTGGCCCGTGACGAGCACTTTTCCCGCCAGGTTCCGCCCGGCCAGGGCCTGGATGACGCCACCCGCAGTGCCGTCATTGGTGGCTAGCACCGCGTCCACTTGGTTGCCGGACTTGTCCAAGGCGTTCTTCATGATTTTCATGGCCTCCATGGGAAGCCAGTCTTTGGCCCACTGGTTCTCCACAATTTGGATTTGACCCCGGTCAATGTAAGGTTGAAGGACATTCATCTGGCCCTGGCGGCAGAGCTTGGCGTTGACATCTGTCGGGGAACCTCCGATGAGGACGTAATTCCCTTTGGGTTTGCGTTTCAACAGGTATGTGGCCTGCATCTCGCCCACAGCCACGTTGTCAAAGGAAATATACAGGTCTAAATCACAGTCATAGATCAGCCGGTCGTAAGCGACCACCGCCACACCCGCCCCGTGGGCCGCATCCACAAGAGGTGCCGCGATTCCATCGTTGGGGCAAACGACGATCAGGACATCCACACCTTGAGCCTGAAGCCTGCCGTCTTGGATGTTCTGTTCGGCATCGTTGAAATTTGCCGCCTGCAGCAGCACTTCCGCGCCCAGTTCCTTGGCTTTTTCGATGAAAAGTTTCCGGTCCTGGTGCCAACGTTCCTGGACCAATCCGAGCGGAACCAAAAGTTTCAAAAGCATGGATACCTCGTTGCGGGTATTTGAAATGGAATCCCCCGCATTATATGGCGGATTTTCTTGCGACGCTCTTTTGAAGATTTTTATTTTTTTAAGAATTTAATCGGCGGCGAATTTGTCCAAAAAGGCCTTCATGATTTCCCGATCGTTGTTTTTCATCATGAGGAAATGAAGACCGGCTCCCTTTTGGTCGGCATGCGCCACTTCGGCATAGATTCCCTCGACATTCGTCATATCAAGTAGGTAAATATCGAATTTGATGATATTTCCCACCTTCAAAGGTTGGTCCACGGCGATATACATTCCCCCCAGACTCATGTCCAGGGTGTAGGTGTTTTGCTCCAATTTTCGCCACTCCTCAATGTTCCTGATCTCCGCCTCGTCTTCCACCAACCGGTATTTGACAGGAATCTTGAGGGAGATACGGGGATTGGCCCGCTTCTCCATCGACATTTTGGCTTCAGGCATATTTCCCTCCCGAAAAAGGGTTATCTTTAAAAAGGGTATACCCTGGGCCCTGAATTTGTCAAACGCGGGAACAATGGACGAAGATTGTCGTTTTACTAATTTAAGAGGACATCCTAGATTGGGGCAGTTTAACCTTCGAATTTCAAACGGTTTTTTTCATCCAAGGCTTCATCATATTTTTTTATTCGGCTGAAAATCCTAACCTGTAATATATAGCCTCATCCTTAAGTGGCCGCCGGGTCTATTTCGGGGGCTAGGCCCTTCGCCCGAAAGTTTCTTTTCTTTGGAAGAACAGGAGAAATCATGACATCCCCTAAAGTCATTTACGAAGTGATGATTCGCGAATCCCACGTGGATACCTTCGGCCACATAAACAACGCCGCCTACCTGACGCTATTCGAGGAAGCCCGGTGGGACTTCATCACCAAGAACGGCTATGGTCTGAAGAGGGTTCAGGAGCTCCAAAAGGGCCCGGTGATCCTGAAATTAAGCATGAAATTTAGAAAAGAAATTACCCTGCGGGAGAAAATCGGAATCACCTTTGAGTTGTTAGGCACCAAGGGATTGCTCAGCCACTACCGGCAGTTAATGATCAAGGAAAACGGCACTGTCGCCACGGAGTTGGAGCTGACTTTCGGCCTGTTCGACCTTCGCACCAGGCGGTTGATTCCGCCGACGCCCGAGTGGAAAAAAGCCATCGGGCTTTGATGGACAAATGTTCCCGGGGCCGGGCTTTACCTGATTTTTTGGGCATTTCAGGGCCTACCGTGTTGTGTATGGGCCCGCCCTGTGGCATGTCGCAATAGGTTACTGGGCGAAGGAATAAGTTAGAGGGCTGGGCCCCTGTCATGCCCTTCTTTTATTTTTTCAGGCCTGTCACCTTTTACGTAATAAAAAAAAGACTTCCCGGCTTTTAGCCGGGAAGTCTTAACATTCTCTTTGCAATAAAAGCAAATAACTTTCAAACCTTATCATTCAAACCCATAAAACGAATATGGGATTTGCTTCGAGTCTTGCACAGTGCTATTCACGAAAACATTTCCCATAGTGCTGTCATACAACCAGCCTTGTGAAGCACCTGCTGGTACTGAAACCATTGTCGTCATGGTCACTAAGGATCCCGCGGGGCTCACCGAGCCTACCACAAAAGATCCCGTCACCTTCACAGGTGAAATATTGTCCAAGTACTTGCTGAAAGAGTACACTTTGAAAGTCTGTAAAGTCGTCGGCCAAACTCCCTGGGCATCGCCATAATAGATCGAAGCCGCAGACTTCAGACTTCCCAGATTACCTTTCGTTGATCCCTCGCGAGACTTTTCCAGCATCTGCGCGAAACGCGGGATGGCGATAGCCGCCAAAATACCGATAATCGCGACAACGATCATCAGTTCAATTAATGTAAACCCTTTTGCTTTTAAACGAATCATCTTCAGCCTCCTCTTAAGTTAAAGTTAAATCGATCAATCAAATTTAACTTTATTCAACTCGAATCTAATGACGCTCCAGACAGAGTTTCCGGCCTGTCCGGCGGTAATAAGACTCTTTAACCTGACTCACCAAACCTACGAACATATTTTACCGCTAAATCACCTTTTTTGCACCTAGTTAACCGCTTAACATCCCCATGTTTTGAGTTTACGCGAGATGGATTTTAACCCTAAAAACCACATAAAACGAAGCAATTCCAACTATCGAAGAAATCAATGCATATACATAAAATAAATCCGGTTCCCTAATAGATCTCAAAAGGAACCAATGACTAATTTTAATGTAACAAGAATAAACTTTAAAAGATTAAACGGGATTATCGAAAAATACAGTGGCGAAAAGTCCGATTGTGATTTCTTGCCATTGGAATTTGAAGAACAAATTCTGGAAATCATGCTCAAGTGAAGTTTATGTTTTTTATCCATTTCTCCTTATTACAGACAGATCAAAAGATTCGTCTTTAAGGTAAGATTGCCGACCTACGCGTGTTAAATTGGGTAAGATAAAAAACCTTATTTAAGGTCAACAGGATCTTAATAAACCCAACATGGGGTCTTTAGAAATATGAAACCCGACCATATTTGCGTCAACCATCCAGGAGTGGAAGCAGTTGGTTTCTGTCACCATTGCCGCAACTGGCTCTGTTCCCGTTGTGTCACCGAAGGCCGTGAGAATTATTACTGCCGTAAACCGGAATGCCTCAAGGCCCTTAAAATAGAAGATGCCTGGGCTCAAGGCAAATGCCCCTTTTGCGGTAAAAAATACAATCCCATGAGCCCATTTTGTGGTTCCTGCGGAAAGCAACTGAGGGAATTAACACCTGAGGAAAAAACCGATGACCTCGTTACCATCGCCCGATACGGTAACCCGATGGAGGCCAACTTAGCCCTGAGTAAACTGAAATCGGAAGGCATAGAGGCTTATGTCGCGGATGAGCAAATGGTTTCCATTTATTCCGCCAATATGGTGTTTGGCGGTATGAGGTTACAGGTAAAAAAAACGGAGATGGAAAAAGCGATTCAGATCCTCGATCTCAAACCGCCAAATAAGAAATGAATGATTTTGATTCCGCCTTAAATCCCTTCGCTGTTATCGTATCCGCATGAACTTACACGACGTGATAGTTCTCGGCGGCGGGGCCGCGGGCCTCCTGTGCGCCTCCGAGGCCGCCGCCCGGGGACGCAAAGTCCTGGTCCTGGAGCAAGGCGCCAAGCCAGCCCCCAAGATCCTCGTTTCCGGGGGTGGGCACTGCAACTTCACCAACCTGCGCGCCGCCCCTTCCCGCTATGTCACGTCGAACCCGGGTTTCGTTTCAGACGCCCTCTCGAAGTTCACTCCGAAGGATTTCATCGCTCTCGTCAAAGCGCGTTCCATTTCCTACCACGAAAAGAAAGACAGCCAGTTGTTTTGCGACAAGAGCGCCAAGGCGATCATCGATCTGTTGGTCGACCGCATAAAGGAAAACAAGGTGAATCTCCTGCTGGGGAAGAAAGTCGGGAAAGTGGCCTTTTCGGATGGGACTTTCACCGTCGAAGCCGGGCGGGAAAATTATTCGGCCCCGAAACTGGTCGTGGCGACCGGTGGATTGTCCTGGCCCCAACTGGGCGCCACCGACCTAGGTTACAGGATTGCTGGGCAATTCGGCCTCAAGGTGATTGAACCCTCCCCCGCCCTGGTGGGCCTGGCTTTCCCCGCCCGTGAATTGGAACGCTTTAAGGGATTGGCGGGAATCCACCTGCGCGTGTACGTTTCCTGCGGCAAGTGGAAAAGAACGGATGATCTGATGATCACCCACAAGGGTTTTAGCGGTCCCGTCATTCTCAACGCCACCTTGGTTTGGGAACCGGGCCAAGAGATCATGATCAATTGGGTGCCGGAATTCACCGTTGAATCTACTTTCAAGCAATTGAAGGAGGACAAAGCCGCCGGGGGACGGGGGCAGTTCCGAATCTGGTTGTCCAAAAGGATACCCCGCCGCCTGGCGGACCGCATCGCCTGGCACGCGGAAGCGCGGGGGGCCTGGTCGTCCCTCCCGGACGAGAAATTGTTGGCCCTGGCAAAAGACATACACGCTTACCGCTTCATTCCCGCCGGTACCTTCGGCTACCGGCATGCGGAAGTGACCCGGGGCGGGTTGGACACGAGGGAGGTTTCTCCCAAAACCATGGAATCGCACAAGGTGCCCGGCCTTTTTTTCATCGGGGAAGTCCTGGACGTGACCGGTCAATTGGGCGGCTTCAATTTTCAATGGGCCTGGTCCTCCGGCTGGGCCGCCGGGCAGGCGGTTTAAGGTGGTTATGAGTAAAATGGGTTTAATGAACGACCAGGAAAAATATTGGGATAAAGTCTCAGGCCAAAAAGAATTTCCCGTTCCCTTCCAGATCCGCGAGTTCCAAAAACATGTCACCAAAAATAGCCGGGTCCTGGACGTCGGGTGCGGATACGGCCGGACCCTCGCGAAACTTCACCAGGCGGGCTTTCAAAAACTCGTCGGGGTTGACTTTTCCAAAGGCATGGTCGACCGGGGGCGCAAGCTATTCCCGGAACTCCGGCTTGAAAAAACAAATGGGAAAAACCTGCCGTTCCAGGATGGTAGTTTTGACGCCGTCATACTCCTTTCGGTCCTGACCTGCGTCACGGACGATACCGCCCAGCAACGGTTATTTTCGGAAATCCGGAGGGTTTTGAAGGACGGCGGCTTCTTATATATCAGTGATTACCTGCTGAACCAGGACAACCGGAACGTCGAACGGTACGAAAAATACCGCCGCCAATATGGTTCCTATGGCGTATTCGAGCTACCTGAGGGCGCGGTGTTGCGGCATCACACTAAAAGTCATATTTTGAAATTAATCGACGGTTTCCGGAAATTGTCCTTTAAGCCCGCGGTCTACACCACCATGAACGGGCACAAATCCAACGGTTTCTACTTGATGGCAAAAAAGAAAAATGTTGCGGTTGATAACATATCGGCGCCAAGGGGTCTATAGATAATGAAGGATATAAATTCACCGGACGAGAGAAAATACAACGAATTCCTCATGGGTTTGCTGGGTCCCAAGCCGGGTGAAACTCTTTTGGATATCGGTTGCGGACATGGGAATGAAATTAAAACCATCTGCGAATCAACAAGGGCCAAAAAGGTTTGCGGCCTGGATATTTCAAAGAAAGCCTTGGAAAATGCCCCTAAAAATCTCCGAAAAGAGATCCAAAACGGCAGAGTGGAGCTGAAAGAATTCGACGCCTCCCTTCCCCTGCCTTTTCGGTCTGGTTCATTCAATGCGGTATTCTCCTTGGACTTGCTGGAATGCCTCGATGAATCGGAAAGATCCGGCCTTTTGGAGGAGATTTACCGGGTTCTGAAACCGGGGGGCCGGATGGTGGTCGGGCATGCCGATTGGGACACCCAGGTTTGGAACACCCGTTACAAGGATTTGGAGCGCAAATTGGTGCATGCCTATTGCGACACGAAACAGAAATGGATGGCGAATGCCGAGGGGTGGATGGGGCGGAAATTATGGGAATGGGTCCACCAGAAGAGGTTGTTCAAGAATGCAAGGCTGGAAACCTACGTTTTAACCAATACGGAATACAAACCCAACCTGGTGGGTTATAAATTAAGCCGTTCATTGGAAGTTGGATTAGGTCATAAGAAATATGGCGTCTCAAAGAAAGACCTGTCGCGTTTCCTGGCCGACTTAAAATTCCAGGCTAAAAGAAAAAGTTATTTCTATAGCGTGAACCGATACCTATTGGTTGCCTTTAAATAAAGGTTATTTCCACCCGAACGTTTGTCCTCCAATCAACAACATGGGGTAGCCTATTTCCATATCCCATCCTGGTTCGAGTCCATAATCCGTCCCCATTCATGACGATTTTCGAACCGTCCGTTTTGAGGTAGTTCGCAAATAGTCAGGAATGGCCCCCCATTCTGGACGATTTTGCGAACCATTTGCACAATGGCAATAAAATCAATAAAACATACGTTCGTTTTTAATTTTAAAAAATCGATTTATTTTTGCTGGAGAGTTCAGAATTTTTAATTCTTTCTTGTATTTTTCATCTTTTTTTACATATTTAAATATTTTCGGATCAAATTCATAAATATGAATACCTTTGTAACGGGAATATATAATTAATTCTTTGTTCCCGTCATTGTTTATATCTTTAACATCGAAAAGCTGAACTAGCTCTTTTCCGAAAGCATTAACTACTTTCTTGCCATTCCATCCCAAAATATACAACTTGTTCCCATCGCTCATATAATCTGTTTCTAAAATCAATTGATCTAAGTCGTTTGAAAATAATTGAGTCAGCCAACATTCAACAACCGGTTGCGCCCATCCAGTTTTATTTTCTAAAAGACGGAATATTTCAGAATTTCCATTAAATATTTTCAAATTTTCTAGGCACTGCTCTTTATGATCTAACGTTACGGATAAAATAATCCTTGTTGTCTTATTGTGATTTATCAAATGCGCGTTATAGATTCTTTCTTCCACATCAGCAGAATTAACGACTCCACTAAAAAAGATAATTATGGGAACCTCTAAAAATTCCTGTTTGAAGTGCTATCAGATGATGAAAGCCGTTTCGTAGCATTCAACCCACTGATGCGGAGGGCTTTTACTCCCTGCTTCGCTCTCTTTCAACCTTTCAGTAGCCTTCAGAACCTTCCAAACAGCCAAAATCTATCCAACAACCGTCTTTGGGCGCATTCGTCCCATCAGGTAAGCAAACCGTTGCATATTGTAAGCGATGTTCCTCATTCCAATCTTCATCCGGGCTCTCACCTTTCCCACCACCCGCAACCAATTGCCTCCCATCGCCACTTCCATGTGCCCAAATACATGCTCCACCCGAACCCGAACCTTAGACCGGGCCTTGTTCAATTTCTCCTGGAACGCCGTTAGCGGATGATTCCGTTTGGATTTATAATGAGTCCGGTTGTCATAGCCTTTACGCTTCAAAGCCTTACTCTTTTTACCTGATCGGTACGCACTATCCGCCCAAATCTTCTTCCGGTTCTTCCCGTCCAAAATCACCTCAAAAATCTCGCTGTCGTGCACCGATGCCGCCGTCATCTCGAACTTCCGGATCAGTTTGTATTTTTTGTCCACATTGATATGGTTCTTGTACCCATAGTGGTTCACCCCATTTTTCTTCATCCACCGGGCATCCAGATCTTTTTGCCTGAGTTTTTCCGGTTCTTTATTCCACCCTTCCGGGATTTCGTCTTTCTTGATTTGGTCGTTCTCCTCCTTACTGTTCCTTTGCCGGGGTACTTCCACGATGGAGGCATCAATGATCTGACCTTCCTGTGCCTTCAACCCAGCCTTGTCCAGATGCCTGTTGAGCTTATCGAATAATGGGTCGATCCACCCTCCCTGCGCCAGCATATCCCGGTACAGCCAGATCGTCTTGGCGTCTGGCACTTGGGCATCCATCCCCAACCCCAAGAACCTCATGAAACTCAGCCGGTCCTGGATGTGGAACTGCGTCCGGTCGTCCGCTAGGTTGTACAATGCCTGTAGAACCAGCACCTTGAACATCAAAACCTCGTCGTAAGGCGGGCGTCCCGCTTCGCTCTTTCTATCCTTGTTGCGCAAACCTTTCCGCAACACGCTTCGGAAATCCTCCCAAGGGATCACCCGGTTCAGGGCTTCCAGCGGGTCTCCCATCTCATCCAGTGATTTCAATCGATCTTGTAGATCAAAAAAACCGGTTTGGCCCATGGGTGACACCTCACAAAAGGAATTTTCAACGCTTTCACGCGCCGATTCTTCCTTGTACCGAATCCACTGCCTCTTTACAATGAATTTTTAGAGGTGCCCTTATTATTAGAAATAAATATTTTTTCATTTATGTACCCTTCGAATAACTTAAAAATCACGTTTTCGGACTTTCCCATCGCTCGAGTCAAAATTTAATCGGTCCCCGCATTGGACGAGTTTAGAACTGCTAGCCCAAAGTGAGAATTCCTACATTCCCAGTAAGTTCCCACTAAATTCCCACATTCCACTTTTGAAGGCGGCTCCCCATAATCCAATTTTAAAGGCACCTCTAAAAATTCATATAGACCCTTTCCACTTACGGGCGAGGGTAGGGTGAGAAGTAATAAATCAAGGTATTTCCGCCCTCATTCTAGACTTCTCCCCTCAAGGGAGTTGCTTGGAGTTTCTGCACCGTCCAGACGAAAAAGTTTTAAAATTCAGTCCCCAGCATATTTTTAAGGGCCTTTGTTTGCAAGGGTTTCACGACCCGAATAGGCAAGGGCCTTTTTTGTAAGTGATGGTCAAGGGCAGTCAACGGCGATCAAGCGCCGTAAAAGACGATCGTGAATGATACGGATAGGGCAAGCTTTACGATGATTTGGTTTCGGTTTTAATTATTAGTCCGCCAAAAGAAGTTGTAACATAATTCATTATTTGAAAAATTCCAGAACTAGTTTGGCGGGTGCTTTTGAATTCCAAAATAAAAAATATTTCAACCTGGATTTTATTAGCTCTTACACTATTTTTCATTGAATTACCCTATTTTAAGGTCCCCTTTTCCGCGAATGAAGGCATGTTCACCTGCGTGGCCCAGGAAATAAGGAACGGGGCCAAACTGTACCTGGACGTTTGGGACCATAAACCCCCATTGCTTTTCCTGCACTTCGTTTGGCTCCAAGACTTGTTTGGAACAGGCGAACTTCCCTTAAGGCTTTATGCAGTCCTTTTTCATTGGGTTGACGTTTTTCTCCTTTTTCTCCTGGCTCAAAAGCTTGGCTATGGCAAACGAACCGCCTGGCTGACTTGTTGGGTTTACGTCTTTCTTTTGTTGCCGCCTTTTTTCCAGGCTTGGACACCCCAGGCCGAGGTCTTGATGCAGCCTTTTTTACTAGCTTCATTTTACTTGGTGCTTGTTGGAAAAAATTGGTCCAATGGATTATCGGGAATTTTGTGGGCTATCAGCTTTTTCACGAAACCAACCAGCTTGTTTTTTGCGCCACTTTATTTTCTCCTGGTACGCAAGGAGAAACTCAAAGCAGCCCTATTCTTCGTTTTGGGCTTGGATATGGTCGCATTGGTTGTTGTTTTTCCCTTTTTAAATGATGGGCGTTTTCCGTTGTTAGGTGACGCGCTTTGGGGTTTCAATCATATTTACGCGGAATGGGGCTGGCAAATTTTTTTATCCCATCCGGATTACCGGCACCAAATTTGGCAATGGCATTTAAAGATGTTTTCGGTTTATGGGTTGCCCGCATTTATCACCATCTGGTTTCTTGTGAGGAAGGGGATAGGTAGGATAAAGGGGAACTTTAATGCCTACTTTTTTACTTTGCTTTGGTTCCTGACCTCTGTTCTTTGTTGTCTTATCAGCGGCTTTTTCCACACTTATTACTATTTCATGGCGGTTCTGCCGTTGGCTTTGGGTTTGGGGGAATGTTTAACCAAAATTTGGGAAAAGAAATTTTTATTTTGGAGCCTGACCTGCCTGATGTTGCTTTGCCTTGGAACGCCTTGGTCTCAGGTTTGGCAAAGGGGAGAAAGCGGGATTGAAAACTCGGAATATGTCTTGGAAAGATCAAAAGAGTCCAAGGACATTGGGTTGTATATCAAAAGCATTTCCCATCCAGGTGACCGGCTTTTCGTGTGGTCCACCGAACCGCAAATCTATGTTTATTCCGGTTTAAAAATGGCTGTTTTGCGGACACCGTTGGTGAACCACTTGGCAAAGATGCCCCAAGAATGGGCGAGTTTAGAAGCTTTGTTTATGGCCCGGCTCCCGGATTATGTAGTGATCTCACATTTTGACCAGCTCATCCCACCGCCGCAATGGCTATTGGATGAGATTGAGAAGCATTACACCAAGAGAAGCTTATGGGGACATTACGATTTGTTTTCTTTTAAAAATGGGATAATAAAACAACAAAAAAATAACGTTAAAATCAAATGAAAATTCATTTTTGCAAAAAAAATGACTTGGTAATACATTTTTTTGACTTAAATCGACTCTAGAGTTAAACTTTCTTCCCCGAGAGTGTGTATCCGTTTTTTTTGTGGGGAAGGTTTATGAAACTTTCGAATTGGCAAAATTGTTGTCTGCTTTTATTGGGTTTAGCTTTCTTTGGCGGTATTACTGGACTAATTGGATGCAACCAAAAGGTTACGCCTCTTAGCCCGTCCTCTGTTGTGGAAACTTGCAAAAAACATGACCCACCACCAGATCCCACTTGCCCCTTCCCTTGTGGTTGCAGTTATGGGTGCACTCCTGAAATTTGCACGCCCACACCCGTTCCATGCACCTCTGAGACCCCGACCCCGGTTCCAATAGCAACTTTCACGTCCACCATCTCGCCGACACCCACAATTTCACCAACTCCATCAGTAACTCCAACTCCTTCAGGAACACCAATTACATGCAATATAACAGGGCCGGCAACCATAAAGTATTTTTGCAGCCGGGGTGGAGAATTTAATTTATTTTTTTCAACTGTCAGTGAATCCTTTGGTTCCTATCAATGGTCCATCATTTCCGGAGCGGACGAAGCTCAACTCGACGGCGCCGTCACGAATAATATCGTTGTGGTACAAGCGATAGGCCCGAGCAAGGCCATGAATGACATCACGCTTCAACTGACTTATACCTTGGGCTCCCGCCAAACGGTCTGTACCCAGCAATTGACCGCGCAACAGCCAACATCGATAGTGGTGGAAAGTCCACCAGTTATAACGTCCGAACAATTTTTTAATCCATATACGGGAGATTGTGAAGGTCTTGTATGGGGGACTTTAAATTCCAGTGACTGGGGTTATCTTCAGGTCCAAGACCAATTCGGAAAAGCTATGCCAGGACTTCTTGTCACTGAATCGGCTACAATAGATGCTTCACAAACATCTCCGGAACTTATCACGGATGGGGTCAATTATGACACAAAAATTGGGGTCGGATTCACTGCGACAGCTCCTGATGGTTCTTTTCCTGATAAATACCTAGTGGAGATAGATGATGCGCAACTATGCGACAACCCAAATGTCCAGGCGGTGTGGCATCAGGTTGTAGATGTCGCTGGGTGTTTGGGAAACAATACTGTAGTTCTTAGCCCAGGGAGCGTTAAAACATCTTATCCCATTACCCTTCAATAAAAGGGAAAGGAAGGTTATACCATGAAACATAAAATAAAAATCCTTACACTTGCCGTTTTTGGTTTTCTCTTGATACACTCGCTACTGGCTAATGAGTTGAATGTGGTGGTTATTAAGAATAATGATCAATTTGGACAGTCTGGGAAGAATTCTTATAAAAATCTGCAAAGCTTTGAGGCACTTGGAATTATTTCTCGGTTGGCATTTCAAAAAGATGTTATTCTCAATTTTGAAGAAACTCCAAATGATAAACAAATAATTTCATTTAATGTATCGGATGGAACGAGATTAAGAGACTTGTTGGAAAAATTCCTCGCCCAAGATCCTAATTACATTTACGTTATCAGGGACGGAATAATTAATGTTTTTCCAAAAGCCACTGAAGGGGATGAAACCTATCTTTTTAATCTCCGGTTGAAATATTTCGATGTCGACCATAAAAATCGTCGAGAAATTATGACACTGTTGATTAACGAAATTAAGGCGGAATATCCAGGAAAATATCAAGTAATGATTAATGGCAAGGTTCGCCCTATGTTGGGCTACCTGGTAATTAACGGGTCCGTTGATTTTGATCTCGATTTGATTCCAATGACTTTTAACGGTAGTGATTTCACGGTGCGAGAGATATTGAACGTCATATCAAGGAAAAATAATACTTTTTGGAACGCCATTCAGCAGCGAAACGCAGGAATACAAACTGGACAAATGAATGTGATTTTTGAGAAAGAAAACCAGTATGGTATCCAGTCAACTGGAAAACGGCCACAACACGGCGATCATGTCGATGATCAGGGAAACGATGATGGTCATCACCACAATTAATTCCTAAGTTAACAAAAAATCCTTCCAACTAAAGTTAATCATCTTTGAGAGTAGATCATACTGCTCTTTGGCAGGTTAATACTTGAGTTCTTAGTCCATGCGGGATACAAACGTCATTTCCGATTGGTCTTCAATAAGAAGAAAGGTAGAATATTTTATGAAACAAAAAATAAAAATTTTTATGCTCATGGTTTTGGGTTTTCTTTTGGCACAGTCGTTGATGGCTAACGACCTAAATGTTGTAGTCATCAAGCACATTGACCAGTTCGGAAAGGATACTTATAAAAATTTGCCAAGTGGGGCAGTGCTTGGAATAATTTCAAAATTGGCATTTAAAAAGCATGTTGTTGTAAATTTTGAGGAAGTCGCGAATGACAAGCAGATTGTTTCTTTTAATGTTTCCGATGGAACGAGGTTAAGGGATTTGTTGGAACAATTCCTGGCTCAAGACCCAAAATATGTTTACGTTGTCCGGGATGGAATAATCAACATTTTTCCCAAAGCCGCGGAAAATGACGAAACTTATCTTTTTAATCTTCGATTAAAGAATTTTGATATAGATCATAAAAACCGAAGAGAAGTCGTAAGATTGTTAAGAAATGAAATCGGAGCGGAATATCCAGGAAAATATCAAGTAAACGTTAATGGAAAAATCTATCCTAAGTTGGGGTATGCTGTGGTAAGTGGACCGGTTGATTTTGACCTTGATTTGATTTCAATGACTTTTAATGGAAATAATTATACGGTGCGGGAGATACTGAATGTGATTTCAAAGAAAAATAATACTTTTTGGAATGCCATTCAATTGAGAAATGCTGGAATACAAACGGGTCAAATTGTTTTGAATTTGCAGAAAGAGTTCCAGGATGAATTTGGAATCCAATCCACCAAAAAGAAAAAGCATCATGGAGATGAGGACGATGAGGATGGAGATCATCATGATAACGTCCATCCTAAAGGCCATTGATTTTAGTTGACATTAGAACTATCCAACCGTGTGTGTACCCCCGAAGAAGACGGATATTCATCCAAAACCCCTTTGGCTCTTGAGAGATTACCCAAGGTACAAATGAAAGACTTTGTCTTTAGGAAACCAAATATAAAAATTTTAACACTCATGGTTTTTGGTTTTCTTTTGACACAGTCGTTGATGGCTAACAGGCTGGACGTGGCTAAAGGCTCCCTCAACCCGAAATATCGTTAAATTTTATAAAGCTTTAGGATGTAGCCCTTCTAAATTATTTAAAGACATTTAGAAAATTTTATAACCTTGGAAATCCCCCATATTCTGAAGTTTCTGAAGTTCCAAGAAGTCGGAAATCATCAAAAGCCATACGAACCCATAACCCACAAGCCCATACCCACAACCCATTACCCATAAACCCATTAGGCATGGCTTAAAAGTCATTATTTATGAGTTTATTAACCTATACCCATAACCCACCCTAAACCCATTCTAAGAATGCCATTCTTAGAATCCACAAACCCATTCTCAGAATCATTCTTAAGAATGCCAGACTCGAATCCGAACCCAAAAACCCATATTTTTCAATGTTTTAATCTCGGATTCCATTCTTAAGAATCATTCTTAAGAATGATTCTAAGAATGACAGAATGAAATCTGAATCTGATCTGGCTAAACAGTTCACTGGATAGACCCGTCTTAAACGAATTTAAGAACTTATTTTCAGGGGGTGTTTTCTGGTTTTGCTATTTGAGATTAGACAGAGGAAGGATAGGTTGATTTCAGAATGATTTTCACCGCTTCAAATCCCCTCTTTAGCTCCAAGTGGGAATCTAGTGGGAAAATAACATTCCCACTTGCTATTTCTTGACTGTTATAAAAGCATACAGTAGTATTCCTTTAGGATTTAACTACTTTTAATGAGGTTGAACCATGACTAACGATCAAGCAATTGAAGTTAAAAAACCCGCCAAAATCGCTTGGTGGACCCTGGGAATAGGTATTGTGCTTGGATTTGCTTTAGCTTGGATCATGTTTCTTATCTATCGGTTAGGCCAAAAGGATGGAGTGGAAATTTACAAGAGGAACGAGAAGCCCAGTGATACCCCAAAACCGGAACTGAATGGACAAATCATTGATGTAACCAATACTTCCGTTGTCAAAGCTGAACCTGCTCCAATGGAAAAAAGCGTTATTACCGCCTCCGAAACACCTACTGTTTCTGAACCCGTGAAACCCCAAATCCCTCAATACAACCATTCCGAGGATTTCAGATTTATCAATTGGGGGGATAAAAAATATGAATTAACCACAAATCAATCCCGTGTAGTTGAAAGGCTTTGGAAGGCATTTGAAAGCCGAATCCCTGTAATGCACCAAAGCGCATTACTTGAAGGATTAGAGATTTGTAGCCAAAGGCTCCGAGATGTTTTCAAAAACAAAAAAGAAGCCTTTAAAACTCTTATTGTTTCAGGTGAGTGCAAAGGGACATTTCGAATGAATCTTAACTGGGAATAATATTCCCAGAAGATTCCCCTTAAAATCCCAGTTCTTCCCCCGGTAGTTACCCCCTCCTAGCCGTATCCTTGCGCCAAGAGTAATTTTTATTTCTTGGCCGGGATCATGGAAAAGAATCTTTCAAAAGAAGAGTTCATCGAATACACGCTCAAGGTTTGGCAACCGTATTTTTCACGGCCTTTAACCCGTGAAGATGCACGCCAATTTTCCGATACCGCCGTGAACTTTCTTCATGCCCTGGCCGAAAAAAATACTCCAAATTGTTCTGAACCACCTGTAAATAGGCCCTGAAAATGGAAAAGTGGCTACATTTATATCCACTTTGTTTTCTTTTCGGCCTGAATGAAGGCGAAAAATGGAAGAACTGAGAATTTCCAAAAGAAAAGGGAAGCTGATTCACATTAGGCTTTCATCTTCCACCCATACCCGTCTTAAAATCAGGGTAGCGGAATTAAGAACCACCCTTCAAAGCTGGACGGAAAAAACCATCCGAAATGCCTTGAGGAAAAAAGTTAAGGGCGGAAAACAAAAACCTTTGAAGCAGGGGGAAGCCAATGAATCAACCAAGTGAATTGAAGGAAGCTGTCCTATACGTCCGTGTTTCTTCCAAGGATCAAGAAAAGGAAGGCTATTCGATCCCTGCACAATACCAGCTCTTAAGGGGATATGCCTTGAATAACGGTTTAGAAGTGGTTCAAGAGTTTGAGGACATTGAAACCGCCAAAGCATCAGGAAGGGAAAATTTCGGGTTAATGGTGAATTACCTCAAGAAAAATCCTTTCTGCAAAGTGGTTTTGGTTGAAAAAACCGACCGTCTTTACCGCAATTTAAAAGACCATTTGATCTTGG
>CAWKAR010000062.1:0-11596 GCA_963847625.1 candidate division FCPU426 bacterium | reverse complement strand
GTTGTTATGCCTGTCTTTAAACAGTACATATTGCTCATCGGGTGACGCGCGTGGTATGCGAGATCGGATTGATACGGCAGTTGCAGCTTCTAGCGGTGATTATCTTCCTGAAATTGGCGACAGCCACTGTATGTTTGAGCAAGGATACGATGAAGTGCTAAAGGCCGGATTGATTCTGACGACTGCGGGTGACACCCTGATCATCTCTCTCAACGCAGACTGGGCCATCGCTAACAATGGTAAGTTCCAGACGTGATTATCATTCCTCGACTCCCCGATTACCCAACAAACCCCACGACGCAGGAATGCACCAGAGTGAAATGGCCTCAGCGTAGTCGTGAGCGAGCAGGTAAATCCGAATACGACATCAACAATAATATGAGCTTTCACAACAGCGCGTCCCTCATCACTTATTTCCCCCAATCGGCCGGAACCTGGGTCAGGCCGGGAATCGCCCTTTACGGAATCTACCCGAACCCCAAATTTAAAAGCCGGGTTGCCCTCACCCCCGTCATGCAGGTGAAAGCCCGGGTGATACACCTTAATTACATGGAAAAAGGGGAGTCGGTCAGCTATGGCCGCACTTACACCGCCAAGAAGCGGATCAAGGTCGCCACCCTGGGAATCGGCTACGCGGACGGGGTTCACCGGGTCCTTTCGAATAAAACGTCTTTCCTGGTCAAAGGCCGGAGGGTTCCCCAAATCGGGACGGTTTGCATGGACATGACCATGTTGGACGTCTCGAATGTGCCCGGAGTCAAGGTGGGGGACACCGCGACTTTCTTCGGACGGGATGGGAAGGCTTTTATACCCGTGGAGGAACAGGCATCCCTTGCCGGCACCATTTCCTATGAGCTCCTTTGCGCCGTGGGGCAAAGGGTTCCCCGAATCTACACACAATAAAAATTGCGATTACTATAAAAAAGGAAGTGAAATTCCCTTTATTTGCTGTTTGATCAGGGCCTGGACGGGCCAAGAGCCCCTGGCTTTTCCGGACCGCTGGAACATAAGATAGGACATCTGCTTCATCATTAAAAAATGGGAGGAATGGAATGATTACCTACAGGATCGTTGCTTATTTGATCGCCTTGGCTGTCGGTTATTGGGTGCTGACGGTCGCGGAAAAAGAACAAAACTTAAATAAAAAATTGGGGAAAGTCATTGGTTGGATCATCATCATCGTTTCACTGTGCGGCCCCCTTTGCCTGGCGGGGTCCCATATGATTTGCCGCTCCGGCTCCGCCAATTGTTGCTGGATGCAGGGCTGCTGCAAAATGGATCACGGAAACATGATGGGGGGCCCGGGCGGGTCGGAATGCCCGATGGGAAAAAGCGGATCGATGGGTACCACTCCGGAAACGGGGAATAAGGGAAAAGAGAAATAAGGCCCTGTTGTGACAAATCACGCCATCAACAGATCCGGGTAAATAACCTGATCTGATTTTTTTTCTCGAAAAGGCCCCAGGCGGGGCCTTTTTTCTTGCAACAAAAAGTATACAAGTGTATAATCCATTTTATTCCCATTTGAGGAAGTGATATGCCCAAGACTAAAACCCAGTTCATATGCCAAAATTGCGGAACCAAAAGCATCAGGTGGCAGGGAAAGTGCAATGCTTGCGGCCAATGGAACAGCTTCGCCGAGGAAATGGCCGGGTCCGGCCGTTCCGAGGAGCGTGGAAGAAACCTTTCCAAGCCAACCGGGACAACCACTCCCGTTTCCCTGGAAGAAATCGAGGTGGACGAGGGATACCGGCTCAAGACCCAAATGAACGAGTTTGACCGGGTCCTCGGGGGAGGGATCGTGCCGGGTGAAACCGTCATGATCGGGGGCGATCCCGGCATCGGGAAATCCACCCTGTTGTTGCAGGTGGCCGACAGGTTGTCCAAACTTCAAAAAGGAAACCAGGGCAAGTGCCTTTACGTGACGGGGGAGGAATCGGCCCAGCAAATCAAACTTCGGGCCGAGCGCTTGGGTATCCGGACCAACAACCTTTATATTTTTCCCGAGACTGACGTATCGGTCATTCTCGAACTGATCGAAAAAACCAAACCGGCCCTCACGGTCGTGGATTCGATCCAAACGATGTTCTTGGCCGATATCGCATCGGCCCCGGGCAGCGTCTCCCAGGTCCGGGAATCCGCGGCGCGGTTGACCTACCTGGCCAAGCGGGAAAAACTCCCCTTATTCCTCATCGGGCACGTGACCAAGGACGGAAGCATCGCGGGCCCCATGACCCTGGAGCACATGGTGGACGCGGTCCTTTACTTCGAAGGGGACATGCAGCGCCAATACCGCCTCTTGCGGGCGGTCAAGAACCGTTTTGGAAGCACCCAGGAAATCGGCATTTTCGAGATGAGGGAGGATGGCCTGCGGGAAGTGGCGGACGCCTCCAAAGCATTTTTGGACGACCATTACGCGCATAGCTCGGGTTCGGTCATTACGGCCAGCCTGGAGGGAAGCCGCCCCCTTCTGTTGGAGGTCCAGGCCCTGGTCAGCCCCACGAATTTCGGAATGCCCCAAAGGCGTTCCTCGGGCATCGATCCCAACCGCCTGGCCCTGATCCTCGCCATCCTGGAAAAACGCATGGGCATGGCCCTTTCCACCCAGGATGTTTTCCTGAATATCGCGGGGGGCATCAAGGTCGCGGAACCTTCCATCGACCTAAGCGTGGCGGTGACGGTGGCTTCCTCCTTCCGGGAAGCGGCTGTGGATCCGAAAGCCATCGTTTTGGGGGAATTGGGGTTGTCCGGGGAGGTCCGGGCGGTTTCGCAGATCGGCCCCCGGCTGGCCGAGGCCCAGCGGCTTGGCTTCCAGCTGGCAGTCATACCCCACGGAAATTTAAAGGCGGTTTCCATGCTGCCTGAGGCGGCCATGGAAATCCTTGGCGTGAAAACGCTGGCGGAAGCCATCGGAATCCTGATCCCGCGTTAGAAAGGAAAACATTGGATTCGGATCCGAATAAACTTGAAGAGCCAGGTTTTTTTTCAACCCTTTCCCGCGAACGCCCCTTAATCTGGCTGTCAGGCCTTGTCCTATTCGTTTATTCCTTTTTGGCGCTGTTCCGCCACTACCGTTTTCAAACGGCTGGCATTGACCTCGGGTTTTACGACCAGATCATTTGGAATATCAGCCAAGGCCGGACCCCTTTCAGCAGCTTGATGGGACCAGCCAACGCCTTCGGCGACCATTTTGACCCGATCCTGGCGTTGATCGCGCCGCTTTATTGGGTGTTTCCGGGCGCGGGATTATTGCTGGTGATCCAGCCCTTCCTGGCCGCCTTGAGCGCTGTTCCTGTTTTCATGTTCGCGAAAAGGAGGCTGGGACGCTTACCGGCTTACCTGTGGACAGCCGCTTACGTTGTTTTCTGGGGTTTCCAATCCGCCATCGCGGCGGATTTCCACCCGGACCTTTTTGCGGCCGCATTCATCGCCTTCGCGATCGAGTTCATCGACCGGCGGAAATGGACGGGCGCTTTCATCTGCCTTGGCCTTTGCTTGCTGGAAAAGGAGGACATGGGTCTCCTCCTGTTCTTTTTTGGGGTTTATCTCTTGTTCCTGCGCCAGTGGAAAAAGGGGGCCGCCTGCATGGCGCTTGGAATGGCCGGGTTTTTTATCACGGTCATGTTCCTTCTGCCTTACCTGGGGCAAACCACCCGCTATCCCAAGACTTTTTTCTCCCATCTAGGGAATTCCAATTGGGAATACGTCCAAACGGTGCTGTCTCATCCGCTCCTGGTCGTGAAATTATGTTTCTCTAATACCGAGAAAATCATGACGATGGCCTGTTCCTATCTGGCTTGTTGCGGAATGATTTTCTTTTCCCCCCTGCTTGTTTTGACGTTCCCGATTTTTCTTGAGAGGATGCTCTCCAACTATGAGCACCACTGGTCCATGGGGTATTACTATTCCGTGACCCTGGCTCCCATCCTTTTCATGGGAGGCTTGGACGGAATTTTCCGGTTGTCCCGCAATAGGGGGCTTGCGGCAAAGAAGAAGTTAGTCAGAGCCGTTTCCGCGATGGTATTGGTCTTGGGCTTAGTCTCGGTTCCGATTTTTCCACTGCGGGATCTTATGCGGGCAAAATTCTATCGGCATCAACCTTGGGTCAAGGAGGGTTATCAAGCTCTGGCCCTCATTCCCGCCGACGCCAAAGTCATCGCCCAGGATACGATTATTCCCCATCTTTCCCACAGGAGGGAAATATATCTGTTGGATGGGGGAAATTGTTCCACGGACTGCGATTACTTGGTCGCCTGCCGGAAACTCAACTCATGGCCCTCCGAGAATTATGGGCCGATCCAGGATTGCGTCCGCCAAATGTTGAATCATGGTTACACGAGTGTTTTTGAAGATCCGGATTGGGTTCTGTTAAAAAAGACAACTTCTCAGCCTAAGAAATTTTGAAAATCTTGGGAAACCATAAGAGATGACCTGCAACCAGATCATTCGAAAATTAAGATTCCTCAGGAACCGGAGAAATATCGACGGTATGGCCCGATTTGGAATCCGGGGAAAGAACATCCTGGGGGTTCCGAAACCCTTGTTGGACAAAATGGCCCGTGGTATCGGCAAAAACCATGAACTGGCGTTGAAGTTTTGGGATTCCGGAATTCATGAAGCCAGGATTCTGGCTTCATTGGTGGATGACCCCGGGCTGGTCGGGCCTTCCCAAATGGAAAAATGGGTCAAGGATTTCGATTCCTGGGATATCTGCGACTGTTGTTGCGGCCACTTGTTCGACCAAACCCGGTGGGCCGTCCGGAAGATATTTCAATGGAGCCGGCGAAAGAACGAATTTGAAAAACGCGCGGGGTTCGTATTGATGGCCGGCTTAGCGGTGCATGATAAAAAGGCAAAGGACCGGCTTTTTTTGAGTTTTTTCCCCGTTATTCGCCGGGAAGCCAAGGACGAAAGGAATTTTGTAAAGAAAGCCGTCAACTGGGCCCTTCGGCAAATCGGCAAGAGGAATCTTTTTCTGAACCGTGCCGCGTGCCGGGAAGCCGGGTTCATCGCGGGGATAAAATCCGCCTCCGCCCGGTGGATCGCCCGGGATGCCCTCCGGGAATTAACCAGTTTGAATGTTCAAACACGGCTGAAAAGGGTTTAACTTCAGCTTACCTGGAAACATCACGCCCATTTTGTTAGACTGCTACCATGAAACGCCGAAAATCCAAAAAAATAGTTCCCTGGGCGGTTATTATCGTGGCGGCCGGCCAGTCCAGGCGATTGAAAGGCCGGGACCCCAAGCCTTTTCTTTTCGTGGACCACCGAAGGACCCTTCTGGACCTTTGTCTGGAGTCCTTCAGCCGGGTTCCGGGTTTGGCCTACGTCATTATCGCCACTCGTGAAAATTACTTGGAAAGGGCCCTCCAGGCCATCTACCGCTACCATTTATCGGGCATCGTGACCAAAGGCGGGAATGAACGGGAGGACTCGGTTCGGGAGGGCCTTTCCGTCATTCCAACCGGCGTGAAATGCGTCCTGGTGCACGACGCGGCCAGGCCCCTCATCTCACCCGAAGTGATCAAGCGGGTCTTGAATAACGCTTTGCATTACGGCGCCGCCATACCCGTGATCCCAGTCAAGGACACCTTGAAGGTCATCTCGGGGGAAAAAGTCGTTCGAACCCTCGACCGGTCCCATATCCGGGCGGTCCAAACACCCCAGGGCTTCAAATTGGCTATCCTCCAAAGGGCTTTTAAAAAACTGGGCTCCAGGGCTTCCGGGATGACCGATGACGCCTCGGTGGTGGAAGCGGCGGGTTTCAAGGTGAAGACAGTGGAAGGGGACCAGTTCAATTTCAAAGTGACCAATATCGAGGACTATTACCGCGTGAAGGATTTTATTTGGCGCGGTGCTGAGGGACGATAAGAATCCGCTAATATGAATTAAAGCCAGCCTGTTGGATAACACTTCTCCCAAGGGAAAAAAGATGGAATACCGGATCGGCATAGGTTATGACGCTCACAAATTCGCGGAAGGAAGGCCTCTTATCTTGGGCGGGGTGACCGTTCCCCATGAGAAAGGCCTTTTAGGCCATTCGGACGCGGATGCCCTATGCCACGCCGTCAGCGACGCCATCCTGGGAGCGGCGGCCCTTGGGAATATCGGCCGTTATTTTCCGGACAGCGACCCGAAGTGGAAAGGCGCGGATAGCCTTGCACTGCTAAAAGAATGCGCCAAGATGGCTATGGCCAAAGGTTGGAGAGCGGGAAACGTGGACGCTACGATTGTTTGCCAAAAACCAAAGTTGGCGTCCTACCTGGTTTCCATGTCCCAAATGATCGGGGTGGCCCTGGATGTGGGGGCTGACGAAGTCAATGTGAAAGCCAAGACCACGGAAGGCATGGGTTTCGAGGGCCGCGAAGAAGGCCTTTCGGTCCAGGCTGTCGTTCTCCTATCAAAGCTTTGAATTATCCATCCCCATTAAAAATGGATTTAAAGCATTGCCCTGAGAATAAAGCGTTAATAAGGAATAAAAAATGCCAGAAAAAGTGAGAGTGCGGTTCGCTCCAAGCCCCACGGGTGACCTGCATCTTGGAAACGTGCGCACAGCCCTCTATAACTGGCTTTATGCCCGGAATACCGGTGGAGTTTTCATTCTGCGGGTCGAGGACACTGATAAGGAACGCTCGACAGAGGAATACTGCGATGAGCTGATGGATATCATGACTTGGCTGGGCCTAAAGTGGGACGAGGGTCCAAGAGTAGGGGGGCCTTACGCACCTTACAAGCAATCCGAGCGGACCTCGATCTATCTGGAACATTTGAAGCGCCTAAAAGCCAAAGGATTGGTATACCCCTGCTATTGCTCCGGGGAGGAGTTGGAACTTGAGCGCAAGCGCCAATTGGGCCGGGGCCACATGCCTAAGTACGGCGGCAAGTGCAAGGCATTAAATGCTGAAGAACGAAAGAAACTGGATGCCGGGGGCAAACCCTCGGTGTTGCGGTTTATCGTCCCGCCGGGCGAGATATTGGTGCATGACGAGGTCAGGGGAGAAGTGCGGTTTCCAGACGACCAGATCGGTGATTTTGTGTTAACCCGCTCCGACGGGAGCCCCACTTATAATTTCACCGTGGTGGTGGATGACGCTTTGATGAAAGTCACCCATGTGATCCGGGGCGAGGACCATCTTTCCAATACCCCAAAACAAATCCTTTTATACCAGGCCCTCGGTTTACAGCCCCCGAAGTTCGCCCACCTCTCCATCATCAAGGGACCGGACGGCCAGAAACTCTCCAAACGGCACGGGGAGACCAGCGTGGAAAGCTATAAGGCCAAAGGCTACCTGCCCGAGGCATTCCTGAACTATCTGGCCCTGCTTGGATGGGCGCCGAAAAGCGGGGAAATTCTTTCCCTGGGGCAAATGGCGGCCGAATTTGATTTGACCCATGTAGGCAAGAGCGGGGCGATTTTCGACCCGGTGAAACTGCACTGGATGGGAAGCCAGTATCTTTCGGAAAAAAAGTATTCGCTGGAAGATTTAACACGATCAGTCTTGCCTTTCCTCATTGACGCCCGGTATTTGACCCAGGAGCAAGCCAGGGAAAAATTCGATTGGTTGAAGGGAATGGTGGATACGGTCCGGACCAATTTGGGATGTTTTTCGGACATCGTCAAGGAGACCTTTTATTTCTTTTCGGATGAATTCCATTTTGAACCGAACCAAACCCAGGAAATGCTGGCCCAGAAGCCCCTTTTAGGGGCTTTTCAAAAGGCGTTTGAGGGTTTTGACGGCGAGTTCACCGGCGAAAATTTCCTTAAAGTCGTTAAAGAAGCCGGTAAACAGGTAAATTTAAAGGGAAGGGCCCTATATCACCCCTTGCGGTTGGCCATCACCGGCCGGGAAGACGGCCCGGAACTCGTGAAAATAGGGCCCTTGCTGGGCAAGTCTGAGGTGATGAAGCGGTTGGCTATTTGGACAACGGATGAAATAAAAAAGTAAGTGTTAAAAGGTTGTGTATATTCGGATGGAAATAATCGTAAACTAAATGGCCCAGGCTTTTCGCTAAGCAATGTTATTAAGATTCCAAAATAAAATAATAGAGATTAAAAATGTTTAATTACATTAAATCCGTTTTAGAACGGGACCCGGCGGCAAGGTGGTGGGAACTACCCCTCTACCCAATCATCTATGCCCTTTTTTTGCATCGGATCGCGCGTGCCTTGTGGGGGATTGGAATACCCATTATCCCACGCCTGATTTCCCAGATTTCAAGGTTATTCACCGGCATTGAAATCCACCCGGGGGCCAAGATCGGCGAGAACTTCTTCATCGACCATGGCATGGGCACGGTCATCGGCGAGACCAGCGAGATCGGGGACAACGTGACCCTTTTCCAAGGCGTGACCTTGGGAGGAACCGGCAAGGAAAAAGGCAAAAGGCATCCCACCCTCAAGGACCATGTGGTGGTGGCCGCGGGAGCCAAGGTGCTTGGAAACATCACTATCGGAGAGCATTCCAAGATTGGGGCCAACGCGGTTGTCGTTACGGACGTGCCTCCCCATTCCACGGCGGTCGGGGTGCCGGCCCGGATAGTCACGCTCCGGGGCAAACGAGTAAGCGACGTGGACGAACTCGACCATGCGCACCTTCCGGATCCAGTCATGCGGCGCCTGGAACACCTGGAAAGGGAACTGGCCCGCTATTCCGGTTCCTACGCTCCCCGCTTCAAAAAGAAATCCAAATAATTATTCAATAGAAGTAAGTGAAATTAGAGAAAATATATAATTCTTTTTGCATCGTTGTGACAAAATATTAGTCTTTCCTTGTGAAAATCCGTCGTGCGCTAGTTCATTTATGAGGTTTGAAAGTTGAAAATCACTAACACCTTATCGGGCGAAAAAGAAA
This sequence comes from candidate division FCPU426 bacterium, assembly GCA_963847625.1. GTDB lineage: Bacteria > Oederibacteriota > Muellerivitia > Muellerivitales > Muellerivitaceae > CAWCKJ01. Next base: position 2,744 of record CAWKAR010000062.1, on the reverse strand, counting down.
CTTTCGAGCCCATTAACCCACCCCAAGTCCGGATGTATGTCTGTGGACCAACCGTCTATGGCGATATCCATATCGGAAACGCGCGCTCGGCGGTGAATTTCGATGTGATCCGAAAATACCTTCTTTTTTCTGGATACAAAGTCACCTATGTCATGAATATCACTGATATCGACGACAGAATAATCAAGAAGGCCCTTGAGGAAAAGAGGGACTATAGGGAAGTGGCTGAAACCTACACCCAGGCTTTTTTGGTGGTAATGGAAAAATTGGGAATCCAGAAAGCCGACATCCATCCCAAGGCCACAGAACACATGAAGGAAATGATCGGCCTGGTATCGGCCTTGATTGAAAAAGGAAATGCCTACACAGTCCCTTCCACGGACCTGGGCCAGGACGTGATGTTTGATTCCACCACCTTCATGGCTTATGGCGGGCTTTCCGGCAAGAACCTGGAGGAAATCATGGAAGGAGCCCGGGTGGAGAAGAACGAGAACAAGAGAAACCCCACGGATTTCGCCCTTTGGAAAGCCTCTAAACCCGGGGAACCCCAATGGGATTCACCTTGGGGCAAGGGAAGGCCCGGCTGGCATATCGAGTGTTCCGCCATGGTCCGCAAGCACCTTGGGGATTCAATCGATATTCACGGCGGAGGGATAGACCTGATTTTTCCCCACCACGAGAACGAGATCGCCCAATGCGAGGCTTTAACCGGGAAACCCTTCGTGAAATACTGGCTTCACAACGGATTTATCGAGATTTCAGGCCAGAAGATGAGCAAGTCCTTGGGAAATATCTGGAAAGCCAAGGACGCCTTGGCCCAGTATCAACCGGAAATTCTCCGTTACTTTTTCCTGAGCGCGCATTACCGAAGCGGATTGAATTTCAGCAAGGAAATCCTTGAGGCATGCGGTAAGGGTTTGGATGAATTCAACCTGACTTTCCAGCGGATCGAGGAGGCCTTAAACGGCCCGGACGGCACAGGGCAACAAGATCTCCTGGCCCTTCGCTTGGGTGTGGATGAGGTTGAGGGAAAATTCAAGGAAGCCATGGATGACGATTTCAACACGCCACGCGCCCTGGCGGCCTTGTTCGACTTGGCCCGGGAATCCCGCCGGGTCTTGAGCCAATCGGCCAACATGACTGCCGGAGCAAAAAGTCTCCTGGGAGAAGCCGCGGACCGTTTAAACCGACTGGGAGGACTATTGGGGATCGTCTCGGCCAAATCAACCTCCGTTTCGAATGAGGTGGAAGAATTGGCTCGTGAAAGGGTTCAAATGAAAAAGGAAAAAAAGTTCAAGGAAGCCGATGAAATCCGCAACAAGATACTCAACATGGGTTTTGTCGTTGAAGACGTGCAAGGGGGCCAATACAGGTTGTTGCCCAAGAAATAAGGACTGAGATGATTTTTTTCCGAAGGATGGGAAAAAGAAAGCTTCCTAAATGAGTTTTGTTTCCTTTTCATTCGTTCTTTTATTCGCTTTTGCCTTGGTTTGCAGGGTTTGGATCGGGCCAACCAAGGTCGAAAAAGCCTACTTGGCTTCGCTTTTAATATTGAGCCTTGTTTTTTACGCTTCTTTTTATCCCCCCTACCTCCTCCTTCTGCTATTTACCACCCTCGTGGACTACTACGCCGGAAAGAAGATATTCCAAGCGACGTCCCTTTACAGGAAAAAATTATTTTTAACGCTTTCTTTAACGGCAAATCTCGGCCTCCTCGCGTTCTTCAAATACTCCGATTTCATGGTGGATAGCTTTGAGGCAATTTTGGAATTTTTTTATCCGAACGCCGTTCGGCTTCCAAATCTGAATCTCGTTCTTCCCATCGGCATATCGTTTTTCACCTTTCAAAGCATGAGCTATACCATTGACCTTTATCGGGGGCGGATCCAGCCAGCCCCGAGTTACGGCCGTTTCCTATTATTCGTGGGTTTTTTCACCCATCTTGTTTCAGGCCCGATCGTCCGTGCCAGCGAATTGATGTACCAATTCGAGCGGAAAAGGAAAATGCGCCTAAGTGTCATTCTTCAAGGGCTTTACCTGATCATTTACGGATATTTTCTAAAAATGGTTGTCGCCGACAACCTGGCTGGCTACGTGAACCAATATTGGTCCCGTGGTGCGTCGGACAATATGCCGACGGTAGTTCCGCTTTCATTGGCTTTACTTTTTTCCTGCCAAATTTTCGCGGATATTTATGGCTACACCAACATCGCCAGGGGAACGGCCTATTTGCTTGGTTTCCGTTTGCCGGTGAACTTCAACAGCCCTTATATCGCGGCTTCCTTCAGGGAATTCTGGACCCGCTGGCATATCAGCCTTTCCCGCTGGATCAGGGATTACCTATATATTCCACTCGGCGGTAACCGGGGAGAGGGCATTCGGCCTTACCGGACGGTTTTAATCACGTTCCTTTTGGCCGGCCTCTGGCACGGGGCGGCTTTCACCTTCCTGATTTGGGGGGGCCTTCATGGTTTGTTTTTAGCCCTGGAAAGGCTATTGGGGATTAACCGAAAAGGCGTCACACGATCTCCCTGGATCAAATTTTTATGGTTTATTGCCGCCCAATCGGGGGTTTTAACGGCTTGGGTGTTTTTCAGGGCAAGAAGTGTTGGGGAAGGTGTTTCTTTCATCGGGAACCTGGGGCACTTTTGGTGGGGATGGAGGGACGTTTCCCAGGTTGCAACGGCTTTTCTCTTCGTCATTCCCGTTTTCCTGATCCATGTGCGGTCGTTCTTGGTGGAAAG
>CAWKAR010000061.1:0-38729 GCA_963847625.1 candidate division FCPU426 bacterium | reverse complement strand
TCATAAAACGGCATGCGTTCAGAAACGCAAAGACAAGCTTTTTATTTATCCAATGTTCTCCAGCGAAGATTACTTCTTTAATGGCGAACAGGAAACCTATTGTCCATCCCAGCCTTTCAAAGCCTTGGAAGTGACGGCGCCACCGGCGGAAATTGGAAGAATGATCCTGGAAATCCTAAGTCTGTCTTCCAAGGATTTTCCTTATATGGGCAACCAACCGGTAGAATCCCTCTATAAGCCTTTACTGGGTTTGGCAGGCGTTAAAACCTGGAAAGAGTTTAAAGACTACGCTGTTTATATCGATGTGTTTGATGATGGGAAACATCTGGATTTCACCCCTTTTAAACCAAATGGGGAAGAAATCGTAGAAAGTATTTTCCAAATCAGCAATAAATCTACTCCTGAACAAATTGGTAAAGCTGTTTTGAAAGCATTGTCAAAAGTGAAATAAGCATTCTAGAGGTGTCCACGACGGGGACCCCAAGTGGACAACCCTTTTGACTTCAAAACAGTAAAATAAGAGCTCTTTAAGTCGTCCAATGCGGGGAGATTTAAAATGGTTCGGAATAAAAAATTTTTGAGGATGGTGAAGTTGTGAGATTTTCGAATAAACTCGGGTATATATGTCTTGCCTTGATTCTTTTCCACTTGAGTTGGGTAAAACCGGTTCGGGCTCAGGCCGTTGTTCATAAAGAAGCCATCATAAAAAAGACCCTGTCCTGGAAGGACTACCATGAGAAAACCGGCATATTCATCGCGGAGGTCTATTCTTTTGGAATCGGGGGGCGGTTCGAAGATTTTTACCATGATCGGTTCTTGGAGGTGTTGAACCTCCTTCCTCCCGCCGTTCAAAACGCCAAAAACTTGGATTTTAATTGCGATCAAGATGGAAGATATTTCACCATTAACACCGTTGCCACCAACTATTTGGTGGATAGGGATGAAAAAAAGATCCTTTATCAAAGTTCGGATCATTTGATTTACGTTAGCCCGCATGGGAAATATTTCGCCCTGGGAATGACGGACGACGGCTTGTACTTCGACTCGGTTTTTGAAATTCCCTCCCTGAAGGAAATTGTCCATAAAAAGAAATGGTTCAGTATCGGCCATTATGTTGGGGACGACCGGTTTATCCTGGGTTCGGGCGTCATGGACCTTGAAAACGGAGGAAGAATCACCCCGGTCGATCCCGCCGCCGATTTACCTTTAGATGGAAACATCCTACAGTTGAGCCCCTCCACTTTTTTCGGAATTTCTCATAGCCTCAAGAAAATGGTTTTTTGGAAAGCACCTTCTTTTAAAAGGGTTCGAACCTTGAACGATTTGCCATTGGGTTCACCCTTTATTAGTTCGAACCAAAAGGTGATAGGTTCCTTTTCCGTTCAAGAAGTCTATTTTGATGACTTGGAAAGCGGTCGAGTCCGGGGTTTCGCCCTGGACACTGGCCATGAAGACAGGATTTATGAACTCAATGGAAGAACCTTGGCCCAATGGACGGACCTTAAAACTGGTCAAAGCGAGAAGTACGACCCCAACAATGAACAGCAAATGAAAGACGCCCAAAAACAAACTACTTTTTTATGGGATCGAATGGAAAAACGTTACCTTGTACGGGAAGTTTTTCCAGAAGAAGCCAAGGGTGGTTTTTGGGCGGTGTTCATCAAGGAAGGAACGTGGGAAATCCCCGCCTCTAGTTCAGTCGTGGTTTATTTTGATTCCTCCGGATCGCCACAAAAAATTATCCATTTCCCATCGGTCTTGGGCTACCCATGCAAATTAAACCCGCAAACCAACCAGATCATTAGTGTCGTCGATGAAAAAGCAAGGGTTTCGAAAATACCAAGGCCTAAATCGGGTGTGGCTTCAACGGCCAATAACCTACAGCCAACCCACGAAAAAATGAAATTCGTAGAATTTGACCTGAATTAAGAACACATCCAGAACCTCCGGGTTAATTTGGCTTGTCCACGACGGGGACCCGTCGTGGACAATAGATTTTAGAAAGGTGACCAATGGCGAATCGCTCTAAATTCATCTTATTAGAAATGCTCTCCGTACGAAAAGCGACTTTGGCTAATGTTCGAAAAACTGTAGTTTGGTTTTTTGCTACAATGGGCATCTTATTTTTATTGATTTATTCTTTTTCAAAACACTTCCCAAGCTCAATGTTGAAAAGCGATCCGACTTCTATTTGCTTGGAAATTTGTTTCGCAGTACTCATGTTTCTTGGCTTCTGGCCAATGGTCCGTTTTGCTTGTCCCCACTGTGGGAAAAGGCTCAATTGGAATGTTTCGTATTGGATATTAAAGGCTGTTTCTGGTCACTTAAATAAATGTTCAAGTTGTCACAGGAAGTATTAAAAAGTTGGGTTTTAAAGCTGTCCACGACGGGGAGGCGTAGTAGACAAAACTATTTTACCTTCTTGATCGCTTCCTCATCACACCTTGTACCTTTTTCCAAAGTTTCCCTGAGATCAAGGGCGTGTATTTTCCCTGATAAAGATTTTCCTTCCATCTGAATTTTCCTGAATACATCTGGTTGGACAGGATCTTATAAACCGTACTCCTGGGCAAAGGGTTTTTGCTTTTCCGGAGGACCAACCGCTTTCGACTGAACTTTCTCGTAATATCTTCAAGGGAATAATTACCGGATGAATAGGTTTTGAAAAGACTGATAATAAACGGGGCCAATTGGGAATCGGGCTTTATCGTCCTTTTTCCTGATCTTCCCAATACGTTCTTATAACCAACAGGGGCAACGGAAGGCCAAATCCCTTCCTCCGCTTTTTCGGTCATCCCTTTTCGGGTTTCCTCCGAAAGATTATCAACGTAATTCTTGGCCATTAAGACCTTAATGCCATGTATGAATTTCTCGGCGGATTTAGATTTTTTTGATACGACTGACCCTTCCTTAACCAAATGGATGTCTATACCGACTTCCTCCAAGGAAACGTAATCCTTGAAATTGCGGTAAAGACGGTCAGTTTTTTCGACTAATAGATGTTTGCAGCTTGGATTTTTTGTAAGGTAGCTAACCATTTCCCCAAACCCCTCCCGTCCTGATTGCTTGGCGGTTTCCACGTCCCGGAATTCTTTAAGAATGGTAAACCTTTGGGTTTCCCCGTATTGCCGAAGTAATCTCAATTGGGCGGGGATGGAGAAACCCCCTTTTTCTTGTTCTTTGGAGGATACCCGGACATAAAGAACCGCTTGAATGGACACTTTGGGGATGCTGATTGATTTCATTACCTCTCCTTTTAACCAACGGTTTGTTAGAAGAGGATTATCTTCTTTGCCTGTTAATAAAGGCGGACCGGCCCTGAACTCGGCCTGGCCACCCTCGCGGGATTGAAGAAGCTTCGCCGTCCGCAGAACAGCGGCCGTCAAGGGCGGCTCTTCGTGCCGCTACTCGTGGTATTTACTGCCCTCTTCCATAGGAAGACGGGTGGCCGGGGAAATACCCGCCCAAGTACACAGCCAGCCCCGGTTTATGACCGGGGCAAAATTCGGCTGGTGTAACCTTCCCTATGGCCAGGCCTCGGTAATTTTTAAAAGGGAAGGGGTAAACCCCCTCCCTTTGACCCTCTCCTAGCCCGGAGGGAAGATCCCCCGGAGGCAAATAGCCCTTTGCTATTTGCACAACCAAATCACGGTCATCCTTTGCCAAATCTTATTATTTAGTGATTCGGCACACCCAATTCACGCGGCTCGACTTGTTGTCTCCCCGCAGGGGTTGTGGCGTATGACCAGGTGGCCCCCGCCGCGAACGACAACGTGGACGAAAACCGATCCGGGGGCGGCTCTGCCGTTGGGACCGGTCAGCGCCTTTCCGACAGGCCAGGCCGGGCCTCGTTCCTCGTCTTATCCGGCCTAAAACATGGCCTGTCGGAATCCCAATAATGCTTAAACCAACGACGCACTTCCCCCCGGCATCGATTTTCCATAGCCAACACCTCTTTTGCTCCGTTTGCGCCCCCAAGGATTTTGTGAGGGGGCGCACCCGGAGGGTGCTCTCTCCTCAAATAATTAAAAGGAGTTGCTGAAATGAATAAAGATTTCATAAAGGACATACCGCAGGAGTTGGCCAGGACGGCTTTCCAGGGGGTGAGTATGGACCCGGATAAAAGGGGCAATAGGGCGGTTGAGGATTACGTTAATACCTTGGAATATGATTTTGCGGAACTGTCAAAACATGCGGCTACGGACGAGAAAAAATCGCTTTTGGAAGCGGAGTTTACCCGTTACCGGGAGGGCTACGCTAAAAGATATACGGCTTGGCTTTATTCAACGTCCCGTTGTATCTCGTCTTTTATCACCGGGCCGTCTAATTTCCCGGTGGCCAGGGCTCAAAAATACAGCCGGTGGGCTGATAACCGCTCAATGGCTTTGACGGAGTTTAGGAAAAGGGCTCTTGATGCCATTAAGAAAACCCTCCATCCGGAGTGGAGGCCGATCATGTCCGGGGACAGCAACGCGCAGGACCGCCTTAAGGAGAAGATCAAAAAGGCCGAGGAATTCCAGGTAATGGCCAAGAAATTTAACGCCACGATCCGCAAATACGCCAAGGCGGGAAGGGAAGCGCAGGAGAAGGCATTGAAGGATTTGGGTCTTTCAGATGAGATGGTTTTAAACGCATTGAAAGCTGATTACATGGGGCGTGTTGGTATACCGGCTTATGAGTTGACCAACAACCACGCCAACCTTCGAAGGATGAAACAGCGTTTGGAAACTATCGGCAGGGACCAGGCGAAGGAATCCACCGAGCTTGAGGGGTCCAACGCCCGTTTCGAGGATTGCCCGGAAGAAAACCGGGTCCGGCTGTTTTTCCCTGGGAAACCGGCTGAGGATGTGAGGACGCTTTTAAAGTCCAGGGGTTTCCGGTGGACGCCCACCATTGGGGCATGGCAGGCTTACCGTAACCCTTGGGCCATTGAGACGGCTAAAAAGATTGCGGGGATTGTCAAGGAAGTTAAACCGGTTGAAGGTGTTTCGCGGAATGAGGCGCAGGAATTGCCGGGAGAGTCTAACTAGGCGTACCGATAGTTACCGGCTGATTTAAGACCCCAGCAATGGCTGGGGGCTAGCTGTGTACTTGGCCGAGGAATCCCGGCCAAGTGGCGACCCGAAGGGTCGTCCTTGATGGGTGGTTTTTGGGCGGGTAAATAGGGTTATTTATTGATACCTATTATAATAGGTATATAATAAAAGCATGAAAAAACACAAATCTACCCTTAAGGCAGGTAAAAAGATTGGCGGTATTACGCGAACCCAGGAAGGGGAACCGGTTAATTATTTAACGCCGGATAATTGGTTCGAATGGGTTAAAAATAACAAACCGTCTGTTTTTGAAAAGCTTTCAAAACATACGCCCCAGGCCGAACTTGGGAAATTACTTTGGGGATGGAGGCTTACGGCAGGAAGGACGCAAAAGGACCAGGCGAAGAGGTCCGGGTGCAGCATGGCCACCTACCAGAAGTTGGAGGAAGTAAGCACCAATTCAAACCCTAATTATTTGACCCTGTATAAAATCGCCAGGTCTTACGGGGTTTCTTTTAAGGAGTTTTGGGATGGACCGGGTCATAAAACTTATTCAACGTAATTTTCTGATAGGACTGTGATATGTGGGGCGAGGTAGATTGCGAAAGTTGCGGGGGGACCGGGGACGAACCGGGACCGCCTGGGTATTGGATGGCCGGTTCCTCTATGGAACCGGCACAATCAAGGCTCGGTCCTCAGTACCAAACCCAATTATCAGAGGGTTTGGCGCACTCAAACCTTGTGCCTCAACTTGATGTTTCGGCACAGAGGCTTGAGTCTTCGGCCCAGATGGCCGGTTCTTCTACTGAACCGGCATTATCAAGTCACGAGCCTCGACTTGAGGTCTCGGCTCAGATGGACGGCGAATATTATTCCAGCAGGTTCCCTTGCGGGGATTGCAACGGGAGCGGTAAACAGGCGGTTTGGTATGATTCATGCCGCAATTGCGGAGGGCGGGGGACGGTCGAGGGCGGCGTTAAGTGCGCCAGGTGCAACGGCCTTGGTTTCCATGAGCCGGAACCCTCGTCAAAATTGAGTAGATGGGAGGAGGTAACGGAGTTTTGACGAGACATCATCTATACCGCCTATTTATTTTTTATTTCAATGAATGCGGCATAATCCCGGTTTCATTTGCCCTATAGGAGCAAAGGGGGACAAAAATTAGCAGGTGGGAGGAAGTTGATGATTTTTAGGAGGTAGTTATGGAAGAAGATACAAGACCGATAATCTCGGATGAAAACGAGGAAAGGGGAGAAAACATAAATACTGGTACTATTTCGGATAATCCTATTACTGCTCACGGAAGATTTTTTCTTAATCATTTTTTACACGTATTTTTTATGGGCCTTTATTTTATCTACAAGTTTGGTTTGCTTTATCTAATTTTGGTCGCTTGGTATAAACTTATTTTTAAATACAGTTTTTTTTCAACTCTTTACCTGTTGGCGGCTCACCCGACGTATAAGTTTTCTATGGTTCCCCATGCTTTGTGGGGTTGGCTGGTGGTTGCCGCGTTTGCATGGGCCGCTTTTTATATTGAGATTCAAAGGGTTAAAGATTAATTACATGACCGGGGGGTGGACAATATGGACGATCCGAAGAAAGGGGCACTGAAGGACTTAGGCCAGCGTATAAATAAACTCTTGCCGGATGAAAAATTTATAGGCCAGCCCTTTTGGGCCTTAATGGAAACGAAAAACGGGAACATCACGGGGTCATATTTTGTCAATCCGGGCAAAAAGGGGGAAAAGAGCCTCCCGCTTTTTCTCTCAAAGTACCACGCTGAATTTTACTTATCCAACCAAGATTCCAGTCTAAAGGGTAATTATGTCGTCCGGGGTTTGTCCCAGGAACAGCTTAGATTTCTTTCCTCTATCGCCGAAGAAGATAAGATTATTTTCATGATGTTTTGTTTCCATAACAAAGGGACCGAATGGGTTATTCGCACGATGGACGGGAAAGCGCTTAAAGCCGAATTCTTTTTTGAATAAAAAACAATATCTGGCATGAGGCGCGAATGGATGGTTTAGAACCGGGGGACAAAGGCAGAAGTCTATTAATCGCAATTTGGCTCGCCAACTTTTTGACTTCCGCACTATGCTTCGTCAGCGTGTGGGCTGACGGCATGTAAAACACTTCAGCTTCACTTTTTTAGGGAGCTATTTTGGAACATCTGGAGCCTGGCGACCAAGTGAAACATGTCATTTCCGGCGAAGAAGGCGTGTTTAAAAAATTCTTGCCCTGGACCGTTGGACATAGTCGCGGTATTGGCGTTTTGGTGGACGTTTCTGGACAAGAAAAATTTTGGCTTTTAGAAGAAACGGCCTTTTTTGAGCGACCGGTCCCCAAAACACCCCCCGGATCGGTCAGCAGTTAAGAGATAATTAATCGGTTGGACCAACCACCCTTGGATACTTCAAAAGGATTTGATGCAAACATGAAATAACTATAGAGTGTTCATCAGTTTGAGGAGAAATGATGCAAAATATTTTTAATGTCTATTGTGATGAAAGTTGCCACTTGGAAAAAGACCACCAACCCGTAATGCTACAGGGCGCTCTTTGGTGTTCTATGGATGACGCCCAACGACTTTCCATAAATATTAGACAAATTAAGAACACCCATAAAGCCGATGGGGAGTTGAAGTGGATTAAAGTTTCGCGGTCGCGGTTGGATTTTTATTTGGAACTTGTTGATTTCTTTTTTAAATCCACGGCAATTCACTTCAGGGCATTGGTTGTGCTTGAGAAGGAAAAACTTAACCATGCCCGGTTTAATCTTGGATCACACGATGATTTTTATTACAAAATGTATTTTTCGCTGCTTAGCAAAATCTTAAGCCCGGATAAACGATACAACATATATTTGGACATTAAGGATACCAGGAGCCGGGTAAAGGTTAAGAAGTTACGTGAAGTTTTATGTAACAACGTTTACGACTTTACGAGCCAGATGATTAAGCACATTCAAAACATCCATTCGCATGAATCGGACTTAATGCAGATGTGCGATTTTCTATTGGGCGCGGTCTCGTATAGACATAGAGGGCTGGTTTCTAATCCTGCCAAAAAACAGGTTGTGGAAGATATCGAAAAAAGGTTGGGCCGAAGTTTACTGGAATCCACTCCACTTGGTGAGGAAAAATTTAATCTTTTTTTATTCACGCCACAAGAGGGTTGAATTGGTGAATTTTCCAACATGGCTACCCTCGATGGCAAGTGTAAGTCCCTGGAAAGAAGATACTTTTGATGTTTTGTACCGGATATTCGTGCGAGACTTTGTTAATTCCAAACCTAAGTATCAAGGATTTGATGTTTGGTGTTTTCCAGAGGTAGAAGATGGCAAAATTAAAGTTTTTTGGCACTTAACAAGCCGTGAAGATAAAGAATCCCATGAACGAATGCCGGATTTGAGACGTGCAGAAAGGTTACCTTGGGCTCGACCAGTAATAGAGCATCCGCTGGATCCTGAAGTGTTGGCATGGGATTACGAAGAAGGGAACAAAGATATACATTCTTATGTATGGCTTAAGGACCATGACTACGTTGTTATCATGAAAAAGTACAGGGATGGAAGGCGGAGAATAATAACCGCTCACTGGATCGAATACGATCATAAGAGGAAAGATTTATTACGGAAATATAACCAAAAAACTGCTTAAAATAAAAAAGGCCGACGCAGAGCGACGACCCAACTCCTTCTGCCATGGGCAGATGAGATATATAAATTATACGGATGTATTCTTATTTGTCAAGGGACGACCCTACGGGTCGCCACTCGTGTTATCTACGGCCCTCTTCCATAGGAAGATGGGTGGCCGGGCATGATCCCAGGCCAAGTACTCGGCTTGTCCCCGGCTAAAGCCGGGGACTGAAACCGGTTGGTCAATGCAACCGGAAGAATTTAAACCCTCTAATTTGACAGGCCACCACGTGGACCAGCTCGTAGGCGTTTCCTGAACGTCCTGGGCCCGTTTCGGGCCGGGCGATCCGGACGGGTCCTCAACGAAACTTTAACTTTATGGATTACTCCTATGGCTATCAAAAGGCCGGCTACCAGCCGGCAACCCTTTTTAAAGACCCCGACAAGAATCTTTTTTAGTAAAAACGCTCCGTCCTGAAGATTATTTGGATAATGATTAACCCAATTGCGCTATGAAATCTGATGTGGGCGAGTTGCAGGAAATATGTTCAGTGCGCGAAACTATTCGGCGATCAAACTTTTGGTCGTTGCTCTTATGCTTCAGCGATAAAACGGTCAAGTACCTGCTTGTTCTTTTCGGAAAGCCGCCCGTTGCGCGACTTTATTTCTATAGTAATGTGACCCGTCTTATCAGCCAGGAGGTGTCTCATCTTTTTGAACATGCCACCGGTGGCGATCTTGTATGTAGTGAAAAGTCCTACTCGGAGGTATTTGATCTCCGGCAAGGCGTGAACATAATCGACCCATGCCTTGTCAGGATGTTGATTGAAAAAGTTTAGCCCGTTGGTCTCGCAACCTAAGAGCAAGTAATGGCAATCATTCCATGTCTGCGGGACGCCCTCAGCGATGGACATGACGCGCGATTCTATACCGTGGATTTCCATATAGGCCCCGATCTCTTTGGCGAATTGTTGGGTAACATCCGTCCCGCCCTGGTAAAGAACCACTGTTCTCACGAAGAAACTCCTTGAGAATGCGGCCTCTTTTTACCAGACAACCGCAATGGATTTGAACTGCCCATATTATAGGGTGGTGTACATGGGAGGGATACCTTATAAACCCCTTAGTAACATTTCTTAAAAGCTTTTAAGGAAATGGTTTAAAATTTGTCTCTCACCAAACTGCGAAAGATGTAAAATAGGGATGTAGATAGGTATCTTTTCAAAGCTCACTTCTTCCGTGAGTGCCCTCACGAAACCCCTAAATTGATTCGCTCTTAACTACTTTTCCGCCTTGTTTGCTAACCATCACTCATAATTTCACTGTGAGGAGGCACTCATGGAAATTACCGAGAAGATGAAAATCACCAACCGTTTGGGCCTTCATCTGAGAGCGGCCGCGGAATTCGTGAAAACCGCTTCCAAATTCAAGTGTTTGATACTCGTAAAAAACCATCACCGGACAGCGGACGGCAAAAGCCTGATTAACCTGATGACTTTGGCTTCACCTTTCGGTTCGGAACTCACGTTGATGTTCAGTGGCGTGGATGCATGGGACGCCAGGACCGCCATTTATGACTTGCTCTTAAGTAAATTCGGGGAAAAGGATTAAATTTCACCTCTTATACTGTTGAGATGGATATAAAACCAAAAACATTGTTCAGCCCGTTCCTTTCTAAGAAAGGACGGTGATCTTTTTAAAGGAGATGCTGTCATGGTAAAAGAAGGAAAAAAGTCTCAGCAAAAACCATCTCTCGAAACGGTCCAGGAAGAAATCCGAAATATTGCCGGGGAAATCTTTAAAAAGAGATCCGCATTCAACCAGCCCGGAGACGCACTATCAGACTGGCTGCAGGCCGAAAAAGAAATAAAGAAAAAATACGGACTTTAAGTATTGGCTTTCAGTTCCTGAATCAATACCCAGGAATAATGCTTTAAGGAGTCCTCATCACTGAAACCGTTTACAAATTTTAAAAACAGTTGGATTGTTCCCTAAGTTTTAAAGCTTTAACGAGAAAACACAACATCACCTCTCCGTTCTTTATTCACCCTTCCACCAAGATTGAAAAACAATTAAAAATCCATTGATCGTTTCATCGGAATCCGCCCAATAAATGACTTAAATCATGAAAGAAATAGGACCCGGAAGGTTAAATGTTTTACTATATCGTCTAAAAGATGGTGGCAAAGCTTTGGTTAATTGTAATCCCATCAATGTTTCAAACATGGTCGTTTAAATGCCGAAAGGGAAATTAAAACTTAGCAAGGAAAAGCGGCTTCTTCCAAGATTCGCTTTGGAAATCCCAGTCAAGTTTCGCGTGATGAACGAGCAAAAAGTAATCGAAAGTTTTTCGGAACGGCAAGAAAAAGAGAAAAGCGGAAAAACAAAAGATGTGAGCCTGGGCGGCTTATATCTCGTGACAGACCATGAGATGAAAAAAGGCAACATCATTCAACTCGATTTGATGATCCCATGCCGCATGGGAACTCTGAAAACTTTCGCGAATGTGGCTTGGAACAACGAGTTGGGCGCAGGTTTGAAGTTATTGGCAATGCCGCATGATGAAAAAGAGTGCCTGAAGTGTTACATGGATAAACACTTTTCCAATAAGGTGATGTACCCATACAGTTGTCCGCTAACGCATAAAATTTTAACCTGAAGGCTCATATGCCGGAAGCTTTCCTACTAAAAGAAAAACGGGTCCATCCAAGAATCTCCCTCAAAATCCCGCTTATCTACAGGGTGGTCGATGACCAGGAAGGAATTGATAGTCTTCAAAACCGGAAGAAGAAGGAAAAACTCCATCAAACGTTGGATATAAGCCTTGGAGGAATGTTCATATTGGCGGGCCAGGCGCTCAAGGACGGGAATATATTGAGCCTAGAAATCTTGATCCCCGGATCGTCGAAAAAATTAAATGCAACTGCTGAGGTGGTATGGACAAACGAAATGGGCGGCGGTATCAGGTTTCTGACTATTGGCGAGGAAGACATGAAATCTTTTAAATCTTTCCTTTCCAAGGCCTCTTCCAGCAGGTAACCCTAAAACAGTGACGCTTCGGAGGGAGATATGCCAGAAGCCTATACATCGATTGAGAGACGGGGAAATCCCCGCGTTTCCATTAAGGTGCCCGTCAAGTACCGGTGGATTATAGGCGGGGAAAATATCAAGAATGTTGAGGAGTGGCGGGCAACAGAACAAAACGCTTACACCTTGGATATGAGTTTGGGGGGAATGTTTATTGCCGTAGAACAGCCTTTAAAGGTTGGAAATATCTTCAAATTTGATATTTTTCTGCTTGATATGAAAGATGTCGTGGCTTTATACGGCGAAGTGGTGCGTGTCGACAATAAGGGCGCTGGTCTTCAATTTCTCATGATGAGTAATGACTCTAGGGAAGCTTTACAGATCTTTTTGCTTAAAGCCGCCGCCAGTTAATTTTTAAAAGAACATAAAAGGAATAAAATTATGAAAAAATCAGATCATCAAATCATCCTTAAATTCGGCGAAAACGTCCGCAATATCCGCAAAAAGCACGGTTGGTCCCAGGAAAAGTTGGGCAACCAGTCAGGTTTGGCGGCCAACTTTATTGGTTTTGTCGAAAGAGGTGAAAGAAGTATCACTCTTAAAAATGTTGTTAAAATCCACAAGGCTTTGGCCTGCGCTATCAACAAACTCTTTGAGGGAATTTAAAGAAAGTATTTTCACGATGGACTTCTCTATTTCCATTAGAAATCGCCCGAATAAACTTGATAAGAATTGTTATTGAATAAATCCTCATCAAACGGCGTCAAAACCTATTTGCGTTGATCCACTTCTGGATTTCATCTTCGACAGAAAAGGTTTGGAAAGGATCCTTGACGAAGTTCTCGTCCAATAAATAAGCATTGGTCTCAAGCGGGATGCTCTCGTATTTACCCATTTTCAACAACCCTCGGACGTATTTATTGGCGAACTGCTTATAACCCAGCTTTTGGTACTGAACCACATGGACCAGTTCGTGAAAAACAATCCTGGACTCAAATTCTCCAAAATATACGACGACATCCAGGAAAGTGATAGCCCTCAAGTTGGCAATCGAAAATTCCACGCCTTTCCGGTTCAATTCCTCCAGGAAAGCCGGACTTTCCAACGGCCCGTCCTTTTTTTGAAAAAACAAGGTGTGTTTCAGGATAAAGTCGTTGAAATAGGGACGGAAAGGTTTCAGTTGATCGGGTGGTAAAGGAACCCCGTAAGGAGCGTAGGCCTCCTTTTGGGACTTGATGAAGTCGGCTGTCAGGCCTGCGTAACGGATGATTTCATGCTCGGAAAAACTGCTTGTGAACATCATTGGAACTCCAATTATTTAAACAACAAATCTTAACGGCATTTTGACATGAATTTCATACGGGAAAAGATCTCCACACAATACCGGACATTTCATGCCCTTTTGATTTTCGCTGAAAAAGAAAAGGGCCGTGATAATCTCACGGCCCTTGATTACGGTTTGGTATTTTCTGATTAAGCCGCGAACCGCAGGATTTCCACCTCTGCGCCCTTTTTCACGGCTTCTTCAGCCAGGGCCATTACTCGGCGGGTGATTTTCTCGGAAAAGTAATCTTCCCCGCAGTTATTACAGATTTCAGCGGGAACTTCCTTGATAATGACTGTGGTTTTACCACGTTGCAAGGTGGTTGTTGCCTTGCCGGAATGAGTTTCACCGTGTTTGCAAATAGCGCATTTCATAATCTTCTCCTTTTGAAAAGAGAACTTGGCGGCATTCCATAGAACGTGAGCCTATTATAGCGCGGGATAAAAGTAAAGGCACAAGAGCAGCAAAAGGCAAGGTATCTAAGGCTACATTCCACTAAACCTATATAGACGTCTCGTTTTTTGAGGGACAGGAAAAATAAATCCTTAAGTTCCGTGTTTTTTCCGCCTCGGGCGGCCGGGTCTTGGCCTTGGGGTTTTGATACAATAAAGGCAGGTAGACAAAGGGGAAGAGGTGATCCGATGAAGACATTTACAGCCTATGTGGAATTTGACGAGGAAACCAAGCAGTACATGGGAGTGGTACCGGGTATAGCCGGCGCCCACAGCCAGGGAAAAACCCTGGACGAACTGCAGAAGAACATGCGGGAAGTCTTGGAATTGTGCCTGGAAGAGAACAAGGGAGCTTACTCCGATATGCCGCACTTCGTTGAATTACAGCAGATTGAGGTTGGTGTTTGAGCAAACTGCCCATCGTTCCTTTCCGCATTCTCAAAATCCATACCCGTCAAATAGCCTGTATTTCACCCTTTTTTGTCGTTTCCGAAGATTCACGGGTGGATATAATCGGTCTATGAAACCTATTTCATTTGACAGCCACACGCGCTCAAGGATGGCTTTGCGGGGGGCCAGTGAAGAAGAAGCAGTGACGGCTATACGGGAGGCTAAATGGGAAGGAGCCAAGAAAAACCGGCTTCAATGCAGGAAAAGCTTCCCCTATAGGAAACAGTGGAACGGAAAGACGTATAATACAAAACAGGTAAAGGTCATTTTCGAGGAACTGGAAAACGAGATTATTGTGGACACTGTTTACGTTTTTTACTTTTGAGGGGGGCAGAGATGAAAGTCACATACAACAAACAAACGGACGTGCTGTACATCGGCTTCCAGGATACGACCGTCACCACCAAGGAATTGGAGGACGGACTGGCCGTGGATTACGCCCAGGATGGAACTGTGGCCGGGATTGAATTACTGGACGCCCAAGACCATATCGGGCATTTGGACGAGGTGTTGAAGAAGGTAGTGTTGGAACAAGTCACGGTAGCGATGGCGTAAAAACTCAAAGCTAAAGACATGGTGGTTAAGGCTATGCCACCCCATCCCCCACCTTGGTTACCCCCTTTGGAATCCCCTCTCCGAGTTTTTCCACCCCGGCCGGCCGCGGGTCTTTCCGTCCTTGCTAAAACCTGTTTTCATTGAGGTAACGGCGAACTTCTTGGAGGATGTTAGGCCCAGTCACGTGGGAAAAATCCCGGTCATAAAGATAGTCAATGAGGTTGGATGGAATTCCGCCGAAAGCAAAAGCCGAGATAATGACGTTGGCATCCAGGCAGACAATGGGAAGGTCTTTATTCGGCAAAAGGGCCGCCGAAGTCTTTCGGGGTCAACTTCTTTCTTTTAACGTATTTCTGGGTTTTTACGGCTAATTCGTGGAATTCCTTTTTAGCCTGGTAGCGATTGAAGGTTTCCAGGAGAAGCTCACTGACAGAACGATGCTCTTTTTTTGCCATAGCCTTAATTTCCTCGCCAGCAACCGATGGAAGCGAGAAGGTTATGGCTTTTGGTAGTTTCACAAGTGTCTTCATGTAAACCCCTTCCAAAAAATTCTTGTAAATATCTTATAAAGCTGGGAAGAAAGATACAAGGAGAAGGATCAAATAGCATCACCAATGAATCAAAAGGCCGGCCACCAGCCGGCAACCCTTTTAAAAATTCCGAATAAACTCTTCTGCAGGATACCTCTGCCCATGGCCCTTCTTTTCTTCTAAAGACCTTGGATCAAATCCTCCAACCGGCAACCAAGGGCATCGGCTATTTTCTTACCCGTCCGCAACGTAACGCTTTTTTTGCCACGTTCCAAAAGACCAATATAGGTTTGAGTCAGCCCGGCCAATTCCCCGAGTACCTTTTGCGTGAGTTTCTTGTTTAACCGTCTTTTTTTTAAGTTGTGGCCAAATATGGCATAAGTGGTGTCTTTCACATTGACAAGATTAATTCCAAGGTGTAGTTATCGTAGTAACTATAGTTACTATTCTAAATTAGCGGTTTTATTGGTGAATTAGTGTTCCAACCGCCTTTTGGGTGCATTCTATGGATCGCCTATTCGAGATAGGGTCTATCGTGGACGATTGTCTGACAACAGATACACTTGCCCGTGTGTACCCTCAGGAAAAAACGTTGGGGGAGAAATACCTTTCAAAGCCGGAAATATTAGGACGGCACCGCCTGGTTCACATCGAATTAATGGAAATAGCCGATAACGCCTTGCGGGGGAGGATTAAACCACCTTTAACAAACGGGGAGGTGCTTTTCGTTTGCCGCCGAATCGAGCTTTTTCTAATCGCCCGTGGCTTTTCGGTAAAAATGACTATTTAACCCTTATTTTTAAACAGGTCCGCCTCCGAAAAATCAAATTTCCTTCCAATGCGGATTGAGAAAAGGTAACAACTTAGGATGAATGACGCTCCCCGGGGCAAGCCCCGGGGAGCGTCATTGGTTTTAGCTTTAGCTTTTGGCTTGATTTTTTTGGGGGCAAGAGTTTGGGCGCAAAACATCTCGATAAATCGCACTTTGCCTACAGTTCAAACTGCACCTGTTGACCCTAATGTTCACGCAATAAATCAAATTATTCTAAAACAGATGAAACAAATCAAAAAAGATCACAAGCTTGGTAATCTGACCAAAGAACAGGCGAAAGCATTAATGTATGGAATTGAAACCATCCGCAAAAAAGAGTTACAGTTTTTCCAACTGAATGGCAAAAAAATAATTACCAATGATCAAAAATATCTGTTGGAGCAAATGATAAACGACAACGCTAACTCTCAATAAACCATAGTTTCAAAATAAGAGAAATCCGGCTAATACCCTTTTGTCGAAACACTATTTTTTACTATTCCCATCAAATGGCTATAAACCTTTTATTCCACTCCGAAACCCCGCTTGATGGCTGCTTCCACGTTGGGAAAAGCCTTCAAGATGGTGTCAAATTCCAGCATCTTGAACACTTCCGTGACATCAGGGCTCATCCCGGATAATACCAAATCACCCTTTTGGGTCCGTATGCGTTTGATCTCACTGACGAAAATGCCCCATCCCGCGCTGGAAATGTAATCCACGTCCCTTAGATCCACTACCAGCTTGAATTTATTTTCGTTGAGGACCGATTGGAATTTTTTCTCAAACTCCGGCGCGGTCGTGGTGTCGATGAATCCCTTGACGGAGAGAAGAGTAATGCTCTTGTTTTTTGGGTGCTCGGATATGCTGACAGTTATACTTTCCATGCTTCCTCGCCCGTAATGGCCTAATGACGGCTTATTATCATCCCCGCCTCTTTTCCAAGTCTATTTATTTCGAAATCGGACGTTTTTGACACTCCAATTTTCAATAACTGCACAGTATTCTCCCAACATTTACCCCAGACTTTAGAATTTCCCCTTTTTTCTTTTTAAATCAACGTTTAACAAAATAACTGCAACTATTTTGGCCCTTTTTAAAATTGCATAATGAAATCATTTTTAGGAAAAGCTTTTTTTAACAATTAAATTTATTACTTAATATTTATTTCCAAATATTTTTTTCTCGTGTTATATCCCTCTCACCCGCTCACTCAACACCGATCACATTCTATGTGTGTGAATTACTTTCCAGGAGGTTTAATGGGACGGATAAGAGTAATTAAAAGGATCAAGGTTGAACGCATTGATGCGAATATCTTGCCGATTCACAGGAAGAAATTGGAAAAGGAAATTTCCAAGAAAGCTTCCAAGGGTCAGAGGTTGACCATTTCCGACATCATTCGGGAAGAGTTGAACGACAGATACTTAATAAAGCCCAAGATAGCCGACGTATAAAGGGGGACGTATGAAGAAGTTATTTCTTTTTGGCACACCAGCAATTCTATTTTCGGCCTTACTAGCAGTGTACGTTTTGGGGGGATGTAAAAAGGACAACAACCCCTTAGGCTTGGTCGCCCCAAACGGTTTCGACGTTCCGACCAGCACCCCCACCCCAACCACCGGCAGTTTTAACATTTACGTAGTGGATGGGACCACCCCTATAAACGGAGTCACTGTATTTCTGGTCGATCCATCCGGCAATACTCTTTCCTCCATCACACAGCCAGTCGTCGGATATGCGTCATTTAGTGTAAAAAATATCGCCAACGGCATCTGGACCGCCGGAGTCAGTCAGCAATCATATTTTGGCTACAGTACTATTCCTATCACTGTTACAAACAACACAGCAGGGGATTATTACTTCACGGCCGCTTCCCAGAGCGTATCCGTTTGGAATATTACAACCGCCCAAAGCTATCCCTATAACACGGGTACCGCTCTTTCTTATGGTGTCAGTTATGTCCAGCCAGGAAATCTTAACGAACCCGTTTCCATGTCCTATGGCCCTGCTGGAATACTCCCCACGGGCTGGGGGGTTACTTTTTATCCGGCAATCTTAGGCACCGGAAATGGTGTTAATTCCGGAACCGTCACCGTCACTATTCCGCCCAGCCCTTGCACGATTGACGTACCCGTATTTAATTTCATTAGTACAAAAATCAACGCAATTTCTTTTATTTCCGACCCGCAAACCATCACTAAAAACTTCACCTCAAACTTTAAGTTAATACAAACCTTTGTACGACCTTCGAGCGGTTTCATGGGTCCTGTAAGTCTATTGGTTTCATCAACAGATGATTGTGGTGTCACCTGGGATATTTCTTGGACTTACTACATTAACGGAAGCAAATACGTTTCCGGAAGTGGCGCTGCAAAGAACGGTTTAGGCATATATGTAGATGACGTAAATGATTCTGTTTCTGGTGTTTCTCTTGCGGCAACGGTGACAGGAAATGGTTACACATTTTCGGGTTCAGGTGCACCAACCTGGAACACAGGTAACGACACAACGATTATTAATGCAAATTTTTAGGGGGTAAAAATGAAGTTTTTAAACTTCTCAATCATTTTTTGCTTGGTTTTGATTGGATGCGATGGAAAACAGGGTTCAACCGGCCCCCAGGGACCGCAAGGAAACCCTGGCCCTACAAGCTTTGAAATAACTTACCAAGACGGGGTTTTCCCCACCTCTACTTATGGTGGAACAACCAATACCTGGGTGGACGCATCTAATCCCACTACCTCACATTCGGGCGCGGCCTCTTTAAGAGTGGCAATGGGGCCTAATCCGGCAAACTCAGGCACATCTACCTATAGCCGGACATTGATTAAATTCGATGTTTCTTCAATGCCCCAAAATGCAACTGTTTTAAAAGCCGCCTTGTTTCTTACAACCCAAACAACAACAAGTATTTCAAGTGGTGTCACTTATTTAATCGGCGTGAATGATATGGACATTCCTTTAATGATTTCCGGGGGGTGTACCTGGAACCTTGGGGCGAATTGGAATTTATATAACGGGACTGGTGCATGGAGTACCTGCAATTTTGGTGGTATTGGTTTTGTAAGAGGTTATCACTTTGTCTCAACCCCAATGGACTCTGTTACCTTCACCACTTCAGCTAAGCGGTCAGACAAAAGTTTACGCGTGGAACCTTACCCCCTCGGTTGTCCAAGCCTGGATCACCGGGGTTAATGACGGGGTTGTAATCACCAGCAACAGCGACGCAGGGGAACCGACAGGTAACATTGATTTTTACCCTAACACCGATGCTACAGCCTTATATCACCCTCAATTAGTTGTTTCGTATTCAATTCCATAAAGGAGTATGAACTTTGAAAAGGAATATATATTTTTCAGTCGTATTGGGTATTTTTCTAATTTTCCCAGGTTTTGTTCTATCCCAACAAACGCCAACTGTTAATCCGGCCCCACATACAACAACGACGCCTAAAAAGAAAGGCAAAAGAAGGTAAAGGCAGTCTCGACACCTTCTCCCACGCCGACTGCCACCCCCCGGCCGAGGTGGGTGCCGCCGCCGCCGATAAGTGACGATGACCGATTCTTGAAGTACCAGCTATTTTCTGCTTACCAAAACGGCAACAACGGCTCTTCTTTGGATACTTTCGCGGACATTATTTTCCGCAGGAGGCTTGACCAGTACGACACGAGCGCGGAAGGGGATATCAGGGTGGGAAAAAGCTTTTCCAACTCCGACACGGCCCAAACTTTGGAAATTATGACCGGCAAAATATCCTATTCACCGCCATTTCTCACCTTCACGGTAGGGCGTTTGAACATGGGTGAATCCCTTAGCCCGATGCAGTTTTTCGGGAATTACTCCACTATGGGTATCACCAGGGCGGATGGCATTGAAGTAACCCTTCCTATTTCAGTTAGTTTGGGCGTCCAGGATTTAGAGAAGATCGAATCCACGTCCACGGCCTTGAGCTTTTACTACTTTCCCAGCCTTTTATCGGCCCAATATGTCAATTACGACACTTCCCAATCTTTCCTATTGGGCCAGTTGAGGATCGCGGCCTCTATCTTCAATATGCCTTTCGTCTTTCGTTTCAATGGGGCAGGGACGTCCACCAATTACTTTACATACTCCACTTTAAGCGGAAATATGGCCTACGACGGGGCCGTCGAATGTACTTTCGCCCCGGACTTCAACCTTTACGGCGAATTCGGCGACCAGAATTCCAACCTATTCTCCGAAACGGACGTTGTCGGTATCGGCTTGAAGGCCCGGAAGATATACACCTTTGGCGCTATTTCCATTGACCAGGCCGCCATCGAAATGCAGTTGCCTTTAACCAATTCAGAAAATAACATCTTCGTCGGTGGCAACCAGTTCTCCCCAGGTTTGGCGTCCACACCCCAGGAATCCTTTTTTGGCCATGTGAAAGCCCGAATTTCAGCCGTCAATATCCTTTTTTCCCTCACAAACACCCCGGGCGATTTCACTTTCGCGCGGGTGCTGTCCAACAATTCCGCCTTCCCGCTTTCCAATCCTATCGGCTTGGCCAACCAGGTTCCCATCCTCGAGCTCCCGTTGGTTTCCAAGGGTTATGACAATTGGGCCTACAGCCTGGCCTGCGAGGTCGAGTTTTGAGATATGCGCCTTTTATTTTATTTTTTGCTGTTTCCACCACCGCCGCCTCAACGGACTTTCCGTCCTTTTTCCAATTCCACGCGGACATGTTCAATGAGGTTTCACGGCGTTACAACGACCGGGAGGATTACAAAATCAAACCCTTGCCCGGGCAGAGCATAGCCCGGAGGGCTTCTAACAGGCAAAAGGGGGTCGGCAAAACCGGATCGGACGCATCCAGCGTCCCCCCGCCCGTGACCCAGGTTTTCAAATCTAAATCCGCCTGGTCGGAAATGACCGCAACCATGACCAACTACCACACCCACTTTATCTTAAAGGTCGTATCCACGGCGGCCGCCGAGAAATGGATCCTTGAGAAGGACGACGCGGACAAAACGGTGATCGCCCAGGGCGGATTAAACGACCAAAACAGCTTCGTCGTGGACCAGCCTAGTGAATTCACGCCGGGAATGAATCTACGAATCATGGTGATCGTGGACGGGGAGCAGTACCCCTCGATCCTGCCCTTGAAATAGGAGACTCTTAATGAAATTCAAAACCTTTATCGCTTTGGCAATTTTTCTTTCGCCCCTTTCCGCCATCTCCGGGCCGTGCGCGGACGAGTTTTCTTCATTCAGCAAGTACCTACAGGATAAATTCGCTCAATTCAAGGCGGACCCGCAATTGGGTTATGTCCGTTACGGCTCACCCGCCATTGCGGCCAGGTATGCCGGCAGGTCATCCAGGATGAATTACAACTTGAACCAGTTTCCGGAAGGGGATTCCCGCAACTACGTCAAAGGCCAAATCATCCAGCAAATGGGGACTTTGGCCCAAGCCTTGGCGCAAACAGCCGGAACGGCCTTGGCGTTCGACAACGCGAACCAATTGCGGCAGCAAGCCACCCAGCTTAACGCCTCAGGCGATCCCCAACTTCAACAAATAGGCTCGGAAATGAACCAGGAAGCCACGGCTGTCGAGCAGGGGGACCGGAGCCAGGCCGGGCAAATCGCAAACCAAATTTCCTCAACGCCTATGCCTTATGTTTCGCCGAGTTACACGCCGGGCCAGCAGGAATCCGTTTTTGCCCAAGCTTTAAATACCGCTGTTTCGGGCATGGCCGTAGCGGCATTGGGAGCTTTGTCCAATGTCGCGGCCGCGAAGTTGCTTACTTCTTTAGGGCTTGGAAGTTTGGGTATGGGTGGTGTTTTAAGCACCGGGGCGATGGGCTTGGCCAACGGACAATCGGGCGGGTCGGTGGCCAACAACACGGGGGCCGCGGCCGCGTATAACGCGTCCGGCCAGGCCACTAATTACACAAATACGAAAATAAACACATTGACCGCACCTTCCGGCCAACCGGCAGGGAATAGCGGTTCATTGCCGAGCGCAGGTCAATAAAATAGCAGGCTGCAAAAAAATATAAATAGGCACACATACCACTTTTCTTAATTTCATGAATCATTTGGAAAGTGGCATAGCACCGATTTCATCATGATTTTGAAAATATGAGAATCGGCGCAAAGCAGCCTTCGACCCCAAAGATTCCGCAGGAATCGTGGGGATACCGCAAATGTCGTCAGGTGAAAAAGTCCGACTTAGGGACTTTTTCAGCAAGTTATTAGAAAGGATCAAGGATGAAACGGAACATTTTGATCGGTGGTTTCTTTGCTTCATTTTTACTCGGGACGGTTTCCCAATCCTGGGCGCTTGGAGTCCCGGGATTTCCGGCCTTAAACACCGCTTTTGGCATGTTGTCCGCGTTTTTTGTCGGAATTGTGGAAGCTTATTTGGTTATCCAACTCATTTTCCACATGGCTAAGATTCATAGCGGCCAGCCGGGCGAAAAAGAAAAGGTCATTTGGCTTATTTTTGCCATTTTCGCGGTCCCGTTCGTGCCTTCACTCGGGCAATACCTTTACGGCCTGTTTTTTTCGTCGGGAGCCACCCCTGCCACCAACGTTTGGAACGGCCAATAACTCATGAAGCGGTTAAAGGGCTTTTTCTTATTCATTGCCGTTTTTCTGCTTGCCCGGTCCCAGGCGAGGGCCGGGCTCTTGGGTGACGATCCTAGTGCCGTCACCACCGGCTTGTGGAATTTCGTAACAACACACGCATGGCATTTAATCTGTTCTTTTTTCAGGTGGGGAGCGGATTTTTTCGTCCAAGCCCTTTTTAAGGTCTACGGCTGGCTAGGTACGAGGCTTTTATACATCCCTGACTTTGCCGATCCCCAAACCTATTCAGGAGCGCCCGGGGCCTCCTCCATGGTTTTTAACGTCATGCACATCATGGAATGGATGGGTTTTATTTTGTTGGCGGTCATGTTCATGTTTTACATGGGCCGCCTTGCCTTGGGGCTCACGGGCCAGTCTTTTACCGTTTTGACTTTGGCTAGGCTTATCGGCCCCGTCCTTTTATTGTTCTCTTGGCCGACTATCGTTTCCGAATCAGCCAAGATTTCCACGAACCTGGCTTTCTACCTTTACCACCAGAACCTTTTCAACACCCAGAACGTCCTGGACGGCCTCAACAACCTGGACGCCACCCAGCCACTTGGGGGCGGATCGGTCGGCCAGGCCCATAAGGCGTCGTTGATTTACGAAGTGAACCTTTTGAAATATTTCGCCTATTCACTTGCGACTTTTTTGGGTGTCGTGGGGTTGATCTACGGGTGGTCGAGGATAAAAGAGGGTAAAAACGGCGGCTTTGGAATTTTGGCCACCGCCACGGCTTGTTTAATGATGATTTTTTTCACCCCTAACCTTATCTCTTATTTCTCAAACACCGCCCAGCTTCAAAACCTGGGAACCGGCCAAAACTCGGATGTCATGCCGGGCGGGACGGGTTCCAGCCAGAATTTTCCCACGGCGAATTTTGTCCCTAACCAGGGTAATTTCATTTTGCCAGGGGAACAGACTCCCTCCCAATTGGCTATCGCCGTCCCTAATACCGGCAGCAATCCTCAACCCGGCCCGACTTCCACTTCCCAGTACGATACCCAGGACACATTCCAAAACATCATTAGCTCGGTGGTTAAGTGTTGCGTCGCTTTATGGGGCCTCTTTATTTGTATCGGTGTATTGGTCGCGAAAGGTTACCAAGTTTTTTCAATATTCATCCTTTTTCTCTTGGGATTCCCCCTGATCGGCCTTTTAGGCCACCCCTCGACGGAGAACATCACCCTGGGCGGCCTGAAACTTTTCCTGAAGTTGCATCTTTACGGCCCCATTTGGGGCCTGGCTTTGCTGGCCATGAATTGCGTTATTTTCGCGCGGTGGGGGACGGAGGGTGGAGCCGGTACCGGATCTATCATGACGGCCTTCCTGATCCTGGCCGGGCTTTCCATCATCCAAAACACCCAGGATTTCGCGGGTATTTTCTCGAGTTTTAATTGGGGATCAGGCGGGAGCGCCCACGGCTTTATGAGGGACGCCATGGCCGGGGTCCGGACCGTGGCCGGGGTGGCGGCCGCATCGTCCGGAATTGTCACCCAAAAAGGGGCCGGTTTCGCGGGAGGCGCAATGGTCGGAGCGGCCGCGGGTGTTGTCGGTTTAGCGGGTGGACCCGGTGCCGTAATGGCTTTGGCAAAGGCCGGTTATTCCTTTGGTTCCAAGGCGGGGGAGCATTCCACGAAATCCATCAACGCCGTCTCAAATAACTTGGCAGGCAAGCACAGCCAGGGTTTGGGCCCCTACATCCAAAACGTCTTTCCAAGCGGGGAAGGTTCAAAAGGCAAAAGTGGTTATTCCCCGAGCAAAGCCTTTGCCGCCGTCCGGTCGGCGAATTCATCCTATAAAGGTTCCAAGAGCCCCTACGACATCAAGGGAAGCAATGTAAAAGGAGGGGGCAGTGGGACGACCGCTTGACGAACCATCCAAAGTCCTTGGTTTTATTCCTTTCAGCGACGCCATTTTCCTGGCGGCTTTTCTTTTCCTGGACGGCCTTTTTTTCATTGCCACAAGCAAAAAAATGCCCTTCCTGCCTTCCATCGGTTTAACGGTCCTAATTTTTTTGTCGGCTTTAATCGCCGTGTTCCTGAAGAATATTTTCCCGAAGGGCTTTTTCAGGGGAATGCTTCGTTTTTACACCACCCCCCGCCTGAAGATACCAGGCCGGGAAAAGGCGGAGTTCTAATATGGCCACCCAAACTATCGGCGTACCAGCCGAAAGCCTTAACCTTGCCCGGGTGGGCGAGGGTTATATCGAGCTCCGGAACCGCAGGTTTGCCGCCGTTTACCAGGTCACGGGCGGGGTAAACCCCCAGACGGAGGACCAGAACTCGGTTTTGGCCAAGATTTCAGCCTTTGAGAACGCCATCCGGCAACTCAGGCCAAATGAGGAAATCCAAATCATTTTGCGCCGTGTCCCGGCGGACGATATGGTCCTGATAGACAATTTCAAATCCACCTGCCGTCCGGAGGCGGCGGAAGGCTTTCAAAATAACTTTGTCCAATACTACGAGGGTTTTATCTCTGATTTCGTCAAGAACAGGCGTCTTTGCGACTACGAGGTTTTTCTCTTATTCAGCATCGATTTCAACCTAAAGCCCCTTACGGAATCAGCCGTAAATTTATTTTCAAGGTTCTTGGGTGGTAATAATTCCAAGCCGGATTCAACGGACGAACTTGTCAAACAATTGGAGGAAGTAAGTAGAAGGGCCAAAGCCTGGGTCAACGTCCTGGGCGTCTCAGGCGTGACCGCCCGGGAACTCAAAGAAGAGGAAATTTACCGGTTTCTATATTCGGAAATTAACCTTTTGAACTTTAAGGGAGACACGTCCGGATTCAAGAACGCCGCGCCGGTGGCGGGCGGGCCCGGAAGCATGGAAACGCTCAGGGAAGCCCTTTGCGTACAGCCGATACTTTCAACGCCTTCATCGTTGAAAATCGGGGAACGCCTAGTCCGGACCATGACGATCACCAATTTTCCCAACGTTCAAAACCTTACCCATTTCCTCTCTCAATTCCTTCAACAAAACGAGGATTTCAAGGTTACGGTATTTATCCGTGGCCTGGACCAGGAACTGGGGAAGTCGATCATCAGGGGCCAAATGCGCATCGACCAGGCCACCAGCGACGAGGGCAGCACCCCCAACTATGAGGCACACGCCAATATGGGGAATAGAAGCACGGTTTTGGCCGCCATCGCCCAAAGGGAAACGGGCTTGGCCCGGATTTCGATGTTCATCTCCGTTTACGGGGATAACGAGAAGGATTTAAAGAACAATTACGAGAATTTCTACTCCCGGTTTGAGGGGATCCACCGTTACGACGGTTATTACCAGCAGGAGGATCTTTTCTTTTCCTCCCTCCCCTTGTGTTCCAACATTACCAGGGACCGGGTCGAGCGCCTGCAGACGACCGTGGATATCGCCAATTGCTGGCCGTTTTTCATTGATAGCCTTACTTTCGACAAGGGCGTCCTGGTGGGCCATACGGCGGGGAACCAGCCCCTCATGCTAAATCCCTGGTCGAGTGTGGTTGAGAATTACAACATCGGCATTTTCGGCTCACCCGGAAGCGGGAAAAGTTTCGGCACCCAGCTCATCCTCACCCGGCTCATGCCGCGCGCTCCGGAAGTAATGGTGATCGACCGGTCCGGCTGTTATAAGACGCTTTGCGATGTTGCCGGCGGGGAATACATCTACTTCGACCTGAAATGCGACAAGCACATTAACGCCTTCGACTGCCCCGAGGAAAGCTACGTCAAAAGAGGTGTCGTCTCGGAGGACCAGGAGGAAACGGTCCTGGGTTACCTCACGACCCTTTTGACCGAAACGGGGGAGAAGGCCTTAAAGAACGCTGAGACGGCCGTTCTCCTGGAAGCCATCAAAAAGACCTACAAGACCAAATACGACGAAACGAAAGGTAAAGAAGGCGGGCCGCATTTCCCCCTGCTAAGGGATTTCCGTAAAGTCATATCGGAAATGTCAAAGGATAAGAACCGTTCAGAATCGGCGCGTGAATTATCGTCCGCTTTCGCGGACATCCTTTCGCAGTTCGTCGAGGACGGCACCTACGCGAACATTACCGACCGGGAAACCAACATCGACCGCAACAGCAAGTTCATCGTTTTCGACACTTCCCTTGGAGCCAAGCGCGAGAAGATCAAGGCTTTGGTTACCTACATCACCTCCACCTATTGTTTCGCCCGGGCCAGGCTTTGCCAAAAGGAAGGTAAATTCCCCATCATCGTCATAGACGAGTTTTGGGATCTTCTTTCCTTCCCGGCCGGGCAGGATTTCGCGGACATCCTTTCCAGGACTTCCCGCCATTTGTCCCTTTGCACCATCTACGCCACCCAAAAAATAGCCGACTGCATGGCCACCGAGAAGGCTAAAACGGCCCTCGACAACGCCGCCACGAAGATTTTCATGAAGCTAGGGGACGCCGACCGGGCCTTATGCGTGAAAGCCTTCGAATTGGGGGACAAAGAAGCCGCGATTATCTCGGATCTCTTCATGCTCAAGGGCGTCCACAGCAAGTGTTTCATCAAGAGCACCGCCCGGCAGGGTTTGGCCTTCATCTGCCCGGATCCCGTCTCCTATTGGATCTCCACATCCCACCCCCTGGACAAGCCCAGGCGGGAAAAATACATGAACCATTTCAACCCCGACAGCAACGTCGAGGGGACTTGGAGGGCCATCTACCATCTGGTGGAGGACGAATTCTTGAACCGCGATCCTGAATTTTTAAGGAGCAGACCATGAAACTTGGAAGAGTCGAAAAGAACGAGTCATCCGGGATAAATAAATACCTGATCGGCGGTGTGGCCCTGGTGATCCTTGTGGGGTTTGCTTTGTTTTCGCATCGAGGCGCTTTGAAACTGAGTTTTCCCGATTTCTCCTCCTCTAGTTCGTCGGGGGCGATCCCGGCCGACCAGGTCCACGAATACCAGGAATTCGCCCAAAAAGTCGCCATTTCCATCTGCAACATCGGTTTTCACAACGTCCAGACCTACTTGGCGGATAACAGCAAGTATTTCGCCCAGGACGTCTTATACGACTTCCAAAACAACTTTTTCACGATGGACTTGCAGCGCCAAATCACGGACCAGAAGCTTTATTGCACGGCTCAGAACATAGTCGCCGCCCAATGCAAGGTCCACGATAACCAGGTTGCATCCTGGCTTACCGGCGATATGGAATACACCTCACAGTTGAACAACTCTTCCATTCACATCCCTTTTTCTTTCAGGCTTATCGTCCAAAAATTCACGGAAGGTTTTAAGATCGTGGGGTTTTACATGGCCACGGACCAAAAATGAATAATGACCAGGTTCACGAGATAAACCCCGAGCGGGCGCGTAATTGCCTTGTCCAGGCCAACTTCCTGAAGGAGGAAGGGAAGCTTAACGAGGCTTTGGAGCTTTGCGACCAGGTCATCAACAAATTCGAGCCCACCAACATCAAAGCTTACCTATTGGCGGCCGGGATATTCTCGGATAACGGGGCTCCGGAAAAAGCCTTGGAGGTCGCCAAAGCCTTCAAGATTCCCGTCAAGGCCAAGCTCAATGAATACACCCAGGAGGAAATCAAGCTTTCAATGTTCCTGGCAACCGCTCATTTCCAGTTGAAGCAATTCCCGGATTGCATCCAGACGATAAAAAGAATCCTCGAAATGGACCACGGCTACCTGGACGCGGTGGAGCTTGAGGCCGACATTAAATTGGAAAAGGGGCAGTTTGCCGAGGCCATAAAAGCATACAGAAGCTTGTTGAACCGTGGCCACAACACGAACAACATGTATTTTTCCCTGGGGGCGGCCTATTTGAAAATGTCCGAATACCCCCAGGCTTACTATTACTTGAACCTTCTGAAGAAGGCCGGGCTGTCCGACCCGGCTTTGGAGAGACTGTTCAAGAAGGCCCGGAACCATGTCACCGAAATAGTCATCCGCACCGATAAAAGCATGAATTTTTTCGAGAAGTTCCTGCTCAGGATCATCCCTTTTTGGGCCGTGGACCGCATCAACACCTACGTTAATACCGTCATTTCAGAGCAAAAAACGGCGGAAGCCTTATACACGGACCCCATGACGGGCCTTTACTCAAAAACCGCCGTTGACGTTTACTTGCCCAATTTCCACGCCAAAACGGTATCACCGAAATTATTTTTCATTTGCCGCCTGGACATAGACTTTTTCAAGAGCATTAACGACTGCTTGGGCCACGAAATAGGCGACAGGGTCATCGTGGCTTTCGGGAAAATGCTGAAGGAGCATTTCCCCAACAGGGCTTTCCGCGTGGGCGGGGACGAGTTCCTATGGGCCTTCGAGGGGACCGAAGCCGAGGCCTTGGAAAAAGGGAAGCGTTTCAGGGAAGCGGTTGAAAAGAATATCCGTACTGTTTTGAACCAGGAATTGGCCGCATCGCCCATCCGGGACGCCATCTCGACCGAGCCTATTTTCATACAGTGGAATATAACCTGCTCCCAGGGAATCGCCGAATGGTCGGCATCCAAGACCTACCTCGACGCCGAAAGGGAAGCGGATACCAACCAGTACCAGTCCAAGCTTCCGACGGTCGGCAAAAACGCCGTTTTTTATAAGATGAAATTGGTGGATAAGGGCGAAAGGCCCGTCGGTTATACCGTCACGCTTCTTAACCATCTAACCACCGCGTCAAAGGCCAAAAATTACAAGACATGGTGGGAATTGAAGAATTCGTTGCCGGTAGCGGAGATTAATTCAATCCTTGAAACAGCGACGAAGAAAGCGGACGCGGAAAAGCAGAAGGAATTAACCGCTATTAAATAGAGGCCGCTGAAAAACTAAAAACAGAGCTACCAAGCGGCCTCTGACCCCTAAGATTCCGCAAGAATCGTGGGGTTACCACAAATGTCGGTAGCTGAAAAAGTCTGAATTAGAAACTTTTTCAGCAAGCTCTTAAAAATTATGGGAGGTATTTCATGCCTATTAAGATTCAACGGTTAAAGATTTTGAACCAGAAGAACAAGAAGGCGGAATTCACGGTCGTTTTTTCTGAGGGGAAAAAAGAGGCCACTTTAATAAAGTTGGTGGCCGTCTCGGGATCCAAAGGGATATTTGTCAAGCCCTACGGTAAAAGCATTAAAACCGACCAAGTTAAGGACGGGAAGCCTGTTTGGAAGGAGATACCCTACTATTACTTTAACAAACCCTTGAAAGACGAAATCGAGAAGCTGGTTATCCCTGAAATCGCCAAGGTGGATAAATGAAACTACCTAAAAACTATCGTCCCTCAAACGGGTGGTTTGAGGATTTTTTGAAAAATAACCCGGTTGGTAAGTTTCTTTATTTTGTACTTAATTTTTTGAGTGCCGCAATCCACCCTTGGTTGTCTTTCAGGAGCATCTCCATCGGTTTAGTCTTAGGGTATTTTTGCGGGGCTATTATGGTTATGGTTGGCAATAAACCTGCCCATTATTTTAATGATGGCTTCCTTTGGAATTTGCCTTTTATGCTGGGTTTTATTTCCGTCGTTCTTGTTTTGGGAAGCCTTAAAACTCTTTCTTTTTACAAGGACAACCCGCTTGTATCCAAAAATTGGAAACAACAAATTATCTTTGGTTGTTTGTTGATGGTTATTTCCTTTGGCTTGCGTTTTTACCTTACTGGATTCCGTCAGGATATAAACAAAAATTGCATGGAAGTTAAAAATTCGTTCATCCCTGAAAAATAGGGCCTATCCGGAAGGGGATCCTCGACGTGGCCCAGGGCGGCCGCCAGGCGGTCCACCGCCCGGTCTGCAGGGCCTTATTCCTCGAACGTGCAGGCATGGCCGCCAGCCGGTGAAAAGGAGCTTTTTATGGACATTTCTGAAATTTCAATTGAAGAAAAAGAACAACAGCTTCTTCAATCCCATCATAATGAACCGAAGAACCTTTTCTTTATTAACGAATTGATTTATTTCTATTCACTCACCAAACCAGACAAAATAAAAGTCGATAATTATGAGAAATTGTTCAGGGCGGTTATGAATGACTCGGAGAAAATAAATCATGGAAGAAACGACGGAAATTAAGTCAAAAATAAAGAACATTATTGCGGGAATGTTCGACCTTCAGCCGAAGGATATTCAGGATACAAAACCTTTTCCGGATATGGCTAAGTACGATTCCATGCGGGCGCTTGAGTTTTTGGCAAAGTTAGAGACTGAATTCAATATCGTAATTGACCCAGACCAGCTTTTTAATATGACATCCGTAGAGAAGGCTACCGAGGTCGTAGAAAAACTCATCCAAACAAAATGATATTCTTAACATTATTAAGGTAAGAACTTGCGTATCGACACCTTCCCTAGTTCCCTGGCGTCCAAACTTGAAGGAGTTATCTTATGGAATTCTATATTTCTCTATCACAAATCAACCGTGATCTTCAGCACATGAAACAGGGTTTAGAGAAGTTGGCTTCTAATGCCTTTCGGACCAGCCCTCGGAGCGGTCAGGTCAACCAAGAGGTTCTGGATCAGTGCGCCCAAAAAACTCGAGAAATCGAGAAATTTTTATCGAATAAGGCGAAATACAGCCGTAATTTCTTGAAACGGGCCTCACTCCCCTTCCAGGTTTTAGAGCTTTCCCACCGCCGAATGGTCCTTCTGACCGGAGCTGTGGATATGAGTGGAAGCGTGAATGCCACGGGGGTCGTCCGGCCCCTGTTGGCCCTGGCCCGGCGACACTTCCGCATTCTATGGGAAGAGTTGTCCTCAAGGTCGGCCGCGCCCCTCATCCTGGAATTGCCCTTTTGGCCTGGCGCGGAGGACTTGAGCCTTCCCATGTTGCTACGCCGTGAGGAAGCCTGCCGCCTGGAAACTATTACCCTCATTGACCGGGCGGTGGCGAGTTTCAGCCAGGACCGGGCCCTCATCGGCAAGCTCCTCCTGGTCCGCAAGGACCTAGTCGACTCCCGGGGCATCCTTAAGCCCATGGCCACGGAGATGAAAATTATAAATTCAAGGCTCGAAATCCTAACCCCCGGCAAGGCCGGGAACTAAACAGATATAACTCGGGTCAAAACAGAGATAACCCCGCCGTTGGCCTTTCTTTTAACCTCGTGGCCGTGGCCACAAGGGTGACCAGCTTGTAGGAGCTTCTTGGACGCGCAAAACGGGCCGGGGAGATCCGGGCATGTATCCTCGACGTGGCCCAGGGCGGTCGCCAGGCGGTCCAACGTCCTTATTATGTAGCCTCTTCATTGACCCTTTAATTAAGTAATCCTTGGGGGTGGTTGAAGATGAAAGGAAGCGGTATAATTAAAAGATAAATATTCCGACAGAAGTTGCCGATGAAACGATACGTCTTTTCATTATTTCTGGTTTTGTTGGTTACGAGCTTGGCCTGTGAGAGAACTGTTCCCCTCAGTCCCTCTACGGCACCTACTCCCACATCAACGATTGCCCCTAATGCGGGTCCCGTTACAGATCTAACAGCCGTACCGTCAATTCCCATCACGATGAGTCCGGTTCCACCTGTGGCCGCCACCCCTACAATCACCCCGACTGGGATTACAGTTCCACCCCCAACTTTCGTCGCGACGATTCCAATTACGGTCATAACAGCTGTGCCGTCGATACCCATCACGATGAGCCCCGTTCCACCCGTAATAGCCACCCCTACGATCACCCCGACTGGGATTACCGTTCCTCCCCCGACTATCGTAGCGACGATTCCAATTACGGTCGTGACAGCCGTACCGTCAATTCCCATTACGATGAGTCCGGTTCCACCCGTGGCCGCCACCCCTACAATTACGCCGACTTGGATTAACGTTCCTCCCACTACATTTGTACCAACGATTCCCGTCACGGTTATAACTATCGTTCCGACAATTCCTGTGACGATTCTGCCCGACACGCCGACTATCACACCCACGCCACTCCCTGGCTGCGGTGTTTCGCCTGTTTCCATATCATTGGGAAATTATGGTTTGACCGATGCCGGGGTTAACGTTATTCACAACATGACGGAATGGGACAACTTCATCAACAACACTTCTGGTTCGATGATATATGTAACTCCTACGGCCACCCCGGCCACGCCCCCGGTGGATTTCAGCACCCAAATGCTGGTGATCGCGGCTGTGACACAGCCATGCAACAACACGATCTTGACCATCAACTACGTTTGTGAGAATCCTAACTTGGTGACGATTGGCGTAACTTCTTCGACCTGTAATTCCTGCGCCGAATGCGCCTTGGCACCGATGGATTCGGTGGTCACTTCCGCAGTAGCGGCCCCCCTCTCCAACCAACCGGTGTCGGTTGTATATACCTATACAACCTATTAAAGCCGTTTAAAGCTCTGCCCTCTTAATGCCTCTGGAGTCTATCCATAAGGTAAGGGCTTCTATAGACCCTCCAACAACCCTTTAATAAAATATCCAACCAGGCAAAATTCTTTTTTTAGGCTTGGTCAAAATCCATTTATCAAATGGCCTTTGGCCCATTTGATTTCGACACTTAGCTTCGTCCACTTGAGTGAGGACGGCTACGAGGGCCGATGGCATGGAGTATTATTAATATGTTTAAGTGGATTTCTTTTAACGCCAGATTAGTTTATTTACACGTTATTTTTTTGTGGGTATTAATTGAAATTTTTATTTTGGCAAGTGTCGTCAAACCTTTTAAGGAAGTTTATGAAGGTTTTGGAAATGGCAAAGGGTTTTCTCCAAACCTCAAGTTTTTGTTTTTCGTAAATGAGAACTTGCAATGGTTGAATCACCTCTGGGCTTTAATTGCAATTCCACCGATTTTATACGCTATTTCGGTTTATTTGTACAAAAGAGGTTGGGTGAATAAGTGGACAGAGGTAATAATTATTATGATTTTAGGGTTTACCTTGGGGTTCATATTTGTAACACTTTTTACACCACAAATTGGCCTTTCCAGTGTGCCCAATAAATAAAAGAGTACCAATGTCAGAGATACCTGTACCTTACAATTCGGGTAAGAAAAAGACATCCGACTTACGTCAACAGCTTCTGGCTGTTGACACAGCCCAGCTAGTTTCTCGGCTTGTGACCTCGAAACGGGACGCAGGTTTTTCATCCAGGGATTAAAATAATGTCTGAAATATCCGCTCCGGAGCGGATCGCCCATTTCTTGAATGGCTACCTTGGTAATGATCTTCTTGACGCCATTGTTATTCCAATAAACCTCGCTAAAAATTACAAGGAAATGACCACCGAGGAACAGGATGAGCTATTCGAATTCGTATTTCATGATATTTTTAAAGAGTCGGCAATGTACATTGCCGATGAAATGAAAAGGGAACTTAGAGTCGTGGAACTAAACCTAATAAAGCGCCGTGTAATGGATTTTCTTAAACAATCGGGAATGAAGTACAAAAAATGAAAACTAAATATCACTAGTGTCCGGTTAAAAACGTAATAAAGACAACTGGTTTTCGGGGGTGAAGGATTCAGAGATGTAAGCTTCGTCTGAAAACACTTCTAATATATGGGCTTTCTCAAAAAGCGAGATGCTCAAAATCTGTAGAATTGTGTAGGGGCTCTGGGAGAACCCGAGTTTTTTCTTGACGATGGCAACCAGAACATAAACGCAAATGGCCGTCCAAATTTGGGTTTTGACGGCGTTGGGAGAGTTGCCGAAGAAGGTCTTGATACGAAGGTGTTGCTTGATCCACTTGAAGAAAAGCTCCACCTGCCATCTGGATTTGTAAAGCTGAGCAATGGTCAAGGCAGGAAGAGAGAAATTGTTGGTGAGGAAAACCAGATATTTGGAAGTGATGGGATCGATGAAGCCGATTCGGCGCAGAGGGAGTGGATATTCTCGGAACTTATTTGGGTCGGCCAAGACTACGGTCTGATCGAAACGGAGGCCTGAGGACTTGTCCACGGGATTTGAATAGCGACGGTAAAAGTTGAAATTGGACTTGGCCCGTATGACAAAGAAAGCCAGACTTTCGGTGAAGCGTAAAAGGCGGGCGAAGTCGGTATAGCCACGATCCATGATATAAAAAGAACCTGCTTCGATGGGGAGAACATCGAGTAGTCGGACGTCATGCGTGGAAGCATTGGAAATACAGACGAAAATGGGAATGTTTCCCCGAAGTGAAAGAAGGGTGTGGAGTTTGATACCGGACTTGGTAGACCGAAAGCCGGCCCATGGAAAGAGAGACATGCAAAGATCGATGGTGGTGGAATCAAAGGCATAGGCTGTTTGGTTTAATTCGACGCCAAAATCATCCCCGGCGTAAAGGGGTTGGGCTATATGAATGAGAACTTGGGCGAAGTCCGAAAAAATGCGCCAGTCTCGGTTTTGGTTGGCGTCCGCGAGAGTGGTTCTTGCGATTTTTCCACGGATGCCCATGTGATAAAGCTTGGCTTTGAAGGAACCCAAGCAAGCCTGGATGTCTCGGAGGCTTTCCCTGTAGGTTAGTTGTGCGAAAGCCATACAGAGGAATTGATCCAAGCAGGAGAAACTTCGGACTCGGAAGTTACCGTGATAGCGATTGACACATTTTTGGAATTCATGACGGGGTAAGAAATCCATTAACTGGGCGAAAACGGTACGGCCTGGGTTCATGGAAACCATCCTTTACGGGGAGTAAAGGACGGTTATAGGAGGTTTCAAATTGAAATCGAAAAAGGACGATTGGGGCCTAAAAACATTGAGGGGAAAAGGTTTCAGAGCTTCTGTCAGTTCCTTAACCGGACACTAGTGACTAAATATATTTACTACACGCCTAAATTTACTCCAACAGATCCACAGATCCTTAAAACCGCAAATTCTAAATGCAACCACATACTGGGCCTAAAAGTATTGGGCTCCCTTTGGAAAAGAGGCTTATTTCCCAGTGACTTGGAGAACCATTTTTTGATGACTTGGCTGGCCTACGAAAACGGAAATGCCAGCAGGCTTTCTAAAACCCTCGGATTACACAGGAACACGCTCATTTTTCAATTCAGGGAGAAGGCGAATAGTCCTTCAACTATTAAGCTAAGAAAGCTCTGGTTCAAGATTTGTTCGTTGAGTGGTAAAAAATCTTTTTCACAAAAAGTCTTTGAATTTTACTTCCGCGCCTTCACCAAACCTCCACTAAAGAAATTTGAAAACGAAGGATTAGTAAATCTTTGGCTGATGGGTTTTCCTCGAAAAGTTGTGCGTCTTCATTTCATCTTGTGGCTTTTTAAGCGGGGGCGGAGCTTAAAAGAAGTAAGCCGTATACTAAGGCTGAATCCACGCTCTATTCACAGATTTCGGTTGCAAGCAACGCAACCAGGTTCACCCGTCGCAAAATGGTTGAAACCTTTGAAGCCCACAAAGAAGGATTGGTATCCGTTGGGCTTCGGGGGAAGAAGAAAAGGCAAGTAAATGAAAATCATGTTCTTGGACGAATCGGGTGACCATAATCTTTCAGTGATTGATCCCCAATATCCGTTGTTCGTCCTGGGCGGTATCATCACCGACCAGGAATACGCCGAGGGGGAGATGACGGAAAAGTTGAATCGGTTCAAAAGGGATATTTTTGGAATGGAAGACATCATTCTTCACACCGCCGATATTACCCGGAACCGGAACGGTTTTGAGGGGATTAAAGATGTCGATTTTCGAACTCGGTTTTACCGGGAATTGGAAAAGTTGTTGGGGGAGTTAAATTTCAAGGTCGTTGCCTGCGCCGTTCGGAAAGATGAGCTTTTGACACGTTACGGTGTCGCGGCGCTGGACCCGTACATGATGAGCCTGGATATCTTGGTGGAAAGGTTTTGCTTTGAGATCGGTGATCAAAGCGACGGTGGAATAGTGGTGGCCGAAAAAAGGGGGCCGACTTTGGACCACGAATTGGATTTGGCTTGGCTCAATTTGAAAATCAAGGGAACAACTTTCCTGAAAGCAAAAACCATAGAGAATCGGATTATTAGCATCCTTAGTCGGCACAAAAACGAGAATATCTCAGGTCTGCAAATCGCAGACCAGGTTGTTTCCCCTGTGGGTAGGTTTATATTAGGAAAGAGGAGTATTTATCCGAGTTTCGAGGTTATTGAACGGAAATTTCGGCGGAGCGCTGAGGGAACTTATGATGGTGTCGGACTTGTGGTTTTGCCAAAAAAATAGGCCAGGACCCGCTACGCAGTTCCCAGCCATGAATTAATATTAGCTTGTATCAGCGGTGATATCAAGTGTTGAAAATCAGATGTATTGTTTCCGGGAAAGGACGTATTCCAACTCTTGGAGGAGATAAGGGGAATAAAGGAGCCTGAAACGGTTTTGGGTGAATTGTCGGAGGATTTCGGAGGAAACCCGGCCGCCCAGGGCCATGCTGACGAAGACATTGGTATCAATGATGACGCTTGGAGTGGAACTCTTCACGGGATTCCTCGATCATCTGTTGGATGTGCTTGGGGGACCAGCCCTTGCGTTTGACCATGGCCCGGAGTTCCCGAACCGTTTCGAGGAAACGCTCCGTCACAACCTCCTGGGCCAAACGCCATTTTTCCTTCGACTCCAGCTGGCGGAAGGCGGATTCGACTTGTTTTTTGTCGAGTTGAACAGCCACTTTGGACATGGAAAATCTCCTTATCGGACTACTTTAGCACACCGGAGATCGATTAAAAACCTCGGTGGCTGTGGGTTTCAGGACGGTCTCCCGTTACGAAGCCCATTCGATGCGCTTTGGTTTACTCAGGGCTTCGGTTACCGGGTCTCTCCGTCTTGGCCCCACAATGATTAGGGGCTGTAATTCCAAGCACTTGTCGCCCCAGTTGAATAAGCATAAAATGCTTATAGTTGTCGAGGAGACGGCCAGGGGTCATTGAAATGAAAACAGCTATAAAAATTGATAAAGGAAAAATCGCTGAAATCTGCCGAAGACACCATATTCAAAAACTCTCCCTTTTTGGATCGATTTTACGCGATGATTTTGGCCCTGACAGCGACGTGGACGTCCTGGTGCAGTATCAGCCTGGCAAAGTCGTTGGTTTTGAGGTTTTTGACATCGAAAAAGAATTATCCGGTGTGTTTGGCCATGAGGTGGATTTGATTACGGAGAAATACCTCAACCAGCGCCTTCGTGACCGCGTGCTCAATTCGGCGGAAGTCCAATATGCAGAGGGATGACCGGGTTTATATCGGTCACATGCTCGATACGGCCAAAAAGGCCGTCCTGAAAATCCAAGGCCGGAAACAAACTGAATGCGAATTGGACGAGGATTTTTGCATTGTCCTGGCCTATCACGTTCAAACTTTCGGTGAAGCCGCCCGCCATGTCAGCACCGCCTATCAAACCGCCCATCCTGATATTCCTTGGGAAAAGATAATTGGAACGCGCCATAAGATTGTTCACGATTATTTGAGTGTGGATTATGGGGTCGTTTTGGGCGTCGTCTTCCGTGAATTCCCCCCACTCATTCCAATCTTGGAAAAATATTTGTCCGAATAATTCTATTTTTAGGGATAAGAGGTAAGGCATGGGTACCAAGGCGGCCAGGAACGCGGGCATCAGCAATTTTGTGAGGATTATCCTACAAAGGGAAGGCATCATTCTCTTTGAAAAGTGGTTTGACCACTTGCAAAAGCTGACCCCTGACCGGAGGATTTCGGATTTTGATGTCCGGGATAAAGTGCTCGAAGAAATTCTATCTATTGTGACCAAGGGAAATCACATCATTTTGGATAAGAAAGACAAAATCTTCATCGAGGAGCTTCTAAACCGATTCTTAATGGGTTGCCACCTATTGCTGCCGAATAAAGCCCAGGAAAAGTTTGAAAATGACCAACTTGAGAACAATAAATGAGCAGAAGTCCCAATAATATAAATCCGGCAGAGCCGGTTAAATTGACTTCCGCACCACACAACGCCCACATTGGAACCTTTTTATATTGGCTCCAACACACTCAAAGCTTGGGTTTCGGCTTGAGACCTCAACCCAGAGGCTTGTGGGCGGGCGGTGTAGAAATTTATTCTACACAATGACCCTTCTTTATATGTAGCCCCCCCAATCCCCATTTAATAAAATAACTAGCAAGATGTGCCACTCAATGTCCTTCCCTATGGGCCCTAAAAAAAATGATGTTGTGCGGATTGCCACCTTCATGAACGACTTTTTAAACGTTGAAATGATCGAGACGATCCCTTACCCCAATAACATCCGGGGACAATATGACGACCTCGACGATGAAGAAAAAAACCAATGGCTCGAATACACCTTCGACGTCGTTTTCCTTAACGCACACCGGAAGGCCACGGGACTTTTAGGAAGGGTATTAAGTTTCGTCGAATCGAACCTCATCAAGCGTCGAATTATCAATTTTTTTAAGCAATCGGGAATTGGCACAACAAGGGATGATATTTGATGCCTAAA
>CAWKAR010000060.1:0-165903 GCA_963847625.1 candidate division FCPU426 bacterium | reverse complement strand
TCGGGTTTTTGAGGGGGGAGGGGAAGGCGGTTTTTTTAAGGCGAATAACCTTCAAAAAAAAACAAAGGGGGTGAGGGACATGGAAGAGGAAAGCAAGGGGAAGCGGGAGGAGAAACAGGAGGAGGCACAGCCGCTCGGGTTTGAGGTACCGGAGGAGGAGATCGAAATCGCCTTGCAAAAGGTTCTACAGGGTTTTGTCTGGTAAGATTTTGGAAATGTTTGCCCAAATTTCGTTTTAGAAAGCCGCAAAAAATTATATGATGATTAAGAGGCCTCGATATGAAACTTGGAGAAGGGAAACGACAGCCACCGGGCCGGTGTGCCTTCGTGACCCCGGTGGCGGGGGAGGTTTTAAAAAAAGGTGAATCCTTTAAAACTTCAAGCCAGGAATATGATTGAAATATCAAGCTTGAGGGTTTCAACCACACCTAATCAGGAATTGATGAGTCAACCCTCCAATGCCGGAGGAATTTCATTCCACCAAAAACTTCCTGTGAAAATTCCCTCAGATTGGCAAATATACCCGCTTGAATCATGTCAGAAATAGACATATAATTCTGACATAAGGAGTTTATCCCATGAGCCCCCTCATTCAAACCATTCTCAATTCATCCAAGGCGATGCCCGAGGGAAGTGTATTGTCCCCCAAAGAGTTTTTGGGCACCAACACCCGCGCCGCCGTGGACCAGGCTTTTACCCGTCTGACGAAAGCCGGGAAATTGATCCGGGTTGAAAGGGGCGCTTACGTTGTCCCCGTGGAAAGCCGTTTTGGAAGCCGGCCTCCATCTCCAGAAGCCGTCATCAAGTCTATTGCCTTCAAGAAAGGCGAGGAGGTATCCCCCAACGGGGCTGTGGCGGCAAACGCCCTAGGCCTGTCCACCCAGGTTCCCGTCCAGGAAGTGTTTATCACCTCCGGAAGAAACCGAACCCTCAAACTCGGAAAACGCACGATCCGATTCAAGCACGCCCCAAGGTGGCAGTTGTCCTTTGGCAACCGTCCTGCCGGAATGGCCATCCGCGCCCTGGCCTGGATCGGGGAGGCGCACGGGCAGGAGGCCCTGTCCAAAATCCGGTTGAAACTTCCCAAGGTGGAATGGGAGTTGATGGTCGCTTCGAGGGCTTCATTCCCGGAATGGATCGCGAGATTGCTGGGCGAAGCCGGCCACCTTGGCTGAGTCCTTTTTCTCCCTTTCAAGGGCGGATCGCAAAGAAGCCCTTAAGGCCGCTTCGGCAAGGATCGGTCGCCCGGCCTACCTCTTGGAAAAGGACGTCTGGGTCGTCTGGACCCTGTCGGCACTGTTCCAATCAACAATTGCACCAGTCCTCACTTTCAAAGGCGGAACGTCGCTTTCCAAGGCCTACAGCGCCATCAACCGGTTCTCCGAGGACATCGACCTGACCTGCGACATCCGTGAATTCATTCCCGAAATCAAGGCCGGGGAAAGCGGCATTCCCGCAACGGCCAGCATGGCGAAAAAATGGTCCGATATAATCAGGAAAAGCCTGCCGGGTTGGATTACCGGGAAAGTCAAGCCGATCCTCTTGGAAGCCCTCCGGCAAAGCAAGCTGGACGCGGAGTTTACAAATAGCGGAACTGATAAGGAAAAACTCCTGGTTAATTATCCTCCATTAACGGAAGGTTCCGGTTATGTCAGCCCCACGGTACAACTGGAGTTCGGCGCGCGGTCAACCGGGGAGCCGCATGAAAAGAAACTCATCACCTGTGATATGGCGGCCAAAATGCCGGAATTGGCCTTCCCCGAAGCCTCCCCCAATGTCATGAGTATTGAAAGGACCTTTTGGGAAAAAGCCACGGCGGTCCATGTTTATTGCCGGCAAGCGGAAGCCCCGAGCGTGCGGTTTTCCCGCCATTGGTACGACTTGGTTGAAATATCGCAAACGGTTTATTTCCAGGATGCCGTTGGGGACAAGGACCTGGCCCAGGAGGTGGCCCGGCACAAGGAAATGTTTTTCAGGGAAAAAGACTCCAAAGGAAAACCTATTAGTTACCTCAATGCCGTCAAGGACGACATTCAACTGGTCCCCCAGGGAAAGGCATACCAAGATTTAGCCTTGGATTATGGAAAAATGACGGAAGCAGGGTTGATCCAAAGCCCGCCAAGTTTCGAGAAGATTATGACGGATTGCGGAAAAATCGAGTCCAAGATGAATAGCGAAAATATTTAAAAACATTCCCCCTGGGGTTTCAATCCGATCCCGTTAACATTTGATTGATCATTCATAGAACCGCGACCTACCGCAATTTCTATTTAAATTCCCCAATTACTACAGAGAAAGCCATTACAAATACTAAACGGTTACAACCGTGTATATTCCTTCCGGCGGTAGTTGGAAAATAACGTAATAATTCCGGTTTTTTTTATGACTTAGATTGATATTTGCTATTCCAAATAATAAATAGATTTTTCTACATTTTATTCTCCTAGTTATAGTTTGAAAATACCGCCTG
The DNA here is from genome assembly GCA_963847625.1 of candidate division FCPU426 bacterium. Taxonomy (GTDB): domain Bacteria; phylum Oederibacteriota; class Muellerivitia; order Muellerivitales; family Muellerivitaceae; genus CAWCKJ01. Next base: position 163,433 of record CAWKAR010000060.1, on the reverse strand, counting down.
AAGGGAGGTTTTTCTTTATGACCATATTTGGTAGGTTTTTCAACCACTCAAAGAATGGTTGGCCTGTCTGATTTTTAACACGGCGTTAGCGGCCGTGTTTTTAACGTCAGGGATTTGTTAGGGTTTAACAAACCAGGGAATAAGTATTTTAGAAATTCTCCGATTCTCGTTTTTGAATATTTATTAAAACACCCAGTTCTGAATAGGTGTTTCTTAAAAATTTTTCTTAGTAGCCTGAAAAAGAAATACGACGGTTATGGTCGTTTTAATTAACGATAAATAATACGAGAATAAAATTTGGAGGTTTTCATTAAAAACGTCCGGAACGGTCGTTTTATTCATCAATAAACAAACGAGAATGGAATTCAAAGGAACATGAAAAAACGCTTTTGAGGAGGAATGGATGAACTTTTAATTCGGGGGGTTAATGCCAGGTTAAAATTAACACGAAATGCCCTTTCGTTCTTATTTTTGGCTGAAAATGGGAGAATTGAAATAAATGGCTTAGGAAAATATTTGGTAAAAGCTAAATGTGATAAGAGGACTTCCCAGTCCTGTTGGTTGGTTCCGCTTTTTGATAGATTTAAATAAACGCTAAATGTGATAAGAGGGCCTTTTATGGACCTGTTACCTATTGTTGAAATTTGCTAGCTTTTAAAAACGCCCACCAATGGGCGTTTTATACATCTTTACTTTTGATAGGCTGAAACTCAACACGGCATCTTGAGTCGTGGTGTTTAAAGGCGTTGTTTATTAATCCGAAAAGGCAATTACGCTTATTGTTTGGCGTTTTATTTAACGCCAAAAGATTGAGAATTGGGTTCAAGCAATAAAAAAAGAATTGAATCAAAAAAATAGTAGCGATTGTGGAGATGGACCAATGAATGAGAGAAGAACAGTCAAAAGACGGGAAAATGATAAGGATGACCTCATGACTGACGATGAGGTGTCCCTCATGGCGAAGGTGCCGGTGCGTACCGTCCGTTTCTGGCGGAATTCCGGCACTTTGCCTTTTGTGAAAGTCGGACGACATCCCAGGATATGGCTTTCGGATTTCCAAAGGACGTTCCATAAACCTCCGGCGAATGTTGCTTTGGAACTTGGGGCCAATCCTGATAAAATACCAACTGTCAGGGACGTTAGGAGAGGACAATGAGTAAGCCTAATGTTCACGGTTTACCTCAGCATCTAAGAAAGGATGAAGGGGGATATTTCCTGGATTATTTCGTCCAGGAGGAAGGAGTAACGAGAAGAAAAAGGATCCGGTTGGGACAAATCTCTTTGGTGCAGGCCAAAAAGGTATTAGCCCAACACATGCAGGCTATTGTTGATAATCGGTTCTTGGACTTGGAAATGCCAACGCTGACTTTTAGCGAGGCTGCGGATGCATTTTTGGATTTTTCGCGTTCCAGGAAAAAAAGTTTTCATCGGGATGGACAGTTAGTCGTCCATCTCAAGGAATTTTTCGGGGATCGTTTGTTGGAAAGCCTGACCTTGGATCAAGTTGAAAAATACTGCGTTTTTCGCCGAAGCAGAAAACTGAAAGCGGGACGGGAATTAAAGGGCGCAACCCTTAACCGGGAAATCGCCTGTTTAAAGACCATTATTCGCCGGGCTGTCTTGAACAGGCAAATTGATAGGAATCCTCTTGAGGGGCTAAAACTTTTCAAAGAGACTCCACGGTCAAGAACCCTGACGCCGGATGAATACACGCGGCTTATTTCCCAATGCACCAGCCACCTGAAGCCAATCGTTCAGTTGGCCTATGTTACGGCAATGAGGAAAGGGGAGATTTTGCATCTTAGGTGGGACCAAGTGGATTTTCAAAACAAGGTCATTGTTTTGGAAGCTGAATCCACTAAAACCCAGGAAAAACGGGAAATTCCTCTGAACGATGAACTTTTGGAAATACTTCACCGGATTCCGCGTTCCTTGGGATGCAAGTTCGTATTCACCTTTAAGAACAAACTTATCGGGAATATCCGGAAATCGTTCGTCGGGGCCTGCGTGAGGGCGGGAATAAAGGATTTTCGCTTTCATGATCTTCGGCATTGCGCCGTCACGAACCTGCGAAAAGCGGGTGTTCCGGATAATGTTATTATGAGCATCAGCGGTCATAAAACGACCGCCATGTTCAGACGCTATGACTCTGTGGACCGGGACGACCGCCACCTAGCTTTGGAGAGGTTGCGGTTGCAAAACGTGAATAAGACACTCGAAGGTCGAGTGTGAATGACACGTATATGACATTTTTGGACTGGAGAAAATTTTTCCATCCGAGGGTGTGTTGTAAAAACGGCCTCAATAAATGTTTTTCGCGACTTTTTTTAAATGATCCAAGAGGTGGAACTAGCGGCTGAAAATCCGCGTGTCGGCAGTTCGATTCTGCCCCTCGGCACCATTTTTGATTTCTCAAGAGGCCGCTCAAAAATATTTGTAGTTCAATAAAATCATTGTCCTTGCGGATTTCAGAGGCTTCCGACCATTTTAGTTTTAGGCCGGAAGCCTTTTTTCTTTTTGGCGGTTGATGGCGGTCAGAGGCGGTCAAAACCGGTAAAAACCGACTACGAAAGACTCGAATAAGACACCCAAAGTCCGCAGTTCTATTGCCCTGTATTTGGTTGAATAAAGTTGGGAACCGATTTAAAACTTAAGTGATTTAACGAAAAACCACCGATAGAACGGCCTTATGAGGTTTGGAAGTTTCTTTAAAGCTATCGAAAAGAATACTTCTCCTATCCTGGTCGGATTTACCGCTTATTAAGGTTTTAAATTCGCTTTAGAGGTTTTGGGAGTCAAAGAATTACCGTTTAGGCCTTCATTTGGGAAACAAACGCAACGAGGTGGAAGTTCAAATGGTTCGTTTGGAACAGTCTGTTTTTTCCAAATTAACCATAATTTGGTCAATTAAGCTCAAGGTAGTAAATAATATTCAATGGCACCAAAAACTTCGTTAAAACGTACGATTTTAGTAGTCTTTTTCGCACTTCCTGCAAGCGCTTTTAAGTTAATCGTATATTTTTATAAAAAATGTTGTAAACTTCATCGCAGTATTTAGATTATATGAAGAATAAACTTTGAATTTTAAAGGATGGGGCAATGAAAAAAGTTCTTTTTGCGTTGGTAATTCTTCTTGGAACACTAGGGATGTTAATCATACCGGCATATGCCGACAACGGCAGTTTAACCTTAGATGGCATTTATTCCAGGTCCCTCTCCGGTGCAGGTGCTACTGAAATCGGGCATTGGAACGGATCGGGCGGCTCGATTTTCTTCGAATATCAACCGGATCCAAATTTCTCGGTTGGAGTGGGCATGGACACCCTGGGTTACTGGGGCTCGCAAACTCCCGGCCTCAGCCTTCTCGAATCCGTTAATCTTGGAGCCCGTTATATCATCAATCCGGGCGATTCCTGGACATACTATGTGTTTGTCGACGGCGGGCTAAATCCCAAGGTCGATTTGAAAACCGCCAAGCTTTGGAAAGGTGATTTTCACCTCACTGGCGGGCCCGGCGCCTGGTGGTTTATCGCTCCCGCGGTCGCCATCGACATGGGTGTGGACTATGATTATTACGATAACAGAGCCCCCGTCAATTCTCTACAAGCCCTCAACGTCAGGGTCGGCCTGAGTTTCTTCCTGAGCAACCCGGTGAAGACTTCCAAAGCGGCCACCAAGGCGGCCGCCCCCAATGCCGCCGGTTCGGTTAATACGGAGCAGGCTGCTTCTCCAACGCCAACAAGCCAGACGGTTGTTCCGACTCCGACCAATCCGGAACTCGACGCCTTAGCGGTGTTGGGGGAAACGACCCAAACCAGCGAGGGGATCAAGTATATCTTGAAGGGTGATATTTCCTTTAACCCGAGCAAGGCTGTCTTGCGCCCAGAGGCTGTGGAAATTATCGCCAAGATTGCTGACCAGCTGAAAACATACCCGGCTCAAACTGTTACTGTGAGCGGTAATACTGATAACAGAGGGTCCAAGACTTGGAATCTTAACCTTTCCAAACATCGCGCGAGCGCCGTGAAAGCCGAGCTGATTAAGGATGGGGTTTCAGGCGATAGGATCACGGCAATCGGCAAGGGAGATCAGGATCCGGTCGCCCCGAACGACACGCCGGAAAATATGAATAAGAACCGCCGCGTCGAGTTGTTGATTCATATCCCGGCTACGACCCAAACCCCAGTAGCGACCACGGCCCAAACCGCAGTATCGACCACGACTTCGATCAATTCGGAAGTCGAAGCCTTAGCGGAGTTGGGGGAAACGACCCAAACCAGCGAGGGGATCAAGTACATCTTGAAGGGTGATATTTCCTTCAACCCGAGCAAGGCCGTCTTGCGCCCAGAGGCTGTGGATATTATCGCCAAGATCGCCGACCAGCTGAAAACATACCCGGCTCAAACCGTTACTGTGAGCGGTAATACGGATAACAGAGGGCCCAAGGTGTGGAATCTTAACCTTTCCAAACATCGCGCGAACGCCGTGAAAGCCGAGCTGATTAAGGATGGGGTTTCAGGCGATCGTATTACGGCAATCGGCAAGGGGGATCAGGATCCGGCCGCCCCGAACGACACGCCGGAAAATATGAACAAGAACCGCCGCGTCGAGTTGTTGATTCATCAATAATAAATCCCCATATTTCGGGGATTTGCCTTTCTTTTAAAAAAGGCCGTTCTGTTATTCGGACGGCTTTTTTTATTTTGCCCTGTATTTCGTGGGTGAATAAAAGGCGGATGAACGGCATAGCCAGTTTCGAAAAACAGAGAGTTCTTGGTAGTTATAAACCGTAAGGTTTTATCGCTTCCTTCTGCTTGGGTTAATTGAAATCTGTTTAATTTTCCGGATTAGAAAGTTGGTTGAATCTGCGACGTAAACATTTCCGGAAGAATCAACCGCGATTCCAAAGGGCCAATAGAACGATGCGAGGGTCCCCGACCCGTTGGTGGCCCCAGTAATCCCTGCCTGCCCCGCAAGGGTTGTCACCACGCCCTCATCGTTAATTTTCCGGATTAAATCGTTTCCAGAATCCGCGACGTAAATATTTTCGGAAGAATCGACCGCGATTCCAGTGGGATTATTGAAGGATGCGGCTGTCCCCGCCCCGTCTGTGGCTCCAGTAACCCCTGCCTGCCCCGCAAGGGTCGTCACCACACCCTCAGCGTTAATTTTCCTGATCAGATCGTTTTTTGAGTCCGCGACATAAACATTTCCGGAAGAATCGACCGCGACACCAGTGGGATTATTGAAGGATGCGGCGGTCCCAGTTCTGTTGAAGGACCCAGTAACCCCTGCTGAACCCGCCAAGGTTGTCACCACTCCCTCGTTGGTAATTTTCCGGATCAGATCGTTTCTTGAATCCGCGACGTAAACATTGCCGGAAGAATCGACCGCTACTCCATAGGGCGAACCGAACGATGCGGCGGGCCCTGTCCCGTTGGCGGAGCCATATGAACCAGACCCCGCCAAGGTTGTCACCACTCCCTCGTTGGTAATTTTCCGGATCAGAAAGTTAAATGTATCCGCGACGTAAACATTCCCTGACGAATCAACCGCGATTCCATGTGGCAAACCGAACGATGCGGCGGTTCTCGCCCCATTGGCTGAACCGGAAGTCAATTGCCCCGCATAGGTTGTTACCAATCCGCTGGAGGTGATTTTCCGGATCAAATTGTTGTCCGTATCCGCGACGTAAACATTACCGGAAGAATCAACCGCGACACCATAAGGATAAAAGAACGATGCGGTGATTCCTGTACCATTGGCTGATCCGGAAGTCGATTGTCCCGCCAGGGTCGTCACCACGACGCCATGGGCGGGCGTGGGAGTGGGCGTAATGGTGAATGCCGGGGTGCTGGTCTGCGTGTGAGAAACCGTAGGTGTATGAGTGGCCGTTGGAGGAACAGAAACCCGCAGAGTATTAGTAATGGTCGGTGTATTTGTGGGCGTCGGGGAAAAGGTATCAATGGGGCTGTTCGTAGGTGTATTCGTAATGGTGAATGTTGAAGTGCCGGTTTCCGTGATCGTGGAAGTAAAGGTTAGGGTGTTTTTCACCGTCATGGTCGGTGTGTTTGCCGGCCTGCTAGGAGTGGGGGGGGTCACGGTGGGAGGAGGCGGGGTGTTTTGTTTCCGGCCCAAATTCCCGGGGCTTTTAATTCTGGATATCTTTTCCAGTTTCCGGATAAAAATTTTCTTGGCTTTCCCCTCTAAGGGAACCGGTTGGTAGCGTGTTTGCCGAGGCGAGATCAGGACAGGAACCACTTCATGGGATACCACTCCGTCGGAACCCACTTGCACCTTTAGGATCATGCTTTCGGGATGCCCCTCGTGCGTGAGCGCAGCGAACATGAAATTCCCCAGCCCATAGGCGATCAAGGCGTTCTTGTAGGTTTCGATCCTTTCAACAGTGTGGGAATGTTCTCCCACCACGATCTGGGCTCCGGCGTCAACGGCCGCATGTGCTATTTTAACGCGTTCGCGGTCGGGAGGTGCGGCAACCCAGTCGTACCGGTACTCGATACCCCAATGGAAATTTACCACCACCACATCGGCCGTTTTCCGGGCGGCCGCGACGTCTTCCGCCACCTCCTTGGCGCTAGCATGGGCCGCGCCCGGCGTGTTTTCACCCGCCCAAACGCTTTTCGGCTTGACCAGGTCGTAGGAGAGATAGGCTATTTTGAGTCCGTTCTGCTCCACAACAGCCGGTAAGCGAGCCTCTCTTGCGTTGGCACCGGCCCCCACTGGTACGATTCCCGCACCGGCCAGGTAGCGTATGCTGTCCAAAACGCCCCGCTCGCCGCAATCCTTGATGTGGTTGTTGGCCAGCGATACGACATTGAATTTCCCCCGTTTCAAGCTCTCGGTGAACCGGGAATCGATATAGAAGTAGGATATCTCATCCTTGTCCGCGAAAGACTTGAGCCCTCGGTCCGTCAAGGGCCCCTCAAGGTTGCAAAATACGGTTCCCTCAAAACAAGGCTTCACCTTTTTAAAGGGGTATTCGTAAACCGCGTCCCATCCCCCTTTTTCGCGGATTCGGGCGTAGATGTCATAGATGGGCCAATGGTCGAGAAGCACATCCCCGACGAAAGTCAGCGTCGCGACTGGGGGAGGGGGCGTTCCAGCCTTCCAAGGGACCGTCCGGCAGCCGGCCACCGCCAGTAAAGCCAGCACAAGCGAAAGAATCCTCAAGGGATATAGGGTCATGTTTGCTCTTTTTGGATCAGGTATGTTTGAAAACCAAGAGCCTTATAAAAAAATCATAATTGAGTTCGTGAAAGAGGTACTCAATCACCAACCTATCGTCGGTATTCAAAGGAGCGAACACCTTTTTGGCCATGCGCCGCCCTTCGGCGTCGTATTAAAACCATGAGATAACATATGATTTGAAGTCTTTGGGGGAAAGGCCATTATTTAGGTGCAAAATTCAGGTTCCAGGTAAAAAGTGGTCATTAAGTAAAACGGTTCCCATTTCGTTTAAAAAAGTATATAACATTCCTTATAAAACAGCCTATTATTGATGATAATGACAACAAATGTTGTAATGGTTATTGAACGCTGAAAATAAATAGGGAACTGTTCTAAAGGGTTTTACCGTGTTTATTATGACAACTTTTGCCCTCACCCACCCCAACCACCGGCGCTTTTGGACGAGCCTGTTGTGCGTTTTATTCACCCTCGCGCCGATAACTCCACTTTTGGCCACTGGTAATAAACCCGTGAAAACCGTTTCCGACGCGACTCAATACCCCATCCTGCGCATCGGCCCCGGGGATCTCTTGTCGATCTTCGTTTACGGGGAAAACACCGCTTCGGGGGCTTCGGGTCTCGGCACTAGCTCTCCACTGACCACCGAGTACCAGGTGGATTCGGACGGGGTCATCATGTTTCCCTTCCTGGGCCGCGTCAAACTGGAAGGCCTCACCCCAGCGGCGGCCAGCGAGAAGATCGCTAAACTTCTTTCCAAGCCCCGGAAGGTGACGGTTTTGATCAAGGAATCCAATACCTACTGGGTTTCCGTTTTGGGAAACGTGGCCAAGCCGGGTCGTTATCAAATCACGGGCAGACCCACCCTTCTGTCGTCCCTGGCTGAGGCGGGAGGCCCTCTTCCTGGCACGGATATGGGAGGCGCCATCCTCATCCATAGCGACATTAAAATGAAAATAAACCTGAATAAATTCTTGACGGGTGAAGGGAAAACAGAACACGAACCCTATCTTTACCCCGGCGATACCCTGATGGTGCAAAGCAGTCCTTGGCCCAGCCTGGGAGAGTGGGCTATTGTAGCCTCCATCCTCGCCAGCGCGGCGATTCTCACCGTGGAACTTCAAAGTATAAGGACCCGTTGATGGAATCCCTTGTCACCCCAAAAAACCAAAACCAAGCCCTTCCCGAAGGTGACCTCAATATAGGCGAAATCATCCGGGTAGCCCTTTCTCACCTTGGCTTTATCGTTTCCGTAACGGCTGTTTTCATCGGCGTAGCCCTGGTTTATATTCTTTTCTGGCCCCCTACTTACGAAGCCGTGACCACCGTCAAGGTTCCTGATTCCTCCCAAAGTCCTACAGGAATGCTTCGGGAGTTGGTGCCGATTGGGGGCGACCCGGTACAAACCTATGTAGAAGTCTGCCATTCTGAAAACGTGGCTAACCGGGTCATCACTGTACTGAATCTTGCTTCTCTGCTGGAATATGCGAAATTGAACCAGCAAGAAATCAAACAAGGTCTCCTGAAGTGTGTTACGGTGACGAATGTCCTTAAGTCCAACATCATTTCCATCACTGCATCCTCCCGCGACCCCCAAATAGCATCGAGTCTGGCCAATGCCTGGGCCAAGTGTTTTATCGAGACCAACCTGGACCTGTCCCATAAGGGCGCGGCCTCCAAGCGACTGTTCCTTGAGGACCAGGCCAAGCAAATCAAGGCCAGGCTGGACAACCCCCAACTGCGCCTGAACGACGAATCCAAGGCCGATGAGATGATGTACGCCCAATTGCTGGAAAAACTCCAGGAAGCGCACTTGGCCGAGGAGGTGGACGATACGGGGATTGTCGTGGTGGATGCGGCTACTGTGCCTTTAAGGCCGGTTTCGCCCCAAAAGACTCGGCCAATAATCCTAGGCCTTTTACTGGGTTTGTTTTTTGGTTTACAGTTGGCCTTTTTATTGGACCGCATGCGGGACCGTATCAAGCACGAGGAAAAACTCAGGTCTGCGACGGGTGTGCCCAATTATGCGATAGTGCCCGATTTCAGGGAGGATTACCCCCAGGGATTAAACCCGCCGGACCCAAGTGAGCGATTTTCACCTAAAGCTCTTATTTCGAATCCGGTATTCCAGCACGCCTTTTATAGGGAAAGTTTTAAGATTTTGCGCACAAATCTCACACTAGCCCAGGCTGACCGTCCTTTAAAAGCCCTGTCTATCCTGTCCCCCGGCGCCGAGGAGGGCAAAACCCTGGTCAATTCCAACCTTGCCATCTCGCTCGCCGAAACCGGTAGGAAAACCCTGCTGGTGGACGCAGATTTGCGCAAGTCCTCAGTGTTGAAGATCTTCGGCATTGAGAAGCGCGTCGAGATCGGCCTGCCCCTGGCTCTGACCGGCCAAAAACCCTGGACCCAGATGATCCGGCCCTCGGGCGTGACAAACCTGGACCTTCTTTCCAACTCGGTTTCCCCACCCAACCCTGCTGAACTTTTGAGTAGCGTAGCTATGAAAAAACTCTTGGAAGAGATGAAGGAAGAATACGACACCATCATCTTTGATGCCCCGCCGATATTGCCCGTGACCGACGCTGTTGTGCTTTCCACGATCCTGGACGGTGTGGTGCTGTTGGTGCGATTCAATTTCACCCGTCTCTCCGATGCATCACGGGCCATGGATCATTTGAGACATGTGGGTAACAAAGTGGTCGGCACCATCCTGAACTGTGTGTCTTCTAAGAGAGGCGTTTACGGGTACGGTTATGGATACGGGTATGGGTATGGTTACGGCAAGTACAAGTACCATAAGGACGAGGAACCTAAAACTAAGCGGGAAATACTCGAAGCAGAACATCCTAATAAAAACAGACATAGTTAGATAACACCTTACTCATAGCTTTTAATTTTTATCGAAGAGGAATTTTTGGATGGATTCTAAAGCTTATATTTTCGTTTTCATCTTAAGCCTGTTGTTGTCCTTCGTGTTGACGCCCTTAGCCACCCGCTTGGCTCAGTGGAAAAAATGGCTGGACCATCCCGGCAACAGGAAACAACATATCCAACCTGTTGCCTACTTGGGCGGCATCTCGATTTTTGCGGCTATCATTTTTTCCTTCCTATTGGCCCAGGTTTTAGGTTTTTTTTCAAATTTAGAAATCCACACGTTCCAAAAAATAGCCATCATCCTTGCCTGCAGCCTGGGACTCGCCCTGGTAGGTCTCTGGGATGATTTGTTCAAGATCCGGCCGCTGTACAAGTTCCTGGGCCAGTTTTTTTTCACCTCAATCTTCGCGGTTTACGGTTTCCGGTTCGAAGTCATGCATGTGCCCGGTTTCCTGCCTTTTGCCCTCGGCTTCATGGCAGTGCCTTTTACGGTTTTCTGGCTCTTATCCATCATCAACGCACTCAATATGGTGGATGGTGTGGACGGCTTGGCTTCTACAGTTATGGTTGGCTCTTTTTTCTTGGGTTGTGCGGCTTCGGCACTGGTCGACAATCCCAGTGGACTGCTTTTGGGCTTTGCCGCACTCGGAGGGATCCTGGGTTTTTTGAAGTTCAATTGGTCGCCTGCTAAGATCTACCTGGGTGATGCAGGTTCCAACGGTTTAGGGCTTCTGCTGGCAGGCATGCTGGTGAGCTTGAGTAATACCCAAACCTTGCTTTCTATCCACGGGCACTCTCCGAATTTAAATGAACAGGTTTTTCCTTACCAGGTTTTCGTAATCACACTTCTCGCGGCGTATCCGTCCCTGGAAATCATTCTGACCGTCGCCCGGCGGTTTCTCCATGGAAGACCCATTTCTAGGGCGGACCGAGGCCACTTGCATCACCGCATGCTTAACCTGGGTTTTCAGAAAAAATGGATCTGCGTTATTGCCTTGGCCTTCACTCTTCTCACGGGGATGGGAGCCATTTCCATCATCGGCCATCAATATGGCATGGCGATTTGGCTGTTGGTGACTTCCGGTATACTTTTAGGAATAGCGTTAACTCTCCTGGGGTTTTTGAACTTCCTCAGTCCGCACATCATCTCTTTCTCACGGCCGCATTTCATCATCGCCCACCACTTCATTTCCATGCAGCGAGCCAAACTCAGCCTGGCCATCCATCAAGAGGACGTACTCCAGCTTATCAATCAGGTTTGCGTGGAATTCGGGGTGCAAGGCTACAGCATCTTGGTGCCCCCCGATGCCGAAGGAAAAGGCGATTGTCACATAACACAGGAGAGGACTCATGAGGATAATGGGGATTATTTGAACGGAATCAAAGCCGAACTCAAGTCTGGAAATTTCAGCCAGTTCAAGGACCACGTCAGCCACAAGGCTTCGGGCGGCGTTGCGGAATGGATCTTCGATCCCCACAACCAGGAGGAGGACCTGGATGTTGAATATCGTGTACTCGTAAGTGAGTTTATGAAGGAGGCTCTGGAGTGCATCGCCTCTTTGAAGCCTTCTGTCCATTCTGGCTTCGTCGGGCAAATCGCCCCCGACAGGCTAACCTCAAATTTACTTCGCCGCCGCCACCGCTCCAAGGACTTTAAGAATTACACACACACTCCATCTGTTCACCCGCCGGAAAACCCCGGCCACAATTAAAGACAGTTATTGAAAGTTAGGAGTTGGGAGTGCGGAGTAAGTAGTTAAAGCTGAGAACCTTGCCCCGAAATCACGGTGTAGTTTCTGTTTCGCGGACTTAAACCTGTGAACTAAGAGAAGCTGCTTTATCTTCCGCTTCATTGTTCCGCCAGCTTTTTTGCGCTTTTTTGATAAGAATGTGAAATTGTTTTTCAAAACAAAAGGAGTAAAGAATTTCATGAAAGTTGTGATTTTAGCCGGCGGTCTTGGCACTCGAATTACCGAGGAAGCCCAGGATAAACCCAAGCCGATGATTGAAATTGGCGGAAAGCCGATACTCTGGCATATCATGAAAATCTATTCCCACTATGGGCTAAACGATTTTGTGATTTGTTGCGGCTACAAGGGTTACCTCATCAAGGAATACTTTGCCAATTATTTTTTGCATATGTCTGATATAACTTTCGATATCGCCCACAACAAGATGGAAGTCCATCAACGCAACGCGGAACCATGGCGCGTGACTCTGGTGGATACCGGAGAAAAAACCATGACCGGCAGCCGTCTCAAGCGGGTTGCCCCTTATTTGCAAGGTGAAAAAACCTTTTGTTTCACCTATGGCGATGGCGTGGGTGATATAAACATCAAAGAACTTCTCGCATTTCACAAGGCGCAAAAGGTCAAGGCGACTCTTACCGCCATTTTGCCGCCCGGCCGATACGGCGCGCTGGATTTAGAAAAAAATAAAGTTCGTAAGTTTAAAGAAAAACCCCAGGGCGATGGCGCAATGATTAACGGCGGTTTTTTCGTGTTGTCGCCCTCTGTATTCAATTACCTCGGCGACGACAATACCAGCTGGGAGGGCGAACCTCTCGAGAAACTAGCGGAAGAAAACCAGTTAGCGGCCTACCAACACACTGGCTTTTGGCAAGCTATGGATACCTTGCGTGATAAAAATCACCTTGAGGAACTGTGGGCTGCCGGCCGGGCACCATGGAAGGTCTGGTCATGAATCCGGCTTTCTGGTCCAGTAAGCGGGTTTTCCTCACCGGCCATACCGGTTTCAAGGGAAGTTGGATGTCCCTTTGGCTTCAAAGCCTTGGCGCTGATCTCACGGGTTACTCCCTCGAACCCCCGACCAAACCCAGTTTATTTGAAATAGCCAATGTTGTCGAAGGCATGCATTCCATCATCGCGGATATCCGCAATCTGGAATTTTTGAAAACCACCATGCGTGAAACGAAACCGGAAATAGTAATACACATGGCTGCCCAACCTTTGGTACGTCATTCTTATGAGCAGCCGGTGGAAACTTATGCCATCAACGTTATGGGCACGGTGCATTTACTGGAAGCGGTGCGACATACCCCCAGCGTCAAGTCCGTGGTAATCATCACCACCGACAAATGTTATGAAAACCGCGAATGGGACTGGGGTTACCGTGAAAGCGACCCCATGGGTGGTTATGACATCTACAGCAACAGCAAAGGATGCGCTGAATTGGTAACGTCGGCATACCGTTCCTCATTTTTCAATCCCAAGTCTCACGATAAACACGGTGTCGGTATCGCATCGGCGCGCGCCGGTAATGTTATCGGTGGCGGGGACTGGGCGAAAGACCGGCTGATCCCCGATATCCTGGCCGCTTTTGAGGCTGGGCGGCCCGTTAGTATCCGCAACCCTAAAGCGATACGCCCTTGGCAGCATGTACTCGAACCGCTCCGTGGCTATCTAACTTTGGCGGAAAAACTTTGTTATGAAGGCGCAGTTTTTTCCGGAGGATGGAATTTCGGGCCCAATGATGAGGATACCCGTCCGGTCGAATGGATCGTTCAAGAAATGGCCCACCTTTGGGGTGAGGGTGCCGCTTGGCAGGTAGATCAGGGTTATCACCCTCATGAGACAGCGTTCCTCAAATTGGATATTTCCAAAGCCCGAAGCCGGTTGAACTGGCATCCTGTTTTGCGTTTAACGGATGCACTTACCATAACCGTTGACTGGGCCAAACAAAGGCATGCGGGAAAAGATATGAAAACCATGACTCTGTCACAGATCAAAACCTATCAATCATTAACAACTCGATAAATGCCAAAATTATAAAAAAGGATACAAATAACATTGAATCAGTATGCTTGCCGTTCATGCGGAAAGGTTAATCTTTATCCAATTCTTTCTTTAGGCCGCACACCCCTCGCCAACGCATTATTGAAAGCTGACCAATTAGATAATGTAGAAGAAGTTTTTCCATTGGATCTTGTTTTTTGCCCAAATTGCACCCTTGTTCAAATTACTGAAACCGTACCACCTGAAAAACTCTTCCGGGATTATTTTTATTTTTCCTCATTTTCAGATACAGTGCTTGAAAATGCCAAAAACAGCGCCGCACAATTTATTGAACGGTTGAAACTCAATGATAAAAGTAAAGTGGTGGAAATCGCCAGTAACGACGGCTATTTGCTCCAAAATTACCAGCAAAGGGGCATTCCGGTGCTTGGCATTGAGCCGGCAAGGAACATTGCCCGAGTCGCGGTTGACCGTGGTGTGCGAACTATTAGCGAGTTTTTCAACCTAACATTGGCCGCTGAACTGGTTTCCCAAGGAGATTCAGCGGATGTTATCCACGCCAATAACGTAGTAGCCCATGTCGCCGATTTACACGGTGTGGTGGGTGGCATGGCTACTCTTTTAAAACCTGATGGCGTGGCTATCATTGAAAATCATTACGTTAAGGACTTGGTGGATCAGGTACAATTCGACTCTATTTATCATGAACATTTGTGTTATTACTCGGCCACTTCTTTTGAACGCTTATTCAAATCCCATGGTTTGATACTCGTGGATGTGGAGCGCATAAACGTCCATGGGGGTTCATTGCGTGTCTTCTTTCAGCGCGCCGATGGAAACCGATCCCTGGAAAAAGAAGGCGCCGAGAGGGTCCGGCAATTATTGGCCGAGGAATCAAGTTGGGGGGTTGATCAACCTGAATTTTACAGGGGATTTGGTTCTCGAGTAGAATCCTTGAAAAACGATATGCTGGTTTTGTTACGCCAATTAAAAGCGGACAAAAAACGTATCGTGATTTATGGGGCTTCCGCAAAAAGCACGACTTTGCTTAATTATTATGGAATTGGTGCCGAAACCATTGACTATGTGGTGGATCGAAGCACAGTCAAACAAGGCCACTATACTCCTGGAACCCATTTGCCGATTTACGCGACGGAAAGGTTATTGGAAACCAAACCTGACTATGTATTGCTTTTGACGTGGAATTTTACGGATGAAATTTTGGCTCAACAGGCGGCTTATCGGCAAAAAGGCGGAAAATTCATTATCCCACTTCCTCAAGTAAAGGTGGTTTGAGAAAAAATGAAATTCATAGAGACGAAACTGAAGGGCGCTTACTTCATTGAACCAGTACGATTAGAGGATGAAAGGGGATTTTTCGCACGGACTTGGTGCCAAGAAGAATTTAAGGCCCATGGTTTAAGCAAAAACTTTGTCCAATGTAGTATTTCATTCAACAAAAAGAAGGGTACTTTGCGGGGCATGCATTACCAGGCTCCACCTCACGCCGAAAACAAATTAGTGCGCTGCACTATGGGTGTTCTATACGATGTCATTCTCGATTTGCGCCCCGAATCAGCAACATTCAAACAATGGATGTCGGTTGAATTAACAGATCAAAATAGGAAGATGCTCTATATTCCCGAGGGATTAGCCCACGGTTTTCAAACCCTAGCGGATGAAACCGAAATTTTTTACCAAATTTCTGAGTTCTATCACCCCGAGAATGCTCAAGGAGTCCTATGGGATGATCCTGTATTTAACATCAAATGGCCGCTGCCTGTTACCGAGGTTTCACCTAAGGATTTGACCTATTTAAGGTGGAAATGATGAAAGTTTTCATAACGGGTGCTTCCGGTTTCATCGGAGCTCATGTAACCCGGGCACTCATTTCGAGAGGCCATTCAGTGGCAGTGCTGGCGATACCGGGGGATCAATTGTGGCGACTACAAGATATTTTGAAAAAATTCGAGATCAAGCAGGGGACGTTGGAAGATAAAGAAAATGTGCGGCAAACATTAATGGAATTCCGTCCCGATGCCTGCATCCATCTCGCTTGGTATGCCGAGCCTGGTAAATATTTGCATTCTCCCGAGAACATTTCTTCATTAATATCAAGCTTGGGCTTGTTAAATGAGTTGATTCGATCGGGTTGTCAACAGGTCTTGATGGCAGGAACCTGCGCAGAATATGAAGCAGGTCCGAGTTGCTTAACCGAGGAGTCATCTACCCGGCCTGCAACGCTTTACGCTGAGGCGAAACTATATTGCGGCCTTTTAGGCCGCCGATTGGCTGATTTGTCAAAGACCAATTTTGCTTGGGGACGAATTTTTTATCCGTATGGTCCCCAAGAGGACGAAAGACGCTTAGTACCGGCCGTTATCCGATCCTTATTGCATGGCAAGCCTTTTCCTGCCACTCAAGGCGATCAAATAAGGGATTATGTCCACGTTGAAGACGTGGCCACCGCCTTTTGTGTTATGGTAGAAAAGCAAGCCAATGGCGTATTTAATATTTCCTCTAGCATACCTGTAACCATCCGTCACTTATTGGAAACAATTGGCAACCTGATAGGCCGGGAAAACCTGATTCAATTCGGAGCCCTGCCTTATCGGGACTGGGAACCGCCCTCTATTTTTGGGGATAGTCGGCGCCTCAAGGCTTTGGGGTGGAAACCTAGCTACACTCTCGTTCAGGGTCTTCAAAAAACAATCCAGTGGTGGGAAACCAATTACGTTTAATGAAAAGTCTGATCAAATTTCCATGGTGTAATTTCAGTTGGGAATTCCTGCTTTTATAGTCTTGGCGAAACAGAATCTATTAGCTATTAAAATATTTTATCATTCAGACTTTCAGACCATTATTTAAACCGCCGTATTAGACGGCGAGTGTTAAATTCGAAACGTAACTGGATAATCTCGTTGCCCCCGCGAGGTGGGTATGAATACAGTGACGATACAATGAACCAGGATTCTAAAACAAAGTTGCTTTATGAGGTGTGTGGTTTGCCGATTTTTCAAAATCGGATGTATGACACCATGAAAGAGGCCAAGGCTTGCCCGAAGGGTGATGTGCTTTTGATCGAGAATCTTGAAACTGGTCTAGTCTATAATGCGGCTTTCCAGCCTGAATTGATAATGTATGATGCGCACTATCAAAACGAGCAGGCTGTCAGTCCCTTGTTTCAACAACATCTTGAGTCTGTTGCCCAGATTATTAAAAGAACGATGAAAAAAGAATATGAGTTGGTTGAAATCGGATGCGGAAAAGGGTTTTTCTTGGAAATGTTACTTGAACACGGTTTTGATGTAATGGGTTTTGATCCTGCATATGAAGGGACTAATCCAAGGATCGAACGACATTACTTTGAACCAGGACTTGGAATCAAGGCAAACGGACTTATTCTGCGCCATGTGTTGGAGCATATCAATAATCCAGTGGGTTTTCTGATGCGCCTGAAAGAAGCCAATGCTGGATCAGGCCTGATATATATAGAGGTTCCTTGTTTTGACTGGATCTGTAGGCATCGGGCCTGGTTTGATATATTTTATGAGCATGTCAATTATTTTCGGCTTTCTGACTTTCATCGAATGTTTGATAACGTGATTGAATGTGGCCGAATTTTCGGTGAGCAGTATCTTTATGTCGTTGCTGATTTAAGTAGTCTTAAAATTCCAAAGATCGATCAGCAAGACCGGGCATCTTTTCCGTGTGATTTCTTACAAAGTCTTGAACAACATAGCGGAACAGCGATTTGGGGTGGTGCTTCAAAAGGTGTCATCTTTGCACTGCTTAAGTCCCGCATTAGGATGCCTATCGAAATTGTTATCGACATCAATCCTGCCAAACAGGGGAAGTATCTGCCGGTGACAGGCTTGCGGGTCCAGTCTCCTCAAAAGGGATTATCTATGCTGCCAAGGGGATCTACATTATTTGTCATGAACTCAAATTATTTGGAAGAGATCAAGAAAATGTCCCAAAATGCCTATCGATATGTGGAGGTCGATCATGAATGAATTTCAGAAAGAAGTTGCGGCTAGAATCGCAAAAATGCCAAACAACCCCGAGTTGTGTAATTCTGCTGCGGATTTCATGCGCGCATCGATAATACCGAAATACTCATACAATTTCACTTGGCTAGGCCGTCCCATCATTCAGTACCCACAAGATATCATCGCGATGCAAGAACTGATTTGGTCAATTCACCCCGACCTGATTATTGAAACCGGCATTGCCCATGGCGGTTCATTAATATTCTCTGCTTCCATATTGGAACTGAATGCTGCCTGCGGTGGCCCACAAGATGCCGAGGTGCTGGGGGTGGACGTCGACATCCGGTCCCATAATCGAGAGGCTATCGAGGCGCACCCGATGTTTAAGCGTATCTCGATGATTCAGGGCTCCAGCATTGCGCCAACAGTTATCGAGCAGGTGAAGGCCAAGGCGGCAGGCAAGCAGTGCGTGCTGGTGAGTCTGGACAGCAATCATACCCACGACCATGTACTGGCTGAACTGACTGCTTATGCGCCACTCACCTCGGTGGGAAGCTACTGTGTAGTTTTCGATACAATCATCGAAGACATGCCCGTTGATTTCTATCCCGACCGCCCCTGGGGTAAAGGTAACAATCCAAAAACTGCCGCATGGGAATATCTAAAAAACCATCCGGAGTTCGAAATTGATAAGAGCATCGTCAGTAAACTCCTCATCACCGTTGCGCCGAATGGATATCTGAAGCGAGTGAGATAGACATATTTTTCGATAGGTAGTTACTTTGAATGAATGTACTCAAAAGAAACATAGTAGCTAACTTTGGCGGCAATGTTTGGATTGGGCTAATGAGCCTGGTCTTTGTGCCACTCTATATCCACTTCATGGGCATCGAGGCCTACGGGTTGGTTGGCATTTTTGCCACTCTATTGGCGATTTTTGGATTGCTCGACATGGGATTGAGCAATACTCTGAACCGGGAAATGGCGCGTCTGGTCGTGCAGAAGGAAAAGGCCCAGGAGATGAGAGATCTCGTGAGAACTTTGGAGATTCCTTACTGGACCGTGGGTTTGCTCATCAGTGTCTTTATCATCGTGATATCCCCTTTCATTGCCCATTATTGGGTGAATACTAAAAATCTTTCTCCGAAAAGCGTACAAACTGCCATCATAATCATGGGTTTAGTGATCGCTTTTCAATGGCCGATGAGTTTTTACTCAGGCGGACTGCTGGGCCTTCAGCAACAGGTGGTGCTAAACGTCATCAATGCAATCATGGCCACTTTTCGCGGACTTGGGGTAGTATTAATCTTGTGGTTAGTTTCGCCCACCGTTGAGGCTTTTTTTATCTGGCAACTCGTTGTCAGCGCCATCAATATTGGATTGATAGTTTTCTTTCTTTGGCGCAATTTGCCACATGCCGCTGAAGCTCCGCGCTTCCGCCGTGAACTATTATTGAATATATGGCGCTTCGCCGCAGGTATAACCGGGATCACGGTATTATCGACCCTTCTCACACAATTGGATAAGATCATCCTAAGCCGTATGTTGACACTGGAGATGTTTGGTTACTATACCTTGGCATCTACTGTTGCCATGACCCTCTATCGGTTCATTTCCCCAGTATTTCAAGCTACTTATCCTCGATTGACTAACCTGGTTGAGTTGGGTGCCAAGAATGAGATAATAAAACTGTATCATAAAAGCGCTCAATTAGTGGCGGTGCTTGTACTGCCTGCCGCGTTCGTAGTCGCGTTTTTTTCTAAAGAGATACTATTGTTGTGGACCCAGAGTCCCGTAACAGTCGAGCATACCTATTTGCTGGTGAGCATTCTTGTCATTGGTACAGCCTTTAACGGTCTCATGAACATTCCCTACGCCCTGCAATTGGCCACCGGATGGACACGGCTCACCTTTTATGTCAATCTTATTTCCGTTCTGCTCATGGTGCCGCTTATGATTGTCCTCACAAAATGGTATGGCGTTGTGGGTGCTGCTAGTGTATGGGTGATCTTAAACGCGGGTTACATCCTCTTTTCAATCCAGATCATGCATCGACGGCTACTGACTTCCGAGAAATGGCGCTGGTATTTCGAGGATGTCGGACGTCCTCTTTTAGCGGGGCTTATGGTGTGTGTAATCGGACGTTGTATCATTAAGTCTGATTGGTCACCCTTAATGCTCTTGATAAGTATAGTTGTGTTAAGCGGAGCTACTCTTGTTGCTTCTGCTTGCGCTGCCAATCAACTTTCCGTTGTAATAAGAATCAAGTCGTTTTTGGCTGCGTTTTGAATACAACCATGTACGAAAAATTACGGAGTCTTTGAAATGAATGAGACATTGAAGCCAACCATTACCACGATTATCCCAACTTATCGGCGCCCAAAGCAGTTGAAGGAAGCAATTCGTAGTGTGTTAAAACAAACCTATCCTCATTTCCAGGTATGCGTTTATGACAACGCTTCAGGGGATGATACGGCTTTGGTTGTCGCCAAAATGGCTAAGGCTGACCCTCGCGTAAAATACTATTGCCATTCGTCGAATATAGGTGCATTTGATAATTTCCAATATGGTTTGGAGCACGTGGAGACACCGTTTTTCTCTTTATTATCGGACGATGACCTTGTCCTACCCGAATTCTATGAAACGGCCCTTGCTGGCTTTGAAAGCCATCCAACTGCAATGTTTTCCGTCACCGATGTAATCCATGTGGGCATTCAAGGGTGCATCCAGAGAACGGCTCTAGAAACATGGACTCCAGGATTCTATCAACCACCAAGTGGATTAATGGCAATATTGGAGCGCGGACATTCGGAATGGACTGGCATCTTATTTAGAAAAACAGCCATTGAAAAGGTTGGTTTTCTTGACCGGGAAACGGGCAAGTTTGTCGATCAAGACTTCACACTGCGAATGGCGGCCCGTTGTCCGTTCGTGGTTTCTAAGCGGCCTGGCGCGATATATAAATTTACGATGGCTCAAATTCAATCGCCATATTATCGATTTGACACCATGTGGCCGGGAGTGTTGAAAATGATTCATAATCTAACCGAGGACAAGGGTGTCTCTATGGATGTTCGGGATCATGCTGAACATGTCCTTTTGGGAAAGTTTAATGAGGGATTATTTACGTTGGGTGTTGCCTATCTTTCAAAAAAGTATCTTATGGACGCTAGAAAGGCTGCCGAAGTGCTTCGGGATCAATTCGGTGGCTGGTTGCGGTATCTTCTTCTAATAGGCATGATAAATACATGCCAATATGTCCCATTCGCACGTTTGGTTTTTGATTCTTTGATTTCCTTCCGCAGATACCTGCGGGCCAAACGGGTTCAAAGAAACCAGGGACAGTATCAAGAGTATCAGCACTTTATCAGCAAGATTGAAAAGAAGGAACAAAGATGAACAAAAATTATAAAAAAATATTTAATTAGATAATATGAAAAATAAATTAATAAAACTGGGTGTTTTTACAACACATCCGATTCAATATCACGTTCCTATATGGAAAATATTGTCACAAAAAAAAGATGTCGATTTGACCGTTTTCTATTTTAGTGACCAAAGCGTTCGCGGGGGCATTGATCCCGGATTCAACAGGCCCATCGCATGGGATGTACCCCTTCTCCAAGGATATAAAAGTGTCTTTTTGGAGAGAAATTCAAATCTTCAAAAACCTAATTCTATTAAGATCCGAGACCCCAAAACATTATTAAATAAATATAATTTCGATTGGATTCTTATTATCAGTTATTCAAATGCGTTTGAAAGGCAATTGATCTCTGCAGCTAAATCTGCCGGCATCAAAATTTTAATGCGAGCCGAATTTTCAGACATCGGCAAAAGATCTTGGTTAAAAAGCATAATTCGATATTGGTATTTGAAATGGCTTTACAAAAAAATTGATGCATTTTGCTATATCGGCGAAAACGCTAAGCAACACCTTTCGAAGCATGGGGTTTCAAAAAAAAGGCTTTATTATTCGCCATACACAGTTGATACAAACTTATTTGAAAAACAAAAGAAAAAATATAAGAAAGCCCGGGAAAATCTTGGCATCCGCCAAAATGATTTCGTTGTTTTATTTTCCGCTAAATTTATACCGCGAAAAGAACCTTTGTTATTTTTGGAATCCTTTCGGCCCCTAAAGGACGCCGTAAATTTAAAAGTATTTATGATGGGCGATGGACCATTAAAGGATAAAGTTATATCCCTTGGCAAAGAAATATTAGGAGATCGTTTTCGATGGATTGGATTCGTAAATCAAAGTGAGTTGGGGAAATATTACAGTTCTTCCAACCTTTTTGTTTTACCCTCCAATCATGAAACTTGGGGCTTAGTTGTCAACGAGGCCATGCAATTTGATCTTCCAGTCATCGTAAGCGACCAAGTGGGTTGTAGATTTGATCTTATTAAGCCGGGGAAAACAGGATTTATATTCCCAATTGGCGATTTGAATACTTTGAGTGAACTTATAAAAAAATTTTATAATAATCCCGGTTTGACCAAAAAAATGGGACGAGAAGCTGGTAAATTGATTAAATCTTTTACTGTTCAAAAAACAACAGATGGAATCTTGAACGCATTGCGGTAATCTGCACCATTGTTAGTACTACTGATTAATTCGCGCTATAGACCGGTTGTGGGAACAAGATTATGTGTATTTAGGAAATTCTGAAAAATAGACGCTATGAAATTCTGAAATATAAATGAAAAGGTGTTTGGGAAACGAGTATTTTTAAAACCGAATAAAATTTCTAAGAGTTAATAATGGATCTCTTAAATACATTTCATTTTATTGTTTCACATCCCTTAAATAAGTCAAATCGGATTGGCTCCATTTGCCGCTTTTTAAAATGGCAAATTGGGAGTCGATTAATTCACGGTGAAATAGTTTATCCCTGGTTGAACGGAATTAAATTCTTTGTTCGCCCTGGGGAGACAGGTTTAACCGGAAATATTTACACGGGTCTTCATGAATTTAATGATATGGCATTTATGCTTCATTACATCAACGAAAAAGATTTATTCATTGATATCGGCGCTAATGCGGGTTCGTATACGTTGCTTTCCTGCGGAGTTAAAAGGGCTAAGGGTTATTCTTTTGAGCCGGTTTTGCCGACTTATAAACGTTTATGTGAAAACATCCATCTCAATCACTTGGAAACACGAGTCCGAGTCTTGAATATGGGCCTTAGTGATAAACCAGGTTATCTTCAATTTACCGTTAATGAAGACTGCATGAATCATGTTCTCATAGAGAAAAACACTAGCGACACAATTAAGGTGAAAACCGAAACTTTGGATAGAATTCTCGGAAATAAAAATCCTTCGGTTATGAAGATTGATGTTGAAGGTTATGAAGTGCCGGTTTTGAAAGGAGCAAAGAAAACTTTGAAAAAACTTTCTTTGTCCGCTGTTTTAATTGAAACTAATGGAAGCGGAATTCGTTACGGATATTGCGATGAAGAAATTGTCGTCATAATGTCGAAGAACAATTTTTTTGGGTATTCGTATGACCCTTTAACGCGACAGTTCTGCAACTTAGAAAAAGGATATTCAAGTCCTGGTAATACGTTATTTATTCGGAATATTAATCGAGTCAAAAATCGCGTTAGCGCTGCAAGACATTTTGAAATCCTTAGGAAACAATTTTAGAATTTAATTAATGAGTCTATAAATGAGTCATTCTAAAAGAAATAAATTTTCATACGATATCTATCTTGATGGAATTATTTTTTGGTTACAAAAAAGCGGTGGAATTTCTAGCTATTGGTTTGCCTTAAATCAGTTTCTTTTCAACGAAGGTATTCCTTTTTATCAGACTTATCAAAAATCAAATTGCTCGAATGTTTTTAATGAATGGATTTGCGAACATCTGCCTTCTTGCGTTGAATATTTTCCGCTGAATATCTCGCGATATATGCCGGCAAAAATTGTAAAGCCAAAGGGAAGAATGGGAGTTTTTCATTCCAGCTATTACCGCACGTGCAGGGAAAAGGGTCTTGCCAATGTCGTAACTGTTTATGATTTTATGTATGAGCGTTATAGAACCGGTTTACCAAAAATTGTCCATTCGAAACAGAAATTTCATTCCATCCGCAAAGCCGATATAGTTATCTGTATTTCTAATAATACTAAAAATGATCTTATGAAATATATCCCGGATTTTGATGTTTCCCAGGTGCGTGTAATTCATCTTGGAGTTAGTGATGATTTTCATCCTCTTGAAACCAAAAATCAATTCAGCCCGATTGATATTAAGCAACCATATGTCGTATTTGTCGGTGAACGAAGAGGTTACAAGCGGTTTGACTTGGCCTTGCGTGCAATACAAAATATTCCCCGTCTTCATTTGTTAATAATAGGCAGGGAAATTGACTCTAATGAGTATGAATCACTCAATAAAGCAATCCCAGAACGCTGGCATTGTTTAGGCTACGTTTCTGTAAAAAAATTAAACGAATATTACAACAGTGCCTTTGCTTTGATTTATCCCTCGGATTACGAAGGCTTTGGAATGCCGGTATTGGAAGCGATGCGAGCCGGCTGCCCAGTAGTATGTTCTGCTACATCTTCACTTCCTGAGATCGCTGGAAACTCCGCCATCTGTGTCCCCGAACAAAATGTTGATTCATATTCGCTTGCTCTGAAATCTCTTTTTAATATTAAACTTCGTAACAGGTTAATTTATTATGGGTTAGAACATTTAAAAAGATTCACGTGGAAAAAATGTTTTGAAAAAACATTTGCTGCGTATAATGATGCGATTGAAAATAAATATAAATAAGAATTTATTGAATTTAGAAAGTAATCAAAAAAATTCACTATAATGCTTAATGACGTGTGGGGGATACTTCACAACAGTGTCGTTTGCGCCGGAAAGGTGTTGCTGCTGGTAGGTGAATTTTTTCGCAATTCGAATAGGATGCCTTTTAAGACTTATTTAGAATTGATTTAGGCGCCTTTTAACCCACCTATTTTCTGGTTGATTGGAGGTTGCTACTCGAAATGAAAACAAGGGTTGCAATTGATGTCAGTGGTTTGGCATGGCGCTATCGTACCGGAGTTCAAAATCTTTTTTGGGCCTATGTTAACGCTTGGGCAGAAAATCTGGAATTACATAATGATTTTGATGTTCTTTTCTATGACCGCTCAGGTTTGTATCACCGCGAAATTCACTCGATTGTCGGGCCGGATTATCAGTCTGCAGCGCCCTCGTGGTGGCCCGATTGGCTGCGGCGGCCGCTTCAGGTATTAATTAAGACGGGGGCATGGCGTGGGCCACAACTTTCAGGATCAATCAATCATGTTTGGAACTGGGACATCTACGATACGGGAAAGGAACGATTCTCTATAACTGTGCCAGATATTCTCCCGCTGGGATATCCTCAGTGGTTTAGCAAAAGGTCTGTCCGTTTGACTAGAGAGTTTCTTGATTTTACCAAAAATCGTGCCCAATATATTTTTGCAATTTCTGAGTACGTTAAGTTACAGATTATCGATGCCACGGGCTTAAATGCCAACCGTATTCGGGTGGTTTATCCCGGCATTGATCCAATGTATTTTAAACAGTCTGACCCAATGACTGCTCAAAATGTGGTTAGTCGTTACGGCCTTCAAAAGGGAAAGTATTTAATTTCTTCTGGATTTCTTGCCCCACGGAAAAACTTGGTACGCCAAATACAAGCCTTCGCGTTGGCCACGCGGCATGAGAACTCAGATGTTAAGTATGCATTGACGGGTCTTAAAACATCATTATCGAGGGACGTTTTGGCTCTTATCGAAAAACCGGAAATTAACTCCAAGGTTATAGTACTCGGCTATGTTCCGCAGCCGGACTTAGTAGTGCTTATGGGAAATAGTGCGGCTCTGATGTATTGTAGTATTGCAGAGGGTTTTGGGTTACCTATTATTGAGGCGATGGCGACTGGGGCTCCCGTCATTACATCGGCTACCACCTCCATGCTGGAGTTAGCTCACGGGCGTGCTATTACAGTGGATCCATTAAATGTCGAAGAAATGGCGAACGCAGTAACAAATGTTTTTAACTCGAGCAGGGTTGAATGCTTGGCACGAGTGCCTGCAAATCGAAAATATGCTACGGAATTTAATATTAACAATTGGCTTAAAGGCCATTTCAAGGCTTATACCGATGATTATTGACGAAAATTTGATAAAGACTGATTTACAAAATACCCCTTTGAAGGTGGAAATATAATGAAAGCTTTAGTTTGCGGCGTGGGTGGACAAGATGGCGCTTACTTAGCCCGCTTGTTGTGCGATAAAGGCTATGAGGTATGGGGCACTTCACGCGATGCCCAGATGGCTACGTTCGTTAATCTTAATCGATTGCAGATACGCGAAAAAGTTGTCACGCGATCCATGGCGACTAACGATTTTCGCAGTGTTATGACAGTATTACATGAATGCAACCCTGACGAGGTTTACTTTCTGGCAGGCCAGAGTTCGGTGGGCTTATCCTTCGAGCAACCTGTTGAATCTCTTGAAAGTAACACGATAGGGGTGCTTAACCTAATGGAGGCAATCAGGTTGTTGTGCCTGTCTACTCGATTGTATCATGCCAGTACAAGCGAGAGCTTTGGTGATATAGGGAAATCCGCTGCTAATGAAAATACACCTTTTGCACCACGCAGCCCATATGCCGTGGCTAAAGCTTCTGCGCATTGGTTGGTAACAAATTACCGTGAATCCTACGGACTGCACGCTTGTAACGGAATTCTTTTCAACCATGAGTCACCATTGAGGCCGGAGCGCTTTGTTACACAAAAGATTGTTTCAGGGGCTTGCCGCATTGCTCAAGGCTCGGGTGAGCGTATTGAACTCGGTCGTTTAGATATTGTTCGCGATTGGGGTTGGGCACCTGAATATGTCGAAGGAATGTGGCGTATTCTACAGCAAGATGAGCCGCGTGATTACGTTCTGGCCACGGGCCAAAGCTGTTCACTCGAATCCTTTGTGAGTACTGCGTTTGAATACTTAAACATGGATTGGCGTGAGCATGTTGTGTCTAACCCTGTGCTATTCAGGCCTACAGACTTATCTTGGAGTCAAGGCGATCCTTCACGTGTGGCCAAAGATCTTGGCTGGTCAGCAAAGTTTCGGATGCATGATGTTGTGCGTGAAATGATTCTGGCATGGCAGGAAAAGCATAATCATCCTGTCTTGTAAGGGCTTTTTCCCATTCTCTAAATCGCCTTAGTTATTTACTGAATGGATATGTAAAAGCGTTCCACGACAAGTTCTCCTGTATCGGTTATGACTCTAGATGGAAAGTGGATGCGGATGGTGGTTATCTGGAAAATTTTTATTGTATCGATATGTTGAGCATAGATACTATCCCACAATGGAAGTAATGGCGTGAAGAGCCCAAATTTTTATCGTTTTGCTGTTAAACTTCTTCAGTTTGATCAGACCTTTATAGATTTTATTATCAGTTTAGTGCTCGTATATATTATCTTTTTTGCGAGTCGGAGCTTTGCGCCGTTCGATACTTACCCAGATGGAATAATATATGAGGCTTCTTTTGACGTAATTAAAAATAGGTCAATTGTGGATGGTTACAATATTTTTAGGCTTACTGCCGGCGCTTCCGAGCCAATATCCTTCCTTGTTTTCTACATATTCGGCAAATTTACCAACGTGGCTATGGCAAATAATTTGCTCAATATTCCCCTGGCACTTGGACTATTCCAGCTGTTAAGAAAACGTTCCGTCAATCTGTGGTACTGGGCGCCTTTCGTGCTCACCAACTATTATATTTTGATGCTCGGCTTTGGGGCTCTTCGTTTGAAGATTGCTTTTTTATTTTTAGCTTTTTCATGGCTGGTGCAAGAAAAACGCATTCGTTGGGCGCTACTCATCGGGGCTGTCCTATCGCACTATGAGATGTTAATTTTTATTATGATTTCAGGTATAAATTATTTACTGACAAAGCGCAATGACAAAGTAGTTAGATACGCAATAGTTCTATTGATCGCGCTAGGCTTTTACCAACAACAGGTAATTCTCCAAAAGATACAATACTACTCGAGTCAATATTTATTTACGGTACCCTACAAGTTGATCGCAATTTCAATTATTATGTTGATCTTGAGTGATCGCTTCCAAATAGCTGTTGTTAGTATTGCGGTGTTTTTGTCCGTAGCGTTGATAATCGGCGATGGCCGATTAAACATCATCTACTTCCTGATGATTGTTGAAGAGTACTTAACAAATTCCCGGAGAACCGCTCCAAGACAAATAGTGCTTTTTTGTTGTGCGGGATATCTCTCCGTAAAGGGTATTCAATTCATACAAAGTCTATTAGGGGGATACAGCTTCTTTGAAAGTTAAAATCTCAATTTCATCTATAGTTAAATTTTGGAGATTATAAAAGATATTGCGCCGGTTTTATCAAAGCCTCCAGGAACAACTTATCACGATCCAGACGATGTGGTGTGTACCCAGTTATTTACGGATCTTTGCGCGTGGCTATTGCATGAAAACTTCCAAATCTTTCATCATAATATTTTTGCCAAGATAATCTAATTCAATTGAACGGGTGGTTGAAGAAACGTTAGTATGGTTCTACAAGTAAAAATTGATAGGTTCATCATATTCAAATGTTTAAAATCCTTGTCCTTTACGACCACTACTATCCCGATGACGTGGTCAGCGCGTTACTTTATGCCGACTTTTGCGATGGATTGTTTGAACGCGGTTGGGATGTTGAGATTTGGCCAAGCAACAGGGCTTGTCATAACCCTGAAAAAACCTACAGCCTTAAAAGTGAGGTACGGAACGGTGTTTTAGTACGACGTGTTTGGAAGCCGGAAATTCGCCAACATACCTTCCTGGGACGTATCATTACTAATATATGGGTGCTTATCTATTGGTGGCTGAGACTTCTTTTTTCTCCAAGTTTAAAACCAAATGTTATTTTGACGGGATCAAATCCCATTTTCACCATGTTACTTTCCCCTTTACTTAAATTTCTTCGACCGAATACAAGAATTGCCCATTGGTGTTACGACCTATATCCGGAAGTCGCGATCGCGGATGGTCTCGTGGGAGAAAAAGGGATTTTTATTAGGGCGATACGGTTCTTATTAAAATGGGCCTATCGATCTTGCGACCTAGTCGTGGATTTAGGTTCCTGCATGAGGGGACTTTTAACCGGTTATTCCATGAAGTCAGGTGTTACGCTTACCCCATGGGCCTTGGAGGAACCCTCTGAACCTTTACATTTCGATCCTAGCGAAAGAAAAGAGCTTTTTGGTGAAAGCACGTTGGGCCTTCTTTATTCCGGTAGTTTTGGCAGGGCCCACGATTACGTTTTGACTTTGAAACTGGCGCGATTGATGCGTATCTCCGCAGTTTTCACCTTTAGCGCCCGTGGAAGCCGGCTGGATGAATTAAAACAGGCGGTCAATCCAGAAGACACCAATATTCACTTTGCCCCCTTTGCGCCACCCGATCGGCTTTCGGTCCGGCTATCCGCCCCAGATGTTCATGTCGTTTCCTTAAGATCCGAATGGTCTGGCATGGTGGTGCCTTCAAAATTTTTTGGAGCCTTGGCGGCGGGCCGTCCTGTTTTGTTTGAGGGGAGCGAGACTTCAGACATTGCCAAATGGATCAAAGAATACGGGGTGGGGTGGGTTTTAAAATCGGATAATCTGGACTCGGTGGCAAAAGAACTCATTCGTTTCTCGAAAGATCAGAAGCAAAAAACCGCAATATTTAAACATTGCCACTCTGTTTACCAGACCCATTTTTCCAAGAAATCCATTGTGGGCAAATGGAACTTGGAATTGAAATCATTAATAGCGAGATAAAGTCATCGCACTGATTTTTTGGGTCTGGCACACCCGTTGGGCTTGCGCCCATGGGCGATAAAAATCATCGAGGCGTGTGTCTCGAGCCGAATTATTTTCATTAATTCAGCACAATCAAACTTTATGCCTCGGCTTGAAGTCTCGGCACAGATGCTTGTGGGCTCGACACGGGGTTATGAAGCTACCGCTTATATACCGTTACTATCACGGAAGGTTTTGAAATTTTAAAAATCTTACCTAAAATGCAATCGGCGGCATAAATAAAGTCCTCAAATAATTGCCCCATCCTGCCGATCCGCGTGACAAAACTAAAATTAGTAAGAGTGCCGAAGCAATATTGCCTGGTATATTTTCTAAAATCCGCTGGAACAAAAAATCGCCACCCTTTTTTCCTTGCCCCGAATTTTAAGAACATTTTTTCAAATATCGTCTTACCGTTATCTAAAGTGATTAAAACTCCACCTGGCTTCAAATTATTATTAACAATTTCTAATATTTTTTCCTCGGCAGAATCCTTTTCATTTGTTCCTAAGCCGAATATTCCACCTAACACACTTTTCATCAGAATCAAATCGTATTCACCAATTACATTTGTAAATGACATGCAGTTTATATTTATGTACGAATTTTCATATTTATTATTGTTTTTGAAATCATTTACAAAAGCTTCCAATCCAGCGACCAGATTACATGGGTAAGCAGTGATATTCAGTTCGCATTTTGATTCTATGAATAAAAGCGAAATGGCACTTAACCGATTTGCGCCAATTTCTAATATTCTGGCTCCCTCAATTACTGGAAAATCTTTCAAAGCCTCAGAAAAGGGGTGGTTCCATGCTTTAGCATTCCATCCAAATACCCTGTTAATGATGTTCATGGAATTAAATCAACTCCACTGCTGATGTAATTATTGAGGGAAGTAAGTAAAAATAACGCTGTGAAGTCATCATAATATTGCTATGAACAGCAAGTGTCATCAGGACACCTACATACCGGACTCTCTCTGTCAAATTTGTTGTTCCATTGCGTCTCTGCATAGTTCCAGTTATACCCTGTAACAAAGTTTACATTATTTACAATTGGCATAATGTGTTAAAAAGTATAATACCGAATTCGATTTAAGGGGAAGAGATAAATAATGACGATAGACGATCAAAAAAAATTAGTTTTAATTACGGGCGCAAATGGATTTATTGGAAATAGTGTAGTTTCGTATTTGGCCAATTCGCCAAAATATGAAGTTCGCGTATCGGTAAGAAAAAGCACGAAAATATTTTCTCCATTAACCAAGGTATTTCCGAATTGCGACATTTCAACCAACACTGATTGGAAAATCGCTCTAGAAAAAGTTGATTGTGTTATTCATTGTGCGGCACGTGTTCACGTTTTGAATGAAACATCAACTGATCCCCTGACAGAGTTTCGACGAATAAATGTCGATGGAACATTGAATCTTGCGCGGCAAGCAGGCAATGCGGGTGTTAAGAGATTTATTTTCATAAGTTCCTTAAAGGTGAATGGAGAATTTACAGAACTTGGGAAGCCTTTTTTCGCCGACGATATTCCTAAGCCCATGGACCCTTACGGTATTTCTAAAATGGAAGCGGAACAAGGCCTTCGTATACTCGCTGCGCAAACCGGAATGGAAGTTGTGATTATCCGTCCGCCTTTGGTTTATGGGCCCGGTGTCAAGGCTAATTTTTTATCATTGATGCGCTGGTTAGATCGCGGCCTTCCGCTTCCATTGGGCTCCGTTCATAACAAAAGAAGTTTTACCGCTTTGGAAAATTTGGTGGATTTGATTGTTCGATGCGTTGCACATCCCGCCGCCGCAAACCAGGTATTTCTTGTCTCGGATGATGAGGATTTATCCACCACGGATTTATTAAGGCGTATGGGTAAAGCAATGGGTAAGGCACCTCTTTTATTTCCCTTTCCTGTATTCTTTTTAAATACTGCCGCAAAAATGATTAGGAAACCAGGAATTGCTCAACGCTTACTCGGCTCACTTCAGGTTAGCATTTCAAAAACAAAAGAACTTATCAATTGGCGACCGCCCATTAGCGTCGATGAAGCATTAAAAAGGACGGCTAAACATTATTTAGGGCATTGATGGCTAGTAGTGAATGTTTTTATTTAGCTAAAACTGTCCAAAATAAACCTAGCCACGGATACATGGGATTCATGGGATTTAATAAACATAAATATTTAAAGCCTTTTTTCCTTTGGCCAATCTGAGTGCATCCCCTGAATCTATGGCAAAGGACTAGGTTTTGCTTAACGTCTTTTAGGCTTAAGAATTCCTGATTTTATTTATCTTTGATCATTGGATTTTGTTTTATTTGAACAGCAATGTTATTTAGCATATTGTTCTGGTATCGAGGTTAATATCAATGGATCTTCATACCGTAAAATGGAAACAATGAGGAAAGTACCGTCATCCCGCCTAGGGCTTTGCCGGAAGGATTAGCGTGAGCGAAGGTTATTCCATCTTGAAATTGATCGGACGTGACCACCCGTTGTTCGACCCGGATCTATCGGCGCATGAACAGCAATTGTCTTCACTGGTTGCTGACAGCCGTTTTCTGGTGATTGGCGGGGCTGGTTCCATAGGCCAGGCAGTGGCACGCGAGATTTTCAAGCGCAAACCGAAAGTCCTGCATGTGGTAGACATCAGTGAAAACAATATGGTGGAACTGGTCCGGGATATCCGCAGTACGCTGGGTTATATCGAGGGGGACTTTAGGACTTTCGCCATTGACTGCGGGAGCTTCGAATTCAAGGCATTGATGGCTTCTACCGGCGGATACGACTATGTTCTTAACCTGTCGGCGTTAAAGCATGTTCGCAGCGAGAAAGACCCCTTTACCTTGATGCGTATGATCGACGTGAATATTCTCAATACCATTAAAACCATCGAAGCCGCCCGCGATCAAGGGGCGAAAAAGTACTTTTGTGTATCCACGGATAAGGCCGCGAACCCCGTGAACATGATGGGGGCCAGTAAGCGCATCATGGAGATGTTCTTGATGCGCTCCAGCGCCGAATTGCCGATTTCGACCGCGCGTTTCGCTAATGTGGCCTTCTCCGATGGATCGCTGTTACACGGTTTTAACCAGCGTTTTGCCAAGCGCCAGCCGATTTCAGCGCCGAACGACGTGCGGCGATATTTTATTACGCCACAAGAGTCGGGAGAATTATGCCTGTTGTCATGCTTATTGGGCGAAAACCGCGACATCTTCTTTCCGAAGCTGAGCGAAAATCTGAACCTGACAAAGTTCCCGGATATTGCCATTCGCTATTTAACCCAACTCGGTTTTGAGCCTTATGAATGCAAGAGCGAGGATGAGGCGCGGGACAGGGCCGAAGAGCTCATTCGACAAAAAAAATGGCCTTGCTACTTTTTCAGCAGTGACACCACGGGTGAAAA
Organism: candidate division FCPU426 bacterium; assembly: GCA_963847625.1. GTDB lineage: Bacteria > Oederibacteriota > Muellerivitia > Muellerivitales > Muellerivitaceae > CAWCKJ01. The sequence goes on along the minus strand of CAWKAR010000060.1, from coordinate 130,342 downwards.
GGATTTTGAGGAGTTTTTCACTGAACGTGAGGTGTTGGACTTGAAACGCTTTATCACCATCGGCGTGATCAAAAACCTGGTGACTTTTGACCAGGCGCGCTTACAATATTTTCTTTCCACAATCGCGGCCATTAAAGCCAAGCCTACTTGGGTGAAGGGGGAACTGGTCGATCTTTTTAACCACATGATCCCGGATTTCGCCCACAAGGAAACAGGAAAACACTTGGACGAAAGGATGTAGGGATGCAGAGAACAATGGGCATTATATTTAGCGGTCTGGCCCTATTGGTTTTATCTCCCTTTTTGGTTCCGATTGCCATTGTTTTGCGCCTGACGGGCGAAGGCGAAATATTTTATTTACAGGACAGGAGAGGCAAGGATGGGAAGATATTTAAATTATATAAGTTTGCGACGATGCTAAAACATAGTCCGAGCATTGGGACGGGAACACTTACCGTGAAAAATGATCCGCGGATACTTCCGATGGGCCGTTTTTTACGCAATTCAAAAATCAACGAACTGCCCCAACTTCTAAACATACTCAAAGGCGACATGAGCTTAGTGGGCCCGCGCCCTCAAACCCAGCAAGCCTTTGACGCGCTGCCCCTGGCCTCGCAAAAAGCGGTGTCGAAGGTGCTCCCGGGTCTAACCGGAATCGGTTCCATTATTTTCCGGGATGAGGAAAATATGCTGGATGGGCTTAAGGAGCCGGAGCAGTATTATAAAGAGGTCATCGGGCCCTATAAAGGCGCGGTGGAAGAGTGGTTCGTTGCCAATCAAAGCTTTCGAAATTATCTAATGATCATTTTCGTGACCGCATGGGTTTTGATTTTTCCGTTTTCCATGCTAGTTTGGAGGGTGTTTCCAGGGCTGCCTAAAGCCCCGCTTGAATTGCAACGAAAAAATAAGAAATCAATCGGAACACCCCAATGATCGGTTATAAAAGTTATAAAATAGGAACGGTTATTAGAATCGAACCGTGAGTTTTAAAAAGCATTTGAATCATTGATTGGAGTTGGAAAACATGGCCGAAAGAAACGAAGGGATAAGCGCAAAGCCAGATCATGAACATGCGATCTTGCCGCTTTTTAAGTTAAATTTTGACCACCGCGAAGTGAACGCTGTTTCCGAAATTATCAAAAGCGGTTGGTTGACGATGGGCGAAAGTGTTTTTGAATTTGAAAGTGCTTTTAACCGTTTTCTTAATTCCGATACTTTTTCCATCGCTGTTTCGAGCGGCACGGCCGCCCTGCATTTAGCTTTGTTGGCATTGAATATCGGCCCGGGTGATGAAGTGATTATCCCCTCTTTGACGTTTGTTGCGGACGCCAACGTGGTTCGTCTGATGGGTGCAGACCCGGTATTGGCTGATTCCTCGTCGCTTTTGGATTGGAACGTCTCGGCGGAATCAATTGCCCGTCGGATTACTCCCCGCACCAAGGCGGTTATGGTTATGCATTACGCAGGGTACCCTTGTGATATGGCTCCTATCCTTAAGCTTTGTAAAGATCGGTCCATTCCAGCGATTGAGGACGCGGCTCATGCGCCAGGTGCGTCAATCGACGGGCAACTTTGTGGTACGTTCGGCGAAATAGGCTGTTTTTCGTTTTTTAGCAACAAAAACCTGTCCATCGGCGAAGGCGGCATGATCGTGACTCGAACAGAAGCTTTTGCTAAACGCCTGAAGTATTTGCGCTGCAATGGCATGACCACTTTAATGTTTGACCGCCGTAAAGGCAGGGCAACCGTTTATGATGTCGCGGAGCCTGGACTTAATTACCGGATGGACGAAATTCGGGGCGCGCTTGGCTTGGTCCAGTTGGAAAAACTTCCGGCGGGGAATGCCCGGCGGAAAACTTTAACCGACCATTATCGCCATAACCTGCAAGGCACACCGGTGACAATGCCTTTTGACTCTTTGGCCCCCGGCGTTATGTCTGCTTTTCACATTTTACCGGTTTTACTTCCCAAGAATTCCGACCGTTTAAATATTATGGAGTTCCTCAAGAACTCGGGGTTGCAATCGAGTATCCATTATGCTCCAATCTGGAGTTTTTCCGCCTACCAAGAAAAATTTAAACCTTCGGAGTTTCCGATCACTGAAGAAATTTGCAAACGCGAGCTGACGCTTCCTTTGTATCCCGGGATGACGGACGATAATGTGGATTTCGTGACGGATACTTTACTGAATGCTCTGAAATAAGGTTCCTAAATTAATTTAAATTTGGATCGGTTATTGGGGGAAGGTCACGACAAATAGTCAAATCCTAAATTATTGATTTGCCTTGGGCGCTACGGTTCTCAATGAAATCTTGGAAAGTTTTAATATGGCTACTGGGTATATTGGCGGCTGTTCTCATAGCTCAATTTGTCTATTTAGCCGTAATATATTCTGAAAAACCCAGCCTTGAGAAACCGGATTTGGTCGTGGTTTACAGTGGCATTAACAAGACCTCCCTGCATTGCCTGGAGTTGGCCCGCCAGTTCAACTGTCCGATTTACTTTTCGGAAAACATCCAAATCATCCGTTCCATCATTGATCCATTAGCCGTCGAAAACATTCCTATGACCATCGATCCCAGGGCCCGCACCACGGACCAGAACGCGCGCTATGCCGCCCCTTTTATCCGAAAAGGCAGTTACCGGCACGTGGCGCTTGTTTGCGCCTGGTTTCACGAACCCCGCGCCCTTTTTCTAACCCGCCTATACCTTTTGGGCTCAGGTGCTAAAGTTGCGCCTTATCCCAACGAACCAACCCCGGAAGGGTTTTGGACGAAGCGCGAATTTTGGCTTGAGGTCATCAAGTTTTGGGGGAGTTTGATGCGGGTGGTTTTGCATTGGTTCGGCATCGACAACTGGCCCCACCCGGAATTGCTCGCGAGCTATTAAGTCATGCTGCTGCTTTTCATCGGATCCCGGCGCTTTAGACATTTTACCTACTTGCCGGGAGAGAGCATTTAAGATCACTCATGGTGTGGCTGAAGGTCTCACCATATATGGCAATTTTTCCCGATCCTCGGAGAATGTTTATTGTGTCTTGTGACGAGCCAAAATGGGTAGATCATAGAAGGCGGAAGCCGCGTAGTCATGATCGATAAAATAACCGGGAAAATCCTTGACGATCAAGCGACAGGGGAATAGGGAATCGTATTTTTTAACGAAGGACCAGCAGTTTCTGGACCGACTTGCCCTGGTTCGTAGTAATCACCACATAGTACAAACCATTCGTCAAAGGCTGGTTCCAAATATCGTTCAGGGGGATGGAAAAATCACCTCCTGCCGGAATCTGGGTAATTTCCAGGTCCACCACCATCCGGAATGCAACCGTGAACAGTTTTACCGTTACCTTGGATGAGACCGCGCAGGGGGCTAGGCGCAGTTGCAGGAAACCGGTTTTCGCGGGGTTCGGGTAGATCAATGGCGCCTTGCAAGCCGCCGCCGGAGTCATCGTCCGGGTGCAGGTCGGGGTCAGGGTGGGTGTCGGTGTCAGCGTCAGAGTGTCGGTAACAGTGGGAGTAGGGGTTGAAGTGCTGGTTGGAGTAGGCGTATCTGTCGGCGTTGACGTTGGGGACGGAGTCGGAGTGGGGGTCAAGGTGGGCGTATCCGTCGGAGATAAGGTGTAGGTGGGGCTGTTCGTGAGCGTCAGAGTGAGGGTAGGAGTGGAGGTGTTAGTCGGGCTGTTGGTTAACGTCGGAGTATTTGTTACTGTCGGGGTGCAAGGGGTGCCATTCACCATGCAGGGGGTGCTCGTACTGGTCGGGGTAGATGTATTGGTGGGGGTGGGTGTCGCGGCAAGAATCACGTCGACTGAATCCACGTAAATCGTGCCGGACCAAACCACGGACGAGAACATTTGAATTCCGATCGCCAGCACATTGGTGATATCGGGGGTGCCCGCGGTGTTGTGCGGTTGGGCGGGGTCAAGCGTCAGGGTGTTCCAGGCGCCGGGAACCAGGGTCGTCGCCGGCCCTGTTTGCCAGGCCCATCCTGATCCGCTTTTAATGAAAATATAAGCCTGGGTAGCAGCGGGGTAGCTGGCCGGAACCCAGACATGAGCGACGATAGTTTTGCCCGTCAAGTTGGTGACCGGGGCCAAAAGGTTCGGGCTTTGCGAGCCGAATTCCGCGTCGACCGACGTCGAGGTGAAATTCAAGCTCACCGCCAGGGAATGGCTCCCGTAATAGGACATCGACGTGGAATTCTGGATGGTGACCGCCTGGTTGTTAACATAATTCCAACCCATCACCGTGCCGTTCTCGAAGTTGTAAAGGGTGGTGTCCGGAAGGGGAGTGTTGGTCATGGTGGGCGTGGCCGATCCGGTCGGCGTGAATGTGAAAGTGACCGTCGGGGTGGGCGTGATGGTGGGCGTGGGGGTATTGGTGGGTGTGGAAGTGTACCAGGTTCCAGTGGGAGTGGCCGTCGGCAATGGACCCTCAAAAGAGACCTGGTCCAGGAGGTAGCCATAGTTGCCGTTGGAAATGACGTCGAATTTTACCCCGGTAACATCCGCGCCCGTGGGATTAACCGGGATGTTCGTTTGCTTGCCCCATCCCGCCTGGGTCATTTGGGAAAAAGGAATGGTTTCCAAGGTCCAGGTGCCGATTGGCGGGGTAATGGTCTCGCCGTAAAAGTCCCCGCTCGTGACGGCCTGGGACATGATTTGGGGGCGGATCTGGCTGCCGTCGCCGTAAATCCAGAACTGGATACCCGTGTAACCGGCCGCCAAGGCGTTGTACGAGGCCTGGCTGGGAAGAAGATAGCAAAGGTAATTGCAATAACCGTTGGCGGGGACGGAACCAAAGATGCTGACGCAATCGGCGGTCGTGTTGGCACCCGGGGTGAAATAAGTCACGCCGATGGTGGCGCTGTTGCCGGAATAGGCTCCCCAGGATTGTCCCCAAAGATTGATGCGGCTGGAGGCGGGCTGGGAGGTGTTCGTGTCGAAATTGTCGATCATGCTCACGGCGTATGCGGGCGTGAATGTGGGGGAGGGAGTGATGGTGGGGGTGTTCGTGCTGGTGGGGGTGGGTGAGTACCAGGTTCCGGTCGGGGTCGGAGTGGGTGTGCAATTATCCACGCCTGTGGCCTGGATATAAATGGTGTAGGGGGTCTTTGGGGGAGTGTCGCAGGGGATTTGCAGGATGGCCTGCCGCAAACCGGTCGCGCCGGGCTGGAAACGCACGAGGAAAATCCCGCTGGCGCCAGGGGTGAGGGTGGAGGATAAAGGTTGGGAAACGACCGTGAAATCCGCCGCGTTGGCCCCGGTAATGCGGACGTAATTGGGCCCACCCGTCAGGTTCAGGCTGGAAAGGGCGGTTGGGTCGTTAGTAATGGTGAAGGTTTCGGTCACGGCCTGGCACAGGCCGGCGGTCCCGAAGTCGGTGCCGTTAGAGGTGGAGGGAACCAGATTCATGTCCGAAACCGCGGCCCCGCCGTTCCCTGTCACGAGCATATTTGAAAAGGTATAGGTCTGGAAAGGAGAGGCCAGATAAGCGTTGGAATCCGAGAGGTTGGCCACGGGGCCGGCGGGATCAATGGGGTCCCAACCCCAAGCGTAGCGCACCGAGCCGGGGTTCGTCACCGAGGGGCTCCAAACCGAAACACTGTTCCCGTCGGATGAAATGGCGGCGTTGGCCCAAACGTAGGCGGTGGACCCGGAAGGAGCGATCTGGAAGGCCGTGACTGGGTTCGAATCATTCGTGGACAGGTTGGCCGATCCCCCGGTGGGGGAGGCGAAATTACAGATAATGGTGGAACCCTGTGACTGGTAATTCTGGTAAAAGGGGCCGGTATAGGACAGAGGAATGGACTGCCCGTAGATGTCCCGCAGCATCCAGGGGACGATCCGGGCCGCAAAGGCTTCTTTGTCTGGCGGGTGGTAGGAAAGGGAAGCGTCGCAATTGAGCGCGCGGGGGTTCAAGTCGAAATTCACGCTCATGCCGGTATAGGGCATCTTTAAGCTGGTGAACTGCCCAAAACGCACGTCGGCGATCCCCACGTTGTAAGCGGTGCTATAGGGTTCCGTGCCATTCCAGTAGGTGCAGGGAAGGCCGGTTGGGATGGGGGTGGGGATGACCGCGGGGTTCATGTTGGCGATGTTCTGGAGCTGGATGATGTAGAAGGGGAAATTCTGGTTCCATTTTTCCCGCCAGTTCTTGATGAGTTCCGGCAGGAGATAATCGTATTCGTAGGAGGGGAAATAAGAAGGGGCGCCCTCGTTGGATTCCCCCTGGTCCCAAACCACGGCCCGGATGTTGAAGGGCGTCAGGGGCGCGATCATGGCGTTGTAAACCTCAGCCGTATAGGTCGCGGGGGAGGAAGGGGTGATAATGGCCGGCGCCAGGATCGGGTCGGCCTGGATGGCGTCCGTGCTTAAAAAAATCTCCAACGGCATACCCGGGTAATCCGATTCCAACAGGCCGATGGGGATGGTGTTCGTGGTGGCCTGGGAAATATCCCTGCCGATGTAGTAGCCCAGGCCCGTGTAATTGAGGGTGTTGGTATTATTGGCGGGAATATATTCATACCACTGGCCTGCCGGCACGTCCGCCACGGGGGTTTGCGAAGCCGCCGAATTGACGTGCCTGATCCGCATGTTCGGGAAGGTGGCGGTAGCGGCCTCCGAAGGCCCTATGGTCACAGTTCCTGAGGTATCGGTGCAGTTGTTCCAAACCCACCACATGTTGGATTGGCCCGACAAAAGATAGACGTCACCGACCACGACGTTGCCAAAGGTTTGGGTGTTGGCGGGCCCGGAGGCGACGAGGTTTTGGCCTGTGGCGTTGTCGGTCATGCTCGGGAGATAAAGGGACCAGTTGCCGTTGCTGTCCCCAGTTCCAGAGGCGGACTGGCCATTGAAGCTGACGGTGACGGATTCTCCAACGCCGGCAATGCCCCAGAAATGGATCGAAACACCCTGTTGGATGACCATATTGGAGCCGAAAACGTTTGATAAGAGCACGTTGGCATGAGCGGGGGAGGCGGCACAACCTACAAATGCCAAAAAGGCCAAGGTTGAGAAACTGCTTTTGAAGCGCCTACGAAAAAAATCCAAAAAAAGGGTTTTCATGCCTTGGCAAATCTTTCTCGAAAGGAATTTCATGAGTCGGCTCCGAATGATCGATGGTTTATTGAAAAGTATTGTTAAAACGGTTTAATTATAGGTTATTGAAGATTATTTTTATATCCGAAAGATTTTAAAATGGGTTAACCGGAGGGAAAACCTGAAACGTGAAATATTGGTCATATTTCGGGTTCTTGTTTTGGGGGTTGGACCGTGTCCAGCGAAACAGGCGGAATTCCCGCGAGCCGGTCTATTACCTGAAGATGGCGGACTTGTATTTGGACAAGGAAATGCCGTCACAGGCCCTGGTGGCGCTCCAGGGGGCGATGGACTTGCACCCCCACGATCCCAAGTAGCTCCTCCAAATCGGCGAGGATTATGAAAGGGCCGGACAGAAAGCCATTGCCCAGCCAATCTACGAAAGGGCCGGGGGCCTAGCCGGACATTAACCTTCCTGGCGGCCGGAGGTCTTGGAATTGAGTGCGCCCATCCATAAAAAAGACCCACCAATTTGGCCCCTATGCCCTCTTCCAAGGCCCTTTTGGGGGCTAACCCATAATAGGGCGTTAACCGGTTGACGAGGCCGATAACCCAGTTCATGTGGCCGATGCCCGTCGGCATGTGCCTGAAGTCCTGCCCGCAGAGGCCCGGGGGAGCCGCCAACCCAGTATTGGAAGCCCGCAACCCAGTATAAGAGGCCAGTAAACCAGTATTGGAAGCCAGCAACCCAGTATAAAAGGCGAGGAACCCAATATTGAAAGCCAGCAACCCAGTATGAGGAACCAGATAACCCAGTATGGGGGGAGATAACCCGCCCACATTTCCGTCGGCATCCGTCGGAAAGGAGGATAAACCGCCCACATTCCTGGTGTCATTTGCCGGTAGGGAAGGATAAACCGCCCACATTCCTGCTGGCATCTGGCCGGGGGTCCTGCCCGCAGAATTTGAATGGAGGGAATGCGCGCTTTCAATTGGATTATGCACAGAAGCCGGAAGTCCTGCCCGCAGAAGCCGGTTTCCTAATTATCATGAGGCCGGAATTCGGGTCTTTTTGATCTTATTTCTCTTTTAAAACAGAATTTTTCAAAGAATTCCCGCCTTTTATTCCAGGACGGTAAAATAATGGTATTTCAATGGCTATTGAGTTCCGGGTGAGCTTGCCCTGAGTGAAGCGAAGAGAGTCCAGCTCGGGGACGGGTTTAAATTGGGACTCGAAACGGAATGGGGTATGGGGAAGAGGCTTCCCCATGCTGTTTACCGGGGTACACATGGGGGATTTTCCCCTGTGAATGCGAAGCATGGATCGATGTCCAACCCGGGGAGTCATTTATGCCGGTTCTTAAATCGTTGAATTCAAGTTGGCGGGATTGCAGAAATATTTATGCCAACGGAAATGATAAATCCCGTTTTCTTTATCCCGCTAAAAAGGAATACCTAAATAATGCATGACTTCCAAATCACCGCCCGGGATTCCCAAACCTCCGCCCGAACCGGGTTTTTAACTCTCCCGCACGGCGTGGTCCAGACGCCCTGTTACATGCCGGTGGGGACCCAGGGTTCCGTCAAGGCCCTGTCGCCTGAGGATGTCCTGGCTTGCGGGTCCGAGATGCTCTTGGCCAACACCTACCATTTGATGCTCCGCCCCGGTGCGGATTTGGTTGAGAAGGCCGGCGGCCTCAACCCTTTCATGCATTGGAACAGGCCCGTCCTGACCGACAGCGGCGGTTTCCAGGTCTTCAGCCTGGCGGATTTGCGCGAGATCACCGAGGAAGGCGTCCAATTCCAGTCCCACTTGGATGGAAAGCGCTGGGCCATGACGCCCGAATCCACCGTGTCTTTCCAGCATAAAATCGGCGCGGATATCATCATGGCCTTCGACGAATGCATCCCTTACCCTTCACCGGAAAAATACGTGGAGGAATCTTTGGATCGCACCACCCGTTGGGCAAAGCGGTGCCTGACCGCCCACCTCCAGGCGGGGCGGGAGAAGGCACAGGCCCTTTACGGGATCGTGCAGGGTTCCCAGTTCATCCACCTGAGGGAAAAAAGCGCCAAAGAGCTACTGGCCCTGGATTTGCCCGGCTACGCCATCGGCGGCGTCTCGGTTGGGGAACCCAAGGAAAACATCTATGACGTGGTCGCGAAGACCGCCCCTTTCCTGCCGGAGAAAAAGCCCCGCTACCTGATGGGCGTGGGAACGCCGGAGGATCTTTGGGAATGCGCGGAAAGGGGGATGGACCTATTCGATTGCGTCATGCCCACCCGCATCGCCCGAAACGGGACGGCCTTGACCCGGAAGGGAAGGAGGAACCTCAAGAACGCTCGGTACACCCAGGATTTCACCCCGCTTGACCCCCAGTGCACCTGCGAGTGCTGCAGGAACTACACCCGTTCCTACCTCCGCCACTTGTTCATGGCCGAGGAATTGCTGGCTTTGAGGCTGTTAAGCCTTCACAACCTCCATTTTATGAATGAAATCACCGCCAACATACGTGAGGCCATCAGGAAAAACGAATTTTCCGCCGCGAAAAAGCGGTTTTGGGTGGATTATTTTTCAAAGGAGAATGGCTAAAGGCGTTATTTAAACCGGGGTTGTTTCCTCATAAACGACCGCTTATTCAGCGGGCATTCCCCGCATGCCGACCTTCCATAAACCATTTAAAGAGACCGGTATAGTACCGATTTCCCACTAAGTCTTATAAGGTCAATCGGCACAATGACAACGTATAAATATATTTTTGATGCTGATTTGGCTTTTGTTTAGTTTTTGAACCTATTTTTCCTCATCCTTTTGCAATTTCCCCAGGGCCGACTTCCCTTGAAAATGGCTTGAAACTATTGTAATTTATGCCACTCAAAAAAATGATGCTTTGAAAAAGCGGCACCACATGAGTGGCCGCTTTTTTTAACTCCAAATGACCTTATGATCAACCGACCCGAAAACCTTCTCCACCCATTCGACGCGGGAAAAGATTCCTGCGGAGTGGGATTCGTCGTCAACGTGAAAAACAAGAAATCCCATGAGATCGTGGAACAGGGTGTGGAAATCCTTCTCAACCTCGCCCATCGGGGTGCCTGCGGCTGCGAGGCCAACACGGGCGACGGCGTCGGCATCCTGATCCAGATCCCCGATAAGTTTTTCCGCAAAATGGCCCCCAAATGGAACATCAAACTTCCCGCCGCGGGCCATTACGGGGTTGGGATGGTTTTCCTTCCCCGGAACCCGGATGACGCCAAGACCTGCGAGGATCTATTCAGCCGGATCGTCAAGGAGGAAGGCCAGGAACTCTTGGGTTGGCGGCTGGTTCCCACGATGAACACCGACGTGGGCCCCGGCGCCAGGGCTTGTGAACCCCTCATGAAACAGATCTTCGTGGGCAAGTCGGCCGCCGTCAAGAATGAGGGTGCTTTTGAACGCAAGCTTTTCCTGATCCGCAAGAGGGTGGAGAACGAAGCCAATGCCGCCGGTATCAAGGAGAAAAACCTTTTTTACGTGGCCAGCCTCTCCTGCCGCACGGTGGTTTACAAGGGCATGCTGATGCCGAACCAGGAGGCTTCCTATTTCCCCGATTTGCGGGACCACGACATGGAATCGGCCCTGGCCTTGATCCACTCCCGCTTTTCAACCAACACCTTCCCGTCCTGGGACCTGGCCCAGCCCTTCCGCTATATCGCCCACAACGGCGAAATCAACACCCTGCGCGGAAACATCAACTGGATGCACGCCCGTGAAGGCCTTTTTGAGAGCGATTACTTCTCGAAAGAGGAAATGAAACGCCTTCTGCCGGTCGTGGGGGAGGGACAGTCGGACTCGGCCACCTTCGACAACGCCTTGGAAATCCTCGTCATGGCCGGACGAAGCCTTCCCCACGCCATCATGATGCTCATTCCCGAGGCCTGGGCCGGCCACGCCACCATGCCCCAGTACAAGAAGGATTTCTACCGTTACCATTCCTGCCTGATGGAGCCATGGGACGGCCCCGCCTCCATCGCCTTCACCGACGGCAACGTCATCGGCGCGGTTTTGGACCGCAACGGCCTGCGCCCGTCCCGCTACTACGTCACCAAGGACGACCTGGTCGTCATGGCTTCCGAGGTCGGGGTCCTGGATATCGACCCCAAGCGGGTGGCCCGGAAGGGCCGGCTGGAGCCGGGCAAGATGTTCCTGGTCGACCTTGAGCTTGGCCGCATCATCGACGACGTTGAATTGAAGGAAAAAATCGCTAAGGCCCAGCCCTACGGCCAATGGTTGAAAGACGATTTAATCCCCTTGGAGGAACTGCCGGAAGCCCCCCATGTACCGGAACCGGATCACGACACGGTCCTGAGGCGCCAGAAGGCTTTCGGATACACCCACGAGGATATCCGGCTCCTGATGGCCCCCATGGCCACGAACGGGGAGGAACCCATCGGCTCCATGGGTGATGACACCCCCCTGGCGGTGCTGTCCAACCATCCCCAGCCACTGTTCAATTATTTCAAGCAGCTTTTCGCGCAGGTCACCAACCCTCCCTTGGACGCGATCCAGGAGAAGTTGGTCACCACCATCACCACCACCCTCGGGGCCGAGGGAAACATCCTGCATCCCACGCCTATAAGCTGCCGCCAGGTGGAAATCCAAAGCCCGGTCCTGGACAACGACGAAACCGCCAAATTCACCCATATCTCCCATAAGGACTTCAAATCCATCACTCTGCCGATCCTTTATAAGGTGGCGGAGGGTGGTCCGGGCCTTACCCGGGCTATGGAGGAAATCCGGGAAAAGGCCAGCCAGGCGGTCCGCAAGGGTTGCCAGATCCTCATCCTGTCGGACCGGGGATTGAACCATGATTATTCGCCCATCCCCAGCCTTTTGGCTACGGCCGGGGTGCACCACCATCTGGTAAAAAGAGGGGAAAGAACCAAGGTGGGTTTGATCCTGGAAACGGGCGAGCCCCGGGAAGTCCACCACTTCGCCCTGCTCCTGGGTTACGGGGCCAACGCGATCAATCCCTACCTGGCTTTCGAGACCCTGGACGACATGATCCGCCGGGGCATCCTGCCCCCGGAAATCGACCACAAGACCGCCGTGAAGCAGTTCATCAAGGCCGCCAACAAGGGAATCGTCAAAATCATGTCCAAGATGGGCATTTCAACGATCCAAAGCTACCGGGGGGCCCAGATTTTCGAAGCCATCGGTTTGAACCGGGATTTTGTGGACAAATATTTCACCTGGACCGCGTCCCGGATCCAGGGGATCGGTATCAACGAGGTGGCGGCCGAGATGGAAAAGCGACACAGGGGCGCCTTCCCGGAAAGGCCCGAACGGGAACTGGACCTGGACTGGGGGGGACGGTACCAATGGCGCCGGGATGGGGAAAAGCACCTTTTCAATCCTGATACGGTTCACAAGCTCCAACATTCGGTGAGGACCGGCAATTACAAGCTGTTCAAGGCATATTCCGGGGATGTGAACAACCAATCAGCCGCCCTTTGTACCCTGCGAAGCCTTTTCAAATTCAAGAAGGGCAGTCCCATCCCCCTGGACCAGGTGGAGCCAGCTAAAGCGATCGTGAAGCGTTTCGCCACCGGGGCCATGTCCTACGGTTCCATCAGCCAGGAAGCCCACCAGAACCTGGCCATCGCCATGAACCGGCTGGGCGGAAAGTCCAACACGGGGGAGGGCGGGGAGGATGAAGCGCGTTTCAAGCCCGAGTCCAACGGTGATTCCCGGAATTCCGCCATCAAGCAGGTGGCCTCGGGCCGGTTCGGCGTGACCAGCCATTACCTCGTCAACGCCCGGGAACTGCAGATCAAGATGGCCCAGGGGGCCAAACCGGGTGAGGGCGGGCAGTTGCCGGGCCGGAAGGTCTATCCCTGGATCGCCAAGACGCGTTTCTCCACGCCCTTCGTGGGGCTCATTTCCCCCCCGCCGCACCACGACATTTATTCCATCGAGGACTTGGCCCAGCTCATCCACGACCTCAAGAACGCCAACCAGTACGCCCGCATTTCGGTCAAATTGGTGGCCGAATTGGGCGTGGGAACGGTAGCGGCGGGCGTTTGCAAGGCCCACGCGGACCACGTTCTCATCAGCGGGCATGACGGCGGCACTGGCGCTTCCCCCCTGGCCTCCATCAAGCACGCAGGCATACCCTGGGAACTGGGCCTGGCCGAGACCCACCAGATTCTCGTGAAAAACCACCTCCGGGACCGGATTGTCGTGCAAACCGACGGGCAGTTAAAGACGGGCCGGGACGTGGCGGTCGCCTGTCTTTTGGGCGCCGAGGAGTACGGTTTTGCCACTGCCGCACTGGTGGCCGAGGGCTGCATCATGATGAGGGTGTGCCACTTGGACACCTGCCCCGTAGGGGTCGCCACCCAGAATCCCGAACTGCGCAAGAAATTCATCGGCAAGCCCGAGCACGTGGTGAATTTCATGATGTTCGTGGCGGAGGAAGTCCGCGAGATCATGGCCGAATTGGGTTTCAAGACTATCAATGAGATGGTTGGCCATTCCGAAATGCTGGAAATGAACGGGGCCATCGCACATTGGAAGTCCAGGGGACTGGACTTTACCGCCATCTTCCACAGGCCCGAGGAATCCAACGCAGGACCAGTCTATTGCGTGCAAAAGCAGGATCACGGGCTGGACAAGGCCCTGGACAACGAGGTGCTCCTCGAGCGTTGCAAGACTGCTCTGGAAGATAAGAAGCCCGTGAAGTTCGAGGTCCCCATCCGCAACATTAACCGGACGGTGGGGACGATGCTGGGCGCCGAGATCTCCCGCAAGTACGGCTCCAAGGGCCTGCCGGACGACACCATTCAGATCACCTTTAAGGGAACAGCCGGCCAGAGCTTCGGGGCTTTCGTGCCAAGGGGCATGACCCTGCGTTTGGAGGGTGATTCCAACGACTATTTGGGCAAGGGGCTGTGCGGAGGCAGGCTCATCGTGTATCCGCCCAAGGAAGCCACCTTCGCGCCCGAGGAGAATATCCTGGTGGGAAACGTCCTGTTTTACGGAGCCACCAGCGGGGAAGGATACATCCGCGGAAAGGCCGGGGAGCGCTTCTGCGTGCGGAACTCGGGCGTTTACGCGGTCGTTGAGGGCGTGGGGGACCACGGTTGCGAGTACATGACCGGCGGCCGGGTGGTCGTGATCGGGGATACCGGCAGGAACTTCGCCGCGGGCATGTCGGGCGGGATCGCCTATGTCTGGAACAAGACCGGCGATTTCGGCATCCGATGCAACCAGGAAATGGTGGAGTTGGAACAGCCGGACGAGGAGGACTTGAAGCTCATCCATGAGATGCTCCGCAAACACCAGGATTACACCGGAAGCACTGTGGCCGAAGGCATTCTCAAGAACTGGGGCAAGACGGCCGGACAATTCGTCAAGGTCATGCCAATCGATTACAAGGAGGCCCTCCAGGCCCTGAAGGAACCGGCAGCCAATCCGGAAGCAGTGGCGTAATAATTTTAAATTATAGATCATGCAAGATTCGCATTGAGGGAATATGGGAAAACCGACAGGATTCATGGAAGCCGGGCGGGAGTTGCCCCACAAGCGGCCGATTGCCGAACGGGTCAAGGACTGGAAGGAATACATGCTGGCCCCGGAGCCGACGCACCTGAAAACCCAGGCGGCCCGCTGCATGGATTGCGGCGTGCCTTTCTGCCACCAGGGCTGCCCCCTGGGGAACATCATTCCCGATTGGAACGACCTGGTCTACCGCGACCGCTGGAAGGAAGCCATCGACCGCCTCCATGCCACCAATAATTTCCCCGATTTCACCGGCAGGCTCTGCCCGGCCCCCTGCGAGAATTCCTGCACGCTGGCCATGGACGTCTACCAGCAGCCGGTCACGATCAAGCAAATCGAGCTTTCCATCATTGACCGGGCCTGGGACGAGGGCTGGATTAAGCCCCTCCCCCCCAAAAAAACCACGGGCAAGAAAGTCGCCGTCGTGGGTTCCGGACCGGCGGGTTTGGCCTGCGCCCAGCAGTTGGCCCGCGTGGGACACAAGGTCACGCTTTACGAGCGGGATGACCGCGTCGGGGGTCTTCTCAGGTATGGAATCCCGGAATTCAAGATGGAAAAACGCCATTTGAACCGCCGGATCGAGCAAATGAAGGCGGAAGGCGTGGAATTCAAAGTGAACGCCAATATCGGCGTGAACGTCCCCATCGAGGAACTGCGCAAGAGCTTCGACGCCATCGTGTTTGCCTGCGGGGCGACACAACCCCGCAACCTGGAGGTGCCGGGCCGGGAATTGAAGGGCGTCCATTTCGCCATGGAATACCTGGCCCAATCCAACCGGATCCAGGAAGGCGACCAGGTGGAGAACCAGATTATGGCCAAGGGAAAGCACGTGGTGATCCTGGGCGGCGGGGATACGGGTGCGGACTGCATCGGGACCGCCCACCGCCAGGGTGCCAAAAGCGTCACTTCCTTCGAGCTTTTGCCCCAACCCCCCAACGAGAGGCCGTTCGACAATCCCTGGCCCCAATGGGCGCGCATATTCCGGACCGCTCCGGCCCATGAGGAAGGCGGAGAGAGAATCTACAGCGTCTTGACCAAAAAATTCACGGGCGAAAATGGCAGGGTGAAAAAACTCCATGCGGTCAAATTGAACTGGGTTTCCCAGCCTTCCGCCCCCCCCAAGATGCAGGAAATCGCCGGGAGCGAGTTTACCATCGACGCGGACCTGGTTTTCCTGGCCATGGGCTTTTTAGGCCCGGAAAAGAACCCCTTCTTCGCGAAGCTGGGGGTGGAACAAGACTCGCGGACCCATGTGAAGGCGGACGCCAACAAGATGACGAATGTTCCGGGGGTTTTCACGGCGGGAGACATGACCCGCGGTCAATCCTTGGTCGTCTGGGCCATCGCTGAAGGGCGAGCCGCGGCCCGGGGAGTGGACCTTTGGTTGACGGGGGAAACGGCCCTGTCGAATCCCCTTTAAGGGCCCGAAATCATCCATTTAATATTTTGAATGAAGCCAGGGGCGGACTTTCCGATGGAAGTTCGCCTTTTTATTTAAACGACGGGTAGAATGTAAAAAAGCAATGGTTATTAAATGAAATCAAAAACTTCCTGTATTCAAAGAGTGGGACGAGTCCTCTCGGCAGGCATCGTGCTAATTCTCGGATTTTTGTTTACGACCGTTCTTCCTGCGCAAACTACCCAACCCACGCCGTTGACCGTTGAAGGTGTCCCCTCACCTATCCGAATTGACGGCCATCTCAGCGAATGGCCTACCGCGCGGATGATCCTTCTGAACCGACCTTCCCAAGTCACCCTGGGAAAGGTTTATTGGAAGGGGGAGGATGACTTCAGCGCCAGGATTTTCTTGACCTATGACGACCAATTTCTTTATCTTGCCGCCATCATACAAAAACCGGGCGGAAACCCGTATTTATCCCCGAACAGCAGCTATCCAGGCCAGGGTATTTCCCCAACCGCGTCCAATTCCGTCCATGTCGTTAACCAGGGAAGCGGGCTGTCCCTCTGGAACGGGGACTGTTTGGAATTTTATATATCCACGGACGCGAGTATCCAGGATCGCCAAAAACTATCCCGCGGGGACTACCGCATCGCCATATCGCCAGGAACGGATTGCAAAAGTCCCAAACTTTATTGCCTGAATCTCGACAGGGAAATACAAGGGGGACGTATCACCGCGCGTTTGACGAAAGCCGGTTATATCCTGGAGGCGGGTATTCCTTGGGCCTTTTTCGAGGGGATGGAATTGGGGCCCGGAAAGACATCTGCGATCAATCTGGTGATAAACGAAGGGGGATTGAATGGAAATCGGTGCGTCCAGCTCGACATGACCGGGGACCCGGATAGTTGGGAGAATCCCCTTCTTTGGACCGAGGTTCAGTGGAATGGTCCGGCTAAAGCCTCGATTCCCTTCGGCAAAAATGAGGACTTGAACGCGGAATTGGTCCGGGATGGCACAAGCGGCGCCACTTTTTTAGGGACTCGGAAGATAACCGGTATCGTGTTGGGACCCGAGGGAAAACCCATTGCCGGAGCAAAGATCACGACGTGGCCGCGCACCCAGAAAACACTCACCGACTCTAATGGGTCTTTTAATACGGAAGGGATACGGGTTTATGACCTGACCGTGATTTACGCACGAAAAAACGGTTTTGCCTGTTCCCTCTGCCCCCTGCCTGCCAAACACAAACCCGCCACCCTCCTGCTTTCACCCCTATCCGAGGATATGATTCCTAAAAAGGGGGTCTCGAATCCCACATACTATGGAATGGCGCTTTCATCCCGGAACCTGGAATGGTTTGAAAAAAACACGCAGGCTACCGCCGATTGGATAAAAACCTCCGGTATTAAAATGTTAAGGCTTGAAGGGATAGAAACAACAAGCGGGACCCTTGAACAACAACACCAAGTCCTTGAGGATTTCGTAGTTTTCGCCCGAAGCATTGGGGCCGAGCCGGTCTTGGGGGTTCGCGCCGGTTTTCCCGATGAGGCTGCAGATTGGGTTAAATTCTGTAATCTTAAAAAATTGAACATCAAATTTTGGACCGTGGGTGACGAACCGGACCTATATGAAAAAAAAGTCCCGAATCCTGCTTATAACAATTACACGGCCTATGATTACATCAATGATTTCCGGGCTGATTTCAACGCCATGAAACTGCAGGATCCTTCCATATTCGTTTTGGGCCCAGAATTAGCGTTTAAATATTCCCGCCCACAAGAGGATTGGCTGAGGCCTTTTTTAAGATATGACGGGGATATCATCGATATGGTTTCCCTCCACCGATACGGGGCCACTGACAACTCAAATCTTACGGTTAAATTGATGGGGACACTGTTACGCGCGGAGCCCATCCTGTTGAAGGAGTTAAGGGATGTCGTATACGAGAATACGGACGTTTACGTGCCTCTTCTTGTCACCGGCGGGAATTTATGCGCCGTGGGAGTGACTAACCGACAACCGGATTTCATTGATCCCCAAGGCATTTGGGGGGGCCTTTGGGAGGCGAATGAAATGGCGTTGCTATCGGAGGAAGGGTTCAATATGGGTCTTTTCACCCGCCTGCGCGGTGGCGACGGTATGGAGTATATCGGAGAGAAAGGGCCGAATCCCGCTTATTGGGTCCTCAAAATGATCGCGAACCACTTTTCCGGAAGGATCATCCCAGCGCAAACCCAAATGGCAAACCTCACGGTATTCGCGCGTCAAAATCCCCAGAACCGAAACGTGGTCTTGTTGTTGGTGAACGAAGGGGACCGCTATTGCCACCCGCGTATATCATTAAACGGCGAGGAAGCCGACGTGGTGGTTGAAGCAGGGTTAAAACAATATCTTGACTATGAAGTGCCTTATTACAGTGTCGCATGTCTTATCCTCCATGCCGACCATACTCCCGGCGTGGCGGAGTTATACACCTCAAAAATGGCGAAACAGGGCTTGCCTTCCCAAACAACGGTTTTGAAACCATGAACCGAAACTCGTTTTATTCCGGGCGGCATGAAGAGCCTTGGATCAATTCAGTTGATTCCCTGATTCTTATTTACCAATTTCTTCTTTCAACCTTGATTGTCGCGGGCAACATTTCCCTTGAACTGAAATGGCGCTTATTAAGCTGTCATTTTATTTTTTCCCTCTGTCTCGTCGCGGTTCTTTGGTTGTTCCGGAACAGCACAGGGCTGATTTTCGGTTTCCTCCGGCAGGTTTATCCATTGGTGATCATCATCTATTTTTACAGGGAAATGGGTTATTTGATTCACCTGTTTTTCGATTGGACACTGGATGAATGGCTTGTAAGCGTGGACTACGAACTCGGACGGATTGGAACCTCGATTTGGAACTTTCAACAATTTTATACTCCTAATCAACTGATCAACGAATTCTTCAGTGTTGGCTACAGTTTCTATTTCATTTTACTGCCCCTTTCAACACTCGTGATCTATCTTAAAGCCCCCAAGCCGGTCTTTCGTTCTTTCATGTTCTCGCTTTGTTTCACATATTTTTTCCACTATTTTTTATTCGTCTTTTTCCCAGCCGAAAGCCCCCGATTTTTTATGCCGGGACTGCGGGACTCCCTTAAAGGTTATTGGGTTTCAGACTGGCTGCAGATGACCATGGAAAACAACGCGTTTCCCGGCGGTTCCTTTCCCAGTTCCCATATCGCGGCGTCGATCATCTGTTTTATGGCCTTTCCGTATTTAAAAAAATGGCGTTATTTTGTTTTTTTTATGATTTTCGCCCTGTTCATCGGGACCATTTATGGCCGGTACCATTATTTCGTTGATGTCGTAGCGGGTTTGGGGGTAGGTTTATGTTGTTATTTCGTCGGACCGTGGCTCGAGAGAAAATGGCCATTTGTGACAACCGATCAGGGGATTGTTTTCAGCCGGAGATATGAAAGTTTAGGAAAATGAAACCGATTATTGACTAAAATGATGGGACGCATTCCCGGAAAGAATACCTTTAGATTTAAATAATAAATTTAACAGGAATACACCTTGAACGAACCCGAAAAGCCACTCACATTAGCCGAAAAACAAATTAAAAGACTAGAAGCCTTGCGAGGCCAAAATCAGCCTGCGCCCACTGATCCTCAAATCAAAATCTCGTTTCCGGAAAAAACATATCCCGTACAAAAAATTGAAGATTCGAGTGCTTTGAAGGGCCCTTCACGCCAGGTCCCGGTTTTTCCACATCAGCATCCGTTTGAAGGGAAAACAAAATCCGTTCGGCTGACTTTTCATCAACTGAAAATCCTTGAAAAATTGTTATCCCATAATAAACAGTTGAGGAGAAGTCCTCTTATGCGGCTCGCAATAAACCGCTTGTTGAACCTGCCAATCACCGCCGAGGAAAAGGAACTGGAAAAACTGCTTCATGAAACTCTTCATTCGTTCAAAAGCCGGCCTTGAAAATTCTCTGTTTTTTACCCATGATAAATATAAAACTAGCCGGCATAAAACTTTCCGGGATGAATAACAACATTGGGAACTGTGAGGAATTTCTTGAAACTTTTCGTGAACGGTGAAAACCTTGAATTTACTGAAATCCTAACATTAGAGGAATTGATAAACCGATTGGGGATCAAAAAAGAGGCCCTGGTGGCGGAAGTCAACCGCCAGGTCATCCATCCGAAAGAAAGATCTTCTTTGACCCTGGGAGAGGGCGATCGGGTTGAATTGATACAATTTGTTGGGGGTGGATGAGTCTGGAGCCTTTACTTCACAAATTCATTAACTTAAACACAAATCATAATGAAAAGGTTTGGAATCATGGAACTGGTTCAAGAACGCGATTCGTGGAAAATCAACGGTAAAAATTTTACTTCACGGCTTTTAATCGGAACCGGGAAGTACACCACTCATGAGCTGATGGGCCAATGCCTGGAAGCATCCGGCACCCAAATCGTCACCGTGGCCTTGCGCAGGATACCGTTGGATAAAAAGGGCGAAAAAAACCTGCTGGATTTTATAGATTTAAAGAAATACACCCTTCTGCCCAATACCGCCGGTTGTTATAGTGTTGAAGAAGCGATAAGGGTTGCCCACTTGGCTAGGGCCTCGGGAATCTCAGATTTTGTCAAACTGGAGGTGCTTTTTGACGAAAAAACCCTACTTCCAGACCCCATAGCGACACTAGAAGCGACCCAAATCCTGGTGAAAGAGGGCTTTACGGTGATGACCTATACCTCGGATGACCCGGTCATGGCCCAAAAGCTGGAGCAGGCCGGAGCCCATGCGGTTATGCCTGCAGGATCGCCTATCGGTTCGGGCCAAGGAGTTTTGAATCCCAACAACATCCGAATCATTTTAGAAAAGGTGAAGTGTCCGGTATTGATCGACGCGGGTGTAGGCTGCGCCTCAGACGTGACCCAGGCCATGGAGTTGGGGGTGGTGGCGATATTATTAAATACTGGCATCGCCCACGCGAAGGATCCCTTGAAGATGGCCTCTGCCATGAAAGCCGCCTGCGAAGCCGGCCGCCTTTCCTATCTCGCCGGCCGCATTCCCAAAAAGTTATACGCCCAGGCCTCCACGGCGCCTAAAGATTTCTAGGCGGCCACTTTCCGTTTCAAAATAATATTTCGTGAAAGATAGACGCATGCCTGAATTGAAAAATATCCTTTCAAAAACCCGATTGTACTTGGTTACTGGGCAAAATCTACCCGATGACAGGCCGACTCCAAAAATCGTAGAAGCATCCTTAAAAGGGGGTGTGGATATCGTTCAACTGCGGGAGTATTCACTGAAGGATTCAGCGCTCCTAAAAATGGCGCGTGATATCCGGGAAATTACCCGCCAATTTAACGCACTCTTCATCGTGAACAACCGGCCTGATATAGCGGTGCTTTCGGAAGCGGATGGTGTCCATCTCGGCCAGGAGGATATGCCGGTTACGGAAGCCCGGAAAATCCTAGGGCCCGGAAAAATTGTTGGGGTTTCAACACACGCACCCGACCAAGCCTGCATGGCCTTGGCCCATGGGGCCGACTACATAGGAGTGGGCCCGGTTTTTGCCACCCCCACCAAAGCCGGGCGTCCCGCGGTAACACTGGAATATGTTCGCCAAGTGGCTGCCATGAAACCTCCTATTCCTTTTTTTGCCATTGGCGGCATCGATCTTACCAATATCCAGGGGGTTCTGGAAGTTGGAGGGCGCAGGATCGCGGTGGTTCGAACTATTTTCGATGCTGATAATCCTCGGAATGCGGCTTCTGAATTAAAGAAAAAGATTATGGCATACCCTATTTAAGATCCTAAAAGCTAAGAATAGTAGAGAATTAAAACCGTTATGAATAACAACTTTTCAAAAACCCAGAACTTTTAACGTCTAAATTCAAAATTGCTTTTGTAATCCCCTTGAGTTTCGTATTGTTATATCCCTATAATTTTTGGGAGAAAAATGCAAAAGAGGTCAAAATTGAATCGTCCCATTGTGCTATATCCCAATCCCATTCTTAAAACCATGAGCAAACCCGTAACAGAATTTGGACCTGCATTAAAGAAATTGGCAGATGATATGACGGAAACCATGCGGCAGGCTAACGGCATTGGTTTAGCCGCAGTTCAGGTTGGGGAACTCATCCGAATGATGGTGATGGACATTCATTTTGACCAGGAAGAACGTGGTGAATCCCTTGTCCTTTCTAACCCCGAAATCCTTGCCGAGGAAGGTTCTGAAACCATCGAGGAAGGTTGCCTTTCTATTCCGGATATCAGGGAAGATGTGGAAAGAGCTTTAAAAGTTAAAGTAAAGGGTCAAGGATTAGAAGGTTCCTGGCAGGAATTCGAATTTGAAGGGCTTCTGGCTCGTTGTGTTCTCCACGAAATCGACCATATGAACGGGCGGCTTTTCATCCAAAAAATTCCAGCGATTAAGCGCCTTTTTCTGAAAAAACAGCTGGATCAATTGAAAAGAAATTACGACGAAGCTATACGCTTATAATTAGCCCCTTCCATTCATTCTTGCTTGATAAACAACCCTGAAAAAAATGAAGTTCCATGTTTTAATATCGTCATTATCTTTTTGCCGGTAAGTTCATTCTCTTGTCAGGGTCAAATATGGAAGAACCATTACGAATTCTTTTTTTAGGCACATCCGATTTCGCGGTACCAGTCCTTGAATCGCTCCAGAAGGTGGGATACGAAATCCCATTGGTGGTTACCCAGCCGGATCGTCCCGCGGGGAGGGGGTTGGAATTAAAGGCCTCACCTGTCAAAAAAACCGCTAAACGTTTGGGGTTAAAAGTATTTCAACCTGAAAAGATTAAATTTCCCGAATCCGTTGAAACCCTTCGATCAGTGGGGCCAGACATTACGGTCGTTGCCGCTTACGGCCAGATTCTTCCGTTGGCCATTCTGCAAATCCCAAGAATCGCCTGTTTGAACGTCCATGGATCGATTCTTCCAAAGTACCGGGGCGCAGCCCCTATCCATTACGCCGTCATGGCGGGGGAGAAAGAAACCGGCGTCACCATCATGTACATGAACGAAAAAATGGATGAGGGCGACATTCTTTTGATCAAGAAAACCGAAATTGGATCAAATGAAACGACAGGGGAGGTTCATGATCGCCTTGCCTCCTTGGGGGCTGAAGGGTTACTGGAAGCATTGGTTCTTTTAAAAAACGGCAAAGCGTCTAGAATTGCCCAAGATCATTCTAGAGCTACTTACGCCCCCAGCCTGAAGAGGGAACAGTGCCGCATTCGATGGGATTTATCATCGATGGAGATCGTGAATAAAATCCGGGGGCTTTCTCCATGGCCGGTTGCTGAAACCCAATGGAAGGACTTAAACTTGAGAATCCATTCGGCGGGAGAGTTGAATCAGTTTTCAGGGAATAAAATACCCGGTGAGATTATCGCGGTCAGTAAGGATGGTATTCGTGTGGCTGCGCTTCCCGGGAATGGGTCGGTTTTAATCAAGGAAATACAGCCCCCAGGGAAAAAGAAAATGAGCGCTTATGATTTCAATCTGGGCCATCCTAATTTCAAACCCGGCGAAATTCTTTCATGAGCCAACCATCTAAACGTCCTTTCGAAATGCCAAAAAGCCGATATGCACATCCTAAAAACAGTTCTGCGATCAGGAAACACCACGGTTCCGGCCCAACGGGGAAATTACCAAAAAGTAAACAACGATTCCACGGAGGGATGCAAATTGAAGTCTCGCCTTCCCGTTTAGAGGCCGCTAAAGCTCTTTCCAAAATTGAAAAGGGTGCCAAGGTCTCCGATGTCTTGGAAAATCCCCGCAAACTGAAACCGGAGGACACGGCCTTGATGCGGGAACTGGTTTACGGAGTCACCCGTCAGATGCGGCTTTTGGATTACCACCTGGGAAATCTCTGCCAGTCTCCATTTTCTAAACTTCCGGTAGAAGTTAAGGTTTCGCTTCGAATGGGTTTATACCAATTGATGTTCCTGGACCGAGTACCTGCCTGGGCCGCTGTCCATGAATCCGTCAATTTAGCCAAGGTTCTGGGACTAGCAACCTTAAGCGGTTTTGTGAACGCGGTTTTGCGGACTGCTGAAACGAAAAAGAAAAATTTTCTCATCAAAGGCGATAGCGATTTGGACGCTCTAGCACTGAAATATTCCCATCCAACGTGGCTTGTGAAAAAATGGGCCGAATATTTAAGCCGAGAAAAATTAGAAGAAGTATTGAAGGCGGATAATCATCCTCATCTGGTATATTTTCACACAAAACCCGGGTTCAAAGAAAAGGTCATTGCCGATTTGAAGGAAAAGAAAATAAGCGTTTCCTCGGTTGAATGGCCACCCCAGGCGTTAATTTTGGAGGACCATGAAGGGGGATTGTTCGAGGGAAACAGTTTTCAGCAGGGGGAATGGATTATCCAGGATTGGGTTCCTCAGGCTATGCTGGAGTTGATCCCACTTTCACCCGGTATCAAAGTTTGGGATGTCTGCGCCGCTCCAGGTGGGAAGACCATCGGCATGGCTTGGAAAGTTGCCGAAAAAGGGCAAATATTAGCAACAGAACCCTCTTCGGTCCGATTAAAGCTGCTTTCGGAAAATTTAAAAAGAGTGGACTTAAAACAAGTCGTCATCCATGAGGGCCCCGCTGAAAAGCTTTCTCCAGCGCAAAAATTCGACCTGATTTGGGTGGACGCACCCTGTACTGGTACGGGCGTTTTGTCCCGACGGGCTGACCTGCGATGGAGGTTAAAACTAAAAGACATATTGGATCAGACACAACATCAATTGAAACTTCTGGATATGGTCCAGGAACACCTTTATCCAAAGGGAAACCTGATTTACAGCACTTGTTCAATGGAAAACGAGGAAAATCAGGAAGTGGTACGGGCTTTCCAAAAAAATCACCCGGAATACAAGACTCTGTTATTACAGGTTCCTGCTGAACAAACTGGGATATTATCCTGCGAGGAAGGTCTTCTCTTTTGGCCGACCCGATCTCATGATGGGGGTTTTTTATCGGTTCTTAAAAAAGCATAAAAGAAAAACATTAGTAAATGCTTTTCTGGAAGTTAAAAGTCAACATTTTTTTATACTTTTAATTTCTAAATTAAATGAAGAGGGTGTTTTTGAAATACATCATAGTTTGTTTCAGTTTATTCTTTTTTTCCTGTTTTTATCCAACTGCAGCTGAAAGTCTCCACTTCAACCTAGTCCTTAAAAACGGTTTGATCGTGGATGGCTCAGGGAAGCCGCCCTTTAAAGCGGATGTTGGGATATTAAATGGGAAAATATCAAAAATCGGTGATTTAAGTTTGTCTGAAACTGATCGTTCGGTTGATGTTTCCGGGTTGGTTGTCGCTCCGGGATTCGTGGATATTCTCTGCCACAATGATTTGCTTTGGACCCTCCAAGAACAAGAAAATGCCATCCGGGAGGGAGTCACCTCCGGGCTTGCAGGTAATTGCGGATTTTCCATCCTGGATGTTCAAAAAAACCTAAAAAAATTGGAAAAACACAAAGGGCTTTTAAACGTTGGAACCCTTATTGGACAGGGAAGCGTGAGGGATTGGTTTATTCGTAACCGGCGGGAAAAACCCGCCGGAAATGTTGATATGCGGCGAATGAAAAGTTTCGTCGAAGGAGCCCTACAAGCCGGTGCTTTTGGCATCTCCAGTGGTTTGGGATATGAACCAGGTTTATGGTGCCAGCCCTCCGAATTGGAGCAACTTACTTCGGTTCTTTCCCATTATCCGCATTCTGCTTATTACACCCATATCCGAAACTATCGTTCCAATGTATTGGAAGCAATCAGGGAAGCCATACACGTGGCCAAAGCCGATAAAATTCCCATTGTGATCCAACATCTTTTATTCAAATTGCCAAGCAACTGGGACCAAACTGAAAGCGGATTAAAATTGATTGAAGATGCGCGAGGGGAAGGATACTCCATCTTTGCAACGGTTTATCCCTATGATTTTTGGGGAAACGAAGTACAAATCCCGCTTTATCAGTTCCTTTACCTGCCCCAGGAAGCCACCCGATGGGATTACTATTTGTATCAGGCCAAAACCGATGAAGTTTTAGCTTCTATCCACAGACGACTGCAGGAGTATGGAGGGGGAGACAAAATAGAAATCACCAGGGTTCATGCCAAGGATTCCCAAAGTGCTTTGGGGTTGACCCTCAAGGATTTGGCCAAACAGCGTAATTTAACCGAAGAGCGTACCGTATTGGCATTGTTACTTGAAAACGGACCCGATGTTAAAATTTGCTACCATGGGTTATCGGAAGAAGGTCTTATCAAGAAAATTCAATCTCCCTATATCCTTTTCGGTTCCGATTCTTCCGGATCCATACCACACCCTAGGGATGTAGGTTCCTTCCCACGGCTTTTAGGTACATACGTAAGGACCAAGAGGATCATTCGGCTTTCCGAGGCCATAAATCGATTAACAGAAGAACCGGCTAAACTTTTAGGTCTCAGCGAAAGGGGGTTGATTCGTGAAGGGTATTGGGGAGACATTGTTGTTTTTAATTTCAAAAGCATTGGGGACACAGCAACGGCTGTTTCACCATGGGAACCGCCCAGGGGGATCAATATGGTCCTCGTAAATGGACAACCCGTTTTTGAAAAGGGAGCATTCACAGGAAGATTTCCAGGACAAGTTTTACGGCGGAGTAATGACGAATAAAATTTCACCATTTAAAAATCCAACTGGTTTGTTGAAGCCGCTGATCATTCTGTGCTTCTGGTTTTTCTTTAATCTAAATATCCTTCATTCAGGTAATGTGCTTTTTATTCCTACGTATGAACCAAAACCCACTCCAACGGAAACAATGACTGTATTGCCGACATTTTCGTCAATGGTTACTGGGTCCCTACCAACACCCGGTTTATCGGGAACAAAATCTAGCCCCTTTACGCCGACTATGACACCTTTATCATCCGCACCTGAAATTTTATGGGCAGAGGGACCGTCCATGGAACACCATAAATCAGTTTTAACCAAACGAGAGTCAAAATGGATGTCCACTGTTAGTATTGGATTAGGAATACCGCCTAGTATGAATACCAAAAAAGCATATAGTCCTTCTTTTGTCTTTGATCTTGGAAGCGGATATCAGTTCTCGAAACAATTTTCAATTTGGCTGGATTTGGCTTTAAACCAATTCAGTGCGAAAAACAACACTTTGACTCACAATAACAATCTCATGATGGTTGGTGCTGCATTGTGGATAAGAACTCGATTAACACAATCAAATTTTTGCCCTTATATTTTCGTAGGGCCGGGTATTACCTATAATGAATACCGGAGTGACAACACTGCGCAACTCGATGAAACGTATGATATTTTATATGTCCCTGTCAACTCAAACGAGGTGGATTTTCTTATAGAAGGGGGAGTAGGTATAGCGCTCAACGCCGGAGAAGATACAAAATTTTTTATCCAAGGAAAAATTTCAATAGACTTCATAAGCACACATTTCGCTAACTTTTCTTCAATTGATAGTCCGTTGATAGTACTTCCAATAGAAACGGGAATTCTTTTGGGTTATTAAATGAAAAATTCGTAAATTTGTTTCTATCTTAGTATTTAATCGCGCTCTATTGTTTATATATTGGAAGAAACCTCATTTAATTATTGAGAAGTTAAGTTTTGGAAATTTCAGGAAATGGTTTTAAATCGTGTGAATTTACTTATCATTTCGGTTAAAACTTGAAAGGGAAATCACAAAAATCGTTTCAAAAGTCTTTTCTTAAAATGGCTTTCTAAGATTAATGGAAAGAAAAAAATGAATCAATCGAATTGGAATCAACGTTACTCACGGCAATTGATAATTCCTGAGATTAGCGAGGAAGGGCAAAAGAAGTGGAGAGATGTTTTTGTTTTAATCGCGGGGGAAAAAATAGCACTCAAAGCGGCGATAACTGCTTTTTCGGCAACCGGTATTAAAAACATTTTCGTTAATAAAGAGTCAGATTTTAGTCCCTTACCCTTCATTAAACAGTTTCCGGATGTTCATATTCAAGTTCTTAAATACAAAATGGATAACTTACCGATATTTTCAGCAGCAATCGCATTCTTAAATCAAAGAAATTTTAATGAACAAATCAAACAAATATCTCAAATGAAACCTCAGTCAGTATTTTTGGGATGGACTACAGAAAACAGCTTGATCATTTACCATTTGACTAATTACCAAAAATCCTGTCCTTGTTTTCAATGTTTTAAAACTTTAAATACTAAAGCATTCGGAATAGGGAACAACATAATAATTCAAAAAGTACTTGCTGGTTTAATGACAAATGAAGTTTTACAGTTTCTTATAATCGGAACTTCACCTATAAGGAATAAAATTTGGATTACTTCGCTTGAATCCGGGGTTACTTTCAAGCATGATGTTTATCCAACCTACAAATGCCAATTTCAAAATCACTAACGTATTAATTAAATGTTTATAAATTCTCTAAATGACTTCAATTTCTTAAAGTATGAGTTTAACATTAATGAGTAAATCAATTATTCTTAAAAGGTTTTTTAAATATGATCCCAACTATATCGTCCATGAGCATTGGAAATGGTAAACCCCTTGTTCTTTTACATGCTTTCCCACTTTCTCACTTGATGTGGCAAGATTTTAAAGTCCCGTCCGGTTACCGATTGATTCTTCCTGACTTTCCTGGATTTGGTTTTTCATCCACGCCCTCCAATGGTTTAACCCTCTCGGAAGCCGCGCAGGGTCTTGAAAATCACTTGTTTGAGAGGGGAATGACTGAACCAATCACGTTAGGGGGCATTTCCATGGGTGGATATTGGGCTATGGAGTATATCCGCCAGTTTCCGGATAAAATATTAAAAGTAATTTTTATTTCCACAAGGCCAAGTTTAGATAAACCCGAAGCGAAACAAAATCGCCTTAATATGGCTAAGCGGGTGAAAAAAGAGGGCGTGGAATTTTTGGCGTCAGCCATGATTCCGGGGCTTTTGGGCAAGACAACTTTAGCTAATAAATCAAGAATTATTGAGCGTCTGCAACATTGGATCCAAATGGTCGATCCCATTGCCATCGTCTTAGCCCAACGCGCCATGGCCGAAAGACGGGACCAGAACGACCTAATGTCGCGATTAACGGTCCCGGTTTTAGTGATAGCTGGCAATGAAGATTCATTAATACCAGCAGCCGATGCAGAATCCATGTCCAAAGCGATTCCCAATAGCCAATTGAAGGTCATGGAGCAGGCTGGTCACTTGGTACCACTAGAAAATCCTATCCAATTTCAAAATATCGTAAACGAGTTTATATCAAAGTCGACCTAATTTAAGACTACGAATGAAAAGGTATAAAACCTCATTCTTCTGGCAAATCGTTTAAAAAAATAGCTTTTAAATGCAAAATCGGCTAAAAATAGGTGCGATTTACTTTGCTAAAAATGAAATAACGGTACCTTATCGCATTAATGAAGTTTAAGGAAAGACCTCTTGCAGTCCAATTGCTATTCGGTATAATTGCAGTTATACCAAATAAATGAAATCAAAACTAGAAAAAAAAATAGGAAATATTTCCCAAAACCTTTTTGAATTAAAGCCATACGATGGTTTCTTGTCACTTTGCAAATCTTCACACACTAAGGAAAATTATCATCAGGATCTTCGAATCCTGAAACAATTTTTTGACATTTCTAACATAGCAACGCCTTTACATGTCCAACCTGAACACATGGTTCACTTTGCAGCTTCTTTGACAAAACCCGGAATTACTCCCAGCGGCAAACCAAGAAAGGCTTATTCCACGCGTACCATGAGGCGCATTCTAGCCTCTACCCGCTCCTTTTATCGTTATCTGGCTTCCATCCAGCATATTGCAACGGATCCTACGGCAGTCTTTCACAATTTTGCTATTCGTAGCCCCCAGCGTAATCCTCGCCCATTGCCACCTAAGGATCGTGAGGCCCTGGTTCGAAGCCTCCAAATGGACGATTTAGAGGCACAAAAAATCAGCCTGACCATACTCCTGGGCTTCCACTGTGGTCTTCGGGTTTCTGAGATCGCACATCTGAGAATCCGGGATTTGGATTTAACACGAGGCCTGCTTACGGTTATCGGCAAGGGTGACAAGGAACGAATGGTACCCATGACTGAGACTCTAAAGGAGCTTTTAAAACTTTACCTGAAACAAATTAAAAAGGATGTTGTTCATCTTTTCACAAGCCCACGAAGTGAACAAAAACCCATTCACCCAGATTACCTTGAGAGGTGGGTCAAAAAAGCAGCTCAGTGGGCAAAGTTGGAAAATCCAGAAGAGCTTACGGTCCATGTTTTAAGACATTCTTTTGGTACCCAGTTGGCTGAATCAGGAGCCAGTGTTTACGAAATCCGGGATTTAATGGGTCATTCCAGCATTATGGTTAGTGAGAATTATGTCAAGTTAGCTTCTACCAAAACTCTTCAAGCACATCGCCGGGCCTTTGAAAATGTTTCTGGGTCCCATTTATTAAATCTCGTAATAAATCAGGGTGTCGCCTCTGTCTTGGATAAATATCGCTCGATGAACCGCAAGTCCTAAGATGTTCTTAGCGATGCGGAAAATTTTGACTAAACATAATGAATGTCTCAACCCATCAACCTTAAATCTATATTTACCAATGCTAACGATGCCTTCGATAACGGTTTTATAAACATTCATCCATCGTCTGAATTTAAATCAGTAAAAATGCCCTGTTTTTTTATTTAAAGGGTGTTCTTTTGAAAGATTTTAAAAGGAAGGGATGACCTTTCCCCCGAAAACTGATCCAAAAATATGTTAGTTTTGGATTATAGATCGGGAGGGGAAAGATGGCAAAGAAACGGTTTTTATCTGAGCAGATAGTGGCTATTCTCCGCGAGGCGGAGAAAGCTCCCGCCGTTGAGGAAGTTCTCCGAAAGCATGGCATTTCCGAGCAGACTTACTACCGCTGGAAACGCATGTACGGAAGCCTTGGAGTTTCCGAAGTCCACCGCATCAAACAGCTGGAAGAAGAAAACCGGAAACTCAAGCAGTTAGCGGGTGATCAGGCCCTGGCTATTCAGGTTCTCCAAGAGCACATAAAAAAAAAGGGGTATTGATCGAGGAGCAAAAAGGCATGGTGGAAGCCCTGAAGGCTCAGGAAGTACCGGAAAGACGAGCCTGTGATGTTCTTGGGGTAAATCGATCGAGTTTTCGATATGAGGCCCAGCCAGAAGATCCGTTGAACCAGGTGATCCTGCAGGAAATGGTTAAGTTAGCGCAAAGAAACCGACGTTTCGGAAGCCCTCGGATGTTGTGGATGTTGGAACGCAGAGGCCTTGATGTGAATCACAAGCGGGTGGAGAGGCTCTACCAGGTAGCAGGGCTTCAATTACCGCGCAGGAGACCCAGGAAGAAGAGGGTTCCGACGGAATGGAGAAGGCCCCACCCGGCTTTGGGTTCCAACGAGGTGTGGACGATGGACTTCGTGCATGACCTGACATGGTTCGGGGGAAAGGTGAAGTTTTTGACGGTGTTGGATGAAGGATTTAGGGAATGCTTGGAGATCCGGGCGGAGAAGCGAATGAGAAGCCGGGACGTGCTGGAGACGCTGGACGAGTTGATGACGGAGTACGGGACACCAAAGTGCCTGCGGGTGGACAACGGGCCAGAGTTCGTGGCGAAAGAACTGAGGAACTGGCTTGAGGAGAAGGGCGTAGAGGTGCTATATATCGAACCAGGGAGTCCATGGCAGAATGGATTCATCGAAAGTTTCAACGGAAAGTTTAGGGATGAGTGCCTGAACCAAGAAATTTTTCTTTCAAAAGCGGAGGCCCAGGTAGTCGTGGATTGGTGGAGGCAGGTGTATAACTGGCAGAGACCGCACAGCAGTTTGGGGGGAAAAACCCCAATGGAAGCAAAGGCCGAAAAGTTGGGCCTTAACTAACTTAAATTTGGATCAAACATTGGGGGAAGGTCAGGGATTCATTTTCACTTTGTGTACAAACGTTCTAAAACACTTCATCTGATGTTAGAAAAAGGTATACCTGAGTCAAAATTTAATAGTGTTCTTCCCTATTGATCTTTAAAGTTTATAAAGGACAACAAAAGATGAGAATAAATAGAATTTTGGTATTGTTGAAAATGTATGACTCTTTGGTATTGTTTTGAAATAAATGATTTTATGAATTAGTTAAAGTCCCGAGTTCCATAAGTAAGTGCAACACTTAGTGTCTGAAGAAGGCCGCATGAATAGGATATGCGGCTATGAAAAAGAAATACAAGCATTTAAGCGTTGAAGAAAGAGATCATTTATCCGTCTTGAAAGGAAAGGGTCTTAGCCTTCGAGCAATTTCACGCGCCTTGAAGAGGTCTCCTTCCACCCTCTCCAGGGAACTCAAGCGCAATGCTCCCCCTATCCGTTCTGGTTATTATCTTTCTCATCGAGCCCATCAACGGTATGTTGACCGCAACCAACAACGAGCACGCCGTTTACGCCTGAAAACAAAACGAATTCGTGCCTACGTCCGTCGTCAATTGAAACGAGGCTGGTCTCCAGAACTCATTTCAGGTCGATTAGGTCACCTACGGCCTAAGCAAACCATTGGTCCTGAAGCTATCTATCAGTGGGTTTATGCTGAAGCCACTGAGCTGATTCCTTGCCTAGTTCGACACCACCGGCGACGATTCTCATTTGGCCACAGCCGTAAGCACGCCAAAAACCATATCCCAGGCCGTGTTTCCATCGATAAGCGCTCCGAGATCGCCAATCAACGCAAGCAATTCGGCCATTGGGAAACCGACACCATGGTCTCTCGTCAGAGTAAAGTTGCTATGCGGGCTCTCGTCGAGCGTCAAAGCCGTTTTTCCAAGTTGGGAAAGCTCAAACGAAAGACCGCTCGCCAAATGAGTCATAGCCTCAACCGCGCTTTATGCCGCTTCCCTCAAGACGCCCGCCTGAGTCTGACCTATGACAACGGAACCGAAAACACCAACCACTTGGAAACCAACCACGTGCTTGGTACAAAATCCTTTTTCTGCGCCCCTTTCCACAGTTGGGAAAAAGGTACGGTGGAAAATACTATC
The DNA here is from genome assembly GCA_963847625.1 of candidate division FCPU426 bacterium. Taxonomy (GTDB): domain Bacteria; phylum Oederibacteriota; class Muellerivitia; order Muellerivitales; family Muellerivitaceae; genus CAWCKJ01. Next base: position 97,293 of record CAWKAR010000060.1, on the reverse strand, counting down.
GGTCTTGTCCGCCGCCATTTGCCTAAAAAGACTGATCTTGCTAAAGTGTCCTTCAAAGAATTCAGGACCATAGAAAGATGGCTCAATAACAGGCCCAGGAAATGTTTGGGCTTTAAAACTCCGGCGGAAGTCTTCCGGCGAAGTGTTGCACTTACTCCGTGAATTCGGCAGTTTTACTTTAAGAAGTTTATGGGTTAAATGGGTGATTATTAGAAAGATTATTTTTGAATAGCAGTTAGGTTTATTTTTTAAATAATTTTTCTATTGAACGGTGGGGGTTACAGTACCAGTAATAGTTGGAGTTTCCTTGGGATTGACAAAATTATTTAATTTTTGCCATAAATTTAAACCTGGAGTAGGAGTACTTGTGGGAACAGATGTTGGAGTTGGAGCGATTCTGGAATCAATAAGGAAGTTTCGGTTATGACCACCTTTTAATATGACTTCCATCAAATCCACATCAATAACATATTCAGACTTTTTTAATTTATAAAATTTACCATAAACGATAATTCTTTCTCCTTTTACAAGGGAACTTAATTCGTGAAGGTCGCCTGACTCCGTGTGAAAAAGAAGATTTGGAAAGGAATAATGAACATTGTCTTTTTCTTTTAATGTAAATTCAATGACATTATATTTATTTACATTTAAACCAATTTCTTTTAATCGCTCCCTATATTCAAAGGGAGATTTCCATTTTAGGTTTAAGAAATTCGCATCAATTTGGATTGATCTGCCGTTATTTATTTCCTGGTAATGAGTCCTCAAAAAATCAAGATTAACCATTGCGTAATCAGAAATGTTAAATTTTGATACTGAAACACCTGCGAAAAGAGGAAAAATCAAAAAACTTAGAAGAATGAATAGGAGAAGTTTTTTCACTGAATAACCTCAAAATTTAATGAATGATTAAAACTGATTTACTGGGTTTTTAGAGCAGCATAACCTTACAATGAAATTGTTCAACAAACCCGGAAGTATTATAACGGTTCCATACTATTGAACCAACTTGTTTTTATCACGATGGGATTTTGTAATCAAAATATCGGCGCTAAATTAAAATGAAAGGTTGGTGGATATGACCCGTCCAACCGCCAGGCAACATCAAAACGGAGCATAACCAGCGCTCGTTGGTAGAGAAAAGTGTAAAAACGCAACCCAGTTCCGATACTGCACAAAAGGGGTGATTTTGCCATATTTTGAAGTTGGTCAGCCATGATTCCGTTATCCACGAAACCAGCTAGCTCAATATCTTTAATCATGACAAATGAAAGTGGTTGTAATAAAAAATTCATGTTGTTTGCAATAGGATATCTTAACTCGGTATTCAAAAGCGCTAGGTTACTACCGAAAAAAGTTTTATTGCCGTAACCACGGATAGTAGTAAAGTAAGCTTGAAAAAGTTCATCGTTACCAATAAAAAACGACTGGGGATTCGGGCCTTGGGATGTCATCCCGATAATTCGATTAGCCCACACTAGATGATTTAAAAAATTTATATCCGCGAAGACTTGAGTTTCAAAAAGAATATTTGCAAATGAAACATTTGAATCTAAAACCGGAAGCGCGTGCAAGAGGGTAAAATTAAAAGCGTATCCATTGCTAGGCCAGAATCGTTCTCCCTTTCTTTTTTCTTCAACTAATGAAATGCGATAATAATTGGCCACATTCCACAGGTCGGAATTTAGAGAATAATTGGAAATCCCTTCTGAAAATTGAAGGTATAACGGGTTGCCTTGAAAACGTTGTGTGCCAATGCCATATTCAAATCGAGTAAAAGAATCCAACGGATAACTGAAATTTAAATCCATCCCGTTTTCATTATTGCGATATTGGTTAACGATATTTCCGGTTTGAAGGTCATAAATATTCAGATAATTTTGAAAATAATAATAGTTCAGATCTATGGTTGTTCTCCAAGGTGAAAACTCATAATTCGTTTGAATGCCAGTTTCGACGCCAGGGACAGTATCGCCAATTAGGCTTAAACGGTTATCGCCGAGATAATCGCTGAATTGAGCAATACCCCCCCCAACAAAACCCGCAGAACTGTCATAACCCGCTAAAAGTAAAAGAATGTCCGGGGTAAATTTGAATTGATAATCTCTTGAAGAAAGATTGAAAGTAGGAATAGCGGGAACAATGGGAGAAGGTAGACTTTCTCCTTTTTTATTTATTGCTGTTACATAATAGAAGTATGATTCCCCTTTTTTAACATTGTAATCAGTATATTTACCATCGCGTGAATTGGATGTGGAACCAAGAAAAATAAAATGTTGCCCGGAATCAGTAGATCGATAAATTCGATAATTGTCGATTTCCGCCCCTCCTTCCACTGTGGTTACCGGCCATTGAAGTTGAACAATATTTGAAGAATCAGTTACTTCTATCTTTCTTATTTGCTCCGGGGTTTTTTCTGGTTCTTTTTTGTTTTGACTATCTTCTAAAGTTGAAATATTCATTTTTTCTTTTGTTTCATCTTTTTTAATCAAGTTCTTAGTCGGATTGTTCGCTAGTATTTTTGAAGCATTTTCAAATGAGTTTGCCAAATATTTTAAATTAATTGGTGGTTGAGTATTTTGATCGAGCTTTTCGGCCAGGAAAGAGTACAAACCAACCTGAGCATGTTGATAAAGGGTTACAAATACCTTCTTATTTGGCAAGGGGGCTACACTTAACACATCCACATATGTGTTTGTCAACTGTGTCAATTGGTCGCCATTCAGATTCATTTTAAATAAATTGAAAATTCTATTATTTCGATTAGATGTAAAATAAATAGAGTCCTTCATTACTTGAAAAGAAGAAATAGTCGCTAAATCTTTTCCAACAATTTCCGGGTTTACCAGAGTAAACCCTTTCTCATTTAGGTTCATACGATATATTTTGGTTTCTCCCGAGTCTTCTCCCAAAAAATACACTACTTTTCCGTCCTGAGAATAGGTCGCCCATGATTTTGTAATTAAATTGTTCGTCAAACGTTCAATTTTACCGGTAGAAAATTCCAGTCTATAAAGATCAACAGTTGAATAATCAAAAGCAGAAAAAATGATATATCTTTGGTCGGGTGACCAAGAAGGTGAGTAAATTATCGGTAATTTCGGCATGTTAAACTCTTGGATTTTACGATTTTTAATTTCAATTATAGAAAGTTTATATTCGCCATTTCGTGCCGCTGAAAAGGCGAGATAATTGCCATTTGGTGACCAGACAATACCTGAACCTTGTGTTTCAAATTTTTTATGAGTAAGCACTTTTTTGGTCTTACTTGAGAGGTTATATAGGATGAGATCTTCACCCTTGATATAGGCTATAGCAATCTCATCAGGCGAAACGGTTGCCTTCGTGGCTCCCTTTTCAATCAGTTCCCCGTATTTTTCAGGTGTTGGAAGTCCATTTATTCTTGACCATGTTTGGCTTTTTATAAAAAAATGCCAATTTTCATAAAGTTCATCCAATGATATTCCAATGGTATTTTTGACTGCAGTATCCGGAGATTGATTGACTGCCATTTTTTTGAATATTTGAGCGACTATTTCTGAACCATATAGCTGGGAAATATAATCCAATATGCTCTGCGATTCCTTATATGCCATATAAACTTGTTCGAAGTGGTCAAAAGATTCGAGGATATTCAACGGCAATACTTGGTCGTTAAGGATTGCGTCCCTTAAAACCATTTCACCTTGTCCGTCAAGGTGTTGAGCATTCCACTCGGCCATTCCTTCCATCATCCAAGTGGGTACAAGAATCGATTTAAATAAATTAATTGAACGCCAACTTTCTCCATAAATAAGATCGTATTGAAAAGCATGGGTTAATTCATGATGAAGTACTTTTTCAAATTCGTAATAGGATCCATTGATGGGAACGGATATTCGGTTTTTAAAAATCTCAGTAAAACCACCGACACCCTCCGATAGAATTTCGGGTGTAATGTTGGTCTCTTGGAATTCCAGACCGGTTCCGTAAAGAAAAAGGGGGATTTTATTTATTGGAACATAATCAAATACTTTACATGTATTTACAAATGCATTTTCAGCACATTGAACCGCAATATGAGCGAAGGCTTCACACTCTTTATAATAATAAATCTCAAAGTGCTGGCTTTCTAAAATTTTCCAATGGTGATCGGTATGATATCGAACTTTATTGTTACCGAAATCAAGATCAGCCCTGGCATGAAGAGTCATGAAAATACAAATAACGATGAAAAATTGAAATTTATGAAAAAGAGCGGACTTCATTATTAGCTCTTTAGGAAGAGAAATGGTAGCGGTTTAACGTAGAACAGCTATCCAAATTCCGGAACTTCCAATTAAGGGATTCCACAAACTATGGTTTCCCACAAATGCTATTTTCACACCGTCGGGAGAAACGGCCGGAGAATAATGGGAAACTTGGGGTAAAAGAAGGGATTTTATTTCCATGAGGTTTGCGTCAAGAATTTCTATATTTTTCATTTTAGTAAAAAATCCCATTTGAGAACAACTTTCTTCAAAAACAATTTGTTGTGAGTCAGCATTCCATGAAAAAGATTTAATGTCTCCTGTTGTTTCGTAAAGCTTGGAAGCCTTAGTCCCATCTGAAAAAACTGTCCAAACTGAAGAAATGTTTTTAGAGGAATTTCGTGTTAAATAGAGATATCGAAAACCATCAGGTGCCGGAATTACTTCATCAACAGGAATACCGGACTTTATTTTATTATTTTCCTGAAAGCGTTCAGTTTTTTCATCATCCGATATAACAAGGTTTGATGTTTTTGTATTTAAATCGAATATATAAGGGCGATCGGAATAGGAATCAGCGTAAACCACCTTTCCAGAAGAAGTCCAAGATGGTGTCAATATTGGTTTAGTGGAATCAAAAAGAACGTTTGAATTACCAGTTAAAGCGGAAAAAGTTTTCAATTCCCATGAATTGGAATTTTGAACAACATACAGAAACTCTTTACGTGTTTCTGACCAAGGAATCCCATCACCGAATTTTTCTACTCCGCTAGAAGTTATATTTACTAAAGCACCATTCCCGACATTAATTTTCGAGATATTACGTAATCCGTTATTAACACTATCAATTAAAATATACCCACCATTTTCTATAAATACTGGTCGAAATGAATTTTCGCCAGCCTTAATCTTGAATACTTTATATTGTGGGTTCTTCGGATCAACAACTTGTAAGAACCATTCCTTCCCCACTTTTTGTGAAAAGGCAATTTTTTTTCCATCGGGAGAATAGGTAAGGTTATCAACTTTACCAGCAATATTTTGTTGGACTGCACCTAGATTTACTAAATTAATATGTGATTTATTAATAAAAAAGGAATTAATTCCAACATATAAAAGAAAGATAACGCTTATTAATATGCAACAAATTCTTAGCCAATTCCCACGTTGTTCTTCTTTTTCAAAAGGAACCAGGACTAAACTTACAACTACCGAAATGATTCCGAAAATGCCAAAAATAAGACTTAAAAAAACATATTGGGTCCAGGTCCAGGATAAAAAGGATACGGATGAAAGAATAAAAGCAACCATGCCCACTCGAAGACCGGCAATAGTTGGATAACGGTTTTTCAAATGTGCAAATACATACCAAAGAATATAACAACAAAAAACAAGAAATAAAAAAATTAAAACCATAATATTTTGAATTGCCGGGAATATTTTTAAACTCACCAACAATCCATAAACTCCGGCCACAGAAAGAATCGACCCAAGTGTTGAGATTAGAGGAATTTTCCAAGAATGAGGTGAATTGCGATTATTTTTGTACTCAGCGGAATATTCCTTACTAGTCAAAAACATTGCCTGCCCCAAAAGAATAAACCCAATTCCAGCGATGAACCAAAGCAATCGCGGAATAAAATGATTTACGAAAGTTTGGACTGATTCCGGAATCAAACTGGTATATTTCATTAAAATTGACAGAAATATAAAAATAAAACCCGACATGAAAAACATAGTGGTTGTTAAAAAACTTTTTATCTTAGTTAAATACTTATTTTTTTCCGGAACCGCCGTGGGTGTGGCAGCAATCGTTACTGGCATTGGGGCTGGATCAGGCGCAGCTTTTGGATTTTGAGGTTTAGTTTCCGCCAAATGTTCCTCCTAGAAGATAAAAATATAATAGAACGGCAACTAAAAGGCACGATAATCAAGATGAAATGAACTTCCCATATCGCTTAACCATCTAAAGGGCAATATACTGTTGAAAATTTGATCCAATTTCAATGATTCGTCTCGACGGACTGTTGGTTCCCCTTTTATTCCCGCTAAATCTGCGGCTAAACGCACGGCATCATAATAATTTCCTAGTTTATCGACAAAACCCAATTCACAGGCATTTTTCCCTGTTAAGACCCTTCCATCTGCATAATGAAGAATATGGTTGTGGATTTCTTTTTCAGTTATTTTCGAGGTTTTTTTCCCAAGAAACTTTGATAACTTTTCCTGAAAAACTTCCTTTCGACATTTTATAACAGAATCTACAAATTGTTGAAAAACATCGTTAATTGTTTCTTGAAGGTAGCGTTTTTCCGCGGGAGTCATTGGGCGATCAAAAGTGCCGGTATCCTTAAATTTTCCGCTCTTTACAATTTGAAAATTCACCCCAATTTTACCTAAAAGTTTGGATGCATCCGGAAATTCAGCAATGACTCCAATGGAACCAGTCACGGTTCCAGGATCGGCAACGATCTTGTCACATGCGGCCGCAATATAATAGGCCCCCGAAGCAGCCAAACTTCCCAAACTTGCCACGATAATTTTTTTGTTGTTTCTCGCGCTTAATATTTCAGTATAAATTTCCTGCGAAGGGGCAACTGCGCCCCCCGGACTGTTGATCCTTAAGATCAGCGCCTTTTTCGAGCTGTTTTTAAAGCGTTTAATCCTTCGGACAATATCATCGCTCTCATAAATAGGCCCCTGGATCTCAATTAAAGAGATTTCATTCGAGTTTAAAGAAAGTAAAGAAGTGGAATTATGACCGATTACTTTTTGAACCGTATAAACGACAAAAATCAAACTTAAAACGAATAATGAAAAAAGTGATATTAAAAGGATATAAAATTTCGAACTTTTTTTTGTCGGTTGGGATGGGTCTGGGTTCATGAGTCAATTATGGTAACAGACTAAGAAAAACGATGCAATAATCAGAAGATAATTACTGGACTTCAGACACGATATCCAACCCAGTTTAACCTTGGCAAAACTAGTGTTTGTTTTTTTGACCTTTTTTGCCCGTATATCCTTTTGCGTATAAAAATACATAAAAAACCCTATTAACGAATAATGGCATTAAATTTGATTGAAAAATTCCCTTTTAATCATTCCAAAGGTTACCGAGGTATAAACTCTCTTTTAACCATTTTTCCCGATAACCATTTAGGACTTCTTTTTTCACATCGGGTTTAACTGGCACGCCTGGAAATTCTTCCAAGGAGACGAAGGCGGCATCTACAAGGACTGAATCTCGGGTCACTTTTATTTCAAAACTATTGGCAGTAACAAGAAAATACAAATTTAAAACATGCCTAAACAATTTCGGCGGAATCGAATCATGGACCAAAACCAGTTTCCCGACTTTTATATCGATGCCAACCTCCTCCTGGAATTCCCGTATAAGCGCGTTTTCAACGGATTCTCCATATTCAATTCCGCCGCCGGGCAAAAGCCAGTATGTTTCGTTGTTTTTTTCATGTTTGACTAGAAGAATTTTACCGTCATGAATCAAAATACCCGCCACCCTAATCCGAATGGTTCGCATTATTTCTCCAATTTGCATTAATTTTTTTTGCCAATATTTCCACCGCTGTTTCTTTACCGATATGATCTAAATTTATCCATTCAACTTGATGTTGACGTTTAAACCACGTTCTCTGGCGCTTGGCGTATTGCCGTGTTCTTCGGAATATCAATTCCTTTGCGACTTTTTCAGGTATTTCACCGCGTAAAAAAGCTAAGGCTTCAAAATAACCGATGGCAGACCAAATGGGATGTTGAGGGGAAATTCCCGAACGCGTTAAATTTTCCAATTCGGCTAAAAGGCCGTTCACCCACATGGCTTCTATTCTATTTTTCAGGATGATATCCAAGTTTTCGCTTGATAGGTCCAAACCATAAAAATCAACATGATCTTTTTTTATTGGCTCGAAATCATCCGGGCATGAGGGATCCAATGCTTTTTCCAATGCCCTGCTTATTCTTCTTGAATCATTTACATGAATCCGTTTGCTCGCCGCGGGATCTATTTGGCTCAACCATTTATGCGCCTCTTCATGGTTCATTATTTTCAATTTTTCAGCCACCCCGGTCCGAATTTTAGGGTTCACTTTAGAACCGTTTGGCAATCCCTCCACCAACGCCCTGATGTAAAATCCGGCCCCCCCGACGATTAATATTCTTTTTCCCGATTGGATGCGATTTTCTATTATTTTTTTGGCCTTTATGGCAAACTCCGCCGCGCTCCAGGAAAGTCCCGGTTTTCGAACCCCCACTAAATAATGGGGGGTCTGTTTTTGCCAGGCGAGGGGAGGTTGGGCGGTTCCGATCGGCAGTCCTTTGTAAATCTGGTAAGCATCAGCGGAAAGAATTTCGAGGTCCAACTTTTTAGATAAGGCAAACGCAATTTCAGATTTCCCGACTCCAGTGGGCCCAACCAAAATTGGAATTTTTATGTTCGAAAAATCGAGTCTGTTTGGATTTTTCACAATAATAATCTTTCAACCATTTTGCGTAAATTTAATGCCGGTCGAACTTGCGGTAAAGGTCTGACAATGGTATGGAAATAATCGTTGGACGGCCATGTGGACATGTAAAAGGAAGGTTTGCTTTTCTCATTTGATCAATCAGTGATTTCATTTGAAGGTCGTTGAGCCGGTCCCCCGCCATGACTGCGCTTCGGCACGAAAGAAAAGTCGCTATTTTTTCGCGGACCTGGGCCAGCCGATTAGTATTATTAATATTGGTGTTTTCTTGGGAAGTTAATTCGTCTGCCAAATCTTTCAACAGGGGGATTAGGTTTTTATCCTTCAAATCGGATGGGACGCTGGAGAATAAAAAAGTATTCCCGCCAAACGGAGTTATTTCCAAGCCGAGTTCTGCCAGGATTTCAAGGTTGTTTTTTAAGGCGGCCGCCTCTTTGGGATTAAATTCAAGGGTTAATGGCACTAAGAGGGTTTGTATTTCCGACCTTTTTTGGGCCAAACTATTCATTAAACGTTCATAATTTATCCGTTCATGAACCGTGTGTTGGTCCGCGATGAACATTTCCGTATCAGACTGAAAAATGATAAAGGTGTTAAAGAGTTGCGTGAAGTTGTAAAGCTGGATGCCAGGATCAATCCGCCGCGGAGTTTGTTCCCCTTTAGTGAAAAACGGGGTTGTTGATGTCTTTTCGGGGCTGTCTCCCAATAGAGGAGCCGGCAAAAATCCATGCTGAGAGTTATTTTGCTCGGCCCTGTTTTCATTTTTGAACAACAAGCTTTTTTCCAGAACCGCAGCCGGACCTTGATCAACTGAAAAATAATGAATCGGTTTTTGGATATCAATTGTTGCGAAGCCCGTTTTTGGATTTGAAGATGAAAGAATCCCTCCCCTGACGCCGGCCACAACCGCGTCATAAACCTCGCGGTCCCTGGCGAACTTGACCTCTTTTTTCGTGGGATGAACGTTCACGTCCACCTGATCCGGAGGAATCTCCAAAAATAAAACCGCAATGGGAAAACGCTTGGTCGGCAATAAAGTGTGATAGGCAGTCATGACAGCATGGCCGATGGAGGGGTTGGAAATCCAACGATGATTTACGAAAAAAAGCATGCCTTCCCGGGTGGGTTTTGTAATGGTGGGAAGGCTCACAGCCCCATGGATTTGGATGTTTCCCGATTTAAAGCCGACCGGGACCAGGGAGCGGGCAATATCTTTTCCCAAGACCTGTCCGATCCTGTCCTTTAAATCAACCGGAGTGGTTGATAGTACGGTCTTTCCCCCCATGACCAACTTGAAGGTTTTTCCGGGATAAGACAAGGCGTAATTTGAAACCACGGAAATAATGTGATTTTCCTCTGTCGCCTTTTTTTTCATGAATTTGAGCCGGGCGGGGGTATTGAAAAACAAGTTGGCGGCGATAACGGTAGTTCCCTCGGGCCTTCCCATTTCTTGGGTTTGAATTTTACCTCCCCCCTTGACCTTGACGCTGAATCCGGAAAGGGTTCCGGTTTCCCTGGAGGTCATTTCAAAATGGCAAACAGAAGCAATACTGGCTAAGGCTTCCCCCCGGAAACCAAAAGATTGGATGTTCGATAAATCTTCCAAGGAAAATATTTTGCTGGTGGCGTGTTTTTGAATCGAAAGAAGGGCGTCTTCGGAAGAAAGGCCCTGCCCGTCATCCGAAACCTTGATGAGCTTAAGACCCCCTTCTTGGACGGTTATTTCAAGGTTTTTAGCGCCCGCGTCCAACGCGTTTTCCAGGAATTCCTTGACAACGGATGCGGGCCTTTCAATGACTTCACCCGCGGCGATTTGATTAATGATGTTTTCCGGGAGTTTTTTGATTTTACCCATAGTCCATTCTATCAAGCGGCAGGAAAAGAAAAAGCATGTCTTGGAATAAATTTTTAAAATATTTTTATCGGGGATGTTTCCGGGATTGGAAAAAATATCCGATTAGGGCAATGGAGTTTTATTCAAGGCCAGGACCTCGAAAATTTGGACTTTAGAGCTTTTTCCTTTTAGCTTCACCGGGGAGAGCTTTTTGACGTTCACACGGTTACCCAATTCCGCGAAAGTGGATTCGGTAATGAAAATCTGATTGCTACCGGTTTCACCTTCGATTCGTGAAGCCACGTTCACCATATCGCCAATGGCAGTGTATTCCATACGACGTTCGCTTCCGATATTCCCCACGATGGCCTCGCCCGTGTTAATGCCGAAACCGACCTGAATTTGAGGCCTGTTTCCGGATTTCCATTTTTCATTTAGAAAGACTAATTTTTCCCTCATTTCAATCGCGGTTTTCACGCATTGAAATGCATTATCCGGCAAATCTAGCGGTGCACCGTAGATGGCCATAATGGCATCTCCTATGAACTTATCCAAGGTGCCGTGATTGGCGAAAATGACGTCGGACATGGCACTAAAATATTCATTTAAGAGAGTTACGACCACTTCCACCGGTTCCCTCTCCGTGAGTGAGGTGAATCCTCGAATATCGCAGAATAAAATAGAAACTTTTCGTTTCTCACCACCAAGAGAAAAAGTGACTCCGCTCTTTTGAACCATTTCATCAACAAGATTTGGAGAAAGATAACGTTGAAGTGAAGTTCTTAATCGTTCCTCCCGCCTTACATCATCAAAAAGCTTGGCGTTTGTAATCGCTACCGCTGCTTGGTTGGCAAATGCAGAAAGAAAATACATGTCTTCTTCGTTAAAAGTGTTTGTCCCTTCAGCTTTATCCACGTAAATGACTCCAACGATATTATCCCTTTCCCAAATGGGCACACAAATAACAGAAGACAGAGGAAGAGCGCGCAGGCTTTCTCGGTTTGAAAAACGAACGTCCTGTGTAGCGTCTAAAACCAAGACAGGGACTCTTTCTTTCAAAACGGTATCCACAATGGTTTGACTATAAGGTGCTTGTGCTTCGGAAGTAGTCAGAGCATGTGTGGCAACCGGCTTTAGTTCCCCATTTTTTTCTCGAATGAGAAGAAAACCTCGGTTTGCTTGCATAACTTTAATAGCCATTGCCATAATAATTGAAAGAAGTGTTTTTAACTCAAGAACGGAGTTGACAATATTGCCGACCTCATAAAGTGTTAGAAGTTTTTTATGTGCAAGTTCATCAATTTTATAGTTTCGCGAGTCCAGAGCTTCTTTGGTGACTTCTACCGCAAAACGTAAACGCGTTGAACCTATAGAAATGACATCCTGGTTTCTTATTGGATTTTCAGTTAAACGGGATCCGTTCAGAAAAGTCCCATTGGTGCTGCCTAAATCCCGAAGATTTATGCCCCCCATTCCCAAAAGGATCTGGCAATGTTGCCGTGAAACCAAAGGATCAGTTACGACGATCTCACAAGTATTCGATCGTCCTATGGTGGTTGTGGGTCTTGAAATCTTGAATACCTGCCCTTGTTCTGGCCCGGCAAGAACTGTAATCGTGATTTGGGGTTTACCGGTTAATTTACCAGGCGTCAGGATGATGCGGCCTGGTGTTTCCGATTCGGCGGAAGTGGGATTGGGGCTCATGAATAACTCATTTCTTTAAGGCGTAGATCAAAACGCTGCAATTGGCGACATCAGTTACATAAAGGTTATTCTCAGAATCAATGACAAGGCCATAGTATTTTGGAGCAATTTTATAATTGCCTTGGGGCGTGCCGAATTCCGTTAAATAATATCCCTCGGGATCAAATATTTGTATCCTCAAGTCCCTGTCTGAAATAAAAATGTTTCTTTTTGAATCTGTTGCAACACCTATTGGAGAGGAAAATTCTCCCCGACCGCTTCCTCTTTTTCCGAATTTATTCTTAAAAACGCCACGATAAGTGAAAATTTGAACCCGGTAATTTTTTTCATCCACCACTAAAAGATTCGAGGCATTGTCCAACGTAATTCCAGCAGGACTGTTAAATTCGCCCAATCTGGCTCCCTGAATCCCGAATTTATTTAAAACTTTTCCAGCCGGGTTAAAAACGCGAATCCGATGATTCCCCGTATCTGAAACATAAATATTGTCCTTATCATCTAAAGCCAGGGCTTGGGGATGGAAGAATCCGCCTGCCCCGATTTCTATTTTTCCTGTCGTTGGAGAGGCGGGTTCACCGAATTTTGCGATTAATTCCCCGGATTTTCCTATGATCTGAACCGAGCATGTTTTTGAATCCAAGACAACGAGATTTCCTCCCTGGTCAACAACAACGGAAACCGGCATGAGAAAACAAACTTCCCGTGGATCACCTGTATCTTTTCCAAATTTACCGACCGAATAGAGAAATTTTCCTTCAAAATCAAAAACCTGGATGTTACATTTTAATGAATCGCAAACATAAATGCGTTTTTGCGCATCGACTGCGACGGAACCGGGTGATATGAAATTTCCTTCTTCTTTACCGCGGCTTCCGATTGTTCGGATCAACTTGTAATGATATCCCTGGTACCTAAGTGTATTAATATCCCCTGCTTCTTTGATTTGCTTTTTTTGGGCTTCTTGTATCAAGGTATGGGTCAATAATTCCTGACTTTTGCTTCCCACTGAAATGGGTGAAGAAAGTAAAGAAATTGGAATTTTCTCCAAATCATTCTTCATTTCACTGGCGGACTGATATCGTTTTGATAACTCCTTTTGCATGGCTTTTAAAATGACCGCTTCCAATTCCCTGGGAAGCGCCGGATTCAATTGATGGGGTATGGGTGGATCATCCTTTAAAATTTTATTTAAAACCGCCATTGGGACTTCATCTGAAAATGGGAGTTTCCCTGTGACCATCTCATATAGAATTACCCCTACCGAGTAGAGATCCGAAGCGGGTGTGGGATGCCCCAATACTTGTTCCTTGGACATATAAAAGAGGGTGCCCCCAATACTACCCACGCCATTTTTGCCCGCCTGAATCATAGCAGTTCCAAAATCCGTGATTTTCGCTTTCCGATCTGACGTTAGAAGTATGTTCCCCGGTTTCAGATCTCGATGAATGACGTTTTTATCATGGGCATACTGCAATGCGGATAAAATCTGGATAATAATGTCGACGCCTTCTTTGTAAGTCAGGGATGTTTCTTGGAGAAGTTGGGCCAGGTTTTTCCCATCCACATATTCCATAACCATGAAAAATATATTTTCCGCTTTATCCACGGTTAAGATTTGGACGATATTGGGATGATCCAACGAGGCGAGTAGTTTAGGTTCGGCGATGAGGGTGGTGAATTCTTCTTTTTGATTGTGGGGGATTTTTATAGCGACTTTTTTCCCAATCCATGTATCTTCCGCAAGCCAGACGGTGCCGAAGGTGCCGCTTCCTTTAATTTCCAGGAGCTTATATTTATCAATATTGCCTTGGAGCATCCGTCCCTCTTAAGCGATAGCGGTCCAAAAGGTCAGTTCTAGAAAGAAGTTTCAATTAAGCTGTTTATACTCGCGTTTATGAAATAACTGCAATATTTTATCAGACCTTTCCGACCCTGTAACTATCTTCCCGGGAGGACTCAATAGGGACTCCTTCTTTCTTCAACAGTTTAATTTTCCACTGAATACCGCTTCCAAAACCCCCAAGATTCCCGTTTGAGCTCACAATCCGATGGCAAGGAATGAATAAAGGGATTGGATTGTAATGGAGAGCTTGTCCAGCGGCCCTGCAACCCTTGGGGGAACCTGCCCTTTTTGCGGCCCAAGCATAAGATCGAGTTTGACCTCTTTTGACCAGACGCGTCGCTTCCAGAATTTTTCTCTGGAAAGGGGTCAACAACCGCGTGTCCGTGTTTATGGGATGAAAGAGTTTTCCATTCAAAGCCGCCAAAGTTTGCCGCTGAAAGGTAGGGGATATTTTCGATGGTTTCTTTTCCAATTTTTTCAATCTGGCAAGAGGGTTGATTTTTTTCAACTCGACGAGTGCGCTTTTTCTTGATTTTTTAGGAAGAACAAAAGCCGCCAAGCCCATTGGGGACCAAGCTGAGGCGCACCAGCCGAATCTCGTGTGAAAACAACCCCATTGGATGCCGGGGTTGTTTTTATTCAGGTTGTGTTTTATTTTCACTTCGAGATCCTAAAATCCAAACTAAACCTTTGTGACGCATAGCCTTGGTCAGAAAATAGTAAATTGCTATTCCGAATAGTACTGGAATTGTAAAATTCCAGAGACGTGCCCAGGGCAAATTGAAGGATTGTACTTTGATCAAAAGAATCCAAACCAGGAAACCCATCACAATTGATGCAACAATGGTTTTGAATGCTTCCTTGGTTAAAAAGCCCCAATGGAGTTGGACCCCGATTTTTCCGAGGCTCGACAAAAGCCAAACGAGGTTCACCATAGCTCCCACGCCTGAGGCCAATGCCAATCCCCAAAAACGCATATGAGAATCCGCAATGAACAAGAAACCGGCGAAATTCAAACCCGCATTGGTTATCATGGCGCAAAGAGAGGAAAAAAGAGGAATTTTGGAATTTCCCCGGGCGTAGAAAGCGGGCAGGAGAATCTTGACGCCAGTGCTTCCCACCAACCCGAGGGAGTAAATAGCGGTGGCTTCCGCGGCGGCCTGACTTGCTTCCATCGTGAACCGCCCATACTGGAAGGCCAGCAAGCAGGCGGCCTTCGCTGTAATCCAGATGCCCACCGTGCAGGGCACCATCACGAACAATCCCGCCGACAGGGCTTTGGAAAGGGTTTCGGCGAATTCCCCGTTTTTTCCGTCACTGGAAAGACGAGACAGGAGGGGAAAAACCACGGTGGCGATGGAAACCCCGAAGATTCCGTAAGGAAGCTGGTACAGACGCTGGCCGTAGTAGAGATAGCTGACATAACCGGTGACGAGGAAGGAGGCGAAAAACTGGTTCACCAGGATGTTCACCTGCAGTACCGAGGAACTCACCACGGCCGGGCCCATCAGCCTGAGCATCTCTCCTACTCCCGGATGGTTGGGGGGCCAGGCCAGGCGAAACTGGGAGCCTTCCTTCCGGGCGGCCGGTAGCTGAACCAGCCATTGAAGAAGCATCCCCAGGGTCATAGAAAGAGTCCATAGCTGGACGTTCCGGATTTCTTCCAGCGGAGTTTCCGCCTTATAAACCTTCAGTAACAGCACGCCCGCAATAATCTGGACGAGATTCATGAAAACCGGAGCGAAGGCGGGCCAAGTGAATTTGTATAAGGAGTTGAGCGTTCCCATCCAAAGGGCCGCCAGGGATACGAAGGCTAAAACCGGAAAAAGAATCCGGGTCAGTTCGATGGTCAAAGAAAATTTATCTTGGGTCGGAATAAATCCATGGGCGATGACCCAAACGATCTGTGGAGCAAACAGGATTCCGAGAGCCGATAGCAGGCCCGTCACCATCAAGAGAAGGGTGAAAACCTGGGACGCCAATTTCCATGCGTCTTTCCGATCGCTCAAACGGGAAGTAAAAGCCGGTATAAAAGCGTTGGAGAGGGAGCCCTCCGCGAAAAGATCCCTTAGGAGGCTCGGAATACGAATGGCCATGAAATAGGCATCCGATACCCAGCTTGCCCCAAAAAGGGCCGCGTTCAGTTGGTCCCGAACGAAACCGGTCACCCGGCTGACCGAGGTGGCGAATGTAACCAGTCGGAAATGGCCGCCCAAGTGGGTAGATTCTTTTTTAAGGTTTTTGGTTGGGTTCAAGAGTTTAAGCATTATTGACAGCTCCCGACACATTGTTTACCATATGCCTCCGTTTCGCATCCTGACGCCCTATTTGGAGGATTCATGCCGATTATTAAGTCATCCATGAAGGATATACGCCGTACCAAAACAAGGACAGCCCGCAATTCCGCGTTGAAAAACAAGATCCGAACCATCATTAAAACCGTCCGCACTGCCCAGACCGAGGAAGAAGCCAAGAAAAACCTGATCCTTGCCATGAAGGTGTTGGACCAAGCCTGCGCCAAGGACGTCATCAAGCGCAACAACGCGTCACGGCACATCTCTCGCCTTTCCACCATTGTCCATAAAAAGTTCAAAAAAGCTTAAACCCAAAGGTTTAGCGGGCCGCTACTTTTTCCCTTGAATCAGGCGATGTTTGCTTGTTTTTTCGATCCAAGCTTAAAATCCAATTTTCAAGCGATATAAGTACGACTTCTTTTCCCAACCGCCCGGAAATGGCTCCCGATTGAAGTTGAATCAATTTTTTCAGGGCTCGTTTCAATTCTTCGGTAGAAAATCTTTCACTTTGAATCCAAAGATTCTTTAGACGAAAGGGGTGAAGGCCCAATTGATGGGCTAGGGTAGTTTGATCCAATCCTTTCGATCTTCCGATGGATATTTGGAGCAGTTCCCGCATCCTGCCGTAGAGCATCGAAAGGATGCCTCCATCATTCTCATTGCGCATGAGATGCAATAGTTTCAAAGTGTTTTTAACATTTCGTGTTCCGACAGCGTCGAGAAAAATGAAAATCCCAGAGCCGATTCCCGGCTCTGGGAAGTTACGGACGTCATCCAGGGTGGCGGTTTTTCCGGGGTAAAGATAAATAGAGAGGTTCTCCAATGCCCGTTGAAGAAAGGAAATGTCCATGCCGATTTTTGAAACTAGTTCCCGGGAACCCTCCTCATTTAATGTAATTCCCTTTGACCGACATTGTTCTTGAAGCCAAGCTGTTATTTTCCATTCGGGGATATCAGAACATTGAACCGCCCACCCGTTTTTTTCCGCCAAGATTATAACTTTGGCGGTTTTCCTCATCCCCGCAGCCAAGAAAATCAAATGCGACGAAGAATTTGGATTTTTGCAATATTCAGATAATTGTTGAACAGACTCATCGGACTTGCCGCTGAAAATATTTTCAGCGTTTTTTACGATCAGCAGTTGAAGTCGGGCGAAAAGAGAAGAGGTTTGAGCGGCAGAAAGAATTTGAGAAAGACCGCATTCATCCGCGTCGAAATTCTCAATCGCGCCGTCCGGGTTGGCAGCGAAGAATTTATTTTTGACGGCACGGTATCCCTCGGAGATAACTCCGCCCGAATCTCCATAAAAAAAGAGAAGATTGGGTAGGGGATCTTTTTTCAACCTTTTCGTAAATTCATCGAAATACAAGTAAAACTCCAGGAAAATTAGAAACCCAACCGTGACAACCTCGGGTTTTTTTTATTTGGTTTTTCTTTCCAAAAAGGACCGTTTAAAACAAAAGCCAGGAATCATTGAATGCCTTTTGGTATGGGAATATTGGAGAATGGCGTACTCATAGGGAGGAGATTTTCGCCGGATTTGGGCGAAACAGGCGCGACAGTCGGAACAGGTGTTGTTTTCCATTCCTCGGGCCGTACGTAGAAAAAGGTTATTCCAACCAGTTCCCCATCCACGCTTAAGTGGATCGTATAAAGGCCAGTATCCCGTGGCAAGCCAGTTTGGCCGTATTCACTCCGCATTTTTTCCATGCCCAGGCTCATCTCCAAAATAAAAAACTGGTAGGTTTCGTTTTGAATTGTCAAAAGTTGGTCGGTAAACCCCACCTGATATTCCCGTTCGTAACGGGCAATCAATAGGTTGTTGGGCGAAAAGCATTCGGCTGTGGCGGAGTGTATCCGGCTGGAGGGCTTCATGAGGAAATATGCGTAAAAACAAATCTGGTGGTTTTTATTGAGGAAAAAGTAATTCACACTATCGGAAGGATAGTGATTGTTGATGGCCGTGCAGGTGATGAGGTGGCTGAGAATGACGTTTTGATTACTAGCGGGAGTTGGGTGATTTTCCACCCCTGGGGCGTCTTGAATAACCGCTCCTCCCGGTTTGTCGGAGGTGTTTTTTGGGGTCCCGCCGGTGATCCATTCCAGGTCCCCTGAAACTGGGGAAATTGGTACGGCCATTAGAAGAAAAAGGACAATCCATCCAAATATTTTTTTATTCATTTTTTAACCTTTTAAGTACCGAATTTTTAATGAGTGAGGAGTTAATAACCCTCTAAAACTCTACGGACTATCAATCTTGCCAACTCATCCTCCAGGCGCGCGACGGCCTGGGGTTTGGTTTCGGGAACAGCCCCAGCGTAGTTGGGGGTGTAATAAATGATGCTATGGTTTTTTTGAGCGTCTTCCATAAAGGTTTTATTTTCTTGTGTGTCGAGCGCCGCCAAATCGTAAATCACCGAGATTTGGTACTGGAGTACCACATTAGTTTTGGGGTCGAAATAGATAGGTTGTTCTATATATTGGCGGATGGTGACCTTCACCCGGAGGTCGGCTTTATCTGGATTCTCGATTCCCAGTCGCCCGTCATATTGAAAATTACGGATGAGTGACGCAGTTAAATCCGTATCCAACCCATACTCGCTCGTACGATTATCAACCGGGTCCACTCCCACTGTTTTGATGTAGGAAGGCACGATCAAAACAGCCGGCCTGCATCCCATAATTGGCGACAAACAAAAGAATGTCAGGGCAATGGGCAAAAGCTTTTGCAAAAGAATATTTGTTTTAACCAATTTAACCTCTTCATCTTAAATAGCCGAGAGTTCAGGTTTGGCGCACGATGAAATTAACCAACTTGTCCTTGACCCATATGATTTTCTGAATCTGATCTGGGTTGAATAACCGGGAAATTTTCTCGTCGGATTTTGATATTTCCCGAATTGCCTTCTCATCCAGCCCCACAGGAACCGTCAACCGGGCCCTCAATTTTCCATTCACTTGTACGGCTATTTCGACCTTTTCGGCAATTAAAAGAGCCGGATCAAACTGGGGCCAACCGGAATCCAATAGATATTTTCCATTTTCTAAACGGCCCCACATTTCCTCGGCGATGTGAGGTGTAAAGGGCCCCATCAGTCTCACGAGAGACACGAGAGCTTCCCTCAAAATCGGGGTCTTCGCGTCGGGCTGGTCGCGGTATTCGTAAAGAAGGTTGACTAATTCCATCATGGCCGAGACCGCCGTGTTGAACTTGAAACCTCCAGTCATGTCCTGGGTGACTTTTTGGATCGTTTGGTGGATTTTTCGGCGGACGGCCCCATCCATTTCCGTCACAGCCACTGGGGGCGCTTCCCGCAGAGCATCCGGGAGGGCCAGGAACTCTTGGAAGAGCCTCCAGACCCGGTTTAGGAACCGAAAGGCCCCTTCCACCGCGCGGTCGTCCCATTCCACATCCCTTTCGGGGGGACCGATGAAAAGAGTATAAAGCCGGAAGGTATCCGAGCCGAATTTATTTATCAACTGGTCGGGTTGGACGGCGTTTCCCTTGCTTTTCGACATTTTCACGCCGCCCTTGGTGATCATGCCCTGGGTGAATAGTCTTTTAAATGGTTCGTCGAATTGGATGTAGCCCAGGTCCTTCAGGACTTTGGTGATAAACCGGGAATAAAGGAGGTGCAATATGGCGTGCTCTACTCCCCCGATGTACTGGTCTACCGGCAGCCAACCGTTGGCCAACTTGGAATCGAAGGCCTGATTACTGTCTTGGGCCGACACATAACGCAGGTAATACCAGCTGGAGTCCACGAAGGTGTCCATGGTGTCGGTTTCCCGGCGGGCTTCTTGTCCGCATTTGGGACATTTCGTCTTGACGAATTCCGGAACGTCTTTCAAGGGCGATTCCCCGGTGGGTTTGAATTTCACGTCGCGGGGCAATTTTACCGGTAAATCTTTCTCCGGAATCGGAACCCACCCGCATTTTTCGCATCGAACCATGGGGATCGGGGCCCCCCAATACCTTTGGCGGGAGATGAGCCAGTCCCTCAGCCGGTAGGTGACAGCGCTCTTGCCAAAATGGTTGGATTCAAGCCACTTGTTCATCTGGATGATGGAATCCTGAAGATTCAATTGATCGAGAAAACCGGAATTGATGTGGATACCGTCCCCCGTGAAGGCCTGGGCCAAAGGGTCATACATCTTTCCCTTTGTGGCTGCCTGGGATTTTTTGAGATCTTCATCCGGGTCTTGAATGACTTGGATAATAGGAATGTTGTATTTTTTTGCGAATTCAAAGTCACGTGTGTCATGAGCCGGGACAGCCATGATGGCTCCGGTTCCGTATTCCATGAGTACGTAATTGGCAATGTAGATGGGGATGGATTTTTTGTTGACGGGGTTGATGGCTTTTACGCCGATATCCAACCCTATTTTCTCGGCGTTCTCGCCGATCCGATCCATCGAACTTTGCTTTCTAACCTTATCGCTGAATGCCTTTACTTCCTTTTCTTTGACGGTTCCTTTTACCAAGGAAGATACTAGGGGGTGTTCCGGGGCTAAAACCATGTAAGTGGCCCCGAAAAGCGTGTCTGGCCGGGTTGTGAAGACGGTGATCGTCTCATCCTTCCCTTCAACCTTGAAACGGACTTCGGCCCCCTCGCTTCGGCCGATCCAGTTTTTTTGCATGCTTTTTACCCGTTCCGGCCATTCTTCCAGACGGTCGATATCCTTCAAAAGCCTTTCTGCGTAATCCGTGATTTTGAAGAACCATTGTTCAAGGTCTTTTTGTTCCACCGGCGAATCACATCTTTCGCATTTCTGATCCACTACTTGCTCGTTGGCCAGGACCGTCAGGCAGGAGGGACACCAATTCACGTAGGCTTTTTTTCGATAGGCCAGCCCTTTCTCGTAAAGTTTCAGGAAGATCCATTGCGTCCAACGGTAATAATTGGGGAGACAGGAAATCACCTCTTTTTCCCAGTCATAACCCATTCCCCAATCGTAAAATTGGCCTTTCATCCGTTCGATGTTGCCCAGGGTCCAATCCTCGGGGTGGATTCCTTTTTGGATGGCGGCGTTTTCTGCCGGTAGTCCGAAGGCGTCAAAGCCCATGGGGTTCAAGGTGTTGAAACCCAGTGCCCTGAAATATCGGTAAACTGCGTCCCCGATGATGTAGTTACGCCCATGGCCCGCATGCAGATAATCACCCGAGGGGTAAGGAAACATGACCAGGGTGTAATATTTCTTGTTTTTGTTGGAAAGATCACAGGAAAAAATGCCTTTTTCCTCCCAAGTTTTTTTCCATCTTTGTTCAATTTCAGCGAAGTTATAAGCTTCCATCTGGGCCTTTCGAATGTTTCATTTACGAATTGGAATTATACGCAAGAGAGAATCAACTGTCAGCCATGGGTTTTCCGCCGAGAAACAGGGGCGGCAGGGCCTTTAATTCACCATCAGCTTGCGGGAAAAGAAAATAACCAGCGCTAGAAATGCGGTCCAGACTAAAAAAGTCACAAGCATACTGGGAGGCTGGACTTTGGAAAGGGATTCCCATAAGGCGGTGGAGGCGCCGGGAGTGATCGTCATTTCGGTCTTCAATATTCCTTCCCAGACCCGGCAACTCAAATGAAAATCTGCCAGGAACCAGCCATGGATGACCGGTACCACCCAAAAGATGTTTTTCGAACCGCCCAGGAAGGAAGCGCCACAGGCGAATAAACCCAAACCGTAAACCGCCCAATAAACCAAGGATAACGGAGGGCTGATAATGATTCCGCCAATAACGGATTTTGCCAGGAGGGTCCACCCGCTGAAGAAAAGAATGGATAAGGTTAATTCCAATACCCCTGCAAAAAGGATAAAACCGTTTAATTTTAATTTCGGGTGTATGATTTTAATGTCGGCAACCACCTGGCTTGAAGCGGAGGTCAAATAACGGATTCCCAGGAAGTACTCCCCCGCCGTGGGTTTCAAACGGTCCCTGCACCAAAAAACCTCGCCGACCCAAAGAAGGAGGGACAGGGAGGTCCAATAGGTCTGCCAGCCGAAGGTAAAACAAACTACCCATCCGATGAAGGCGCTGAATAAAAGGTCTACGAACAATCCGGCGATTTGGCGCCAGACGGTGGGCCGGGCGGTTGGCTTTTGAGGTTGGGGGTGGGTTGATTCGGAAACGGTCAAGGAACCTGCCTCCATTTGAAATTCTAATTATCGCCGGTTAGAGTTCCACGGGCTTGCCCATGGGTATCTACTGTGGCAAGAATCTAATCAGAGTTAAACAACCAAAAAAATCAGTATTTTCAAGCCTTTGGATTATAGGAAAATTGGAGTTTGTTCACAAGGAACTGAATGGGATCAATGGTGGTTACATAATAAAAAAAGCTGGTTCCCTCAAGAGAGAACCAGCCTTTTTAAATTGATTCTTTTATTTTGAAAAGATGGCGACGCCGCCGCCGATGAACAAACCAACCGATCCCCCAAAATCAAATCCACCGAAGGCTTGGAACTGGACATCTTTCCCGGTTCGGATACCAACCAAGAGTGGGGTTCCCCCGCTCGCGCCATTCCCCACCACCCCGTTGGTGGCCAATTCGGCAATACCCGTCAAATCGCGGCTGAAAGGATAGGCGGCTCCCAAATCCAACTGGAAATCGGAATAGGAGTATGAAACCGAATGGGTTCCCCATTGCACGGGTAAAAAACTGATGAGATATGGAACATTGATGCTATAGGAAGTTACATACAACCCCAGTTTCCCATTCAACTGTAATCCGTCTTTTAATGTATAAGTCACCACCCCATAGGGGTCAAAGGCGAAGGTGCTAAAACCGTAAATGGTGTTTGAAAGAGGGCCTATTCCAAAATCAAGTCCAGCGGCTACGTCCAAATTATTGGTATCCCCAACGTTCTTGAACCCATACTTTCCACCAAAATTCAGGTAATAGAGGCCGCTCACGCCCCCGGCAGTAAAAAAGGAAGTATTGACATTGACCATGAGCTTGTCCGTTATCCCATAACTAACTCCAACTGGAATCTGCAAGACACTTCCCCATGAATCAAAAGTCAGGTGGGCAGCCCCTACGATTTGGTTTTGATTCAAAACGGCCGCCGTATCACTGATGAAATAACCAGGTTTGCCGCTGGTATTTAAACCATCGATCACTTCCTTTTTTTCCCTTACGTGGCGCACCTCGTGTGTTTGCTTTTTCACAACAGCTTTTTTCTTCTTCGAAGCGGCGTTCGCGGTCCCTGCGCCCAGACTCAAAACCAACGCAAGGGCTAAACCACCTACCATCAACCGGGTGAAAAGCTTCATGTAGCTCCTCCAAGGAATTTTTTTCGGCACAATCACGAACATTTAATTTGCCGTGACGCTTTTACTAAAGCGCGCGCATTTTACCATATAATTCACGCGCGTGTGTGCGGGAAGTTTCCGAAACAGGCCCTCCGGCCAGCATTTTAGCCAATTCTTCAACCCGATTTTTCTCCGTTAAACGGTTGACAGTTATTGCGGTTTTGCCATGGATGAAGGTTTTTTCCACCTGGAAGTGGTAGTCGCCCATAGCGGCAATCGGGGCAAGGTGGGAAATGCATAGAAGCTGTTTGTTTTTTGAAAGGCCGGCGAGGAGAGCTGCGACGGTTGAGGCAGTTCTTGCCCCCACCCCCGTATCGATCTCGTCGAAAATCAGGGTGGAAACCTCGTCGCTTTCGGATAAGACGGCTTTTAAAGCCAACATGACACGGGAGGCTTCACCGCCCGAAGCCACTTTAGCCAGGGGTTTTTGGGGTTCACCCGGGTTGGCGGAAAAGGTGAATTCCACCTTGTCCCAACCATTGGGCGACAATGCCAGCCTTCGGCCGTTTTCCAACACTGGGCTTCCCGGGTCTTCCTGGGGATTTACCTCGACGCCCATCAAGGCATGGGGTAAGCCCAGTTCTTTCAGGGTTCCCTGAACTTGTTTGGCCAGTTCCCGTCCCGCTTGCAGGCGCTTTGCGCTTAATTCCCCGGCTAAACGCCGGTATTGTTCCGCTGCCTTCTCGATTTGAAGCCCCAGGGTTTTCAAAAGATCTTCCCGGCCAAGCAGTTTTTTTAATTCTTCTTTGATGTTCTTAAGGTAATTCAGGATTTCCGCCAACGTGTCACCGTATTTTTTTTTCAAGTGATTCAAGCCGTCAATCCGATCCGAGAGATCCTGGTACTCCTTGCCGCTGAAGGTATAGCTTTCCAGTTTCCGGGCGATATCGAATGAAAGCTGGTTCAAGTTTTCCTGCAAGGTTTTGACCGCATGAAGCATGTTTTCCAGGCCGGGGTCCAAACGGTTGCTGTCCGTCAGGCGCGCGACCACGGTGCCGAACATGCCGGTCACTCCGCCGTCTCCTTCCTCGTCCAGGAGCCGCTGGGCCTCGGTCACTTGAGTGGTGATCTTTTCCGCGTGACGCATCAACTGGTATTTATTCAGCAGTTCTTCCTCATTCAAGTTTTCCAAACCAGCCGCTTCCAATTCCTGCACCTGAAACTGCAGAAGATCGGTCCTGCGGGCAATTTCCCTGGAATCCCCTCCCAGACCCGCCTGTTCCGACAATAGCTTCGACAGGGCCTGGTAGGCCTGGGCGGTTTTTTCCAGGAGCGGGGCCGTGTGGCCGAAGGAATCGATGAGCTGCCGGTGCCTCCCCACTTTGAAAATAGCCTGGTGTTCATGCTGTCCATGGATGTCCACCAGGAAGTCTCCCAACTCGTCCACCATGGCGGTGGTGGCCATTTCTCCGTTGATGAAACTACGGGTTTTTCCGGCGGAAAGGGTATATTCCCGCTTGACCAGGATTTCATGGTCTTTGGTCTCGATTCCCCATTCCGACAGCTTGGTGAGGGCGGGGCTGTCTCCCGAGACCTGGAACAATGCTTCTACGGTCACCTTTTCCTGTCCCGCCCGAAGCATGTCGTTTGAAATCCGGTCGCCTAATAGAAAATAAAGGGCGTCCACGATGATGGATTTCCCGGCGCCTGTTTCACCGGTCATGACATTGAATCCTGGGCCGAACTCCAGGGTGATGGAGTCAAGAATGGCAAAATTTTTTATGGAGAGTTGGCTAAGCATGGGAACAATTTAACGCGGTAAAAGTGGATAAGCAACGAGGAACCTAATGAAGACATTGGTTATAAACGAAAGGCCTTTCAGCGCCCAAGATGGAATAAAAGAACTGGATTTCCCTGGCGGATTAAATGGAAGCAGGTTGTTTGGGTTTGCCGGGTTTAGTGTCCTGCGGGGGAAAAGGGGCGGACGGCCTTGAAGCCGGATTCCAGCACGTGGAAATTGGCCGGCGCCAGGTGGCTCTTGCGGTCGCCCAACACCGTGGGCAGGGCCTGGGCCACTGTGGGCAGTTTCACCACGGGCTTGACCGCCAGAACCGCTCCGAGGGCCACCATGTTGGCCGCTTGAGCCAGCTTGGCCTCGGCAGCCAGGCTTGAAGCTTCCACTCCGTAAGCCTTGAAACTTCCCGCGGGCGGCTCGGAAACCATCGTCGAGTTGTAAACCAGGATGGCGTCCGGTCGCAGGGAAGGTGCATAGGCGCGGGCCGCGCGTAGATCCATGGTGAAAAGCAACGTAGGCTGGTCCGTCAGCGGGCAATCCACGGGTTCATCCGAAACCGTGACCGCGCAGAAGGAGGGCCCGCCCCGGCGCTCGGCGCCGTAGGAGGGGATCCAGGACACGTGCAGGCCTTCCTTGAGGGCCGAATGAGCCAGCACGAGCCCCATCAGCAGGATGCCCTGTCCTCCCGAACCCCTGAAGTGAAATTCTTCCCTCATGAAAAACTCCCGTTATGGGTTATTCCTTATGGGTCAGCCGCTTTCAAGACTTGTCCCGAATCACTCCCAGTGGGAATGTCTTGACCATGTGCTCGCCCACCCATTTCATAGCGTCTGCTGGAGTCATGCCCCAGTTGGCCGGGCAGGCCGACAGCAGTTCCACCAGGGCGAAACCCTTGCCCTGCACTTGGAACTGGAACGCCTTTTTCAAGGAGGCCTTGGCCTTCCGGACGTGCGCCGGGTCGTGAAGCGACTGGCGGTCCAGGTACACGGGAGGTTCCAGGGCGTTCAGGAGTTCCGGGATCCGGAACGGATGCCCGTCCACCGCCGTGCGCCCCAAAGGCGTGGTGGCGGTCCTCATGCCCAGGGGCGTGGTGGGCGCCATCTGCCCGCCTGTCATGCCGTAGTTGGCGTTGTTGATGAAGACCACCGTGATGTTTTCGCCCCGGTTGGCGGTGTGCACGATTTCCCCCATGCCGATGGAGGCCAAGTCCCCGTCCCCCTGGTAGCTGAACACCACCCGGTCGGGCAGGACCCTCTTGATGCCGGCCGCCACGCAGGGCGTGCGGCCGTGGGGAGCCTCGGTCACGTCAAAGTTCCAGTAATCGTATGCGAAAACCGCGCAGCCGACGGGCGCCACACCCACGGCCCGCTCCCGCACTCCCAGCTCATCCAGGACCTCGGCCACCAGCCGGTGCGCCAACCCATGGCCGCACCCGGCGCAATACGCCATTGGGGTTTCCTGTGAGGGACTCCGGGCGGGGGTTGGCCAGTTTCATGGTTTGGACTTCCGGCCGAGGGCTCGTTCCATGGCCGCCAGGATCTCGCCCGGCATGGGCACGGCCCCGCCCGGCCGTCCGAAAAAATCCACGGGCACCGCGCCTTCCACGGCCAGACGCACGTCTTCCACCATCTGGCCCAGGCTCATTTCCACCACCAGCACCCGTCCCGAGCGTTGCGCGGCTTCGCGAACGGCCTCGGAAGGGAAAGGCCAAAGGGTCTGGGGGCGCAGCAAGTCGACCTTCAAGCCCCGGCCGCGCGCCTCGCGCACCGCGGCTTTCGCGGCCCGCGAAGCTGAACCATAAGCCACCACCAGCAATTCCGCATTCCCCTGCTTGTCCAACTCCCAACGCACTTCCTTGCCCATGGAGCGGTATTTTTCCGCCAGGTCGTAGTTGTGCTTCTCGAGTTCCCCCTCCACCATGAGAAGCGAACGGATGAGGCGGGGCTTGCGCCCCTTGGCAGCCGTCCAATATCCAGGAACGCTTGGGGAGGACCGGCAGGGATTTCGGGGCCAGATCCACCGGTTCCATGAGCTGGCCCAGCAACCCGTCGGCCAGCAGGACGGCGGGATTCCGGTATTTGTCGGACAGCTCGAAAGCCAGTTGGATGAAGGCGTAGGCTTCTTCCACGGTGGCGGGGGCCAGGACCAGGGACCGGTAATCGCCGTGGCCGCCTCCTTTCACCGCCTGGAAGTAATCGGCCTGGGAAGGCTGGATGTTGCCCAGCCCGGGGCCGCCCCGCATGATGTTCACCAGCACGCAGGGTATCTCGCAGCCGGCCAGGTAGGAAACCGCCTCCTGCATCAGGCTGAACCCGGGGGAAGAGGTGGAGGTCATGGCGCGCGCTCCGGCCACCGAGGCGCCGAAGCACAGGTTGACCGCGGCGAGTTCGCTTTCGGCCTGGATGAAGGTCCCGCCCGCCTCGGGCATCCGGCGGGCCATGGAAGACGTGATCTCGTTCTGGGGGGTGATGGGATAACCGGCGTAAAAACGGCAACCGGCGGCGA
This sequence comes from candidate division FCPU426 bacterium, assembly GCA_963847625.1. Classification (GTDB taxonomy): domain Bacteria; phylum Oederibacteriota; class Muellerivitia; order Muellerivitales; family Muellerivitaceae; genus CAWCKJ01. The sequence goes on along the minus strand of CAWKAR010000060.1, from coordinate 69,359 downwards.
TGGCCGCCTCGGTGATCACCTCGTTGCCTTTAATCAAGGTGAGGGTCACTTGCGGGCCTCGCCGGCGGCGGTTTCCTCCAGGATCCAAACTTTGATGGCCATGTCGGGGCACATCAAGGCGCAGATGCCGCACCCGGTGCAGTCCGAATCATCCCGAAACCGCATGGGAACATAGCCGAGGGGACTCAAGCCTTCCGACGGTTCGATGCAATGCTTTGGGCAGAATTCCACGCACAGCCCGCACGCCTTGCAGCGGTTTGCATCCACCTCCATGCGCCCCTTGCGCTTGGCCATAACCCCTCCGAAGAAATTGAGAATATCAAATTATGCCGAAACCACGCCGGAGTCAATATGACCTGTCTAGTCGTCGCCGATGACGATGACCCCGGCCCCCCGGTGGCCTGTTTTAAGAGTGTTCCAGAGACAAGGGCGTTGGCCGCCACGTGGAAACCCACGGATTTCATGACTGTAATGGCCTTTAAACCTGCCATTTGGGCGCCGGTGAGCCCCTATAGGGCGGATAAAGCCTCGTTATTGGCGATTTGGGCCAATATTCCGTGTTCTTTTAGGTAGGGGGAAACGTCGGCGGCGGCCTCAAAAATGTCGGCAACCGGCGTGAATTGAAGAATGCAACTAAACAAAAACCCGAGGGGTTCCTTCGTCTCAAAACCATGGAAAAAATATTTACAAATGTCTCAAATCATCTGCAGGGGGTCGATGGCCTTCCCGTTCTTCCGGATTTCAAAATGCAGGTGCGGGCCGGTCACCCTGCCGGTGGCCCCTACCCGGCCGATGATTTCGCCCCTTCGAACGTGGTGTCCCCCCTTGACGTAGATTTTGGAAAGATGCCCGTACATGGTGATGTAGCCGTTGGGGTGCTTGATCTGGATGAGGTTTCCATAACCCCCGGACACGCCCGCGAAGATGACGGTCCCTGTGCCGGCCGCGTAAACGGCCTCGCCATAGTGGGCCTTGAAATCGACGCCCTTGTGGATCTTTCGCTCGCCGGTAATGGGGTCTTTGCGCCACCCGAAACCGGAAGTCCATCCCTTGCCCCAGCTCGCGAAAGGTATTCCAAAAATTCCGCGTTTGCTGAAGTAATTCCGCCAATCCTCGGTCATGCGCAGGGGTTTCACGTTCGGTACGAAAAGCACGTCACCGATTCTCAGCCCGTGCCACCAGGTCAAGTGGTTTTCGGACGCCAGGAGTTTTTCGTCGCATTTATAAAGGGCACAGATGGTTTTTAGGGTCTCATCCTTCTCGACGTTATGCAAGACCCCCCGGCGGGAGAGAATGTTGACCGGGTGTCCCAAGGCCGCCCGGAAAGGCAGGTCGGGATTGGCCCCGATCAGCGTGTAAATGTCGATGTCATTGTCGCTGGCGATGGACCAGTAGTTCTCCTTTAGTTCCACGTTATGGACGAGCACGGTCACGCTGGAAGAACGCAGCCGGTTGAGTTGGATGGCGCCCGGGCTTCCGGTTTGCATGGCGGCTGGGGGCGGTTGCAGGGTTTCCCGCTCAGGCTGGGTGCCGGGTGTTGTCTCCCCTGCCTCGGGGGTGATGAAAATACGCTCGCTTAAGGTACTACGGGTTTGGATGGAGGGATGGTTGCAGACGCTGTATAAAACGATCAGCCCAAAAAGAATGGCGCCGTCCAGGAGGAGGAAAAATCGGATGCGTGGGGTCCAAATGGGCATCTTAAGAAACAGCTCCTAGCATGTAAGGCGCCTTGTTCGCGAGCAGTTGCCGCACAGCCTCCGCGACATGGTGCGCGTCTAAGCCGCATTGTTCCCTCTGTTGCTGGGGCCGGGCTTGATCGATGAACTTATCGGGAATTCCGAGCCTTCGCACCGCGCAGTCAAAGAGACGGTGTTTTTGAAGGGCTTCCAGGACCGCGCTCCCAAACCCCCCGGCCAGTACGTTTTCCTCCAGGGTGAGAAGGACCTTGTTTTTAGCCGCGATCGTCTGGAGAAGTTTCTCATCCAGGGGTTTCACAAACCTCATGTTGGCAATGGTTCCTTCCAGCCCCTCCTTTTTCAGCAAGGCGGCCGCCTGCCGGGCAACGCCGACCATGTTTCCAATGGCCAAGATGGCGTAATGGCGGCCCTCCGACAGGATCTTTCCCTTTCCGATTTCAAGCTTTTGAAAACCCGGCTCGATGGGAACCCCCTCCCCGGCCCCCCGGGGATAACGCAGGGCGATGGGGCCGTCGTGCTCGACCGCCGTAAAAAGCATGTTCCTCAATTCGTTCTCGTCCGCGGGGGCCATGACCGTCAGGTTGGGCACGCAACGCAGGAAGGACAAGTCGTAGGCGCCCTGGTGGGTCTCCCCGTCGTCCCCCACCAAACCGCCCCGGTCCAGGGCGAACACGACCGGCAGTTTCTGGAGGCAAACGTCGTGGATGATCTGGTCGTAGGCCCTTTGGAGGAAGGTGGAATAGATGGCCACCACGGGCTTGAGGCCCTCGCAGGCCATTCCGGCGGCCATGCAAACCGCGTGGCTTTCGGCGATACCCACGTCCAGATAGCGGCCGGGGTACAGTTCGCCGAACTTTTTGAGGCCCGTGCCGTCCGGCATGGCGGCGGTGATTCCGACGAGTTTCGGGTGGTCCTTCGCCAGCTCGATCATGGCTTCCCCGAAAACCTTGGTGTAGGTGGGCGCGGAGCCGGGAACGGAAGGCGCGGTCATCATCCCGGTTTCCCTGTCGAATACGGTCACCCCGTGAAACTTCACCGGGTTTTCCTCCGCCGGGCCGTAGCCCTTCCCCTTCTGGGTGATGAGGTGGAGCATGACGGGCCCCTTCAATTGTTTGACGCGCTTGAAGATTTCCACCAGCATGAGGACATTGTGCCCATCGATGGGTCCGTAATAGCGCAGGCCCAACTCCTCGAAAAGGGTTCCAGGGGTCACGAAACCCTTCAAAGCTTCCTCGGCGTGGTGGGCCATCTGGAGGACCTGGGGCCCCACTTTGGGGATGCGGTCGAGCATGTGTTCCAGGCGGGTCTTGGCCTCGTTAAAGGACTTTCCGGTCAGGATCTTGCTCAGGTAGGCCGACATGGCCCCCACGTTGGGCGAGATGGACATCTCGTTGTCGTTAAGGATGACCGCCATGTCCAGTTCCGGGTGATCCGCGATGTTGTTGAGGGCTTCCATGGACAAGCCGTTGGAGATGCCCGCGTCGCCGACCACCGCCACGACGTGGAAATTCTTTTTCTGGATTGTGCGGGCCAGGGCCATTCCGAACGCCGCAGAAAGGGCGGTGCCGGCATGCCCGACGGTAAAGGTGTCGTATTCGCTTTCCGAGCGTTTTGGGAACCCGCCCAGGCCGTCAGCCTGCCGCAGGGTCGCGAAACGGTCCCGGCGGCCGGTGATGGCCTTATGCCCGTACGCCTGGTGTCCCACGTCCCAAACGATGCGGTCCCGGGGCGTGTCATAAACATAATGCAGGGCGAGGGTCAATTCGACCGCCCCCAATGACGCGCCCAGGTGGCCCCCGGTCTTGGAAACGGAAGTGATGAGGAAATCCCTTATTTCCTCCGCGACCTTCGGAAGAGCTTCGGGCGGAAGCTCCCTTAAATTCGTCGGGCTGTCGATTTTGTCCAGGTACTCGTACATGCGTCTCCAATTGCGGATAACCGGTGATTAAAGATTAAAACGCTGTTTTACGGGTTTGTCATGCCCCAAAAAAAACAAAAAATATCAGAAGCATTTTCAAAAACGAATAAAGGGCTTTTACGGCCTTTTTTAATAAAAAATCATCGCAAAACAAAAACCCATTAAAGCCCCAGTGATCACTTCAATGGGTGTGTGCCCCAGGAATTCCTTCAAGCGCTGGTGGGGAAAGGGCTTGGAGTTGTTCATGTCGTCCAGGATTTCATTCAGGATCTTGGCTTGTTGGCCCGCCGCCCTTCGCACGCCCGCCGCGTCCGCCATGATGACGAAGGAGACGCCCATGGCCAGGAGAAAAATCGGTGAGCTCCAGCCGCACTGCAACCCTATGGTCGTGGCCATGCAGGATACCAACGCGGAATGGGAGCTGGGCATGCCCCCCGATCCCACGAAAAGCTTAAAATTAATCTTATGATGGCGGTAAAAATAAAACAATACCTTGCAGCTTTGGGCCACGAACCAGGCTAAAGCCGTGACCCAAAAAATTTTCGAGGTAATGATTTGGTTCACCGGGTTCATGCTCACATCGTTCTTTCTGCCATGTGGAGGGCCAGGGCCGCCAGGGGCTCTCCCTTGGCTCCGAAAACCCGGAGGGCTTCCACGGCCTGTTTCGTCAGCCTCACCACTTCCCTTTTGGAATTCCTGACGCCCACCACCGCGGGATAGGTCATCTTTCCCCGGGCCCGGTCGCTTCCCGCTTTCTTGCCCAGGTGGCTGCTTTTTCCCGTCTCGTTCAAAATATCGTCCACGATTTGGAAAGCCAGGCCGGCGCAACGGCCGTAAACGGATAAGGCCCGGGTTTTTACGGCGGATGCCCCCGCCAGGAGCGCCGGCAGTTTGACGCTGGCCGACAGCAGGGCGCCGGTTTTCCGGCTATGGATGGAAAGGACCTTGGTAAGGTTTGGTTTTTTTCTCTCCGATAAAACATCGTCCACCTGTCCCCCCACCATGCCGGGGTAACCCGCCGCGCGGGCCAATTCCGCCGTCACGAGCGCCAAGTTTTTTCTTCGGCTCGGGGAATAAGCCAATGGGTTGGATGCCCACCCGAAGGCCAGGGTGAGGAGGCCGTCCCCTGCCAGGATGGCCATGGCCTCCCCGAACACCTTGTGGTTGGTTTTTCGGCCCCGCCTAAAATCGTCGTCGTCCAGGGCCGGGAGGTCGTCATGTATAAGGCTGTAGGTGTGAATGAGTTCCAGCGAACAGCCGATGCGCAGTGCCTCGGTTGTGGGCAGGCCAACCGCCTCGGAAGCGGCCAGGCATAGGATGGGACGAAGCCGTTTTCCCCCGGAGAAAACGCTGTATTTCATGCTTTGCCAAAGGGCTGGGGGGCAGTTCCCGGCATTGTGAAAGACCCGCGTTAATCCGGCGTCAACGTACCGGCGTTTTTTCTCAAGGTAGGCTTGGATTGGAAAGGGCATGGGTCTCAGGCCTTGGACCCACGGGTTGATCCACTTTCATTCGCTTTGGCTTGGGTGGTTTTAAGGAGGTTTTTGACTTTTTTTTCTATCTCGTTCAAGCGATGGTTGCATTCCTTGGTGAGCTTCATGCCTTCCTCGAATAGTTTCAGGGAATCCTCCAACTTGAGATCCCCCGATTCCATTTTGGATACTATTCCCTCTAATTTTGCGAGTGAATCCTCAAATGCCGATGGAGCCATTCCAACTCCTTTCTTTCAAATTCCTGTGCATTTTAACCGATTTTTCGGGGTTCGTGTGAACTCGGTTTAATTCCCTTAATTTTATTCGTCATTGCGAGCCGCGAATTGTGCGGCGAAGCAACCCCAGTATATGGGTGGTTTTGCCGGATAAAGATTTAGCATTATTTTAACTTAGGTTGCTTCGTCATAAACACCCGCCTATTCGACGGGTATTCCTCGCAATGACAGATTTGGGGTTTTAAATATCTCCTGACCCCTTTTCAAATTATTTGCCCAAAACTCATCCCCCGCATACAATGTTTTCCCTCAAGGCCCGGTCCTCAAGTGTCAGGTGAATCCAGGCCATTGAAGTAAAGAACCATGTACATAAAGGAGGCTTTGGATGAAGCGCATTATGACAGCGTTGTTCTGTGTTTTGTTCGTCGGGATTTACGGCTTAGTGAAGGCCGCGGATAACGTTGCTGCTCCGGCCGCGAATGCCCCGGCTGCCGTTACGCCAGCCGCTAATACGGACGCCCCGCCAATGCCGCCCCCGATTGAAGACGGGCTTAAGCCGCCTGTTATACCGCCTGATACTAATACCACTGCCGCCGCCGTTGCTTCGCCTGTTGCTGCTGTCGCTTCGCCAGCCGCCGCTGCCCCAGCCGCCGTTGCTCCGGCTGCCGCTGTTGCTCCAGTGGCCACCGTTGCTCCGGCTGCCGCCGCCGCGAAACCGGCCCCGGCGAAGGCCAAGGCCGTCAAAAGGGTGAGAAGGGCCAAGAAAGCCGCCGCCAAAGCCGTCGAAGCTGGCGGACCGGCCGTCATCCAACATGTCGCTGCGCCCCTGGCCATCGATGCCGGGATGACGCCCTTTGCTGCGGTTCCCTCCATCCATCTTTCCCCGGCCAACAAGGACCATATCTGCATCGGCAAGGTCACCGGCGCCGCCGACCTTTCGGCCGATTTGCGGATTGCCACGGACCTCAAGAACATCTATGTCGCCTGCGAAGTGACCCAGGGCCGCGGCCCGGTCAACAAGCAGAACTTCGACAACTGCTGGAACGCCGACTGCCTGGAACTCTACTTCTCCTCGAAGTCGAGCATGGCCCAGACCAGCCGTATGAAGAAGTCGGACTATGACTTTCAGTTTGTTATGGCTCCCACCGGTGATTCCGGCAAGCCTGTCATCCGGCTTTTCCCCATCGGCACGGTCATGAAAGGCGGGAAGGTTCAAGTTACTCCAACGGCTAAGGGCTATATCTTGACAGGGATCATCCCCTTGTCCAACCTCCTGGAAAACGACTGGGCCGTCGGGAAATCCTACAAGTTCGACGCGGCCGTGGCCAAGGCCAGCGATGCCGGCGCGAGGGAAAAGAAGATATTTTGGAACGCCACCATCGACGCCTGGGACAATCCGGCCATGTGGGGCATCGCCACCATCAAGTAATTATTTTTTATAACCGAACTCAATCCCCCATGCTTCCCTTCGAGGCATGGGGGATTTTTTTTACCGGCTGCCAAGGCCTCGGGTTTGTGCCGATTTTCCAAAAGACAATAAAGATATCGGCACAATACCGACCTCTTTAGAATTTTATTGAAGGTCGGCATGCCAGAGTGCCTAGCCGTGTACTCGTGAATTTTACTGCCCTTGGCCAACTGGCCAATGGGTGGGCGGGGTTCCATGCCGACCTTCTATTAATCTTATAAGGTGGTCGGTATAGCACCGATTACCTTACAGTCTTATGGTGAATCGGCGCATGCCCCGTCCAAGTGGCGACCCGAAGCCCTGCCCTACGCTGCGGTGCGGAGGGCCGTCCCTTGACCGGTTTAACACCGGGTTCGAAGAAGAACGGCTTTTTAACGGGTTCGTTTGGAGCCCGTTAAGCCAATTGGGTTGTGACAATATGGCTATTGGGGTATCGCGACCACCAAGTAACAAGTCTACTTTAGAAGAAGGATTCTTTTGATTTGGCGGTTATAGGGCTCGACGAGGTAGAGAATATAGACCCCGCTGGCGCAGGGATCACCGTATTTATTTCTACCGTCCCAAAAGTAAGAAGTGGCAATCGGGCCTTCCAAATGTCGCGCATCCAGAGTTTTGATGTGTTCCCCGGCGGAATTATAAATCGCCAGGAAATAGGCGCCTGGATACTGGCAATAGGAAACAATGATCGATACTGACCCGTTGGACGGGAAAAACGCGTTTTTCGAGATGGAGAACTCATCGCAGGAGGGAAGCGATGTCGAGGTCGGGGTATTTGAAACTGTTGGGGTCATCGTTTCCATGGGAGTGCCGGTTGGTGTGGTCGTGTACGTATTGGATGGAGTGAAAGAAGGGGTTGGGGTATCCGTCATCGTGTAAGTGCTCGTTGGGGTGGATGTATTTGCGGATGTAGGTGTGTTACTTGAGGTGTTTGTAGGAGTCTGGCTGTAAGTAATCGTCGGGGTATTGGTAATAGTAAAAGTGTTGGTCGGCGACGGGGAACTTGTTGAAGTAAAGGTGTTGGTTACTGTGGGTGTATTCGTTGACGATGAGGTATTTGTAACCGTGGATGAGTTTGTGGCAGTAGATGTGTCGGTTGCGGTGCTAGTCGGCGACGGACTATAGGTAACGGTAGGTGTTTCGGTTGATGTACTGGAATTCGTCGGGGTTGGGGTGGTGGTCATAGTGGATGTGATAGTAGGGGTGTCAGTATAAAAATCCGAAGCATCAAGTTTGACCACATAAGCATCCTCAACACCTCCAAAAGTCGTCTGATAAGCCCCGTCTGTCGCAGGGTAATTAGTTGATGATGTATATCCTGTCACATAAACATTGCCTTGTGCGTCTAAAGCGACACCTCCTTCAATAAACCATTGTGACCCGCTCAATAATGTTGAATAGATCAGGTTGCTTCCTGTCGTATTCAACTCTGTCAAAAAAGACATATTGCCGGTCTTAGCCGTCAGATAGGCCCCACTGGTCGTGGGAAAATTCGATGATTCAGCATCGCCCGTCACATAAGCGTCTCCCAACCCATCTAAAACGATGCCGGTACCAATATCCTCCAAGTTCCCGCCCAGATAAGTAGAATAAACTAAAGCGCTTCCTATAGAATTAAGCTTCGTAACAAAAGCGTTAAAAATACCACCACCAAACACCGTCTGAAAGGCTCCGCTGGTCGTGGGAAAATTTACAATGGGGCCTCCAACCGAGAAATTTCCGTTTGTTAATCCCGTCACATATACATTCCCTGTCCCATCCACTGCGATGCCACGGGCCTGTAGGCCCCCACTCCCGCCCAAATATGTCGAATAGATTAAGCTGGTCCCCGAGGAATTGAGCTTCGTAATAAAACCGTTTCCGTTTCCAGGTGCACTGTTATTAGTTGTCTGATATGCCCCACTGCTGGTTGGAAAATCCGTTGAACCCGTACATCCCGTCACATACGCGTTCCCCGACCCGTCCAATGCAATGCTAAAACCGATATCCCCTCCGGTTCCGCCAAGATAAGTCGAATAGACCAGCATATTTCCCGCAGGATTTAGTTTCGTGATAAAAGCAGCAGAACCACTACAAACCGTTTGAAAGGCTCCAGTGGTCGTGGGAAAATTTGAACCCGATGCGCCCGTCACATATGCATTCCCCGTCCCATCCACCGCAATGCTACATCCATAATCGCTTTCACTCCCACCTAAATAAGTCGAATACACCAGGGCGTTCCCAGAGGAATTAATCTCCGTAACAAAAGCATTCGTGACTCCAGCGCTTCCCAATGTCGTCTGATAGGCCCCGGTGGTAGTGGGGAAATTCGTCGAAGTCGTATAACCCGTCACATAAGCGTTCCCCGATCCATTCACCGCGATACCGTGACCCGATTCCCCCCCATTCCCACCAAGGTAGGTCGAATAGATTAAGGCGCTTCCTGTGGCATTCAGTTTCGAAATAAATGCGTTTGAAACTCCGGTTCCACCCAATGCCGTCTGATAGGCGCCACTGGATGTGGGAAAATCCATTGAATATGTATCACCCGTCACATAAGCATCTCCCGACCCATCCACAGCGATGGCTGAGCCTTGATCACTTGAGCTTCCACCCAAATAAGTCGAATAATCTAATTGGGGATCGATCACCAGGGGAAGGGTTTTATCATAGTTCCCCGTTTCAAAACCGATCTTTCCGTCCGCCCTAATCTTGTAGGCGCCATCAATCTTGGTTTTTCCAGCGCCTTGTTCTTGGTAAACAATCGGAGCCTTGAAGGCCACATCTCCTTGGGCCATGTGGAATATCAAATTCCCTTGGCTGTCCACCTCAGCATTTTTGGCACCCTGGTTACTGAGACCAATGACACTTGGGTCCGCTCCAGGTTTAACCTCGAAGTCGTACTCCAGCTTTCGCTGCGCGCCGTAATACACCATGTCGATGCCGGGATAGACTTCCTTTATCTTCACTTTAGTGTAGTTAGCAATGTTGGTATGCCACTTGGAACGGTCGTTTCCGATAAAGTAATTACTCTTCCCTTCCGCCTTTTCCATCCCTTCGAATTCGGCCATGCGGTTACCACCTTCGAGCCTCAGGCGTAAAACATCTGGAGAACCAATTTGGAATGAGGAATTAGGAATTGGGAATTTATGACCAAGTCTTCCGGTTTTCTGCGATAAATCTTTAGGCCCTCCATGTTTAAGGACAAATACCGCTTCGGCGGGCGTAATAAAGAAGGTATAGCCGCTTCCCCTGGAAATGAACTTAACTTGAGGATCGGTTTGACCCTCATTGGGTTCGAAATAAAGGGGGATGTGGCCGTAATTCTGATTGAGTTTCAAGCGAGTGCCTGCATCAAGTTGGGCTTTGGAAGAAGCATTGGATTTTTTTGTTACGGGGAAAGAACTGTTATGGGTTGTGGCAACCAAACCCATTCCAAAAACTAAGATGACGCAGGCAAATAGACCTGCATTTAAAAAACGCAACCTATTGCGGAATACGTTCTTCTTAATCATTTGACCGTCCACGTTTAGCCGGATATAGCTAATTTTCCCACGTTCTATATACAAGGGGTATTTCTTTTCACACCCTATAGACGGTAAAAAGCCGATTTAATCCAAAAATTAGGAGTCTTCAATGGATTTTCAGGGGTAGCGGCAAGTTACCCCCCCTATGCGGGCAGTGAATCCAGCCCGTGCGGTCAGGGCTACCGACCTCGGCGGGCAGGACCCCCAGCATCTGCGGTCAGGGCTACCGGTTTCTGCGGGCAGGACCCCTGACGTCTGCGGGCAGGACTCCGACGCCTGCGGGCAGGGATGTGGGCGGGTTATCCTCCCCTGTCGGTAGATGACCGGAAATGTGGGCGGTTTATCTCCCACTGTCGGCAGATGACACCGGGAATGTGGGCAGTTTATCCCCCCTGTCGGCAAATGACACTGGGTTTGTAGGCGGGTTATCCTCCCTTCCGGCAGATAGAACCGGAAATGTGGGCAGTTTATCTCCCCTTTCCGACGGGTGCCGACGGAAATGTGGGCGGGTTATCTCCTCTGGAACTGGGTTAGCACACTTCCGGAACTGGGTTCGCCCCTCCGTGAACTGGGTTCGTGCCCCTTGGAACTGGGAATGTGGGCGGTTTATCCTCCCTTCCGGCAGATGGAACCGGAAATGTGGGCAGTTTATCTTCCCCTGCCAGCAGATGACACTGGGAATGTGGGCAGTTTATCTCCTCTTTCCGATGGATGTTCCCGGAAATGTGGGCGGTTTATCCTCCTGCGTATTGGGTTCGTGACCCCGGGAACTGGGTTCCGTCCCGTTTAACGGATTAGCCCGGCTCCGTTTAATGGATTCGCCCGGCTCCGTTTAATGGGTTCCGTCCCGTTTAATGGATTCCAAGCCGTTTATATAGTAGGTGTCACCAGGTTATCCTGGGTTACCGACGGAAATGTGGGCAGTTTATCTCCCCTTCCGGCAGATGACACCGGAAATGTGGGCAGTTTATCTCCCCTTTCCGACGGGTGTTCCCGGGAATGTGGGCAGTTTATCCCCCTTGCCGACGGATGCCACCGGGAATGTGGGCAGTTTATCTCCTCTGGAACTGGGTTGCTGACCCTGGAACTGGGTTAGCTCAATTCTCGGAACTGGGTTATCTCCCCAGGAACTGGGTTAGCCCACTCCCGGAACTGGGTTCACGACCTCCTGCACTGGGTTCGTGGCACAGATTTCATTTAAATCTGCGCTGATCTACCTTAAAAAGATATTGAGATCGGTGCTATACCAGCCACTTTAAATGCTTTATGGTGGGCTGGCATGCACTGGCAGGCTTCGCCCTCGCGGCTTGTGCCGATTTATCTATTTTTGGTCCCGGCTATAGCCGGGATAAATGGAGGAAATCGGTACTATACCGACCCCTGAACAGTTTTATGGTAGGTCGGCATGTAGCCTCGGGCGGCCAGCCCTGCGTACTGGGTTCCGCTCCGTTTAATGGGTTATTGCCAATGCTGGTGGGAAACTCGGTACAGAAAATTATTGGGAATTGGGGTCGGTTGAAACCACATCCGATTCTAAAGAGCCTTTTTCGAGGCGGATACGAAGCCTCTCCCCCGCTTCCAAGCCCTTGGGCGATCTTAAAATCTTCCCCGTTTTCTTTTGGGTCACGATGGCATAACCCCGCTTCAAGGGGCCGTAAGGATGGTAGGCCTCCATTTGGGCTTGGAGTCCCAGAAGCCGTTCCCGGTAAGGCTTGATTAACTGCAGGGGCGTGGTCCGGGCCAAAATGTCGCTGAGTCGGTTGAGCCGTTGTTGTTTTTCCTGGAGATTGTCCTGAAGAAGCTGTTTTAGCTCCTCCACCCGGGAATCAAGATCCTGCCTGGCTTGGTCCAATAAGAAAGCCGGGCGGCGTTCCCTCAAGGTTTTCAACAATTCTCTTAAGTCGCGCTTCTTCAACTCAATATTGTTTCCCAAAGCTTCCTGGAGCCTGTGGCGCAGGTTATCGAGTTGGTCCTTTATCTCATCCCGGCCTGGGGTTAAATGGGACGCGGCGGCGGTGGGAGTCGGCTCCCGGCGGTCGGCCACGAAATCACAGAGGGTGAAATCCACCTCATGTCCAATGGCGCTGATGGTGGGGATGGAGCATTCCGCCAGGGCGCGGACGACCCCCTCGTCATTAAAGGCGGCAAGATCTTCCAAGCTGCCCCCGCCGCGGGTGAGAATCAGGACATCATGGGAGGCCTGGCGGGATACTTCCTCGATGGCGGCTTTAATTTCGCCAGGAGCTTCAGTTCCTTGTACTTTCACAGGGAAAAGCTCCACTTCCTCGATCCCGACCCGGGTTTCCAAAATTTTCATAAAATCCTGGATAGCCGCTCCGCTCGGGGAGGTTATCAAAGCGATCCGTTGGGGAAATTCCGGGATGGGTTTCTTCCTCTCCTCCTCGAAAAGGCCTTCCTCCATCAACTTTTTCTTTAACTGTTCGAAGGCAATTTGAAGGGCTCCAACGCCTTTGGGCTCCAAGGTGCGGACGTTGAGTTGGAACTTGCTGTTGCGCTCGTAAAGGGTAAGGACTCCCCCCGCAATGACTTTCATTCCGGCTTCCGGCTTGAAGGCCAGGGCCTGGTTGTTGCCCTTGAAAAAGGCGCAGGAGAGGGCGCACTTCTGGTCTTTAAGGTTGAAGTACATGTGGCCGGAGGGGGCGAGGGTGTATTCGCCGATTTCCCCTTCCACCAACACATGGGGGAACTTGGCTTCCAGGAGCGCCCGGGCTGTCTGGATTATTTCCGCGACTGAATAGATGACCCTGTTTTCGAGATTCAAGAGTTATTCCCGGTACTAGAATTCGGTTTAACTAAACATTATGGTTTGTATGTAGATCAACTTAGAGACACTAACAAAATTCTAACCTGTTCAAAATAAACCTAGCCACGGATGCATGGGATTCATGGGATTTAATAAACATAAATATTTAAAGCCTTTTTTCTTAGCCCAATCTAAATGCATGCCGAACCTCATTAAAGCTTTCAATGAAAGTTCGGTATAGTAACGATTTCCTTGACTGCTTTAGGGGTGAATCGGCACATCCCCTGAATCCGTGGCAAAGGATTAGGTTTTGCTTGACGCCTTTTAGACTTAAGAATTACTGATTTTATTAATAGTTGTTCATAGTAGAGCTTTAGTTTTGTTAAAAGTTCTTAATTTACTAACGTGAACAAACTTCATTTGCCAGACAACTCCTTTTGAATCGAAACCATCAATTCCCTTCGAGGCTACTGCTGTCCCCGAGGCGGAAGCCAGACGGGCGCAATCCATAAAAGATTTTCCGCCGGCAAAACCTTTCAAGTAACCTGCCAGGAATCCGTCTCCCGCTCCGACCACCAGGTTGTTTTTCACCTTCAGTGTGCTTTCAACCCGGAGAATTTCTTTCCCTCTCCAAATAACCGCTCCCCGGGGTCCATCCGTAACAGATCCATGGGTAAGGCCCCTTTTTAGGAACTGTTTTTTCACCAGGGCTGGTACAGGACCCAGTTGGGTAATCCTTCGGCCCAAGGCCTCCGACAGCTCATAAAGATTAATCTTAAAGAACCAGGGGGTAGCCTTCAAAGCCTCACGTAACGCTTTACCCGAGGTGTCCACGATTGTTTTAACACCTTTCCGGTTAAAGAAACGGATCCAATGGGCATAAAGCGAGGTATTCATTCCCTGGGGAAGCCGGCCGGTTAAAACAAGGTAATCATTTTTTCTGACCTGGTTTTTAAGATTAGAAAAAATTCTGGATTCCAGCCGGTATCCGGGGTGGTTGTACTTTTGTGAGCGGTTATTCCGGTGAACCACCACATTCCAGCGGATGCGGGCGGTTTTGCTCAAGAAACTTACGGGGATTCCCTCCCTTTTCAGAAGGGCACGGTAAAGAACATGGGTGGGATCAGAACCCCCTCCAGTCCCAAGCCAAACGCGGTGCCTTACCCCCCATTTTCCCATAAAACGGGCGATATTCAGGGCTTTTCCCCCGGCAGTAACCGTGGGGGAGCCAGCTTCCCCAATCTTCCCTTGGGAAGGCTCTTTCAGGCCCAGGAACAGGTCTAAGGCGGGGTTTAAGGTCAGGAGGTGAATCATCGAAAGTCCTCGTGGATAAGCTCGGGTGAAAGACAGGGGTGTGTTTGGATTGCCCTTTCGAATTTGTATTTTGGGACTTAGGGAACGGTATCCCCCTGTGTCGTTACATTTTGCTGTAATTTTTTTATGGTGATATAGAGTTCCTGGAGTTTTTCACCAGCCTCAATCTTCTGCTGGTCCGTATCCGAATTCCGGAGAATTTTTTTCCAGAGGCGGATAGCGTCGCCGTACTTGCTCGCTTTCATGTAGGTATTGGCCAGGATATTCACCAGCATGTCAGGCGCGTCCCCCCTTTCAATCTGGGCTTCCAGGAAAGGGATCACCTTCTCGTAATTTTCCGCGTGCTGGTAAAGGATGGCCGCCATCATGAATTTCAAACGGTTTTCTTTCGGATTATTGGTCACTCCTTTCTGGAGAAGTTCCTCGGCTTGGCCGATTCGTTTCAGGTGGAAGGCCAGGGCGGCCGCGCCGTAGGTGTAGATGGGAACGAACTGCGGGTTCAAATCCGACGCCAAGTTGCAGTAATCGAATAATTTCGAGTACCGGTCCAAGGAGTTATCGATATCCCCGTAATACTGGATGACCTGGATCCAAAAAAGGTGACCCACCAGGACCTTGAAGCCCCCCAGGAACGCCAGCGCACGGACCGTGGAGGCGGTTTTTTTGTCCATATGCTGGACCTGCCCCGCATCAAAGGCGACCGGGTGGACCCAGGATTGCAGGCGTTGGGAGAGCACCGCCTGGACGAGAAAGGCGGCGACGAGGAATACCGGAGCCCACCGCATGAACCGGTTATAGACCGGCTGGGTCCTCAACGGAATTCCCTTTTTTCCAGGTTGATCCATCCGATGAGGAAGACCACGAAGGAATAGGCGAAGGTGTAGAGGAGGACTTCCCTCCACTGCGGCCAGCCCAGGATGAGGGCGGGGTCATAAAGCCGGTCCTTGAGGTTGAAAATTTCCAGGTTTGGCAGGCAATAATAGATGACCTGGAGAAGGTGCCTCAGGAACGGGGCCAATTGCTGTTGGAGAAGCCATTGGACCTCCCCGATCAAGTGACCCAGGAAAATAGCGAAAAAGGTGTAAAGAAAAACACCCACCATGGAAGTGGCGATCATCTGGAAGGTCAGGCCCAGCACCGTCAGGAGAAATAATTCAAGGAGGGTGAAGGCCGCGCAGGCGTAAAAAAGAGGGGGAACCTGGCCTCCCCCGACAAAAACAACCAGGCACACGACCATCGCGCCCATTCCAACTACCACCAGGGTGTTCACGAGGAAAAAGCCCAGGACCCGGCCCATCAGGTATTCACCCCGGGTGATCGGCTTGGCCATTTGGAGATAAATAGCCTTCTGGTCCATGTCGGTCGAGTAGGTCACGGCCAGGCTCAATAAAAGCACGATCAAACCGGTCACCTCCATGCCCACCAACCCCAGGTCCATGAAGATCTTATGGACTTCCCCGAAACTCAAAAGGGAAAGAAGGAAAGCCAGCCCGGAAAGCACCACCACGCTGATGATCCAGACGTATAGCATCTTGCTTCGGACCAGTTCCCGGAAGGTATAACCGCAAACCCTGAGGATTCGGTTCATTTCAGCGCCTCCCCGGTGCCGTGGATGAAACGGCGCCGATGGTTTTCAGGAAATAGGCCTCCACCAGGGAGGAAAGGGGCCGGATACCCTTGATGACGGCCCTTCGGGCGGTCAGTAAGGTGAGTGTTTCCGGGAGGACCAAACCCGCCACCTGGATTCCACCGGCCTTGGCGATGGATTCCTGGAACGGCATTCCGATGAGCTTGGCCGCCTCCGTGGGAGGAACGTCCACCCAGTAATCAACCGGGATCGAGGATTCCATGATGCTGGCGACTGGGGTCATATCCGCGAGGACCCCCTCGTGCAGGACCCCGACGCGGTCACAAATCCTCTCGACTTCGTCCAGGATATGGGTATTCAGGAAAATGGTTGTTCCGGTTTTTTTCAGGTCCAGGAAGATGTCGCGCATTTCCTTGTAACCCACAGGGTCCAGGCCGCTCATAGGCTCGTCGCATATCAACAGGAGGGGTTTTCCGATCAGGGCCTGGCCGATCCCGATGCGCTGCTGCATTCCCTTGGAATATCCGGATACCCTTTGGTTGGCGGCATTCGTCATCCGGACTAGGTCCAACACCTCGTCCACCCGGTAGGACAAGGCTTTTCCGGAAAGACCGTAGAGGGAACCGAAGTACTTGAGGATTTCACGCCCGGTGTGTTGTTTCGAGAAATAAGGCATCTCGGGCAGGTAACCGACCTTCTCCCGGATCGCCCGGTCCGAGATACGCCCGCCCAAGACCGTGATGTCACCCGTGGTAGGTTTTAAAAGGCCCAGGACCAGCTTGATGGCGGTCGTTTTTCCGGCCCCATTCAACCCCAAAAGCCCGAAAGCTTCCCTCTCACGGATCTCGAGGGTAAGGGATTTCAGGGCATGGGTGACTTTTGGCTTAAGCCAAAATCCGGTCTTATAGGTCTTGGAAAGTCCCTTGATGATTATGGCGCTGGGCACAGAGTAGTTCCCTTCCTCGTCAAGTTCCCACTTCAACGTAACTTTCCAACCGCTCGAAAAGCGCCAAGGCCGCCTGGATCGCGAGGGCGCTGGTTTTGGGGTTCAGGGAGGAGGGCCGGTTCCGGGTCACAGCCTCCAACTCCCCGAAGTCACCAGTGGCGCGGATCTCGTGTTGGTTGAGTTTAACACGGGGATCCGCCACGACACGGACCTTTAGCCGTTTCGGGGCGCCGGAGGCCAAGGCCATGGTCGCGGCCACGTTCACATTGGCGGGAAAACGGCGGATGGCGCCCCAGACATCCCCTTGGTACAGGTAAAAAGGCTTTTTTGCCGTTAAGAGTTTTCTTTTTTGCCCCGGGGTCAGGCCGGGAGCGCCCAGAAAGCCGGCCGGGGGCTTTGTAGAGGTGATTTGGAAGGAATCCAGTTTCCCGACCTGCCGGGCCGCCTTGAGCCCGTCCAAGCCGCAGAGAGCGCCGGAGGGCAGGTAAATCTTGGTGCGGAACCGGCGGGCCAGGGCTGTCAGGCGTTCCCGGTTGAGAAGGAAACCCCCGGTACTCATGAGCACGATGTTTTTACGGCGTTTCAAGCATTCCACCGCGATCCCGGGGACCGCCTTGACGGAGGCCGCTTCCAGGACCCAATCGCATTTCGGGAATAAAGAAACGAGGTTTCGGCAGACGGCGGGTTTGGATTTCAACCGGTTTGAAAGTATTCGGGCCGCGGCGGGCGCTACGTCATAAACCGCTGTGACTTGGAAAGAGGATTTGCGTTTTTCCAGGGAGGCCGCCACAACCGAGCCAATGGCCCCGCAGCCGACGATGCCCAGCCTGCGTTTGGGAACCCGTGCCCTCACTTGGACGGAACCGCCGCTAACATGCCATCGATCGCCTTCAGGGCCTTGACGCGGATGGGTTCGGGGATCTCGATGGGAGTCTGGAGCGCCTTCAAGGATTCATACAAGTCCTCCAGCTGGGTCATCTTCATGTTGGGGCAGATCAGCCCCTTGCTGGGCTGGAGGAATACCTTGCCGGGCATGGTCTTGCGCAAGCGGTGCAGCAGCCCCATCTCAGTCCCGATGATGAAGGTTTCCGCGCTGGAAGCCTGGCAAAAACGGAGCATTTGGGAGGTGGATAGGACCTCGTCGGCCATATTACAGATGTCCTCATTGGCCTCGGGATGCACCACCACGAGCGCGCCGGGATGGTCGCGTTTCATGTCCAGGATGTCCTTGGCCTTCATGCGCTGGTGGGTGGGGCAGCAGCCCGCCCAAAGGAGCATTTTCTTGTCCGTATGGGCCTGGACCCACCGGCCCAGGTGCTGGTCCGGGACGAAGAGGATTTCCTCCGCGGGAACGGAGTTGACCACCTGCAGGGCGTTGGCCGAGGTACAGCAGACGTCGGCCATGGACTTGATTTCGGCGGAGCAGTTGACGTAGGCCACGACCGCCGCATTGGGATGCTTGGCTTTTTCCTCCGCCAACTGGGCGGGGGTGATCATGTCGGCCAAGGGACAGCCGGCTTCGGGCACGGGAATAAGAACCATTTTTTGGGGGGAGAGGATCTTGGCCGTCTCGGCCATGAACATCACACTGCAGAATACGATGACGTCCGCGTCGGTTTTAGCCGCCAGGCGGGACAATTCCAGGGAATCCCCCACGTGGTCCGCGATATCCTGCACCTCGGGCCGCTCGTAGCTGTGGGCCAGGATCACCGCCTTTCTTTCTTTTTTCAGGTCCCGAATCAAGGCGCAAAGCTTTTCATCATTCGGGAATAGGTCCAAGGACATGGTTAGCTCCCTTTTTTCACTTTTTTGATCCTGTTTTTCGAGTCCAATAAAACCACCTTGGGTTTGTAGCCCACCGGCGGTTCCTGGGGAAAAGACTCGTAGGTCAACACGATGACCAAATCCCCTTTCTCGGCGTGGCGGGCGGCCGCACCGTTCATGCAAACAGTCCCGGAATTGGGTTTACCCCCGATGGCGTAGGTTTCCAGGCGGTTGCCGTTGTTCAGGTTGAGCACGTGGACCTGCTCGTAGGGCGCGATATCCGCGGCGCGCATGATCTTGGGATCGAGCGTGATGCTTCCCTCGTAATGGAGGTCGGTTTGGGTCACGGTCGCTTTTTGGATCTTGGATTTAACGAATGTCCTGGCCATTTTTCCCTTTCTTTTACTGAAAAAACCAGTCAAGAATGGCAGATAGTTTAGCGGAACGATAACACGAATAAAACCCCCCCGGCGCATTTTGCCTTTGTTTCACCTTGCCCGGCTGGTGTAAGACGCCAACAGGAGGGTTCAAGGGACGGATGAATTGAAGAAGAGGAACCGCTAAATCAATATATTGTCAATCAACCGAACGTTGTCAAGGTAGGCCGCCAATGCGACAAGGGTTCGGCCACGTTTAACATGTTTCAAGGATTCCAGGGTTTCAGATTCGACCGCCTCCAGGTATTGGAGCTTGAACTTCTTCTCATTCAGGATCACTTTCTTGATCTCTTTCAGGACCTTTGACGTGTCATTCTCCCCCAAATCCACGATGCTCTTCCCCACTTTGAGGGCCCTGTAAAGAATAGGCGCGGTCTTGCGGCCATTTAGGGTCAGGTTCAAGTTGCGGGAACTCATGGCCAGGCCGTCGTGTTCCCGGACGGTAGGGCAGATAACGGGCTTGACGCCGATATTGAGGTCCTTGATGACATGCTTGAGCACGGCCGCTTGCTGGGCGTCTTTCTGTCCCAGGTAAAGGCGGGTGGGCTGTGTAATTTCGAGGAGTTTCACCACGACGGTCGCAACACCGTCAAAATGGCCGGGGCGGAGGGGACCGCAGAGGGTTTCCACCAGTTTTCCGGATACCTTGACTTGGGATGAAAATCCATGGGGATACATTTCCCTTTTATTCGGGGCAAAAACCGCGTTGATTTCCAAGGGTTTGAGGAGCGCCTTGTCTTTTTCCAGGGTGCGGGGGTACCGGAGAAAATCCTCGGAAGGGCCGAATTGGGTGGGATTCACGAAAATCGAAACGACCGTGACTTGGTTTTCTTTCTTGGAGGTCTTGACCAACTCCAAATGCCCCTCGTGGAGGGCTCCCATGGTGGGCACGAAACCTATGGTTTTTTTCGCCATCCGCCATTTTCGGCAAAGGTCCTGCATCGCTTGTGTTTTAGAAATGACTTTCATGATGTTTCGTTAAATCCTTTATTTGAAAAACGGTAAAGTGATTTACGGATTATCGTCTTTATATTACTTACAATAATCCATGGCATGGTAAAGCTTACCACTTCCCTCTTTCTCCTCTAACAGCACAGGCACCAGGGCTCCGGGCAAAACACGATCAGGATCGTTCGGCGCTTGGGGCCCGCCTAAATCGGTTCTCAGCCATCCCGGGTCCATCAAATTAATAAGAACGCCGGTTCCGGCGAGGGTGGTGATCAGGTCGCGCACATAACGGTCCAAAGCGGCCTTGGAGCAACTATAGGGCATTAATTGCGGCTGATCGGCAATGCCCGAAGTCACGTTCACGATTCGTCTCCAGCCTCTTTTAACCATTTGAGGTATGAACGCGTTGCAGATTACAGAAGGAACAGTCGCGTTCACCAAAAAACTCAAGGTATATTCATCGGCTGTCGCGCCGTATTTATCCTCATGGAATTTAGTCATGACCGCGGCGTTGTTATAAAGAATGTCGATGTGATCTTCCGATATGCGCTTGGCGTCGGCAATCAAATGCTCGACTTGTTTTATATCGGATAACTCCGCGGCAACACCGTAAGCTTCAACGCCCTTGGCTTTCAGCTCTTCGACCAATATTTTGGTGCCCTCTAAATTCCTGCTTTGCAAAATTAACTTGCAACCATGGTCGGCTAACCCTTTAGCGACTCTCATCCCGACACCCCGACTGGCGCCGGTTAGCAAAACCCATTTGTTTTTTATATTAACCATGTTTTTCCATTGCCCCATTTATTCGTGGATTTGATTTACGTCACATGTGGTTCATTTCTTCTGTTGTTGATCATTCCCCCGGCAGACGAAGAGGGTGGCAGAGAGGGGTGCCAAGGAATAGTTGAAGTGATCCTTGTCGATCCCGCCCTCCTTGATTTTCTGGATTTCCGGCGATTTCCCGTCGAACCCGTAACAAACATATTTCTTATAGGTTTCTTTTCCCTGGAACTTGAACTTGCCATGGATAGCGACCTTCTGGCTCTTGTTCAAGACCACCAGCCATAGGGTCCCTGGCTGAGAGGGGTCGGTCGCGGCGTAGATGGATGCCAATGTGATGTCCCCTGCCGAAGCGGATACCGATGTTCCCCCGATGGCCGCGTTGTTCCCGTCGTAATTGCGGTAGAGCTTAAATGCTGCCTTGTTATAGGGGTTCAGGTCCCCCCAGTAGTTTGACATATAAACGCCGGTTTTCCCGAAGATCCCCAACACGTCCGCCTGGGCGATCCCACCAGAGATGTGGTTGCCGCCGCCGTAGTCGTACTCCGAGAAGGAAAGCTTTGTCCCGGGATAATGCTTGTCGATCTTTTCCTTGACCCAGGGGATGAGGCAGATGGGCTTGTTATGGGTGGACCACTGGGTGATCCAGCTTTTTTCAATGTAATCGGGGTCCCACAGACTGCGGGGCGCCTGGACGCGGGCATCGATGGAATCGGGCGAGACGTCGTTCTCGGTAATGCGCATTCCCCCGCCCTGGGCCTCCGGGTACCAATGAAGGTCTAGCACGTGCAGAAGCCTCTGGCCTTCCTTCTTTTCCTGCGCCTGGAACTGGGCCAGATAGTAATCGAGGTAGGAACCGTAGGTCTTGTTCATTTCCACGTAGTCCGCCGATTCCTGGAGGGTGATGAATTCCTGCCAGCCGTAGGCCACCGGCCCGAGGATCATGGCGGAAGGATCCACCTTGAGGATGGCATGAGCCAGTTGGAGGGATTTATCCAAGATCTCGGGATAGGTGAGCTTGTCCGGGTGGATGCGGGGATGCTTGCCGCACCAAAGAGCGGGCTCGTTGTCGAGGTTGTAAAACTTGATGCCGCCCTTCGACGCCGGCTTGAAGGTTTGAACCAGGAAGTTGACGAACTCGTCGTCGTAAACGACCGGGCTGTCCGGCTTGGGCGTCAGGGTGTAGGGGCCTTTTTTCTCGAACTCCACCTTGGCCCAACGGGGACTCGGGGCCGTCTCCTCCTTCAAGACCTCGCCCTTTTTATCGGCGGCCACGTAACCCGCCATCTGAATCGTGACGAGCGATTTCAGCCCCGCCTTCTGGTTTTCCTCCGCGAAATGACGGTATAGAGCGCCGGGCTGGTCGCAATCGTTGTATTTGATGGGGGAAACGCAGAGCCAATCGTCGCTGGAATTCTTCCAATCGGTGCCGGCGTTGGAGTAGTTGTTCGTCCAATTGTATCCCGTCATGCGGTTACCGCCCAGGCGGCGGACGGTCGCGTTCATGCCGGAAGGGTCCTGGTCGCTCAGGCCATAGATGTAGGGGCTGATGGGCCCGATAACCTCGTCGGGCATCACGACGAACTGAAGATCCTTGGCCTCCGTCACGGGCGCTTGGGCGCTTGGCGCGGCGGCCACGTTCCCGTCGCTCTCGACCTGCCCGAACAATAGCACCGCGGAGCCTACCATCGTGGGGGCCAGGTTCATCCCGGAGGTCTTGCTGAGGTCCATCAAATGGCCCGTGATGGCGTCAGGTTGGGTGTAATAGGGGTCTTTGCGGAAACTGGAAAGGGGGATGGAAACTTCCGCCCAATCCGCGGCGACCTGCGCCTTGGCGATGTATTGCACGTTATAGGCGTCCTTCAAAGCGACCTGGATCTCCCCGGGAAGGGTGGATTTGGCCATGAACTTCAAGTTTCCGGACTTCGACAGGTCGGCCATGAAATTGTGCCAGATGCCGCAATAACCCCCTTGCACGAGGCTGGAGGTCAACTTCAACGCCTTCTGCCCGCCCTTGGGGCCCGCATCGACCGCAAAGTCGATCTTGGAGCCGTTGCTGTCCATATAGGTTCCGGTGTTCGCACCTTGCACATTGGTCCAATCCTCAACCACGGCCGCGAAGGCTACGGGCGCGAGGAACAAGAGAACCGTTGTTAGACACAGAATTTTCTTCATCGTTTTCTCCTTTAAGGGATTAAAACTTGGCTTATCGAATAGACCCGGTTTAATTCACCCCGGCGTGAGTCAGGGTCTCCCAGGAAATATTGAACAGGGCCCATAGGGTGTTTCCGTAATAAGTCGCGTTATTCCGCAGTTCGGGAAGGTATAAATTCGTGTAATACAATCCCGTTCCCTGGGCTGTTCCCAATCCAAGGCGGTTGACGTACTCATTGTATCCGATCTCGAAGGTGTCGAAGGCCTGGCCGCCATCCTGGGTATTCTCGAGCCCGTTACAGGGAGAAGCGTTGTCGTTGTACAACTCCTGGGCGAGCAATTCCAAAGCCGGCACCAAGAATGTCTCGTAGGTCGCGTATAAAGCGTACGTGCTTCCCTGGTGGTAGTCGATCTCGGCGCATTGGACCGCCGCGTCCAGGCCGAACTGGGCGTGGTGGCCGTTGTCCCGGCAAGTCTCCTGCATCAAACCCGCAATCCATTCGTTGGGACACATCCAGAAGTTGTTCGGGAACTGGGGACTGCACGAAGTCGCGGGGCCGTTGTAAAGGTCCCCGTTGATCGTTGCGGGCATGTTGTTGCCGGTGTCCGGGTTGGTGCTATTGGGAATTTGAGGCCAGGTGGAGCTGTAGATGTAGGCGGGTATCCGGGCTTGGTATCGGGTGACGGCGTTGCCGAAAGTGGTTTGGTCGTCGCAAAAGACCGCCATGGACATCATGGCGTCGATCTGGGTCAGGTCGACATTCCCGTTTCCGTTGCTCATGGTGGTCACGCCCGGGTACCAACCGGTCTTGAACATGTTGACATAGGTCGTGGTGTCCGCGGTGGTCCAGCTGGGATTCATCCGCAAGAGTTCGCACGCGTTGGCGAAAAGACCGCCGAACCACCCCGCGTCCAACGTGTACTGCTGGTTCCATCCGCAGGAAGAAGTCATGCCGGTCATGGTCGCGTAGTTGGCGAGAATGCCCATGGCCTTGGTGTAATAGGATTGGGTGCCCGTCAAATACCAGGCAAGGGCGTTCGCGTAGCAAAGCGCCGAGTCGGTTTGGCCGTCGCTCTCGTCATTGCAAGAATCGAATAGTTTCCCATTCACATTCAGTCCTGAGGCAGATCCCCCTGTTTGCCCCTCCAAATTGGCTAACTGTTGGGTCCAAGGCTGGTTCCCCGCCAGGATCTGCGCCTTTACGAAGTTCAGTTCCGCACAAGACGACCAGGCGCCCGGGTGAACAAAAGCTGAGCCCATCACCCCGCAAGACGGAGTCTGGGTCGCCGTTAGTGTCGAGGTCGGGGTAACGGTATAAGTGTTGGTGGGGATGCCCATCGGAGATAGGGTCGGCGTTGGGCTAAAAGTCATGGAGGTGGGCGTTAATGACCAGGTCGGCGTTAAGGTTCCGGGGTCGGAGATGGGGGTAAAACTGCTGGTAGGAGTTGAGGTAGGGGTTGATTTTGGCGCGGTCGAGAATTCTTTTTTGCATGCGATAAAAAAAAAACGACCAAAACAGAAGAAATAAAACGAAACACGGAAGATAAAAGGAACAGCGCATCGCGACCTCTAGTAAATGATTTCTCAAAATCGTTTAAACAGATTACCACTTTCAATACGAGGACGTCGTGTTTTTACGTCAATTTTGTTTTGGTTTTTCGCGAAATCCATTTCTTCGGGCGTGAAGGTTTTGGAAGCGGTTTTTCCCACGTGAAATCAATTATTTATTTTAGATCGGGATTTTACGCGGGGAATTTTCCGGAACGAACCTCGTTGGCGTAGAGTTTGATCGCCTTTTGGATTTCCTCATGGAGCTTCAAATAAGCCTTGGCGTGCTTGGGATGGAAATCAGGTAGCAACCCCAATAAGTCGTGCAGCACCTGGACCTGGCCGTCACAATGGGGACCCGAACCAATCCCAATGGTCGGAATTTGAAGTCTTTGGGTGATTTTTCGGGCGATTTCGGCGGAAACCAATTCCAACACGATCGAGAAGGCCCCGGCGTATTCCAAGGCTTTGGCTTCTTTTAAGATCCGGCCCGCGGAGACCGAATCTTTGCCCTGCTTGTGATAACCGCCCATTTGGTGGATATGTTGGGGCGTGCATCCTACGTGACCCATGACCGGGATGCCGTTTTGGACGAGGAATTCCGTTACTTCCCCCGCTTGGGGGCACCATTCCAATTTCACGGCTTGCGCTCCCCCCTCTGTCAGGAACAAGCCGGCGTTTTCAAGGGCTTCCTCCAAGCCCAGCTGGTAGGAAAGAAAAGGCATGTCCGCGATCACCATCGCCTGTTGGGTGCCCCTCACCACGGCCTTGCAATGGTGGATCATCTCATCCATCGTGGCCGTTAGGGTGTTTTCCCGGCCCAGCATGGTCATGTTCAGGGTATCTCCCACGAGGATGGCATCCACGCCCGCCGCGTCCACGGCCAGGGCCATGGAATAGTCATAGGCGGTGCAGAGGACAAGTTTCTCCCCCGCGTCGCATTTTTTGATGAAGTCTGTTGTATTCGTTCTTTTTAACATAAGAGTTTAAGTGCCTGCCTTTATCCAAAAGGTTTTAATTTATTTTTTCAGACTGACGGGCTGGTAATAAACCGTCCCTTTGGTGACCTTTCCCAAATGGGTCAGGAGGTCGTCCAAATCCGCGTCGCGGTGGACGAAGTCGATCTCGCTGGTGTTCACGACCATCAGTGGCGTTTCCTCGTAGTGGAAGAAATAGTAGTTATAAGCCTGGTTCAACTCCGCGAGGTAATCCGAGTTGATCTGGTTCTCGAATTTCCGGCCCCGTAAGGCGATGCGTTTCAGCAGGACTTCCGTGGAGGCCTGGAGATAGATCACGAAGTCCGGCTTCAGTACCCTCCCGTTGAGAATGGAATGGATCTGTTCGTAAAGTTTAAGCTCATTATCGTCGAGGGTAAGGTTGGCGAAGATCCGGTCCTTGGCGAAGAGGTAATCGCTGATCAGCCCCTGCTGGAAAAGGTCGCTCTGGGCCATGTCCTGCTGTTGCTTGTACCGGGTGAGAAGGAAGAACAACTGGGTCTGGAACGCGTGCTTTTCCATGTTGCTGTAAAAATGGTGTATGAAGGGGTTATTTTCCGCGCCTTCCAAAACCAGGCGGGTGTTGAGCTTTTTAGCCAGGATTTCGGCCAAGCTGGTTTTCCCGACGCCGATCGGGCCCTCGATGGCGATGTATTTATGACGAAGCATATGGATTCACCTTTGAGAAATCCTGCGTGTTTTGAAGCGCTTCCCCCACCGTCAACCGGGCATCCGGCAACAGTTTCCCGCCGGCCAACTCGGCCAATGGAACCAACACGTGCCTGCGGAACCGGATCGCCGGGTGGGGCAAGACCAATTCCTTTCCCAGGAGAACCAGGTCCCCGTAAAGCAATAAGTCCACGTCCAAGCTCCGGGGTCCTTTGGGAATTGTCCTTTGCCGGCCCTGCCGGCTTTCCAACTGACGCGCCCATTCTAGCAAAGTTTCGGGATCCATTTCGGTCTGAACTTCGGCTACTTGGTTCAAAAACCAGGGCTGTTCCCTGTATTCCACTGGTTCGGTTTCATAGACCCCGGAGAACCTGACACCGGTAAAAGCCTGCATCAGGGCCAGCCGGGCTTCCGCCAGATAGTTTTCCCGATTCCCAAAATTCGATCCGAGTGAAAGATAAACTGTTGTCATGTTCCGCCAAAACTCCACAAGGTTTCAAATCGAAGACTTATTTTCCAATAGTATTCCGAAGGATTCCGATCCCTTCAATCTCCACCTCGACCTGGTCCCCCGGCTTCATGGGACCAATCCCGGAGGATGTGCCGGTCGTCAACACGTCCAAGGGCTCCAGCGTCATCACCCGGGAGGTAAAGGAAAGCAATTCGGCAGTGTTCCAAATCCGCTGGGATATTTTAGAAGCTTGCCGGATTTCCCCATTCAACCGGCAGGTGATCTTCTGGTCTTTTTCAATGAAGTCCGTCACAAGCCAGGGACCCAGGGGGCAAAAACCATCGAAACCCTTGGCGCGGGTCCATTGCCCATCGGTATTTTGCAAGTCACGGGCTGTCACGTCATTGCAGCAGGTAAAACCCCAGACCGCTTTCAAGGCTTCTTGGGGCTCGGCGTTTTTCAACCGGTTTTTCAGGACGACCGCCAATTCAGCCTCGTGATCCACGCGGTTGGAGGAAGGAGGATAAGGGATCAGCCCCTCCGGCTTCAACAGGGAGGAAGGGGGTTTCAGGAACAGGATCGGATTCTTTGGTTTTTCAAGTCCCATTTCCTTCATGTGATCGAGGTAATTTAACCCGACCGCGATGATTTTCGACGGCTCCGAAGGGGCGAGTAGCTGTGCTTCCTTGAACGGGTGGGATTTCGTATCCAAAGTCGTGTCGTTCCACGGCTCATCCGATTCGAAGACCCGGTAAGTTTCCACCGATTCCAAAAGGATGGCCCAGCGGGGTTTGCCGTTATGAAGAAGCCGGGCGATTCTCAAAGCCACCTCGAAATAAAAAAAGTAATGAACAAGGAAAAACTTCGCAGGGAAAAAAAGAAAAGTTTCAGATAAGCGGTTTTTTTAACGCTTCGAATGAAGACCCAGGACATCCCCCATGTTGAAGAACCCGTTCTTCCTTTTTTCGAGGAACAGGGCGGCTTTCAGGGCGCCCTGGGCTAATGCCACCCGGCTATGGGCCCGGTGGGTCAATTCCAATCGCTCCCCCGCGCCGGCGAAAAGAACCGTATGGTCCCCGACGATGTCCCCGCCCCGAATGGCGTGAAACCCGATGGTTCCCTTGACCCTTTCCCCCGTCTTGCCCTTCCGGCCATGGCTGGAAACTTTACTGAGGTCCACTTTCCAGGCCCGGGCCACGGCTTCCCCCAAGGCAAAGGCGGAACCCGAAGGCGCGTCTTTTTTCAGGTTATGGTGTGTTTCCGAGATTTCGACGTCATAGTCCGTGCCCAGTCTGCGGGCCGTTTCCTCCACCAGGGAGAAAAGAAGGTTCATTCCGATTCCCATATTGGGGGCCATGACAATGGGGATTTTTTTAGAGGCGTTCTTTATGCTTTTTTTCTCAGACGCGGAAAACCCGGTGGTTCCGATCACCATTTTGACCCCCAGGGACAGCGCATCCTTTAAATACTGAAGGGTGGCAGGCGGCTGGGTGAAATCGATCAAGACCTGGGGCATGACGGGGAAGGTCTTGAGGGACGGTTGGAGAGCCGAGTTATTCCTGATTCCAAAACCGGGCCAGAGGGCGGCCAAGGGCTTCCTTTGGAACGGGTGGGTTGGAATTTCCAGGGCCCCTGCGATTTCAAAGCGCTTGTCCCTGGCCGCCAAGCCCAGGATGTGGGAGCCCATCCTTCCACCCGCGCCCGAGACCGCTATTCTCAAAGTCATCGTTTTTGGCCGACCGCGCTCAATAAACCAAGTCGGTCCATTTGTTTGCGGATGGTTTCACGGGCTTCGCTGGTGACGGGGACGAGGGGGAGCCTTAATTCCTCCGCGATTTGGCCCCGAAGGGCCATCGCGGCCTTGATCCCGGTGGGATTGACGTCCGCCGACATGATCGCTTTGACCAGGTCGTTGTATTTATCGAACAACTGCCGGCTTTCCTCTGATTTTCCGTCAAGATAACTATGGACCATTCTCGAGGTTTCCCCGGGAAGAATGTTCGAGGTGACGGAAATGACGCCCACTCCCCCGAGTTCGAGCACGAAAAAGGTGAGTGGATCATCCCCCGAGAGCAGGTCAAAATCCTCGCCGCAAAGAGATTTGATTTTGGCCATCTGTTCCAGGCTGCCGCTGGCTTCCTTCACTCCCACGATGTTGCGGTGGCGGGAGAGTTCCGCGAGGGTTTCAGGAAGCAGGTTGATGCCTGTGCGTCCCGGAATGTTATAGAGGATCTGGGGAATTTGAACTTTGTCGGCGATGGCTTTGAAATGGGCGAGCAGGCCCCTCTGGCTGGGTTTGTTGTAATAAGGACAAACCAATAGGACTGCATCCGCGCCTGCTTCCTTGGCGAACTGGGTGTATAAAACGGCTTCGGCGGTGGAATTAGAGCCGGTACCGGCGATGACGGGAACCCGTTTGCGCGCTTTTTTCACCGTGAAGGCGATGATGTCCTCGTGCTCCTTCTCGCTGAGGGTGGGTGACTCGCCGGTCGTTCCGCAGGGGACTAGGCCGTCAATCCCCCCGGTAATTTGGTTCTCGATCAAGCCTTCCAGGGCGGAATAATCCACTTCCCCGTTTTTAAAAGGGGTGACCAGGGCTGTAAAGGCACCGCGAAACATTTTTTCTCCCTCTTTCTCACCGATGATAAAAAACTATTTCCGCTTTGACGCCGATGAGAGTTCATATTAGGAAATTTAACATCCTATCGCAAGTAAACTTTGCAGAGGCTAGTCTCCCGACCTGGTTCGGGCCTGGGAGGAAACCGGGCGATTTTGAAAAATATTTTCGGAAATCAGGTTTGGGTGGTTCTTGAATCATGAGGGTGGGATTAAAGAGTGATTCTTTCCAAGCGGATCAGGTCCCGCCAACTCTGACGCCGGCGGGCAACTGCGAACCGGTTCCCCCTCACGACGACCTCGGGGGCCAAAGGGCGGGCGTTGTAGGTGCTTCCCATGACGCTTCCATAAGCTCCCGCCGAGAAAACGACCAACAGATCCCCTCTTTTTACACTCGGAAGGGAACGGTTTTTCGCGAAAAAGTCGGTGGATTCGCAGATGGGCCCGACCACGTCGGCTTTCAGTACCGGTTTTTGGGTTCCTGAGGCGGGCGCAATCCGGTGGTAGGCGTCGTAAAGCGCCGGGCGGATCAATTCCCCCATGCCTGCGTCCACGATATAAAAGGTCTTGGAACCAGCCCTTTTCACGTAAGTCACGCGGGTTAGAAGCACTCCCGAATTACCCGCGATATACCTCCCCGGTTCCAGGATTAAATCGGCATTTAGTTTTTTTACCACCGGCAGGACACGCGCGGCGTATTGGGAAGGTTTTGGGGGGTTCTCTCCATGGTATTCAATCCCGTAGCCCCCTCCGATATTAAGGGTATAAATTGGGAAACCCTCGCGCCGGAGCTTTAAAACCAGTTTTTCCATGACTTTCACGGCTTGGCCGATGGAGTTGGTTTGAGTCATCTGGCTCCCAATGTGCATGTGGATACCGGTCCAGTTGAGATTGCGGCACTCTCGGGCGATCCTCATGACCTCCACAAGGTCTTTTGGGTCAACACCGAATTTCGTTTCCTTTTTACCGGTGGTAATGTGGTGATGGGTTTTGGCATCCACATCTGGATTGAAACGAACCGCGATGGGGGCGGTTTTCCTGAGTTTTTTGGCGATCTCGTTGATAACCAGCATTTCCGGGATGGATTCCACGTTGAAATACCGGATGCCTTTCCCGAGCGCGTAGGCGATTTCCCGGTCGGTTTTTCCAACTCCGGCGTAAATGATCCGATCCGCAGGAATTCCTGCTCGGAGGGCGATATGGATCTCCCCGCCCGAGACGACATCCGCCCCGGCCCCTATCCGGGCGAGGGCGTGGACAACCGAAAGGTTTGAATTGACTTTAATGGAGTAGGCCTCTAGATGGGGGACGGATTTGAAAGCCCGATCCATTTCCTTCCATTTTTCCTCGAAGGAAGACAGGCAATAAACGTAGCAAGGCGTTCCGGCTTTTTGAGCAATCTTTGAAAGCTCGGTTCCTTCAGCGTACCAACGGTTTTTCTTTAAATGGAAACCTTGCATGATTTCCTCTTATTACAAGGCGTGGGCGGTTTTTTGGAGCCGGCCAACGATTTTTATAAGCATCAGGGCCTGCCGCTCGACGTTACGAGGAGAGGTCCCTCCCGGTGTTTTCTTTTGTAAGACGGACAGCTTGACGGAAAGGTTTTTCGTGGCCTTTTTCGGGAAGAATTCAGAGAATTTTCCCAACTCGCTGTCGCTCAAGTCTTGGATCCGTTTCCCTTGTTTTAACGCGTATTGGACGACCCGGCCGACGATTTCATGGGATTCCCTGAACGGGACCCCCTTTTTAACCAATAGATCCGCCAAGTCGGTGGCCAAGAGGGTCAAATCCCGGTCAGCAGCATCCTTCATCCTAACCCGGTTGAATTTCAATGTTCTTAAAAAGCCGGTCATGACTTGAAGGGACGAAAGGACCGTGTCCGCCGAATCGAAAACGAAATGTTTGTCCTCCTGCAGGTCCCGGTTGTAGGCCATCGGCAGGCCTTTTAATACCGTGAAAAGGCCCAAAAGATTCCCGTAAACCCTTCCCGTTTTTCCCCGGACCAGTTCGGCCACGTCCGGGTTCTTTTTCTGGGGCATGAGGCTGGAGCCCGTGGCGAAGGAGTCGTCCATTTCGGCGAAACCGAACTCCGCACTGGACCAGAGGATCAGGTCCTCGGAAAGCCTGGAGAGGTGCATTTGGGTGACCGCGGCGGCGGAAAGGAAATCCACGAAGACGTCCCTGTCCGAAACCGCATCCAGGCTGTTCTCCAGGATGGCCTTAAACCCAAGATTCCGGGCCGTTGCGTTCCGGTCAAGGGGGTGGTTGGTTCCGGCCAGGGCGCCTGATCCCAGGGGTAGGGCGTCAGCTCTTGCCCAAGCGGATAAGAACCGGTCCATGTCCCTGCAGAACATGTAGGCATAGGCAGCCAAATGGTGTCCTAAGGTCACCGGCATCGCCCTTTGAAGGTGGGTGTAACCCGGAAGGATGGTTTCTTTTTCCCGGAGCGAGCGTTTTTGAATGACTTCAATCAGGCCGCAGCCCGCCAGAACCACGTTTTTAACCGCGTGGCGCAAATAGAGCCTGAAATCGGTGGCGACCTGGTCGTTCCGGGACCTTCCCGTATGAAGCTTTCCCCCCAGAGGGCCGACGATGCGCGTCAGGGCGTTTTCCACGGCGGTATGGATATCCTCCAGACTTGAATCCACCGGCAACTTCCCCGCCGAATAAAGCCTTTTCACCTTTTGAAGACCGGCGGTAAGTTTTTTCCCTTCATCCGGTTTTAAAAGCTTGGCCTTTGCCAGGGCTTGGACATGGGCCAGGCTGGCCTCGATATCGAAAAGCCCCAACCGATGGTCGAAGGAGATAGACTCGGTAAAGGCCTCGACTTGAGGATCGGTGTTTTTTTTGAATCTCCCGCCCCATGTTTTTTTCATGAACGACCTCGAATTTAAAATTTCTTCTTTCTTTTTACCATTCCGACGACTTTCATCGGCAAACCGAAAAGCTTGATGAACCCTTCCGCATCCTTCTGGTTATACACCGCGTCCCGGCCAAAAGTCGCCAAGGCTTCCTGGTAGAGCGAATAAGGCGATTTCACGCCGTTGGCCACCACCCGGCCCGGATGCAGGGACACCCGCACTTCTCCGGTCACGGTTTTTTGCATTTCATTGAAAAAGGCCTCCAACCCATCCCGAAGGGGTGAAAACCATTGGCCGTAATAAACCAGTTCGGCGTATTTTACCGAGAGAACCTGCCCGAAATGCAGAAGTTCCCTCTCGACCGTCAAGCTTTGCAGTGCCCGGTGCGCCTCGTATAGCACCGTAGCCCCGGGCGACTCATAAACGCCCCGGCTTTTCATGCCAATCAGCCGGTTTTCCACCATATCCACCCGGCCGATTCCGTAAAGCGCAGCTGCTTGGTTCAGAGCCTTCACCAAAGCAGGCCCGTCCATTTTTTTCCCGTTGATGCCGGTCGGCTTCCCGTTTATAAACGAAACCGCCATACTCCTGGATTTGGACGGTGCCTTTGCGGGGTCCTGGGTCGTCAGGAATACGTGCTTGGAAGGCGCGTTCCAGGGATCTTCCAGTTCCCCGCCCTCGTGGCTTAAGTGCCAGAGGTTTCCGTCCATGGAATAGGGCCGTTTTTTAGTGACCGGTACTTCCACGCCGTGTTTTTTCGCGTAATCGATGGCGTCTTCCCGGGACCTGATTTTCCATTCCCTCCATGGGGCGATAACCTTCAGGTGGGGAGCCATGGCCATGGTTGTCAACTCGAATCGGACTTGGTCGTTGCCTTTGCCTGTACAGCCGTGGGCAACCGCATCCGCTCCCTCCCTCAGGGCCGTTTCAACCATGCCCTTGGCGATGACCGGTCTTGCCAGGGAAGTTCCCAAAAGATAAACGCCCTCATACTTGGCCTGCGCCCTTAAAGCCAGAAAACAATAGTTTTCGATGAAGTCCTTTTGAAGGTTTTGCACAAACGCTTTTTTCGCGCCGGTACTCAATGCCTTGTTTTGTACGTCATTCAGGTCATCCCCTTGGCCCACATCGGCGATATAGGCAATCACTTCACAGCCGTAATTTTCCTTGAGCCACGGAATGATGATGGATGTATCCAAGCCCCCGGAATAGGCCAGGACCACTTTTTTTATGTTTTTCATGGTTTGCTCCTTGTTGTTTTGCCCATCAGGGTCGCGAGCACCGCCTTTTGGGCGTGCAACCGGTTTTCCGCCTCGTCCCAAACCCGGGACCTGGGCCCGTCGATCACGTCAGCGGACACTTCCTCCCCCCGGTGGGCAGGCAGGCAATGGAGGAATATGGCGCGCGGGGATTCCGACATGAGTCTCTGATCGACTTGGAAGCCTTGGAAATCCTCATGACGTTTGGATTTTTCCTTTTCCTGTCCCATGCTGGCCCAAACATCCGTATAAACCACCTGGGCGCCAGCGGCCGAGCCTTTGACCTTCGAGGTCACCTCGATCCGGCTGCCGGTTTTTTTGGCTTCTTTTTGCGCGTAATCCAGGATGGAAGAATCCGGTTGGTATCCTTCGGGGCAAACCAGCCTGAGATGCATGCCCGTTTTTGCAGCGCCAATCAGAAGGCTGTGGGCCACGTTGTTGCCATCGCCTACAAAGACCACCTGGATTCCATTCAATTTCTTGAAAGCCTCCAGGATGGTCTGCATGTCGGCCAGGATCTGGCAGGGATGGTGGCTGTCGGTCAGTCCGTTGATGACGGGGATGGCCGAGTTCGCGGCGAGTTCCTCGACAATCCGGTGGGCGAAGGTCCGGACCATGATCCCCTGGACGTAGCGGGACAGGACTTTGGCCGTGTCGGAAATGGTTTCCCCCCTGCCCAACTGCAGGTCGGTTCCGTTCATGAAAAGGGCGTGTCCCCCCAATTGGGTTATTCCGACCTCGAAAGAAACCCTCGTCCGGGTGGAACTCTTATCGAAAATCATGGCCAGGCATTGTCCATTCAAGGCATATTGGTACTTGAGGGGATTTTTCTTCATCGCCCGGGCCAGGTTCAAAAAATCCAGGATTTCCCTGGTGGAAAATTCCTGTAGCGTCAATAAATGTCTCGGTTTCTTTTGCATGGAATAACCTCAGGCAGGTTTAAGTTCTTCAGCGATAGCTTTTTTAAGTTTTTCAATCGCCTGGTCGATATCCGGATGCTTGATCACCAGGGGCGGCAGGAACCGTAGGACGTTTTCGTTGGCGCTTCCCACCAACAAGCCCTGGCGGGCGCAGAAATCCACCAATGAAGAGGCTTTTTCCGTCATTTCAAGCCCCTGGATGAGGCCCATCCCTCTCCATTCGGTGAACAGTTTCGGGAATTCCTTCAGGACGGATTGGAGCCCCTGCTTCAGGTATTCCCCTTCGTGGGTGGCGTGCTGCAAAAGGTCCTTTCCGATGATGACTTCAATCGTGGCGATGGACGCCGCGCTCACGATGGGATTTCCCCCGAAGGTGGAGGCGTGGTCACCCGGTTTGAAGCCTTGCGCCGCCTGGTTGTTGACCAAAAGGGCGCCCATGGGCAAACCTCCCCCGAGTGCCTTCGCCGCGGTCATCATGTCCGGCTCGATTCCGTAATGCTCGTAGGCCCACATCTTTCCGGTGCGCCCCATTCCGCATTGCACTTCGTCCAGAATGAGGAAAATTCCCTTTTCGGTGCACAAATCCCTTAATTCCTTTAAAAATGACGGCGCAGCGATGCGGATTCCCCCCTCGCATTGGATGGGCTCAACCAGAATGGCGGCCGTTTTGTCTCCGGCCAGTTTTTTCACGCTTTCAATGTTGTTAAAAGTCGCGTGCTTGAAACCCGGCAAGAGGGGTTCCAATCCTTCCTGGAACTTGACCTGTCCGGTGGCCGAAAGGGCCCCCAGAGTCCTGCCATGGAAGGAATTGTAAAAACTGATGATCTCGAATTTTTCCTGCCCCTTCCCGCGGAAATACTTTCTCGTCAATTTGATGGCGGCTTCGACCGCCTCCGTGCCGGAATTGCAGAAAAAAACCTTTTGCGCGAAGGATATGTCGCAAAGCAGCTTGGCGAGCCTCACGTTGGGTTCGTTGTAGTAATAGTTGGAAACATGCCCGAGTTTTTTCGTCTCCTCGATGATGGCGTTCACCACGTCCGGATGGGCCTGCCCCAATCCGTTCACCGCGATTCCGGAGAAAAAGTCGAGGTATACGATCCTTTCGGAGTCATAAACATGGACACCTTCCCCGCGCATCAGCACGATCTTTTTCCGGTTATAAACCGGCAAAAGATAATCGTCGCCCTGCTGGATGATCTGGTATGTTTCCATTTTTTTCTCCTCAAAATGAAAAAGCCCCCGTAAGCAAAACGCTTGAGGCGCACTTACGGGGACTTTTAACAAAGTCATCTTAAGTTAAAGGAAGAATGCTGTCAACCTGGGGTGAACGGGCTGGGAATTAAGGGGCCATTTACCTATCAAAAGGGATTTCGCTTGAAAAGGAGTCACTTCCAGGCTTAGACCCGCATGGATGGTTCCGTCAGTTTCGCGTATTCCTCAATGGCGTATCGGTCCGTCATTCCGGCGATGTAGTCACAGATAATCCGGCGGATCGGCTCCTGTTGGTTGCGGATTTTTTCGCGGGTATTGGCCGGGAGGATTTCGGGGCTTCCCTCGTAAAGCCGGAATAATTCCTGAAGGATCCGGGTGGCTTTCGATTCCATGCGGGTCACCTTGTGATGCCGGTACATATGTTGGAACAAGTAACGCTTCAGCTCTGAGTGTTGGTGTAGGAAATCAGCCGAAAAAGCCGCAAGTTCCTCGGGGCATTTACGCACATCCTGAGAGGTCTGGATGCCAAAGGACGCGAGTCGGCGGTCGGTTTCATTCAAAAGGTCGGTCACTTGTTCATTGATAAGCTCCCGGACAGCCTGATATTTCAATTTTTCCTTGTTCATGTCCGGGTCCGCGGATTTTACTTTTTCCAAGTTTCGTTTCCAGAGTGGTATTTCATCCAAAGCTTCGAGATCAAGAAGTCCGGAATACAACCCATCGTCAACGTCATGGGAGGTGTAGGCGATTTCATCGGAAAGGTCCACGATCTGGGCCTCAAGTGTGTATTGTTCTCCGGTGTCCGCCTGCCGGTCATAACGGGTTCGGTGCTTGTCGATTCCTTCCAGAACCTCAAAGGAAAGGTTCAAGCCCCGGAATGAGGGATATTTGTCCTCTAAATGCGTTACGACCCTGTAACTTTGGGCGTTATGTTCGAAACCACCGTCGTTTTTCATGATATCGTTCAAAACTTTTTCACCGGAATGGCCGAAAGGCGTATGGCCCAGGTCGTGGGATAATGCCACCGCTTCCGTCAAGTCCTGGTTCAATCCCAGGGGCCTGGCGATGGAACGAGCGATTTGGGCCACCTCGAGGGTGTGGGTGATCCGGGTCCGGTAATAATCCCCCTCGTGGTTGACGAAAACCTGGGTTTTATATTGAAGGCGCCTGAAAGCGGATGAATGGATGATTCGGTCCCTGTCCCTTTGGAAAGCCGTGCGGTAAGGATGTTCTGGCTCGGGATGTTCACGTCCCCGGCTTTCCATCGATTTTTGGGCGCATGGCACCAAGGTTTCTTGTTCTATTTTTTCAAGCTGTTCGCGAGTGCGCATGGGAAACCTTTTCGATTTTCGCAGTCCAAACCCATTCTTTTTAATTCTTTCTGGTATCTCTACTGTTGTTGTTTGGTCTTTAGAAAATAAAACTGGTGGAGGCGATGGGGATCGAACCCACGACCCCTTCCATGCCATGGAAGTGCTCTCCCAGCTGAGCTACGCCCCCAGTTATTGATCGCCAGAAGAATTTTGTTGCAGGGAAGGCAATTCTAACTAAAACCCTTAAAAAAACAAGCCAATCTTCCGAGCCATTCTCAAGGCTCTCGCCCTTGGTAATTAATTTTAGTAGGCGAATAGGACATCGAACCACGCTTTCGCGTTCATAGGGGGATTCCCCTATGGACCCGTCATAAAAGCGGGGAAACTCGCGTTTCCCCCGACCCTTTCCCAAGGTTCTCGTCCTTGGTATTTAATTTTGGTGGGCGAAACAGGACTCGAACCTGTGACCCCCTGCGTGTAAAGCAGGTGCTCTAACCAGCTGAGCTATTCGCCCGCCTTTTCCCCGCAATAGGGATAAAAAAAGAAACCCCAGCCAAAGGTCGGCTGAGGTTCGTAAAAGGGCAAGAAACTTATTTGGAATTTTTCTCTATGTACAAAAGAAACTTTATGGCGCTTTTCTTTTCACCATCAATGGTCAGGTGGATGAATTCCGGCTTGAAATTTGCGTCCATGCCGTCGCCCTTTAAGAAACCGCGGGCGATCGCGATGGCTTTAACCGTGTTATTGATACTTTCCGGTCCCATCGCAACGATTTCAACGCTCTTGCCGTCGCGAACGTTATTGGCGATCGCTCCCGCTACGGTTGAGGGATTGCTTTTGGCGGCTACTTTAAGGGTCATTATCCCAACCAAGCGTGGCTCCTTCTTTTCCCCAACCCTCAAACTTACCAGGCTTTTTATATCATGGGTTCCAGGGGCTGTCAACAAAACCGCCCAGTCCCGTCAGGCGGTTCCTACCCGAGTATCGCCTCAACTTCAACCACTTTTGTTGAAGATTGGGGAGGCACGATATTACCCGGAATTTTTTTGCCGTTCACTTTAATCGAAGTGACTCCCTTGCTCACATTCTTCGGATTTTTCACGACTATATGGTAATTCGCTCCGCGGAACCGCCGGTTGACCTCGAACTTATCCCATCCCTTCGGGACGCAAGGGTCGATCATTAAACCCTTATAATGCGGGCGCATTCCCAACAGGTACTGCGTCGCGGCGACGAAGTTCCAACTGGCCGCCCCCGTCAACCAGGAATTGCGCGCAAAGCCGAAATCCCGGTGTTCCTGGGACGCTATGGACTGCGCGTATATGTAAGGTTCGGCCTTATGGACGTCCTGGATCTTGTCCTTCGCCGTCGGCAATAGTTGTTTGTAGTATTTCATGGCCTTATCCGCCCGCCCTAAAAGTGTCTCGGCGATCACAGCCCAGGGATTACAGTGGGAGAAAATACCGCCGTTTTCCTTGAGGCCTGGCGGAAAAGTGCTGACTCCACCCAGGCGCGGACTGAAATGTTTGTAACCGGGGTACATCAAGGCGATGCCGTATTTCGAATCCAGGAGCTTTGTGACGGCGTCCATGCAGGCAGGTCCCCTCTTGGAGTCCGCCACGCCCGAGATGACCGCCCAGGTTTGGGTGTTCAGGTAAATCTTTCCGTCGGGCTGCTTCTTGGATCCCAACATGGTCCCCCATCCATCGAAAGCCATGGCGTACCAACCACCGTCCCAACAAACTTTGTTGGTGCGCTGAGCCATGTCCTCGGCCATCAACCGGTATTTCTTGGCGTCCGCTGTTTTCCCGAGGAATTCCGCCAATTCCACGAAATCCCTTGCGCATTTCACGAGGAACTCCGCGACCCAGACGCTTTCACCGGGCTTAGGCCCGTTGATATGAAGGGTGTCATTCCAATCGGCGAAACCCATGCAGGGGATTTTATGGGTGCCCACGTTCTTGTAGGTGTAATCCAATGGGGCGCGAAGGTGCTCATACATCGTGGCCGACCCGCCATCCGCCCATTTCACTTTTTCACGCAGGAATTGGATATCCCCGGTTTCTTTCACATAAGCCGTCGTGGAGAGAATGATCCAAAGGGGATCGTCCGAATAGCCCTTTCCATCCCCTTCCCCGGTCAAGCGGAAGAACTGGTGGTAGGCGGTTCCGTCCTTGAACATGTTCTTGGCTAGATCGGTTATGAGTTTCTTGGCCTTTTGGGGTACGCTGTGGATGACGCTCAGAACATCTTGGTTGCTGTCGCGGAAACCCATTCCCCGACCGATTCCACCCTCGTAGATGGAGGGGCCACGGGACATGCTGAACGTTGTATGGACCTGATAGGCGTTCCACTGGTTGAGACAGAGGTTGACGTCCTTATCGGGCGTCTTAACCTGCAAAGACCCGAGCTTTTCCTTCCAATGTTGCTCCAGGTCTTTCATGACCTTATCCACCACACCGGCCTTGCGATACTTGGCGGCCAGCTTGGCCCCAGCCGGGATGGAAGGAGCCACCCCCAAAATATAAGTTACTGACTTGGTTTCACCCGGTTTCAAGGTCACAGGAATAGCCGTAGCGGCAATGGGATTTCCCCCGTCGGCGATCGACCCGGAACATTTGCCTTCCATAACGGCTTCTGGATTAGCCTCGGAATGATAGAGACCTAGGAATTTTTCCCGGTCACAATCAAAGGATGTGAACTTTTTATCCGCCGTGAAAAAGGCGTAATGGCCCGCGTTTTCGATCATGGTCGTGTGGTGGATTATTCCATCCTTCGCGTAGGCCTTAGCGATATTGAAGGTGTATTGGAAATTCATCATGTCGTTTTGAGCGTAAAAAAGGCACAATTCGGCGTAGGAAAATAGGGCCAAATTCCGGGTACTCGAGCTTCGGTTCGTGAGGGTGATTTTCCAAAGCTCCAGGTTGTCGGAAACGGGAACCACGTAAAGGGTCTCAGAGGAGATTCCCTTGTAGGAAGTGGCGACCCGGGTATAGCCGAAACCGTGACGGGTTTCCGTTTTATATTCGGACAAGTCCTTCAAAACAGGCTGCCATGTGTTGGACCAGTAATCCCCGGTTTTCCCGTCGCGGATGTAAATATAACGGCCCGGGCGGTCCATCGGGATATTGTTGAGCCGGTAACGCAGGATTCTTTTATCGCGGGCCGAATGATGGAAACTGTATCCCCCGGCGTTGTTGGAGATCAAGGCGCAGTATTCGTCATTATGCAGGTAGTTCATCCAGGGCACGGGAGTATCAGGCCGCTCGATGACATATTCCTTGTTTTCCACGTCAAAAAAACCGTAACGCATGGATCCTCTTTTCATGTGGAATAACGGCTTACCAGCTCAACTCGATGTAAAGTCTTTTGAACTTCAGGGTGCCCTTTAAGCCCCCCATGAACATGGCCAGGTTGGAACGGTAACGGATCCAGGCCCAAAGTAGGAAATCCGAGGCGGGCTGGATTTTAAGGACTGGAAGAAAATATTTCAAAAAGAAAAAAATAAATAAACCCCATAAAAGCAGTACATCTTTCTCCCATACCATCCCGGTGTGGATCCCCATTAATGTTTTGACCAGCGCCCAAACAAAGAACAGATGCATGAAATGAAAATCCCCCCAATAAAACATGGTCTGGAACGGGAATGGAATAATCAGTGAATGTTCACCCCATAACTGGAGGCGGAATTCAAAAACCCTTTTGGCGTGGGTCTTGATGGCCAGGGGATGACCAAAACCGTAACCCCAGACCTGCCGGCAAAATTGATTCAGGCTGGCACGGTGCATGTGTTTCACGACCGCGGAGGGCTGGAAGAAAAGCTTGAATCCCGCTTTGGAAATACGAAGGGAGAAATCCACGTCTTCGGCCGTGATTTCGTCCCAAAAATGATTGTCGACGGCCAAGGCCGCTTTTTTACTGACGGCGACATTGGCGGTCGCGAAAAAGGGGCACGTTTGGCTGCCGTTGACTTCCCGGGGGTAATTGTATTTAACGGGCGGGTAATACCCCCCATTTTTCATTCCAACCCGGTCCCCGACGGAAAGAAAGCCCACCTGTTCGCAATAGTGTTCGACTTTATTATTAGGATCGAATTGAAGCGTGTACACCTCCCCACCCACCATTCCGATTTGAGGATCATTCATGAATGGTTCCAGAAGCCGGTCCAGCCAATCTGGGTTGGGAGCGCAATCACCGTCAGTGAAGAGGATGTATTCGCCCTTCACCAACTTCATTGCTGCGTTCCGGGCGTGGCCAGGAGATTTACATTGAGGGATCTGTGTGAATTGGATGCACGAGTATTTTTTTTGCCAATTTTTAATGATTTCCACCGTATTGTCGGTGCTGTCACCGTCCGCTACGATCACTTCCATCTTATCCAAGGGATAATCGATGCCGGTTATCTTGCTGCCTTTCATGGAAGTTCCCCCGAAAAGATATACGAAGGTTTCATCCATGGTCCTTCCGGCGTTTCGAACCGGAATGATGATTGAAACGCAAGGCTTTTTCGTCGAAGTGTTTTTGGAGTTTTGCGCCATTCTTAACCATCTCCTTCAAAAGTTCTTAGAATTCTTTAAAAGGTAAAACATTACCGGCCGTTTCGATTAATTTTAGAACGAAACAAATTGGCGGGCGATGCGGGGATCGAACGCGCTTACGCGCTCGCAGGGGAACTTCCCCCTGCGTTACCCCCATCAACCGGAGAAACTCCCATTTCTCTGCACCTCTTCCCACAGGTTCTCGCCCAAATTAAATATGGCATACCGTGTGTAATGCCAATCTTCTTCGGGCGTTATAAATGGTGGGTGATGCAGGGATCGAACCTGCGACCCGCTGATTAAGAGTCAGCTGCTCTACCAACTGAGCTAATCACCCACAAAACGCGGCTCTAAAAATACCGAAAAGGCTCTTAATCCCTTTAAATGCTAAAACCTTCACTACATACCTGGTCTAACCAGGTAATTCCCATCACCAACACTCCCTCATAGCCCTTAAGTTTCAAGTCATGAAATCCAAATTGGTTTTATTTGGAAAAACTAGGGTATGGGAACTGTGATATCTCCCATTTCCTGCCAAAATCCGATTTACCGGATCATTCTTAAAATGGTACGCCTGAGAGGGCTCGAACCTCTGACCTACAGATCCGGAATCTGTCGCTCTATCCAACTGAGCTACAGGCGCATCCTCCGGTCCTGATTCACCGATTTTCCGGTTTACCTTTACCCGCTATTCCCAAGGCCAGTGATAAACCCGCTTTTCATTCGGAAACACGACCCGAAACGTGAAATGGGGTGAGAGACGGGAATCGAACCCGCAACCCCCAGATCCACAATCTGGTGCTCTAACCAATTGAGCTACTCCCACCATTTTCTTTCGCACCGCAAATCATCCAGGGGTCAGAAAACCATATTCCAGTTGAAAATGGCCTATCCTTCACGCAAAACCGTCTTCTCCAAATTCCAGGAGAAAAGCCCTAAAAGTTTAAAAGTAGGCCTGTTAATTGTAAAGATTTATTTGAGCAATTCGGCTTTGTTTTATATAAGTTTTTCACAAGTTAGGTGACATATTTTTAAACGGCCATTTAAAAAAATATTCGAATGAATAACTGATCAAAACTAAATATTTTCCAACATCATTACAACACCAACATTGAGTCTCCATAGGATAAAAACCGG
Organism: candidate division FCPU426 bacterium; assembly: GCA_963847625.1. Lineage (GTDB taxonomy): Bacteria > Oederibacteriota > Muellerivitia > Muellerivitales > Muellerivitaceae > CAWCKJ01. The sequence goes on along the minus strand of CAWKAR010000060.1, from coordinate 26,850 downwards.
TATCCTTCCTGAAGGGCTTCCTCATAGGCGGCTAAGACCCTTTCTCTTCCAGCGAAGGCGCAAACCAGCATCAGAAGGGTCGATTTGGGTTGGTGGAAATTCGTGAAAAGAATATCCACGGTTTTAAAGGAGTATCCAGGTGTAATGAACAATCGGGTTTCATCGGCCGTCGCAACCGGGACACCATCTTCCCCTGCTGAAGCCTCCAAGGCCCGAACGACCGTGGTTCCCACCGCGACGACGCGGTTTCCCCGGCGCCTTGTTTCCTGGATTTTTGAGGCGGTTTGGACTGGAATTTCGAATCTCTCAGGATGCATGACGTGCCCCTCAATCTCTTCGGAGGAAACGGGCAAGAATGTGCCAAGGCCCACGTGCAGTAAAACCTGGGCCTGGCGGACCCCTCTTTTTTTACAGTTCTCCAGAAGGTGTTTCGTGAAATGCAGTCCTGCCGTGGGGGCGGCCACCGATCCTTCTTTTTTTGCGAAAATTGTCTGGTATCGGTCCCGGTCGGTGGAGTCGTCTTTCCTCTTGATATAAGGAGGGAGGGGTATATGGCCGAAATGTTTCAAAAAGGATTTCCAGGGTCCGGTTTTCAAGAATCGGACCAGGTAATGCCCTTCCCCTAATGTTTCCAAGACTGCGGCTTCCCCTTTTGGGATGAGTTGAAGGTTTGGAAATCCCTTGATGCGTTTGGCGGGGTTGATAAGGACCTCCCACTCACAGCCTGAGGCTTCCATGGACGGGCGAAGAAGGAATATTTCAAGTTTGGCACCGGTATCGGCCTTTCGGGCGAATAAGCGGGCGGGAATAACCTTGGTTTGGTTCACAACCATCAGGTCTCCCGACAGGAGCCATCGGGGCAGGTTGCTGACCCGGCTGTGCTCGATGCGGCCGGTTTTCCGGTCCAGGACCAGCATGCGTGAGGCGTCCCTTTGGGAAAGAGGTCTTTGGGCTATTCGTGCCGAAGGTAAATAGTAATCAAAAAGGTTTGTTTTCATGGTGGCCCTGTTTCCAACCGTGCAAAAATCACTTACCGGCCATTTGCCGGTTCAATCCTTCAATTTTTCGATCATGATGCCCCGGTAATAATGCCGAAGGATTTCGAAAGCAGTGTAGCCCCGGATAGCCATCCCGTAGGCGCCTTCCTGGCAAAGGCCGACCCCATGGCCGCATCCTTTCCCGTTAAAGACCACTGCATCCCCTTCCACGATCGCATTGAAATTGGTGCTTCGGATGAGGTCAGACCCTACGGCCTTCCGGAAATCAATCCCTTTGAGGCTCTTATAGCGCCCGTCGTCGTCCATGATCTCGACACGGCGAAAGCGGTCGCTTTCATCCCGGTCCACTCCATTCAATCGGACCACGTCCCCGACAGCCATACCGGATTTGCGTAGATTTCGCACCAAATCCCGGATCGGGACCTTGGTGGCCCAGCGGAAATGGGAACCCTTGCGGCAAAAGGGGCAGGAGACCGACTGGAGGTAAGGCAAGTCCCGGCCCCAGACGTCCCGGGCCCTTGAAGTGCGTCCACCGCAATTGGAATGGAAAAAAGCTTCCACGGGGGTGTTCTTGTAAATCAGCACTTGCCCGCGGGTCTGTAATACGGCCCGTTGAATATTTGCGTTCACCATTCCCGATCCCTGGTACATCTGGTAAGACTGGGAGTTATCCAAGTCATAGGGCTCCCCCTTCGGCTTTGACACTCTCTTCAACAAGGCAAAAGTCCTAGCCGCTATGGCCTGGGCCTTTAAGGCCTCCAATGGCCATTGGGGTGAGACTTCACCCGCCAGGACGCCCATCACGTAGTCTTCCAGCGGCACGTCGTTGATCACCGTCAGGGTCCCGCCGGAATCCTTCGTTACCTCCATTGTTCCACGGTAACTTCGGCCGCCTACCAGAATTTCACCCGAAACCCCTGCGGGCTCGACGGCGACGGTTCCGCGCAAGAGCCGGTTGGAGGTCAGGAAAACCTCCCGGAAGCGCTTTGGGCCGGAGACAACCACCGGATTGCTCCCGCTCGGCAAGCCGGACCAAGTGTAGGTTTCAGGCGCTGCCACTGTGACTGAGGGTCTTCGAACCGCGATGGCAACGCGGATACGTTGGCCCGGCGGTCGGCTCTCCTGCACCGATTTCTGGATAGCAGGCTCCGGAGGGGGGCTATAAACGGGTATCGGCGCGGTGGCGCAACCGGCCATCAGGGCCACGACCAAGGCCGTGAGAAACAAATTCACCGGTAAAAAAGGATTTAAATACGATGTTCGGGTCATTTAAACCTGGAAACCAACCAAAGGATGAGTGAAACAAGTGCGGAAAGCAAAAGACAGGTCATGAAGGGAAAATAAAAAGAAAAATTTTCTTTTTCCACCCGGATATCGCCCGGGAGGCGGCCTAAAAAGGGGATCTTTCCTGAAAGCGCAACCAAGGCTCCGAAGCCCAACAGGATAGCCCCGGCCAGCATCAACCATTTTCCCATGGAAGAAAAATCGGTCATTGGTCCAATACTCCGAATTCGAATGAGGTATCACTTATAAAATCCGGCGCGAAGGACGGAAGTTTTAACTGTTTATTTTTTCATCACCTTGTCCTTGACTTTCTCCCAATCTTCAAGAAACCGCTTGAGACCGATATCAGTCAAGGGATGGTTAAACAGCATTTTCATGACGGAAAAAGGCATTGTTCCGACGTGGGCTCCCGCAAGGGCCGATTCCACCACGTGAATGGGATGGCGCAGGGAGGCCGCCAGGACTTGGGTTTTATAACCGTAATTCCCGTAGATTTTAACAATGTCCCGGATCAACTGCATGCCATCCTGGGAAACGTCATCCAACCGGCCCACAAAGGGGCTGACATAGGTGGCTCCGGCTTTGGCGGCCAAAAGAGCCTGGGAGGCCGAGAAACAAAGGGTCACGTTAACCGCGTGGCCCTCGGAACTGAGGGTCTTGCAGGCCTGGATACCAGCCGGTATCAAGGGGATTTTTATGGTTACGTTTTTATGGATCTTGGCCAGGACATGACCTTCTCGGACCATACCGTCGTAATCCGTGGCGGTGACTTCGGCTGAGACCGAGCCGTTGACGATGGAACAGATCTCCTTAATTCGGGTGAAGAAATCCACGCCCTCTTTGGCGACTAGAGAGGGATTGGTGGTCACTCCATCGACGATACCCCAGGCCACACCCTGCTTAATCTCATCCAGGCTGGCGGTGTCTAGGAAAAACTTCATGGATACCTCCGGTACTTCCCTATTTTAAACTCAATCTTATCGAATGGAATTATGGGCTCCCACCCATCGAAAGTCAACGCGGCCAAAAGTGTCATCCGTGGTGTTCTGGAAAACAGGCAGGCAATTCAGCGTTACCTAGGAGGTTCTATTTTTTCGGCAAAGTGGAGGGGGAAATGACCGGAATGGGGGTCAGAATGGCGCTGAAGTAGGATTCCATTTGGGAGACCACGTTGATGTAAGTCAGGTAGGTGTCTTTACTTTTATCGGAGGCGAGATAAACCTGTCCTTTTTCCGTCCGGCCGAATCGGTATTTACGTGTGGTTCCGTCCTTCAGGGTCACATCCGCCTCGAAGGAGGGGTTCTCAACCCCCGTGTTGACTGTGTTGGAAGCGAAATCCACGATGACGGTTTCCGACAACTGTGAAATGAGGTTGGAAGCTTCATCCTGGGCTTTCACCCGTCCCGGGCAGGACCACTGCCCCTTACCGTCTTTTTGGTAGGTGGCGGTGGTACGGGGCGACTTGATCGCCAGGGTTTGGGCTGAATCCGCCGGGAACTGCATGACCAGCTTATCCCTAAAATCCGATAGTTTGAATTTCATGTTAGTGACAAAATATTCACCCACCTGATAAACGGAGGGCTGGTCCGCCATTTTGACGAAATAGTCCGTGGATTTGAGCTTTTGGCGGCCGATTAAAACCGTCCGCACGGGCCCTTTGTCGCTCGGCCAAAGGGAGACCTTCCCCCGAGGCTTGGAGAGTCCATAAATCTTTAAGTCAGTAGGATGTTCGTCCACAAACTCGATAATTTTCATGTCGTTCAACCGGTTTAAAAGGTCACGGACTTTCGTGCTGTCGGCTCTTTCCACTATTGGCGTCGTGATGTTCCAGACATTTTGCGTGTCTTTTTCGAGAACCAGCGTCTTGCCCTCGTATTCAACCTCCACCTTCTGCGCGGCGACAAGATCCGTTTTGAAAAGAACCTTGTTTCTGTAGTCGTTGACCGTTTTCTTGATATTGTCCGTGGTATAGGCCGGGATGAGGTAAACCGTGGCTTTGTCCGAGGTTTTTATGTAGGAGTCTGAGCCAGTTGCGCCCTTATCCCCCACGATCAGGGTGTTTGAAACTCCCTTCTTGCTGATAAGAACGCAACGCGCAGTGGGGCTGTTCAAACCGTAATCGGCAAGGTTGGCGGGGTTCGATATGGTCGCGTCGGGATTGAGTTCGCCAATGGACTGTAAAAAAACCCGGATGGTGTTCTCATCGGCCTGGTATTTTTGCGGGGAAAGGATCTGCCAGACATCCTTTTCATCCTTCTTCATGTCGATGGCCGGGCTGGCGGGGGTCAAGGAGTTCCCCGGGTTCTCCACGCGGATTTCCTGGATGTCGTCGGCCACGAAATTCTCGAAAACCTTGTCTTTCTTTTCCTCCGCCTTTTTGACCGGTCCGCGTTCGAAGAAATAAATGTAACCGGCCAACAGGGCCAAAATTCCGAAAAAAATGAGCGTGGTGCGGAAGGATTTCATAGGGAGCGGCGACGGTACCAGATGATCCCGCCGGCCACCAAAACACCGATGGGCATGATGATGACGGTTAGGTACTTGATGAACTGGGCCGCCACGTTGGAGAGGTTCATCACGCGGAGGGTATCCTCCTTCGGGTGGATGGTGACCTTGTCCTCCTCTTCCGCCGCCCAACTGAAGCTGTTCAATCCGACGTCGAGGTTACCAGGGCCCTGCAGGAACTGGTTGGTGAAGAAATTGGAGTTTCCGTACACGACCAGGCGTGTTTTCTTTGACGTATTGTCCGTCGGGGACACCTCGCAAGTCATGGCCATGGGCACGGGTGCCTTGGTGTCCACCCCCGCGTCGTATTTCGGCGGTTTTTGCTTGAAGTTGGTTTCCCCCCATCCACTATCGCTGGATTGCATGAACACGGACTGGTTGACGTTTTTCAACTCGGGATCGACCTTCTGCACGCTCCGGCTAAACGGCATGATGGTTGCGATATGTCCACTGGAAAGTTTCTCGACGATGGGCGAGGGGCCGTATTGGGGAATGACCTGTCGGACATCAGGAAAGGCAAAGCTCGTTGTGTCGTATACGATGTCGTTGCCGAGTTTCACCCCGTACTGTTTCAAAAGCGGCTCCAAACCGGACTTCGCCAATATTCCGGTCTTCATGATCGGATCTAAGCAAACAACAACCTTTCCTCCGTTCTTCAGGTAATCCTCGAGTAGTAAGACTTCGGAAGGCTGGAAGGGTTTGGTGGGCCCGACGATGGCCAAAACTGCGGCATCGGTCGGCATTATTCCCTTCGCAGTCATCAGGTTCAGGGATTTGACATTGTAGTTTTCCTTATCCAGCATGTCCTTGAATGTGTTGAGACCATCCGGTTCGGGGCTGTTCATTTCCCTTTCCCCATGGCCTTCGGTAAAATAAAAAGTGAGGCGGGTAGTGTTGTTCATCTTGATAAGGGCGGCCGTGAAGGCGCCCTCGCCCTGGAACTTGGGGATGGGCTGACGGCCTTGGAGGGCGTAGGTCACGTAGTCTCTTTGGAGGACGTCTTTACGGTTGTCGCCGCTTTCGAACACCACGGTGTTATATTCGTGGATACCCAGGCGTTTGGCCTCGGTCGGGCTCTTGTCGATATCGATGACCTTAAAATGAAACTTGGAGGTTAATTTTCCGTATTCCTCCAAGAGCTGTTGGGCTTTTAGGATCTCATTTGAGGAGCGCTTGGAGGAGGAAAAGAAAGTGACGTTGACGTCCTGGCCGATTTTATGAAGGATGTCCTGGGTTTGCTCCGAGAGGGTGTAGAGCTTGTTGGAAGTGAGGTCAATCCGGACTGGATGCCGGGAAATGATATAGTTGACAGCGCCCGTTAGTCCCAACATGGCCACCGCCACCAGAGCCAGGTTGGCCCTCACCAGCGTGGAGTGCTTCTTGCCCACTTCCTTGACCTCGGCCAAATTGGCCGCGAGGAAAAATACCAACACGACCACCCCGACCGCCAAAATCAGGAGATTCCACCAATTCGTCGTGTTCATGATGAGCATGGCAAAGATCCCGACCAAAATAAACCCCAGGCCGCCAGCCAGAACGTATTGGTTGTAGGCCCTCAACTGGGCCAGAAAACTATTAAAGTCCAATTTCAACTCCTCTTGCTTTCCATGACCTTGACCGAGAAGAAAAGGCCCAGGAAGATGACGCTCAGGAAATAAAAGACATGGGTTAAGTCGATGACTCCGATGAAGAAATCATTCAAGTGTTCAAAGATGGAGACATATTTTAAAAAGTCCCCGAGAGTGTCCGGGACGTTGCTGCTGGCGGCTCCGATCACGTACAGCATCAAAAGCGTTCCGAATGTGATGACCGCGGAAACGATTTGGTTTTCAGTCAAAGTCGAGGCGAGAAGACCTAGGGAAAAAAAGGCCATTCCGGCCAGGGTATACCCGAAGAAATTGGCAAAAGTGGGTCCTGGATCGGGGTTGCCGTTAACAACCATAATCAATAGATAGACCAGATTCACGGCCAGCATTACCAGGAAAAAACAACAAGCTGCGAGGTATTTTCCAAGGACGATTTCCCAAAGCGTGAGCGGGGATGTGCGCAAAAGCTCGGCGGTCCCGGTTTTCTCCTCCTCGGACCAAAGCCGCATGGTGACGATGGGGGTGAGAAAAAGGAAAATCACCGTGGTGTTCTGGAAAACCGGGGCCATGTTGGCGCTCTTGCCTCCCGCCGCAATGAGCCAGAAGAAAAAACCGGTCACCAAGTAGTACATTGCGAGGACGATGTAACCAATGGGCGAAACGAAATAATAGGCCAAATCCTTACGGATGATCGCCGTTATTTTTTCAAGGTTCATGCCGCGCTTTCCTTCGTCGTGAGTTTCAAAAATACGTCTTCCAGGCTCATGCCGACCGGGTTGAGTTGGTAAAGAACCCATTTATTCCGGACCACGGAATGGAAAAGAGCCTCGCGCACATCGTTGGATCCGTCTGTGGTGACCTGGAATTTGCAGACTCCGTGGGCTTCTTTGCCGAGCGGCTTGACGGCTGTAACACCTGAAAGTTTCCCGAACGCTTTTTCCACATCCAAGGATGGCCCTTTGATTTCCACTTCCAGCAGGTTCCCGCCGGCCATCCGTTGTGAAAGGTTTTCTACCGAATCGGCCGCAACCACCCGCCCTTGGTCGATGATTACGACATCGTCGCAGGTGGTAGAGACCTCCGGCAGGATGTGGGTTGAAAGAATGATGGTCTTTTGACCGCTCAGGGACTTGATCAGCTTGCGAATTTCCTGGATTTGTTTGGGATCCAATCCGCGGGTGGGTTCATCCAAAATCAAGACATCCGGGTCATGAATCAAAGCCTGGGCCAGTCCAACCCTTTGACGGTAACCCAGGGATAAATGGCCGATCATGCGTCGGCCCACATCGGTTAAGGCCAGCATTTCCATGATTTCGCCGATCCGGTCTGCCCTCTTTTTCATGGGAATTTCTTTGATGGAAGAAACAAATTTTAAATAGGAAATGACCGTCATATCTCCGTAAAGAGGCGGGATCTCGGGAAGATAGCCGATGCGCTTACGCACTTCTTGGGGGTCTTCCACGACATCATGACCGCCGACGGTGACTTTTCCGGAATTCAGGGGGAGCGAGGTGGTAAGAACCCTCATGGTGGTCGTTTTCCCGGCGCCGTTGGGCCCCAAGAGTCCTAAAATTGTTCCCTTAGGGACGGAAAAGGACACGTGGTCCACCGCCGCCAAGGTGCCATACATTTTTACCAGGTCTTTGACTTCAATCATTCCGATAGCCTTGCCACATCTCTAGTTTCAACACTGAGCGAGAAAGATTTATAACCATTTTATTCAATTTTTCAAGCATCTTTTTTAGAGTTTGTCCGTCCTTACCCCTCTTCTTGGGTTAAATAAATTAAGAAAAAATTTTCATTTTTCAAGATTGAAATCATATTGAAATCAACATTTTTTGGAGTTCGTGGGAGGGCTAGGCTGAATCGTTCAAGGCCGTCCAGCGATCAAAAGGTTAGGTTAATCCTTGAAATTAGCGGAAGCCTCTTTCAATCCCTGCGCGACACCCTCTAGTTGGCGTGCCGCCGCCACCATGGATTCCATAGAGGCAGTCAGTTCCTGGGTGGAGGCGGAAATTTCCTCCGTTGCGGACGCGTTTTGTTCGGATACCGCCACGATATTGGTGATGGCTTCCACCACGTTGGAAGCCTGGTCAGCCTGGTTTTCAAAAGATTTTGAAATCTCCTGGGTATGTTTGACTACCTCGTCGGAGGCTGATTGGATTTCCTGAAGAGCGGCCCCGCCCTCCGACACGACTCTCAATCCATCGGTTACTTTTTCCGCACCCGCGCTCATGCTGGTTACAACGGCGGAAATTTCCTTCTGGATTTCACGAACCCGAAGACCGATCTGGCTGGCGGCTTCCGCCGACCCGTCGGCAAGTTTTTTCACTTCTTCCGCCACGACTGCGAAACCCCGCCCGGATTCGCCGGCGCGTGCCGCCTCAATGGCCGCGTTCAAAGCTAAAAGGTTGGTTTGGTCCGCAATGCTGGTGATGACCTCCACCACCTTTCCTATGGCTTTGGATCGGTTTCCCAATTCCGTCACCTCCCGTGCGGAATTCTGGACCACCTCATGGATAGCCTGCATTTGCGTGATGGCTTTTTGCACGGCCAGGCTTCCCGCCTCGGACGCTTTCTTGGACCGGGCGACGACCTTACCGGAGCTGTTAAGCAATTCGGCGGAGGTTTGGATGTTGCCCGCCATCTTATCGATGATATTGAACGTTTCCTGAACCTTCTGGGCCTGTTCTTCGGCCCCGCGGGAAATGTTCTGGATGGTGGAGGAGACTTCCTCTGTGGCCCCATGCATCTGTTGTACGGTCCGGGTGAGGTGTTGGGCCAATTGCAGGGTATCCCCCGAGCTTTTTTTGAGTTGGGCGATGGAAGTACGCAAGGATTCAAGCATGGTGTTGAAATGACGGGCCAGGTCCTGGAAATCACCGCTGTATTTTCCCTGAATGGCGGCGTGGAGATTTCCAGCGGCGACTTCCTCCATGGAATTTAAAAATTCCTCAAGGGGGCTCAATACGATCCTTTGGATCACCCATAGGATCAGGCCGGCGGCGAATATGCCGTAAAAGATACCGATGGCGTAAACCCAGTTCGGGTTGGGAGCTTTGATCTTAGTTAAAAGCGGGAAGACCAGCCCGACAACCGCCCCCATCAAGCCGACGATCCCGTACAGGAACAATTCCGAACGTTTCAGCCCAGATCTGAGGTTGTTCATAAGAGGCTCCCTTGCGCCCCGGCAGGAGGTGTCAAGCCCAAATGTCCGTACGCCAACGCGGTGGCTTTCCTTCCGCTGGAAGTCCTTTGTAAAAAGCCGATTTGGACCAAGAAAGGTTCATACAGATCCTCCAATGTTTCCGCCTCTTCTCCGACCGCCATGGCGAGAGTGTCGATCCCGACGGGACCGCCCGCGAATTTTTCCACGATACAGGAAAGAACCCGACGGTCCATTCGGTCCAGGCCCAATTGGTCCACCTCTAATAATTTCAGCGCTGAATCGGCGACTTCCCTGTCCACCACCCCTTTACGCCGGACATCGGCGAAATCCCGGACTCTTTTCAAAAGACGGTTTGCTAGACGTGGGGTTCCCCTGGAGCGTTTGGCGATCTCGATGGCGCCGTCAACGGTTATGGAAACCTTCAAGACCTGGGCTGACCTTTTCACAATTTCCATCAATTCCTCGGGTTGGTAAAATTCCAAGCGGAAAGCCAATCCGAAACGGTCCCGTAAGGGGGCGCTTACTTTTCCCGCTCGTGTGGTAGCCCCAACAAGGGTGAAGGGAGGCAGCTGGAGCCGGATCGCCCGTGCGGTGGGCCCTTTACCGATCATGATATCAAGCTGAAAGTCCTCCATAGCGGGGTAAAGAACCTCTTCCACCACGCGGGGCAGGCGGTGGATCTCGTCGATAAAAAGCAGGTCCTGGGGTTGCAGGTTGGTGAGGATGGCGGCCAAGTCCCCCGCTCTTTCGATGATGGGGCCGGAAGTAGCCTTGATGTTGACTCCCATTTCCCTGGCGATGATAGCGGCAAGGGTGGTCTTTCCCAAACCCGGTGGACCGGATAGGAGCAAATGTTCGAGGGCTTCCTTCCGGTTCTGGGCGGCCTTCAGTGCGATGGTGAGAGACTCCTTAAGGGATGTCTGTCCCACATATTCATCCAAGTGCCGGGGCCGAAGGGTGGCTTCCTCATCCTCTCCTGATTTCTCGGGATTCATGACGCGGATTTCCTCTTCTAGAGGCCCCGCGACCGCTTGGGGGGAAGGAGATGTTTTTTGTCGGGGCATGGATTCATTTTACAGGAAAAAACCGTGGTCATCCTGGAATTTAAATAAAAGACCGGATTCTTTTTATGAAAAGGAACAGTTCAGCTTGGATAATCACCGGTTTCGGATAATTATTTTCACCTCAAATTGACCGTTTGTGTCCCGAAGAAGCCTTTTTTTCAGGAAGACCGTTTTTGTCCAGGTAAACCAACCGGCATTCGGGAATGGATTCCAGAAAAATCTTTCCCCAAGATTCAGTAGTCAAGCGTGGATCCAATAGGGTAACCGTGCCCACATCAGTGGAATTCCGAATCAACCGTCCAAAGCCTTGTTTTAAGCGAAGAACGGCCTCGGGAAGGCTTTCCGCGCGGAAGGGATCCAAGCCCTGCTCCTTCAAACGGGCATGACGGGCTTCTACCAACGGCCCCTCGGGGACTTGGAAGGGTATTTTGGTGATGATCAAATTAGAAAGCGACTCCCCGGGAACGTCAACGCCCTCCCAAAAGCTGTTCACGCCTAAAAGCACCGAATGGATATCGTCCCGGAAAGTCTTTAAAAGCTTGGTGCGGTCCCAGCCTTCCTCCCCCTGGATCAAAAGGGTGATGCCCCATTCCTCAAGGTCGGATCGGATAGCTTCAGCCACTTGGCGGAGCATTTTGAAACTCGTGAAAAGCACAAATGCTTTCCCGTGCGAATTTTTGATGGAGGCCCGCACGTAACGTACGACTTCCTGCTGATAGCGCTCTTCCTCCCTGCGCGGGTGGGGCATTGACCGGGGTAGAAGAAGTGTCACCTGTTTTTTGAAATCAAAGGGCGAACCCACCTGAAGGGTATTTACGCGTGGTGATTCGTCCGGATCGTCTAATCCCAGTGCATGCTTGAAATAGCTGAAATCCTTCCCCACTGAAAGAGTGGCACTGGTAAAAACCCCAGCTTTCACCGAGGAAAGCAGGTGCTCCCGTATCAGTTCGGAGGAATCTAAAGGGATGGCCTTAATTTGCGCCGCCTTCGATTCCCCTTTTTTTAGAGCCTGGAGGTCCGGTTCCACGACATAACAGGCTTCCTCACCCCATCCTCTCTCTAAGATAAATGAAAGGCGTTTTACCAAGGACCGGCACTCTTCCCGGGTTCCTAAGGCTTCCATTCTCAATTCCTCGGAGGAAGCTGATTCTGCAGCTCTTTCTAACAACGTCTCCATCATTCTCATGGACCGTACAAGCGGTTCCGGGGAGGGGTAGGAATCCGGCAGCCGGTAGGCGCGCAGGTTTGCCGTTGGTTCCTTCAGGCCGATATTGAAACCCTTGAAAAAATCCCCGGCGGCCGATAAAAACACCGATACCGCCTCACCCGCGCCTTGGGTGGGAATAAGGGCGAACAAGCCCTTCCCTTTTGTCCCTTCGGAATCGTCGGAATGGAGAAGACGGCGGGCCAATCCGTAACATTCCGACAGGGATACGGAAGTCGCCAAATGCTCTGAAGCCATGGAGGGTAAATGATGGGCTTCGTCCACGATAAGAGCTTCATAGGGAGGAAGAACTCCCTGTTCCGAGTCCATCTTGAGGGCTAGATCGGCCAGCAACAGGGCGTGATTGACTAGTAACAATCTCGAGGAATAAGCCTTTCGCCGGGCTTGTTGATAAAAACAGGTTTCATAGGTGGGACAGGCCGAGCCCAAACAGTGGAAGGGATCGCTTTTCACTTCGTTCCAAATCTCTGTCGGAACCGGAAAATCAACAGCGGAAAGCGTCCCTTCCAGGGTTCTTTCCGTCCACTCCTGGATTTTATAAAACGTATCGGATTCCACAATGAAGTCCATCTGGGACTTGTTTTCCAACGCCAGTTTTAAACGTCTTTTCGATAGGTAATTGCCCCTTCCTTTGAATAAAACCGCCTGAACCCGGCCTCTTCCTTCCCCTTCCAAGGCCTTTAGAACCATTGGGAGGTCTTTTTGAAAAAGCTGTTCCTGAAGCGTCAAGGTATGGGTGGAAACGACAACCGGTCCACCTTCATCCAGGGCGTAGTCCAAGGCCGGCAGAAGATAAGCGAAGCTTTTTCCGACACCGGTCCCGGCTTCAACCATTAGAAAACCACCGGTTTTCAGGGTATTTTTAACTGCCTCTGCCATCTGGTTTTGCTGGGGCCGGTCTTCCAACTGGGTATTTTTGAAAATTGTGGAGAGCCTTTTTGAAACATTCATGGAGCTAGACTAACCGTTTAAAACCTTTTCGGCTAGGGGATGAAGGAAAAAAAATATGGGAGCTTCATCGCTGGGTTGCGATCCATCGAGGAAGCATGGGGTTTTAACCGTGGGTTAGCTGTTGGATATGCGCATTTAAGGTTCTTAAAAGTAATTGAGAATAAATTCAAACCGAACCGGGATGGGAAACATTAGATATGGTCGGGGCGGACACGTTAGTTCCGATTCTGCCAAGTCTTTCGCAAATTATTCACATTCCCGGAATGGGGATGGCGGCGTTTCCATGTTTTCCTAAGATGATGTCGAATGGCCTCAATCCGCCTCATGCGTTTTTTGAAAACTATTTTTCGGAATTCTCGCCATTTCTCAAAACGTTCCACTTCCTTTCGGCCCAACCGCCGCTCAAGCCTGAATTTACCGCCATGGAATGCGGAGGCGGTGCCTGCCCCGACAGTATGGAATTCGCCATTACTTCCAGTCACTTCCACGTTGCCTTCGTGGGTTGAGGTCAGGACATTGTCCCCTTTCGTCTCAACCTCAAAGGCCGTGCCCCGGACACCGCAAACCACCCCATTGGAATCCACCTCGAATGTGGAATGGCTGTCCTGGAGGTTTTTTTTCACGTCCGCGAGAATTCGCCCGAAAATTAGCTCAAGCCGGCTGACAAAACCCTCTTCATTGTTTGGCGCCACTTGTCCAATTTTCAAGTCGCATCCGGGATCCAAGTGCACGGAAGTTTCTGATTGAAGCATCAACGTGGCTTCGCTTTCATCACCCGCCTTGATTTCATCCCCAGTTTCCAAGACCTGCCCTTCCTGGGCCGGTTCCCAAATTTTTGTTCCCTCATCTAGCACTTGGACGTTGGTGCCATGAATATCTTCAATAATATATTCGGTGGGTGCATTACTTTTAGCGGTTTGAGAAAAAGACTTAAGAGGAAAGCAAAAAACAATCAAAAGGTATAAGAATGCGATAAAAACGTACTGATAACTCGTTTTTTCGGGCATTTGCCACCTCCGACACTTAAATTTAAAAAAAGACATTTTCTATCATTTGACGATTTAAACGCCATGACAGTTTCAGTGTTTATTTCAAGGATTTAAAATTATTACCCCGCTTTTGCCTATCCTCAATGTGGATATGGATGTCCCTTCAAAACTGCCCCAGCCCGGTAAAGTTGTTCCATCAGGAGAACCCGTGCTAATCCATGGGAATAGGTCATCGGGGACAGGCTTAGTTTTTTATCCCAGGGAATATCCAAACCTGCCGGCGGCCCGTCCGCACTCCAGGCAAAAAAATAAATATCTCTTGCGGATTGTGTCACCCAACGTCCAAATCCCGGGGAATCCATTTTTTCCCCCTTCGCATCCAATGAGACGAATAATCCACGGCTTTTTTTCCCATCCGCCCACTTTTTGATGTCTTTGGATGAATCGTGTATTTCCACAAGAGTCACTGGCCAGATCCGTGAAAGCCTTCGTTGGTAATCCGCCATCAAGTCCATGAGACGTTTATCCCTGATGGAGCCGCACCAAAGGCAATAAATCATTTTTTCCCTTTCGGTGCGGTCACACTGGAAAGGTTTGCCGTCAGCCCTGATATGACTTCCGCTTGTAGTTCGGGCAAGTCTTGCAGCCACATCTCGGCCAGGGACGTCAACTGTTTTGCCGAAGGGCCCTCGAAGCGGAAGGATAGGACGGATTCCGTTACCGACATTCGGATGATGCCCCATCCATCACTGAAAACCGCCCTTACTCCGTCAACATTCGACACGGTTCCACCCATTTGGATCGCCCTGGATTTTAAGGAATCGTATAAATGGTGAAGTTTCTCGGAAGGAAATTCTACTTTTATGTCATGGCTTGAAACCCTGGCAGGATAGGGTTGGGAAAGCTGGGATAAACTTTGGTTCGATTCCTTCATGATTTCCATAAGTTTGAGACAGGCGAAAAGCGCGTCTCCTGGGAAGGCGCCGGGCAGGAAAAAATGACCGCTTGCTTCCCCGCCCATGAGAGCTTTTTCATGAAGGATACGGTTGAAAATAAAGGAATGGCCGGATCGTTCCAGAAGGGGTTTTCCACCCGCTTCCAAGACGGTTTTTTCGACGATATCGGAACATTTGACGTCAAAAACCACTCCATCAACCTTGTTCCCCTTCAGGAACGACTTGGCAAATAGACAAAGAATAAGATCGTTTGGGACAACCACTCCCTTCTCATCCACGAAACTCACCCGATCAGCGTCACCGTCAAAGGCGACACCAAGATGGGCCTTTGACCTTTTAACCTTTGTCCCGATGGCGGCCAAAGCCTGAGGTGAAGAACTGTCCGCTCCTCGCCCCGGAAAAACTCCATTGGGTGTTCCATTCATGATTCTTAAATCGCAATGAAGGGCAGTTAAAACCAATGGCGCCGTAAGGGCAGCCATTCCGTTTCCGGTATCCAGGACTAATCGGAAACCATTGAAATTAATGGCAAGTTCGTTCACTAACGCGTTTCGATAATCTGGAAAAAAATCCTTTTTTTCCAATACGCCCGCGCCTTTACGGAAATTGCCTTTTTTTATTAGTTCGTAAAATTTATTGATCCAGAATATGGATGCTGGAAACCCTTGTGTGAAGAACTTGAAACCATTGTATTGTGGAGGATTATGGGAAGCTGTAACCATGACTCCTATGGAAGCGCCGCTAAACCTTGTTGCGAAAGCCAAGAGGGGTGTGGAAACCAGGCCGGCGTCAACAATTTTCAAACCAGTCTTGTGCAGGCCTTGTATCAAGGATTGGCTCAACTTTTCGCTCGAGTGGCGGATGTCATGTCCCACTACCACTTTAATGTTACGGTGGGATTCATCCTTGATTAGGGTTCCAACCGCCAACCCGATTATTTTCGCTTGTGAATTTCCCAAGGGGCGAGGATAAACACCACGAATGTCGCAGGCTTTTAAAATTTCAGGATTTACGTTCGACAAGATCGCCCTCAATTAAGACTCGTTTAGGGAAAAAATCTCTTAAAAATAAGATGCATAGCTGTTCCCGTGGCCGATAATCCCGCGGATAACGCTGCCCTGCCGCGCCTTCTAAAATCGGTGGATAAATTTACAATTCTAACGCCGTTTTCAGGGATAAATGGTGCGCCTGGACGGATTCGAACCGTCGGCCTACTGCTTAGAAGGCAGTTGCTCTATCCACCTGAGCTACAGGCGCACAATAAATAAAACATCTTTAAATTGTAACTGTTCAGCCCCTTTTTTCGAAACATTTCAAACGGGTCATAAAACATGGCTTTCGCAAGGGGTTTTATCAAAGAAATTTATTATGCCTTCAGTCGGGGCGGTGAGATTTGAACTCACGACCCCTTGGTCCCAAACCAAGTGCGCTACCGCTGCGCTACGCCCCGACTCAAGACATAAATCAACAGTTATTAGTAGGTTACCGCAATAAAAAGTATGTTAAGCCCATGCCTAGAAAGACAAAAGCTTAAAAAGGCGTGGTTCATTGGCGTTTTAAAGACTCAATAATCTTCTCACGGTAAAAAGGGCTTTTCCCCTGTGGCTGATTTTATTTTTTTCTTCCAACGTCATTTCTGAAAAAACTTTTTCATAACCCAATGGTTGAAATATCGGATCATATCCAAAATCGCCATGGCCTCGGGCCGCCTCAGTGATGATCCCTTTCACCTCCCCTACGGCTTGCTGATAAGCCCTCCTTGGGAAAAAAAGAGTTATTATCGTTCGAAAAATGGCGCCTCGTTGCTGGAGGGGAATCCCTTTCATCAAAGCCAAAAGTTTTCGGACGTTGTCCTGGTAAGAACAACCTTTGCCCGCAAATCGACCGGAGTAAATACCAGGTTCTCCATTCAGTGCTTCCACAAAAAGGCCTGTATCATCCGCCATCGACGGATAACCAGTAAAATCCGAAACGGTTTTTGCTTTTTTAAGAGAATTATCTTCCAGCGATTGGCCGTCTTCTGTAACTTCCGGAATACCAGGGAAATCATAGGCGGGCAATATTTCCCAGTCCAAACCTCCCAAAAACGCGTTCATTTCTGTGAATTTATCGCGGTTTTGTGTCGCGATGATGATTTTCTTCACGAGCGGAGGGCCTTTGTTTGCGCGGCAATAACCTGATGGATCCCCATTTTGGCCAAGTCTAGTAGGATATCCAATTGTTTCCGTGAAAATGGTTCTTTTTCTGCAGTCCCTTGAATTTCAACAAAACGGCCTGATCTAGTCATGACAACGTTGAAATCTACATCCGATATGGAATCTTGCTCATAGCAAAGATCCAAAACAGGCTTGCCGGAAACGATCCCAACACTAATGGCCGCCACGGGTTCTTTCAGTGGATTCAAGGAAATGATCCCTTTCCGTCTTAACTTTTGGAGGGCATCCGACAAAGCCACGTATGCGCCGTTTATGGAAGCCGTTCTTGTCCCGCCGTCCGCCTGGAGAACGTCGCAATCCAAGATAATTTGGCGTTCTCCAAGAATTTCAGGATTTAAAATCGCCCTCAATGAACGACCTATTAATCTTTGTATTTCGTGGGCTCGGCCGTTGATTTTTCCCTTAACCGAGTCCCTGGAAGTGCGCACGGACGTGCTCCTGGGAAGCATGGAATATTCAGCCGTTATCCATCCCTTTCCCTTTCCTTTTAAAAAAACAGGGACGTCCTCCGATACGGAGGCGGTACAAAGGACACGGGTATCTCCCATGGAAATCAAGACCGATCCTTCCGCGAACTTGGTATAGGATCGCGTAAAACGGATAGGGCGAATGGCGGATTTCATTTTCACCTCGAAACAACAAAAAAGAAAAAACCCCACCTATACTAAAACGTTAGATGGGGTTCCTCTGGTTTTTCATTTTAGCGTTATAAGGATTCATGACTGGAAGTAAGGTTTTAAATAATCCTTGCTTCGACACCAGTTTTCATAATACTTTTCAAGCCAATCGAACGCGGCATTTTCAACGCCGATATCGTGACCGGCTTTTTCACTTTCAATCCACTTGTGGCGGTTAATCTCTTCCAGAACGTCCAGGTTCCATCGTTTTAGACATAGACTGTCAACCGTCATCACATGACCATCCATCATGCGGGCGATTTTATCTTCCGCTTATTGGCTTGTCAATGAGTCGGTTTCTCGGTCCTAAGGGATATAACCCGACAATCTTTTTAACATCGAAATGTCATTGCCTAATTTTTTTTCATTCTCTATTTTTTCATTTAACCAATGAAATAAATGAGCCCGCACTTTATTTTTCAACCCTATTCCTAATCCTTTTTCGATAGATTGAAGACGCAAATTTAACAAGGTGGCGAGGGCTGAGTCCAGCAGAAGTCCAGCTTCATCCGCCCATAATAAGGATTTGTTTTCAACGATTTTTTGGCTGTTCAACGAACCGTCGTTGAGCAGGTTTCCTGAGGAATCCCAATTGGCGTTTTTAAATATCGCAGGGTATTTACCTCTCGCGATTTCGAAGGTTCGCTCCAACATGGTGGTGGTTTTACGTTCGCCAACTAAATCTGATATTTCATGGGCGATAATGGCCCGGAATTCATCATAGAACATGAGAAGTTTCATATCAGATTGCAATCCATCTAAATCCAGGGATGTTGTTGTGCCCGGTTTGGATTTAGGCCGATCAGTTGGATGTTCTGTATTCGAATCGGGTTTTAGAGCGGGGGATTTAATCGAACCGAAAAAAGGAGGGCGGATGGGAGCGTTAAAATCCACTGGGCTTTGATCCGATCCTGAAGTAGCACCAATTTCGCTAGGAAGCGTTAGCGATGCAGCTTCCGATGTTTTGTTTTCACTAGTTGCGCGCGAAATTTGATTTTGAAGTTCTTGGAGGCGTTTTTCTAAGTCTTTTGCCTTGTTTTCCAGTTCCTTCTCACGCGCCGCGAACCATTCCTTGTATTGCGCGCTCATTTCCCCAGTTAACTCGGTGGAATCTGCTTGACTCGGGGTTTCCATCACACTTCGTTCACCGTTTTCAGAAGATATTTCGGAGATGTCTCCTCCGAAAATCTCTGATATGTCGATTTTCAAGTCATCATCCGGCTTTTTCAAAACGTGCACCTCTTCTCATTTGAAGCAAAACATCATATTCGTCGATTTGTTAGCCTGTCAATCAACCCTTCGGCACTCTACAGAAAGGTTGAAGATGGGCCTTTCATGATTTTCACCGTTTTTCCGATTAAAAAGATCTTTTGATTTGAATTGCAGCGACATTCTTGATGTAATATTGATCGGCAAATATAGTTTCTGATCTTTCCCGGTTCAAACTAATGCTGGTGGACCACCCCGGGTTCCATTCCCAACTCGTTTTCACGGATAGCAAATCTTGGCTGTCCTCATCCACAACAATCTTATAATCCGGCAGGTCGGATAACGGTTTCTCATCATAGGATTTGCTATATAGGCGGAAGAACAATTCCAGATAGAGGGTTGAAACCGGCCGTACAACCGCCGCCCAGGAAATACTGTCAACGGCATACGAAAAACCGGAACAATTGGAATGAGTCTGATCGTGCTCCAGCGTGATTTCGTGGAGAATTTCATCGAAGTATATTCGAGCGTTTAGAAGCACGGTCCAGGTTCCGTCAGTTTGAATGTCCGTCAATGGATTGAGGGAGGAATCCAATGCCAGACGGTTGTATTGCCGGTTGTTGTAACCACCGCCCGTTTTGAACGATAATTTTTCATTTATTTCCCTTGTAATGCTGACAAAAAACGCCTGATCAACGAAATTCATGTTTCGGATATAATCTGCGTCACTGTAATATTTCCGGGTAAAGTCCTTGTATTTCAACTCGAAATTCCAGTAGCCCTGCGGATTCCATTCTACTCCGCCGGTGAAATCGTCATCGACATAGTTGAAATAATCATAAGAGCTTGCCCGAAAGAAATATTCTTTGAGAGCATAAAGGGTGAAGTCGCCGCTATTCTCTGACAGCAATAAGACAACGTCGTTTTTCAAGTTGTCTAGATAAAGAAAGTTTTGGTATTGATCCCCTCCCAAATGATATTCGACTTTTCCGTTTAAACTCTTGTAACCGACCTTCAATTGCGCCCCCACGTTCAAAGAGTAAATTTCATCCGATAAACGAGTTCCAAGATCAAAAGGGCCCTCGATATTGTCATCGAAGCGAAATCCGAAAACAGCAGGAAGAACCTTCCCACTTAAATTTAGGGTATTATCATTCGTCCTTCCCACTCCCCATAAGCTGAAGACGGGTATTAAACAAAAGATGAAAAACGATATTCGTTTCGCTTTCATTTTATTTCCCCTTCTTTAAGAGGTTCATTTGGCCATGGATCTTATCAATAATTTTTCCGATTTGGGTCAACATGGTCCGGCTTTGCGCCTCGTTTTTACGAACATCGTTGAGGCGTTCTTCCAAACCGGCCCTCTTTGTTTTTCCCAGCATCCCTTCCAAATCATTTCTTTTTAAATTTCCATGGGGCAAACCCGAATCTTCATTGGACCGTTGTATATCATCCAAAAATTCCTGCATCTTTCCTTGTAATTTTAATTCATTGACGAGTTCATCTTCTTCCTGTGACCATTTTTCCATTTTTATGTCCAATGATTTTTTCCGGTCCAAAAGCAGGTCCAATACCGATTGGAGATTTTCCCAATCGTGGGAGTTAAAGTTTTTCAAAAAGGAAAGGGGTGGTATTTTTTGTTCGTCTTCGGGCCTTTGATATTTCCTTAAAAGAGCGTCGGCCCGGTTCCATTTCTGCGCGATAGCGGCCAAGTCGCTCAGCCGAGAATCGAGAATGTCCGCTGAAGCGTTAGGCGGTGTGCTGTTCAAATCGGCTTCAATTCGTTCGTTATAAAGTTCCTGCAGCGATAAGGCCTTTTGTTCAAATGATTTTTGTTCGACCCCCCATTGGCGTTCCAACTCTGAATTTTCCTCCAGCTTTTGTTTCAGATCGTTCAGCAACCCTTTTAACCTGATTTCCTCAAAAACATTCGATCCTTTTTTTTCAGCGTTTCGCAAATCCGTTATTTTGGATTCCAACACGGTAATGTCTGTTTGCAGTTCTTTTTTTTGGGTTTGAAGTTTTTCTAATTCCTGGGCAAGGCTATAAACAGAATCCTCGAATTCGGAAAATACTTTTTTCCAATGTGATTCGGTGAAATCAAAGCCTGATTCCGTGCGGGCGGGGGGGGCCTGGGATCCAGCATGAGAGGAAGCCGTACCCCAAAGGAAGAGGAAAAGAATAAATATAACAAATCTTTTAGTCATTCAGCCGTATCCTCGCCCTCGACCGACGAATCCGAGAATAAACCATATTTTTTTAATTTGTAAATCAAAGCGGTTCGGTTGATGTTCAACAATTTTGCCGCTTTCGTTTGGACATGGTTTGTTTTTTCCATGGCTCTCAAGATGAGTTCTTTCTCATAATTCTCGACCTTTTCAGTCAAGCTTGCATTTTCATTTAAATAATGCAAGTACTCGTCTTTTTGATATGTTTGTACATCTAACGGAAGGTTTGAGGGATAAATAGTGTCCGAATCCGATAAAACGACCGCCCGTTGTATTGTGTTTTCCAGCTCACGAACATTTCCGGGCCAGTTATAACGCGTCATCATTTCAAGCGCCCGTTTATCCAATTTGGAAATTTTTTTATTCGCTTCGAGGCTGTATCGGCTCAAGAAATGGTAGCTCAATCTCTCGATATCTTCCTTGCGTTCCCGCAATGGAGGAACATATATCGGAACGACGTTCAAACGGAAGAACAAATCCTCCCTGAATTGCCCTTTTTTGATACCCTCCTCCAAATTTTTGTTGGTGGCCGTAATGACCCGGACATCCGTCCGGATGCTCTCCATGCCGCCTACCCGTTCAAATTCCTTTTCTTGGAGCACCCTTAGCAGTTTGACTTGGGTGGAAAGGCTGATGTCCCCTATTTCATCGAGAAAAATGGAACCGCCATTGGCCAGCTCGAACCTGCCGATTCGCTTCCCCGCCGCTCCGGTGAAAGACCCCTTTTCGTGTCCAAACAGTTCACTTTCCAACACCCCTTCCGCCAAAACGGCGCAGTTGACTTTGATGAACGGCCCGTCCTTTCGACGGCTGTTGAAATGAATCGCATGGGCCACTAATTCCTTTCCGGTGCCCGATTCCCCCCGGATCAGCACGGCGGTATCCGTCGGGGCAACCTTGTCGATCAGCTCATAAACTGGTTTCATATTAGGGCTGTTGCCAACGATGCGTTTGTAATTGTATTGGTCATTCAATTTTTCACGAAGATACTTGTTCTCATAAAGAAGTTTCTGCCTCTCGATGGCTTTATCAACCGTCAGTTTGACTTGTTCCGTCGAGAACGGTTTCGTGATGTAGTCATAGGCTCCTAATTTCATGGCCTCAACTGCTGTTTCAATGGTTCCGTATGCGGTCATAATGATCACGACTATTTCGGCGTCCGTTTCCTTGATCATTTTCAGAAGCGTCATTCCATCCATACGGGGCATCTTGATATCCGTGATTACCAGGTCCACATGCTTGGACTTGATGATTTCAACCGCTTTTTCGCCGTCTTCCGCTTCAAGGATCATGGTTTGTTCCGTTTCCAGTGTCTGGCGTAAGACTTTCCTCATGCTGGATTTATCATCCACCAATAAAAGGGTACTCATGACATAACCTCCTTCATTTTTTCAAACACCGGCAAAAGAATCAGAAATAACGCGCCGCCTTCCAATTTGTTGTTTCCCGCAACGGTTCCACCCATGGGCTCGATGATTTTACGGGTTATAGAAAGTCCCAAACCGAACCCTTCCGATTTAGTGGTGAAAAAAGGGGTGAATAATTTCCGAAGATGCTCGCTCGCGATTCCGGGTCCGTTATCCTCAACGCAAACACAGCACCAGACGCCCTCGGCGGTTTTCGGAACCATTTCCCGAAGTCCTCTTTTTTCCAAATAATTCAACAGTTCCGGGAGGATAAATTTCATCGTTGAGATAGCAACTTTTCCGCTGCGGAAAGAGGCTTGGACCGCATTAAGCGCAAGGTTCAATATAGCCCTCCGAAACTGTTCCACATCCACCCGGACCGGTATTTCTCCAGAAGGGTTAAATGAAATATCCACCTTTTTCTGCTGGCCCTCTTTTCGAATGATCGGGAGAACACTTCGCACGACTTCCCCCAAATCGGCCTCCTGAATCTCCAAGTTCATAGGCTTGGCGAATGTCAGGAAATTGGTCACGATTTTATTAAGGATTTCGATCTCCGAGGCAATATCCGCAACCATTTCCCGTGCATCAGGTTGATGCTCCAGCTTTCGTTGGAGGATTTCCGCGAAACCTTTCATCGCCCCGAGCGGATTGCGGATTTCATGGGCGATTCCAGCCGCCAGTTCGCCGATCGTCGCCATTTTTTCGGAGTTCTTAATTTCGGTCCGTAATTTCCAAAGTTGTGTTTCGTCTGTGAACAAGACCTCAGTACCCAACTCCTGGCCATCGGAACCCAACAATGGCGCGCTTCGAAGCCGTAGAATTTTAGGTGATTCATCCGAAAGGATGATTTCATGATCCACGTGGTGGCGATGTTCCCGGTGGGCGACACGGATTGCGTCTTGAAATACGGGTTGGTCCGAAAAAACTTTTTCATAAGGAAAACCCAACACTTCTTTTTGGGCTTTGCCGAGGATGTGGGAAGCAGCCCGGTTATAGGTGATGATGTTGCCCTCTAAATCCACGACCAAAAGTCCGTTTGACATGCTTTCTAAAATGTATTCATTATGGCTTTGAAGTCCTTTAGCCATTTCATTAAAAGCATGTGCAAGAGCCCCGAGTTCGTTGGAAGAAGTAACCTTTACACGTGGGCTGAAGTCTCCCTCCGCAATTTTTAGGGATGCACCCGCCATTTCCTTTATCGGAGAAATGAATTTCCTTCCGAACGCGTAAACCAATCCACCCATCAGTAAAAGACATATCAATCCGAAATAAAACAATATTTCCGCGAATTGGTTAAGGCCTTCAATGAAGGTGGCGCTTGCTTCAACCCCGAGCAAAGCTGTTATTTTTTTATTCTTATCATAAATTGGGGCATAGCCAATTTTGTAAATTCCACCATCACTTTCCCGGAAAAGGATGGATGTGCCCGAAATACCTTGAAGTGCTGCTTGGAAAGGGGCGGAGTCCAAATCCCTCAGCCAATTGGTTTCCTTAAAGTTATATAGCCCGTTAGCGTCCACCAGAACCCGTCCAGCGGAATCCATAAGGAATATATTTTTAGCCTGACTCTCGGATTTTTTTTGCAAAAGAAATGAGCGGTATTTTTCATAAAGCTCGCCTTTCCCTTCCAAGTAAGGAAGCCATTCGGGTTGGGTCTGGCCGGCTGTTAAACGGGCAATGGCCAAAAGACGGTCTCCCATGGCGGCGTCAAATGTTTTTTTAGAAACGTAATAAGCAAAACCCCCATAAACAAATAGAATGATGATGCCGACAAAAAGCGAACGGCTGATCAGCTCGGCCAAGATGTTTTCCCTTAGAAAGGGTGCTTTTTTTTTCATTCCGGTGGCTCTGGTTTGTGGATTCATGAATTCGAAGGCAAAAATAAAAATATGTCATTTTACTGACGCGGTGGTTAAATAATAACATTTTAAAAAAATGTTTTGTGATTTTTTGGGCTTTTTCCGCTGATTAGGGCTTTTTCCCATTTAAAAGCACGATTTATTTTAAAACCAATATAAAATCCAAAAATTCATTTGTCTTTCATCTGAGCTTACGGAAAAACCACTTTTTATGCCGAAGAGAAAAATGCACGGATTTTTGTAGGCAGATTCCATGGTGCTGGAATAGTTTTTTACTAAATGAATATAAGGTTGATATGTGTCTTTTCCCATAAGACTGAAAAGAAAATCGATATGTCGTACGAATATTAATTTACATATGAAAAGCTTTGTAAAGTTTACCTGCTAAATCCGATGAAATTCCAGGCACTTTATTCAATTCCTTCAGGGACGCGTTTTTCATCTCTTTTATGGATTCAAACCGGTCGAACAGGGCCCGAAGCCGAATGGGGCCAACACCTTTTATGTTTTTGAGAACTGAAGTGATTGTTTGTTGGTCCCTCAGAATCCGATGATATCCGACTGCGAAACGGTGCGATTCATCCCTTATTCTTTGGAGTAAATACCTCGCCTTGAGATGTCCACGAAAATCGACAGGAGAACTTTTCTTCGGGACAAAGACTTCCTCCTCCCGCTTCGCTAGAGACGCCAAATCGAAATTCCCTGATAATCTTTCTTGAAGAACCGCCTCCGCCGCCCTTAATTGGCCTTTTCCCCCATCGATTAGGAAGAGATCAGGTAGTGGATTTCCCTCCCTTTCGAGAAGATGAAGGTAGCGTCGCAACATTTCCTGGTGCGCCTTATAATCATCCTGGCCCTCTAACTCGCGGATCTTGAATTTCCGGTAACGGTTTTTTTCCGGAACTCCATCCCGGAAAAAAGCAGCCGATCCTACCGTGAAGGACCCTTGTAATGTGGAGATATCGAAACAAGCGATATTCCGGGGAATCGTTTTTAAGCCTAGCACTTTTTGAAGTTCTTTTAATACCTCGATACGCTGTATATCGCCCTTTAACGACTCTAAAACGTTTTTTTCCGAAATGTCCATGAGATTTCGACGCCAACCGTCCTTTGTCAACATCAGGTGAGTGTCACTACCTTTTTCACTCGAAAGATAGTTTTCCAACTGGGGCGAGTCATTCAATTCAACCGAAACAAGTATTTCATCCGGTATAAAAATACCCGGAACGTAATACTGCCGTATGAATACTTGAAGGACTTCATCGAGCGGACGTTCCAGTTCGTTTTCCAGGACGAACTTTACATGGTCGATGACCTTGCCTTGCCGGACCCGCAGCAAGGAAGTGAAAACCTTTCCCATGCCCTGGGCCAGGGCGATCACGTCCACGTCCTGTTTTTCCCTGGAAATGACCGTGTATCCGCTTTCCATCTGGCGGAGGGTGGTTAGAAGATCCCTGTACTTTGCTGCCTCCTCGTATTCTCTGCGGTTGGAAGCCATATTCATTTCGGTTTGGACAAAATCGACCAGTTCCTCGTGACGCCCCTCCAAGAACCATTGAACTTTTTTAACCAATTTCCGGTATTCACCCTTTTGAATCGCCCCTATGCAGGGGCCCGGACACTGTTTAATCTGATAGTTCATACAGGCGCGTTCGGCCCTGCCGTCGATTTCGATATCGCAGTCACGCAGGTTGAAAAACCGGTAAATCACCTTGAGTGTTTCCCGGATTTTCAAGTTGGGATAGGGCCCGTAATACCTGGATCCGTCTTCCAAGGGTTTCCGGGACACGAGAATCCTAGGGAAATCCTCTTGAACGGTTAATTTTAGGTAAGGGTAACTTTTATCGTCCCGCAGCAACACGTTATATCGGGGCCGGTTTTTTTTGATCAAATTGCTTTCCAAAAGGAGAGCTTGGTTCTCGCCCACGGTCAGAACGAATTCAGCATCCACTACCTGTGTCATCATCGAACGGACCTTGGGGCTTTGCTGCCCCTTGCCGTTAAAATAAGAAGCCACCCTTTTTCTTAAAGAAACGGCTTTCCCGACGTACAAAACGACCCCGTAGGCGTTCTTGAAAAGATAAACACCAGGCCCTTCTGGAAATGATGCCGCGTTATTTTTTAAACTTTTAATTTGTATTTTCCTATCTTTCTCCAACTTAAATCTCCAAGAGCGCATTTTAATAATTCTGATCCTACATATGCATTGATCGATCAAAACTACCCCATTTCATCTCTCAAAAGAAACGGGTATAAAGTGGAACATTTTTATGTTCCTATCTATTTCCATTCTTGGATAAAAGCGCTTGGACGCGCCGGTAATAATATTGGGCGGTTGTATTGGAAGGATTGCATCTCAATCAGCTCCGATAAACTGGCAGGGTCGATATCTTCACCCTTGACCCTTGAATCGATTCCAAGGACGGCAATTTTTGTCGACGGGTCCCAGCAGAAAACCGAGGAGGCGGCAAATAAAAAAACAAGCACGGCCGACGCGCATATCCCTCTCATGAAATCCTCCAGAC
>CAWKAR010000059.1:0-17139 GCA_963847625.1 candidate division FCPU426 bacterium | reverse complement strand
CAACCCCAGCTAACGGGACCAGCGTCGCCGAGTTGCCGACGCAAGCGGTAATCGTTGGCGACTCGGTTCTTGCCCAAAAAACAAGGGAGACGCTGCATGCTCAGGACACGGCTGCTGAATCGGCGGAGACAAAGCTCGACCCAGGAGAGGGGGAAGTGCGAGTGGTGGACGACACTTCCGCCCGGCATGGCGCAGTACTTGCATTAGGAGACGAGCGCGGCGCTACGGCAGCATTGGACTTGGTTAGCGGTCACTTTCCAAATCTTTGGGAGTACGGGAAGCAATATTTGTCGCTGGAGGAAATTCGGTATGATCTGCATCGATTCTTTTCGGTTCACTCAGCCGTAGGCCAAGCTACCGCTGGTCTCTTCCATTTGGACCGGTGGCTAAAAGGGATCGACCCTGCAGGCGTTCATGATGTCAGCGCTGAACTGTACGTTGACGTAGCTGACCCCCATCTGGAGGACTTCATCCGGCAAGAAGTCGAACGTCGCTTAAACGTAAAGCATGTCGAGGTAAGAACGGGAAGCTTGCGAGCCGGGACCCGGTGTTGCGCCGAGAACCCGCCGCTCCATTACGGAGCACCTGGCTTCGTATTCCGACAGGCAGCGCCCACGTTTGCGGAGGACTTCGTGATCCCGCGGGCGCTCTCGCGGTGACCATCAATTTCACCGGCCCCAGCCAGCAAACGAACATCCAGTACGCGTTGGGGACCACGGTTAATTTTGCGGGTAAGGCCGTCAGCGCGGTCGTGGATGTGGTTTCGGGTTTTCAGCCCACTTATCCCCAGGGCGGCCACCTTTACGCGCAGAACGGCGCCCCTAATTGGGTCTTTTATGATAACCCGTCCTACACCAACCTGGGCCCCGGCTGTGTTACCTTGACCATGAATGTTCCAACCACCATCACCGCCGTTCCTAGCGGGAATTTCGACCCGACGCAGGTCGTTCTCATCGGTTTTGTGTTTCAGAGTAACGGTTCCGGGACCCCCTCGCAAACGGTCGTGGACGTCTTCAATTGGCTTTCTCAATAATCTTAATTTATTAATGATTTTCGCAATTTGAAAACCACCTCAATTCAAAATTTAGAACCTGCCCCGAGTGCCATCGAGGGGCTGCCCTGAGTGGTCCAGCGGTGAGTTTACCGAACCGTTCGACTTGACCTGTGGTGTGGCTCTCGAACCACTCACCACTAGCTCCTTCGAAGGGATTACCCTTCCTCTGGTCCACCCAAAAAGCCGGTAAAAACCGGCGAAAACCCTGGATTTATGGGAATTTTACCTATTTGATAAAATTCATGGAATAAACCGGTTTGTATCATCACTATATGTTGAAGGGAATGATTTTTACTTCTTATATTCGGAGGGCGGCATGAACAGGGTTCTATTTCCATTGGGTTCCATTCTATTCATCCTATCAGTCCTGGCTTTATTCCCGGTTGCCTGCACCAAGCAATTCGCCGTCTCTCCCGCCGCGGGGCCTGCGTTCACAGCCACATCAACCCTTTCGCCCAGTTTTACGCCCACGATGGACCCCTCACCGCTGCCAATAACGCCAACCTTTACGTTGACGCCCAGCATTACGCCGACACTCTTCCCGACGGGCGTTACCACCGCGACTTACACCCCTTTTCCGACCCTGACAGACACGCCGACGGATTCGATGACACCTACGGTATCCCTCACCGCAAGCCCCACGGCCACCTCGACGATGATCCTCACCATTACACCGACCTATTCGCCCACTCTCACCAATACTTATTGCGTCACGCAATGCACGATCACTCCCACCATCATGCCCACCTGCCTCTCGGGGCCTGTGACCATCCCGGACCCCAACCTTTTGGCGGCCATTCAAGCCGTGTTGATCGCCAACGGGGTCATCTCAAGCGCCGCGGATACTATCACTGCGTGTGATTTGGCCACCATCACCGGCATGGAGGTGGACAACGCCGGAGTCACCAGCCTGGAGGGCCTGGAATATTGCACCGCCATGAACGTCTTGGATTTGGAATCCAACAACATCACCGATTTCACGCCCCTCTCCGGCCTGACGGGCTTGGTCATATTGGACCTTAACGGCAATCAAATCAGCGACATGACTGCCTTATCCGGGCTGACGAACCTGTATGAATTGAAAATGAATAATAACAAAATCAGCGACTTGAAACCCCTGACCGGGTTGACTCAATTGGTGTTTTTGGATCTCAGCGACAACCAGATCAGCGACCTCACGGTCCTGGCGGGGTTGACCCAATTGTTCACGGTGATACTCGACGGCAACCAAATCAGCGACCTCACGCCCCTCGCGGGTTTGACTCAATTGGGCGAGTTGTACCTCGATAGCAACCAAATCAGCGGTGTCTCGGCCTTGTCGGGGTTGACTCAATTGGAATACCTGGTGCTCAGCAACAACCAGATCAGCGGCCTCACGCCCCTCGCGGGTATGACTCAATTGACCGACCTGGAGTTGGAATTCAACCAAATCAGCAGTATTTCACCCCTGTCCGGGTTGACGCAATTGGTCACCTTGCTCCTGAATAACAACCAAATCGCCGACCTCACGCCGCTGAGCGGTATGATGAGCTTGCTGATCCTGAATCTCAACACCAACCAGGTCAGCGACCTCACGCCCCTGACCGGTTTGACCGGCCTGGGTTGCTTGAACCTCGACAACAACCTGATCCAGGATTTGCAGCTCCTGGTGGACAACACGGCGTTGGGGGCGAACAGCTGCAAAATTGCCATTCTCACCGGAAACCCCTTGACGAATCCGAACGTTCCGGCCGAGGAGGCGGCCCTGACCGCCGCGGGTTGCCGTTTATCATATTAAGGGTGGAAGAAGAACCTATTCATTCTCAGGAGATGGAACCATGAAAAAAATACTATTAGCGGTCTGCGTTCTATTTATAGCGGGTGCTGGAACAGCGGTTTGGGCGCAGGCGCCCGCGAAAAAAGATAAACCCCAGTGGGTCCTGGACCATGAGAAGGACCATGCCAGGGGCCGGCACGCCAAGAAGGCCAAGCCCGTGAAGAAAATCAGCGGGACGGCCAAGAGGGGAGCCAAGCAGGTTTCGCCCCTGGTGTTGCCTAAGAATAAATAAGCTTTCACCTGATTTAAGAACCCATCACAATTCAAATCCGCGATGATTTTCGCGGTTCGAAAATCCACCACAATTTAAAATTCAAAACCAGCCCTGAGCCCCGTCGAAGGGTTGGTTTATGGTGCCCCCGGACCCCTTTGTGTTCGTAAAAAATAAAACTTTTGTTTTCATGTATTTATGGGGCGAATACCTGGATGCGGTAGTTGTTCGTGTCGGCAACGTAAATGTAGCCGCTGGCGTCCACAGCCACCCCGTTCGGAACGTTGAATTTTCCCGAAGTCGCGCCAAAAACCCCCCACATGGTAACAAAGGTACCACTGGAGTTGAATTTCTGGATGCGGTAGTTGCCAGCGTCCGCCACGTACACGTTGCCCGAGGCATCCACCGCTAATTCATAGGGATAGTAGAAATACCCGGCGCCGCTCGCGGGATTGCTTTGGTAATTCCCGAATTGGCCCCACATGGTCACGGGAACGCCGTTGGAGTTGAATTTCTGGATGCGGTCGTTGTTAGTGTCCGCCACGTACACGTTACCTGAGGCATCCACCGCCACACCTTGAGGAAAGTGGAAATACCCGGCGCCGCTCGCGGGAGTGGAGCTGTAATCCCCGTATTGGCCCCACATGGTCACAGGAACGCCGCTGGAGTTGAATTTCTGGATGCGGTCGTTGTTAGTGTCCGCCACGTACACGTTGCCCGAGGCATCCACCGCCACTACAGAGGGATAGTTGAAATACCCGGCGCCGATTGTGGGAGCGGAGCTGTAATTCCCATATTGGCCCCACATGGCGATGGGAGCGCCGTTGGGGTTGAATATCTGGATGCGGTGGTTGTTAGTGTCCGCAACGTACACGTTGCCCAAGGTATCCACCGCTACTCCATAGGGATAGTTGAAATACCCGGCGCCGCTCGCGGGAGTGGAGCTATAATCCCCGTATTGGCCCCACATGGTCACAGGAACGCCGCTGGAGGTGAATTTCTGGATGCGGTGGTTGTTAGTGTCCGCCACGTACACGTAGCCCAAGGCATCCACCGCTACTCCATAGGGAGAGTAGAAATACCCGGCGCCGATTGTGGGAGCGGAGCTGTAATTCCCATATTGGCCCCATTGGGTGAGGTAAGAAGGTGTCCCAGACACATAGACGACGGTCACGGGAGACCCCGGGGGGCCCGCCGGGCCCTGTTTGCCGTTGCAGGCCAGCGAAACCCAGGCCATCCCTATCAGTAAACCGCAAACCACCGCAACGTGTAATCGTAAAGATGGCGCCATACC
The DNA here is from genome assembly GCA_963847625.1 of candidate division FCPU426 bacterium. GTDB lineage: Bacteria > Oederibacteriota > Muellerivitia > Muellerivitales > Muellerivitaceae > CAWCKJ01. Next base: position 12,764 of record CAWKAR010000059.1, on the reverse strand, counting down.
GTACCCCCCATTGGAACAAGAATCGTAAAAACAATGGATGATTTTACCACAGCGGCTATTGTGCCGAAAAACAATTTGTGCAAATTGGGGTCAGGCTCCACGCCCCTCAGCGTGGAGCAGGGACCATTATCCATTTTCTCGTTGTCCAATTCACCTCCCCGTCGTGGACAAGTTCCTTAATTTATTGATGATTTTCGCAGTTTGAAAACCGCCTCAATTCAAAATTTAGAATTCAGAATTCATAATTGGTTTTATAGCGTGGCGGTAGGGCGGGATGCCGTCCAGGTAATAGGGGAAGGTAAAAGGGTTTTGGGGGGGCGTTCAAAGCCGAAAAGACCGTAAAATTATCGTCCACTGCCCCTGCACCAAGCTGTGCCGATTCTCAAGAAATAAATATGGAAATCGGTACTATGCCAGTCCCAATAAATATTTTTATGGAAGGCTGGTATGGGGGCTTGGTCACTGCTTTTCGCTGTGCCGATCAACCATAAAGATAAATTGAGATCGGTGCAATACCAGCCACATTAAAAATTTAATGGGAGGCTGGCATGCGGAGCGAAAAGCCCCGCCGTGGACAGCATCATTATGTCTAAAACAACAGATCAAGGCCGCCTTCCACCGGAATAAAGGAAGCGTTCCCGATGTTGTTGAGAACTAGGCAATATTTCCCCTGGATGAATAAACCCAGGCCCGGCCCGAATAATACAGCCAAGCCGCAACCCCCGGCGACCTCGGGGTAGACCGATGAAATACTTCTGGTGCCGAGCGGGTGGGTGGTCACCGTGTTTCCACCGGGAGAAGAACCATTGACCGTCGTCACTTGTTCGGCTGTAGTCGATACCGTATTAACGCAGATCCCCGCCCCCCCGAAAAGGTAGGGGTTGAACCCCCGGGTGCCGATACGGGTCTTGGCTGTCGCCAAGAGATCCCCATACCCCAAACTGACCTGGTCGTGAATAACGACGCTGCCCGTCCCCGTCAGGATAGTGAGGGAATTGTATTCATAGTTAAAGGAATGGTACCCGAGTGACGCGCCTAGGCCCAACCAGGGCAGGACCAGGTAATCCCCATCCAAACCCCCGCCCACGCCCGTTTTGACGCCCCCCGCTTGATCCAATTTGGTGAAAGGGACCCCTCCCATGGCGGAAAGTTCAAAATTTTTCGCCAGGGAAAGCGGCGCGACCTGGTTGGGGGAGGTTGTTTTTCCGGCGGCCGCCGGCCCAGCGGCCCAGGATTTCATTCTCTCGACAAAGGAGGCCAACTGGCTGTTCTGGGGGTTCAGTTCCAAGGCCTTTTGGTAGGCCGCCAAGGCCTCGGATTTTTTCCCAAGGTAATATTCGCAATTTCCCAAACCCTGGTAGGCCAAAAATGAACGGGGATCCAACTCGATGGCGGCTTGGTAGCTTTGCGATGCCTTTTGATAGTCTTTTTGGGCGTAAAACTGATTGCCTTGCAATAAATCATCTGCGGCGGTGATGAGCGCGGCGGCGGCTCCGGCCAGGAGGAAAAAAAACGCCGTCCAAGTGGAACCAAATTTTGATTTTCGGTTCATGCCCTTAATTGGAAGTCCATTCGACGTTGTTGAGGTAAAGCAGGGGGCCGCTGGCGGGGAAACTGCCGCCGCCAAAACAATAGAGTTGGATTTGAACAAAGGGCCCGTTCCAAAGGGAAAGATTGGGGCCTGCCGAGGCCAAATCCAAGGGAACGGAAACATGGGTAAAGCTCGAGGTGTTTAAAAGGGCTAAGTTCAAGTTGTATAAGACACCGCTACCGACGTAAATGTTGTTGTAGGAAGCGGGACTAAGGCCCAACTTCATGTCCATTTGAAGGTGCCCGTTCGCGTAAGCGGTCACATCGGCTTGGTTCGAGACGCCCCCATATAGACCAGGGTTACAGTAGGTCGAATCACTGTCCCATTCCAGCGCGTTGCCCGTCACTTGGGTTGTGCCGCCGACCAAAATAAAAATCTGGTCAATTAAACAATTCCCCTGATAGCAACCCGCCGTCCCATTCTGCCAGATTATGAAGGTGGAAGGAGCGGATGTGGGTGAGGGAGTGGGGTTTGTGCCGGACGGTTGTTGGATGATGACGGTGACCGGCGCGGATGTCGCCGGGTTGTTGCTGTTGCAAGCCAAGGGCAGTAATAAAAAAGGAAGGAGGACCAGCAAGGGCATCCTAGGGATGGATTTCATGGGGGGCTCCTTTGACGGGCTTGGTTTTTCAACCCTTTAAATTCGCCGAAATAGTATAACGCCTTCAAATTTATTTAATATCGAATTCAAAAGCGGCATTATCCCGGTTAGTTCATTTTTGGGCCGGATGGCCAGTGGCCTTGCCCAAATTGGGCTCCTGCTTCCTCCACCACAATCCCGGATTTACATCTAGGAAATCAAAGATTACCCCCCAATTTAGAATTAAGAATTCAAAACTTGCCCAGATCCCTTTTGATGTGTTGAAAATTGAATACTGCGTTGATTTTCGCGGTTCGAAAATCCTCCACAATTCAAAATTTAGAATTCATAATTGGTTTTATAGCGCGGCGGTAGGGCGGGATGCCGTCCAGGTAATAGGGGAAGGAATCCACCGGCGGCGAGTCGTCCTTCCAGTTGGGGTCCAGGACCCCCTCGCAAACGGTCGTGGACATCTTCAATTGGCTTTCTCAATAATCTAAGCTTTGCTTCCCGGTAAAACCGTTTCTTCCCTTGAAAATGCCCCGGAGTTTAACTTTCCCCGCCCCGAGGTTTTCAAACCTAGGGGCAAGTCTCGACGAATTCTGTCGCCCTTGGGCTCGATAGCGACCAACGGGTGGGTGTGCCGATTTTCATTAATGGAATAATATTCAATTGAAATCGGTACGACATATTAAAAGCCCATTATTAGCTGGGATGCATGGGATTCATGGGATTTGCTAAAAACACAGAATTATTTTAAAGCGCTATCCACGTCTCGGGGCCGGCGGGATGGTTGTTACGGAAGTAGCAAAGACTCGGATCAATAAGCCACGGTTTCATCGTCGCGGGCGCCGAAAAAGGACGCGTAATACCCGCCGGCGGTCTCGAAACCATTGTAGTTGTAGTTCGTAGTTTGCAACCTCAGGCTGTAATTCCCCCCCGTGTATCCCGCCAGGGTGGACTGGGCGATATAGAAGGGGGAGGCGATATTGCCGGTGTAGGAAAAACCTTGGTTACCCCAGCTGTAACTGTTGGTGCCCCCCGAAGTCTGCGTGGCGTAGCAAGTATTCTGGTTGCCGCCCCCTACCCAGGTCACGGTCACGCCTGCCGGGCCATGGTTGAAGGTAACGCTGCCCACCGAGGTGACCGAAGCCTGGTAGGTGGTGCCGTTGTAAATGACCGTCATGGTATAGGGCTGGTTGGGGATGTAGGTCCAGGAGGTGCCCGAATAATACCAGGTAACGTAGCTTCCGGCGCTTCCATAGGTGGAATTGTAGGTCAGGGGCTGGGCCAGGCCCGAGGGCCCGGTCAAGGTCATGGCCGCGTCGGTGACGGCCGCGTCGTCGATGCAGAACGTCATCAAAGTCGCTTGCGTGGAGCCGTTCAGCATTTCAATGCCCCCTGTGATATAGGGGCATTTCGGCCCGATGGTCTGGACGGGAGTGGGGTTCGGGTTCGTGGAATTCTTGTTGCCGGAGCAGGAGATGAGGAAGAGGCCGGAAAGAGCCAGCAGGGCGAAAAATAAGAATGACCTCATGATTCCCCCTTATGGATCGTTGAATCTGCCCATTTTGGGCACCCAGGAAAAACTAAGCCACGGGATAAATCCATGGGGGGATTATATCTAAGGGGCCGGAAACGGCAGGGTGAATTTGCCTATCACCCAGTTTGCCGGTTCAGCGTTTCCCGGGACCCTCTTTTTATAATCGAAACCCCGGTTAAATCTCGCCCTGGCCCACCAACGACGGCGTCACGAAGATCACCAGCTCAGTCTGGGTTTTCACGCTGTCCGTGAACCGGAACAGCTCCCCCAGCACAGGGATGTCGCTCAGGATGGGGATCCCGGAGGTCAGTTTCTGGGTCTGTTCGTCAATCAAGCCCGCGATGACCAGCGTGCTCCCGCTTTTCATGTAAACCGATGTCTCCGCCCACCGGGTGCGCAAGGCCGGTACGACCGTGCCGTTCATGGCCAGGCCGTTCTGAAGGTCTATTCCACTGACTTCCGCGCGCAAGTTGGCGGATATGTTGCCATCGGCTTCGATGGATGGCTTGATGTTCAACTTGACCCCGTAGGGTTTCCACTCGACCGTTGCGGACCCGATTTTCGTCTCAACGATGTACGGGATTTCCCCACCCGCCAAGAAGCTAGCCTCCTCCCCACTAACCGCCAATAGTTTCGGCTTGGATAGGATTTTGGCTTTCCCGCGGTTGACTAAAAGCTGGACGCTCGCGGCCAAGGACTGACGTGCGAAAGAACCAAAGGCAGTCAGGGGAGGGGGCGAGCTCTCCGCGATTGAAATATTGTTACCGGTGATGGATGTGCTCGCAGAAGAACTGGCGGTGGAGCCACCGGAGGAACTCGAAACGGGCCCGGAAGTGACGGAGCCCCAACTCAATCCTGCTTTCAGCGCGCTTTGGGAGTCGATTTCCATTATTTCCACTCCCACTTCCACCATGGATTTCCTTAGGCTATGTGAGGAGACCAAGATGGTCCGACTGACTTTATCCCCGTCGGGGGAGATGAAAATGAGGTTGGTACTGCCAATGGATTTGGCGGATATGAGGATTTCCTGGTCGCTGACCGAGGTCACGTCGGCGACGGAGGGATTTCCAACGGCGACTTTTTTCGCCGATTCAACGTTGATGAGCTTTGATTCTCCGATGGTCAACCGAATCGGCCCCTCTCCCGGCACGGCCTTAGTCGCGAATAGGGACAGCCCTAAGATAATGATGAAAAATATTTTTTTCATGCCAGCCTCCTTATTTTGAATTTCCACGGATGATTTCAATACTTCGCGGGGTTTTCGCAGTGAAATGGCCTAACTTGGCGATGATCTCCTGTCCGCTTTGCGGGGGCAGGTTGAGGATTTCCCCGTCGCTCAGGTTTCTCAGAACCAAACGGAGATTTTGCCCCTCCAGGAACATGAGGGTCTCGGCTTGTTCCGGGGTCACTTCCAGTGTCACTGTGCCATAACTGTCCGAGCCTTCGGCTGCGGTAGCCCCTCCTTCCTGGTTTTTTTTCATCGGGGAAGGGCCGTTCATTCTTTGGCCGACCGCCAAAACCTTCAAATCTTGAAAGACAAATGATGTCAGTTCGCGGTTTTGGGCCGAAACTTTGGTGAGAATGTCCACATGGTTGCCCGGACGGATCAAGTTTCCGACGCCGCTGGTCTCGTCCACGGATAAGGTGTAAGCCCGGTGGCCTGGGTTTAAATCCAGGGCCAGCGATTCCTCACCAGTCCCGAACTTGTTGGAGAGAATCTGCTCGCCGGCTGAAATAGGAACCAGGGAGATGAATCCCTCCACCTCGCGGATGTCGCGGATGGCGCTGGGACTCACAAAACCCTCGGGTATATCCTTTTTCTGGACCATGTCGGGCCTTAGATTGTTTCCGGCCGGGATAAAGACTGATGCCACCAGGACCTGTACCGGTGTGGACTTTTTTTCCACCTCGGAAGCTTTTTGATAAAGAAGAATGAAAGCCAGGACACCGAAAAAGATTCCCGCGGACAAGGCGATCACAGCGTTTCGACGATTCATACCTTTTCCTTTCTAAGCGTGTTAATTCAAACTGACCAAAGCAATTACATCCTCCAGAGGTTGGGGGTTCAAAACGGCCAAAAGTTTGAAAGAGGGCTTGGACAGCAGGAAAACTTCCCTTTCCGGGTCCCCCCTCCAAGGCCGTATGCGGAAACCTTGCCGGAGACATAAAGACGAAAACCTTTGATAAAGGCCGTTATCATGATCCAGATAAATCAGGCCGATCCGAAAATTCATGAGTTTTTGGCAGAAAAGTTCCCGGCTGTCCTCAGGCGGCGTAAAGGGGAAATTCCAGCTGGAGCGGGACTGAGATGGGTTGAAGACACTGTCGGGAAGCTCTCCTTCCCATCCATAGGTCGTGTCCGAGGACGGGTTTTCCAATAAGCCCAGGGCTTTTGTGGCGCCGGCTTTCTTGAAGGCGTGAATTTCAAGACGCCCTTCCAGGGAGGGGTTTTCTTCGGAAAGCTCCAGCAAGAGCGGGGTCAAATCCAACTCCCGGCCTTCCGGAGTCCATCCCTCGGAACGGAATTTATTCGTGATGATGGGAAGAAGGCTTTTCAAGCGGCCCTCGTTGACCCACACGCGATTTGTCTCTTTCACTCCATTGGTCGTTGATTCGTATTGGCAGATGGTTTTAGGTGAGAAGCGATCGGGCGAGAAAATCAAGGCCCGGCCGACAAATGCGCCAGCCAGGATGAACCAAAACACGATTGTGGCCCAAAACCAGGTTTTTTTCATGGGGCCTCCGGGTAACGCAAGACAGCCAATTGGGTCTGAAGACAAAGGCCGTTGTAGAACAGGTATCCAAAAAAAGGCGTCCCTCGGTATTGGATGGTGACCACCCATTTCCGCCCGGTGTAATTGAAGGCGTAATCCTTGAGCTTGGAAAGAAGGGGGCCGAAAACACTCATCCGGTTTGTGAAGAGGGAAGCGGAAGATGGCGCGCCAGCCAGGGGAAAGACATGCAATGTACCTGGGATAAAAAAACGCTGGTCGTCCCCCAAATCATCCCAAGCTTCACCCTCGAAATCCTCTGGATCTATTTCACCAGCCGCGTAATAACGGGCGGCTGTGCCGCAGGCATGCTCAAACGAAGAACGGGCCGTCAACAGCAGATAGAATTGAACCATTCCCGCGGCCATTAATAAAAGGAGCGGAATAACTATGAGAAATTCCGTCATCGCTTGTCCATTGTGTTTCTTATGGGTTTTCATGGTTGTGATCCCCGGGAACCATGCTGAACATGTCTTTCACTTTCGGCAGTTTTCCCTGGGCGGCCCAGGTTTGAACCATGCCTTGTACCTTCATCAGCCTTGCGATTTCAGCGGGGTCCTTGGGCAGGAGCTTACATTGGTAGGGAGGAGAGAATAGGTCCCAACCCGCCATTCCGGGACCCTCCACCGAAACCTCGCTTAAAGTTTGGACTTCGGCCTGTGACCCCTGGGGCCCGCGGACTTTGGCTGGTAAACTGGAATAGACGATCACCGTATGGTTGGGAATAGTATCCCGGTCTGTGACATCCATTTTGATTTGTTTCAGCGCTTTGCCATAAGCGAATAGGGACTTTAATTTTTTGCCAGCGGCCTTTTTAGCCCGCTTCTGGGCCTCTTTCGCGGTTTCTTCCTCCGTTTCCCTTAAAACCCCGACGTACTTATTCTCGAATTCCCCGCTTTTCACCCTCATTTGGCCTATGTTTTTCGAGTTGGGAGCAATCTCGACCTCGTGTTGCTCGAAATAGCGGGTTTCCCCAGTCCTTTTATTCTTTAGGAAGTATTTGGCTTTCTTGGATTTCTCGGGCAGTTTGAACAAAAACAAATCCAGTGTCCTGAATTTCAGAGCCATGTTGGGCAGAAAGGCTTCCACCGGATAAGGACCCTGGAGATTGAACAGGAAGACCGGCGAGGGAGGCAAAGGAACGCTCCAGGAAAGCTTGGCTGGATCCGGCCAATTGTTCCGTAATTGGTTGTTGCTGGCGGAGGAAAGTCCCTCGGAAAATATCAGGAAAGGGTAAGCGCCGGTTGGAAGAGAAACGCCGAAAAGAACATTCTGGACGATTTGGACGAAGTTGCGGGTGTGGGGATCGACGGCTTCGATAACAGGCAGGGCCAGGCCCCCGCTGATATGGGTCACCCCGAGGATGACCGCCAGGTCAACCAAGGCGAAGCCCAGGAGTATGGCGTTGGATAGCCGGACCAATTGGATGCCGTTGGCGTAGACAGCCCCCATCGAGAGGGCTGTCAAATCGGTGGACCGGCTTGCCTTTTCCTTGGCGTTGTAGAGGAGACCGGCCTTGTAAAGGCCGATGAAAAGTGCAAGGAAAATGAAGCAAAAAACTAAAGTGGCCAGAAGGACTTGGCCTGGGGGCGAGGAGGACCAGCGGTTAAGTTTGATCATTGGAATCCGCCTGATAACCAAGAGGGGCCTCTTCCGGGGTCGTCGCGGAAAAGGCTATGAAATGAACGTAGGGAAGGGTTAAGCTTTGGAGTGATAATTCGGGAAGGGGTTTTCCAATAAGCTGGAAGGCTGATTTTAAGTCGGAATCAACGGGCCCCAAGTTTGATGGGTTTAACTGTAACTTTTCCCCGAAAAGTTTGCCAACCATTGGAACCCATATGGGCATGGGGTAAAAAAGACGGACCTGGACCGAATCGTCCTCGACGGATATATCGCACTTGGTCGCCAGGGCGGTGGCCAGTGTTGCGTTGTTCAATTGACCCAAGGGAGCTAGGCAATAAACCAGTTGAAAATAGGGATTGAAGGTTTTTGGATTGGGGCAAGCAGCGGCTTCGCGGGCAATGGCGTACGCGGCCCTTTGTACGGCGAAGGCCACGTACGCAGAATAGGCGAACTGAATAATGCCGAAAAAAATAAAGAACAACAAAGGAGAGAGAAGAACGAACTCAACCGCCGACTGTCCTTTTTGATCCGGGCGAGGCATGCCAGTCAATGGCCGGCGGCTGCTCCTCCAGCTCCTTGGGCCACACCGGAACCCACAGCACTGCCCACGGCAGTCGAGGCACTGCCAAATCCGGCTTGGACGGAGTGCCCGAATATCTTGACGGCGGCGATGACCGCGACAGCAATTAAGGCCACGATCAGGATATATTCAGTCATCCCCTGGCCTTTTTGATTCATCTTTTTCATAAAATGCTCCTTGGAAGATATTTTTTCAAAACGGAAGCTTGACCATATCGAAAAGAAAGGATAGGTACCGGTTCACTTGGTCCGAGAAGAGCGTAGTAACCCCGATCATTCCCAAGAAAACAACCGCCAGGGTTAAAGAGTATTCAACGGTTGATTGACCGGTGGAGTTGAGATGCTTAACTTTTCGTAGGGCCATGTGGGAAAATTTAATACTGCCTATAAAATCGTGCAACAAAAATAAGCATAATAAATCATGCAATATTAAACGTTTAATGTTGTTGAATTTAGTAAAAAATAATATTTCCGCAATGGAAATTGTCTAAGGGGCAAGACGGCAACGGGAAAAGACTGAAAGATAAGGGTTAATGGCGGAATAAGACGAAATAAGTAATGACCGTAAGCGCGGCCAAGAGCGCGAGCAAAATATACTCCCATATCCCTTGGCCTTTTTGGTTCAGCTTTTTCATACAGACCCCCCCGGATGATGAAAAGAAAATTAAGGATTACGTGCCCGTTCGATTAATTCAGTACCCGGAATTAAATCAAAGGGTTAGAAATTAGGCGTTTTTTAAAACACTTCGTCCTTTATTATTCATTGAATTCCTTTTTTCTTTGGCCAATCCAATGCATCCCTGAATCCGTGCCGATTATCCATAAAAATATAAAGAGATCGGTACTGTACCAATATCCTTATAAGCCTCGTGGAATATTGGCACGTGGCTAAGTCTTAGATTCGGTTTACAATTTTCGAAGCCTTTGTTCATTGTCATCCGGTTTTTAACGGCTATCCCGCGGTTCTCTTTTCTAACATATCCTGTTTTCAGGCTTATATAATAAAACCGCTTTCTTCCGCAAAACCAAGGGGTTTCAATGTCCGAACCGGACCGTCAGCGCAAGCTTTCCGCCGTCATGTTCACGGATATCGTGGGCTACAGCAAGATGATGGAGCAGGACGAATCCGCCACCCTATCCTACCTGAAATTCCACAAGCTCCTGATCTACCTGGAGGTCGAGAAACACGCTGGGAGCGTCGTCAAAACCGTGGGCGACGCCTTCCTGGCCGATTTTCCCAGCGCGGTCAACGCGGTGAAGTGCGCGGTCACCATCCAAAGGCGCCTCCAGGAGTACAACCAAACCAAGAGCGAGACGCGGCAGGTGCGCATCGGCATCCACATCGGGGACGTGGTCACCGCCGACAACGACATTTTCGGGGACGCGGTCAACATCGCCTCGAGGCTCCAGGCCATCGCCCATCCGGGCGGGGTGTGCATTTCCGAGGACGTTCACCACCAAATCAAATACATGAAGGAATACGACCCCATTCCCCTGGGGCCCCAGGTGCTCAAAAACGTCTCCCACAAGGTCGAAGCCTATGAAATCTTCCCGAAGCCGAAGAAAAAACTGTTAATCGAGTTCGACGAACCCGAGAAAAAAGGCGGCAGTATGGCTTTCGTGGGGTTCCTCCTGTTGTTCGGCTTGGCCATTTGGGGGTTGGCGCGCTGGTATTTTTCCGAATACCCGGGCGGCACAATGGGGGCTCCTTCAATACCGACCCCGACGGCGGTTTTGATGCCGGCCACGGTTCCGACCCCGACCGAGGCCCCGCCGGTTTATACGGCGACGCCCGAGCCCGCGCCCACCCCCGTGCCCAGGCCCCGGGTAAAGGCCCAGGTTAAAAAAAAGGCCAAGGCCAGGCCAAGGGCCAGGGTCAAGGCCAGGAGAGTTATTGTTCATCAGGCAACCAAGCGGCCGGATGATTACGTGGACCCTGAAACCGTCGGCATTGTGCCGGTCGTGAAGGAACCCCCCGGTACCGTGCCCACCCTGGATGATTCCGTTCAATCCCCCCCGGTGTCGCCCTCTTTGCCGACCCCAAGCGGTGACCTGCCCCCGCCGCCTTCAGGTGCCGATTGGCCGCCACAGCCCTAAAAAACAATGAACAATGGAAAATGGACAATTGAAAATGAACGGCGGGATACTACGGAACACTACACAAAACCAAAGTTTTGCCACGTGCCAATATTCCATGAGACTTATAAGGATGTTGGTACAGTACCGATCTCTTTATATTTTTATGGATGATCGGCACGGATTCAGGGGATGTGCCGATTCACATCTAAAGCAGTTAAGGAAATCGGTACTATACCGAACTTTCATTGAAAGCTTAAATGAGGTTCGGCATGCACTCGGATAGCTGAACAAAATGAAAAATGTAGAATGTATAATTAAAAATTATCCGCTTTCAAACCCACCACAGCCCTAAAACACCATAAACAATTAAAAATTAGCCCCAACTGTTTTTTGACAGTTGGGACAACCAAATCTCGCCATTCGCCTTGTAGGCTCATGGCAGGTGCAGTTAGGGGTTAGGAGTTTTAAAAACTCTTATGCCTGATTTTTTTTAGAGCGGAAGTGTTTAGGTGGATGTTGGTGTTGCGGTGGCTGTTCTTGTGGGCGTGTTGGTCGGTGTGGGTGTGGGCGTCGTCGTTGGGGACGGGGTTGGGGTGGCAGAGGGGGATAACGTACCGGTTGGGGTTGGAAGTGGCGTATAGGTATCGGTTGGGGTGTTGGTATTTGTCGGGGTAAAGGTAGGGGATAGAGTTGGTGTCCTTGTGGGTGTGAGCGTAATCGTTGGAGTATTCGTGATCGTCGGGGTATTCGTTTGTGACGGAGTGTTAGTCGGGGTGTTGGTAAGCCGAGTTCCGGTAGGGGTATTTGTTAGAGTGACAGTGGCCGTGTGCGTGGGTGTATTGGTTGGAGTATTTGTCGGTGTAGAGCATGGGGTGATGGTTGCTGAGGTTGTCGGGGTTTTCGTTGGCGTTCGGGTCGGGGTATTCGTGGGTATGGGAGTGGGCGTTGTCGTAGGCGTGGGCGTATCGGTCGGGGTCGAAGTATTGGTGGTGGTTGACGTGTAAACGGGCGAGTTTGTGCGCGTATTCGTCGGGGTATTGGTGGGGGTTGAAGGGACAGTGCTGGTGGGTGTGTCGCGGGGGGTGTACGTCGGAGTATCTGTTGCCGTATTCGTCGGCGTATTGGTGGGGGTGTCGGTCGGCGACATCGTGGGCGTGGGCGTCGGGGAGTTAGTGATTGTGGGAGTCAGCGTGAGTTGGTTGCCGCACCCAGGCGTCCAGCTCGAGTTACAGGTTGGCGTCAAAGTCGGCGTATTCGTGATCGTCGGAGACAACGTATTCGTGGGTGTGAATGTATTCGTGGGCGTGGGAGTGATGGTCGGGGACATCGTTATCGTCAGGGTAAAGGTTGGGGATGGGGTGAGTGTTATTGTGGGCGAGGGCGTGATTGTTGGGGAATTCGTTTGAGAAAGGGTGTTAGTGGGGGTGTTGGTAAGCCAAGTTCCGGTAGGGGTATTTGTTGAAGTGATGGTTCTGGTGGAAGTGGGCGTGTTCGACGGCGTGGGAGTGGGTGTATCAGAAGCTGTTAACGTCCCAGTAAAAGTTGGCGCCGGGGTAAGAGTGATCGTGCGGGTTAAGGTAATGGTGGGAGATAAAGTAATAGTGGGGGATAAAGTAATAGTGGGTGAGAGGGTAATGGTCGGTGTATTGGAATAGGTGCGGGTAAATGTGGTTGTCGGAGTATTGGTCGGGGTGGGGGAAAACCAGGTCCCAGTCGGTGTGCTCGTGAGGGTGTTGGTTGGGGAGTTTGTGGGCGTCGACGTGGGCGTGTGTGTGTGTGTATTGGTTGGGCAACCAGTAGGTGTTAAGGTGTTCGTGGGCGTCCTCGTGGTTGTGTTGGTGTATGTGTTGGTCGGGCAGCCAGTAGGAGTTATGGTGTTCGTGGGCGGACTCGTGGGTGTGTTGGTCGGGCAACTAGTAGGGGTTAAGGTGTGCGTGGACGTCCTCGTCGCTGTGCTTGTGCGTGTGGGAGTGGGCGTCCTTGTTGCCGTGGGTTGTA
>CAWKAR010000058.1:0-6929 GCA_963847625.1 candidate division FCPU426 bacterium | reverse complement strand
TAAAAACGAAACGTTAGAGCAATTGCTCTCAAGACTGACGGCGGAGGGCAAACTTTACGAAAAACTTTCGGATAACCGGGTTCACTGCTTCGCCTGCGGCCATCATTGCCGGATTCCTGCTGGCAAAAAGGGGATCTGCAAGGTCCGTTTCAACGATCACGGCATCCTCCAGGTCCCCCGGAATTATGTCTCCGGGCTTCAGGTGGACCCCATCGAGAAGAAACCTTTTTTTCACGTCCTTCCCGGGAGCCGTGCCTTTTCTTTCGGCATGCTGGGCTGCGATTACCATTGTGACTATTGCCAAAATTGGATCACCAGCCAGGCCCTGCGGGACCCGGCTTGCGACGAGTCCGGGGAATTTTTAAAGACCCATACCGCCTCGGACCTAGTGGAGGCTGCGCTCCGCCATCAATGCCGCATCATCACATCCACTTACAATGAGCCCCTCATTACCAGCGAGTGGGCCGCCGAAGTCTTCCAATTGGCCCGTTCCAAGGGGCTTTTAACCTCCTACGTCTCCAACGGCAACGCCAGCCGGGAGGTTCTGGAATTCCTGCGGCCTTTCCTGGATCTTTTCAAGGTGGACCTGAAAAGCCTGAACGATACCACCTACCGCCGCCACATGGGCGGACCACTGTCTACGGTCCTGGAAACCATTGAGCGGTTAAAAATCATGGGTTTCTGGATAGAGGTCGTCACCCTGGTGGTTCCGGGCTTGAACGATAGTGAGAAAGAACTGTCGGAAATCGCCCGTTTCATCGCCTCTGTTTCCCCGGATATCCCCTGGCACGTAACCGCCTACCACCCCGACTATCGGATGGAGGACAAGCCTTGGACCCAGCCGGCCCAGTTGAATTTAGCCTACGAGATCGGGGAAAAAGCCGGTTTGAGGTACGTTTACTCGGGCAACCGGCCGGGCGAGGTGGGTTCCACCGAAAACACCTATTGTCCCAATTGCGGCGAGCTCCTAGTCGAACGCTTTGGATTCGACATCCTGGACAACAAAATGGGCCCGGAAGGCCTTTGCCCCTGGTGTTCCACAGTCATTGCCGGTGTTTGGAAAATTCCCGGCCGGGAACCCAATTCTGTTACGCCCGTAACCAATACCCCACTTGCCGCGAAAGCTTTATCCCAAGCCGCTGATTTACGCTGATTTTTTCGGGTAAAAATTTTACAATCTTTCCCAAATTTTCAGACGAAGCGACTCCAACCCGTAATTCGATTCATGCTATTTTGTTCGGATGTCACTTCTAGTAAAGACAGCCCTGCTTTTAGATATACTAAAACCGTCCAGGTGCAAAATAAGGTAATCCCGGTTTTCAGAATCCCAGAGTATCCTTATATTTTTCAATTTTTTCTAAGGGGTTTTTATGTTCGTGCTACCAATCGATGAGGGAAAACCCACCAAGCGATTTCCCCTCGTGAACCTCCTTCTGATAACAACCAATATTTATATTTTTTTCCATACGGCTTTCAACCCGCATTTCCAGCATCTGGTTTTGCAAAATGGTTTTATCCCCGCCCATCCGCATTTCCAGAATGTTTTTTCTTCCATGTTTCTGCACGCAAGTTTGGGGCACCTGCTGGGCAACATGTACTTTCTTTACGTTTTCGGCAACAATGTGGAGGACCGCCTGGGAAAGATAACCTACCCCTTGAGTTATTTCCTCTGCGGCCTGGGCGCGGCCTATCTGCAATATTCCACCGGCCCCCACTCCACCATGCCCATGATCGGAGCTTCCGGAGCCATCTCGGGAATCTGCGCCCTTTATATGCTGATGTTCCCGTGGCAAAAGATGAGGCTTCAGTTTTTCTTCCTGATCTTCCCCGTTTTTTCCATCCCGGCGAGGGCGGTATTCGTGGTGGGTTTCTGGTTCCTGGAGCAGTATTTCCTGGCCAGCCTCTCCAGCCCGGACATGGGAGGAGTGGCCTTTTGGGCCCACGTGGGAGGCTTCCTGACGGGGCTTGCGTTATTCCCCTTCGTTTATTCAGGCAATCCCAAGCGCGCCTGAAGGGTCGGCACGTCGGAAACGATTTTCTATATTTTTATCTTATTCAAGTCTTTCCAACTGTAGGACACCAGGCGGACTTGGAAACCGCCGGCTTCGATTTTTTTAATCCCTTCACCCAGCTTCCCGCCCAACGATTCATAAAACTTCCGGTAAGGGCTTTGCTCCACGACCCAGGAGACCATTTGGCTCATCCCGGAGTCCAAGAGGCTCCGGACAGCAGCTTGGAAAAAACATTTTCCGATTCCCTGCCGTTGGCATTCCCGGAGCAGGTAAACGGCGTAAAGCTCCCCGATTCCCCTTTCCGGGTGGCTGCGTTCCTTTCCCCCGTCCGCGAATCCCGCCAGTTTCCCGCCCGGGGCCTCGGCCACGTGGAAAAAATAGCGGTATTCGTTGGGTTGGAGGCTTTCGTTGAATATTTTCGCGGCGGCTTCCGGGGTCATGCCCCGGATAAAGGGTTCGGGCATGATCCCCTCGTAAGTCGTCTTCCAGGATTCGGCGTAAACCCGCGAGATTTCAGGGACATCCGCCAGGGTACCAGGCCTGATTCGCACGAAACTCTCCTTAAACCCCCGTTCAGGGTTGCGGCAAACCGCCCTGCTTTTCCAAATCATCCGTCATTCGAAGGGCATCCCCGGTCCGGGTCAGGTTCAAGGGCGCTTTTTCAGCTTTTCGAAAATTTTCCCGGGCCAGCGCGAATTGGTTTTTCCGCAGTTGAATGCTCCCTATTTTGTAGAAAAGATGCGCGGAGGGATATCCTTCCCCCGCGGCTTTTTGGTAGGCTTCCAGGTCGTGCGGAAATGCCCGGTCCCGGTAAAGGACTTCGCCCGTTTTCTCCCAATAGCAACTCTCCAGAAACCGGTCCCCCGCCAGGAAAGGTTTCACCTTGGAAAAATTCTCCAGCAGGTGGGATCCCTTCATGAAATCGGCGAGATTCAGCCATTCAAAATCCATGTTCCGGAAAAAGGGATAGGTTTGGACCCACTTCTGGAGGATACCGACATTCTTCTGGGTCATAGGAATGATGCCCAAAATCAAACCCCCGTCTGGCATACCCAAATCCTCATCGAGACGGACCCATTGCCCGCCCGGCAGGTCCTTCTCTAAAAAGGGTTTGTAGTTGGCGTTAACTAGGATAGAAGCCCACCGGGCCGCCTCGAGGGGTATCCCGGGATTCAGGAGTGCGTTAAATCCGTAGGTGGCGTAGTTCAGGGTTTGGTCGTAGGGAATCGCCGTGAAATCCGAAAAGAAAAGCCCCGGACCCAGGTTTGCCTGTTTTTCCAGGATTTGGTAGGCCCTATAGGACCGGACAGGTTTGGATGGCGGCACTCCCAAGAAAACACCCTGTTTGGAAAAAAGAGGGAAAAGATGGGGATGTGCCAAATGAACTATATCCAAACCCAGGGACGGCAGGAGAAGAGCGGCCAGGAATACGGCCCTTCGGGCGGAAGGAATTTCAAATAAGAGACGATGCAGGCCCAGGGCCGCTCCAAAAAGCAGGAATGGGAGCACCAGAATAACCCGGTACATTTCAACGTTCATGGACAGGAGCCCCGGGAGGAGGCAGAGGGCCGCTCCAAACAAGCCCCATTGGACCTTGGGTTCGCGGCGGTTGAGATAGGCTTCTACCAATCCCACCAGAAAAGCCGATGTGAGGAAAGGATTCAACATTCCCCCCCAAACCGGCCCGTAGGCCGACTGGTCCTCGAATACTCCCCAGAAAGGCGCCGTGAGGTAGGAAAGGACGGCGATGATTTGGTCCCCCAGGGGCCTGTAACCGCGGAGGGAGGAAACGGCAAATAGATGTTGGCCGAAACCTTCCTTTACGACGGCGAGTAAAAAGGGGAGGAGGGTCACCGCCAGGGCCGCAAGAAATCCCCAAAAATATTTCCGGTTCTTTTTTGCCCCCATCAAGGTAACGGCAGTCACAAGCATGAATATCCAAAACCCGAATGTCACCCATGGCGTAAAGGTGAATGAGCCCAAACCCGTGACCACTCCCAGGAAGACCGCCATCCAAAATTTCAGGAAAGGCTTTCCCGATTTAAGGAAAAAACCCAGGACCGCCAGGACCAGCAAAGCCCAGGGGGAAAGCAGAACTCCTTGGTGGCAAAAACGTCCAGAAAAAAGCGGCCAAAAAGAAACCGACCAAAGAACAAAAACCAGGAAGGCCATGGATTTGGAAAGAAAGGATCTGAAGGCCCAGTAACTTAAAATCGCGGCCAAAAAAGAGAGAGCAGCCGGTAAGAACCAGAGGCTCTGAAGCGATTCAGAAAAACGGGGCAAGAGGCAGTAAAGAAACCATTCCATCCCGGGCGGCGCCTGCCCGAAGGTGTAAAAAAACCTCCCATTCCACTGCCGGCATAAATCCACCGCGAAGCGTCCGATCAGTCCCTCGTCCGTATTGGGCCAGACTGGCCAACCGGTCAAACCCCAAAACCGGAGGCCCAATGCGGCCAATACCAATAGTGCAAAAACCCAGGCAGGAGGCCGGGATAGGGTTTCCAACTCCAAGAGACTATGTCTGGGCCTACCCAATAAGTGGACGGCCCTGAGAGCTAAAAACAGGGGAAGGATAATCCCAAACAATCCCAGCCCCAATTTAAAACCAATGGAAAGCGATGAATATGAAAGAAGAAAGCTGATCGAGGCCCAAAGGAGGAAATAAACCCAGGGCCGGTAGGATATTCGATATTCCAAAATCATTACTTCCTTTGCCGATGCTTTTGACCCAAAAATGATACGCTTGGAAGGCCGGGCCTCCATTCCAAGGTTTCTATGGCAGGATACCGCCCGGATTTCTTGGAGCCAAGCGAATTTCAGTGTAGGAATGCCTTGGGCCCTATGGTAAATAGAGGCCATGTTCGAAATCGAGAAAGCCGTGAAAATCATCCAGGAAGGCGGGTTAGTGGCCTTCCCCACCGAAACCGTGTACGGCCTGGGGGCCGACGCCCTGAACTCCCTGGCGGTGGCGCGCATATTCGAGGTGAAAAACAGGCCCCGATTCGATCCTCTCATTGTCCATGTGGCGGATTCAAGGCAGGCTGAAATACTCACCCTTGGCTTCCCCCCAAAAGCCTTGAAACTCACGGGACGTTTTTGGCCGGGACCCCTGACGGTGGTCCTCCCCAAATCCCCGTTGGTGCCGGATCTGGTGACGTCATCCCTGCCCACCGTGGCGCTGCGGGTACCCAATCATTCGCTGGCCTTGGACCTGATCCGCGGGTCCGGCCGACCCATCGCCGCGCCGAGTGCCAATGCCTTTGGCCAGGTGAGCCCCACGACTGCGGAACATGTCCGGAAAACCCTGGGGGATAAGATCGACTTGATTTTAGACGGGGGGCCCTGCCTCGTGGGAGTGGAGTCCACGGTGATTTCATTTGCCGGCGAGGTTCCGGTCTTGCTGCGTCCAGGCGGCTTGCCCCTGGAGGAAATCCAGGAACTGATCGGTGAAGTCCGGGTCGGCGCCCCCGTGACGGATCGGCCGCAGGCTCCCGGGCAACTTCCCACCCACTATGCCCCGAAAACCCCTCTTTACCTGGACCGCTCCATGAAATCCTTCCCGGAAAGTAAAAAAGTCGGACTCCTGTCGCTTACCGCGCCTGGTGACTTATCGCCTTTCGCGGCGGTGGAGCTTTTGTCCGAAAAGGGGGATTTGAGGGAAGCCGCCGCAAAACTTTTCGCGGCCTTGCGCCGCCTGGATGAGCGCGGGTTGGATTTTATCCTGGCCTATTCCATGCCCCCGGAAGGCTTGGGCCGGGCAATCAACGACCGGCTCGAAAAGGCCGCCCAACTTAAGCAGGTTCCATAAACATTTCCCCGGTTGTAAATCTGGGAAAGTCTCCCTGAAACCGTTAAAATTGACTTCCTCGGATGGGCATTCCATTCCAGAAAGGTGTCATTATGCGTTACCGCAGGCTGGGTCAGTCGGACATACAGGTTTCCGAGATCAGTTTGGGCTGTTGGACCCTGGGAGGCTTGAACTGGGTGAACGGCTCCCCCAACGGATGGGCGAACGTGGACGAGGCAGAGGTCCGGAAAGCCATCGACTACGCATTGGACCAGGGAGTGAACCACTTTGACAACGCCGATGTTTACGGCAACGGCCGGGCCGAACAGATGCTTTCCCGAATCCTGGGAGGCCGCTCCAAAAAAGTCACCATCGCCAGCAAGGTGGGATGGTTCCCCGGAACCGCCGGGCACGCCTACGAACCCGCCCATATCCGCCACCAGTGCGAGCAATCCCTGATCAACCTGAAGCGGGACGTCATCGACCTTTATTATTTCCACCACGGGGACTTCGGCCCCAACGGCCTCTACCTGGACGGCGCTGTGGCGGCCATGAACCAGCTTCGCAAGGAAGGCAAGATCCGCCTGATCGGCCTCTCGTCCTATTCCAACGCCGATTTCGAGAGGTTGGTACCCAAGGTCAAACCGGACGTCCTGCAAAGCTGGGCCAACGCTATGGATGACCAGTTCATCCGGGAAGGCACGCCGGTTCGCAAACTGATGGAGGAGGGGAAGCTGAGCTTCGTGGCCTTTTCCCCCCTGAACCAGGGAATATTGCTGGGCAAATTCGACCCGAAAAACCCGCCAAAATTCGAAGCCGGGGACCATCGGCTGGGGGACCAGCGTTTCACCGCCGAACAACTCACGAAAATACAGCCCAAAATCGAAAAATTGAAATCCAGGTTCGGGTCCGACATCAAGGACCTGGCCCGGGTGGCCCTGCAGTATCTCCTGGCGGTCCCCTGTGTGGCCTGCGTGATACCAGGTTTCCGGAATATAAATCAGGTCCAGGTGAACCTCTCCGGGGCCGAAAAACCCCTGACCTCGGATGACGTGGCCTACATCCGCCAAACCTTCGCGGGATAAAACACACGGTTGCCTGCTTTTTATTGGTTCGAGTCCAGCCCGGGG
>CAWKAR010000057.1:0-104721 GCA_963847625.1 candidate division FCPU426 bacterium | reverse complement strand
CCGTCTCGATCTCCCTGGACTGTTTCGACGACGGGACCCAGAAGCGCGATGCTCCAATACGACCTTTACGACTCGGCCGGCAACCCGGTGACGACCTCCAACGGTTACTCGCCGGTGGATTCCCTGGCGTGACCCTCACCCCCCAGCAATACACCGTGGTGGTGTACACCAAACTACCCGGCCAATACACCGCCGATTACCGCCTGGTTGTCCAATCCAAGGAGGATTTCGGCTACTGGGGCAAATTCGGGCAAGCAGGGACGGACGGCATCAACGGGGATTTCGAGTTCCCCGTGAATATCGCGTTTTCACCGGACGGGAACTACATCGCCGTTTCCGACGTCCAATACGGCAATGTCCAGGTCTTCGACGGGAGCTTCAATTATTTATATTCCATCGCGGGCTACATGCCCTCCGGAATGGCCATCGACGGCAGCGACCGCGTTTACGTCGCCGATTACGGCTATGGGGTGGTGGTTGTTTATGACCTCACGAACGCCGGCAATTACCTGGCCTATTACAGCGGGGGCGGGTCATTGGTGAAACCGATCGACGTCAAGTTCGACAACTCCGGAAACCTTGTCGTCTCGGACTACGGCGCGCAACACGTCTTCAACATAAACTGGAGCAACGACACGCTCATTTCATCGTACGGGGGGACCGGCTTTGCGCCTACCGGCGTGGCGGTGGACACGAGCGGCAATGTCTACGTGGCGGCCCAGGGCCCCCCGGAAGTCATTGTTTGCGATTCGGGCCTGAATTACCAATACGCTTTCAACGGCTCGACCTGGCCCGTTCCCCTGGGCATGCCCTACGGGATCGCCGTGGATTCCCAGAACAACC
The DNA here is from genome assembly GCA_963847625.1 of candidate division FCPU426 bacterium. GTDB lineage: Bacteria > Oederibacteriota > Muellerivitia > Muellerivitales > Muellerivitaceae > CAWCKJ01. The sequence continues at coordinate 103,878 of CAWKAR010000057.1, read as the reverse complement.
TCATCATCTCGGACATGTCAAGCCAAGAAGTGGTCAAGTGCGACACGAGCGGGAACTACATCGAGAACATCGGGGCGGGGGATTTTGCCAATCCCGATGGAGTGGCGTTGGATGCCGCCGGGGATTTGTTCGTGGTGGACGGCGGGCTTGCCGAGGTCCTGGAATTCATGCCCCAATAACCTGCATGGGAGTGGTTGAACCCATTTTAAAAAGGAGAGAACAAATGAAAAATCCCAGGATTCTACTGGCCGCGGTGTTTACCTTGATCCTGGCGGGACCGGCCTTTGCCGGCCCGGCCAAGCCCCACCAGGGCAAGCCCCTTCCACCCGCCCTATTGAACAGGGAAAGGCCGAAGGTGAAGAAGGGCAGAACGGGCCTGAACCCGCCCTGGGGCCACAAAAGCAATAAAGCCGCCAAGCCCCTGGAAAAGGGGAAAAAGCCGGTCATCCGCAATTAATAAAGTATTGAAAAAAAGCCCGGGGCCTGGCGGCCTCCGGGCTTTTTTTTGACTTTTTCTTTCTATTTTTGCCTTTTACAAATCCCCGGCCACACGCTGTGCCGATTCCAATTAAGGAATCGGCACAACCAAATATGCGCCTCTCCTGGCAGGCTCGGTACAGGCGCCCCAATATTATCTTTATGGAAGGCCTATGCTTCGAGGCTTCAAGCCGGGATGCGCTTTTTATGCGCCGGGCCATCCATTAAAAGGCCCGGCCCGGCATGCGGTGCGTGGGGCCGGGGGTTTTAAAAGAACAACTATTTGAAGCTTTTTTCTTCGGCCTATCCGAGTGCATGCCGAACCTCATTAAAGCGTTTAATGAAAGTTCGGTGCAGATTTTTATATTGTTCTGCACCGGCAATCTTCACCCTCGGCTGGCAGCCTCGGATGGCCTGTATAGTACCGATTTCCTTAACTGCTTTAGGGGTGAATCGGCACACCCCCTGAATCCGTGGCTAAATTGTGGTTTTCTTTTTTTCGTCCGGGGGTTTTATAAAAAACAGGCAAAGGCAAGCGACCCATTCTCCATACATGAGAAGGGGAAGGGGGCGAAAAAAAGCAGTTAGGGCGGCAAAGCCTATCACAAAAAAGCCATTCAAACTTGGGTGTTCCGTGGATTCCGTCACTTTTTTGCCTATTCGGGCGTCTATATGAAAAGGAGCCGAACCATGGAATTTTATATATCCCTATACCAAATAACAGCCGCCTTGGAGCAATTGAACCGGGGCTTCCAACACCTGGCCGGGCGGGCTTTCCGCATCAGCCCCCGGAGCGCCCAGGCCACCCATGAACTTTTCAACCGGTGCGGGCAGGAGGCCCAGACGCTGGAAAAACTGCTCAACAAGGGTGATTACAATAAAATCACGCTGAAACGCACCGCCCTTCTTTTCCAGGCGCTGGAAGCCACCCACCGGCGCCTGGTGCTTCTTTCCGGCGCCGCCGAGCCCGGCTCCCCGGAGGACATACCCGCCGACGCGGTCTGGCACCTCTTGGGCCTGGCCCGGCGCCATTTCCGCATCCTGTGGGAAATCCTGTCCGCGAGGGCGGGCGCCCCGCTGGCCCTGAATCTGCCGACCGGGCCTGACATCCGGAGCCTGCCCATGATCCTGCGCCAGGAAGAAACCCTCCGGAAGGAGACCTTCCAGATCATCGGGAAGGTGCTGGCGAGCCTGGACCAGGACCAGGAACTGGTGGAAAAGCTCCTCTTGATCCGGAAGGATCTTTTCGACTCCCGAGGCATCCTGAAGTACACAGCCTGATAGAACAATGGAAAATGGAGAATAAACAATTAAAAAGACAGCCAGTAGTTAGGAATTAACTGCAAAAACAAAAAAAACCGCAAAAAATTAGCCACGGATGTGCCGATTCACAATAAAACAGTTAATGAAATCGGTGCGATACCAGCCACCTTATTAGATTTATGGAAGGCGGGCATGCATGAGATTCATGGGCTTACTTAAAATTAAAAATTCATAATTAAAAATTTAAAATTCATTCATGTTTTTCATGAATGTTTTGGCTATCCGAGTGCATCCCCTGAAACCGTGGCCAAACCATAGTTTTCTTTTTTACGGCGTTTATTAAAACCCCGGCCCCACGCACCACAGCGTGTGGCAGTGCCTTCATGAGAGCCTAAACAACCGGCCTTCCCAAATCCCGTTAACAATAAGCGTAAGGGAACCCTTTAAAGGCAATTTTGAATTCTAAGTTATGAATTATGAATGAATGAGGATTTCCGAAATACGGAAATCGGTCCAAAATTTAGAATTAAACATTTAAAATTCAGAATTTTGTTTTCGGACGGGGGATGGGTGGAGCGTGCCAGCCATCCATATGACTTATTTTGAGGCTGGTACAGTACCGATCTCCAATAATATTTATGGATGATCGGCACGTGCCAGCCATCCATATGACTTATTTTGAGGCTGGTACAGTACCGATCTCCAATAATATTTATGGATGATCGGCACGAGCCAGCGTCCTCTCATTTGTTAACAAATCCCTATTGCAAATATGCCATACGTTTTAAGCCGGGGTAACGTAGGGGGTATTTCCCCTACGAGCGCTCTGCGCTGATTGAATGGGACCGAAAAAAGAAAAGTAGTTCGCATGCCAGGCAAATGAAAAATAGGGAATTACAAACAGCCGCTATTGGGTATAATTGACCCATGCCCAAGCATATAGGTTTGTTCCTTATCCTCACCGCTTGTTTTTTAACCGCCATCCCCCTGGCCTGCCAGAAAAACTATTCCGTGTCGCCCCCGCCCGGGCCCACGCCCACGCCGACCTGCTACGCGCCCCCCCAGACCCCGCCCTGTACCAACGGCATCATGTGGGGATTCGCACAGCTCATTTCCACCGTCTCGAACGGGATCACCACGGGTTACGCGGAGCTTCTCCTGACGGTGGATTGCGGCACTTACACCACCGCCGGGGTCACCTTGACCGGGCCGGGGATGAACCTGGAGCTGCCCTACGGGAACGGCTACATCAGCATGAACGGGACTAACTACTCCGATTACATCACGGCGAATAACATCCTCTTCACCACAGGCGCCGCTTACACGCTCACCTCGGTGACAACCAGCGGCACGGCTTCCGCTTCCCTGGTGATGCCCCCCACCCCCTCCATTGCCACGGACGGATCCACCGTCACCTGGCCCGGCAACCCGGTATTCTCCGTCTTCGCGGTCATGGACAGCTCCAGTAACCTGACCTACGAGTCCAGCGTATGCTGGAGCGCCAAATCGCCCGCCTCGGTCCCGGCACCGGCTTTCCCCTCCCCGGGAACCTACACGGTGATCGGCGCGTGCATCAACTACACCACCTCGATCACGGGCGGGCACGGTATTTATTACTTGGGGGCCGAGGACCTTGTGACCGTGGTCAAATAGCCATTAAAAATTCTTAACCGGGAAATCCAATAAATTTCAAAAAAAATCCATTAATCGGGGCATTTGGCGTCTTAAATATTTTGTCAAACACAAATAGGTTTAGCGGTTAACTACTCGCAAAAAGGCGATTTAGCGGTAAAATTAAAAGGTAGGTTTTGTGCGTCAGGTTAAAGAGTCTTATCCCGGATTTCCCAGATGAAATTACCTTTCGAGTATAATAAGGCGTCGTTTGGCCATACAAACAAAGGTTTTTCTTCACTTTGGGGACCACGAGAGGGGGGAATGCAATGGGTGAAAGGGGAAAAGACGCTCTTCGGGTGGTTTTTGATCCTGGTCTCAAGCTGGAGTTCCATGGCGCGAAGGTCACTTCCGATGGCGGGTTGATTCCCTATCGTGAACTCGATGAAGCCTTTGGTTTGACTGACAGAACGGAAAACCTTCTGAGGGATCGGCGAACCGGCAAGAATACGCAACATACGATGACGGCGCTTTTGCGGCAATCAATCTACAGCCGCCTAGCCGGTTACGAGGACACCAACGACGCAGAACGATTGAGTGTTGATCCGGCGATGCGGCATGTGATCGGAGGACGGGCCAAGGAAAAACAAGCTGCCTCCACCAGCCAGATGGGACGTTTCGAGACGGAAGTTCTCACCCAGTCGAAGAACCAGACCGGTCTGATTGACCTATCTGGCCAATGGATTGATGGTGTCCATGAAAAAAAGCCCATCCAGCAGATTATTCTCGACATGGACAGCTCCGTGAGTGAAACCTACGGGGACCAAGAAGGTTCCTTGTACAACGGTTACTTCGGCTGTACCTGTTACCATCCCCTGTTTTGTTTCAACCAGTTTGGCGATTTGGAACGGGCAATGTTGCGCAACGGCAATGTGGCCAGCGCCCACGAGTGGCGGTCGGTTCTTGAACCAGTGGTTGTCCGTTATCGGGGTCTTTCCATCAGCCGTTTTTTCCGGGGTGACGCGGCCTTCGCCCGTCAGGAACTATACGAGTACCTAGAAGACGAAGGATACCTTTATGCGATCCGCCAACCCGCCAATGGCGTGCTACAAAGAGAAATTGAGCCATTTTTGACCCGTCCCGTGGGCCGCCCTTCCCACAAGCCGGTTGTCCGGTATCACAGCTTCCAATACCAAGCCGTCAGCTGGGACAAACCCCGCCGCGTGGTGGCGAAGATTGAGCATCACAACGGCGAACTTTTCCCGAGGGTGGGTTTCATCGTGACGAACATGCGACGACCGGCACCCCAGGTGGTGAAGTTCTACAACGGAAGAGGTACGGCTGAGCAATGGATCAAGGAGGGAAAGTACGCGATGAAGTGGACAAGACTAAGCTGCCACGACTTCGCGGACAACCAAGTAAGGTTGCAACTATTTGCACTGGCTTACAACTTGGGCAACTTCCTTCGCCGTCTAGCCCTGCCAGAACTGGTGAAGCATTGGTCGCTGACGACGTTGCGAGAAAAACTTATCAAAATCGGAGCTAACGTTATCCGCCATTCGCGGTACGTGGTTTTCCAGATGGCGGAGGTGATGGTTACCCAACGCCTGTTTGCTGAAATCCTTGGACGGATAAGGCTACTGGCGATGGTAAGGCCGCGAGCGCCAGTACTGCGATAACCGCAGGAACACTTCATGGCTTCAACCGGATCAACCATCGTGGGATAGGTGTGCGTTCACAACGAGAATTGGCTTTCTGGAAGGTCATTTTCAACTTTTTTGGGGCACAGAAACCCTTTTTTGGGCTCATTTCGCTGGCCTTGGGCCAGAAAATTCCGGATACGGGTGGAAGAAGCGGGGGGGGGGAATATAATGAGAAACAAATTACCCGGCAATGTTTTCAGAGAAGGTCATCTGGGAAATTCCGGATGAAAGCCCTTTCATACTCGGTTATCATTTCATTCCTCCTTATTTTCGGTTCACCCGCATATCCGGATTTTACCGATCCAACAGCGGTTCTCCCCCCTGCCGATTCCGGAATCACAGCCCCTCATCCAGCCGACGCGGAATCTGAATATCAGCGCGGCCTGGCATTCTATTCGCATGACATCATGAACGACGCGCTGGAATGTTTCAGGAACGCTGTCCGCCTGGATCCAAACCAAACAGGAGCCCTCTCAATGCTGGAGAAGTTGGGAGACCGGCCCTCGGATCAGATCTTTCAATCACACCTTTCCCAGGGTCTTCAATGGTACATGTCAGGACAATATAGTTTCTCGTTGCTGGAATTCAGCCAGGCCGCATTGGAAAATCCTTCCTCAGCCGAAGTCCATTATGACCTGGCTTTGACCCGTTATAGGTTGAACCAAGTGGAAAAATCGAAGGCCGAAATAAGGCAATGCCTTCTTTTATGCGACCATTACGGCGAGGCCCGGGATTTCCTGCGCCTCATAGAGAATAACCTGAGCCCTGATTCGGCTGAAGCTTACTTAAACCGCGGAGTTGGGGGAAATTTAACCTACGATCCCTTCTCCCAGGAAACGCGGGGCCGTTCATTGCCTTCCCCCTCCCTTATCGACAACCCTGTTTTATTTGGAAGCGTCAAAACCATGACCGGTAATACCCAAATCTGGGGTGGTCCTACAAGTTTATTGGCCGCGCCTTACGATTCCAGCGGCGAGATAAACACCCAACTAGGCTTAGCCTCACGGGACAATGATTTCAAAGGGTGCTTGTATGCCTCCACCGGCTTGTCACGCCGGAATGGCGGAGGAACCGATGGTTGGGACGACATGAAAACCCTTGGCGCCTCCTGCGATCCGCCTTTGGGACGGAATTTCTCTCTGTATTCCGGTTATGATTGGCAGCAGGAAACGCTGAAAGGACAGGAAGTATACCAACACCACCAGGTCACGACCGCCATCCTCTATCAAATTGCCGAATTCAAGCTGCAAGCGCAGGCCCAATGCCTTCTTGAAAGCGACCGCCAAAACACCGACATGGACTCATGGAGCTGGGTGGCCACTTTTCAAGGAAACCGAACCCTGGGGAGGGATCTCACTCTCCAATTCACCTACTCCCGCCGTTGGAACTCGGCCCTCGTGGCTAAATACGATTATGTCTCCGATGGTTTTCTCCTGACCTTTCAGAAAAGCGGTTGGTCCCAATGGAACCTGGATCTAGGGGTCGGCATCCAAACATTGAGTTATCCCCATTACCCATTGATGGAAAGGACCGTCCCCATGAGATCGGATTTGGTCAGCCTGATCTATGCCGAGTTCAGGCATCCTTTGTTGGATAAAATCTTTGTGATCGCCGGCGATAATTTCGAGATGGAATCATCCAATGCTGAATCAAGCGCCCCTTGCTCAAACAGGATTTACACGGGGCTCCAGTTGTTTTTATAGCGGGGCTTCCACAAGGGTCATCGGTTAAAATCCTTGGGATAGCGTTTTTCGGAAGGAGAAAAGACTATGGGGAAAAGAAACGACGGGTCAAATATTCGTTTGGGGATGATTATCCTGGCTTTTTTCATAGCCAATGTTTCCAGGGCTGGAGAACCTCCCCAACAGCAGCCACAGGGGACGAACAACCACTCTTCTGGAAACCCGGGTAATCCTGTCCAGAACTCATTTCTCCCTAACAATGAGACCCAGCCAGCCGCGCCTTTTCCTCCCGGGGCCAATCCGGACTCTCTCTGTCCGCCTTCAGGTCCTCCCCCGGTAGAGGCCCCCCCAAGCCTCCAGCCCTCCCCTTCCAGTTACGCGACCTCCTGGCCGAAAACGGGAAAAACAGGGCAAACCGATAATCAGGCCAAGTTAACGGCTTCCTCCAAACTCAACCACGATCCAAAGTGGATGGCAGCTGTGAAAAAATATGAGGAAAAATCACGGCTGTACCAGGCCAAGATCGATCAGCTCCTTGAGAAGCATGGGCAGAATTGGGAATCCCTCTCGAAGGACCCCGCTGACCGGAAAAAATGCGACGAAATCACGCGGCAATGGAAGGACGACGAGGCTCGGTTGGAGGCCTTGTACGCCCAAGCCATGAAAGCTGGGCAGGTTCCCGCTTCTCAAAAAGCCATTCAAAATCCCTCCGGAATTAAAAACTCGGAAGGGGAAAAATACTAATGTCATCCCCTACCATGACCAATGACCAGCCTGCCCACGAGGCGGAAATCCCTGAACCCAAACCACCCCGGCGGCCAGCGGAAATTTCCCCGTCTCGAAAGCGAAATACCTCCATCCGATTCCTAGCGGGAATAGTCGCGGCCGTTTTGGGCCTGGCTTTGTATTTCTATTTCCATCCTACCCGTCAATTCAACCCAAGTCTTTACCCGAGAAGCCTGTACCTGGAGAAAGCCGGGTTCACCCTTATCCCGGAATCGGACCGTCCCCTGGACCGTTTGGTCATGGGCCTCTCAGTGGCAAGCAACGATTATTTCGGCCTCACGAAGGTGGTTAACGGCCCGGGCTTGGATCCCAAGAAGGTCCTTTACCTCCAGAAGATGATGTATTGGATCGACCTGGAAATATCCTACGGACAGATCTGGAATATCCTCCCAAAGGACACTCTCATATACGTGGGGTATCCCGCCGCGAGGGAAAAGGATTGGTTCAAGGAGTTCCTCCAAATCCGCTGGGGTTGGAAAAGCGGGGATTTCCGGAAAAGGATGCGCTTTTACGAGACTCCCTACCCGATGATTTGGAGCCAGGATATCGGGGAGGTCATGGGCAGGGACCCACTGGACCGGATTGTCATCATGACCGGAAAGGGTGAGCCAGGCTGGTACAGTGGAACGGTGGCTTCGTTGGTCAAGGCATATCCTAATGACTTTACCGTTCGGGAAACTGGACCTACTGTCAGTACCGAGGGCGGCGACTTGGAATTGGTATGGGGGCCCGGAAATCAGCCGGCCATTCTCGCTGGGCGTTTTGCCGCCGTCCGATACCTCCAAAGGCTCCAAGGCGACTTCCCGGTTTCCCAAAAGGCTTCAATCGGCCAGATCCTGGACGCCAAACAAGCTTATCAATCTGATTTTTTCGGGTTACCCGTGGTTTTCCTTCCCCAGTCGGCGCTTGAGGATCCCTCCCAAGGTGATCCCCAGCTATTCCATCTCGACATGCTAGCCGCGGTCATCGCCGACAATCCCAAACCACGGGCTTTCATCCCAACCTACCTGGAGAATCCCATCGACGCGACCACCGGCCAGCCCTTGGATTCAGCCTTTCGAAATCGCCTCCAAAAGGAATTCAACCTCACGGCTTTGGAAATGTCATCCTTGGGTTACGACGTGATCCGCCTGCCCTTCGCGGACCATCCTGTCCGAAGTCCCGCGAACCTGCTCAAGTATTACGACCCCGCCCAGAAACGCGAAATCGTGATGCTGTCGAAATATCCCGACAACATTCCCAGGAATGGGGCGCCCTCCGTCCAACGCGGAATCTATAACGCTTTGGGAGACCTGAATAATTGGTGCGCGAGTTGGATCAAGTACCCGACCGATCAGAATTTCTCGGGAGTGATCAACTCCTATTCTAATGTTTGGAATGTCCTGCGGGCGGCTTCCGGCTCGGATAATCCGGTCTTCGATGAGCAAAAGTCCCTAATCGAAAAATGCGGTTACCAGGTCATTCCGGTCCCCATGTATCCCTGGGGCGCGGGGGGACTCCATTGCGAAACCCTCCACTAAGACTTTCTCTTTACTGGATTTTCCGGATGAGATTGTTATTGGTATCAGCGATGTAAAGGGTCCCGGATGAATCCACCGCGATTCCGAAGGGATTGTTAAAGGTCGCGGAGGAGAGGGGGCCGTTGGCGGAGCCGGTCACTCCAGCCGAACCGGCCAAAGTCGTCACAACCCCGCTCGCGGTGATTTCCCGGATCGTGTTATTGAGGGTGTCCGCGACAAAAACATTACCGTAAGGATCCACCATTAAGTTACTCAATAAAGTAACATGGGAGAAACCATGAAATTCCTGAATATCAGGGATTTGCGATTGAAAACCCCCAGCGTGCTGAAGCAAGTGGAAAACGGGGAAAAGGTCGTTATCACGAATCACGGCAAACCCCAAGCCATCTTGCTCCATTTGACGGAGGATGAAATTGAGGACTTGGTTTATCAACAACCGGAATTCATGACCCAAATCGAGGAATCCCGGAAGGAATACAAAACCAAAGGCGGGCTCTCCCTCTCCGAAGCCCGTAAACGCTTAGGATTATAAATGCCCTTAGGGATTGACCTCTCCCCCCGGGTTTTCCGGGATTTGCGCGCCCTGGAGAAAAAGACCGTCCGGGAAATCCTCGGTGCTTTGGAAGTCCTGCAAAACCGACCCTGGCCCCCTCCCCCCAAGGTTAAGAAACTCGCTGGGCAAAAAAACCCTTACCGTTTGAGGATCAGGAATTACCGGGCTATCTTTGAGCCGATGGAGGAAAAGATCGCGGTCCTTCGGGTCATGGACCGCAAGGAACTTGAACGAAGCTTAAAAAATCTTTGAATCACTTTAAAAAGCCATAAGCTTTTTTCGTTTATGAATTTGATAGCTTTTGATACAAAGCCAGAGCTTCATTATATTTTTTTGCCGCTAAATAAGCCGATGCGAGATTTTCCATGTAATTGGTATTGCGGGGTTCTAAAGCTAAAGCTTTCTTAAACGCGGCAATGGCTGTCTCGAAATCGGCTTGCTTTTTATAAATCATGCCCAAACAATCATCCGCTTCCGCGAAATTGGGGTCTAATAATAATGCCGCTTGGATTTGAGCGACCGCGGGCTCATACATTCCATATTCCATGTAAACTTTTCCATATGCAAAATGCGACCTTATTACCGCCGGACAGGCCGGAAACTTTGTCTGGAGCGTCATAAGATTCGAGTTGAATAAAGTTAAATTTGATCGATCAGATTTAACTTTAACTTAAGAGGAGGCTGAAGATGATTCGTTTGAAAGCAAAGGGTTTTACATTAATTGAACTGATGATCGTTGTCGCGATTATCGGAATCTTGGCGGCTATCGCCATCCCGCGTTTCGCGCAGATGCTGGAAAAGTCTCGCGAGGGATCGACAAAAGGTAATCTGGGAAGTCTGAAGTCTGCGGCTTCGATCTATTATGGCGATGCCCAGGGAGTTTGGCCGACGACTTTACAGACTTTCAAAGTGTACTCTTTCAGCAAATACTTGGACAACATTTCACCTGTGAAGGTGACGGGATCTTTTGTGGTAGGAGCGGTGAGCCCCGCGGGATCCTTAGTGACGATGACGACAATGGTTTCAGTACCAGATGGTGCATCGCAAGGCTGGTTGTATGACAGCACTATGGGAAGTGTTTACGTGAATAGCACTGTGCAAGACTCGAAGCAAATCCCATATTCGTTTTACGGGTTTGAATAAAATAGTTTAAAAAATTGGCCTGACGCGAAAGGGCGGCAAATTTTGCCGCCCTTTTTTTTACACGGTTTTTAGCAATTTGACCTACCCGCCTATCGGCGGCCCTCCAGCGCATCCGAGAAATGTTTTTCAACCGCGGTTTCGACGTCCGGATAGGCCTTCAACATGCTGGCGAATCCCAGGGTATCGTAGATATCCCCGACCTCGGATTGCATGCCGGCCAGCACCAGGTCCCCTTTTTGTTTCCGGATGTATTTGAGTTCCCGGATGAAAATCCCCCAGCCCGCGCTGCTGATGTATTGCACATCTTTCAAATCCACGATCAGCTTGAATTTATTGGCGGACAGGAGCGAGCGAAGGTGCTTATCGAACTCGGGGGCCGTGACGGTGTCGATGTGGCCCTTCACGATTAAAAGAGTGATATCGTTTTTTTGAGGATGGCTGGATACATCGACCGTAATTTGCCCCATTATTCCTCCGTCAAAAAAATAAATTTAAATCGTGGAAATTCAGTTCAGTTGGGAATCGGCGCCGGACGCGGATTCTCCCATCTGCACCGGCAATATTCGACCCCGCCTTGTGGCCCCGGGAAGCCGGGTTTTTTCCCCTGCCGCGGGCGCTGAGTAGCGCCGTCTCAACAGGCTGGAGCGCACCTTGGCGTGGCTGAGGCTGTTGAGCCGTATTTCCTGGTCCCCGGCGGTGTCCGGACCGCAGTCCGAGACGCACGCGAGGGCTTCCATCATGAAACCGCTCACCAGCACGCGGTATTCCACGTCCAACTCATCCTCCACGGTGTGGGGCTCAAAGATCCAGAAGGCCTCTCCCTGACCGTCCTCCAGGGTGACCTTGTCCCGGAAAAGTTCAAAATGGCCCTTATCGAGAGCGGGCTTCATGCGCTTCAGGTATTCGCGCTGGATTTCAAGCGGCCTTTCCCAGTGGTATTGGCAGGAACCCCCATTCGTACCGACTTTAAGCCGGAAACCCTGGACCCCCAGTTCGGCGCAGGTTTGGCTGATGAGCGCCAGGATCTCGCTCCTTTGCCGGACCAGCTCGAGCTTGACGCGCTGCATTTCCACGAAAAGATGGGCCATGCGGTAGTAGGGCTTTTTTTCACTGAGGGACTTCGGGTCGAGGAAATCGAAAAAGCCCATGCGGGGCATGAGAATCGCCAGCACCACCAACACCGGCACCAGGCACAGGGTTGCCAGGGCGTTTTGCTTGCACATGGCCAGGAGCCCGGCCGCCGCCATAAGCAGGCTGAAGGACGCGCCCAGGAGGCAGATCACCTGGGAATTGAAGCCCAACTTGAGCAGGCGGTGGTGAATGTGCTCCTTCTCGGACCATTCCATGGAACGGCCGTAGTGCATTCTTTTGATCCCCCGGCGGACCGTGGAAAGCGCGGCCTCCAGGAAGGGATAACCCACCAGCAGGGTGGCCACGAGGAACTGGAAGCGGAACGGTTCGTGCGCGCGGGCCAGGGTGGGGGCCATGGCCCAGGTAGAGGGGCCCATGGAAATCAGGGACGCGGCGGTAAAAAAGCCCAGGGCGCTTGCCCCGGCGTCGCCCAGGTAAACCCTGGCGGGTTTGCGGTTGTAGACCATGAAGACCGCCATGGCGCCTAAAAGAGCGACTGCCAGCACCTGGATGATGTGCCCGCCCAGAAGGGGAGAGGCCACGGCCAATCCGCCCAACATCACCAAGATGACCGACCCGGCCAGGCTGTCCACGCCGTCCATGAAATTGAAGCCGTTGATAACCCCCATGATCCAAAACGCAGTGAAAGGGACTGATAAGAAAGAAAGGCCCCAGACCTGTAAACCGGGAAGATGCAGGACCTGGAAACGGTAACCCAGGAGCGAGAAGGCCACGGCCAGGATTGCCTGGCCCAGGAATTTTTGCCGGGGCTTCAGGTCCCAGAGGTCGTCGGCCAGGCCCAACAGGGCCGCCAGCAGGGTTCCGGAGAACAACACCGGCAGCTTGGCTTTTTGGCCCCCAATGCCCATGAAGGGTTCGGACGGAAACAACAGGAACCCGATGGCCAGGGCCGCCAGGGCCGACAGCAACAGAGCCGCTCCGCCGATCTTGGCCACCGGCGCCGAGTGGATTTTGCGGTTGCCCGGCAAGTCCATCAGGCCCAGCTTGGGAGCCCAGCGCAAAGCGAGCGGCATCAGGGCCAAATTGGCCACGACCGCGGTCAGGAAAAAGAAAACGAGAAATTGCCAATCCATGAAATTTTACCCTTGTTTAGAGGTTCTCTTACAGATTCTCTTTGCTATTCGCCATGTCGCGGATCTTCTGCACCTCTTCCGCGGGATATTTGCCCAGGATGTGCAGTTCCTGCTCCGGGTAGATCAGGTTGGGGTTGTTGATGGTTTCCTTGTTGGACTGGAAGATCAGGGGCCATTGGTAATGGGCCTTGAGCTTGTTGCCCGCGATGTTCCAGAGGGTGTCGCCCTTTTGGACGCGGTACTGGACCGCCTGGAGCTGGCCGGCAAGGGTTTCGGTTTTTAGCGCCTCGGTTTTAGACCCGGTGCCGGAGCCCTTGACGGAGATTTTGCGATTTTGAGCGGCGATTTTTGTCTTCTTATCGGAGGCCTTGGCTGTGGATCCGCTCTGGGTATTCCCGAAAAACCAGGTCAGGCCCGCTTTGACCCCGACATCGTGAAGGGGAGGAAGATAGAGCAGGGGAGTGTAGAAGTCATATTTAAGCCCCAGGTCCAGCGCCATGCCGGGCCCCAGGACAAAGGCGCGGTAGCCCACCATTGCGTTCGCGTGGAAATTCCCGGGCGTCGAGGACGTGAGGTCGTGGCTGACGAAGTTATAACCCATGCCGCCCTGGAGGTACCATTCGCTGTTCGAGCCGGCGCCGAAGGGGAACAGCCTGCCGCCCACATCCCACGAGGCAACCTGCCAGGACTTGGCCCCGGGAAAATCAGTAAAGGATAAACCGGTTCCGAACGAAATGTACTCGATAGGACGCCAGTCGCCGAAAGCGGACGCGCCGACGCCTCCCGCAAAGCCCAGGTTGGCGTTACTGCCGAAAGCGCCCTGGCCGGTCAAGTCGAGACTGAGGCTGTATTGGGAATAGGTGGATGCTTGCGCGGCCGTCAGGCAGACGATGGAAAGGAATGAGGCGGCCAGACTGGTTTTTAGAAATTTTTTCAAAACCGGCTCCTTTTATAATTTGATGTAATATCACCCGCGAATTTTTTTCGCGGGTTCCAACGGTTTTTCGATTAACCACAAAAAATTAAAGGCTGTATATTACCGCAAGTTTTAATCGTGGGAAAGGTGTTGGAAGAAGCGGCGGTGCATCTGATTTGAAGTACTTCAGTTCGCCTTAGGTAACCCTTTACCTTGTTTATATCTCGCTGATTATAGGGACAAGGCGAAAAAACACAATATCTTTTCCAACAATTTTGTTTTATCGGGAAAATATTGCTTAAACGTAGGTTTTTTGGGGTCCAAACGCCTGTTGGCAGTAGAAAAACAGAACAAGTTAAGAATTAAGAGCGAGAAGTTGAAAACTAACTACATAGCCGCGGATTCAGGGTTACCAATTTCTTGTTTTGAAATTGGCACATGCCAGCCTTCTATAAAACTGATATTGAGGCTGGTATCGTACCGATCTCCAATATTTATTATGGAAGATCGGCACACCCACCCATTGGCCGCTATCGCGCCCAAGGGCGACAGAATTCGTCAAGGCTCGCTCCTCGATTTGTACCAACTGTCGTTTAGTTGGCATTACCAAACTTTGCCCTTCACCTGGTGGGTGAAGGGCAGGCTAATAGGCCTCGGAGCAAGGGATGTGCCGATTCACCCCTAAAAAAGTTAAGGAAATCGGTACTATACCGAACTTTCATTGAAAGCTTTAATGAGGTTCGACATGCATTCGGATGGCCAATTTAACACCACAAAAGTTAGATGTTGGCTTTTGTCTTTTTACAAACCACGGCCCCACGCACCGCAGCGTGTGGCAGTGCCTTCATGAGATTCCAAATTAAAACTTAAAAAACTGCCATTGCGATGAATATCCCGCGAATAGCGGGATGTTTATGACATGCTTGAAGTAGTTGGCCTGAAATTCAGGCCAACCATACTTGGCCCCAAGGGCCAACATACAAGCTCAGTTTAAATAATGCCTGCCTTTTCCTGCAACCCCCCCCGTAAACTGGGTCGCCACGCACCTCATCGCGCCGATAGGCGCAGGTGCTCGCGATGATTGAAGGGGACGAAAAGAAAAATCAAGTTAGGAGTTGAAGGAAAAAACAGTGGGCCTCAGGGATTTTCCCCGGCTTGAGCTCGAACCTCTTTGATGTGCCTGCGGGCCGTTTTTGTTTTCGGATCGATCCTCAAGGCCTCCTGGTAGTAACGGCGGGCCGTAGCCGGTTTATGGAGATGGAACTGGTAAATCACTCCCAGCGTGGCATTGACTTCGGCCGGGTAGTACTTCGGGACGTCGGGATCCAATTTCTTGAGAGTCTTCTTTAAATACTTGACCGCCGTTTTGTATTTACCTTCCTGGAAGGCTTTGATGCCCGCCTCGTAATCCTCCATCATCTTAATCGACCCAATATACTTCTTGGCCGTTTTGGTGGTCGGGTCGATGCGCAAGGCTTTTTGGTAATAACTTTTGGCCGCAGCCGGCTGGTGGAGGTTGAATTCGTGCATCAATCCCAGCATGGCATTGGCTTCGGCCTTGTAGTACTTCGGGACGCTGGGATCGTCCATCTGGACGGCCTTCATTAAGTATTGCGCCGCCCAGCCGTAGACTTTTTCCTTGTAAGACTTCATGCCGTCCTGGTAAGCGTCCAACAACGTTTGTTGCGCGGTTTTCGTTTCCCCGGCGGCCTCTTCAGCCGGCTCGTTCGAAGCCTCCGGTGTGGAAACGGACTGACCCGCGCTTCGCGCGGGAACCGGGGTTGTTTTGGAAGACGCGGGTTCCGGGGAAACCCCGGCGCTTTCAAATGTAATCTCAGCGGTTCCGGAAGGCGACTGGCTCTGGGCAACTTCGACGGCTTTAACGGCAGGGGCTTTGGCGGCGTTACGCCCGGGCATACCAGCCGGTTTCTTCTGGCCGAAGAACAAAGTCAGGCCCGCTTTGACCATGGCGTCATACAGGGGCGGAAGGTTTGTCAACCTGGAGTAGTAGTTGCATTGGGCACCCAGGTCCAGCGCCATGTCCGGCCCGCCGGCATAAAAGCGGTAGCCCAAGCCCAGGTACAAGTGGTAATCGCCCGGCGAGGGGGTGGAGGCAGAATGGTTGAGGAAGTTATAACCCATACCGCCCTGAATGTACCCTTCGCCGGACTTTTTCCATCCGAATGGGAACACCCTCCCGCCCAGGTCCACCGGGACGACCTTCCAATTGATGTTTCCGGGGTAATCAAGGAAATCGACGCCTACTCCGAGGGAATAAAACTCGGCGGGCCGCCAGTCGCCGAAAAGGGAACCGCCGACGCCGCCTTTAAAGTTCAGATAGGAGTTGTTGCCGAAGCCTTCCTGGCCGGTCAAGTCGAGAGTCAAACTGAAGGGGGAATAGGCGCCGGTTTCCGCGGCCGCATGGCAAGCGATAAGCAGGAACGCGACGGCCAGGTTTGTTCTAAGGAATTTTTTCAAAATCAGGGCCTTTGGGTTAACCATTTACCTTCTTTATACTACATTGTTTTTACGCGCAAATGAAATAAAAATAACACTCTTCTCAAACTAAGGTTACCAAGAAAATTATTTCTATAGGCGGGAATTCCGGGCGTGAGGTTTGGAAGCGGGGGATGATCCCAGGATTTTTTAGAGGAGGCCGGCATTTCTTTTTAAAAAAAATACAGAGAGATTCTTGAATGAGCAGGCATCAACAAAGGTTTGATATGCCGCCAACACCGACGATAGACTTTAGACGGTTCCTTGTTGAGAGTGATTTAAATCCGGATCCGAGGAGGGCACGGGAACTCTGGAAGTTTGGAAACCCTTGGGGCTTTAATGCCGTTGCCTGTTAGGCCCCGTCACAGGACAAAACGGCCGGTTACTTGGAGCCGAAGTACCAGGTCACGCCCACTTTGATCCCGACATCGTGAACAGGGGGAAGATAGAGGAGCGGGGTATAAATGTCGTATTTGAGGCCCATATCCAGAGCCATTCCAGGCCCCAGGACAAAGGCGCTATAGCCCACTTCAGCATTGCCATGGAAATTTCCGGGCGTCGTAGAATTGAGGGTGTTTTGGATCAGGTCATAGCCTATCGCGCCCTTGATGTACAACTCGCCGCTTTTGCCGGCGCCCATGGGGAACACCTTGCCACCCACGTCCCACGAGGCGGCCTGCCAGGATTTGGTTCCCGGGTAATCCGCGAATGAAAAACCGGTACCTATCGATAGGTACTCGATGAGCCGCCAGTCGCCAAAAAGGGAACCGCCTACTCCGCCAGTGAAACTTATATTGGAAGTGCTTCCAAAGGCTCCCTGGCCGTTCAAGTCGAGGGTCAGGCTGTAGGGGGAAAAGGTACCAGTCTGCGCGCCGGCCGGGCCGGCGATGATCAAGAACGCAAAGGCGGTGCAAGTTATTAAGAATTTTTTCAACTCAGGCTCCTTACTATTTGGCTTAAATGATGCCAGTCCTATTTTGCCGGACCTTCCAAGATGGTTCAGCTTCCTGCCGGCAAAACGAATCGTCCTGCCTTGCCAACTGTTTCAAATCTTTTCCCGGAAAACGCGCCGGGTCACTTCAGGTCGAAGAAGCAAGCCAGGCCCGCTTTGACCCCTGTGTCATAGAGAGGGGAGGAAGTGGTGGACCGGCTGTAGTAGTTGAATTGGAGACCCAAATCCAGCGCCATTCCGGGCCCAAAAATAAAGGCGCGGTAGCCGCCCCCGGCGTACATATGGTAATACCCGGGCGTCATGTAATTGAAGGTTTGAGTGATCAGGTTATAGCCTAGCCCGCCCTGGAGGTACCCTTCGCCGTCTTTCCCTGACCCGAAGGGAAATAATCTTCCTCCCAGATCTACGGGGCCGACCTGCCAGCTTTCACTTCCCGGGAAATTAATATAGTTGAAACCCACACCCAGGGAAATGTATTCGATGGGCCTCCAATCTGCGAAGAGAGCGCCCCCCACGCCGCCCGAGGACCCCATTTTGGAATTGCCGAAGGCTCCCTGGCCGGTCAAGTCGAGGCTGAGGCCGAATTTGGGCGTGAAGCCACCCTCCGGGGAGGACGTGGAAGCCAAATGAATGACGGCCGGTTTGGCCTGTTTCGAAGGGGCAACGGCCGCCGATACCGGGGCGCCAGCAGGCGCCGGAGTCTTGACCGCCGATACCGTGGCGCTGGCGAGCGCCGGGGTCTTGGCTGTCGATACTGTGGCCCTGGCGAGCACCGGGGCGTTGGCCGGCGCGGCGGAAGCGGTTGTGACGATATAGGGCAAATAATTCAGGCGGCCCAGGGTGGGATTGTTGGCGCCGTCATAGATACTCCGCGCGATTTCCTTGGTAATGCCCGTATTGAAATTGTTGTTGGGAATATCCAGGGCCTTGGGTGTTTCGTTCACCACGTTGTACTGGAGGTTATCATAAATCCTGTTTTTGGTGATGGTGGGCGCCCGGAAGTCCTTCAAATAAACCCCGTATTTGTTGCCGAAAATCTCGTTATTCTGGACGATGGGGCTCGCGGTATCGGAAATCAAGACCAGACCGTAGCCGTTTCCCCTAATCCGGTTGCCCAGGATCTTGGCCTGCGAATGGGCGGATATCTCGATGCCCCTCTTGCTCCCGGTAATGGAACAGTTGGAGATGGTGGGGGAAGAGCCGTTACAGGAGATCCGGCCCCCGGTGATCTTGCACCCGTCCAGGATGGAATTAGCGGAATCGCAGTTGAAGAAATACAGGGCTCCCCATTGGCCTCCCGGAACCGAGGAAACGAAGGAAATCGGAGTGGTTGGATCTGCCACAGCCTTCAAGGCGCCCTCAATAATCAGATTGGGGCCCGTCCCAGACTTATCAGCCGACAGCGGCATGAAACGAACCAGGACACCCGGGTCGATGGTCAAGACGGCTCCTGGAGACACGGTTACGTCGTCCTGGATCACATAAGGGCTGTTGTCCGGGACCCACTCGGTGGAAACAGAGATGTTATTCTGGACATAGGTTGGTCCCGCCGCCCAGGCCGCCTGGAGCGTAAAAAAAACAGCGAAACAAGTTGTGAAAATCCCAATGAATTTCATGAGACACGCTCCTTAATAAAATCGCGGAAAAGTGATGCCTTATAAAAACGATCACGGTGCCCGCAAAAGGGTTGGAATATCCGGTCCGACCACGATGAGACCTAGGCAACCCTTTACCCTCCCGAAAGGGGAATAATTATATGACAATTTAAATACAAAAATATACTTTAGATTATCGGGAATGAGTGAAAACCGGGCAAATATTGATAAAACACGGGATTTTTAGGGAGGAATGACATTAAAGAAAGTGCACCGAATCATGTGCCTTGGCCGGAAGCCGCGGCACAGGAGACTTCTTTAATTGATTTATGGAATTCCGGTAAGAGGAATTAGAAATCACAACCACCTGAACACAGTACGGAGTTCGTGGATGGCGTGGCACTTTTCTGAGCCTGTTTGAATGGAATTGAAAAGCCCCGTTCCCCGAAAGGGACGGGGCTTTTTTTATTTCGATTCGAGGTTGATAGTACGAAAAAAAAGTCCTATGACGTGAGGAATTAGTGTTTCTTTTTTTTCTTTTCCTCCTCGACCCGCTTGTACAAGTCCATCACGGGCTCGACTAGGGACTTGTCCCATTCCTGCCACGGCATATCCTCGTTGAGGCGGACTATGACGGTATTATCCTTGATGGTCATGATCTTGCCCTGAATCCAGAACTTCTTGTGATAAACCCATTGGTTGACGGCTAATGGCTCCGGCAAAGAACGCTCCTTATAATCTACAGACTATATTACAGGCAAAGTCGATTGGGAGGAAAGAATCGAAAACCCTTTTAAAAGGGCCTTTTATTTGATTGCAACTTTTTTCCAGCGCCTTGCGTCTTAATTGAGGCTTGCGGAAAAGGTTCCCTTAAAGAGACCTTTCCCGAAGACAGGCCAAATCTAGGAGGAAAAAATGAAAAAGTTCATCGTGGTGTTGTGTGGGTTGTTTTTCCTGGGAGCTGCTGGTGTGGCCATGGCGCAAGACGCCAACGGCAAGAATCCGGCCATGAGCCCCAAGGCCCGCCTGGTCCGTCAGCATAAGAGGATCAAGAGGGGTGTGAAGAACGGGACGATCAATCCGGCCGAGCACAAGCAATTGGCCCAAGAGGGAAAGATCATCAACAAAGAGCGCAAGGCCGACCTGAGAAAAGACGGCGGGAAGCTGACCAAGAAAGACCGCATGAAGCTGGAAGCCCAGGAGAACCTTCGTTCCAAGCAAATCTATGACGACAAGCATCCGGCTCCAGCCGCACAGCCGGCATCAGCAACCAATCCGTAAGTAAAAAAACAAATCTCAGCTTCGGGGGATTTATTCCGAAGCGTTTCAAGGGCGGGGGCCGCTGAATCCCCGCCCTTTTTTTATTTCAGGTTAAACCTAGGAAAAACCTGGAATTCCGATAACATACCGGGGGCTGCTCTACCGCTTCACAAAATGAGGGCCATGGGGGAGCGACGTCGATTAAGGGCTTTCATTATACATAGGGTGGGTGGTAACCTTTTTAGAAGTTAGAAACGTCTAAATACTGTAAGGATTCAAGCTTTATCTGCCTTTAAAGAGGTGCCCCATGAAAAAGACCATTCTCATCCTCACCATGACTCTCCTGTTTCCAGGTTCCGCGGCCCTGGCCTTGCATGAAGGGGGCGGTGGCGGATTTTCGGGCGGAGGGGGCGGTGGGGACCGCGGGAACGGCAATGCCGGCGCGAACAGCGGAAGCTCCACTACAACGGTTGCGGCTCCTGACACAAAAACTACCGTCAAGGAATCCGCCGGTACGGTGCGCGTACGGGCAGGGGGAAAAAGATCTTATGGGAATTCCCAACGATCTTTCGGAAATTCTCTGCGTTCCAACGGAAATTCTTGGAACCGTACCCGTAATACCGGGACGAGCCGCTTCGGATCAAACGGGAACTATACACCTCACCATTTCAATCATTCCAACACTTCAGCCAACTCCAACAACGGGAACAGCTATCGCCGATTTAGCAACTCATCCGGTTCAAATGCTTTTTCAACGAAACGTTTCTCGAACGCAAGGTCTTCAGCCGGTGAAAAAATCCTGCCCCGGAACTTGCAACATCCCGTCTCGGGCCTTCCGTCTCGGGGGCCCCAGGGTAAAACTCTTCCCGGTTCGCTCGTATCCCCCAAACTCATGGGATCTTCCGCAGTGAGGACCCATATGGCGTCCATCACCCAAAGCAAGGCTTTCTTCGGCAAGGTGAAAGCCTTCAACAACTTCGAGACCCAGAAGAACCATTATTACTGGCACACCTGGGGCGGTTCCCCCTACGTCCACTATTGGGACGGATGGGGCGGCAATTGGTACGGCTGGTACTGCGGGAACTCGTTCTTTTGGACCCAATATTATTGGGACAACTGGTGGTGGTACGAACCTTCTTGGGGCCGCTGGTGCTATTGGTGGGACAATGGTTGGTGCTGGCAGAACCCCGCGACCACGGTGGTTTATGTTTACCGCGATGGAAATTACTCATCCGCCGACGGTTCCAACAATTACAACTACCAAAATAACAACCAAGCCAACCAATCGGACCAATCCGAGGGAAGCAACAGCGTCGGCGAGCAGGAGTCGGACGGGACTGTGGCCTTCCACAGCCCCGACGGCGCCCTCATGGTCAAGGTGCTCAGCGGCGGTGACGCTTTCCTGTATGAACAGGACAAAAAGGATTCCAAACCGATCTACCTGGATTCGCACGTCACCGACGTGAAGTTCAGCAACGGCCGGGGAACCATGAGAGTACTCCTGATCCTAGACGACGGAAGTTTCGAAACTTTTGGTGCGGACGGGATACCAGAAGGACAGGCAAAGAGTTGATACGGAGGTTTTGAGAACTGCCACAGACAGGGAATGGCAAAAGGGGTTTATAGCAACAGTTTAGCTTCATCAATTTTGTGATACCGGCAGATCAAGGGATCAGGATAAACCTGGTCCCTTTGTCGTTTAGGGCGTGGTGAAAGCCTGGATGGATTGATCGATACACCAATAGTCGGCATTGTAGGATTCCACGATTAAATTGTAGTGACTGTGGGCCGCCAAATAAGTCGTCAGGGCCGGGGCGTAAGTCACCCCATAACCGGAAAACCCGTAAGACACACTGACCAAAGAGGCCGCTTCCTCACCCCATTTCCAATAAACTTTGGGGGGTGAAGAATTGTCCTGCACCGTCCAAACCCTCAGGACGGCTCCGGCAACCACCCCCCCAGTGATGGATAAAGTGGGAGTAGTACTGCTCGTGATAGAGAGAGTCAGGGTATTGGAAGCCGTGGCAACGGTACTCACTGCGTGTACGATCCGGGAAGTGGGGCTGTTTGGCAACGTCCCGGTGCTGATCACGTAAAAATACCTGTCAAAAGGGGGGGCGGTATTATCGGTGGCGATGAGGTATGTTCCAACGACACCCGTTGTAGTTCCAAGGTTATAGATGCTCGCGTCAGTGCTGTAATAAATGCTGTAGCCGGTGACGTAGGGGCTTTTGTCAACCGCCCAATAGACCTGCGGATATCCCAGTGTTGAGGATTGTGTCGAGGGGCCACCTAAGACCCCCATGGGGGTGGGAAGAATAGAAGGGGTGGTCGTTGGAGAAGGGGTGACCGTTGGAGTGGGGGGGATGGGAGACGTATGAAAATCTTTTCTACAATTCAGGCTTGAGGCGATCAAACCAATACATAATATGGTTAGTAGAAGTTTTCTCACGTACTGGCCTTTCAAAATAGCCTTGATTAACAATTTTATCATAACGAGGGGGATTGGATTTTTTTGAATAGTTATTATGTTTTGATTTTAAAGATCCTCAGACAGGGATTTCCCTACATATTGACAGATTTTTTTTGCGGTAATGTTCAGTAGTGGTTCAGGTGCAGCCGATATCAAATGAGCCCAAGAAAATTGATCATCTTTTGGTTGCTTACATAGTCGAATACCCGTTCTCGACTTGATGGTTGGAATATTCCGTTGACGCATCTGGATCGATCTCTTCTTTACCAAAAACTGCTTCTCAATTAAGGCAAAATCCAGGTTTGTTAGGTTTTGTCCTACAATGCTTAAATCGAAAAACGATGGAATTTATGTGGAAAAACGTTTTTAAATTAGCTCGTTTTAACGTGAAATTACGTCTATTTGTGCTATAATTATATTGTCATTTAAAGTTCTCAGTGTAATTTTAAGTTGTTTAAAACCCTTTTTAAACAAGCAATAAAACTATTTAGCTAGTAAAAGAAAAGGAAATTTTTTTTTTAGTTTTTTCAGGTAACCGTTTTCCGCTTCGAGGAATTATTAGGTGAAAAAAGTGGAACCAAACGATAACAATCAAATAAGAATCATTGAACCGCATTCTGGCTTCGTGAAGAAATATTTTTCAACGATTTCATTAATCGCTGCGTCAAGTTTTATATTCGTTGTCACAGCCCAACCGGGCTATGCCCAAACTCCCACCCCGACCTTGCTGCCCTGTGTCTCATCCATTGGCTGGAATCTTGCCGGAAATGCAACCATAGATGCCAGTTCACAAATGGTCACTTTGACGGCTGATACTGCGGGTCAAGGAGGCGCTGCTTGGAATTCTGGGATGCTCAGTTTGCAGAATAATTTCGACATGTCGTTTGAGGTTCATTTCCTGCATGCGGGCGGAGGAAACCCCGCGGACGGGATGGTTTTCGCGCTCCAGAATAGTCCCCAGGGAACGGGCACGACCGGGGTCAACTATGGATATTGCATGGGTTACGGCGGCATTTCCCCCAGCGTAGGCGTTGAAATGGATACCTACCAAAATACATCCAGCAGTACGGGATGCGGCACCGTAACCGATCCAAATTACGACCATTTAGCGGTGGATGAAAACGGTTTGGTATCCCACGCGGGAGCTGCTGCTGTTAGGGCCATGGCTGCCGGAAATATTCCCGAGACCGGCGCGCCCCAAACATTGCGCGTGGTTTGGACCGCGGCGACCACCACATTGACTATTTATTTTAACGGTGTCTTGAAGATTACTTACACGAAGGACATCGCTAACATCATTTTTGGAGAGAATCCTATCGTTTATTATGGAATGACGGCCGGCTGTGGACAATCTTACGCGGCGCATTATTTCAGGCAACTCTCCTGCCCTCCGGTTTTTGTGCGATCCTATACCCCTACCTACTCTCCGACACCGACCTACACAAGTACACCAACTTTTTCCTATACGCCTTCGTATTCCCCCACACCCACCTATTCTTTAACGCCCACACTTCCTCCGGGTACCAATACCTATACCCCTGTTTCTACCGCAACCCCGACTTCAACTTTCACTTACACCCCGACCTACGTATTTACATCCACTTTAACTTACACCTCCACCTTCACCTATACGAACACTTACAGCGATACTCCCACGCCCACTTTTCCTCCTGGCACAAACACCCCTCTACCCGTTCCGACGGATACCCCAACGCTGACCTATACAAACACCTACACTAACACCGCGACCTATACTTACACTCCCACCTATACCTATACGCCTACCCTTCCGCCGGGCACCAATACCTATACGCCTGCGCCAAGCAACACTTCGACTAGCACTTTTTCTTTTACCCCGACCTATACTTTTACCTCAACTTTTTCCATTACTCCCACTGCCATACCCAGCAATACACCTACAGTAACGTCCACGAACACGGACACTCCCACCAACACCAATAGTCCAACGCCCTGGCCGACAGGGGTTCCAACATGGACACCCACCAATACCCCGACCGTTACCGATACACCGACGGAAACGAACACACCGACAATCACCCTGACACCGACTATCACCCCGACTTGGACTCTGACACCCAGTTCGACAGCCACCCCGACCTTGACATCCACGGACACTCCCACCAACACCAATAGTCCAACGCCCTGGCCGACAGGGGTTCCAACATGGACACCCACCAATACCCCGACCGTTACCGATACACCGACGGAAACGAACACACCGACGATCACCCTGACATCGACTGTCACCCCGACTTGGACTCTGACACCCAGTTCGACAGCCACCCCGACCTTGACATCCACGGACACTCCCACCAACACCAATAGTCCAACGCCCTGGCCGACAGGGGTTCCAACATGGACACTCACCAATACCCCGACCGTTACCGATACACCGACGGAAACGAACACGCCGACGATCACCCTGACACCGACTATCACCCCGACTTGGACTCTGACACCCAGTTCGACAGCCACCCCGACCTTGACATCCACGGACACTCCCACCAACACCAACAGTCCAACGCCCTGGCCGACAGGGGTTCCAACCTGGACACCCACCAATACCCCGACGAAAACGAACACGCCGACGATCACCCTGACACCGACTATCACCCCGACTTTGACTCGGACGCCCAGTTCGACAGCCACTTTGACGCCGACACGGACTCTTACCGCAACGCCCACTCTGACATCAACACCCAGCAACACCATGACCGCGACATCTTCGAAAACACCCACCCCGACGCCGACTTCCACTCCCACCAACCTGTGGGGATATACCAGCACCCCCACGGCAACACCCGGCGGTTCCTTCTTTTTAAGCGCCAATCAAATGAATTCCCAATCGGGCCCTCCTTTGGACATCCATTACGAAGTTGTTCAAGGTGGACGAGTCCAATTGGATGTTTTCAACGATATCGGACAAAAAATGCGCGGGTTGGCGAATGCCAACCAGACCCCGGGTTATTACACCCTCCATTGGGATGGAACCGACGATCTGGGCCAGCCTCTTTCAACGGGCCTCTATTTGGTGGTGTACGAGGCGAATTCAACAACACAGGTCAAAAAGGTTTTGGTGATTAAACGATGAAAAAATCGACCCTATTTTTCATGCTTGGAATTTTTTCAGTTCCGGTGTTTCCAGTTGCTGGAAGCGGACTTTCCACCGGCGCGGATTTTCTGAATGTCACCACCGGCGCGAGACCCGCCGCCATGGGCCAGGCTTTTAGCGCCTTGTCGGACGATATCAATTCCCTGGCGGTCAACCCAGCCGGTTTGGGCAATCTCCGCCTGCCCCAGATCGCCTTCAGCCATTACCAGTTCTTTTCCGACATCGCCTATGATTTCATGGCGGCAGGGATTCCCTTGGGCCCCGGCGGCACCCTGGGGCTGAGTTATTTAGGTCTGGGTGTGCAGCCTTTCAACAGCACCGTGAACTCATTGGCGGCCCCGGGCACGGACTCGGAAGGCGCTCTGACGGCGGGGTGGGGAGATGCTTGGGGCATCTTCCAGGCGGGCGCGGCGTTGAAATACATTTACCGGAATGTTGGCACCGTGAGCGGGAAAACTTGGGCGGCGGACTTGGGAATTCGTTTGAGACCCTTGACCCGCCTCTCATTCGCCGGAAGTTTACTGAACATGGGTCCTTCCATCGATTTTTCCAGCGGGGAATCCCTTCCCTCCAACCTGAAGTTGGGGGCGGCATGGCGCGCTTTGGAATATTCGGAGCATTCATTGGATATCGCCTGTGAAACCAACGTGGCCCTGGCTTCCAGCCAGCTCCCGCGCTTCGGGTTTGGAATGGAATATTGGTATAAAGACCTTTGCGCGTTGCGGGCAGGATACCTGGCCGGCACAACTTCGGAAGGGTTCACAGCGGGCGCGGGACTCCAGCTTTACGGGTTGGAAGTGGATTACGCCTACCAGCCCTTCGACCAATTGGGAGCTACTAACCGGGTCTCGGGTTTGTACCGATGGGAAGGCCCTTGGATTTCCGGCGGGGAATTCAATCCTCCCCGTCTTTTGACTTTTCGCACCAGTCCCCAAGGCGCAGTGGCTTCCTGGATCGGACCCAAGGGGCCGGTGGATCATTATGATTTGACCGTGGTTCTCTTGGAGGATGGCAAGGCCAGGGTTTTCGACAATATCCCCAATTCCCCCGTAGTCTTGAAGCATTTGAAAGAAGGCGTTCTCTACAAAGCCGAGGTCGTTGCGGTGGGAAAAGGCGGGGGCAGGAGCATGCCCTCCAACACGGCGTACTTGAAGACTTACAATGAAAATCCATCAACGGCTTCATCGGCGACCCGTTCCCAAGGGGAGCTTGAAAAAATGCAGCAGGTGGTTTCCGGGTCCGTCCAGGGCCAGGTGGACGAAGTAGGACTGCGGTTGTCCTGGGAACCAATTGCGGGATATCCGGTCAAAGGATACCTCCTTTACCGGAAATCCCCCGAAGGCCGATTGGAAAAGCTGACCGACCGGCCAAAAAAAGGGAATGTTCTTTGGGTGAACGATCTATTGGATTGGAAAGGATCGGAGTGGATCGTCACTGCCGTGAATGCCCAGGATGAAACCGAAAAAACCGTCGGTTCCTATATCTGGAACTCCGGGTCCAAGGACGAGGCAATTCTGAAAACCCATCCGAAAGTCCAGGTCTCGACAACTGCACAAAAAGAGGGGAAAGTCCTGATGGAGTGGGAACACAGCCATGCCGCGGGTTCGATGCTTTTGGTGTCGCGATCCCCCGAACATGTTTTCGAGTCTGTAGGGAAATTGAACACCCAATTGCCGAAGAACTTGCTGAAAGGGTTCGAGAAAGGCCAGGAGTACTTGTTTATCGTGGTCAATTTGGACAAGAACGGGGCCTGGATTGGACATAGTAGGGAAGTTTCAGCCAAAATATCCCATTAATTATTTTTTTCAGAAAATGTCTTTAGTTTGGGCTGCCATTCATAAATTACCCCTTAAATAATCGGTTGATTAAAAATACGATACCTTTCAAACCATCCTTCGGAAAAGCCCCGGATGCCTTCTCCAATCATCCCATCAAGGATATGCTCTGGCAAAAGCCATTGATAAGTTAAACGTCTTAAAACCTCTTGTCGGGGTGAAAAGTCATGTAAAAGGCCCCATTTCATTGCGATTTGCATAGGGCAATGTTATAGTAAAAAAGGAAGATTGGCGGTATCCATCGAAAAACCCCTATCCCGCAAGGGTTTGGGTTTCCGGATGTTTTACCGCAGGATAAAAAGTCAGGGGTTTTATGGCAGATCCGGGAAGTGGCGATAAAAAAAATATCGTTAAAATGGCCTATATTTATTTCCAAGAAGGCCGTTGGGACAAGGCTATTGAAGAATACAAAAAACTGATAGCTTTGGATCCCGATGATATCAACGCCCACAATATGTTGGGGGACGTATACGTCAAGAAAGGCGCCATCCGCGAGGCTTTTGAGGAGTATAACCGGGTTTCCACGGACCTTTCTTCGCGCGGCCAAACTGAGAAAGTCGGCATTGTTAACAAAAAAATAGCTTCCCTTGATCCCAGCCTGCTCCCTTCCGACGCTCAGAAAAAACAAAGCCTCATCAAACAAACCTTTAGGGCCGAGAACGCCATGGAACATGGCGATATGGATTCAGCCATCGGGGCCTTGAGCGAAGTCATCAAGTTGGATCCGGACAACCTGTCGGCTTATTCCAAGCTGGGGGATCTTTTTGAAAAAAACGGCCGTTTCCAGGAAGCCGTGAAGGAATATTTGGTCCTGGGCGAGGTTTTCCTGAAAAACCGGCTTTATAAGAAAGCCCAGGAAATGTTTCAGAAAGTCGTCCAGCTGGAACCCAATAACATCGATGCCCGCGCGAACCTCGCGCAAATTTATATCAAGCAGGGCTCGGAAAGCGACGCGAAAAAGGAATTCCTCATCATTGCCGAACTTGCCTTAAACCAGAACGATATGGAACAGGCGGCTCAATACTCTCAAAAGGCCGTTGAGTTTAAAAGCATTGAAGCCCATTACATCTTGGGAGTGGTTTATTTCAAAAAGCAGCAATATTCTGAAGCCAAGGTTGAATTTGAAAACCTGCTTCGCTTCAAGGTCAATCATGTCGGAGCACTGACCCATTTGGGCAAAGTATATTTGGAGCAAAACCAGGTTGATAAAGCGGCGGAATGCATCCAAAAAGCATTGAAGCAGGAGAAGGACAACCTCATGGCGCTGGAGGTATCCGTCGAACTTTCCCTCAAAAAGGGAGCCAAGAGCGACGCCATCCATACCCTGAACCTGTTGATGGATCGGTATGAGGCGAAGAAGGATACGAAGAAAACCATTGAGTTCGCCAGATACCTAGTTTCCTTGAACGAGTCTGATCCTGTACCGGAAGTGAAGCTGGGCGCGCTATTGGTCCTGGATGGGGATCAGAAGGGGGCCGCAGAAGCGTATTTCAAGGCGGCCATGGCTTATGATAAACAGGAAAAAAAGGCCCAAGCCGAGGACTGTTTGAAAAAAACATTGGAGTTGAATCCGTCACACACTGAAGCCCAAAAGCGCGTGATGGGGGAGGTTGTGGCTAAAGCCACGCCGGCCGAGGAAAAACACGCGGCACCCCCTCCAGCGGCTCACACTCCCGCGAAGATTTCAAAAGCGGATGTTTTGGACTTGGAACAAGAAACGGATGTCGCTCAACCTGTTGTGCCTAAACAAGTCCCGGCGCAGCAGGTAAGCCCCCCTCCGCATGCATCGAATAAACCATCCGTGATGGAGTTAGACGCCGCCGACGATTGGAAGGCGGAACTTTCGATCGCAGATAACTACGTAAAACAAGAAATGGTGGAAGAGGCGATTGAAATATACCAGCGGTTAGCGGAAGCTCATCCGGAAGAAACAGGTATCAAAGAAAAGTTGAATCAGGCTTATACCGCTTATGTCAAGACTGGCGAAGACGTCATCGGCGCCCTTGAAGCCGAGAAAAAAGTAAAGGAAGAAGAAGATAAACGAATCCACGTCGAGATGGAGAAAAAGGCCCAAGAGGAGGCCAAACGACTCCACATGGAAATGGAACAGAAGGCCAGGGTCGAAGCCGAAGTCAGGATTCGGCTGGAAATGGAAAGAAAATCCAAGGAAGAAACCGAAAGAAAAGTTCGGGAAGAAGAACAGAAAGTAATGCGCGAGGATGCCGAAAGAAAAGTTCGGGAAGAAGAACAGAAAACAATGCGCGTGGAAGCCGAAAACCGGGTGCGTGAGGAAATCGAGCAAAAAGCGCGTGAAGAGGTTCAACGAAAGGCCCGGGAAGAAGCCCAGCGGATTGGACGTGAAGAAACCGAACGAAGAAACCGGGAGGAGTCGGAGAAAAATGCCCGTAAAAATGCACCCATCGGCAACCTGAAGAGTTTCCACGGGGAGCCTTCCTCTAAAAGCGACAGCCTGGTGGAGGAAGGTAAGGACGAGTTCATGACCATTGCCGTGGCGGATATCTACGCTCGTCAAGGACTTCTGGAAGAGGCCTTCAAGATCTACAAGCGTATTTTACAGATGGAACCCGACAACTTCGAGGCCGCGAAAAAATTGAAAGATGTTGAAAGCCGCATCAAGTTGAAATCAAATGAGGTTTCCACCCCTTCCGAAACGGTTCCCAAACCCAAAAGCGCCGCGGCTCCACCGGTTAATTCCAATTCCGGACCTCCGCCGGAAAGAAATTCGGGTGGCAAAAAGAAGTCAAATAGGGTAGGCTACGTTTGATTTGGTTGTAGGTTGCCCTTTGATTCCGGTATTCCAATTCCCCAAAAGTCAAAGGAATACTTTTATTTTGAATGCATTCAGATTTCCCAAGGGTTTAGGCGTTTGATGATATTGCCGTTATTAATTTCCTCCTTCGATGGGATGACCCTGACGAGAAAGCCCATTTCCCGGCCAGATAGAAAAGGGTTTGAGAGTCGGGAATCTTGTGAAAGAGAACCGGAATGAGTTACGAAAACTTCTACGGCTTGAAAGAGCAAGCGTTTTCCAACGCTCCCGACAGCCGTTTTTATTATGAAAGCAGCCAGCACTCTGAAGCCATGGTCCGGATGTTACACGCCGTGGACACCATGAAGGGCCTGACGGTTGTGGTGGGGGACATCGGCACGGGAAAAACTCTGCTCGCCCGCAAGGCCCTGGAAATGCTGGAACAGGACCCGCAATACGAAGCTACCCTTCTTGTGATCGTCCACAGTGAGATTACCGCCGAATGGATGCTGAAAAAAATAGCTCATCAATTAGGGGTGGAAAATCCGAGCGATACCAAGGCCCAAATCATTTCCCAGTTGTATGAAAGGCTCATGAAAATCTACGAGGAGGGCCGCAAGGCGGTGGTGGTGATTGACGAAGCCAACATGCTCCAGAAAAAGGAGATTTTCGAGGAGTTCCGGGGACTTTTAAATCTGGAAGTGCCCGGCCGTAAACTTATTTCCTTTGTCCTATTAGGCTTGCCTGAATTGGAAAAATACCTTGCCTTGGATCCCCCTCTTTTCCAAAGAGTAGCCATGAAAATTTACATCAAATCCCTCACTCGAGAAACCACCGAACAATATATCCGGCATCGCTTAAGTGTCGCGGGTTGTACCAAGGATTTATTTACAAACAACGCATACCAAAAGATTTTCGATTACACGAAGGGTATCCCCCGCTTGATCAATACCACCTGCGACAACTCCATGCTGGAGGGTTATCTTTTGAAAAGGGAAACGATCGACGCGGACATTATCGAACAGGTCGTCAAGGACCTAGGCCTGAAAAAAGATTAAAAAAACCCGAGTTGGAAAGCACCATTTCCCGGAGTCCTCGTTATCAGAAATTACCGATTCGTCATTCCATCAATGCTGTTTTCAGGGTGTAAAAACCCAAACCATCAGCCGAAGTTTTACGAAAAATACCGCCGCAAGACAACCGGCACAAAGAAACGGTCCGAATGGAATGGGGGATTTGGGTTTTAAACGGCCCATCATCAAAAGAGACAGGCCTAACAGCCCGGCGGAGAAGGAACCCAGGAACAATCCATCGATCACCCTCTCCCAGCCAACGAAGACTCCGAATGAAGCTAAAAGTTTGATGTCACCGCCGCCCATGGCCTCCTGCTTCAAAAATTTTTCACCCAACCACGCCATTAGAAACAAAATACCCCCGCCCGTAATGAATCCTAATAAAGCTGATCCCGAACGCGCGATCCAATGATCGCCTAATAACGGATTGAACGGCGCGAAACAAACGGCCGAACAGAAAAAAGGAAAAATAATTTTGTTCGGGATCGTATAAGTCCTGAGGTCGATCGCGGAAATGAGGATGGACATGATCACTAAAACTTCCGAGGCGGCCAAATACAATGGGAAAGAATTGAATTTAATGTAAGCCGAGAGGACGAGGAAGCCCGTCAGGGCCTCTACCAGCGGGTATTGCCAGGAGATGGCCTTGTGGCAATTGCGGCACCGGCCTCTCAAGAGGATAAAACTAACCACTGGAATGTTGTCCCTCCACCTCAGGGGTTTCTTGCAACGGGGACAATGGGAGGAGGGAAGGATGATGGACCGGCCGGCGGGAATGCGCAGGATACAGACATTTAAAAAGCTTCCAATCGCCAAACCGAAGGCGAAAACCATAAAGCCGGGGAAAAGCCGGCTTAGATAGAAAAAAATGGATGATTGCAAGTCTAGCGCTCCCGGAACCAGAACCTCAATATTTCCTGGCTTTTAAAGTTTTCTCGAAGGCCGACACTCGAAAAAGACGACTCATAGTAGCGTTCCGGAATATAAGGCACAAGTTTATTTAAAAAACAGTCACTGCTTTTGTTGAGTAAAAAAATCGATTTAGAAGTTTTGCACCTGAACTGAACCATTCAATTCAATGCGCAAATAGGTTGAATTCGCGGCCAAAGGAAAATGAGATTGCGGAGTGCGAATATTCAACGCAACGTCGGTTGGAGGGCTAGGAGAAAAGAGAACCAGTCGTCCAGGCCGTCGCCGGTCTTACAGGATGTGGAAAAAAAATGGAATTGGGGATTGAGTTTACGGCAATCACTTTGGACTCGATTGGTATTGAAATCAACGTAGGGTAAAAGATCGGCTTTTGTCAGCACGACCGCGCCGGCCCTCATGAAAAGAGCGGGGTACTTCATGGGCTTCTCATCGCCTTCCGCCACGCTCAAAAGAGCCACTTTTAAATCCTCCCCCAGGTCGTAAGTAGAGGGACAAACCAGGTTTCCAATATTTTCGATTACCAGGAGCCTCGTTTGGGTTAAATCCAATTCGGGAAGCTTGGCCTTGACCATGGCCGCCGTCAGGTGGCAGGTGCCATGGGTTTCGATTTGAACCGCTTGGCTGCCGGCGGCGCGGATGCGGTCGGCGTCATAGGTCATTTGGATGTCGCCAGTGATGACGGCCAGGGTGGAACCGTAACGTTTGGCCATGGCCTCCAAAAGCGAGGTCTTACCAGACCCGGGGGAACTCAAAAAGTTCAATGTGACTAGACCTTTTTCCTTGAAAAAAGCCCGGTTTTCAGCGGCCACTTGGTTGTTAACCGCTTGCGCGGACGTCTTGACCTCAATTTTCTCCGTCATCGCTCACCTCGATACTTTCCACTTGGCAGTCATTTCCGGTGGTTATTTTCCGGTCGTAATTGCCGCAGGAGGGACAAGCCTCGGACATACTGTGAACCTCATACTGCTTCCCGCATGCGCAAAGGAAGGTTGCGGGGGTGAAATGAGCCGCCAGCTTAACCCCCTTATGGCCTTTTTCCTCGAAGACCAGTTGCAAATACATCTCAAGGGATTCGTAGAAGATGCCGGATAAGGCGCCGATATTCAGCTGGACCTTTTCGAGCCGTTTGCCCCGGCTGTGTTGGAGGACCAGATCGGCGATATTCAAGGCAACCGAGTACTCATGCATAGGATTATTCACGCATGGCGTCAGGCGAAAGTCAAGGGACCCAACGGGAGTTCAGGCGGGTTTCGCGGGCGAAGCCGGTGCCGCGGGTTTGGGCGGCGGAGTTTCCTGCGTCCAAGTGATCACCCCGCGCTTATCGGAGGGAGGCGCGTAATGGTCGGCGACATGTATGGAATTCTTCGTCAAACAGGCTTCCACGCAAGCCCCGCAAAGGATGCATCTGAAACGGTCCAGCTTGAAGACCCGGGGTTGGCTTTTCCGGTCTATCTCGATGGCGCCGGTCGGGCATTTTCTCTGACAAAGGGTGCAGAAGGTGCAATTCTCGATGTGCAGGTCGATGCGGCCCCGTGTTTTCGAGATATCGGGCCGGACCTCAAAAGGATAGCGCCGGGTGGCGGGTTTTGAAAACGCTCCCTTGATGGCGGTCTTGGACATTTTAAAGTAGGGCATGTTATCTCTCCGTACAGCTGATACAGGGGTCAATGCTCAACACGATCACGGGCACGTCGGCTAACTGGCATCCGCCCAGCATGTGCACGAGGGGCGGGACGTTGGCGAAGGTGGGCGTGCGAACCCGGTAACGCTCCAGGAACTTCGTTCCGTTGCCCTTGACATAGTGGATCACCTCTCCGCGGGGCTGCTCCAGGCGGGCGAAATACTCGCCGGTGGGAGTCCCCGTCACCTTCACGTCAATGGGCCCCGAGGGGATCTTCTCGATGGCTTGCCGGATCATGCCGAAGGATTGGTATATTTCCCGGCAACGAACGACCGTGCGGGCGTAAGAGTCGCCGGCGGTTTCAACGATCGGTTCGAAACCGAGTTCCCCGTAAGCCCCGTATTTCAAAAGCCGGGTGTCGGATGCCCAGCCGCTGGCCCGAAGCACGGGCCCAACGGCCCCCAAAAGATAGGCGTCGTCTTTGGACAGCACGCCCACCCCGACGGTGCGGCGCTTGACGGAGTTGTCCTTCACGAATACCGAGGTGATATCGTGGCATTGTTCCTCGATCTCCCTCAGTTCTTTGAAAACGCCGGTCATGGCGTCGGTCTGGATGTCGCGCCGGACGCCGCCGACCTTGCTGGATCCAAAGATAACCCGGCCGCCCGTGGTTGCCTCCACCAGGTCCAGGATCTGCTCCCGGACCCGCCAGGAAAGCATGAAGAGGTTCTCGAAGCCGAAGGAATCCGCCATCAGGCCCAGCCACAGCAGGTGGCTGTGGATACGGGATATTTCCGACCAGATCGCGCGCAGGAACTTGGCCCTTTCAGGCACCTCGATCTTCATGACCGATTCCACCGCCTGGCAGTAAGCGGTGCTGTGGATAAAACTGCAGATCCCGCAGATGCGGTCGGCCACGTAAACCATCTCGGTGAATTCCTTCTTTTCGGCCAGGCGTTCCAGGCCCCGGTGGATGAACCCGATGGAAGGGATCGCCTGAACGACTTTCTCATCCTCCAGGACCAGGTCCAGGTGGATGGGTTCCGGAAGGACAGGATGTTGGGGCCCAAAAGGCACTATGGTTTGTTTGCCCATGTCATTTCCCCTGTGTCGTAGTTTTATCATCGGCAAACGGCGTCTTCTTTGCCAATTGGTAGAAGTTCCCGTTGAAGTTCAGCTTCAAATCAATTACTTTCAACCCGAAGAGGTCCTGCAGCTCGTTCTCGTAGGTAAAGGCACCGAAATACTCGCCGGTGATGCTGGGAATGACCGCGTCGGAGCGGGGCACCATCAGCCGAAGGTTGATCAGCTTTCCTTGCTTATCGAAGCTGTAAGTGATTTCAAAATTCTCGATCAATGTCGTGGCGCAGATCTGCACGAGGCGATGTCCGTCCCGCTTGAGATCAGCCACCTTGGACACCAGTTGGGTCCGGTCCAAGGCCACCTGGGGTTGTTCCTCGATATACATCATGACGCTAACGCCTTTCCCGCGGTTTTCCCGGCTTTCAGGTCCGCAGCCTTTTTTTCCAGGGCGCCTAGGCCCTGCACGACGCCGTCAATAATGGCCTCCGGCCGGGCCGCACAGCCCGGAATATAAACGTCCACGGGGATGGTGGAATCCACGCCCTGGTGGATGTTGTAGCATTCCCGGAAAATGCCCCCGGAAAGTGCGCAGGCGCCGATGGCCACCACCACCTTGGGGTTGGGCATCTGGCTATAGAGATTTTTCACCACGTCCCGGTTCTGCTCGTTGACGGAACCAGTGATAAGAAGGATGTCGGCATGCTTGGGATTGCCGGTGTTGATGATGCCGAAACGCTCTATGTCGTAAAGCGGCGTCAGGCAGGCCAGCACCTCGATATCACATCCGTTGCAACTGGAGGCGTCATAATGCAGGATCCAGGGGGATTTTTTAAGAAAGCTCAAGACGTCACCTCGCTAACAAGTTGTAAAAAAGAAACAATATGTTACCGGCACCCAGCAACGCGGCCACGCCCCAAGCCGACCTCAAGGTAAACTGCCAGGTCAGACGGGCGTAGGAATTGTCAATCAGGATTTCGAAGAGGTAAACCGCCAATGTTGCGGCCAGGGCGATCCAGAGGGAGAAAGCGGCGAAAAATAAATAAACCAGGCCCAGCAAAAGAATGTTCTCGTACCAGTGACCCACCTCGATCATGGCCAGTTGGGTGCCCGAGAACTCGGTGGTCAGGCCCTTCACCAGTTCCTGGTGCCCGTGGTGAGAGGTGGATAGGTCGAAAGGCGACTTTCGCAGTTTAATGGTCAGGATGAAGATGAAGCCCAGAAAAGCGCCGGGGAGGGCGTACAAGAGGGGATGTGGGGCCGTTAGAATGGACTGCACGTGGAAACTATGGGCGGACTGGTACATGCCCAAAACCATCAAGAGAAGCATGGGCTCATAGGCCATCATTTGCAGGAGTTCCCGCTCCGCGCCGATGGTGCTATAGGGCGAGTTGGGGGAATAACCGGCCAGGACGAGGAAAATGGAGGCTACCGTCAGGGCGAACACCACCAACAGCAGATCTCCGCCCATGAAGAAAAGCGCGCCTGTCAAAACCATGAATAAAAGGAAGCAAAAAACGTAATAAGCCTGGGCGTGGTTGACCACGACCGTTTGCTTTTCCAGGAGTTTCATCACGTCGTAAAAGGGTTGAAGGATCGGCGGTCCGACCCGCCCCTGCATACGGGCGGTTACGATCCGGTCAAATCCCGGCCAGAAGGCAGCCCAATACGGGGGCGCCCAAGATGAAGGCGGCGAACAGCGCCAGTCTCAGCATCGGGTCCAGGGACTGGGCCGGAGCCTGGCTCAAGGTGAGGGGAAGTTCAACCCCTCCCCGATAGGAGACGCCCATCCAAACCATGACCAGGATCAGGCCCGCGCAACAAGCCCTGCCCACCAGGGCCAGGGTGTTCTCGTTCAGGATGGAACTCAAGTAGTAAT
This sequence comes from candidate division FCPU426 bacterium, assembly GCA_963847625.1. GTDB lineage: Bacteria > Oederibacteriota > Muellerivitia > Muellerivitales > Muellerivitaceae > CAWCKJ01. The sequence goes on along the minus strand of CAWKAR010000057.1, from coordinate 66,902 downwards.
TACGCATTTCAACGCCCATGGACCGGCCAATGGCTCCCTTGAATTGAGAGTTGCCGTTTTGGAAGTTGGCGCCGGCCAGGTAGGAGGACACCTGGATTTCCTTCCGTGGAATGAAACGGTAAAGCGGGGGAAGGACGAGGAACGAGCCCAGCATAATGAGCATGATGGACATATTTCCGTGGGTCAGGGGTTCCATGACGCCGGCAGGGGCCTGGAGATAAGGCATGATCATGTCGTGGGAAACAATGGGAAAGAGCGCGCAGGCGGCGATGGTCAAGACCGACAAGGTACCCAGGGAAGCCCATTCGTCACCGCTGACAGCCCCTTGGCCCGCTCGGTGGTAGGCATGCTGATGAGTTTGCCCATCCATTTGGCCCAGAAAAAGAGGGTGGGGCCGCTACCGAAGGCCAGGAGGATCGCCAATAGGGGATTGCTTTGGATGAAGGCTTCCAGGCAGGCCCACTTGCTGATGAGCATTCCAAAGGGCGCCAGGAACATTCCCAGGATGCCTACCAGGAGGACGAAGGCAAGGCCGGGGCGGGTGACGATCAGGCCGTCCATGTCCTCGATATCCCGGCTCCCGATCTTGTGCTCCACCGAACCCACGGCCTGGAATAAAAGGCCCTTGGCGATGGCGTGGAAGATGATCAGCAGGATCGCGGCCCAGATGGCCTGGGGTGTCCCGACTCCGGCGCAAGCCACCACCAGCCCCAAATTGGCGATGGTGGAATAAGCCAGGACGCGCTTGGCGTTGCTTTGGGTCACGGCCGCGAGCGAGGCGATCAGGAAGGTGACTCCGCCCACCAGCCCGAGGAAAAAGCCCACGCTCGGGTTTTTCTCCATGACGGGCGCGAACTTGACGATGATGAAGACCCCGGCCTTCACCATGGTGCTGGAATGGAGCAGGGCGGACACGGGGGTGGGGGCCACCATGGCTCCCAGGAGCCAGGAGCTGAAGGGCAATTGGGCGGATTTGGTCAGGCCCGCGAAGCATATCAGGACCGCGGGGAGAACGGCTATCAAGGCGCCGGTCTTACCCAGGGTGATGAGCAGGTCCAAGGCCGGGGAACAGCTGATTATGCCGCCAGGAAAAACAAGGCCAGGGCGAAACCCAGGCCGCCGATCAGGTTCATGCCCAAGGCTTGGAAGGCGTTGCGCTTCGCCTCCTCCTCTTCGGTATAGCGGATCATGAGGAAGGAGCAAAGGGTGGTGATTTCCCAGAACAGGAACAGCCAACCGAGATGGTTGGAAAAAACCACCCCGAACATGGCCGAAAGAAAAAGGAAAAGAAGGAAGAAAAAACCACGGCGCTTGTCCTGGACCTGGGGATGGTGTTCGTGGAAATCCTTCATATAAGAGATGGCGTAAACGCAAATAAGACCGCCTATCACGCCGATGATTAACGCCATGATCAGGGAAAAATTATCGACGTAAAGCTCGTTCATCACTGGTTGGGCGGGGAAACCGAACTCGGTGTAGGCCGTCACGGCGGCCTGCAATACCAGAAGAACCGGGATCCAGGATTCTTTTAGGAGGATATCCTTGCAACAATAGAGTAAATATAAGGTGAGGAGTAAGTCCCCCGCCAGTAGTGCCTTATCGGTCCAGGGTTGGTCAACCTTGAAGAAGGTAGTGGCAGGCCCCATGTATTGGTAAACCAAAGCCACGGAAGCTACGATGATCGCCAATACGCTTAGGCGCACCACCCAGGCGCGCAGGGTTTGGCTGGTTGTCACAAACAATATTAGGGCTGGAATAAGCGGGAACAAAATCAAGAAACTTATGAGATTCACGGGAACCTCTCTTAAAAAAATGGGATTAAACTCGGGGCAACCATATTTTATGGCCGAAGTTAATTTTGATTATGACCCCCGTCACACAAAAAAAATATTTCATATGAGTTTAGGAATGGCTTTTTTAGGTTTCGAGACTTGAAAAAAGGGTTCTTGACTTTCATTTCCCTTAAAGGCGAATTCTTTTTAATGTTTTAAATATGGAAAATCGGGGGCAACCACCTTGTTTTACCACAAGTTTATTTTCCGGGTTGACCTCTTCACCCGGGTGTGGCAATCTTCTTCCGGCATTTTAAGGAATCATTCCGCCCAACCGGAGGGAACATGTTCAACTTTCTGATACCCAAGGAATACGGTTTTTTCGAGGTATTCGACCAGCACGCGGCGGCCTTGGTGGAAGGTTCCCAGATCCTCGTGGACATGCTGGAACACTACCAGGAGGCGCCGGCCAAGGTCCGCCGGCTGAAGGAAGCCGAGCACCTCGCCGACGAACTCACCCACCACACCATGGAAATGCTCCATAAAACCTTCATCACCCCCATCGACCGGGACCAGATCCACCAGCTCATCTCCCTGATGGATGACGTCATCGACTTCACCGACGGCGCCGCCCGCCGCATGATGCTTTACGGCGTCACGGAAATACCCCCCGAACTAATCGAACTCGCCAAAATCCTTTACCGCTCGGTCTTGGAGGTCCAAAAAGCCGTGGCCAGTATGAAGAATCTCAAGAACGCCAAGGAGATCCTGGCCTCCTGCATCGAGATCAACAAGCTGGAAAACGATGGCGACGCCGTGCGGGACGCGGCCATCGCCAAGCTGTTCAAAGAGGAGAAGGATGCGGTCAAGGTACTTATATGGAAGGAAATTTTCGAGAACATAGAAACGGCCATTGACCGCTGTGAGGACGTGGCGAACATCATCGAGGGAGTGGTGCTGGAAAACGCTTAAATCCGGTCGCCGGCAAGCGTAAAGGCATAAAACCATACGCCTTACGTAAATACTTTATGGGAGTGGTCCTTTGAATCCGGAAATGACGGTCATCGCCCTGGTCATCCTGGTCGCCCTGGCGTTCGACTTCCTGAACGGCTTCCACGACGCGGCCAATGCCATCGCCACCGTTGTTTCGACCAGGGTTTTAAGCCCGGGACAAGCGGTCGTATGGGCTGCTTTCTTCAACTTCGTGGCCGCTTTCACGGTGGGCACCCACGTGGCGAATACCGTGGGGAAAGGATTGGTGGAACCCTCCGGCATCACGGTATTCGTCATCCTGGCGGCGCTTCTCGGGGCCATCCTGTGGGACCTTATCACCTGGTACTACGGCCTGCCCACCAGTTCCTCCCACGCCTTGATCGGGGGATTCGGGGGCGCGGCGGTCGTCTACGCAGGCTGGAAGGTCCTTATCCTGGCGGGTTTTCAAAAAACTATCATCTTTATTTTTATAGCACCCTTCCTCGGCATCTTTTTGGGTGCCTTCCTCATGACCGCCGTTTTTAACCTGTTCCACAAGGTCACGCCTTCCTCGGTGGACAGCATATTCCGCGTGGTCCAGTATTTCTCGTCCGCCGCCTACTGCGTGAGCCATGGCGCCAATGATTCGCAGAAGACAATGGGGATTATCATGGCCCTGTTGGTGGCGTCAAACCAGACCCAGTTGGCGCACAGGGGGGACGGCCAGGGAATCGCCTGGTGGATCATTATTTGTTGTTACGCGGCCATGGGTTTGGGGACCATGTCGGGCGGATGGCGCATTGTCAAGACCATGGGTCAAAAAATCACCAAGTTGAGGCCCGTGGGGGGCGCTTGCGCCGAAACGGGCGGGGCTATCTCGATCTTTTTTGCGACGTACCTGGGAATCCCGGTCTCCACCACCCATACCATCACAGGGTCCATCATCGGAGTGGGGAGCGTCACCTCGATCTCTTCGGTCAAATGGGGGGTGGCGGGCAAAATCGTGTGGGCCTGGATCCTGACGATCCCGGCGGCCGCCCTAATCGCGGCGCTTTTCGAGGGGATCTTCCTTTGGGCGGGATGGAAATAAGCGGGACTGCCCGAATCAATCCGTTTTTAACCGGTAACCCACCCCCGACTCGGTCACGATATAACGGGGCCTGTCGGGATCGGCCTCGATCTTGTGCCTCAACTGGTACACGTAGATGCGCAGGTACTGGACCTGGTCCCCGCTGGCGGGTCCCCACACTTCCTTGAGGATCTGTTTCTGGGTCACCACTTTGCCCGCGTTTCGGATGAGGTAAGCAAAAAGGTCGTACTCGTTTGGGGTCAGGTGGGTCTCTTTCCCCCGCACCGTCACTACCCGGGAGGCAAGATCCACCTTGAAGTCGGGGGTCTCGAAGACCGGGTCCTGTTTCCCCCCGCTCTTCAGGAGCAGGGAATGGCGCAGGGCCACCCGGATGCGCGCCAACAACTCCCCCACGTCGAAGGGTTTGGTCAGGTAATCATCAGCGCCCGCGTCCAGGCCCGCGATCTTGTCCTTTTCCTTCCCCCGGGCCGTGATGATGACGATGGGAACGGCGGACCATTCCCGGAGCCGCCTGACCACCTCCAGCCCGTCCATGTCGGGAAGCCCCAGGTCCAACAGCACGATGTCCGGGTTGTGGGAAGACGCCAGGGCCAGTCCTTCCTCCCCGGTGCCGGTTTCCACCACCTTGAAGCCGTGGCTTTGCAGGGAGGGCTTGAGGAACCGCCGGATGGGGAGCTCATCCTCGATAATTAAAATAACGCCGTTATCCATAGGATTATTCCCGTCCCTTCAAGGCTGATGGCGGAATTGGAAGGGTAAACCGGAAAAGGGAGCCGCCGCCGGGGCGGTTTTCTGCCGTGATGATTCCCCCGTGGATTTCAACGAAACCCTTGCAGATGGAAAGCCCTAGGCCCGCTCCGGTGGTTTTCCCGTTCTGGGGGCCCCGGTAAAACTTCTCGAAAATCCGTCCCAGGTCCCCCTCCGGCAATCCAGGCCCCTGGTCGGCCACCTCCACCTTCAACCGGCCCTTTTCCAATTCGGCCGAGATGCCGATAGGTTCGTTCCCCGGCGTGTATTTCAAGGCGTTGTCCAACAGGTTGACCAGCACCTGCTCAATCAAGAGGCTGTCCATGGGGACCAGCGGAAGATCGGGCGGGATGCGGGTTTTAATGACCCTTCCCTGGGTTTTCCTGTCCAGGCGGGCGATAGCGTTCCCGACGACCTCCTCGATATGGTTGAGTTCCTTGTTGGGCCGGATGGCGCCGGATTCGATTTTTGTCATTTCCAGGAGGTTTCCCACCAGCCTTTCGAGCCGTTCGGCCTCGTCGTGGATGTTCTCCAAGAGGTCGCGTTTCGCCGAGGGAGGAAGGGACTCCCCGTCCTGCAGGAGGCTGCTGGCGGAGCCCGTGATGGCGGTCAAGGGGGTCCGCAGGTCGTGGGACACCGAGCTTAAAAGGGAGCTCCTCAGCTTCTCGGTTTCCACCTGCATCTGGGTCTGCTGCTGCTTCTGGAGGAGCTTGTCGGCCGCCACCGCCAGGGCGGTCTGGTGGGCGAAGGCCTCCAGCAGGTGCAGCTGTTCCGGGATGAAAAGCTTTTCCGGGTTCCGCGGCTTCACGCCGAGGGATCCCACGGGTTCCCCCGAGGCCAGCAAGGGCAGGTACAGCGCCTCGGTGGCGGGAAGGGTGTCGGTGCCGCGGCCGGCCACCTGGCCCAGGTCGAAGACCCAATGGGCCACCCCCAGTTCCTTGGCGGTGAGGTTGAATTCCGCTACCGCCCCGCACTGGACTTGCAGGCGCCCGTCCTTGTCCGGGAGGAAGGCGATGACGGAGCTTTCGAAAACTTCGGAGATGTGCCGCACGGCGATTTCCAAAAGCTCCGCCGTGCCCCAAGTGCTCGCCAGCTCCCTGCTCAGGGAATAGAGGGCGGCGGTCCGGCGCTCCCTCAGGCGTGAAAGCCGGGCCTGCGCCCGCAGCCGGACGGTCAGATTGCTGATGGAAAGGCCCACCAGGAGCATGACCGAAAACATGAAAAGATACTGGGTGTCGGAGACGGCGAACGAGAAACGGGGGGTCACGAAAAAATAATCGAAGGCGATGACGCTCAGGAACGTCGCCAAAGTGGAAGGGCCGATCCCCTGGCGCGAGGAGACCGCCAGGATTCCCAACAGGTAAACCATGATGAGATTGGCCAGGGCCACGTGGGGGAACATCCAGTTAGCCAAGGCCGTGCTGACCGCGACGCACAGCAGGGAATAGGCGTATCCCATCCAGTTGAGCCTGTGCTTGGCCACCCCGGGCCCGGACGGGAAGTTCTTTTCCCGGAAGTCCTGCGTTTCGCCCTTGGTGACATAAACGTCGATGTCCCCGCTGGATCTCAGGAGCTGGTCCACCAGGGAGGGGCGCAGAAGGGCCCGCCAGGAGTATTTCGAGGGCTTGCCGATGAAGATCTTGGTGACGTTCCGCTCCCGGGCGTAATCCATGACCTCCTCCGCGAAATGCTCGCCGGTGAGGGTGGCGGTTTCCGCGCCCAACTGCTCGGCCAGCCGGAGGTGCCGGACGGCCCGCTCCCTTTCCTCCGGGCCGGGAGGGACGGGGGATTCCACGTAAAGGGCGATCCAGCCGGCCCTCAGGGATTTGGCCATTCGGTGTGCGGTCCTCACCAGGTCGGCGGAGGAGGGGCTGGGGGAGACGCAGACAAGAATCCGGTCGACCGTGGCCCAGGACTGGGTGATGGCCATGGTTTTGCGGTAATCCTGGACCTGGTCGTTCACCCGGTCGGCCGTGGTGCGCAGGGCCATCTCCCGCAACGCCGTCAGGTTGCCCTTCTTGAAGAAATTCTCGACGGCACGCTGGGCCGCTTCGGGCATGTAAACCTTGCCTTCCCGCAGGCGCTTCAGGAGATCATCGGGGGGCAGGTCCACCAACTCCACCTCGTCCGCCTCCTCCAAGACCTTGTCGGGGAGGGTTTCCCGCACCACCACGCCCGTGATCCGGGCCACGATGTCGTTGAGGCTTTCCAGGTGCTGGACGTTCAGGGTGCTGAAGACGCTCACACCCAGGTCCAGGAGCTCCTCGACGTCCTGCCAGCGCTTCAGGTGGCGGGACCCCGGGGCGTTGGTGTGGGCCAGCTCGTCCACCAAGAGGAGTCCGGGCTTCCGTTTCAACGCCGCATCGATGTCGAACTCCCTCATCTTCGTCCCGCGGTACTCCAATTCCTGCGGCGGCAAAATTTCCAAACCCTCGAGGAGCCTGGCGGTCTCAACGCGGCCGTGGGTCTCCAGGGGGCCCACCACCACATCCAGGCCCTCGGCTTTCTTGGCGCGGGCGGCTTCCAGCATGGCGTAGGTTTTGCCCACGCCGGGCGAGGCGCCGAAAAAAATCTTCAACTTGCCGCGCTTCTGGGCCTTTTCCTCGGCTTGGAGCTTGCTTAAAAGCGCGTCGGGATCGGGTCGTTTATTGATCATGGAAACCTTTTTTAATTTTTATAAATATCTGTCATTGCGAGAAGCTGCCCCAATCGGGGCTGGGCCACTTGCAGGCCCAGCCAGTGGATTGCGACAGGTTTGAAGCCCTTGTCCTGAAATTCAGGACAAGGGTGCTTGGCCCCAAGGGCCAACGTACAACCCCAGTTGAGTCTTCTTTTTGGGATTTATAAATCTAATGATTTTCATTAGGTGATTTTACGCCATAGGAAGGGACCCGGCAATTAAAGGGGGCCTGAAACCCCTATATTTTAATCATTTCCATATAACTTACCGGCCTCAATCTAAGCTGCAGGGTTATTCTTTTATTTGGGTCTCTGAGTCCCTGTGCCAATCTTCCATAAAGAAATATTGAGATCGATACAATACCAGCCCCATTTAATGCTTAATTGAAGGCTGGCATGTGGTGAATAGCGGTTTTCCGTCGGCATGGGCTGGCCGCCCGAGGCTACATATCGACCAACCGTAAAACTGTTAGGAGGTCGGTATAGTACCGATTTCCTACAATTACCCCGGGCATAACGCTTAGATGAATCGGCACAAGCCGAAGGCGATGCTTGCCAGCGCATGCCAGCCCTCCATAAAAAATTTAAAGTGGCTGGTATAGCACCGATCTCAATATCTCTTTAAGGTAGATCGGCGCAGATTTATAAGAAATCTGTGCTGGGTTTTCTTGGTGGCATACGCCGGTTAACCCATTAAACGGAACCCGTTAACCTATCAAACTTGGGCGGCTTCGCCCATTATCTTGGAATAGCGCCTCAGGACGGGGGCGGTGTCTTTTAAGTGGATGAGGATATCCTTCACTCTCCAGGCCCGATGGTAGCAGGCCCGGGTTTCGCGTTTCAGTATGGCGCGTTTAAGATCCTCGGGACTATTTCCCGCGAACTCGGTGTATCCCATCCCAATGAATCTAGCGTTATGGGCATCGCTACACCCGATTTGGGCAATGGGACGGTGGGCCAGGGATTTGAGCGCCTTCCGGTTGGACCAGAAGGAAAGCGCGTCCCCATGGTTGACCGTCTCGATTCCGTCAAAGGGTATCTCATCGATTAATTCGACGGCCCGGGGTTCGGCTCCGGACCTGCCGGTATAAATATGGTAGGGATGGGCCAGGATGGCGATCCCGCCCTGCTGGTGGATGAGTTCCACCGTGCGTTTGGCCGACAGCCGCGCCGGAATGAACTTTTCCAGGAAGACGCCGATCACATGACCGTTCAAGGTGCTGATTTCCTCGCCTAATACCACTTTCACACCCAGGTCCGGACGCCGGTGGGAATATTCCTGAGCCCGAAAGGCGCCTTCTAGGGTGTCATGGTCGGTCACAGCGATGATTTGAAGGCCGGCCCTAGAGGCGGATTGGACGACCTGGCGCGGGGTGTGGAGCCCGTCGGAGAAGTCAGTGTGTAGGTGTAAATCGGCTCTAGCCATATAATCAAAGATTAGAAAACACCCGTTAGATATCCATCCGAGACAGGTTAAATCTAGGTTAAAACTGGAAACGGTTTATCGCCCGTGAAAAGAATGGGGATTAAAACGGTTTTAACGTTTTCAGTCAGCTGGCTGGTTTAAGCCAGGGCCAATTCTCTGGGGGATTCCCCTCTGGAAAGTAATTCCAAGAGTTTATTCCGGATTCTTTCCCCTTCGCAGGGCTTGGAAAAGACGATATCCGCGCCCCAATCAAAGCTCCTCTCGATGTGCTGAAGGGTGTTCAACCGCGTCGTGGCGATAATGGGTATGGAATTAGGCCAGGATTTCTTCCGGATTCGGGGGAAGAAATCAGATGTATCCAATCCGGCCGCGGTGGGGTCTAGGACGAGGGCGTCGGGGTTGAATAAATTGTACAAGTCCCAGGCTTTATGTCCGCGACTGCAAATCAGGACATTAAAATCCCCGGATAAAACATTGTTCATCTCCCGAAGATGTAGGATATCGGAATCGATCAACATGATTTTTTTCATGGAATGGCTCCTTATTCGTTTTAATGTCGAAAGGATAGGAAATGGAATGACGGTTTGTTTGAACGGAAGGTAAATAAGAGGTTAAAATCCGTGTGACTTGGACTTGAAAGTAAGCCCATGAATACCCAAATTAACTTGAAATAAGCACATCTGTGGGGTTTTACAAGTAATTAACAATCAACTTTTAACCCCCTGTTTATAATCCATGCTTGAAACCCGGAATGCTCCCGTTCCCTATCACCCTCTTTCCGGGGAAAGGCGCCAATGAAACAAATATTCGTCGTGGAAGACGAGAAGGACCTGGTTGAGCTTCTAACTTACAACCTGGAAAAGGACGGCTACCGCGTTCTCTCGGAAATGGACGGCGAGGCCGCCTTGAAAAAAATCCCGGAGAAAATGCCGGATTTGGTCCTGCTGGACCTGATGCTTCCCAAGACGGACGGTTTGACGGTCTGCAAGGCTTTGAAGGCCAATTCCAAGACTTCCCATATCCCCGTAGTCATGCTGACAGCCAAAGGAGAGGAATCGGACAAGATCGTGGGGTTGGAGTTGGGCGCGGACGACTATGTCACCAAACCTTTCTCCGTCAAGGAATTGCTGGCGCGGATTCGGGCCGTGTTGAGGCGGTTTTCCAAGGCCCAGGAGGGGGAAGCGGTCCAGAAATTCAAGGACTTGATCTTAAACAGGGTCAAGCATGAGGTGTCCCTGAAGAACCAAAAGATGGATTTGACCGCCAAGGAATTCGAACTCCTGGATTATTTCCTCACCCATTCCGGCCGGGTCCTTTCCAGGGACGTCCTTTTAAACAACGTTTGGGGTTACGATTACTTTGGAACCACCCGGACCGTGGACGTCCATGTGCGGCGGCTCAGGGAAAAACTAGGCCCCTATGAAAAAAATATCCAGACGGTCAAGGGCTATGGCTATATGTTCAAGGAAGAGGTTTAAACCATCCTGAATCCTGCTTCTTACAAATTGATCCCGACCCCATTGTTTGCTAACGTGGCTCACACATGAAATCCTCCAACCGCCTTTTCTGGACGGCCTTTCTCCTGGCCATCGCCCTGGCCGTATTCCTCGGGTCCCTGAAGCTCCTGGAATGGTACTCGGCCTCTTTACTCATCCTGGGAATGGGGGTGAGCCTGGTCATGCTTTTTTTCCTCCATCCCGCGAACGCGGACCAGGCGGAAAATACAAATACCCTGCCATCTGTGGAATCCTCGGTTCCCGCTTCATTGAGTGAAAGGGATGTTTTCATCCCCGGCCGAAATTTCGAGGAGATGCTCCAGAGGCTCGGTTCCAACGAGACCATGCTGAACGTCATCCTGAACAGCATGGGGGAGGGGGTCCTCCTTTTGAACCAGGCCGACCGGATCGTGCTCATGAATCCTTCCGCGGAAAAAATCCTGGAAACCCTGGAAAAGGACCACCTGGGCAAGCATTACCTGGAGGTGGTTCGCCACCCGGTCCTGGCGGACCTCCTGGCCCAGTCCAAGACCCAGGGCAGGGCCACGGGTGAGATTGAGTTCTCCGGGAAGGACGAGAAGCATTTCGCCGTCAGCGTGGCGGCGGTAAAGGTGGCGGAAGGAACCCTATTGGGCCAGATCGTGGTGTTCTCGGACATCACTTCCCTGAAACGCCTGATGCGCATGAGAACCGAGTTCGTGGCCAACGTGTCCCATGAGTTGCGAACGCCCTTGACCGGCATTTTGGGTTACGTGGAGACGCTTCTTTCCGGCGCCATGGAGGACAAGAAGAACCGGAGCCAGTTCCTGAAGAAGATCTCCGACCAGGCCCAACGCTTGAACGCCCTCATCACCGACGTCCTGGAACTGTCCAAGATCGAAAGCGGGCTTTACATCACCTCCATGGAGCCGGTGGAGCCGGCCGAAGTGGCCCAACAAGCCGTCGAGCTTTTGAAGGCCAAGTGGGAGGCCAAGGAGATCGTCATTCACCAGGAGATACCATTGGGTGTCCGGGTCCAGGCGCACCGGGAGGGGTTATTCCAGGTATTCGAGAACCTTCTGGACAACGCGGTGAAGTATTCACCCGGAAAAACCGATATCCGGCTTTACGCTGCCCAGCGGCCGGACGGCCGGATGGAATTGTCGGTGGAGGACCACGGACCGGGGATACACCCGGAGGCGCAACCCCGGATTTTCGAGAGGTTTTTCAGGGTGGATGTATCCAGGAGCCGGGAGGCCGGGGGCACGGGCCTGGGGCTTTCCATCGTCAAGCACCTGGTGGAGAAGATGAACGGCGAAGTGGTCCTGAAAAGCGAAGCGGGGAAGGGAAGCACCTTTACGGTGATGCTGCCAATGGCCTTGGAGTAAATTCTCAGGCATTATTTAAACTTAGGTTGTACGTTGGCCCTTTGGGCCAAGTATGGTTGGCCTAAATTTCAGGCCAACTACTTCAAGCCTGTCATAAACGCCCGCCTATTCGGCGGGCATTTCTCGCAATGACACCCAAACTGAGATACTACTAATTTTTAAAACCATCTTCCCGTAAGTTCCTGGTTGATTCATCCCCGGTGATGGCGGATATCCTTGCCCATCACCATGTAGATCACGTCCTCGGCCACGTTGGTGGAGTGGTCGGCGATGCGCTCCAGGTAGCGGGATACCAAAATAAGGTCCAGGCCTCTTTTGATGTTGGCCCGGTCCTCCAGCATGAAGGTAATGAGCTCCCGGATAAGCTGGTCGTTTAGGTTGTCCACCTCGTCGTCGCGCTCGCAGACCTTCCTGGCCATAGCGGCATCGCGGTTCACCAGGGAATCCAGGGACACCTTGACCATTTCCTGTGCGATGATGGCCAGGTGCGGGATGTCGATAAGGGGTTTCAGGGGGGCCACCTCGTTCAGGGTCAGGGCCCGCTCGCAGATGTTGACGGCCAGGTCGCCCATGCGTTCCAGGTCCGAGTTGATCTTCATGGAGCTGGTGATGAAGCGCATGTCGCCGGCCATGGGCTGGTGAAGGGCCAGGAGCCGGTGGCAGATCTCGTCCACCTCGATTTCCAGGTCGTTGATGTCCCGGTCGCTTTGCATGACCCTCCGCGCCAGCTTGGAGTCCCGGTCCACGATGGATTTCATGGCCAGCCGGATGGATTCCTCCACCTTGCTTCCCATCAGAAGAAGCTTTTCCTTCAGGACGGCCAGTTCCTCGTCGAATAAAATTTCCATTACCCGCTCCTCAGTTTCCGTGTTTTCCGCGCGGTTCCGCGGTTCAGCCGAAACGCCCCGTGATGTAGTCTTCCGTCAGCTTGTTGGCCGGGTTGGTGAACACCTTCTCGGTGGAGTCGTACTCGATAAGCTTCCCGTTGAGCATGAAGGCGGTCTTCTGGGAAACCCGCGCGGCCTGCTGCATGTTGTGGGTGACGATGATGATGGTGTAATTCTGCCTCAATTCGTGGATGAGTTCCTCCACTTTCGACGTGGAAATGGGGTCCAGGGCCGAGCAGGGCTCGTCCATGAGAAGAACCTCCAAATCCACCGCGAGCGCGCGGGCGATGCAAAGCCTTTGCTGTTGGCCGCCGGAAAGCGCCGCCCCCGGCTTTTGGAGGGAATCCTTGACTTCCTCCCAAAGCGCGGCCTTGCGGAGGCTCTTTTCCATGGCCTCGTCCAGGCGCTTCTTGTCGCTCACCCCGTTCAAGCGCAGGCCCGCCGCCACGTTGTCGTAGATGGAAAGGGTGGGAAAGGGCGTGGGTTTCTGGAACACCATCCCCACGCGGCGGCGGACCATCCACCGGGTCCATGGACTTGCCATAAATGCTCCTGCCGTCCAGGGTGACGTCACCGGAAAAACGGGAGTCCGCGACGGTTTCGTGCATGCGGTTGAAACAGCGGATCAAGGTGGACTTGCCGCATCCCGAGGGCCCGATGATGGCGGTGACTTCCTTCTCGCGGATATCCATTTCCACGGAATAAAGGGCCTGTTTGTCGCCGAACCAGGCGCTGGCTTCGTTCGCGGTCATTTTGACCTTCAATTCCAAGGTGGAAGGGGCCTGGTGCGGCACCTCGATCTTGCGGGCTTCTTTTTTCTCGGTTTCGGGTTCCACTTGGGTCCTCTTTTCTTCCCCTTTTTTGGTCATTTCCTCGAGCATATTCTCTCCCCACTTAAAACCGGATTTCAACCCAGCGCTTTTATTGATCATTCGCTTTCATAAATTCAGCGGTTTTCCAGTACCGCCCGCCATACCGGTCACCGCAAAAGTTCCCTGGGGTTCTTGAAAAACATCTTCGCGGCCCCGTTGATGGCCAGCACCAGGCACAAAAGAACCAGGGCCCCGGTCCAAGCCTGGTCCTGCCAATCCTTGAAGGGCGAGATGGCGTAGGTAAAAACCTGCACCGTCAGGGAAGCCGTGGGTTCGTTGATTCCCCTGGGCCAGAACTGGTTGTTGAAGGCCGTGAAGAGGAGCGGCGCGGTCTCCCCCGCGATGCGGGCGATGGAAAGAAGGACCCCGGTCAGGATGCCGTTCTTGGCGGTTCGGATCACCACTTTCAGGATGGTCGTGGATTGGGGCACGCCCAGCGCCCAGGAGGCCTCCCGGATGGAATGGGGCACCATCTTGACCAGTTCCTCGGTCGTGCGCGTGACGATGGGGATCATCATGAACCCCAGGGCCACCCCTCCCGCCAGCGCGGAGAAGTTGTGCATGGGCCTGACGATCAGGGCATAGGCCACGATGCCCGTCACGATGGAGGGGACCCCGGAGAGCACGTCCGCCGTGAAGCGGACCATCCAGGCGAACTTGTTCTTCTTGCCGAATTCCGAGAGGTAGACTCCCGCTAAAATGCCGATGGGCAGGCCCACACAGGAGGCGATCAAGACCAGCGTCAAGGTGCCCAGGATGGAATTGGCCATTCCCCCGCCCGTCACGCCCACCGGGGTGGGAAGGCTCGTGAGAAAGGTCCAATTCAACCGCTTGAAGCCCTGGATCAGGACGTAAGCTAACAGGCTCAACAGCGGAATCATGGCGATGAATGCCGCGAAACCACAGAGGAACACCATGGCCTTGTCGATTATTTTTCTTTTCAAGTGATGCTCAAACATTGACTACTTCCTTTTTTCAGGCCTTCGGCCGCCTCATCTTTGGAATTTCGACGTCGTGAACCATACCAACAGGTGGGCCACGATGTTTAAAATCAAGGTGATGACCATCAATAAAAGGCCGATTTCTGCCAGGGCCGCGATATGAATGTCCCCCACCGCCTCGGAAAACTCGTTGGCGATGACGCTGGCCATGCTGTGGGAGGGGTCCAGCAGGTTCATGGAGACCTGGGGCCGGTTGCCGATGACCATGGTGACCGCCATGGTTTCCCCCAGGGCCCGGCCCAGGGCCAGCATAATGGCGCCCAGCAACCCGACCTTGGAGGGTTTCAGCACCGCCAGTTGGATGGTTTCCCAGCTCGTGGCCCCCAGGGCCTTGGCGGACTCCCGGAAGCTGTTGGGCACGGCCTCGAACACCTCGCGGCTGATGGCCGTGATGGTGGGAAGGATCATGACGGAAAGGATTACCCCCGCCGTGAAGAGGGACAGTCCGGTGGAAGGCCCCTTGAAAAAGGGGGCCCCGAGGAACTTCATCAGGAACGGGTCCACGTGAACGCGCATGAAGGGCGCCAGGAGGAAAATGCCCCAAAGTCCGTAAACCACGCTGGGGATGGCGGCCAGGATCTCCACGAGGAAAGCCACGGGCTCCCGCATCTTCATGGGAGCCAGTTCGGTGAGGAAAAGCGCGATGCCCAGCCCGAAAGGCGTGGCGATCAAAAGCGCTATGAACGATGAAGCCAGTGTGCCGTAAACGTAAGGGACCGCTCCGAAAATCCCGTTGACGGGGTCCCAATCGGAGGAAGTCAGGAACCGCCAGCCCATCTTGTGCATGGCGGGCAGGGAGGCGTGCCAAAGGGTGAAGGCCGTCATGACGGCCAGGAAAAGGATGAGGAAGGCGAAAAAAGCGGTCAATTTCCGGAAGATGCTGTCCATGAACGCGACTTCGCCGAATCTTTTAAAAAAAGGGGGGGCCTCGACGGCCCCCCCGTTCCCCGTAATGTCCGCTGCTCGGTTCAATTCAACCCCGCTTTGAAATTAGTAAGTTGCTGAAAAAGTCCCCACAACGGTCTTTTTCAGCTGACGACATTTGTGGAAACCCCACGATTCCTGCGGAATCTTTGGGGTCGCAGGCTGCTTTGTGGCCTATTTTTATTTTTTTGCAGCCTGCTAGTACTTTACCTGCTCGATTTGGGCCTTTACTTTTGAGACAAGCGACTCAGGCAATGGCGCGTACATCAAATCCGCCGCCATGTCCTTCGCCGGAGGCCAGGTACCACTTGAGGAAATCCACCAGGGCCTTGCCGTTGTCGGCGTCTGGAAATGTTCTTGGGGATTAAAAGCCAGGTGAACCCGCAGATGGGATAGGCATTTTCACCCCCCGCGTTGGTGATCATCACGCGGAAATCCTTCGGCATGTGGCGCAGGGCGCCTGCGGCCGCGGCGGTGGTGGACTCCACGGAAGGCACCACGTAATTTCCGGCCTTGTTCTTCATCGAGGCGTAGGGCAGTTTGTTCTTGACCGCGTAGGCCAGTTCCACGTACCCGATGGTCCCGGGAATCTGCTGGATCAGGCCCGCCACGCCCTCGTTGCCCTTCCCGCCCACGCCCACCGGCCATTTCACCGAGGTGCCGAACCCGACGGAGGTGGCCCACTTGGTGCTGACCTTGGTGAGGTAGTTGGTGAAGATGTTGCTGGTTCCGCTGCCGTCCGAGCGGTGCGCCACCGTGATGACGGTGTCCGGCAGGTTCGCGCCGGAGTTCAACTCAGCGATGGCCGGGTCGTTCCACTTGGTGATTCCGCCGCTGTAAATGCCTTCCAAAACCTCTGCGTTCAGTTTCAGTTTTTCCACTCCCGGGAGGTTATAAGCGATGGCGACCGCGCCGGCCACGGTGGGGAAATGCAGGACCCCGCCGCTGATCTTGGCCATCTGCTCATCCGACATGGGGGCGTCGGAGGCGCCGAAATCCACGGTTCCGTTGGTCAACTGCTGGATTCCCCCGCCCGAACCGATGGATTGGTAGTTGATCTCGACCCCGGCCTTCTTGTTGTACTCGTAAAACCACTTGGAATAGATGGGATAGGGGAAGGTGGCTCCCGCGCCGTTCAGCGAGGCGGCCACGGCAGCCCCGGCTCCCATCAGGGTGGCGCCCATGAGCGCCCCAACCAGAAACTTTGTGTATTTATTCATTGCTTGCTCCTCTTTTTCTTGAATTTAAGGCTGTTGGCTTCTTGTTTCTGTTACGGCTTTGTTACATTCGCGTTAAATCCCCCTGGGCCCCCTTGGGGGGGCCAGGAGGGGAGAGGGGAGCCGGCCCGGTTCCCTGACTGCCGGGCGGCCCCATGAGAAAGTTAGAAGCTCATCAAAAGGTCGACGTAGGTGAGGTATTCCGGGTTGATGGAAGTACCGCCCAGCTTGTCGTTGGGGGCGCCCAACCAGACGTAATTCTGGTCGTACACGTGGCAAACGGCCCACGATGTCACCATTAGCTGAACGTTGTTTTCCAGCCCGTAAGTGATGTTCGCCTTGAGGTATTCCCGGTTGTTGTTGCCCGGATCGTCGTCCGTCAGGAAGCCCAGTTGGGCGTTCGGCTCCAGGTAACCCACCGCGACGAACCCGGCCAAGTCGCCCTTGGCCTTCACCGCGTTGATGTTGAGTTGGCCATAGAAGCCAAACTGGTTGGACAATTTCGGAAGAACGACCCCGCCTTGGGTCGTCCCGTCTTGGTATTGACCCTTCAGAGGCATCTTGCTGAGGGTCTGGTTCTCGCCTTTTGGCACATAGAAGGAATCCAGGTTGTCAATGCCGTGGAAGGTCCAGGCCAAGGGAATCCCACCGACTACGTGGTTGATCTTGATCATCCCCTCGAGCATCTGGATGTTGGGGACGGAACCGCCGAAATCCCAGATCATGCCGTCCGCGCCCACCAGGGCGTTGTTCAGCGCCAAGGCGCCGTTCGGCGGGGCCATGACATTGCCGCCGGCCAGGGCGGTCACGTTCGGGATGTACTCGTATCCCAACATGAGGGTGCTGGAGGTGTCCGTGTCGAACTTGAGGAGCTGTTCGAGTTGGAAATTGGCCATGTACTCGTCGGTATCGGAACCCGCCACGTATAGCGTGACGTTCGTCACGCCGTTATTGTTGTTCACCGTGTTGATGGCCTGGGCTCCGCCCCCGTTCTGGTTGCTCACGTCGAAGTAGGTGGCGCGCAGTTTGGTGTTTGTGTTGGCGTTGTTCAGTTCCAACAATACGCCTTCCGGCACGATGTCCGGGTCCCAGGTGATCGGGGACACGGTCAAGGGATTCGGCATCTTTCCAGCCGTAATCTTGACGAACTTGTCCAAGGCGGACGGCATGTAGGTCAAGTAGGCCTGGTCTATGAACAAGGAAGCGTCCACGAACCCTGCGTCGAACGTCTGGTTCTCGCTGTTGGGGTTGGTGGCGGCGCCGGTTGAAATCCGCAGGCCGCCCGTGATATCCCCGTCGGTTTTCATAGCCCCGAGGCGCGCCCGGAAGCGTCCCCGCGTGATGTCTTGGATCGGCCCGCCGGAGGTGAGGGCCGTTCCCGCCGTGTTCAACAACTCGGGATCGGACTGCACCTGCGTCCTCCAATCGAAACGGACGCGGACGTCGCCGAAGAACTTCAGGCCCAGCGTCTTCTCGATATCGGAAAGGCGGCTGGCGTGGGTACCCAAGGCGGAGTTCATGTCCTCCCGAAGGGTTCCCAGCGAATCCTGATCCGTGGCTTCATCCGCCTGGGCGGATGGGGGGGCGATCAGGACCGCCATCCCCGCGGCCAGGTAGAGTAAAAACATCCAGAACCTTTTCATATTCTCTCCTTCTTAAAATTTTTATTTTTTCCTTAACCCGTTTTGCGGGCTTTCAACCCTCGTCTGTGTGGTCGTCGATAGGCGTTGGAAAACCCCGCTTCCCTATCCATTCCTTAGAACGGGCAGGTCTTGATGTTCAACTCGTAGTTGACCGGAGGAGCCAACGTCGCCGGCAGTGACCAAGTGTCCGAGCCGGTGATTCCCCCGGCGACGTTGGTATAGTAGGAGATGCCCGTCGCGGCAGAGCTGGTCCCGAGGGTGAAGGTGGTGATGGTTTGGTTCGCTTTGTCCTGGGTGTAACGGCACGCGATCACGTAACTGCCGGCGGCCAGGCTGAGGCTTCCCATGGGGATATTGACCCATTGGGCCGTAACCGGCGCGCTGAAGACCTGGACCTTGCCGGAGCTTCCCACGCTCGTGGCGACCCCGCTCTTCACTGAGAACAATGCCGTTTCCAGCATATCGGTTCCCGGCATCGGCGAGGCTGACGAAGCCTCTGAGCAATAAACGCTCAACTGTGTGATGGTCGTGGCTTTGGCGAGGCTGACCCCGTACGCGGCCACGTCGGCGTTGGCCATCACCGTCGTCATGTTGATGGCGGTCACGGCGTCGTTGTTGCCGGAGTAGTAACACTGTGTCGGTGTTGCCGCCGGCGCGGCGGCCGCGTGGGTGACGCTGTTGTTGGCGTTGCAAGCCAGCGACAGCAGTCCTCCCATAAACAAGATTGCGATGCCCCAGATGACTAAAATCCTTTTCACAATTGCCTCCCGTAAATTTAAGTTAAATTTTCCCCCCGAAGCGGGTTTTTCATAAACGTGGTAGGTGTTGGAAGCGGAAAAGTGTTTCAACCCCCTTCGAAGTAAACTCGGCGGGATATTACGGAAGGGGGTGACCGGGAACATTTCATCCGCGTTAAATCCCCGTTAATTTTGGCCGTGGTTTTAGGGTGTCATTCCGAAGGCTGGATTTAAGACGTATCCCCGATTGAAAGCCTCGAGAATGGATTTAACCGATGGCCGTTTTACTTATGGAGGGAGGGGAAAACTGGAATGCGTTATATGTTCGGTACGGAACATTTTCTTAAATGGAATTATTGGCGGGATTGGAAAATCAAAAAATAACATTCAAATCCGTAAATCTGTCCCGGGGTAATGCATCCTCCGAGTGGGGTTCGGCAACCCAGTAAACAGAGCCGTTAAACCCGGTAAACGCCGACGGCATCGGCGATATTCCCGGCGACATGGGCGGTATTCCCAGTGACATGGGGCGGGTTTCCCAGCGGCATGGGCCGTTTCATCCGAGAAAATTTGAAGTGATGGGCGTTAACAAAACGTGATTACGAAATTGTCTTCACCGACATAAATTCCAACCCATTCCCAAAAGTTACTCATCAAACTTTCCAAGCTTTTCCTGAGTTTTCCAGCGTTTACGGAACTGGCACAGGCCTTGCTTTATTCCTTTTAACCACCTATCCATTAAACAAGGCATTAAATAACAATTTGAATTCATGTTTTGCCATAGGGGAGGCAAACCGTGCAAAACGCATCGCTATTCAAAATCAAAACCCCGTTACAAACGGCGGAATCGTATCTAATCCCCGCCGGGGACGGCGTCGTGACCGTGGACCGGGAGCCGATGGATGAAGGCCTGGAAAAGAAAATGGGGAAGGCCGTAACATCGGGCAGCTCAACCGACAATTTTAAAATATACATGCGGGACATGGGGCGCATCAGGCTCCTGACCAGGGGGCAGGAAATCGCCATCGCCAAGCGGATTGAAGCCGGCGAATTCAAGCGCGAAAAGACCGTCCTGGGCTCGGCCCTGGGGTTCCGGGAATTAAAAAAACTGCTTAAGGACATACTTGCAAAAAAGAAAACCCTCCTGGAAACCATCGACCTGGAGCCTTATGAGGACCTGCCGGAGGGGCCGCCGGAAAAAAAGATCCTGGCTGGGATAAAAAAGGCGCTTACCAGGCTCAATGGATTGGAGCGCCAAATCAAATCCCTGCGGCGCCTGGCGGGTTTGAAGTCCCTTGAGGCCGGGAAACGCGAAGCCCTGGCCAAGCGGTTGGATGACAGGCTCGTGGACCTGGTCTGGCTGGTCAAGGATTGCCGGCTCCAAAGGAAGGTGAAAGAAAGGCTCCTGAACTGCCTGGACGGTCCCGCGGAAACAATGGGGGAGGTGGAATGCGTCATGTGCCAGCAGGAGGGGCGGTTAAGGCTCGGCACCGGGGACTACCTTAAACTCCCCGCCGCGCTTAAGCGCGGCGGACCAGGCCTCAAAGTTTTAGAAGGAAAAAGCCACCTGAAAGGCGGGGGCTTTAGGGATGCCTGCGGCCTTTGGGACGGCGCGCGCCGCGGGATCAAGCGCCTCGAGAGAAAGGCCATGGCCGGCCGGAACAAGGTCAAGAGGATGATGCGCGAGGTCCGGGAAGGCGAGCGCGAAGCTTCCGTCGCCCGTATGGAGATGGTCAGGGCCAACCTGCGCCTGGTCATCTCCATCGCCAAGAAATACGCCTACCGCGGCCTGCCGTTGATGGACCTCATCCAGGAAGGGAACATCGGCCTCATGAGGGCGGTCGAGAAATTCGATTACCGCCGGGGTTTCAAGTTTTCCACCTACGCCACCTGGTGGATCCGCCAGGGCCTTACCCGGGCCGTCTCGGACCAAGGCCGCACGATCCGCGTCCCGGCGCACATGTACGATGCAGTCAACAGGTGCGCCAGGGCTTCACGGGAACTGGCGCAGGAGACGGGGCATGAGCCCACGGCGGATGAGATCGCCAGGCGCCTGGAATTGCCGGTGGAAAAGGTCCGGGAATGCCTCAAGGCCGCCCAGCCGGTCGTCTCCCTGGATACGCCGGTCGGCAAGAACCTGGACAGCCGTTTGGGGGATTTTATCGCCGATCCGGAAGCCGTCAGCCCGGACCAAGCGGCTGTTTTCACGCGCATGAGGGAGAATATCTCCAAGGTGCTGGGGACGCTCGGGGCCAGGGAGGCTGAAATCTTGCGCCAGAGGTTCGGCCTGTTCACCGGCAATCCCCGCACCCTGGAGGATATAAGCATTGAATTCAACGTCTCCCGTGAGCGGGTGCGCCAGATCGAGGCCAGGGCTCTGATGAAATTGAAGTATCCCGGCAGAAGTGACATCCTTAAAGGTTATCTCAACCAATAAGCGGATGGCGGATGCCGCCTGCCGGTATGGGCTGGCCGCCCGGCACCCTGCCGGTCTCCCGTTTTTTTACCAGGGTGTCCCTTGACTTTATCGTATATATACGATAAAAGAAACCATTGCCTACTCCAAAGAAGATCAATTCCATCCCAGGGACGGGGACCTGGCGCGGTACGCCTCGGCGCTGAGCCATCCCGCCCGGATCGCCATCCTGAAGACCCTGGCCAAGCGCGAGGAATGCGTTTGCGGCGAGATCGTGGAGGTCATGCCCCTGGCGCAATCCACGGTCTCCCAGCATCTCAAGGTGCTCCTGGACGCGGGCCTTATCCAGGGAAAGATCGACGGGCCCAAGTCCTGCTATTGCCTGAATCCGAAAGCCCTGGAAGAACTGTCCGGCTTGTTCCACAAATTGCTGGGTGAACTGCCTAAAAAGAAAGGGAAAAACGATGGGAAAAGAAAAAGTTGCTGCTGAGAAAATCAAATCAACCGTGAGGGAGAAATACGGGCAAATCGCCAAATCCGCGGTGAAAACCTCTTGCTGCGGCATGGAGGGCCCGAAGGAACAAAAAACATCCTGCTGCGGCGGGGAAAAGAAAGCGGAAGGGTTTTCCTATAGTTTCATCGGGGAGGATTATGCGAAGCTCCCCGGCTACCAGCCCGAGGCGGACCTGGGGTTGGGCTGCGGATTGCCCACGCAACTGGCCCAAATCCGGGAAGGGGACACGGTCCTGGACCTGGGAAGCGGGGCCGGAAACGACGCCTTCGTGGCCCGCAGGGAAGTGGGCGATAAGGGCCGGGTGATCGGCGTTGACATGACCCCCGGGATGATCGAGCGCGCCAGGGAAAACAACCGCAAACTGGGTTTCAAGAACGTGGATTTCTATTTGGGGGAGATCGAGCGGTTGCCGGTGGGGAGCGGGGAAGTGAACGTGGTGGTCAGCAACTGCGTGCTCAACCTGGTGCCGGACAAGGCCAAGGCCTTCCAGGAAATATTCAGGGTTCTCAAGCCCGGCGGCCATTTCAACGTCTCGGACATCGTCTTGAACGGCGATTTGCCCGAGAAATTAAGGTCGGATGCCGAGCTCTACGTGGGATGCGTGGCGGGCGCGGTCAAACGGGAGGACTACCTGGGTTTCATCCGGCAGGCTGGTTTCCGGAACATCAAGGTCTTGAAGGACCGCCGGGTGGAAGTCCCCCGTGAAGTCCTGTTGAAATACCTGAAGGAAAATGAAATCCGGGATTTGGAAAAGTCCGGCGTGGGGATATTCAGCGTGACGGTTTGGGGTGAGAAACCCTAAATGGAAATGCACCAAAGTATTTCCTCCAAATTGAATGTCTTCGAGCGTTACCTGACCCTCTGGGTGGCCCTCTGCATGGGGCTGGGCATCCTGATCGGCAAGTTCATCCCGCAAGTCATCATTTCAATGCAGGGCATGGAATTCGGGTCCGGCAGCCACATCAACATCCCCATTGCCATCCTCATCTGGCTGATGATCTACCCCATGATGCTGAAGATCGATTTCGCGTCCATCAAGGATGTGGGGAAAAAACCCAAGGGCCTCGGGGTGACCCTGTTCGTGAATTGGCTCGTGAAACCCTTCACGATGGCCCTCATCGGCTGGCTTTTCTTCAAGGTCCTGTTCGCGCCCTGGATCAGCCCGGAGGCGGCCAACCAGTACCTGGCGGGGGTCATTATCCTGGGAGCCACCCCCTGCACGGCCATGGTTTTCGTTTGGTCCTATATCACCGGTGGGGATGCCGCCTACACGCTCGTCCAGGTATCGGTCAACGACCTCATCATGCTGGTGGCCTTCGTGCCCATCGTGCGGGTCCTGGTTTCGGGCGCCTCGGGCCTGGAAGTTCCTTATCCGGTCCTTTTTTATTCGGTGCTCATTTTCGTGTTGATCCCCCTGGCGATGGGGGCCGTGAGCCGGTGGGCCCTCATCCGGAAAAAGGGCGAGAGATGGTTCAACGAGAAATTCCTGCCAACGTTCCACCCAATCACCATCCTGGCGCTGTTAGCGACCCTTGTTTTGATATTCGCTTTCCAGTCCGAGAATATCACCAGCCGCTGGCTCGGGGTAATCCTGATCGCCATCCCCATTTTGATCCAGGTTTACATCATCGCAGGGGTGACGCTGGGCTTGATGAAGCTCCTGAGGGTGCCTTATCCAGTGGCGGCGCCGGGAATCCTGATCGGAGCCTCCAACTTTTTCGAGCTGGCCGTGGCCACCGTCATAGCGCTCTACGGCCCGGGAAGCGGGGCCGCCCTGGCCACCGTGGTCGGGGTATTGGTGGAGGTGCCTATCATGCTTTCGATTTGTTCCTTTTGCGTGGCGACCCGGGGATGGTATGAAAGGAAGACCGCGTGAGGAAAATCCTTTTTCTTTGCGTTGGCAATTCAGCCAGGAGCCAGATGGCCGAAGGCCTGGCCAAGAATCTTTTAGGAAGTGAGGCCTTCATCCAAAGCGCCGGCTCCAATCCTTCCACCGTCAACCCTTTCGCCATCAAGGCCATGGCGGAAATAGGGATTGATATCTCAAAACAGCGCTCCAAATCGGTGGAGGAGATCGACCCTAAGACCGTGGATATGGTCATCACCCTCTGCGCCGAGGAATTATGTCCCGTCTTCCTGGGGAAGGCCGAGCGCCTCCATTGGGGCCTGCCCGACCCGGGGGTTGGGAAAAACAATGACGAGGAAAAACTCCAAAGTTTCCGGGAAGTCCGGGATGAAATTAAGAAAAGGATAAAGGACCGATATCAGATATAAGGAGAATGATATGCCGAACAATGCGGAGGAAGCCGTAAACCTGTTCCAGAAGGGCTTCAATTGCGCCCAAAGCGTCCTGGGCGCTTTCGGCCCGGAGGCGGGCTTGGATCAGGAAGCTTGTTTGCGGGTTGGCGGGAGTTTTGGGGCGGGAATGGCTCGTAAAGCTGAAACTTGCGGGGCGGTCACGGGCGCTTTGATGGTGATGGGGCTCCGTCACGCCATGGTGAGGGAAGGCGACTCCCAAGCCAAGAAAAAGAACTATGACGAGGCCTCCAAGTTCATGGATGAGTTCAAAAAACTCAATGGTTCCCTGATTTGCCGGGAATTGTTGGGGTGCGACCTCAGCACACCGGAAGGTTCCAAAATGGCCGCGGACAGGAAATTAACCACGACCCTTTGTCCTAAACTGGTGAGAAGCGCCGTGGAAATCCTGGAAAAATCATAATGGCTGGATTTCCCGGCGGCATAGGCCGAGTTCCCTGATTATCGGTTATATGCGACAACTTTTATTCGAGAATTAGTATTGTTTTATGGCGATTTCCAACGGCCTCCGAGATTGGGTGAATCTGGTATAATTACTGGTAATTACCGGCTGCCAAGGCCCCCGGGCTTGCCCGGGGGCCTAGCCGTGTACTTGGGCGGGGTTATTTGCCCCGCCTAAGTGGCGACCCGAAGGGTCGTCCCGTGACCTTTTCTTAATTCACCAACCACGAAAACTTATTTTGAAAGCTCATCATGGCGACGAAAAAGTTTGCCTTCCTCAAGTTAACCCTTTTACCTACGGTTTTAATGACGTTCCTGATATCCTCCCGCGCGAAGGGCCCAATGGCTCGAGTTGGATCAAAACTAATTTCCGCCTTATTTTTCCTAGTCCTGATTTTTTCCACTGGAAACGCCGTAGCCGCTGTTCCCAGCTATGACAACGACGCGACGGTTTCATCTTCTTTGACCAGCCTCGGCGTCACCATTTCCGCCCTCAATTTCGGCGCCTCCGCCGGGGGCAGTTATGTTTTATTCGTCTTGCTTGAGGGCGACGGCTCCTTTTGGGGGACAACTCCCGGCACGATCACTTATAACGGCGCCGCGATGACAAGCTTGGGCGGCCCCATCACGTATACGGCCCTCCAAACCGCGTATCGGGCACTTTACTATATCGCGAACCCCGCGTCCGCCCACGCGCTGACCATCGCCGAAGGTACCACGGGTTTGGCCTGCGGCAACAGTTCGTGTTCCTGGAGATATGAGTGGTGGACCTATAGCAACGCGTCAAGCACATCCCCCATCGGCACCACCAGCGTCAACGCCTCGAATTACGTCACCAGCCTGGCCAACAGCACACCGGCGACTGTTTCCTTTAGTTTCACGCCTTTAAGTTCCACCAGCACGATTCTCCAGATGCTTTTGACGCAGGGCAGCACGAATCCGGGCAGTTACGCTGTGGTCAATGGCACCGTTCGATATCCCCTTACTCCAGCCACGATGGGTTCAGACGCGTTAGGCTTTGCTTTAAGTGATTATTCGCCCGGGACCACGTCAGCCATCAGCATTAGCCAGAGCTTTAACCCCAACAATGTCTCAGCGTCCGGCTATGGCTGGGGCGTCGAAATTTTGAGTGGTGGGCCGACCAACACCCCGACTCCGACCCCCACCAATACCCCGACTCGTACTCCCACCAATACCCCAACGAGTTCGTTGACACCGACTTCATCGGCTACCCCTACTGCTTCGCCTACCGCTACCTCTACAAACTCTTTAACACCGGCCATCACGCCAACCTTCACCTCGTCCAATTCACCGACCTGCACCCCTTCCAATTCTCCCACTTCCACCCCCTTGATTACCCCAACCCCGACGTCGACCAACACGTCTACGGTTACGCCCACAATGACGAATATGCCTATTGATACTCCCACAGACACGCCAACGGTCACGGACACGTCAACCGGCACACCGACTGATATTCCATCTGACACGCCCACAATGACGGACACACCGGCCGATACACCATCCGATACACCGACATTGACGCCGACACCCACGATCTCTAATACGCCGGCTTATACTCTTTCCTCCACGCCAACGGTCACGGACACGTCAACCGACACCCCGACTGATATTCCATCTGACACGCCCACAATGACGGCTACCCCTACCGCTTCGCCTACTTCTACCTCTACAAACTCTTATCCTTCCCTCACGCCAACGGTCACGAAAACGCCGACCCCTACCCCAACGGATTCGGCTACCCCGACAGTGACCAACACGGTCACTTTGACTCCGCCGCCTACGCTCACCGCTACGCCTTCGGCTTCGCCAACTTCTTCCTACACATCGACGAACACGAACACTCCGACGGATACCTTCACGGCCACGTCCACCAATACGCCAACCCAAACCCCGACGCCTACCTTTACCCTGTCGCCGTCCAACACCCCGACGGCTACGCCTACACCGACCTCAACACCCACCCTCACGCCTTCCTTTACGCCCTCAGTCACGATGACACCCACGCCTTCCGGGACCCCGACCTCCACCTACACCACCACCCCGACGCCCACAGCCACGAATACCCTGCCTCCAACAAGCACACCCACACCGACCCAAACGCCAACCATCACCGGCACGCCCACCATCACCAATACCCCGCGGGCTACGATCACCCCGAATGCCAAGTTATATTTGGATGTTAACTATTTCAATCCTGACAAGGGCCCATTGGGGATGGACGTGAGGGTGGATCAAGCCGGCAGCGTCAAAATCATGGTATTCAACATCGCGGGTGAGGAAGTCAAGAAGATCATGGACGAGTACAAGGGCCATGGGAATTACAGAACCCAGTGGGACGGGACCAACAATGATGGCGTTATCGTGGGGAATGGTGTTTATTTTGTGATTATCGAGGAACCGGTCGGGAGGTTGATAAGAAAAGTGATCGTCCTCAGATAGGACGATCACTTTTTTCGCTCTGGCAGGTTCCGGGGGGCCTGCCCCGAGTGGTCCTGCGGTGAGTTAATCAAACCGTTCGACAAGCCTGCCCCGAGCTTGTCGAGGGGTTCCCGGTTCTTGGCCAGCCTGCGGTGAGCGACCAACGGGAGTCGAACCCGTTCCAGAGTTCCGGGGTTCCCGGGCCTGCCCCGAGCAGTTCGACAAGCTCACCGTCGGACTTGTCGAGGGGTTTACCGGATTTACCAGGTTCACCGCGTTCACCGGGTTCACTGGGTTTACCGGGTTCACCGCATTCACCGGCTTTACTGCGTTTACCAGGTTTACCAGATTTACCGGCTTTACTGGATTTACCGGCTTTACCGGTTTACCGGGTTCCCTTGTTCCCGCCTGCTTCGACTAGATCACCACAGGTTCTTTCGAGAGGCCTGCCCCGAACTCGTGGAGGGATTCCCCGATTGGGCCTTAATTTCATAGAATGAGCCTGAAGGAAAATAAAGCTCCCATGTTACATATAGGTACATGGCCCCTGATTTGGCTTCAAGAATCCAGATGTGCTGGTCCGTCCGGGGCGGGAAAAGACAGGGAATTGAATTCCGCGAGATGTTCCTCGACGTGCGCTGAAACCAATAGCTGTTAAAGAAAATCAGGGAGGAAAAAAAGTGGCCGAGATCACGAAAAATCCGGAACCAAAAATCCTGCAAACGCCCAGGGGACCGGTCGAATACGCCGAGTATGGGGAAGGCCCGGCAATATTGTGCCTCCACGGGGCGATGGGGGGCTATGACCAAAGCCTGCTTCTTGCCCGCACCGTCGGCGGGGAAGGTTACCGGTTCATCGGGGTTTCCAGGCCCGGCTACCTCCGGACGCCGTTGAAATCGGGAAAGACCTCGGAGGAGCAGGCGGACCTTCTGGCGGACCTTCTCGATACGCTCGGGGTTAAAAAAACGGCGGTGATGGCGGTTTCCGGGGGCGGCCCCAACGCGATCCATTTTGCCCTGAGGCACCGGGAGAGGTGCTGGGGGCTGGTCCTGGTTTCGACCACCGGCGAGGTGGTGGATACCCCCATCCCTTTCGCGTTCCAGGTTTTCAAGCTTATCGCCCGGATACCCTGGTTCTCCACCATGATGAAAAAAAAGGCGGGGAAGGACCCGGACAAAGCCGCCCGCCCCTCCATTGCCGATCCGGCCGTTCGGGCCAGGACATTAAAGGACCCCCAGGCGGGGCCCCTTTTGATGGAACTGATATTAAGCACCTTCGACCGGATGCACCTGCGGCTGACCGGGACCGAGAACGACATAAGGGTGACCCAGACCACGGATTTTCCCCTGGAAAAAGTCGCCGTTCCCACGCTGGTCATTCACGGCACCGCGGACCGGATGGTGCCCTTCGAGAAGCACGGGAAGGTTTTGGGGGAAAGGATTCCCGGGGCGGAACTGCTCACCATCGAGGGCGGGGAGCATGTGTCCATTTTCACGAACCGGGAAGAAGCGAAGAAGAGGGTTAGAAAGTTCCTGAGGGCCAATGCACCCAAGGGGTGATTGCTTTCAGAATGGGCCTGCGGTAAATCCCTAGAATCCGTCAGCCCTGAGCTTGTCGAATGGGTTCATTTTTCATTGTTCAAATTGGTGGCATAATAAGAGCCTGTTTTTTTGCATGAGGTTTTGGGGCGAGTCTATAGTGTAATATGTAGGCCTTGACCCTTTTTTCCTGGACCCTTTTTTCCGAATATCCATTTAAAAACTTTAAAATGAAATATTTGGGCCGGCAGGCTGATGATATATAATCCACCCAATAACGTTGGAATCTTTTCACTGGGCCCCTCGTCTCATGGCGGAGGGCAAAAACCGACGCAAGCATAAAAGAGGAGGCAGTATCCATGAAAAATATTATCGCGGTTTTGGCAGGTTTGCTGTTTATAGCCGGGACGGGGATGGCTCTGGCCGACGCGCATGCCACTGACGGAGGGATCACAGCCGCCCACAAGAAATCGTTAAAGCATCATGACGCGAAAAACAGTGGTCACGCCTCGGAAAAAAAGCATGGCAGGAAAAGCGTGTCCTCTCACCTGAAAAACACAAAACATCCGGAATATAAAGATGGAGAAGATGGTGTTATGCGCGCAAAACACCATAGAAATGGGAATGCTGGGGATACTAGTATCTCGCAGTATAAAGATGGCGAGGATGGAGTGAACCGCACAAGACCCGGAAACCATAAACCCGGGGGAGGTGATGGAACCATCAAAAATCCGGAATTGAACCCCCAACCTATGCCGCCTGGAATGAAACCCCCGCCGGGCCAATGGGGAAAATAACCTAAAGTCACCAATACTTCAGTTAGAAACTTAGCCGTCAATGTTTTGGGCGTCCCCCTCGAGGGGACGCCTTTTTTATTATTGGTTGAAAAAAAGGGGGTCAGACTTCCCGCACCTCTCCCTATGTCAAGACTTCGGGAGACGGGTCAGCGTGTAGTAGGGTACATTTTACAAGATCTGTTTTTGAGGCATTTCCCCCTTGCTTTATCCCGCCAAACTCTTCCGAAAATTTAGACATAAATCCAACCTGAACACCCCTCTCCAATTTCTTCCGCGAAGTTCCATCGTTTTGGACTTCTCGCAGCCGACCTTTGTTTTAAGGATAAATACTTCATAGTTGTTAAAAGTTGTCCAATAATCGTGGGAGGGGTAAGCTGTATGAACTTTTTTGAAGATGCTTTTGCCGGGGGGTGTTTATGCGCCGATTAATTTATCTGCTTGTTTTCATTCTTTTAATGTTATCGTTTTTTTGGTTTTTCCCGCTCGCCTGCAGCAATAATAAAAGCCCTTCTTCACCACCGCCCGCGCACACCGCGACTCCCACACCCACATCGACCCTTACTCCTTGCGGCTATCCTGGGAACACCTGCACCCCCACCAAAACCCTCACCC
This sequence comes from candidate division FCPU426 bacterium, assembly GCA_963847625.1. GTDB lineage: Bacteria > Oederibacteriota > Muellerivitia > Muellerivitales > Muellerivitaceae > CAWCKJ01. Next base: position 36,996 of record CAWKAR010000057.1, on the reverse strand, counting down.
CGACGCTCACTCTCACACCCACAAATACTTTCACCCCGGTCAACACCAGCACGCCCTGCAATTACCCCATGAATACCTGCACCTTCACCTCCACCCCACCGCGATGACCAACGGGGCCGTGGTGTCCACCATGGCCGGTTCAACGACCTTTGGTTCCACGAACGGCACGGGTTCCGCCGCCTCCTTCAGCTTCCCCATCGGAGTGGCTGTGGATTCCTCGGGAAATGTTTGCGTGGGGGATTCCACGAATAACTTGATCCGGGAAATTTCACCAGGGGGGGTCGTGACGACGCTGGCGGGTTCGATCTGGGGGGGATCCTCCAACGGCACGGGAACGGCCGCCTTGTTTTACGGCCCGGACGGGGTGGCGGTGGACGGCTCCGGAAACGTATATGTCGCGGATTTCGGCAACAACCTGATCCGGAAAATAGCGCCGGGAGCCGTGGTGACGACCCTGGCGGGCTCCATGGCCTACGGTTCCTCCAACGGTGTTGGAACGGCGGCATCGTTTAACGGGCCCCAAGGCGTGGCCGTGGATGCTTCGGGAAATGTTTATGTCGCCGACCGGTACAACAACATGATCCGGGTCATCACCTCCGGCGGGCTCGTCTCGACCCTGGCAGGCACCTCGAGCCCCGGTTCCGCGAACGGAACAGGCACGGGCGCCTCCTTTTATTGGCCCCAAGGTGTGGCGGTGGACGGCGCGGGGAATGTTTATGTGGGCGACTCGCTCAACAACCTGATCCGGAAGATCACGCCGGGAGGGATGGTTTCGACCCTGGCGGGGCAAGCCGGCGTCACCGGGGCCACGAACGCCACCGGTACCGCCGCCACGTTTAATTATCCCATCGGCGTGGCCGTGGATGATTCGGGCACCGTTTATGTCGCGGATTGCGGCAACAACATGATTCGCAAAATCACCCCCGGAGGCGTGGTGTCCACGCTGGCGGGGTCGACGACTCCGGGTTCTTCGAACGGCACGGGCACGGGGGCTTCCTTCAAAGGCCCCTTTGGGGTTGCGGTGGGCAATACGGGGATCGTTTATGTGGCGGATTCAGGCAACAACATGATCCGGGAAATTCAATAATATTCATATCACTCAGATATTCGGTAAGGGTTTGAGGTTTTGAAAACTCTTCCGAGAACAATGAGCTATCAATTCTTCATTGTCCATTATTCATTGTAAATTGTGTTTCTTCCTCCCCCATTTCTTCCGCGAAGTTCCATCGTTTTCCTCCTACTGCCGCCATTCATGTCCCGATCGGGCATTGGATAAAGCTTCCCAACCGTCGTTATTTCAGGACATGTGAGATAATAAACTTAAATCCTGATTCCGGATGAAGCCATGAAAGCACTCCATAAATTATTTCCTCTTTTAATAATTCTTCTCCTATTTTCTTCCGGCGTCCGGGGCCAAATCATCACGACGGTGGCAGGCAATGGCACATGGGGATATTCGGGGGACGGCGGGCCGGCCACCGCCGCCCGGATCAACAGCCCCTATGGCGTGGCGGTGGACAGCGCGGGAAACATTTATCTCTCGGATACCTCCAACAACCGCATCCGGCGCGTGGACGCGGGCACCAGTGTCATCACCACGGTAGTGGGCACGGGTACGGCGGGTTACTCGGGGGACGGGGGGCAGGCCACGGCGGCAATGATCAACAATCCCTATAACCTGGTAATGGATGGTTCCGGGGACATTTATTTCGCGGATACCTCCAACAACAGCATCCGGCGCGTGGACGCGGGTACCAGCGTCATCACCACGGTGGCGGGTACGGCTACGCCGGGTTACTCAGGGGACGGCGGGCCGGCGACCTTGGCGCAACTGAATCAACCGCCGGGAGTCGCGGTTGATAATACCGGAAACATTTATATCGCCGATTTTATAAACGACCGTGTCCGAAAAGTGGACGCGGCGACCGGTGTCATCACCACGGTGGCGGGCACGGGTACGCCGGGTTACTCAGGGGACGGCGGGCCGGCCACGGCGGCCAATCTTTTCACCCCTCATGATGTGGCGCTGGACGCGTCCGGGGATATTTATATCTCGGATTTTAACAATAATCGCGTCCGCCGGGTGGATGCGGTGACGGGAATCATCACGACGGTAGCGGGTACCGGTACATCCGGTTATTCGGGGGACGGCGGGCCCGCCACGGCCGCGAAGATTTCTTTTTGCGGCGGTTTGGCATTGGACGGAATGGGAAACCTTTATATCGCGGATTCCGGGAATGGCCGTATCCGGTTTGTCGATGCGATTGCAGGCGTGATTACCACGGTGGCTGGAAATGGCACCCTGGGTTCCTCGGGGGACGGCGGGCCCGCGACAGCGGCCCAAATCAATTTACCCATGGCCGTGTTTGTGGATAGTGCGGGTAACTTTTATATCGCCGATACTTCCAACAACCGGATTCGGAAAGTAAGCGCCCTAGCGCCCACCGCAACCCTTACCAGTACGGCAACGGCTTCGATGACACCTACGGTGTCCCTCACCGCTACGCTTACGGCTACGCCAACATCGACGCCCACGCCAACGAGTACCCCGACGGATACCTTCACCGTTACCAACACGCCTACGTTTAGCCCTACTAACACCCCCACGGAAACCATAACCATGACCGTCACCCCGACGCCGACCTCAACACCGCTTCCGTCCTGCGATGAGTTTTACGTCTCGAAAAACGAATTTTCCCCGGGCAACGGCCCAGTCTCAATCTATGTTTCCTATTGCAAGTATCCGGGCAATTATTCATTGCGGATTTATAATTCGGCCGGGGAACACATTCGGACTCTGGATGAGGGGCATTTGGAAGCGCCGATTGCCGCTTCTTACCTTTGGGACAGTAAGAACAAATTCGGAGACCCTTGCGCGAGCGGGGTTTATGTCTTGTACCTCACCGAGCCTTATAACCGGAAAATAAAAAGGGTTCTTCTTCTGAAATAGGTTATTCCATCGCGTGCTTGAAAACTCTTCCGAGAACGATTAGCCATCAATCCTTCATTGTCCATTATTCATTGTAAATTGTGTTTCTTCCCCCCGAATTTCTTCTAGCCCGGAAAGCCGGTTGTGCGGAGCATTTATAAGCTTTTAATTGTTGTTTGAAGGTTGCCTGCCGATAGAACAGGGTTCCCTGGAGGCCTGCCCTGAGTAGCGAAGCATATCGAAGAGCCCAACCCCTTGTTTAAGTTATATTTGCGACTATTTCCCGGTGCTGGCCGTCTAATCACTATCAGGCTCGTCAAATAACAGGATGATTTTCATGAATAAAATTGATGGCTTGAGGGGTGCTTTATGAAGGCTCGTCCTTTTGGGATGATTTCATTAGGCTTTTTCCCCTTTTTACTCATAACCGCCATCCCTATCGTGATCTCCTGCAGTTCCGGGAACCAAAGCCCCGCCTCGCCCGTGGCGTCGTCCGCCCCCACGAACACCCCGACCATCAGTTTGACGCCCACGATTACCAACACGCCGACCAAAACAAGCACCTCCACCTTCACCCTCACTCCGACCATCACCAACACTCCCACGATCACGAATACTCCGACGATTACTAATACACCCACTAATACTGGCACCAGCACCAACACGCCCACTATTACGAATACCCCCACCATCACAAATACTCCCACGATCACGAACTCACCGACCATCACCCCGACGCCGACCAACACCTTAAGCCCTACGGTTACCCGAACCGCGACGCTGACGCCAGTACCAACCATATGGGTCCAGGGAATTGTATACGGTACGGCATCCTACCTCAGGGCCGACATCAACATGCAGGTCAATGGGGCGCCCGAAACCACTGATTTGGTGGTCATTACAGGCCCATCGGGGTCGGTCACCGCACCTTTTAACTCCATCTCCGGTGGTACTAAGGCTTACTATTCCTTAAGCGACTTTGCGCTTTCTTACCAATCCGGTGTCTACCAGATGTCAGTCAGCACATCCATCGGAACGGCGCTTTCAGCGCAGGTATCCGGCCCCGATGGAACCATTTCCATTAATTCCGCGGGAACCACGGCCACTTGGACCGCGGAAGGGAGCAATGATTACCTCTTTGTTTTAAAGCAGATAGGCACCAACAATTACCTCCAGACCTACTATTCGTCACCCCCGGATATTGATTCCCCTTTTGCCATACCGGTCACGGCCTATCCCGCGACGGGAGGGGTGACTTACCTGGTGCAAGCCGATGTCCAGAACCAAACCACGTCTTTTACGGGCGCCCCAACGTGGAATTCATCCTTCGCCGCGGGTTATTCAGCTACAGTGACCATTTATAAATAAGAAAACGCGAACATAGGGCGGCCTACATTAAAATTTTTTATAATTCCTCGAACCTTTTGCGAAAGATACATCCTCCGAAAAAACAAAATTAGGAATGAGGAATTAGCAATTAGGAATTGACTGAGAAATATCTATAGAATAAAAACTTCTACCCCCCCCCAATTTCTTCCGCGAAGAACCATTATTGCCCTACTACCTTTCTAGCCTTTCAGGGAACAACAGGAATTGGGATTGCTGCGGAAAACGGCACTAGGGTCCGAAGACCTTGATGGTGCCGATGGCCAAATTGATGGCGTCAACGGCATATATCTTGCCCGTGGAATCCACCGCGAGTCCCCTCGGGGAATCAATGGTGGTATTGCCGCCGAATTGGCTGTTTCCCGTGCCGGCTCCGCCCCATTGGGTCAAATAGGTCCCGTTCGGGTCGAAAAGCTCAATCCTGAAATTAACGGAGTCCGACACGTAGACATTACCAGTGTTGTGGTCGACGGCCAGGAATTCGGGGGTGTGAAAGGTTCCATTGCCCGTGTTCCCGTAACTACCCCATTGGGTGACGGGTGTCCCGCTCCCGTCCAATTCCACGACCCGGTTCCGTCCCGAGTCCAAAACATAGATGTTGCTTCCGGAAACCTTGACGTCGTAAGGGAGTAAAAAACCGGTCGCAAAGGCGGTCGTGAAGGCGGCTGAAAAAGCCAAACTGGAGTCCAGCTTCACGATACGGTTGTTGTTCGTGTCGGCAATGTAGACGTTGCCGCTCGAATCCACGTCCAAGCCCTGCGGGGCATTCAATTGGCTGCTCGAGTTTCCCGCCGTGCCGGTGCCGAAGGTTCCCAAGAGATTTATCCCGGAGGAATTATATTTGTAAAGCTTGGAAACGGCGTCAGTGACGTAAACGTTGCCTGAGGTGTCCACCGCTACCCCAAAACCGCCCGGCAGGCTGGTGGCGAAGGTGGCAGGATTTCCGCCTGTCAGATTGGTGGTCGTGACGATCCCATTTCCCCCGTCCACGGCGTACAGGGTGGTGCCGTAAACGGCGATGCCCAATATATCAGTGCCCAGAAGGGACCAGCTGGTGTCGAAGGCGTGGCCGGGTATAGGAGTACTGGTAATGGTCGGGGAGGTGGTGATGGTGGGCGAGGAAGTGGGCGTATGGGTGGCGGCGGGAGGGGGCGAATTGGGGCTGCTACTGGAGCCGCAGGAAACAGGCAGGATGGCGAAAAGCAAAAGAATCGGAAGCAGTAATAAATATCTCATCAATCCCTCCAAAATTTAATGTAGCGGCCTCAATAGGAACCACCGCTCCCCTGTTATTTTTAAAATAATAACACCTTGCCAAGGAAGGTAAACCAAAATGATGAGAAAAAATCAAGGGCCAGGCTCTTCGCTCCGCATACCGAACTCCCATTAAGCTTTCAACAGGAAAAGTGGCCAGGCCTACACGGGCTGTTGCCCAAATCACTTGAATAAATTCTCGAAAGAATTAAAGGGAGAACAGACGGTAAAAATCTCAATTTCAGAGGAGCCTCACCCATGATGGGAATACAGCCTGAGCCTCAAGGCAATCTGTTCTTCACGAACGTTAATATGGAAAAACGGGTGCGGCCCCACCATCCTCTGCGAAAGATAGCCTCCGGCATCGATTTTGATTTCGCCTACGATGCTGTAAAAGACAAATACGGAAGCAACGGCAACGAGTCTGAAGAAAAAGGGGTCCAGGCCCACACACTTTAGAAATAGGGATCGTGCTTGAAAAAAAATTCAAAAATTCTTACCTTCTTGTCCCTGGATGAATCATTCAAATTGAATGCAAAACATCTTAAAAATTAAAACTTTCCTATCCCCAATTTCTTCCGCGAAGACCCATGGCTTTCCTCCTACTACCGCCATAGTTAGGACTACAAATGGTGTATTGAGTCAGGTGGGGCTAAAAGAAGCGGTATAATTTCACCCATGGATTCCCATAGGAGCCTTGCCGGGCACGACTAAGGAAATCCAGCTATAAACCATACCAACCGCTTAAGAACTGAGCATGAAAGCTAAATACCCCTTTCTATATAGAAACATTATTGGACTTTCGGTCTTTGGAACCGCTTTTTATTTCTGCCTGGGAACCACCAACCCAAGCCCCCGCGCCAAGATACAACCTCCTCTACATACTTACTGCAGCCAAGCATCTCCTGCCGGCAAACTTCAAATCAACCAGGCCTATGGCAAATTGCCCCTTTACTTCGAGGCCAACCAGGGCCAGGTGGATCCCCAAGTCAGGTTTATCGCCAGGGGAATCGGTTATTCTCTTTATATAACACCTGCCGAAGCGGTGTTTGTCCTCAAATGGGGTGAAGGAAAACTTTCACCACAGAGACTCAGAGGCCCAGCTAAAGGCATGATTCCTAAAGAATCCTTTAAATCGATAAAACCGGATGTATTGCGATTAAGAATTGAAGGCGGGAATCGTTTAGCGGAATTCGAGGGGATGGAAGAGGCGGAGGGGAAAAGCAATTACTTCATCGGCAATGACCCTACCAAGTGGCATACCAACATTCCCAATTACGCCAAGGTGAAGATGAAGGAGGTATATCCCGGCATTGACATGGTGTATTACGGGACCCCGTCCGACGGTGCTCAGGGCAAGGGCCAGGGTCAGCTGGAATTCGATTTTGTGGCGCAACCGGGAAGTGACCCCCAGGCCATCCACATGAAAGTCGATGGGGCGCAGCATGTTCGGATGAACGAACAAGGAGATATGGAACTGCGGACGGGCCAGGGAACAGTTGTTTTTCGAGCACCCGCGGTTTATCAGGAAGACCAGGGGCAAAAAATCCCCCGGGAGGGCCGTTACAAGCTGGAGGAAGGGAACCGAGTGGGTTTTGAGGTGAAGGAATACGACCGCACCAAGGCCCTAGTGATCGACCCGGTCCTGGATTATTCCACCCTGCTGGGGGGCAACCAGTTCGGACAGGTCAATGAATGCTTTGGGATTGCCGTGGACGCGAGCGGAGACGCTTATGTGACGGGGGACACCAGCTGCACCAATTTCCCAACAACTCCCGGGTCGTTCGAACCCACGCCAACTGGCGGCGTCATTAACACCGTTTGCGCCATTGTGGCCAAATTTGATCCGAGCGGGTCGGCGTTGTTGTATTCCACCTATCTGGGCGGGTCGGTGAATGCCACGGGTTTTGCCATCGCTTTGGATTCGGCTGGGAACGCCTATATCGCCGGGAGAACCGACGGGGATTTTCCCGTGACCCCGGGCGTTTACCAGACCACCGCCACGGTTGGTTTCTTAACCCCCTTTGTTTCCAAGCTGGACCCGACCGGAAGCACTCTTCTTTATTCCACCTATTTGGGCACGGATGGGGAAGGTTTTGGCATCGCGGTTGACGCGAGCGGTGACGCCTATGTGACGGGCGAAAGCTATGCCGCGAGCTTTCCCACGACCCCCGGCTGTTACCAGCCCACCAACCCCACAGGGCCCGCCCTGCCGCATGTGATTGTCTGTGAACTTAACCCCGCAGCCAGCACCCTTCTCTATTCCACCTACTTGGCGGGATCAACGGGTGAAGAAGCCGAGGCGATCGCTTTGGACAGTCAAAACAACGCCTATATCACCGGCTATACCTTTTCGGCAAATTTCCCCGTTACTCCCGGCGCGTTCCTGACCCTCTTGCCGGCTTCTCAAAGTATTTTCATCTCCAAGTTGAGGCTAAAGGGGCTGGGAACGGCGGATTTGATCTATTCGACTTTTTTGGCCGGGAGCAACGGAGGCGGGGGTCAGGATACGGGAAGGGGGGTCGCGGTGGACCAAGCCGGAGACGCCTATGTAACGGGCTATACGCTCTCCGCTATTTTTCCCACCACGGCAGGCGCCTACCAGACCGCCTATGGGGGGGGCGGGGACGCTTTCGTGGCCAAACTGAACCCTTCGGGGACCGGGTTGGTTTACTCAACTTATTTGGGCGGATCCGCTCTCGAATTTGGCTCCGGCATCGCCTTGGACCCAAGCGGTGACGCCTATATCATGGGTGAAACCCGGTCCCCCAATTTTCCCGTGACTCCCAATGCCTTTCAGCCGGCCCTCAATGGGCCTATCAACGCGATGGTGGCGGTCTTGAATTCCTCGGGTTCCAATCTCATCTATTCCACCTACTTGGGGGGAAACAACCTGGACGTGGGGGAGGCCATCGCCCTCGACCCCGCCGGCAATTTTTACGTGGCCGGGAACAGCTTTTCCACGGACTTTCCAACCACCTCGGGGGCTTACCAGACGATATTCACCAGCGGCGAAGACGCCTTTGTGACAAAATTCACCTACGCTGTACCAACAGCGACTCCCACATCCACTCCCACAAATAGTCCCACCTTGACTCCAAGCCCCACGCCTACCCAGACCCTCTCGCCAACAATGACGCTGACGAACACCTTCACCGCCACCAATACTCCAACGGCGACATACAGCCCGACGCCGACGAATTCCCCGACCCTAACCACCTCCCCCACACCAACCATCACGCCAACGCTTACTTCCACGCCCCTTCCGTCCTGCGACGATTTCTTCGTCTCGGAAAACGAATTTTCCCCGGACAACGGCCCAGTCTCAATCTATGTTTCCTACTGCCAATACCCGGGCAACTATTCCTTGAGGATTTACAATTCGGCCGGGGAACATATCAAAACCCTGGATGAGCGGCATTTGGAAGCGCCGATTGCCGCTTCATACCTTTGGGACGGGAAAAACAAATATGGCGACTCTTGCGCGAGCGGAGTCTATATCTTGTACCTCACCGAGCCTTATAACCGGAAGATAAAAAGAATCTTTCTGTTAAAGTAAAAACTCCCTTTGGGATATAATTAGACAAAGGAAAAATCATGCCGAAACTATCCAAAAATCGCATGAAGCTTTTGAACGCCGGTTTATTTACCTGCGTCATCGCTGTTTTTGGAATGGGTTTGGTTTCTGCAACCCATAACAATTCCTCTCCAAAAAAATCAAACGTTTCCTCAAAAGTTTCCCAGCCAAATCAGATCGCACAACTAAAAATTAATCAAAATTACGGACATATTCCCCTTTGCTTCGAGCCCAACGAGGGCCAAACCGATCCCCAGGTGAGGTTCCTCGCACGGGGCGGCGGATACAACCTTTTTCTGACACCCGCCGAGGCTGTGTTCGTGCTGAAACGTGGTGATGCTAATCATTCACCCCGGCAACCCACCCTGAGTAAACGAAGTGCATCGAAGGGCTCCTCACTCCAAACTAATCCCCCGGATGTTTTGCGCATACGACTCGAAGGCGGCAACCGCAAGGCTGAATTCGCGGGGATGGAAGAGGCGGGGGGGAAGAGCCATTACTTCATCGGGAATGACCATTCCAAATGGCGCACTAACATTCCCAACTACGGCAAAGTGGGGATAAAGGAAGTCTATCCCGGAATCGACATGGTGTATTACGGGGCGCGGGGAAAACTGGAATACGACTTCATCGTAAAGCCGGGCGCGGACCCGGGCGCCATTGGCCTCGGCTACGAGGGCGCCAAAAACGCGGAAGTGGACGGACAGGGAAACCTGGTGTTTCACCTGGCCCAAGGGGAAGTGGCTTTCAAAGCCCCGGTTGTTTACCAGGAACGAGGCGCGGAAAAAACCAAAATAGACGGCGCCTACAAGGTCCGGGCGGATGGGAAAATTGGATTTGAGACCGGAAACTACGTAAAAACCCTTTCCCTGGTGATCGACCCGGCATTGGATTACTCGACCTACCTGGGTGGAAGCAACTGGGAAGAAGGCATGGGCATTGCGGTGGATGGGTCAGGGGAGGCTTGTGTGACAGGGTGGACTGAAGGGAGTTTCCCCACAACCGGTGGGGCATTCCAGACGGTTTTTGGCAACAATGAAGATGCCTACGTGTCGAAGCTGGATGCGACGGGCTCTTCCCTGGTCTATTCGACCTACCTGGGCGGGAGCGGCGACGATTATGGTTTTAGCGTCGCGGTGGACGGGTCGGGCAGCGCTTACGTGACGGGCAACACCGATTCCAGTAATTACCCCACCACCGGCGGGGCCTATCAAACGGTTTACGCCGGCGTGGGAATAAGCGGCAGCGCTTTCGTGTCGAAGCTGGACGCGACGGGCTCTTCCCTGGTCTATTCGACCTACCTGGGCGGGAACGGCGGTGTCCAGGGATCCGGCATTGCGGTGGACGGGTCGGGAAACGCTTACGTGGCGGGATCGACTGCCGGGGGATTACCCACGACCAGCGGGGCATATCAGACGGCTTTTGGAGGGGGCTATTTTGACGCTTTTGTGTCGAAGCTGAACGCCTCGGGAAGCGCCCTGCTTTATTCCACCTATCTGGGCGGGAGTAATGTTGATCATAGCCTTGGCCTCGCATTGAATGGATCGGGCAACGCTTATGTGGCGGGATATACCGATTCCGCAGATTTTCCCACGACCAGCGGGGCGGTCCAGACGGCTTTTGGGGGGGTTGAAGACGCCTTTGTGACGGAGCTGGACGCGGCGGGATCTTCCCTCGTCTTTTCCACTTTCTTAGGTGGAAGCGACAGTGAGGCCTATAGCATCGCGGTGGACGGGTCGGGTGAGGCTTATGTGACAGGGTGGACCGAGGGGAGTTTCCCCACGACCAGCGGGGCTTACCAGACTGCTTGGGGGGGCAGCCAGAACGCTTTTGTGTCGAAGCTGGATGCCTCGGGAAGCACTCTCATCTATTCGACTTACCTGGGAGGCGCCAAAAGCGTTGAAGGCTATGGCATCGCGGTGGACGGGCCGGGCAACGCTTATGTGACGGGATGGACCCAGGGGACTTTACCCACGACCAGCGGGGCATACCAGCCGATTTTTGGCGGTGATGTCGATGCCTTTTTTACCATACTAAACCCGGCGGGTGGGGGGGCGGGCGATTTGGTTTATTCCACCTACCTGGGCGGGAGCGGTAGCGATGTCGGTTGGAGCACCGCGGTGGACCCGTCGGGGGCCGCTTATGTTTCGGGATGGTCCCAACAGGGTTTTCCCACGACCGGCGGGGCCTACCAAACGGCCTATGGAGGCGTCTATGACGCTTTTGTGGCCAAGTTTGACGCGGCCGTCACCAATAATTCCACCCCTTCTCCCACGCCAACCATGAGCCTGACCCCGACCGCCACCCATACCCCCACCATGACCTTAACCTTTACGGTCACGAACACGCCCACGAACACCCCGACATTCACCATGACCCCAACGCCCACCAACACGCCGACCGTCACTCCGACGCCTACCAACACCCATACCCCCACGCCGTCCATCACTCCCACACCGACTTCCACGCCCCTTCCGTCCTGCGACGAGTTCTACGTATCTAAAAATGCTTTCCCGCCCACCAATGGGCCGGTTTCCATCTATGTTTCCTATTGCCAGTACCCGGGCAACTATTCCTTGAGGATTTACAATTCGGCCGGGGAACACATCAAAACCCTGGATGAGCGGCATTTGGAAGCCCCGATATCCGCTTCTTACCATTGGGACGGAAAAAACAAATATGGCGACCCCTGCGCCAGCGGGGTCTATCTCTTCTATCTCACCGAGCCTTACAACCGGAAAATAAAAAGAATCCTTCTGTTAAAGTAAACATTCGGAGTCAATATCCTATGATTGGTTTGAAAACCAACCGATATGGCAATGTCATTGGCCTTTTGGTTTTTGGCACGGCTATATATTTCTGCCTGGGAGTTATCCGTCCGGTCCCCCATCACAGGAACCAATCTACCGTTCATCCTCAGCCCACCGGAGCGCCTACCGCCAATCAACTCCAGATCAACCAGGCCTACGGCAAGCTTCCCCTTTACTTCGAGGCCAACGAAGGCCAAACCGATCCCCAGGTGAGGTTCCTCTCGCGGGGAAGCGGCTACACCCTTTTCATCACCCCCCGGGAAGCGGTGTTTGTGTTAAAGCGAGGCGGGTCTAAAGATATTTCGCCCAAAACTGGAAGACTTGGCCATAAATTCCAAATTCCTAACTCCTCACTCCTAACTGGTTCTCAAGATGTTTTGCGATTGAGGCTGCAGGGCGCCGACCCCAAGGCCGAATGGACCGGCGGGGAAAAGATGGAAGGAACCGCCAATTACTTCATCGGCAACGACCCCTCGAAATGGCGGACGAAAGTTCCCCTGTACGCGAAGGTGAAGGCCGAAAACGTCTATCCCGGCATCGACATGGTGTATTACGGCAACCCGTTCGACGGTGCTCAGGGCGGGGGTCATGGCCAATTGGAATACGACTTCGTAGTGAATCCGGGTGCCGATCCAAGCGCCATCCAGTTGACGTATGAGGGCGCGAATGAAGCAAAAGTGGACGAGCAAGGAAACCTTGTCCTAAAAGCACCGGGCGGGAATGTGGTGTTCAAGTCTCCCGGGATTTACCAAGAAAAAGAAAAAATTGAAAATGGACAATGGACAATCCGGAAAACAATTGTGGAAGGCCGTTATGTTGCGCGGGGCGGCCACAAGATCGGGTTCGAGCTGGGCACCTATGACAAGACCTGTCCCCTGGTGATTGACCCAACCCTCGTTTATTCGACTTACCTGGGCGGCGCCCATGTCGATGACGGTTTTGGCATTGCCGTGGATCTGAACGGGAGCGCCTATGTGACGGGACTTGCCGGAGTGGGCTTCCCCACGACACCAGGAGCTTATCAGACGGTTTTTGGGGGCGGGTCGGGAATCATCCCTTGCGATGCTTTCGTGACGAAGTTGAACCCATCCGGAAGCGCTTTGGTTTATTCGACCTACCTGGGAGGGAATGGTTTTGATGAGGGTTCTGCCATCGTGGTGGATGGGTCGGGGAACGCGTATGTGGTGGGATCCACCAGTGGGGGTTTCCCCACGACGCCAGGGGCCTATCAGACCGCTTATGGTGGCGGCGGGAGTAACGCCTTTGTGGCGAAGCTGAATGCCGCGGGAAATTCCTTGGTTTATTCGACTTACCTGGGTGGCAGTGGGTTGTTATACGGCGAATCGGGTCAAGGCATCGCACTGGACGCTTCGGGAAACATATATGTGACGGGGGAAACAAGTTCCACCAACTTCCCCACGACTGCCGGTGCCTATCAGACCGCTTACGGCGGCGGTGGGGGTACCTTTCCAAGCGATTCTTTTGTGGCGAAGCTTAATCCGGCGGGTGGGGGGGGCGAGTGATTTAGTTTATTCGACCTATCTGGGGGGAAGCGGAGTGGATGTCGGGTATGGCATCGCGGTAGATGGGACAGGAAACGCTTATGTGACGGGACAAACAAACGGAAATTTCCCCACGACAGCAGGGGCCTACCAGACTGCTTATGGTGGTGGCACGACTGACGCCTTTGTGGCGAAGCTTAATCCGGCGGGTGGGGGGGCGAATGACTTGGTCTATTCGACCTACCTGGGTGGCAGTGGGGACGATACTGGCTATGGAATCGCGGTGGATTCGTCGGGAAACGCCTATGTAACTGGATTTGCCGACGGGGGTTTTCCCACGACGCCAAGTGCCTACCAGACCGCTTATGGTGGCGGCACGAGTGACGCCTTTGTGGCGGAGTTGAACTCCGCAGGAAACTCCCTGGCCTATTCGACCTACCTGGGCGGGAGTGGCAATGATCAAGGCTATGCCATCGCGGTGGATTCGGCCGGAAACGCATACGTGACGGGATATGCCGGCGGGGGTTTTCCCACGACTGCCGGGGCCTATCAGACGGTTTACGGGGGTAATGACGACGCCTTCGTAACGAAACTGAACGCCTCAGGAAGCGCCTTGGTCTATTCAACCTACCTGGGCGGGAGCGGGTACGATCAGGGCTGTGCCATTGCACTGGATGGGACAGGGCCCGCTTATGTGACAGGATTTTCTTCATCATCGGATTTCCCCACGACCAGCGGGGCCTATCAGACGGTTTTAGGCGGCGGGAATGACGCCTTCGTGGCGAAATTCGCCCTTGTCGTCCCAACACCGACACCTACCGCGACCCCCACGCCGTCCTCCACTAGTACACCCACGCCGTCCATCACTCCCACACCGACTTCCACCCCCCTTCCGTCCTGCGACGAGTTCTATGTCTCGGGGAATAAATTTACCCCTTCCAACAGCCCGATTTCGATTTATGTTTCCTATTGCAAGTATCCAGGCAATTATTCATTGCGGATTTACAATTCGGCCGGTGAACACATTCGGACTCTGGACGAGGGGCATTTGGAAGCACCCATTGCCGTTTCCTACCAATGGGACGGAAAAAACAAATATGGCGATCCCTGCGCCAGCGGGGTCTATCTCTTGTACCTCACCGAGCCTTATAACCGGAAAATAAAAAGAATCCTTCTTTTGAAATAGGATTGTTCCATGACGTGCTTGAAAACTCTTCCGAGAACGATTAGCTATCAATTCTTCATTGTTCATTATTCATTGTAAATTGTGTTTCTTCCTCCCCCATTTCTCCCGGCCCGAGAAATCTGTTGCCTGGATCATTCATAAGCTTTTAATTGTTGTTTGAAGGTTGCCTGCCGGCAAGGGGGACCTACCTGCCGGCACGAGGGGTGTTGCCCATAAAAAATAGAAGGACTTTTGAACGGCGGCTGGATAAGGGAATCTTTAAGGGGTATTGCAATCAAAGTGATCTTGGAATACTTTTATCGGGTGTTTAACCTTAAGTCCGGCGGTGAATAACCGCCGCAGGAAAAAACGAGGAGGCAGGATCCATGAAACGGACTATCGCGGTATTGGCGGGTTTACTGTTTATAGCCGGGACGGGGCTGGCTTTGGCTGATACACCGGCGACGGCGTCGGCGCCGACGACGTTAATCAAGAATCATCATAAGGGCCAAAAAAATGGCGGGAAAGGCGTGTCCTCGCACCTGAGAAACACAAAACATCCGGAATATAAAGATGGAGAAGATGGGGTTAACCGCAAACATGCGGAGTATAAAGATGGGGAAGATGGCGTCATGCGAACAAAACATAGGAACCATAAAAAAGGGAAGGCTGGGGATACTAGTATCTCGCTATATAAAGATGGCGAGGATGGAGTGATGCGCACAAGGCCTGGAAACCATAAACCCGGGGATAAGGGGGATAACAACAAAAACCCAGAGTTGAATCCCCAACCGCTTCCCCCGGGAATCAAACCCCCTCCGGGCCAAGGGGGAGCTAACCTCAAATAACCAATACTCCAGATAAAAACCGAGCCGTCAAAATTTCAGGCGTCCCCTCATAGGGGACGCCTTTTTTATTAATGGTTGGGGAAACGTCATTCAAACCAAAATTCTTCATTTTCAGGGGGTGAATTTTCGTGCAAAAGCTTTAATGAATATTGTATCCTCTATGATTAAGCAGCTTTTCATCGGTCCTCTCACCTTAATGGTGGCGGGAAAAAACCGATGCAGACAAAAAAGAGGAGGCAATATTCATGAAACGTATGATTGCGATACTAGCGGGTTTGCTGTTTTTAGCAGGAACGGGGTTGGCTCTGGCCGACGCGAATTCAAATGCAACAACGGCAACGGGTCCAAAGACGCCGTCAAAACATCATAAAGGCACGAAGGGCAAACACACGATGTTGAACCCCCAGCCGCTTCCCCCGGGAACGGGCGGAGGGGACAGTAAGTCATTAAAGGGCGTTAAGAATTTTTCCGCCCACGACAAAAGCCAAGTGTCGAGGAAACTGAGAAGAAAATCCCCAAAGACCAGCGCCTTCCTGAAGAATTCCAAGGGAGGGTTCTTAAAGGACAGCAATTACCTCAAGTATTCCAAGACCAACGATAATAACGCGTTTATCAAGGGTGAAACCCGCTTCGATAAATCCAACGGCTTTATAAAATCGGAGGCCGGGCCCGGAAACGACAAAGGGGTACCCTCGGCCCATCAATAAAAAGGCTTTTGAACCGAAAGAGGCTTTAACCGGATCTAATCCCGGTTAAAGCCTCTCAGCCTCTTTCTTTAAATCAGCCGCGAAATCGCTCCCCCAATAATCCTGAAGGTCCCTGGAGACGCGAAGCAGGAGCCTTCTGAGTGCCTGGTTGTTCCCCGCTTCCACGTAATCAGCCGGGTCCGGCTGGTAGTTTCGGATATTCATCATGTTGGATACATAGCAATCGCCGTCGTAAAGATGCAGGGGCGCCGAGAATTCGACGAGCCCGTTGTCGTCGGTGTTCCAGGGTGCCCCGGCGCAGAAGTCGCGCGTCTCAGCCGGCCCCATCCGAAGTAATGCCACCAAATCCCCCGCCTCCTCCAACCTGACACGCCCCAAGGCCGCCTTCAGCCTCCCCTCCCGCAGGATCTTCTCCATATAAGGGATGTCCGGCTTGAGCTCGCCCATCGAACCCAACAAGAACAGGTCCGGGACGGGGTTCTCCTCCCCGGGGCGGGGCGGCACCCCGAATACATAGACGTAAGGGAAAACCGACGAGAAGGTCCGGCAGACGGCTTTCACATCACTGGTCCTCATGGCGTAAACCTGGAGCCATTGACAATAGACTCCTTCCGGGGCCAGGGCCCTTCTGCCGATCTCAAAGCATTCCCGGGTGAAAAGGTTGGAGACGCCCGAAAGCCAGGGATTGCTGGGCTCGGAAATGATGACGTCGTATTTTTTGGGGGTGACCCGGAAATAATGCCGGGCGTCGTCGGGAATGAAATGGAATTTGGGGTCGTTGAGCACGTTGAAGTTGAAATCATTGAATAGGGCGGCGGCCTGGGGCATGAAGGGCTCCAACTCGACCACGTCCAGGGAGCCCAGGTCATGCTGGAGGGCGGTCCCGGGCGTGATGCCGCTGGCCAGCCCGATGACGGCCACGCGGTCCGCAGGTTTTTTTAGGGAGCTTTCCCGCCAGATCAGCGGCAGGTGGGCGGCCAATTGCTCGGTGGGAAGGTCTCCCACCGAGGAGGCCTCGACCTTGCCGTTGTTGGAAAGGACCAGGACGTCAAGTTTAACGGCTTTTTCCACGGTGACGGTGGTGACAAGCCCTTCCCGGTAATAAAGAAGTTTCGAGTCGGCCAGCCTTTGGCGGTACCCGGGAATATAGTCATTCCAGGCGGTGATGGCTTGGAAGAAAGGCCCGACCGCCAGGTTGTGGGTGTTCCAGGCGGGCAGGAGGGCCCACAGGGCCGGGGGCAAGACTAGGGCCAAGATGGCCATAGCGGGCCAAACCATCCTGGAGAAAGAGGGGACACGCTGGGAATAAAGAAGAAAGCCCGCCGCGAGGAAGTTCAGGCACGCGGCCGCTTCCAGGGTTTCCCGCACACCCACTAGGGGTATCAAGAAGAAGGCCGCGAGGAGGGAACCCACGATGGCCCCCAGGGTATTGGCGGCGTAAACCAGGCCCACCTTTTCCCCCGGGTCGCGGGAGAACCAGGGGTGGGATTTCAACGCCAGGGGAAAGAGGGAACCCGCCAGGAAAGCCGTCGGAAAAAGTACCCCGAAGGCCAGGAGGAATTGGATGGCCTTCTGCCACTGGTTCAGGTCCAGCCCGAAACGGCCGGTGAGCTGGGCCAAACCCATGAAAATAATCCAGAGGCGGTCGAAGCCGTAACCGGTGCCGAGCACGATGGCCCCCAGGAGCGCCTGGAGGAAGGCCAACCTTCGCGCGGCGGAAGCACCGGATAGGGGGGAGCGGGAAAAGACATAGGCGCCGGCGCTCAAGCCCGCTAGAAAGGAGGCCAGCATGGCGCTGAAGGCGTAGACCGAGCCGCCCAGGATCATCGAAAGGATCCGGTTATAGCCCACTTCGTCCATCATGGCCGCAATCCCCGACAGGCAGGCCACGGCCAATACCGCCGTGACTGCCGCTTCCCAGGGACCGGATGGTTCAGGGAGCCTATCGTCTGGTTCCAGGGAACCTTCGCCGGAAAAAAGTTTTCCCAAGGTCCAAGCCGCCAAGCCCAAGACGGCGTTGACCAGGACCGCAAGCAGGGTTGCCGCCCACTGCCCGAAAGCGGGAAGAAGCCAGTAACCCGCCGCCACCGCGCCCGCTACCGCGCCTGCGGTATTCACGGCGTAAAGGCCCCCGGCGAAGGACTTGCCGGCTGGTTCGGGACCGTCCACGAGGTTCGAGAGGCAGGGCAGGGTGGCCCCCATGAGGATGGTGGGCAGGATCAAAAGCGCCAGGGAACCCAGGAACCGGGGAAGGATGAAAAGGGAATGGGATAGAGGCCAATGGGTTTCCAGGAACAGGAACCCAGGGTCCACCAGGTGAAAACCACGGGAGAGAAGAAGCGCGTAGAGCCCGATGCCCAGTTCCAGCGCCCCGTAAACCTGGAGGGGATGACGGAACCGGGACCAACGCCCGCCCCACCGGCTTCCCAAAAACAAGCCCGCCATATAGGCGGCCAAAACCACCCCTGCCGAATAGGTGGTCGCCCCCAGGATCAACTGGAATTGGCGGGTCCAGATAACTTCATATAAGAGACTGGTGGCGCCGGAGAAAAAGAAAAGGATGGCGGCGGCAACGCGGGCCCGGGAGGAAAGAGGGTTCACGAAACCCGGTTAAATTTTGAATTCGTAAAGGGCATTCAAGGTCCAAAAGAGGTAGCGCAAGTCCACCGGTTCGTCCAGGGCGGGATAGTAAGCGGCGTTGTGGGCGATGACGTAATCGAACCCCCCGGAGAAATTCAAGGCCGATCCCCGGTCCAAGGGGACGAAATAGCCCGGGTTCAGCCCGAACAGCCATCCGCCGCCACTGTAAAGCCCGGAAGCGTCCCAAAGGGGATAGCCGTTGGCCAAGACGTACTTGACCAGGCCCCCAATGGAGAAGTTCCCAAAGGCATAGGAGGGAGCTACGTTAAACTCCTGGCCTGAAGACCCGTAGGGCTCAAACCCGTAAACCATCGTCCCGGCCGAGGGGTAATAGCGCTGGGCCAGGGTGTAAACCAGGCCGCCGATTTCCCAGGAAAACCCTGCCGGGTTGTAAAAGGAATAGGAAGCGGTGAAGTTGGGCCCCAGTTGGAAATCGGTCAAGCCGTTTTCCAGGGTGGGTTCGTAGGCCATGGCCGAAAAACGGAAAGTGCTGGACTGATGGTTGGGGAAGGACTCAATCCGGTTGAGGGCCAGGAAAAAACAGTCGCCGATCTTGAAGGGGATGTCCGCCAGGGGGCCGTAATTGGGATTGTAGGTGCCCGAATAGTTATAACCCAGCGCCACTCCGAATTTGACGGACTTTCCAGCCGGAAAGGAAAGTGCGTATAGGCCGCCGACGCCCCAGCCTTCGTCCTGATAGCGGCTGTTGATGAAGATCGAGGGCACGCTGGAGGGAATCTCCTTCGTTTCCCAGGTGGGGTCGCCCGTGGGAATAGTCAGGTCCAACTCGGCCATGGAGGAGACTCCGAAGGTTTTGAAACACAGCTGGCTCCCCAGTGTCGTCGCCGTCAAGTTAGACAAATCCAGGGTTTCGGCCCCGAACAGCGAGTCGGTATATTGGCCCACGGCATAGGCGGTTTGTCCGTAAAGGTTCCAATCGGAGTTAGGGGCGTAGCTGGCGCTCAAGGGCATCAGCACATCAAAGCCGCTGTAGGGCCCGATGGAATTGACCGCGTTCCACCCGCTGTAATCGGGGCCGAAAGTGACCATCCCCCTGTAATCGGCACGGGCCGGCCCCAGGCCCGCGAAAAACAGCAGGGCGAAAAACAGCTTGGGGAGGAGGGAATGGTTTTTCATGGCATTGCGTGGATGACGCCGTGACGTCTGCCGGGCATGGGTACCCCGTTAACAGTGAAAATCCGGTATTGGAGCCCAAAGGCCTGCGGGTCGTCCAGGGTGTTGCCGTGGTAGGCCAGAACGCCGCCATCGAACTGGTTGTGAAGGTCCACGAAGACCGGATCGGCGAAACCCGACGGCGTTTGATCCCCGCTTTTAGAACCGCCGGCGGCGGTTCCCGGCGGTTTCGAGACTTCGCCGGGTTTACCCTTGATGAACCGGAGTCCCTCACCCGCATTCAATACCCGGCGCGTTTTTCCCGCTTTGGCGTAAACGCTTCCCTCCGACACCCTTAAGTCCAGTTTTCCGGAGCCGGGATCATAATCCATGGAAAATTTCGTGCCCCGCACGCCGCAAACTACGCCCCCCGCCTCGATCTCGAAGGATGCTTTACTCGAACCCAGCTTGGCGACTTCGGCCAATATCTTGCCCAGGGCCAATTTGAACCGGAGGATCTTGTCCAGGCTTGAAAGTTTCCGGAGCCGGCTGATTGAAAAAGCGGTGTTCGGGCCGAGGATCACATGGGAACCGTCGAAAAACTTCAGGGTGGCCGAGGCATTTCCGGAGGTGAGGACCCTTTCTCCTTCGGCAACTAAAGTTCCTTTTTGGGCGGCACGGCCTGGTTGGTTTCCCGGGCCCCGAACCGTCACCGCACCGGAGACCGAGACCAAGAGGCCTTGAGAGATGTTTTGGGCCACCGAGGGAGTTACCGTGAAAAAAGGCGAACTCAACAAACACGTCATCAAAAACCAGAGGAAAGATTTTCGCGCCGGCAGGAAAGCGCCTTCAGGATAAATCATCTTTTGATACGCCCGGTAGAGCATAAGTCTCCCATCGACTTTGATTGGTACAAATGCTAACAGGTTTGAAAAACGGAAGTCAATAAAGGATTTTTGGATCATTGTAAAAAAAGGGGTCAGACTCTTCGCACCGCAGCGAAAAGAAGTGCACACTTAACACTTTAGAGATAGGAGCCGTGCCTGAAAATAGAAAATTCAAAACCTCTTGTTCGCCGAATGATGTTTTTCTTCCCTTGATGTCCCCCCCGATTTCTTCCGTGAAGATCCTTAGCGGACCTGCTTCTTCCACTATCTAACGCAAATCCTTCCAAGTAAAAACCGTCAGAACTCAAATCCGCCAGGGGCTTATCACACCAATTACCTTGTTGAAATTCCCTTCATTTTAATTATTTCCATATAACTTGGTGTCCCCTCTTAACGGAATCCTAATCCCCTTTAGCCGTATCTTTTGCTTGTAGAAGGAAACAAGGACGCCGAGGGGTTCTCATTGGCCGCCCCCGGCGGGGGAGGGTGCCATGGTTACGGAAAGGGTTTTATTTCTATTAAGCCCGGTCATCTTCGGGGCGGTTTGCCTCCTGGGGGGTTACGTTATAACCGCACTCAAGCAAACCGGGAACCGGGATCAAGAAGATGAGGAAGAGGACCCCGAAAAGCACACCAGCCGGGCCCTGAGTTTGGACAAGAAGGGCCGCCTGGCCGGAAGAGTTCACTATTGATTTCACGGAGGGGACCATGCTGGAACTTTATTGCGTCGGGATTTTCCTGGCGTTGTCGGCTTCGACTATCTGGCTGATCAGCGCCTTGGACAAGATGATGGGAGAGGAATCATGACCGCGATCTATCTCATCAGCGGCCTGGTAGCAGCCGGGCTGTTGGTTTACCTGGTCATGGCATTGTTGAAACCGGAATGGTTTTGAGGAGTTTTAAATGACGGCAAATCAATGGGCTCAAATATTGTTTTACATGATTGTCTTGTTGGCCCTGGTAAAACCCCTGGGCCTGTACATGGCCAGGGTTTACGGGAACAAACCTTTCTTCCTCGACAAGTGGCTGGGATGGCTGGAGCGGCTGGTCTACCGCCTTTGCGGGATTAAGCTGGATGTGGAAATGAACTGGAAGAGTTACGCCCTTGCCATGCTTCTCTTCAACATCGTGGGGGGCGCCATCCTCTATATCATCATGCGCGTCCAACAGCGCCTTCCCTTCAACCCGGCGGGGCAAAGCCCCGTCCCGCCGGACCTGGCCTTCAACACCGCCATCAGCTTCATCACCAACACCAACTGGCAGAACTACGGCGGCGAGTCCACCCTGAGTTATTTCACCCAAATGGCGGGCCTGGCGGTCCATAACTTCCTTTCGGCGGCCAGCGGGATGGCCACCCTGGCAGCCTTCTTCCGGGGTTTTACCCGCAAGCAAACCAACAAGCTCGGGAATTTCTGGGTGGATATGACCCGGACCACCCTCTATATCCTCCTTCCGCTCAGTTTCGTGATGGCGCTGGCCTTGATCCAGCAGGGGACGCCCCAGACCTTCGCCAAGTATCCCACGGCCACACTGGTCCAACCGACGTCTTACGACCAGCCGGTCACCAACGCCCAGGGACAACCAGTCACCTTGGCCGGCAAGGCCCAAACCACCCATGTGGCGGTCACCGAGCAAAGCATCGCCCTGGGGCCGGTGGCCTCCCAAATCGCCATCAAGCAATTGGGAACCAACGGCGGCGGTTTTTTCAATTCCAATTCGGCGCATCCTTTCGAGAACCCGACACCCCTGACGAACTTATTGGAAGTTTTGGGCTTATTGGCCATCGCCGCGTCCCTCTGCTACACCTTCGGGGTGATGGCGGGTGACCGCAGGCAGGGATGGGCCGTGCTTTTCGCCATGCTGGTGTTGTTCCTGCCCATGGTTTACCTCTGCGTCCACTCGGAGCAGTCCGGGAACCCGGCCCTGTCCAAGCTGACGGCAGGCTCGCACGGTGAAAGACTCAACGACGGCAACATGGAAGGGAAAGAAGTCCGCTTCGGCGTCGGGAACTCCGCCTTCTGGGCCACGGCCACCACAGGCACTTCCTGCGGCGCCGTGAATTCCATGCACGATTCCTTCACGCCGCTCGGCGGATTCGTGCCCCTTTGGATGCTCATGCTGGGGGAAGTGGTGTTCGGCGGGGTCGGGTCGGGGTTTTACGTCATGCTGGTCTTCGTCATCGTGGCCGTCTTCGTGGCGGGGCTGATGGTGGGCCGCACCCCCGAGTACCTGGGCAAGAAAATCCAGGCCTATGAGATGAAAATGGCCTCCCTCATCATCCTCATCCCGCCCATGGTGATCCTGACCCTGACCGCCATCGGGGTGATCACCGGCGCGGGCAAGGCGGGGCCCTCCAATCCCGGCTCGCACGGCTTCAGCGAGATTCTTTACGCCTTTACCTCCCAAGTGGCCAATAACGGGAGCGCCTTCGCGGGGATCAACGGCAACACGCCCTTTTACAACCTGATGGGGGCGGTGGCCATGTGGTTCGGCCGCTTCTGGCTGGCCATTCCGGCCTTGGCCCTCGCCGGAAGCCTGGCGAAGAAAAAAAGCGTTCCGGCGAGCGCCGGAACCCTTCCGACCCATACCCTTCTCTTTGTTGTTTTGCTGGTTTCCACCATCATCATCGTGGGGGCCCTGACCTTCTTCCCGGCTTTGGCTCTCGGACCAATAGTTGAACATTTAAAGATGGTACATCTTTAAATTAAGGAGCAAAAAATGACGGAACAAACGAAGTCCCGAAAATTATTCGATCCCGTGATTACCCGCAAGGCAATGGTTGAGTCCTTCAAGAAACTCACCCCCTTGCACATGGTCAGGAACCCGGTCATGTTCACGGTCTATATAGGAAGCATCCTCACGACAGGCCTTTGGCTCCAGGCGGCCTTCGGACAAGGGGAAGCTTCGCCAGGCTTCATTTTCGCCGTTTCCCTCTGGCTTTGGTTCACGGTAATCTTCGCCAATTTCGCCGAAGCCATGGCCGAGGGCCGGGGCAAGGCCCAAGCCGACACCCTGCGCAAGAGCCGCCAGGAAGTGAAGGCTAAGAAGCTATCCAAGCCCGAAAAGGGCGCCAAATCCGTCGAGATTCTCTCGGGCGACCTGCGCAAGGGAGACATGGTCCTGGTGGAAGCGGGGGACTACATCCCGGCGGACGGGGAGGCGGTCGTGGGCATCGCGATGGTGGATGAGAGCGCCATCACCGGGGAATCGGCCCCGGTGGTGCGCGAGTCCGGCGGGGACCGAAGCGCGGTGACCGGGGGTACCCGCGTCATTTCCGACTGGTTGATCGTCCGGGTGTCTTCCGACCCCGGGGAGTCCTTCCTGGACCGCATGATTTCCATGGTGGAAGGAGCCAAGCGCCAAAAGACGCCCAACGAGATCGCCCTCAACATATTGCTTGCGGCCCTGACCATCGTGTTCCTGATCGTCTGCGCGACCCTGCTTCCTTTTTCCATCTATAGCGTGGCGGTTTCGGGGGCCGGGAAAGTCGTCACTGTAACCGTGTTGGTGGCGCTTTTCGTTTGCCTGGCGCCCACCACCATCGGCGGGCTCCTTTCCGCCATCGGAATCGCGGGTATGGACCGCATGATCCAGGCCAACGTCATCGCCATGTCGGGCCGGGCGGTGGAGGCCGCCGGCGACGTGGACATGCTTTTACTGGACAAGACCGGCACCATCACCCTGGGCAACCGGCAGGCCACGGAATTCATCCCCGCCTCCGATGTGGACGTCAAGGACCTGGCCGAGGCGGCCCAGTTGTCCTCGCTCGCCGATGAGACGCCCGAGGGCCGGAGCATCGTGGTGCTGGCCAAGGAAAAATACGGCCTGCGAGGCCAGACGATCCAGGAACTCAAGGCGACTTTCGTGCCTTTCACCGCGCAAACCCGCATGAGCGGGGTGGATATCGGAAAGAGGGCCATCCGCAAAGGGGCGGCGGATTCCATCGAGAATTACATCAAGGAACAGGGGGGAAAATATCCCGAGGAAATTCGAACCGGCGTGGAGGGCATCTCGCGGCATGGGGGCACGCCCCTGGTGGTGGCCGAGGGCAAAAGGGTCCTGGGCGTGATCCACCTGAAGGACATCGTGAAGGGCGGCATCCAGGAGCGCTTCGCGGAACTGCGGCGCATGGGAATCAAGACCGTCATGATCACGGGCGACAATCCCCTGACCGCGGCGGCTATCGCGGCGGAGGCGGGCGTGGACGATTTCCTGGCCCAGGCCACGCCGGAGAACAAGCTCAAACTCATTCGGGATTCCCAGGCGGGCGGAAGGTTGGTGGCCATGGCGGGGGACGGCACCAACGACGCCCCGGCCCTGGCCCAGGCCGACGTGGCGGTGGCCATGAACACCGGCACCCAGGCGGCCAAAGAAGCGGGCAACATGGTGGATTTGGATTCCAATCCCACCAAGCTGATTGAGGTGGTCAAGATCGGCAAGCAATTGCTGATGACTAGGGGGGCCTTGACCACCTTTTCCATCGCCAACGACGTGGCCAAGTACTTCGCCATCATTCCGGCGGCCTTCGCGCTCACTTACCCGGAATTGAACGCGCTCAACATCATGCATTTGGCCACCCCCCAGTCCGCCATCCTTTCGGCGGTCATCTTCAACGCCCTCATCATCGTGTTCCTGGTGCCGTTGGCCCTGAAGGGTGTGAAGTACAGGCCGGCCCCTGCCTCGCTGCTTCTTTGGAACAACTTCCTGGTTTACGGCGTGGGCGGGCTGGTCGTTCCCTTCGTGGGGATCAAGTTGATCGACATGGTTCTGGTGGGTTTGAGGTTGGTGTAAAGGATTGGAAAAAGCTTAATTTAGAACTTGGGTTGCTTCGTCATTTGCATTCGCCTATTCGGCGAATATTCCTCGCATACCGACCCTCAATAAATATTCAGGGAGGTCGGCATAGTACCGATCTCAATATTTATTTATGGAAGATCGGCACAATGACACATATGAAATTTTGGGGGTGAATACATGTTCAAAGAAATCGGCGTCCAATTAAGGATATCCCTATTGGCAGTGGTTGTTTTCACGGTCCTGGTGGGGTTGATATATCCGAGTGTGGTCACCCTATTCGGACAGGTGTTTTTCCCAAAGCAAGCGGGGGGAAGCTTGATAGTTCTCAACGGTAAAACGGTTGGTTCGGAACTCATCGGTCAGCCCTTCGATGACGTTAAATATTTCTGGGGCCGGCCCAGCGCCACCTCGCCATACGCTTACAACGCCACCAACTCCAGCGGCTCCAACCTGGGCCCCACCAACCCGGATTTCATCAATTCCGTGAAGGGAAGGGTGGAGGCCTTGAGGAAAGCCCATCCGGACAGGACGGACGCTCCCGTGCCCATGGACCTGGTGACGGCCTCGGGATCGGGATTGGACCCCCACATCAGTCCCGCCGGGGCCCAGTACCAAGTCTCCCGCGTGGCGAAGGCCCGTGGGATGGACCCGGACAAGGTGGAGGAACTCATCCGCCGGAACACAGATGGCCGCTGGTTGGGTTTCATCGGGGACCCGGGGGTGAACGTATTAAAACTCAATTTGGCGTTGGACGCGTTAGCCGCAGTACCCGCCAAATAACAGGGAGCTTTGGTCCGGGGTTGTACGGGGAAGTGGTTTAAACCGGGATGGTTCCGGAAAAAAATCTTACGGGGAGGTGTACCATGGGTGGAGCATATTTGCCGATTGTGATCATGTTGACGATGCTGGCTTTGTCTATTTATTACATCAAGAACCTGTAATTTTAGGGAGAGAAATTATTTTATTAACTTTCTGGTAAACGAACCCCGCATTTCTGGTAAACAGGGTCGGTTTTCTGGTAAACGCCTGTCGGAATAAGCCGTTCCATGCCCGCAGAGGCCGGGGGTCCTGCCCGCAGGCGTCGAGAGTCCTGCCCGCAGGCGTCGGGGGTTCTGCCCGCAGAGGCCGGGGGTCCTGCCCGCAGAAGACGGTAGCCCTGCCCGCAGATGCTGGGAGTCCTGCCCGCAGGTGTCGGGGGTCCTGCCCGCATGGGCCAGAAACCTAGTTCCCGTTAGCCGATAACCCAGTTCCAGGGACTTAACCCAGTTCAAAAGGGGGATAACCCAGTTCACGGTGACCGCGAACCCAGTACGCAGGAGGATAAACTGCCCACAAACCCAGTACACAGGGCCGCGAACCTAGTACGCAGGAGGATAAACTGCCCACAAACCCAGTACACAGGGCCGCGAACCCAGTACGCAGGAGGATAAACCGCCCACAAACCCAGGACACAGGGCCGCGAACCCAGTACGCAGGAGGATAAACTGCCCACATTCCCAGTACACAGGGCCGCGAACCCAGTACGCAGGAGGATAAACTGCCCACATTCCCAGTACACAGGGCCGCGAATCCAGTACGCAGGAGGATAAACTGCCCACATTCCCAGTACACAGGGCCGCGAACCCAGTACGCAGGAGGATAAACTGCCCACATTCCCAGTACACAGGGCCGCGAATCCAGTACGCAGGAGGATAAACTGCCCACATTCCCAGTTCCTAAGGGCGCGAACCCAGTACACAAAGACACGAACCCAGTACACAAGAGGGATAAACTGCCCACATTCCTGGTGTCATTTGCCGGAAGGGGGAGATAACCCGCCCACAAACCCGGTGTCATTTGCCGACAGGGGAGATAACCCGCCCACATTCCTGGTGTCATTTACCGACAGGGGGGGATAACCCGCCCACATTCCTAGTGTCGTTTGCCGGTAGGGGAGATAAACTGCCCACATTCCCGCCCGCAGAGGCTGGGTTCCCTATTGTTATGAGGCCTTAATTCGGGTCTTTTTGATCTTATTTCTCCTTCAAACCCGAATTTTTCAAAGAATTCCTGCCTTTTATTCCAGGACGGTAAAATAATGGTATTTCAAAGGCTATTGTGCGCCAGTTCGAGTCCAACCCGGGGAGCCATTTTAAACGCTTTTGCGAACCGACGGAAAAGGTGGGTAATTCATAAACATCAAGAGACATCTTTTCAGGATAAACCAAGATGGTCTTGAGAAACTTCTGTAGAGTTTGCGCCTTTTCCTCGGTCGTGAGAGCCCCAAAGCTATCACGGAAACTTTTCAAACTCTCTTTTATCAATTGAACGTCGAAAGCGGCCATTGCTTGGCTGTTAAAGTCTATTTGGGCCGCTTCATATTGGATTTCCAATTTTCTTTTATCTTCCGTTAAGACTTTGATTTCTTTTTCTATGAGTTTGGCGGTAGTGGTTCCTTCCCCTATTGCCTTCACATAGCGGTCTATCTTGCTTTCCACTTCTTCTAAACTCTTCTTGAGGTTATCCACTTCCTTTTCCAAATTATTCGTTTTTCCAAGTAGGTTCTTGTTTATTTCCTCGATAGTGGTTTCTAAATAAACGTCATTGTAGGTAACTTGGGTTAAGGAACTTATGACCCAATTTTCCGCAAAATCGGCGTTGATGTGTCTGATCTTGCAGGATTGATTATTGAAATGGGTTGTTTTGGTGCATCGGTAATAACAAACAGCATGGGTAGAACCGTCTTTCCTGTGCTTCAGGGTGTAATGGGGCGTCATGTAAGAACCGCAATAGGAACATCTAATCAACCCCTTTAACAGGAACGGCCTTTCAATCTTGGTTTTGGGGTGTGTGCGGTCGGGCGTCAATCTCTCAATCCGCAAGAATAGGGCTTCCTCAACTATTGATTCGTGAAGCCCTTTATAGATTTGTTCACCTATCCGAATTTTCCCGCAATAAACCGGGTTTTTAAGTATATGCATGATTGCGGTTTTGTCCCATTCCTTCCCGGCACGGTTCATATATCCCCTAAGCCTGAGTTTTTCCCTTAGCTTGGCAAGGGAAGGCTCTTGTGAGAATTGACGGAACATGAATTGAACAATGGGGGATTCGTGTGGGATGAATGACCAGCTTCTTATTCTCGTTCTTGTACCCAAAAGGCACTACCCCCCGTTCCACATTCCTTTTTCCGCCCTTTGGTGCATCTTGTCCTTGGTGCGGTCGGAAGTCATCTCCCTTTCGTATTGGCTGAAGTCCACAATGATATTTCGCATCAAGCGGCCTGACGGGCTGGTAGTGTCTAAGCTTTGGGTGATTGAAACGAATTTGACCTTGTACTTTTCGAAAATTTCCAGAAGGGTATTAAAGTCCTTAACCGAACGGGTGAGCCGGTCAATCTTGTAAACCAAAACGCAGTTGATTTTCCCAAAACGAATATCGGTCAACATGGCTTGCAATTGTGGCCTGTCCATACTATCAGCCGAAAATGCCCCATCCTCATAGACCCTATAAACTTCAAAACCTTCCTGGCTTTTGCAGTAAGCCTCTAATTTCTCCCTTTGGCTTGCCAGGGAGTTATATTCCGGGCTTAGTTGGTTCTGGCTTGATACCCTGACGTAAAGGCCGCATTTAACCTTTTCAGGCGTCATTCTTTATCTCTTTTTTCCGCTTTAGGGTAATTGCCGCTATAGCAATGAGAATCACCCCCGCAAGGGCCGCAATGCCTAACAGGACTTTGGCTATAAAGGCGTTGGATTCTGCGGCCTCTTTGATTTCCTTGGATTCTTGGGCTAGTTGGTTGATTTTTTCGATACATTTATCAATCTTTGCCCCATCCGTTTCCCCTTTAGAAGCCGGTATCCTTCCGGCCACAATCAAGAGGGATTCGGGGGGATTGATCTTGAGGGCTTTTGCCATTTGCAGGACTTTCTCATCCGATGGAAGGCCCCTTTCCCGGCTTAGAATTCTGGAAAGGTAGCTTTGGGACATTTCCACCTTATCCGCCACTTCCATTAAAGTTAGTTTATTCTTCTCCAGGTGTTCCTCAAATAACTTGACGAACTCCTCAGAGACTTGAGGCCCCTGTCTATTACCTGTCATTGCCATAAGCACCTACCTTTTTTAAACGATGAAATTATTTATTTGAATACTTGACCATAAGGCATAATCGGATTATACTCAAAATATGCCTATTGGACATAATAAAAAAAGACCTTTTTACGTGGAAATTAACTTTGTCCCGATTGCCCCTGAAGAAGGCCATGATCTCTCCAAGCAGTTGATAGAATTGCTGATGACCGGGGCGATGCGTCTAAACCCGGCTACCGTCAAAGCTACCCTTCCCCCGCAAAAAGTGAAATAGGAAAACCTAAAAACACCCCCTGAAAATAGGTTCGCAAATCGTTGAATCCGCCCTTGAAGTTTTGCCCGAAAAAATCCCTGGGTTGATCTTTGAGAGTGTTTTTTTGGGAAGTCAAAACCCATAAGGCTATGGGTTAGGAAATGGGTTATGGGTTTATGGGTAATGGGTTTGTGGGTATGGGTTTAGGAGTGGGTTATATCCCATAAATTATGGTTTTTTAGGCATACCGAATGGGGTTATGGGTATGGGTTATGGGTTTGGATTCTAAGAATGGCATTCTAAGAATGATTCTTAAGAATGGATTCTTAAG
Source organism: candidate division FCPU426 bacterium (assembly GCA_963847625.1). Classification (GTDB taxonomy): domain Bacteria; phylum Oederibacteriota; class Muellerivitia; order Muellerivitales; family Muellerivitaceae; genus CAWCKJ01. The sequence continues at coordinate 6,732 of CAWKAR010000057.1, read as the reverse complement.
AATGGGTTTATGGGTTAATAAACCCATAAATAATGGCTTTTAAACCCTGCCTAATGGGTTTGTGGATTCTAAGAATGGCATTCTAAGAATGATTCTTAAGAATGGATTCTTAAGAATGGGTTTATGGGTTAATAAACTCATAAATAATAGCTTTTGAACCCTGCCTAATGGGTTTGTGGATTCTAAGAATGATTCTTAAGAATGGATTCTTAAGAATGGGTTTATGGGTTGTGGTTTATGAGTTCGACTGCTTGGACCTTCAGAAACTACAGATATGGGTATTTCCAAGGTTATAAAATATTCTAAATGTCTTTAAATAATTTAGAAGGGCTACATCCTAAAGCTTTATAAAATTTAACGATATTTCGGGTTGAGGGGGCTTTAAGTCCTCTTTCCACAAAACCAACATATTTGGGATTAAGATCGGCAATTTCGGCCAGTTTTTCTTGAGTCCATCCCTTTTCAGTCCTTAATTTCCTAATATTCTCCCCCACTTTGAGGACTTCAACGTATTTAGACTTTTTCATGGTTTACAACATAAAAGGCAACGTGATAAGGTAAAACTACCGATGGGTATCCTTCTGAAAATGCCGAAAAGGTTAATCTTAGGTGGTTATATGAAAATATTTTTAGTTGGATTTGTTCTTTTTTCAGCCATTTGTTTATCTTGTGAGCGGGATTTTCATGTTTCGCCTAAAAAAGCATTACCTACTTCTGCCCCATGTTCCGGCGCGATTACCGAGGACGCAGTTATTGGGTGTGGTGAATCTTTGCCATGCAGCATCGGCGAGGACCTTGAAATTACTTGCTCTACTTACACGGATTTAAGTGTGATTGAATATGTCGGCGAGGACCTCACAACTTGTGTGACTCCTACCAAATTACCAAAAATAGTCGGCGGTGACGTGACCGTTGATCCTTCCATCTGCAAGTAAAATATTGCGGGGACACATTACCTTGTTCCGCCATTTCAGCCAGCATCGTAATAACATTTGCTTCTTACACAGATTTGAGCGTAATTCAAAATGCCGACCATGCGAGCTTTACAACCTGCGTTAATCCCGTGAAATGGCCTCAAAGCTTCGTTAGTGGAAGTTTGACGGTAGATTCAACCGTTTGTAAATAGGTTGTTTTAGGAAAGACAAACGTACATTTTTAGGGAAGTGTCGTAGAAAAAACGCAAGAAATTTATTGGTGCAGTATAATTATGAACAATTAAACGTATTAATGGAGGTTTCTGTGAAAATAAAATTAACCCTTATTGTATTAGTCCTCATTTCCATGATGAGCGCACAAGTCACAAAATCCGAGGCACAAACCCAAGTTAAACCCGTAACCATATTCGATGAAATATTTAAAGTTCCTGGTCCTGGTCATCCCAAAAATAAACCTCAAAACGGATTAGAAAGACCTTTTACGATTGCTAAGAATTCCACGGTTTCATTAACAATAGTAAGTAGCAACAAAAAACCTGCGTTAAATGTTTATTTATTAGATGAGGATAATTATTCCAAATATAAAAATTCGGGGAGCTTAATGAATCTAACCTCCGTTGAGGGATTCAGCAAAATGAACACACTTGGTTACGAAAAAAGTGGAGATTTAACAGCGGGAAAATATGTTTTGTTAATGCGTTGGGCTGAAGTCGGTTTATTTGTTAAACAACCTGCGGTAGGTTTAAAATTGATTGCCCAGGAAATTACCTCGATTCAAACACCGACTATAACGCCGGTTAAAAAACCAAAGAAAAAACCTATGGTTGTTTTAACTCCAACTCCCAAACCTATTATGTAAATAACATCATTAAATTTATTTTAAATTTCCCTTTAAAGCCCCTCGACGAAAAAAGAAGGGCTTTTTTATTTATTCGATATACTGAATAAACTAAAGAAATATTTATGAAAATATAAAAATAGAAATTTTTAAACATAAAAGTAGGCCCAACTTGACTTCTAAATCTTTAATGCCCAAACCGGGCGAATTATTTCCATCTTTTGCAGATCCAAATACATGGCGTGACTTGGAAGCTAAGAAATATCTTAGAACATCGGCTTGGAAATCTTTAAGAGTGTTAATAAAAAAGAAATTCGACCACAGATGCCAATTTTGCGGGTTTAAATCACAAGATGAAACAGAAGTTCACCATATAGATGGAGATTTTAATAATGAAAAAATTTCTAATCTAACTGTAATTTGCAAACTCTGCCATTTAGTAATTCATTCAGGACAAGGCGTTGAAATACAAAAAGTAACCGAATTGTATGCATCGTCTAAAATTTCACAGGTGGATATAATCAAATTAACTCGCAAATTTAGGGCCAAAGGAAAAAATGATGATTATATAAAAAATCTTTTGGGCTTAAAAACAAAGATGCCTTTTCGAATGAATAGGGGATATCTAAAGAAATTATTTTCATTCCCGACGATTAAAACCCCGAATGATTTAATCAAGCATCCTGTAATAGATAAAACTAATTTATCTTTTTATAAGGGCAAAGCAATTAATCCGCTTGGCGCGTTAAAACATTCTTTTTGCATATTCCCTGGATCAAGTTATTCATTCGAGCAATCGTTGTATAAGTTAAATATTTTAGATTGGGATAGTTATATTTCTTCCCGAGTTAATTTCTATCCAAAAGAACAATCAGAACATCTTAAATCCAATATTTTATCGGCTATGAACGAACTTAAGGAAGGAAGGGCAGATTTTCTTAATCGGATACCTAGAAATCGAAAAAGGGAACTTTGGCGTTCTTATCAAACTTTTCAAAATAGATGTTTATATATTGATATAGAATCCACGGGTTTAAATTTTTCTCAAGATAAAATCACAGTAGTAGGTGCTTTTGATGGAAAAAAGGTTTTTACTTTTGTTCATGGAATAAATTTAAACCAATTCCCGAAATTATTAAATAAATACCCATATGTTGTTACTTATAACGGGTCATTGTTTGATATACGGATGATCCAAAGCGAATTCCCTAGAATAAAATTTAACCAGATAAACTTTGATTTGAGATGGCCTTTATTTAATTTTGGGATAAGGGGTGGATTATCCGGCGCAGAAAAATTTTATAGAATAAAAAGAAAAACTGATTTTCCTGGGCAAATGTCCGTTGACCTATGGGAAGCTTATGAAAATGGATATACAAATGCCCTTAAAGTATTAAAACAAAGAGTCATCGATGACGTTATTGTTTTAAAACCACTTGCAGAACGTATTTACAATCGTCTTTTAAGTTCTATTTCATTAAAAATACCGAAAATACCTGAAACAAAGAAAATCAAAATAAATTTAGGATTTAAAAAAGATTGGTTTCGAGTAATCAACCCCGAAAAAATAGGTGATATCCCTTTAGTTATTAAAAGCTTCGGTTCTGGGCATCCGAAGGTAGCTGAGGCTATTGAATATTTGGTTTCAAAAGAAATTAAACATTATGAGTATCTAAAGATAATAAATAAGATTTTTCGAACTAAAAAAACTGCACCAAATGGTTTTAATTATTCAAAAGGGGAAAAATATGTACTTCAAGCAATCGAAATACGCAAAAGAACTTTATCGGCATCGGATAGGAATTTAATACTTAAACCTTTAAAAATCCTGTCTAAAATTTATACATTACAAAACAAGAAAGAAAAATTGTTATTAGTTCATAACGAAATAATGCGAATTGCAACGGAGTCATATAAGAATAATCCCGAAAGTTTGGGAGAAGTATTGGAAAAGGTTTCAAAGGAAAAATTTTCGGTTAAACAATACAAAGAGGCGGAAAAATTATTAATCAGAGTCATTAAAATAAAAAAGAGATTTAATGGAATAAATGATGATGATTATCTTAAGGGTGTGTTTAATGATCTTGCGGATTGTTATTTTTATTTAGGCAAATATAAAGAATCACGTTTTTTTTACATGAAAATACTTAAGGTCTTGGAAAAAGAACTTGATATTAACCTTGGAAAAAAAATTCATATTCTTGGAATGGCAACATTAAATGAAATTGCATTGAAAAACGGAGAAAGAATAAAAAGAAATATCGTTAAATTTCTATCAATGGGACGTGAAATAAAAAATATGCTTGTCGATTTTTATGATAAAGATGATTTATATGCGAAAAAAATAATTGCTTTAAAATACCTGTTATTTCTGAATAAATTTTATTTACAGTTATTAAAGTTTGGGCAGATTAAACATGCAAAAATAATTTATAAAAGGTTATTCAAGGTAAAGGAAAACCTTTCAATCCGAAATTATGAAATGAAAGGATTTTCCAAAGAATATAAATTAATCCCTTTTTAAACGATTCTTTTCTTGAGTTTACTGGTTTAAAAGAAGGAAATTAAAATCATGTAATTCTAGGCTTGACAGAATCGTTGACCCGTTTTGTATAAAATAGAATATGAAACGTAAAAAACCATTAGACCTTTTTAAAGTCAGTTACGCTAATAAACTTGGTGAAAATCTGGCATCAACTACCGATTGGGTTATTAAATTCCTTTTGACGGCGTTCCTCTTATTCCTTAAAAATAAGAAACATTTCTTCTAGGTCTTTTCATTTCTTTTTTCCATTTTCTCAAGTCCTTCTAAATATCTAGGGTCTTTTTTCCACCAATCATGTTTTTCTTCTGAAAATTTAATGAAATTAATTGTGTTTGTATAATATACGGAATATTTCGCATCTCTATTTAATTTTTGAATGGCATCAATTAACGAATTCTTTCTTTTTAATCGCCATTGTCTAGGAAAATCAATAACTAATGGTATCGTCATTTTTTCTCCGCCCTTTTTAAGATGCTTATCATATTGTAAAAAACAATCAAGCTTGAACCCGTTGCAATATGGTTCTTCATTAAAAGTTTTACTAAATGTAATGCCTATCCACTTTTGAACTGATTCTGCTCTTGCTGCGGCAATAATTGGCTGCCCAAGAAATATGCTTTTCTCTTCGTCGATTTTTACAGGGCCGACACTTATAGAACCTCTTAATGGCAAACCGATTTCAATAGATTTGCAAAGCAATTCTTTCAAAGTATTAAATAAAACTTCCATCCTGAAAAAATCATATTTACACCAAATGATAATGGAATCACTGAAATATGCAGATTTGATATTTGGTGATCCGGCCATTGGATATCCACCCGGTCCTACAACTACAGCAAAACTAATATTTTGTTCTTCAATAACCGCAATAAGTTCCTTGTATTTTGATTCAATTATTTCTAACCCAAGCTCATTAAACAAGTTTTCAAATCCCAGTATGTCTAAAATGCAAATCAAATAATCATTATTTTTAGTAAATCTTTTTTTATTTATCCGCATTATTTTGTCTCTTTAGAAAATACTTCAACCCAATTCGAAACTAATAGTTCGAAAATCGAATATAATTAGGGGTCACATAAATATTTTAAACTATAAATATTCCTTCAGGCCATTTTTAAACAGGTATCCAGATAATGTTGCTAAATGGGTATGCGCTTTAAATTGGCTGTTCGGATGGAGATTTTAAAATACCAAAAATTCTTACCACCAAAAGTGCCTTTGGGTTTGAATTACTTGGAATTTGAAGGTTCGCAAATCGTTGAATCTGTGTTTGAATTAAAAATATTTTGGGAATTCTAGGCGGAAAGTTCGCAAATCGTTGAATCCGGGGAGCCATTTTTCGTTAAAGCCCTTAGAGCCAACCCCTAGGGGCTTTTCATTTGGAGTTTGAGAGTTCGAGATTGCCAAGCGGTTAAAAGGTTCCCGGAACTCTGAGATTAGAACCCCTTCTTTCCAAGAGTTTTTCAGGAAGATTGAATTCAAAATATTCCGCTTTTGGATTCTATCGCCTTGCTTGAATACCTCATGGGCGTTTTGCGCCATTTCCAAAAGCCTTATTCCTTCATCCAAATAGTTCTTATTTGCCTTTTCGTGCTGTTGAATGGACTTGTTTAGGTTCTGTTGCTCTTGGCGGTATTCCAGGGCCTTCTTGTCGTAAAACTCGTTACTGATCCTGCCGTCTAGCTTGTCCTCATACATTGAATCAAGACGGCCTTGGATTTTGTCGTATTCACCCCTTAAACGGGCTAAAGCTTCCCCATGATGTTCTTTCTCGTCTTTGTGGCTTTGCTTCAAAGAAACCCTCATCCAGGTTAAAACCTCTTCATTCAAAACTAGCTTTTTCAGGTTATCTGAAAAACCCTGTTCTAATACCTCTTCACGGGTGTAAGGGTCTTTGCATTTACCTTTCCAGCCCGTGCAGTGATAGTAAACATATTTTCCCTTTTTCATTTCTCCCACTAACGAACATCCACAATGCCCACAAGTTATTAAGCCGGTAAAAGCCAAATCCACTTTGGGCTTTCCTGATCTGGAATACCTTTGGTTTAGAATTCCTTGAGCCTTCTGGAATAACTCAATTGAAACTATGGGTTGATAGTTTCCTTTGAAAAGTTTTCCGTTCCATTCGAATTCACCCGAATACATCCGGTTATGTAAGACCGTATGAATTGCGCTTTTGTTTAAAGCCCTTTTGCTTTTTCGGGTAACTAACCCTTCCTCTTTCATCTTTTTGGTTATGGTTTTTAAATTGAAGTTTCCGGTTGAGTAATATTCAAAGAGTTTGGTTATCAAAGGGGCCATTTCAGAATCAATTTCAATGGTCTTTTTCCCGTCTTGGCCTTGGATATTTTTGTAACCAATAGGGGCTACTGTCGGCCAATAGCCCTGTTCTGCCTTCATCCTCATGCCCTTTT
>CAWKAR010000056.1:0-27716 GCA_963847625.1 candidate division FCPU426 bacterium | reverse complement strand
GCACACAGATTTGGGCGAGCTTGTCCGTGAGATAGAGGAATTGGCCGTATTCAACGACGAAGCCCACCACATTCACGATGAACGCATGGCATGGTTTAAATCTATTCAGGACATTCATCACCGGATGTTACAAAAAGACCGGCGGCTTTCCATTCAAATTGACGTCACGGCTACCCCCCGTCACGAAAACGGCGCAATCTTCGTTCAAACGGTGTCGGATTATCCGCTCGTGGAGGCCATCCACCAAAACGTCGTCAAGCATCCCATCCTTCCAGACGCCCCAAGCCGCGCCAAACTTCACGAACGAACAAGCGCCATTTTCAGCGAGAAATACGACGACTTTCTTCGTTTAGGAATCGAGGAATGGCGCAAAAGCTACAAGGAACACGAGAAGCTGGGTAAAAAGGCAATCTTATTCGTAATGGTGGATGACACGAAAAATTGCGACGAGGTGGGAGCCTACCTGGAAAAAATCTGTCCCGAACTTCAGGGGGCCGTTTTGGTCATTCATACCAAGAACAACGGAGATATTTCTGAATCTCCAACTGGCAAAGATAAGGATGAGTTGAAAGAACTTCGAGATCAAGCCAACAATATTGATACTTGGACTTCACCGCATAATTATAAAGCCATCGTTTCGGTTCTCATGCTCAAGGAAGGCTGGGATGTCCGCAACGTGACCACCATCGTTGGCTTACGGCCTTATAAAGCCAAAAGCAATATCCTACCGGAGCAAACATTGGGTCGCGGCCTTCGCCGTATGTATTTTGGTACTGATGCCCAAGAGACGGTTTCGGTTATGGGAACCCCCGCCTTTATGGAATTTGTGGAGGCTATCCAGAATGAAGGAGTACGCTTTATTTTGGTGCCTATGGGCAAGGATGTCATCCATTTGGAATCAGTCATTGTGGAGGTGGATACACAGAACCCACAAAAAAACCTCGACGCGCTCGACATCTCTATTCCAAAGCTCACCCGGCGTTACCAACGGGAATATAAGGAGTTGGATTTGCTTAATCCCGCTAAATTAGGAAATAAGAAACTTCCTTTAAAACCATTCTCCGCTGAGGAAGTCCGGGAAATCGTGTTTAAGACCATGTTGGAAACGGAAGTCCACCATACAATTTTATTGGATGGCACGGGGGTTGCGGATTATCGCTCGGTCGTGGGTTTTTTTGCGGGCCAGTTGTTGAAAGATCTGCGGCTGGTGGGCGGTTATGACATTCTTTTTGGAAAGGTGAAAACCTTTATCCGTGATTATTTATTTGAAGGTTCTCCAGTTAATTTGGAAGACCCGGTCGTCTTGCGGAATCTTTCCGAACCCGAAGCCGGGAAGATTCTTTACGATAGTTTTAAGGTCGCCATCAACGCTTTGACCGTGCAGGATAAAGGCTCGGCTAGGATTGAGGACTATATCCGTCTTAAAGATACACGGCCTTTTCGTATGGACCCCAGCCCGTTCCTGGCGGCTAAAAAGTCCGTTTTCAACCGGGTGGTAGGCCAGGCCCACGCGGGCGGGTTTGAATTAACATTTGCCGCTTTTCTGGATTCAACAGCAGATGATGTTGTATCCCACGCCAAAAACTATCTTGCGGTGGGCTTTAAATTGGATTACGTCAAGGCCGATGGCGATTTGTCTACCTACACCCCGGATTTTATTGTGAAAACCAAGGACAAAACGATATGGATTGTCGAGACAAAAGGCCGGGAGGAAATGGACCTCCCACAGAAAATGGCCCGGCTCAGGGAATGGTGCAAAGACGCAACAGCCGCGAGCAAAGAAAACGGCGGCCAGATTTATCGGTTTGTTTACGTTGACCAGGAAGGTTTTGAAAAACACACCCCGAAAAACTTTGCCGCTTTAGCTGCCAGTTTCAACGAATTTCAGGAGTCTTAACGTATGGCACGACCCCAAAATGAAACTTATGAATTTTCTGACGCCGAAAAAAGGGATTTGATAGCTTTAATCCAAACGGGGAAGCCCTTGCCGGAAAAATACCGATTCCTTCTTTTTGAAGACAAACAAGAAGTCGAACTTGTTTGGAATGGTAAATCCCGTGAGGTCTGTAACATCATTCTCCCTTTTCAAACTCTTGAATACATAGATGAACCACGGAAGGAAAAACATGAAGAAGATGAACTTTCTCTTGGCATTGGTGGCCGTCAAATCAAAGGATGGACGAACAAGCTCATATGGGGAGATAACAAACTAATTCTCTCATCATTAAAATCTGGTGGTTTGCGCCAACAAATTGAAGAGGCAGGTGGATTGAAACTAATTTATATTGACCCACCTTTTGATGTTGGTGCAGATTTTTCAATGGATATTGAAATTGGCGATGAAATTTTTCACAAAGAACCGAACCTTCTTGAACAAATTGCTTATCGTGATACCTGGGGACGCGGAGCCGATTCTTTTATTTCAATGATTTATGAACGGCTGGTTTTGATGAGAGATTTATTATCAGAAGATGGGTGTATTTATGTTCATTGTGATTGGAGGTTGGACTCATATATTCGCGTAGTTTTGGAGGAAATATTTGGCAAGAACTATTTTATGAATACCATAACCTGGCAACGTGATTCGGCAGCCAAAGGTGCTAAAAAAAATGCAAGCCAATGGTCTCGGGAAGGTGATTCAATTATTGTTTTTAAGAAATCTTATAAAACAAAATACAGAACAGTATTTAAAGAGGAGCTCACAGATACGCAATTAAGAGAATATATGTACGAAGATCCAGATGGAAGAAAATTTAAGAAAGTAACGTTGGGCGATTATTCGGAGACATCCATAGAAAATTTTAGGAAATTGAATTTGATCTACAAAACCTCTTCTGGTCGTGAGTATAAAAAGTATTATTTGGACGAAGCGGCTTTTGCGATTGGTTCGATTTGGACAGATATAGTGAATTTATCAAAGGGTCAACACGAACAATTGGATTATCCGACTCAAAAACCTGAGGCACTTCTTGAAAGAATTCTTAAAGCAAGTAGTGACCAAGGCGACCTTGTCGCAGATTTTTTTTCTGGTTCGGGCACAACGGCGGCGGTAGCAGAAAAGATGGGGCGAAAATGGATTGCTGCTGATCTTGGCAAATTTGGCATTCACACTACAAGAAAACGCCTAATCCAAGTTCAACGTGAGCTTAAAGCCGACGGAAAACCTTTCCGAGCGTTTGAGGTTTTAAATTTAGGAAAGTATGAACGGCAAGCCTACCTTAACGTAGGCGGTAATCTTAGCGCCAAGAAAAAAGCCGAAGCTTTGGCCCGTAAGGAACGCGATTATCGGGATTTGATACTGAAAGCCTATAAAGCACAGGCTCTGGAAGATGAAGGCTTTTTTCACGGCAAGAGCGGCAATCGTTTGGTAGTGATTGGCCCCATTAATCTTCCCGTTGGACGTCTTTTCGTTGAAGAAGTCATAACTGAAAGCCGTAAACGCGGAGCCTCCAGGGTTGATATTTTGGCGTTTGAATTTGAAATGGGATTGTTTCCGGCGGTTTTAGACGAAGCTAAATCCAAAGGTATTGATATTGCACCCAAAACGATCCCTCCCGAAGTGTTCGACAAACGCGCGGTTGATAAAGGCCAAGTGCGCTTTCACGATGTCAGCTACATTGAAGCCACACCTCGTTTTGACAAAAAGAAAAAACTCACTTTATCCATCGAGCTTACTGATTTTTCCGTCTATTACAGCCAGGGACTTGCCGATTCCCTTGCCGCCGAATTAAAGGAAGGCAAAAGCGAAGTGATATGCGACCAGGGCAAGCTTATTAAAGTGATTAAAAATTCCAAGGGGGTTGTAAAAAGCGAAGTGCTTACAAAAAAATGGACAGATTGGGTGGACTATTGGGCCGTTGATTTCGACTACGAAAGTCGCAAAGAAATTATAAAAGTGGCGAAACAAATGGGTGTTTCAAATCCTCTGCCCGGTGTGGTAGTGGCGGGGGATGAATTCCTTGATTTTGAGGAGCGTTGGACAGGCTCCTTTATCTTTGAAAATGAGTGGCAAAGTTTTCGAACACGCAAAGAACGCGACCTGGAACTGAAAAGCGCCACCCACACTTACAACAAACCAGGTCATTATATCGTAGCTGTAAAAGTCATTGATATTTTCGGTAACGACACTATGACTCTAGTTCCCATAAATGTCTCTTAATATCCCAAAGATGATGTGATTGAACAAAGGAAATCATGAATTTACATGGGCTTATCTTTAAAAAATTCGACCTTCATGTTCACACCCCTGCATCTGGGGAAGATTACACCGACAAACAAGCTACTCCGGAAGAATTTGTGGCCGCCACCCTAAAAGCGGGTCTTGCGGGGGTAGCAATTACTGATCATCATTCCGCTGGCTGGATTGATGCAATTAAATCCGCAGCTCAATCAAAGAATTTGTCAATTTTCCCAGGTGTCGAAATTTTAGCGGCTGGCGGTAAATTCGGTGTTCATGTTGTAGCTCTATTCGACGTAGATAAAAATGCTACATGGGTTAATCAGTTTTTGATGAGAATTGGAGTTAAGTTTGACGCCCAAGGAAACGTGATAGAAGTAGGAAAGAAAACAGTTCCTGAGATTGCCGAAGAACTAGATAAATATGATCCAACCGCCATTTTAGCGCTTGCGCATTGCCACTCATCAAAAGGTGTTACAGGGGATATTCAAGGTGAAGTCAGGAAAAATATTTTTGAAAAAAGATTTAGGTGTCTTTTGGGGGCTGAAGCCAAGGAATCGGATTTTAAGAACGAAGAGAGAAAACAGGCTCACAATCGGGTTTTTGATGTTTTGGATGGGACTGACCCAAATTTTCATTATAGAAAACTCGGAGTTTTTCAAGGCTCAGATGCCCATTCAATAAAAGATATTGGAACTGCTTTTACATATTTTAAGGTAGATGAAAAAGCAACTATCGAAGATATCCGACAATGTTTAATAGATCGAGATGTTCGCATTCGGCAAAGTTTTGAATACGTTGAAAAGAAGTACCCCACTATTGATTCTATAAAAGTGAATAGCGGTTTCCTGAAAGACCAACAATTTAGTTTTCATTCTGGTTTGAATAGCATTTTGGGCGCGAAAGGTTCGGGAAAATCTCTTGCTATTGAGTGCTTAAGATTTGGTCTGGATCAAGTCTCTGGTGTCGAAGAGATACTCGCTGATCATCAGGGAAAATTGGAAAAACAATTAAAATTGCACGGGCTTGTTGAGTTTCAAATTACTGATGAGTCAGGTAAAAAATACAAAATAAAAAGAGAATTCAATCCTGGCAAAGGAAATCAAATCGAAATTGCCGACCTGAGCGACGGGACTAAAAAAGAGTTCAAGCTTTCACAAGTTTTTCCTGTATTAATTTTAAGCCAGAACGAAGTTATAAAAATCGTTGAAGATAAAACGGGTTCTCAGCTTAGAAAATTTATTGATGTCTTTTTTGATTTTCACCATTTTCATAATGAAATAGAAACACTAAGCGTTTCACTTTCTGAAACGGATGCAAGATTTGCAGAGGCCTTCAGGGCGCACTTGCAAAGCGTCGCTATCCAAGAAAAAATTTCTACCTATTCCGAACAAATTGAAAAAATTAATAGACAGATAACAAGTCCAATTTTTCAAAAGTATTCAGAAAAGGAAATAATAGGCCAACAGATCCAAGCCCATATCGCGGATACAAATATTGTTTTAGAGCATTTGCGCAATACCAAAACGAATTTGGAAGCGGTGGAATTAACTGAAAGTGTTGTGGAGGATAAGCCGGAAGTCAAAAGAGCCGCAAGTAATTCTAAGGTTTTAAAAGAACATGCTCAAACTGGCATCGAAGCCCTTATCAAGAGCACTGAAACTAAACGGAAACCCTTAGAAGATGAATACGCTCAATGGCTAATAGAATTTACGCCAATAAAACAACAATACGAGATTGTTGTAAAGGAAAGCGGAGGCAGTCAAGCCGCATTGGATCAAAAGCGTCAATCGCTTGTAAAAGAACAGACTCGTTTACAAAAAGAATTGTCCCTATTAAAAACCAAAGCTTCTCAACTAAAAGCCGTAGCTGAAAGTCGAAAAAAACTTGTCGAAAATCTTGATGAAATTCTTAAACGCTTTTCCGATGCCAGGAAAGCCCGATGCGATTATTTTTCTTCCACTTCCAATGAGAAACTATTAGTTACCCTTAAAGAACAAGGCGATACCAGTATGTTCAAGCGAAACCTAATGCAAGTCAAAACTGGAAGTTGGTTGCGCGAAGGTGACATTGAACTTATATCCTCTAAATTAAAACCAAACGACTTCGTTGGTGCATTGATCAATTATGAATTTCACGGGCGAAACAAGAAAGATGATTTGACTGAGATAGCAAATAAGACGGAGATGAAAGTTGATAATATGGCTCGGTTGGCTGACCATTTACTTGACGAGCTTACTTATGAACAAATTTTAAGCTTCGCCTATACTTCGATTGCCGAGGATATTCCTGAAATTCAATATAAAGTTCATGATACCTACAAACCCTTAAATGAATTATCGGTGGGTCAAAAAGCCGTGGCATTATTAATTATTGCTCTTAGCGACGGGACTTTCCCAATCGTAATTGATCAGCCAGAAGACTCATTAGACCTAAGAACAATTTGGGATGATGTATGTACGAAATTGCGGGATGCAAAAGCTCTTCGGCAATTTATATTTACAACTCATAATTCATCTGTTGCTGTTGCTTCTGATACTGATAAGTTTACAGTTTTGACTGCAGATGCTAATTCCGCCACCATCGTTTATTCAGGTTCATTGAACAAGAAGGAAATTCGTGACGGAGTTGTAGAGTATCTTGAAGGCGGGGAAATACCCTACGAATTAAAACGGGCAAAATACAATCTATGAACACCTAAAAAATTAGTTTTTTTGGAATTTAACCAAAACCTGTAAAAAAAATATTTTAAAATGTGCCGGTTATTAAGGCCCCTTTTTTAAACACACTAAATCCCAAAAACTAAATATTGTCCCCTAGAATAAACGGCACACATTATTCTGTTGATTAAAATTGACGGATTTTTCAAGGAGGAATATAGATATGTCTATGAAAAAGAAACAAGGTCGTGGGCGTCCAATGCTTGAAGGTGAAGGTGGAGTAAGACTCATGCTCCACGTTACCCCTGATTTATTGGAAGCCATAAACGAAAAGACGAAAGCAGAGAAGGAGAAAAAGCCGAAGATTAAAAGGGCGGACGTTTTGAGAACTGCTCTTAGAGCCTATTTTTTCCCTCCGGGGAAAAGACGGGTATCTGATCCAAAAAGGGAACCAGCCAAAGAATAGCTTGGCGGTGACCCGCCAGGCTTATAAATCGGAGACGGTTTCCGGAAAGCCAGGCGCGGTATGTCGAACGAAGTAAAGAACACTCAGAATCAAATTATCCTTTTGCTGGTTTCTCCCCCCTTCTTTTTCTTACTCCTCAATTTCGTGCATCCATTCCTTTGGCTTCAAGACATATCCAGTAGTTTTAGGCCCGATTTGGATTTTGAGAACCAACACTACTTGGGCCTGTGGATTTTGCTTTTCTTCATTCCCTACGCCATCCTTTTTTATAACCGGAACAATGAGAACATTTACTTCCCTACGAAACTCGCCATTTGCGGTTCAGCCGCAATCTCTTTCTTAGACCCTGCCACCCAAGTTTATGGTTGGCCTTTTTTAATCATGTTCGCCTTGATGACAGGCGGGGCAATGTACGGCCTCTACTGGAAAGCCCCCGAACAGACGAAACAGGATAACGGGGACTATCCTTTGGTACTTGACCACAAGGGGAAAAAGGGTTTTCCCACTTCCTCACTGCATGAGAACGTGCAGATCGTAGGAGGAACCGGAACCGGCAAGACCCATTACGTCATCAAGCCTTTCATCCAACAAACCATCAGGCAGGATTTGGGATGTTTCATCCTCGACGTGAAAAGCAACATGTTCCAGGACGTGGCTTACTACGCTTCACAAGCGAAGCGTACCATTCAACACTTCACACTAGCCAATTACCAAAACTCTCATACTTACAACCCCCTTTATGGAGACAACCCAGACGCAATCGCCAACAGGCTCTTCACCGCCCTCTACTATGACACCCGTAACTCCGAACGTTACTACGTGGATCTGGCCGATGCCTTTCTTCACAATCTCATTGGTTTGTTCAAAAGGGGCATCAAAACCCTGACCTTTACGGATTTGCTAACCGCCACCCAGGAAGTAGACACCTTTAGGACCATCACTTGGTTTTGCGCGAAATACCCCGACACCCATTACTCCCAATATTTCCGGGACCAATGGTTGAGCAAGTCCCCTAAGGATCGCCGGGCGGAACTATCGGGCCTTATCAACAAGCTTCAAAGGTTTTGCAACAGCGAATGGTCCCATCTCCTCAACGTCCGCAAGCCTGATATCCGCATGGACTACGTGGTGAGCCAGGGGGATATCTTCCTTTTCTCCCCCGATTCAGCCCGTTACCCGGAGGACGCCAAGCCTCTTTGCATACTCGCCATGATGGACTTGGCTGAGAAATTGGCCGACCGTTACCAGAACATTCCCAAAAAGCCTTTCCGGGTCTTCCTGGATGAGTTCTACAACCTGGCTTACCCGAAGTTCATCGACTTCATCAACAAGTGCCGGGAAGCCAGGGTGAACCTCTTCCTGGCCCACCAATCCCTCGGGGACTTGAAAGGCGTTTCAATGGAGTTCCTGGAACAGGTCATGAACACCGCCAGCAACAAGATCATCCTGCGGGTGAACGACCCGGACACGGCGGAGGCTTTTGCCCGGCAATTCGGGACTGAGCGGGACACGGACTATAAGGTGGAAAGCTTTGGGGCGGACGGCCTCATGTCGGGCTATTCCAAGCCCCAGGTCGAGAAATTTCGTTTCCATCCCAACCTTATCAAGGAACTAAGGGTTGGCGAAGCCATCGTCAAAATCGTCGGGGAGGCCGGGATTAATATCTTCAAAACCCGACTTCAACCTGCCGAGAAAGCCCCGGAAGATTTTAATCCTCGTTATTCCCTGACTTATTCCCATTCCAGGGAAAAGAAGAACGAAAGCTCCTTGCCGGAACTGATGCAAGACCAGGAAAGCTCAAACAAGAACCCGAAAAAAGACCGGGTAAACGGGATGGGGGACGAAGATGCGGCCTGAGGCAAATTCCCTCAAGTCCGAGCCCATTCCGGCCTTGGAACCCAGGGACGTGAAAATCCTGGCTTATATCCATTCCAACAAGTTCATCACCACCAGGCTTTTCCACCAGAAGTTCCACCCCCACCAGACCTTCTGGACGGCTTGCCTTCACCTGAAGCGTTTGATGGAAAAGGGCCTGCTCCTCAAGAGCCGAAACCTTCCCAACGAGGACGGCTTTTACTGCCTAACCCGTCCGGCTTTGAGGCACCTGGCCGGGATAGGCCGAATCCTTATTTCCCCTGAAGTCCGCTCCCCCCATATCAATCTCTTTGAGAGGGAGCATGACAAGCGGGTATTGGCCATACGCATCCAGGTTGAGGAGGCCGGGAACCTTTTGGGCCTCACCTGGCTTTCGGACTACGAGATGCGTTGCGGCCTGAGGATGGATTGGAAGAGGGCCTTAGACGAGGGCCGGGCGTGGGACTTGGCGGGGGCCAAGCTCCACCGGGTGCACCAACGGACCCCGGACGGGTACTTTGAGGGCAACTTAGAGGACCGGGCCTATGGTTTTGTCCTTGAGTACGAGCATACGGCCTACAACCGGGACAAGATGGCCGCCATGGTCCTGAACCTGACCAGGGACTTCCCCAAGGCCTTCCGGCTGGTAGTCAGCCGGGACAAGGCCCATGCCGTCCGGATGGCCAACGGCTTGGAAACCTTCCTAAAGGGAGATCCCCGAAGCCGGGAGCTCTGGGCCTTTTCCTTTTTCGAGAAGGTTGCCCACCTACCTTTTGTCCGGGTGCCGTGGGTCCGCTTAGACGGTGAGTACCTTCCTTTCGTGAAGGACCCCATCCTCAAGTCGGCCCCGGTTAATGATCTGGCAGGGAACCAAGCCGCAAAGGTGACAGCATGAACCATGATCCTAAAAACTTGACTCAGAGGTTGAATCAGAGTCAAAGCGAAAAATGCGGAAACGCCCGCGAAATGTTGAGTTTCGGCTGTTCTGCGACGCCAGCCCCCACTCCCCCTGTATCAAGATCAGATAGCAGGAAATCGGGAGTGGGGGCTGGCTTCTTAGACAGCCGAATAATCGTGGGCGTGGGCGTGAAGTATGAAGAAGAAGTAAAGACGAAAGGCGAAAGACAACACCGTGGAAAACCCCCCGACCTGTCCCTTGGACAGGTTTTGGACGCGGGGTTTTCCACACCTTTCCCCGAAGGAAGGACCCCCTTTGTGGGTCCGGTATTTTTCCGTTTTTTCTGCAAGGAGGCAAGCAATGGATGATCGCAGGAAATCTGACCGAAGGGACCAGGACTATCTCATGTCGGACGGCCAAGTGGCCGAGCTGGCCGGGGTGTCGATCAACACCGTCCGATTTTGGAGACAGATTGGGCTTCTACCCTTTATTAAGGTGGGACGACATCCCAGGTTGTGGTATTCGAGTTTCCAGAAGGTTTTCCAAAAACCTCTTTCCTTTTGGGAGGGCGGTGCTGATAAAATGCCTAGTACTGGGGACATTAGGAGGATGTTATGAGTAAGCCTAATGTTCATGGATTGCCCCAACACCTGAGAAAGGATGAAGGGGGATACTTCCTGGACTACTTTGTCCAGGATGGGGGAATAAGAAAGAGGGTAAGGGTCCGGTTGGGACAGATCCCATTGGCGCAAGCCAAGAAGGTTCTAGCCCAGCACATGCAGGACATCGTGGGAAAGAAGTTCTTGGAGCCGGTCAAGGCCAAGGCGGCTTTCTTCGAGGCTGCGGACGCCTTCCTGGCCTATTCCAAGGCCAGGAAGAAAAGCTACATCAGGGATTTCTACCGGGTGAGGTTGTTTAAGGAGTTTTTCGGGGACCGTTCCCTGGAAAGCCTAAGCCCGGATTTAGTGGAAGCCTTCCTGGTCCACCGGAGAAAGAGGGGCCAGTTAAACCGGCCCGACAAGCCGGTGGCGGATGCGACCCTGAACCTGGATATAGCCATTTTGAAGACCCTGGTTCACAGGGCGGTTTTGAACCGGATGATCGACCGGGACCCGATAGCGGGGGTGAAGAAGTTCAAGCCCTCTTCCCGGAACCGGACGTTGGAGCCGGAGGAGTACCAAAGGCTCCTGGAAAACTGCTCGGAGCATCTCAAGCCTATCGTGAAGCTGGCTTACCAAACGGCTATGAGATGCGGGGAAATTCTGGGGTTGCGGTGGGAACAAATCGACTTCAAGAACGCGGTTATCCTGCTTGAAGCCGAGGACACCAAGACCCAGGAGAAAAGGGAAGTGCCTTTGACGGAGGAATTAATCGACCTCCTGAAGGGGATACCCCGAACCTTGGGCCATACCTATGTTTTTACCTGGAAAGGTCAAAGCATGGGAAGCATCAAGACCGCCTTCAAGAAGGCGTGCCGTAAGGCCAGGATTGAGGATTTCAGATTCCATGATCTCAGGCATTGCGCCGTCACGAACTTGAGGAAGGCGGGAGTCGGCGATTCGGTCATCATGTCGATTTCGGGCCATAAGACCCATTCGGTGTTCCGTAAGTACGACCGAGTGGATCGGGGGGACCGATTGGCGGCCCTTCAAAAAGCCAAGGAATTGAATGACACGTATATGACAAAAGCCGATATGAGGAAGGTAGAGCAGGTCACTGCATGAAGTGAAACCCTTTCGGTGAAAGGGTTTGCGAATGACACGGGCGATTTTCGAGGCTCCTGAGCGTGACACTCATAATGCCTTGGTCGTAGGTTCGAATCCTACACGCCCCACCAAAATTTTCGGATTTGAATAAATAATATGGTTAAAGGATTAGTTCATGGCTTTTGAGAAAGAAAAAGAAGAGATCATTTCGGCGATCCTCCAGCATTTTGAAAAACACGGCCTGGAGGTAAGCCCCTTCGCAGTTAAAACCGATTTAAATGATGTTGCGTGGTCGGTTTGGATCGAACAGGCCGACGGATTGGACACGAGCAGTAGCAAATTCCAGGTGCTCCTGAAAGATTTTGCCAACGGAATTCCAAAAGTCCCGGTGGCCGAGCAAATGGCCTCGGAGTGGGAGAACCCCGCAAACGGTTTCTTCAAGGGAAATCAGGGGACAAATTATTTGACTGAAGCCAAACTCAAAAGGTTCAGGAAAAAATGGATTGGGAAAACAGTGCTGATTCCCCTGCGGGGGGAGGGCCGGGTTCTCGACGCGGATAAGAGGGAAATGCTGACCCTTGCTGTCGTCGGCTCTAACATGGTCAACACCGTTCGGCTCCATTACAAGAAAATCCGGAAAATACCCTGGGGTTTCCGGGATTTAGCCAAATGGTTGGCAGAATTACGCGAGAGGAAGAATCGGAGAAAATTAGCCATTGCTTTTTGGCTTTGCGCGGCTTTCCTGTTGGGGTTGGGTGCGAATTTAATTTGGTGGTGGCTTCATTTGGGTGCAAGCGGGAAAGAGACGGCAACAAAGTTGCCCGTTTGGTTAGGGCCAGACGCGAGGGAAATGGTCCATATTCCCAAAGGATGGTTTTGGATGGGTTCTCCCGAAGGGAAAGGCAATCCGGATGAGCATCCGCGCCATAAAGTGTTTCTAGGAGATTACTTCCTGGACCGCTACCCGGTG
Source organism: candidate division FCPU426 bacterium (assembly GCA_963847625.1). GTDB lineage: Bacteria > Oederibacteriota > Muellerivitia > Muellerivitales > Muellerivitaceae > CAWCKJ01. The sequence goes on along the minus strand of CAWKAR010000056.1, from coordinate 14,985 downwards.
ACAGAGGAGGCATTCGCGAAGTTTGAGAGGGCTACGGGGTACGTGACCGCGGTGGAAAAAGCGAAAGACCCGAATCTCCGACGGGCTCCCGGTAACTACGGCGGATCCAATGCCTGGAACAACCCAATGGTCCAGATTACCTGGAATGACGCGTCTGCTTACTGCAAATGGGCCAAAGGCCCCGACGGAACGGGGCGGCTGCCAACGGAAGCGGAATGGGAAATGGCTGCCCGTGGCGGTATGGATGACGAATATTTTTGGGGCCATGACCCGAACTTGGGTCTGTTGTACGCGTGGTTTAACGCCAATTCCGGGAACGCTATCCATCCGGTTGGGGTAAAGAAACCCAATCCCTACGTTCTTTACGACATGGTGGGGAACGTTTTGGAATGGTGTTCGGATTGGTATAGGGAAAATGATTATTCTCCTGAACCCCAGACGGATCCTCAGGGCCCTGCCAGTGGTGAAGAAAAAGTCCTGCGGGGGGCGGCCTGGGGCAGTTCTTGGGAGGACCTGCGCGTAACAAGTCGTACACACGCAAAACCAGACAATCTTCTTTTGTATAACGTTGGATGTCGCTGCGCCAAAACGCCTTAAAAAACCCTAAAATCCCCTAAAAGCCCATTCTCTATACCCGAAGGAAAGCGGCGGGGATAAAACTTTTCCCTTTTGCTCAAGCTCCTATTGGAAACCAGCTATTCGAACGGGTCATACGTTTTTTTAACCAGCTGAAATCGAATTCCAAGTGGTTTAAACTTTCCCTGCTTGTTCCATGATTTTAAGGTGGGTTTTGAAGGGCTTCTTCAATTTATGACCGACTTTATTTGGAGCGCTAACGCCCGGAACAAACGCTATAATCCGGTTGAGCCAATCTATGGAGGTGTGTTATGCCCGAAAAAGCTAAGATCATCCTCGACGGAAAAACCTATGAATTTCCCATCATCGTCGGCGCGGAAGGCGAGAAGGCCATTGATATCTCCTCCTTGCGAGCTGAAACGGGTTACATCACCCTGGACGACGGCTACAACAACACGGGGTCCTGCGAAAGCAGCGTCACCTTCATCGACGGCGATAAGGGCATCCTGCGCTACCGCGGCATCCCCATCGAGGAGCTCGCCACCAAATCGTTCTTTACCGAGACGGCTTACCTCCTCATGTACGGGGAACTGCCCAACAAGGACCAGCTTCACGACTTTTCCGAACGTCTGAACAAGTCTTCCCTCATCCACGAGGACATGCTGCACTTCTTCACGGGTTATCCTAAGGACGCCCACCCCATGGCTATTCTCACAAGCGTGGTGGCGTCCCTTTCGGCATTCTATCCGGTTAAGGACGACCTCGACCCGAAGTCCGAGGGCATCATTTTTGCCAACTTGATCTCACAGATCCGCACCATTGCGGCCTTCTCCTACAAAAAATCCATCGGCGAACCTGTAGTGTATCCCTCCAACAAGCTGAAGTTTGTGGAGAACTTCCTCACCATGATGTTTTCCTCGCCGGTGGAAGACTACACACTCGACCGGGACATAGTGAAAGCCCTAGACATGTTCTTCCTGCTAAGCGCCGACCATGAGCAGAATTGCAGCACTTCGACCGTGCGCATGGCGGGTTCCAGCCTCGCCAACATCTACTCGGTCATCGGGGCCGGTGTCTGCGCGCTGTGGGGAAAACTGCATGGCGGGGCCAACCAGGAGGTCATCGAGATGTTGGAACACCTCCATGACACCAAAAAATCCCCGGCCGCTTTCGTCGAGGACATTAAAAACAACAAGGACCGTTTGATGGGTTTCGGCCACCGAGTCTACAAGAACTTCGACCCGCGCGCCAGGATCATCAAGGAACTGTGTCACACGCTGCTGAAAAAGCCGGGTTTGTGCGATCCAGCCTTCGACATTGCCCTCAAGCTCGAGGAAATCGTCATGAAGGACGACTACTTCCTGAGCCGCAAGCTTTATCCCAACGTGGACTTTTATTCCGGGCTGATCCTGAGGGCCGCGGGTTTCCCCGTCAACATGTTCACGGTTCTCTTCGCCATCGGGCGTGTGCCCGGGTGGCTTGCTCATTGGCGCGAAATGAGGCATTCCAAAGATACCCGCCTGGCGCGTCCCCGTCAGATCTACCAGGGAGAGAAGAAGCGTTCCTATATCCCTATCCGAGACAGGAAATAACCGGATCCGCACTTTTGGATTTTCTCGCAAGATCAAATGAAAGATTTGCCTTTGGATGAGGTATTTTCGCCAAGGATTTTCAGATTTCGTCCGTTATTCAATTCTGTCACTTAAATCGGAGAAAAGGTTCGCTTCTCAAGCCTTATCCTATAAATTTACCTTCATGGTTTTTTTGTTTATACGCAATTTGGGATTGTTTTTGGAAGGGTTTTATCACTCCACCTGTCTATCCCCAAGGACTTTATTCCCTGGCCCTTTTCTGCCTTTTGAACAACCGGAGCGATGTGGCGGAGGCGCTGTGCCTGGAGGCAATCCGTCTCTCCCAGGGAAGATATCCGGAGTTTTACCGTAACTTGGATTACATCTATACCCGTTCCAGCCGTACGGATTTGGCCCTTCTTTGCGGAAAACGGATTGAAAGTCTACGGCAAAGAAACATCCTCGGGTTATTGACTATGAATCGTTCTTCCAATTGACCGGAGTTGAATCGAAAAGTCTGCACATTTTTGTTGATTCTGCTTAACAAAATTCTACAAAAAACCAATAATAGACATGGTTTTAAACTCAATGGTGTTTAACCATCCAGTGGCATTATAGGATGAGTTGAAAGTCATATTACATGGTTAGGTACTCGAATGATCCTCTGGTTGTTCACTCCCAGGCGAAAACGAACCTGTTTTTTCTCTGTTCCGCTTGTATTGTCCTGGGCATTTGCCTGATCCTCATCATGGGCGCGAAAAAAAAGACCTACCAATATCCGTTCCAGAACCCCAATTTGGGAATTGAGGAAAGGGTCACCAACCTCCTTTCCTTGATGTCCCGGGAGGAAAAAATCCGTTGTCTGAGTACGGTTTCCGACGTCCCTCGTCTGGGAGTCGAGGGAACAGGCCACGTGGAGGGCCTGCACGGACTTGCCATGGGCGAGGTCGGGAATTGGGGTGGAGGGGACCCGGTTCCGACGACGCAGTTTCCCCAGGCCATCGGCTTGGGGGAGACCTGGGATCCCGAACTGGTGCGGCAGGTGGGCAAGGCCGAGGGTCGGGAGATCCGATTTCTTTGGGAAAGCCCCAAGTACCACCGGGGTGGTTTGGTAGTGAGGGCGCCCAATGCAGATTTGGGTCGTGATCCCCGCTGGGGTCGTACCGAGGAATGCTTCGGGGAGGATCCTTTTTTCAACGGAACCATGGCAACGGCTATGACCCGGGGATTACAGGGGGACGATCCGCACTATCTCCAATGCGCCTCGCTTTTGAAGCATTTTCTCTCCAACAGCAATGAGAATGATCGGGTGCGAAGTTCTTCCAACTACGACGCGAGACTTTTCCGGGAATATTATTCCGCGCCGTTCCGCATGGCCATCCAGGAAGGCAAGGCCCAAGGCATAATGGCGGCCTACAACGCGGTCAACGGGGTTCCCTGCGCGGTGAACCCGTTTCTCAAGAATGTGGCCATCCAGGACTGGGGGCACGACGGCATCCTCTGCACGGACGGGGGTGCGATGGCGAATTTAGTAAACGAGCATAAACGCTACTCGAAGCTGGAGGAAGCCGCCGCCGAATGCGTCAAGGCGGGAATCAACCAATTTTTGGACCGCTTTGAAAAGCCGGTTCGGGCCGCTCTGCACCAGGGTTTCTTGACCGACGCCCAAATGGACGAATCACTCCGCGGAGTTTTTCGGGTGATGATTCGTCTGGGGATGATGGATCCATCCGGCTTGGTGTCTTACCGCAAGGTGGGCAAGGAATTTCCCTGGGAAAGCGGGGAACACAAGGCGCTGGCCTTAAGGGCTGCACGGGAGTCGGTCGTTTTATTGAAGAATAAGGGAGCAATCCTTCCCCTTGATCCGGGAAAAATTCGTTCCGTGGCCGTGATCGGTCCCTATGCGGACATGGTGTTAGCGGACTGGTACAGCGGGGACGCTCCTTACCGGGTCTCACCATTGGAGGGTATTCAAAAACGCCTGAGAGACGACGTCCAGGTTAAATTCGCCCGGGATAACCGGGGCGGTGCGGTCGAAAAATTAGCGCGTTCCTGCGATGTGGCAATTGTCTGCGCCGGGAACAACCCCCTGGGCAACGGGGGATTTGGCAAGCGCGATTCAACGGCAGAGGGAAAGGAAGCCCTGGACCGGGAATCCATGGAGCTCCGGCAGGAGGATCTGATCAAGAGAGTTTTGTCGGCCAACCCCCATACTGTTGTGGCGCTCATCAGTAGTTTCCCCTTTACTATGACCTGGATTACGGATCATATACCGGCGATCCTCCACCTAACCCATAGTAGCCAGGAAAACGGCACCGCCCTCGCTGAAGCCCTTTTCGGCGATATCAATCCGGGGGGACGGTTGGTGGAAACTTGGCCCCGCTCCATGGACCAACTTCCGCCCATGATGGATTACGACATCCGGCATGGCCGTACCTACCTGTATTTCAAGGGTAAACCGCTCTTTCCTTTCGGCTTCGGGTTAAGCTACACGAGTTTCAATTACTCGAACTTGAAGGTAAGCGCCCCATCTATGAAGGTGAACGGAAAGATCAATATCAGTTTGGATTTAACCAATAGCGGTACCAGACCAGGCGATGAAGTGGTTCAGCTTTATTTGAAACACTTGGATTCCAAGGTGGAAAGACCGCTCAAGGAATTAAAAGGATTCCAAAGGGTTTCCCTTGAGCCTGGGAAGACCGAGAAGATCCAATTCTCCATCAAAGCGTCGGATCTTGCCTATTGGGACGAAAAGGAAAGCAGTCCGCTCGATCCGGCGCAGGGTTCTTGGAAAATCGAGCCGGGCCGGATTCAAATCCTGGTCGGCGCATCCTCAGAGGACATACGTCTCAAAAGTGAATTCGCGATAGCGGAGTGAATTTAACGAGGTTTGGGATTGAATCGAAATTTCATCTGAAGAAGGGGTGATAAAGTGGATATAGAAATAAAGAAACTTTCCAAAAGTGAAATACAGGAAAGGGGTTTTAATCAATGGCCGATATGGGAAAAAGAAGTGTCCCAATTTCCGTGGACGTATGACGAAACAGAAGAATGTCTTTTGCTGGAAGGCCGCGTCGTGGTGATGACTTCGGACGGCAAACGGGTTGAGTTTGGAAAAGGGGACTATGTCAAATTCCCCGCGGGTTTGAAATGCACCTGGGATATTCAGGAACCAGTCCGGAAATATTACCGATTTGGCTGAAAACCGGTTCATCGTTCTAGTACCAGGCCCGGTTGATATCTAACCTGCCTCTTTAGAATAAACTATCAAGGAGATTCAACTGGCCAACCGTTGGAAATTCATCCTTCTTTTCATTTTCCTGCTCGTTTTCCGGGTGGCTTTCGGCCTTTCCCAGCCTTTTCGGGATGACGATTATTTTCAAACCTACTTGATTGGTTTGAAGTGGTTTTGCCTGGGCGGGTGGCCTTATTTCGGGCCAGATGAATATGTGCTTTCAGGGGTTCACACGGGATTTCATTCCCAAATCCCGGGCGCTTTGGAAGCTTTCCTGGTGGGGTCCCCTTTTTATCTCTTCCCAGTTCCCGAGGCCCCATTTTTCCTGGCAAGCCTTCTTTCCACCTCAGCTATCGCCTTACTTGCCGGGTATATCACCAAGCGTTTGCCATCACTTTCCTTTCCTTTTGTCTTTGCTTGGTCCGCACTTCTTCCCTGGACCCTCCACATGGGCACGACGGTTTATAATCCTTCCTATCTTTTTTTCGGAAGCACCCTTTTTTTTATTGGGCTTATGGAATCCATTCCCAGCCTGACAATCAAGCGGCTATCCCCAGGCTTAGCTTTCGGTTTGATGGGTTTTGGCCTTTTCTGGGACATGCAACTTCACTATTCCTGGGTTCTCCTTCCACCCCTGACGCTGGCTTCCCTTTTACTGCGTTGGAAATCGAGTCATAAGGATCTTATCCAACCCATTCTCGGGTTCATCGCAGGATCGGTACTTCCCATGGCCTTTCTAATTCCGACTCTGTTTAAATACGGCCTTTTGCGGGGATCTGACGCTATGGGCTTGGCGGTGGCTTTTAATTTGGACAACTTTCTTGCTTTCTTTACCATTCTAGCCCGTTACCTTTCTTTTGCCTGTTATGAAGTGCCCCGATTTATCGGTGAACATACCCCCCAACGATGGGGTTTTTTGCTCAAACAAGTTCCTTGGATTTTCCTTCCGGGGGTGTTTTTGATGTTTTTGGGTTGGGTCCAACCCGTCGTGCTTTTAGTGATCGGCTTTAAAAAAGATAACCAACACGCCGACTCGAGGGACGTAAGCCTTCTCACCCTTGCAGCCTTCTTGTTGGTATGGGCCGGCTTTTGTTTCACCTCCAAACCGCCCCTGGCTCATATGTATTACATCTTGGCCCCGCTGATCCTGGTTTATTCATTTTATATTTGGGCCAAGTTTGCCCATTCCCGGCGGTGGAAGGTCTTCGGTTTGGTTTGCGTCATCGCGAGCCTCTGGTTCCAGTCGGGATATCTCATGGAAAAAATGAGAACCCAATCCTTTTATGGAGATAGGGCCAAACTGGTCAATGCCATTCAGGAACGGGATTATCACCTCGTGGGCAAGAGGCGTGCGGGAAGTTTTTATTGATGGATCACAAACATCGCGGGAAAAGGGCCGGGAGCGGGAAGCCTTCGAGTGGAAACATCCGGCTTCTTCATTTACAAACGGGGAACTCGGTGACGCGTAAACGGGTAGAGCCGTAGGGAACCAAAGTCAATTCCTCCGCAGGAGCGTCAACCTTGACGGGGCTTTGGGGAGGTGGCTGGGCAGCCCCTTTCTCATCCACCCAGTTCGATAAGCGTTTGCCCTGCACCGTGACGTGTTCTGGTGCGCCATCCAAGGTGAAGGGATTGCCCTTGAGGGCGCCACCCTGGAACGCGAGGGATTTTTCAGGGTGGTTTTGGTCCAAAACCAGGGCGTAATTCCAGTAACTTTGGGGCAAGAGAGCAAAGTCGCTCTTGGGGTTTTTACGGGGTTGAAACCTAAAGGGTTGGAATTTGACCCACTTTTCCTTAAGGCCCAGGCTGAAAATCAGGGGACCACGTTCCACACTCACCGAATCATTCATGCCTTTGTACAACCGGAAGGTCATAGGTAAGTGGAGGAAAAGGGTTTCGTTTCCGCTCCAGGAACGCGTGATTTTATGGAAACTTCCAGCTTTTAGGTTTTGGACGTTTCCGTCTGGCATTTTCAAGATGGCGCCTTCCGCCCATCCAGGTATGCGTATATAGAGAGAGAAATCGACGATCTTAGGGACAGTTACTTTGAAGGCTAGGTCCTCGCTGAAGGGATAATCCGTTTCTAACTCGACCCGAACGGGGACTTCTGAAACTTGGCATTCCACCACGCTCGGGGCGTAAGCCACGGCCGCAAGCCCCCCATCCGGGGTTTTCATCCACAGGTGGGAAATCAGCTTGGGCCAGCCCTGGTGCATGTTGGAGGTACAGCAACCGTAATGGGGTTCCAAGCCGAACAGGTTCGCACCGCCGGTATTCGTGGAGTAAACCGGGTTTTTGAAATAGGCGCAAACAATCTGGTTGGATTGTTCCACATATTGGTGGCACCAATAGTCCGCGGTGAATATCGCGGGTAGGGCGTTGAAGGCGATTTTCTCCAGTCGATCCGCGAAGGCCGTGTCACCCAGTATCGAAAGGTTGGTTTCCAGCGAGAACATGGTTTCCACGATGGCGCACAACTCGGTGCCCTGGGAAGGGCTCCTTCCCGCCAGGCACTCGTCGCCGCTCATGAGACCGTTGGGTTCCCCGTGCCAGCGGTCCAGTTCCCGGAAGGCTTTCAACGATATTTTTTGAAACGAGTCTTCGCCTGTCAGGCGGTAGAGGATGGCGGGGGCCTTGAGTCCCATGGCGTTGTTAACCACGTGGGCCACCATGTTCCATTCCTTGGTCTTTTCTTTGACCGGCAGGTCCGAGAAATGTTTGGGCCAGTTATAACCTTGGATGGCCACCTTCCGGGCCAGGTCTAGGAGCCAAGGCTCCCCAGTTTTGTCGTAAAGCCAGAAAATACTGACCAACAGGTCCTGCCACCTGAAGAAATTCCAGCCGAACAGCTTTCTCTGGTCCAGTTGGTTGTACAGGCTCTGAAGATCCTTTCGCATAGCCGGAATGATTCTTTTATCCCCAGTGGCTTCCTCGTATTGGGCCATGGCCTTGAGGATGACGAATTGGGGCCAAGGATCGCGCACGGGATTCTGGTAGGGCTTGAAACCGTAAGGAGTAGCACCTTGTTCAGGCCCCAGCCAACCGTCCGGGAGTTGGTGGTCGAGGATATAGTTCATCCAATGTTGGACTTTTTTCTTGAGCTTGGGATCGCCGAGGAGGTAGGCCAGGGGCACCGCACCGTCCAGCCAGTAGGGCCCCCGCTCCCAACCTTCCCCCTTGCCCCCGAGCCAACCGCTTTCAGAGATGTCCGGCCAGAATTCGTCCAGGTGCCCGGAGAGTCCACTCGCCTGGAGCTGAAGCTGTTCCAGCAGCCAACCCTTGGGTTTGATGCTTCCGAGGGGCAGCGGCTGAAAGGCCAAAGGTTCGAGGGTGTTGGGGCGGTTTTCGATTTTTTCTTGTTCGGCGCGCCGGTGGAAAATCCATACCAGCAGGGATGAACCAACGACGATTAAAATGATCAAGAGCCAGGTCAGGGAAAATTTTTTGGGTTGCAGGGTTTGTGTGTCGGTTTCCGGCATTTGTGCTTATCCCAAGCGGTTATGGATTTTAAATTGGACAAAGATTAAAGGTTATCCATTTTCCCAATTTTCAAGGACCAATGCACTTGTTTTAGGGGTGTTCTACTCGATAATACCTTCATGGTTTTCAAGTTTTTAGTCAAATTAAAATCAAAATAATCAAAAAAACTGACATTTTTGAATTTTAATCCCTGAATTTGCTTACGAATGGGTGGAATTACTTGGGTTTTAAGCCTTTAATTGCCGAGGGATATGGAACGTTTTTTGCACGTTTTATAATAAAATTTAACAACTTTTGCGGGATAATTATTTAAGCGATTATCCCCTTTAGATAAGTAATTAAATAAGGTTAAACCGCCGATCAAATCCGATGGACGCCGATAAGTTTGAAAACGCTTTGAACTATAAGCCGATATCGGCGTCAATCGGCCGTTATCGGCGGTTAAATGGTTTGACTATCGAATCTAATTTTCTTGTTTACTTATTTCAAAGGGATATTCGCCATTATTTAAATACTTTACTGTTGAAAACGGCAGGAATCATTTAAATGGAAAGTCTGGAACTAATTTCAAATATGCCAAAAAACGATAACTGGATCCATCAGCCCTTAAGTTTTTTACTCGTTTCGGCCCTGGCTGCTTGCTCGGTCCTGCCCGCGAACGCGGCGTTGGTCACCAAAACCTCGAATAGTCCATCCTACTTACCTTGCTCTCCCATTACCTATACCCTAGTGGTGCAACCGGGTGACACTTCCTCGGAACTGCTGGATTCCTACCCCATGACCAGCATGCCCACGGGTTGGACCAATGCAGGGACGTCCAGTAGCGGTGCGACTTATGGCTGGGCCGGGGCTTCCTGGGGAGTCCGTGCGGAGCAGGGAGGGTGTTCGGGGCTGAATTACGGCCCTTATGCTTCCTCGGCGGTAAGCCAATATCCGCAAATCATTTCCAACGTCTCAGTCGGGCCGGATGTTGAGTTCTACTACGAGGCCTGTCTTCCCCTCTCGGCTTATTCGGGGGACGACGACGAAGTTTTTGTCGCCCGCTACGTGAACTGTGGGCAGTACTTTATGATCCGGGGCGACCAATGGCAACTCAGCGACACCTGCAACGGCACTAGCAGGCTTTTCTACGATACGGTTACACCTGGTTCGGGTTGCACACAAACCACCTGGACGGACGGGAATAACAGCACTACAACCCAGGCCAGCGTCCCCTGCATCTCGCGTAACAACTGGTTTTCCTACCGGGTGCGCATCTGCGCCAACCAGATCATGGCGAAAATATGGCAAACCGGAACGGCGGAACCCGGCTGGCAGTTGACCGTCACAGACGCTAACCTGAACACCTATTCCACTGGCGACTTTGGTTTCCAGGCCAACCAGGGCGATATCACTTACCGGAACCTCAGCGTTTACAATATTGCCGCGGAAACCGGCGTTACTGTCACGGATCCCCTGCCCAGTTGCTTCACCTATACCAGTAACACGTGCGGGGCGACAAACTCGGGCGGCACCCTCACCTGGAGCGTCGGCAGTCTGGCCGCCTGCGCGACTCCCGTCACTTGTACGGTGGTGGAGCAGGTCGGATCTGCTTGCAGTGGCAACTATTCGAATACAGCGTCCGTCACCAGCAGCGCGGGAACAGGTGTGGCGGGTGCGGTGACAGTGGGTGTTGGCAGTTTTTCATTGACGAAGACCACGACGGTGACCGGCGCAGTGACCCAAAATGGGCTTACGCCCTACCAACTTGTTCTTTGCAATACCAGTTCAAGTGCCTATAACTCAGTGCTCACCATCCAAGATACTATGACCAATGTGGGTTTAAGCGGATTCGTCTTGAACGGGTGGCAGACCGTTGGCGGCGGTAATGATTCTTCGGTAAATGTATGGCGGACGTTCCCTAACGGAGCCGGAGTTGATTATATTACGGGCAACAGCAGTCCTTATTCGAACACGTGGTGGGTGCAAAACGTCCCCGCTGGCGCCTGTATCACCATGATTTTGAATTACCAAATCAACGGCTTTCCCAGCGAACCTTGCACTGTCATGAACAATACCGCTTCTATTCCGGCGGGTTCCTGTGGAGTGTCCGCTGGCCCAATTCCCATTACCGTGTGCGCTACGACGCCTACTTTTACCCATACTTATACCTACACTTATACCTTCACTAATACTCCCACCCCCACGAACACCCCGACCCGGACGCCAACCCCCACAAACACGATTTCACCAACCCCTACCCCGACGAACACTCCGACCCGGACGAATACTCCCACCCCGACGAACACCCCGACTCCGACCCCGACCGTCTCGCCCACCCCCACGCTGACCAACACCCCGACCCGGACGAATACGCCCACACCGACTCCCAGCCCGACACCCACGCCCACTCCCACACCAACCCGCACCAATACTCCGACCAACACCCCAACCCCGACCCCGACCGTGTCACCTACCCCCACCCCGACCAATACCCCCACGAACACCCCGACTCGGACGCCGACTCCGACCCCGACGAACACCCCAACTCCGACCCCGACCGTCTCGCCCACCCCCACTCCGACGAATACTCCGACCCGGACGAATACACCCACCCCGACGAACACCCCGACTCCGACCCCTACTGTCTCGCCCACACCCACCTCGACGAATACGCCCACGAACACCCCGACCCGAACACCCACTCCAACCCCGACGAACACCCCGACACCGACCCCGACCGTCTCACCCACCCCCACACCGACCAATACCCCCACGAACACCCCGACCCGAACACCCACTCCAACCCCGACGAACACCCCAACTCCGACCGTCTCGCCCACTCCCACCCCGACCAATACCCCCACGAACACCCCGACCCGGACGCCAACACCCACCCCGACGAACACTCCGACCCCTACCCCGACTGTCTCGCCCACTCCCACGCCAACCAATACTCCCACGAACACCCCGACCCGGACGCCAACACCCACCCCCACAACAAGCCCCACGCCTACCCCCACAAACACACCCACGAACACACCCACGAATACTCCTACACCCACTCCGACCCGTACGCCCACCCCTACGCCTACGAACACCCCTACCCTGACTCCCACGAACACTCCAACCCCGACGCCCACGACCACCCCCACTCCAACACCCACGAATACGCCCACGAGAACACCCACACCCACCCCGACCCCAACTCCTACCACAAGCCCCACGCCTACACCGACCAATACCCCCACGAATACTCCGACTCGGACACCGACTCCTACTCCCACAACGACCCCGACTCCCACCCCGACCAATACCCCCACGAATACACCCACGAACACTCCTACGCCGACCCCCACGACCACACCCACACCCACCCCGACGAACACGCCTACGAATACACCGACAAGGACACCGACTCCTACTCCCACAACGACCCCGACTCCTACCCCGACCAATACGCCCACGAACACACCCACGCGCACACCGACTCCCACGCCTACCATCACCCCCACACCTACGCCGACCAACACGCCCACGAATACACCTTCGCCGACCCCCAGCCCGACCGGCACCACATCGCCCACGAACACCCCGACCAACACGCCGACTCGCACGAATACGCCCACCCCGACTCCCACACCCACCATTACCCCCACACCCACCCCGACCAATACCCCGACTAATACGCCCACACGTACCCCGACACCCACCCCGACAACGACGCCCTCTCCCACGCCGACGAATACCCCAACCAACACACCCACGAACACACCCACTCCGACCCCGACGACCACCCCCACACCCACCCCAACGAACACGCCTACGAGAACACCCACATCCACACCTACTCCCACCCTCACGACGACTCCCACACCCACGCCAACCAATACCTCGATCAATACACCCACGAACACACCCACGCCCACGACCACACCCACGCCCACGCCGACCAATACGCCAACGAACACACCTACGCGCACCCCGACACCCACCCCCACGACGACACCCACGCCCACCCCGACGAATACCCCGACGAACACGCCCACGCGCACGCCGACCCCCACGCCTACCATCACCCCCACCCCAACACCCACGAACACGCCGACGAATACGCTCTCACCGACCCCCAGCCCGACTGGGACCACCTCACCCACGAATACCCCAACCAATACGCCCACGAGAACGTCCACCCCCACGTCGACTTCCACACCCACGATCACACCCACGCCTACGCCAACCAATACCCCGACTAATACGCCCACACGTACCCCGACACCCACCCCGACAACAACGCCCTCTCCCACGCCAACCAATACCCCCACCAACACACCCACGAACACTCCTACGCCGACTCCGACGACCACACCCACTCCGACCCCGACCAATACGCCCACGAATACACCGACGAGGACCCCAACCCCTACGCCCACAGTCACACCCTCGCCCACGCCGACGAATACCCCGACCAACACACCCACGCCCACACCCACGCCGACTCCGACGACCACACCCTCTCCCACCCCGACCAACACGCCCACGAACACGCCGACCCGGACACCCACGCCCACCCCGACGATCACGCCCACGCCCACACCAACCAACACGCCTACGATCACACTCACTCCGACCCCCAGCCCGACCGGCACCACCTCACCCACGAACACTCCGACCAATACACCCACGAGAACGTCCACACCTACTTCGACTTCCACACCCACGATCACACCCTCGCCCACGCCGACGAATACCCCAACCAACACACCCACCAACACTCCCACGCCGACCCCGACGACGACACCCACCTTCACCCCGACCAACACGCCGACTCGTACGCCCACATCCACCCCGACTCCAACCCCGACGACCACATCCTCGCCTACGCCCACGAATACCCCGACCAACACACCCACAAACACACCCACCCCGACTCCGACGACGACACCCACGCCGACCCCGACCAACACCCCCACGAACACGCCGACTTCCACGTCCACCCCTACACCCACCATCACGTCTTCTCCGACCCCCAGTCCGACCGGGACGACATCACCCACGAATACGCCCACGATTACGCCAACGACTACGCCCACTCCCACGTCCACGAACACCCCGACGAAAACACCGACCTCAACACCCACCCCCACGCCGACCTTGACACCGACTGCGACTCCGACCACCACGTCCACTTCGACACCTACCCCGACTCTGACCAACACGCCGACGAACACCCCGACGAATACGCCGATTTCAACGTCGACTAGCACGTCGACTTCGACCCCTACCCCGACTCCGACCAACACGCCCATCTTCACGCTAACATTCACCAATACGCCGACGAACACCCCCACATCCACGAACACCCCGACCAACACTCCTACCCCGACGTCGACGAACACACCCACGAACACATCGACGCCAACCCCGACTCCAACCAGCACTTCCACCGCCACACCCACGCCGACCAACACCCCTCCCTTCACGTATACGTTCACCCCAACCCCGACGAACACCTCCTCGCCCACGAACACGCCGACGCCGACGAATACTTCCACCAATACCTACACATCGACCCCAACCGCCACGTTCACCGACACCTCTACACCGACGAATACCAACACTCCCACGAATACGCCCACCGTCACTGCGACTTCCACGCTGACAAACACTCCCACCAACACCTACACGCCGACTTCCACATCCACCGCCACGAACACCTACACGGCGACCAACACGCGGACTAACACCAATACGCCGACTTCGACCAACACCCTCACCAATACCTACACCTCGACACCCACCCGGACGCCCAGCAACACGCCGACTTCGACCAACACACTCAGCCCCACGAATACCAATACATCGACCAACACGATGACGCCGACCTTCACGAACACGGCGACGCCCACTCCCACCCTCGCGGCGGTGGTGACGCTGCAAAAGCAGGAATCGGAGTCGACTGGCACGTCAGGGGACCAGGTGACCTACACGCTGATGCTAAACGTGAGTAATAACACTGCGACTGGGCTGGTGGTGCAGGATGCCCTCCCTGCCAACTGCAGTTTCGTGACGTTCGGGACCTCCCCGGCCAACACGTCAGCCTCGCTGAATGTGACGGGGGGCGTGACGGTGATGAATTGGGCT
>CAWKAR010000055.1:0-35866 GCA_963847625.1 candidate division FCPU426 bacterium | reverse complement strand
TCCCAGATGGAATTTCCTTTCGAGTATAATAAGACAACGTTTGGCCATATAAACAAAGGTTTTTCTTCGTGTTGGGGAACATGAGAGGGGGAAATGCAATGGGTGAAGGCGGAAAAGACGCTCTTCGGGTGGTTTTTGATCCTGGCCTCAAGTTGGAGTTCCATGGCGCGAAGGTCACTTCCGATGGCGGGTTGATTCCCTATCGCGAACTCGACGAAGCTTTTGGTTTGACTGACAGAACAGAAAACATCCTTTGGGATCGGCGGACCGGTAAGAATACGCAACACACGATGACGGCGCTTCTTCGCCAGTCGGTATTCAGCCGCTTGGCCGGTTATGAGGATACCAACGACGCAGAACGCCTGAGTGTCGATCCTGCGATGCGGCATGTGATCGGAGGACGGGCCAAGGAAAAACAAGCTGCCTCCACCAGCCAGATGGGACGTTTCGAGACGGAAGTTCTCACCCAGTCGAAGAACCAGACCGGTCTGATTGACCTATCGGGCCAATGGATTGATGGTGTCCATGAAAAAAAGCCCATCCAGCAGATTATTCTCGACATGGACAGCTCCGTGAGTGAAACCTACGGGGACCAAGAAGGTTCCTTGTACAACGGTTACTTCGGCTGTACCTGTTACCATCCCCTGTTTTGCTTCAACCAGTTCGGCGATTTGGAACGGGCTATGTTGCGCAACGGCAATGTGGCCAGTGCCCACGAATGGCGTTCGGTTCTTGAACCGGTAGTTGCCCGCTACCGGGGTCTTTCCATCAGCCGGTTTTTCCGGGGTGACGCGGCTTTCGCCCGTCAGGAACTATACGAATACCTAGAAGGCGAAGGATATCTTTACGCGATCCGCCAACCTGCCAATGCCATACTCCAACGGGAAATCGAGCCATTTTTAACCCGTCCCGTGGGCCGCCCCTCCCACAAGCCGGTTGTCCGGTTTCACAGCTTCCAATACCAAGCCGTCAGCTGGGACAAACCCCGCCGCGTGGTGGCGAAGATTGAGCATCACAACGGCGAACTTTTCCCGAGGGTGGGTTTCATCGTAACGAACATGCGACGACCGGCACCCCAGGTGGTGAAATTCTACAACGGAAGAGGCACGGCTGAGCAGTGGATCAAAGAGGGAAAGTATGCGATGAAGTGGACAAGACTAAGCTGCCACGACTTCGCGGACAACCAAGTGCGCTTACAACTATTCGCCCTGGCCTACAATCTGGGCAACTTCCTGCGCCGACTGGCACTGCCAGAACTGGTGAAACATTGGTCGCTAACGACCTTGAGGGAAAAACTCATCAAGATCGGGGCTAATGTCATCCGTCATTCGCGGTACGTTATTTTCCAGATGGCGGAGGTGATGGTTTCCCGACGCCTGTTTGCTGAAATCCTCAATCGGATACGGCTACTGGCAATGGTAAGGCCGCGAGCGCCAGTACTGCGATAACCGCAGGAACACTTCATGGCTTCAACCGGATCAACCATCGTGGGATAGGTGTGCGTTCACAACGAGAATTGGCTTTCTGGAAGGTCATTTTCAACTTTTTTGGGGCACAGAAACCCTTTTTTGGGCTCATTTCGCTGGCCTTGGGCCAGAAAATTCCGGATACGGGTGGAAGAAGCGGGGGGGGGGAATATAATGAGAAACAAATTACCCGGCAATGTTTTCAGAGAAGGTCATCTGGGAAATTCCGGGTGAAGGGGTCGCGCTTTTCCACTCCCAGAGCTTTGACCCATAAAAGAGATGCTGAGCGTCTAGAGACTCATGGACTACACAATGCCCCTTCGACAGATCCCCCCTCTTTCCGAGGAGCCACCAAGCCATTCCACGCCAAGCTCTTGGGAATGGGCGGGTCTTGCCTCCATTTTCCTGCTGGGGGCCGCCTTCCGACTATGGGGGTTGGACAAAAACGGTACCGGCAATCCCTATTACGCTGCGGCCGTGCGCAGCATGATGATGAACTGTCACAACTTCTTTTTCGTGTCCTTTGATCCGGTTGGGTTCGTCACCGTCGACAAGCCTCCTGTGGCCTTATGGGTTCAAACTCTATTCACGAAACTGTTCGGTTACAAGGGATTCACCCTTATCCTGCCGCAGGTATTGGAAGGCCTGGGCGCGGTGGCCCTGCTATACCACCTGGTTCGCCGCCGCTTCGGGGTCTGGGCGGCGCTTTTATCCGCCCTGGGGCTGGCCCTTACACCCGTCAGCGTGGCCGTGGACCGCTACAACAACACCGATGCCTGCCTGGTCCTGGTATTGCTTCTTTCATCCTGGGCACTCATCCGGGCTTCCGAAACCGGAGACCGAAGGTTGCTTTACCTGTCCCTCATCCTGGTAGGGGTAGGATTCAACACCAAAATGATGGCGGCTTTTGTGGTTCTTCCGACTTTTTATCTGGTTTACTTGGCCGGTTCCCCCCTCACCTGGCTCCGGCGCCTGGGAGACCTGGCCATCGGCACCCTCATCTTGCTGATGGTAGCCTTGTCCTGGCCCTTGGCGGTGGACCTGACGCCCCCGGAACAACGGCCCTTTATTGGAAGCACCCAGGATAATTCCATGATCGGATTGTCCTTGGGCTGGAACGGATTCCAAAGACTTCTTTCCAGAGGACGCCGGGGACTTCGTCCAAACCCAAGGGCCGGAAATTTACAGGTGGCGGGAACGGGGACAAACGGAGCACCAAACCCGGCTGGAAACGCCGCATCATCCCCAACCTCCATGGCGAATTCAGGGGTTACCGGGGCCGCGCCCGCATCCCAGGGTTTAGGCCGCCGGGGAGATGGAGGCGGAATGAACACCGGAACCCCGGGGCCGCTCCGCCTAGCCGACAAGAACATGGCCGGACAGGTGAGCTGGTTTCTCCCGCTGGCCCTCGTGGGCACCTGGGCCGCCGCCCGGCGGACTCGCTTTGTTTTACCCCTGGCCCCTTCCCACCAGGCCTTGGTGCTTTGGTCAGGATGGTTTCTTACTTATGCGCTAGTGTTCAGTTTCATGCGGGGGGCCATGCATGCCTATTACTTGGTCCTCCTGGCCCCGCCCTTAGCCGCCCTCGCGAGTATCGGAGCAAGGGCTCTCTGGCTTTATTTCCAGGAAGGCCGCCGAAGCCCGCTGATCCTAGGCCTGCTTTTAACGGCTCTCTGGCAAGCCTTCATCGTGCATCAATATCCCGATTGGCAATCCTCGCTTTTACCCATTCTTCTTTCGGGCGCAGGTTTGTCCATCGGCGGGCTAATTCTTTTCCCCCTCCTCATCCGTCAAAAATCCTTTTTCAGTTCTTGGATGCCATCCGTCTTGGGTTTGGGCCTTTGCGCCCTTTTTCTTTGCCCGGTCTTTTGGGCCTTTACGCCGGTTTTGGGCTCGGGCCAGTCGGTGGAGGCCAGCCCCGACCTGCTGTCCGGGGGCCGAAGGGGTGGAATGTTCCGGGGAAACGACCAGCGTTTGAACAACGCCAAGCTTTTGGATTTCTTAAGGGCTAATCGCCAGGGCGAGCAATATCTTTTGGTCGCGCAAAACAGCCAATTGGTGGCGCCGATTATTATTGAGACCGGCGAACCGGTGGTAGCCCTGGGAGGCTTCATGGGCGGAGACCCCATCGTCACCGTCAACCAATTCGCGCAAAAGGTGAGGGAAGGCCAGTTCCGTTATATGTTGCTTTCGGATTTCAGGCGGGACCAGGGCCGTCAACCGGGCGGCACGGACCGTGGTTCGGCAGGCAACGGCGGGAATTTCAGCGGTGGTTTCGGACTTGGCCGCGCGGGCGGCTTGCAGGCCGACATCGCCAAGTGGGCACGGGAACACGGGAAACCAGTGGACCCGACCCTCTGGAAACCGGCCGCCCCCCCTGGGAACGTTTCGGCTGCGCCTTTCGGTTATGGCAGTCCGGGTTTACCCGACGGGTTCAACGGGCGCAGGGGCGGCATCGCCAACCTTCAGCTCTTTGACCTGCGGCCGGACAAAGAACCCAAGTAACTTAGGATTGAGGTTATTCTGTGCAACAGAACAATGGTTTTTCCAAAACAACCCTCGTTCTCGCTTCGGGTGAGGATCTCAATGTCCTTTGGGCCACATTGAGACAGGTTCTCGAAAGCCCCCATCCCCCCTATGAAAAAATCATGGTGACCTGTCCCCCGGGCCTCAAATCCAAAATCGCCGTTAAACTTTCGCCCGTTCTAAAAAGATTCGAATTGGCGGAAATCCGCTCCTTGCGCCAGGATCTCTTGCCCCTTCTCAATACCCCCACCCTGGCTTACTTGCCCCCCTCCGCGCCCTATAGCCCGCCCGCCCTGGGGGATTTAGGCTAATTAGCCTAAAAACTCCTATGTCTTCCCAAATTGAGAAGGACCGTGTGGCGTGGTGGTTTTTTTGATTTCAACACCCAACCAATACCTAACTTGTAGTAACGCTTAAGCCAGTACTGGATGAGGCTTCTTCTCCGCCCAAGCCGCTTACCGACAACTTTGACTTTCATACCTTCCGCTAGCCAGGCAAGCGCCTGTAACTTTTCCTTGACCCACGGTATTTTCTCTTTTTTCAAATAGGATTCAATCTCCTGCAGGTCCATATTCCGTTTAATACTGGTATAAAAGCCATTTCTATCGAATGAAAGAGTTGAATAATGCAGATCATGGGCGAATTTTATTTTTAGGAGTCTTGTCATTTTGTACAGGATATGATCAAGAGATAATACGATTTCCAAAAATAAACGAACGTTCAGGTTTTGCCCTCTTTCATATCTTTTCCATTCGTCAAGAGTGCAGCCAAATTGGTTAGCGGCCTGATTTTGGGTTATGTTTTTTCCCAGTCGAAGATCCCGGATTAATTCCCCTATTTTTTGTTCAAAATCCTCCTGTGTAGCCGCCAACCTGATCCTATAAAACTTCTTCGATACTAATTTTTCCGCTTTCTTGGTTTTGTATATAGTTGGCATGGGCGTTTTCTCAATTCCGGTTCAGGTAGACCATGAGCACCGCCAGGCGGTCCACCTCTCAATCTCTATAACCTTTTAAATCCCCTCGAAGAGTTTGTTGATAGGGCAGCCTAAACCCCGTTGGATCTTTACAATATTTTTTAGTGTTATGCCTCTCTTGCCTAGTTCCACAAAAGCAATGAAGATTGACGACAAACCTGACTGGGAGCCTAACTTTTTCAGTGACCAACCGCGCTTTTTGCGAATTTTGCGGACGTTCTCCCCGAATTTGAGGATCATTCGAATGTCATTTTTATCCTTAAGCATGTTTACCCCCTTAAAGAATGCCCACCCCCGGGGTCACGGCCAGGGATACCCCCTGCCCAAGGCTACCCGATCCACCCGGAGCACCTCCCCGGGGCTTTGGCTTGGCCGTCGAGGCCAGGCAGATCCAGGCCGGGATACTCAATGTTTACTTCCATAGACAAATCCATGTTTTCGCACATGGATAATACCACATATTGACATAGTGTTTATTTTGTGGATAATTATGTGGGTAATTCCATGTCTTATTTCGTGGAATTATAATGCGTTTCAGAGGGGCAAAAATGGGCGAAATTACTTTTAAAGGCCGTAAAGTTGCGAAGACTGGACCTACGACCTATGTTAGCTTCCCCGAACAAGCCCTTCAAGCTTTAGGTTGGAAAGCCGGTGAAAGAGTTGACCTTATTATTCGAAATGGCGAGGCCGTTATCAGGCCACAAGAGCGCCAGGAGGAATTAAAACTTTTAACACTGAGTAAAAAACAAAAAGCCCGGAAGCGTTAACTCCCGGGCTTTTTTCGTTTCTTCCGGCCGAACCTGAAAATTTCTCTTGGCGGAGGACTTCAGATTTGGCTTTAGTTGCTGACGCTACAGGTGCGCCTTGCGGGCCCTTTTGCGTCTGGACACTCACTTGGGGCCTTTCCTTGGCGGGGCCGGTCCCTACGGTGAAGCCATTGAGGATATTTTAGTCCCTGGCTTCCGGGTGTCAATACCCTTTTTACGCCAGGAGCTTAATGCAGGACAAAGAGCAGCCAATACGCATACTTACCCAGTTAAAGCCTAACTATGCTGGGATACCACACCTTATTTTCGACCTCTACGGGCCTGGCATGGGCAAGGCCGGTTGGGGTTATGCCCTTCTTATCCGTTTTATAAATTGGTCCACTTCTGAAACAAAAACGAGCCTCCGGGTATTAGCCGAAACGGGCGGGGTCGATCCCGAAACTATACAAAGATGGGCTATACACCTTGAAAATCTTGGCCTTATTAAAATCACCCCAGGGGACAACACCAGGCCAACCGCCTATATGATTTTACTTCCCCCACTTCCGGCACCGGACCACATCGTTCAGAAATTCTTTCCCAAGAACTGGACTATACCAGAGAGAGCCAAAGAGCCCCTCGAATTACTCTTATTTAACTTGAATTTTGGAGGCATACCACAAGAGAAGGGGGGTAAGACTAAGGGTGTAGGCACTATGCCTACACAATCAAGGAGTTCTCAACTACCATCAAATGGTGTCGGCACTATGCCTACACATGGGTTGGAAGAGGTGTCGGCATCGGGCCCCCCTGGTGGTGGCACCATGCCTACAGGGCGTCCGGATGATGCCCACACGGTGTCGGCACCAGGCCTACAATACGATAAAGATAAAATAAAGACTAAACTAACTAACCCCGTTTACGAATCTTTTTTGAATATTAGTTTAGACAAACTTAAAAACAAAGCCCCTGAGATATCCCTTAACGACCTCGAGGACTGCTTTTACAAGTGCCTGAATTTAATGAACGACGACGTAGAAGCGGCAAAGGAATATTTCGAGGAAAAGGTCCGGGTTGTCTTAGAGCATAAGAACACGGACGACGTTAAGGGTTTATTATGGGTTGCGATTGAAAAGGATTGGAAACCTAAAATATCAACTAAAGCAAAAATGGAAGCTGAAATACGAAGAAGGGAACAAGAGGAAAAAGATCGAATCGAAACAGACGAACTTTTGAGGAAATCGAACCTAAAAGCTGGAATCGAGGAAATTTTAGCGACATTCAATTTCGCCACCGATCACTTGAAGAAAAAAGGGATTGATCCCATCGAGCATATTAAGAAAACGTACAAGGGAAACCCGAATTTAGACGAAGTTTTAAACAAACTTAAAGGGAAGGGGTGAGGGTATGGCGAGGAAGATCGCGGTATATAACAAAAAGGGGGGCGTGGGGAAAACAACCATTTCCGTTAATTTGGCCGCGACTATCGCGGCTAAAAAAGATCCAGCCGGCAACCCCCTATACCGCGTTTTATACATTGACGCCGATCAACAACAAAACGCTTCTGATTTGTTGGGCGTCGGAAGCGATTTTCGCGATGAAGCCGATAAAGACAAACATTTAGGAACTGTACTCAAAGGCGGCAGTATCCAGGACGCCGTCATAACTTATAAAATGCGGAAATACCTTCCCATCAACGCCAAAGGCGATGATATTTTTTACACGGACCAATGGGCCGGTTATGAAGACGACGGAAAAGAGAAAATAAACAGGAAAAAGTTTCGTTACGTTGAAATACCTAATTTTCAAATAATCCCGGCTTATTCCAGCATTGAAACTGATTTGCCGCCCACTGGGGGGGATTACACGAAGTTAGTCCAGGCTATAGCGCGGGAAGGCTTTCAGGACCTCGTCAAGGGCGATTTGATGGACGAGGATATTTTCAGGACGAGCCTTCACCCTAATTTGTTGCATGAGAAAATCTTGGAGGTGGAGGATTTATACGACTACATTATCTTTGATTGTCCCCCTTCCTGGGACCGCCTATCCAAAATGTCGGTCATTGCCTCCGAACAACTCATCATTCCCCTTAAACCCGGCGAGTTCGAGAGGCTTGGGGTCATCCGGGTCATGGACCAGTTATCGGCCTTGAAAGCGACCTACGGCCGATGCCCGGACCTGATTTTCGCCGTAATGAACATGATGCGGGGGAACGTAAAAAAACACGAGGCTTACCATTTGAAAAACTTCAAGGAACTGAAAAGCCTCGTGGCCAGGGTGGCCGTTCCCCTGACGGAGGAAGTCATTAACTCGCAAATCGAGCAGGTTCCTTTCGCTTTTTGGCCGGAAAAATATCCTGTCATGGCCAAGGAAGTTTTTGAGGTTCTTTTCAAGGAAGTGGAAGGGCGTTTCAAGGCACTTACAAAACAAAAGGAGACCGTCAATGGTTAAAGTTAAATCCCTTAACGATGTTTCGTCGGAAAAGCTTAACGGTATTTTTGGCGGCGGCGACGGAGCTCCCACGGAAGTAAAAGAGATTAACACCCCCGAGGAGCTCAAGATCAATTTCCGCAAGGATGTTATTTATTCGATACCCGCGGAGTGGTTCGACATCGAGGATAAAACTTTCTCGACCAGGTCCAAGAAGATCCAGGAACATATCGACTCCATGAAGGAAAGCATAAAGAGCCAGGGGCAGCAGGAGCCGGTCAAGGCCCGCTTAAAAGACGGGAATAAACTCCAAATCGTTATGGGGTGGACCAGGGTTTTTGCCTGCCTCGAATTAGGCTTCAAGGTCCAGACTATGGTTACCGACGCGGACGAAAGGACCTGCAAAGTTTGGGCCTTGATCGAAAATATCCAACGGAACGAATTGGAGGGATATGACAAAGCCAGGAAAGTTAAGGAGCTATTGGATGATAATTTCACGGTGGAGGAAGTTTCCCAATTTATCGGTGTTTCCTCCAAAAGTTATGTTTACACCCTGAATCGGATCTTTAATTATCCCGTTATCCTTAACGCCCTCAAGGATTCGGTCATCAATGAAACTGCGGCCAGGGTTTTATCCACTACGGTTTCTTCCAAAAACATTCCGGAGGATTTGCAAAAGAAAGCCATTGAATACTTATCGGCCGAAAAATTAAAAATCGCGGATTTGGAATATTTTTTGGATAGGGGCGGGGAATTACCGGGAGTTTCTGCGGCGTCACCGGAGAATCCGGATCTGAAAACGCCTTCTAAGGGAAAGAAAAAGGGGTCGAGCGACGATTCGGGAATTAAATCCTATTTCAAGAAATTCAACGACGGAAAAATTTCTTTTTCCGCGCGGGCCGTCCCGGGGAAATCCGATATTAAGGAACTTAAGAAGATTCGAACCGAAGCGTTAAAATTTGTCGAAAGCCTTGAGAAAATTATTTCCAAAAACGGAAGTAAGTAATGCTGTCTGAAGTCTATTCGATCCTTATTTGGGTCCTTGGCGGTTATTCAGCGATTATTTATGTATTGGAAGCTCTTGGGGTTTACTCCCAGGGCTTGGGTTTTTTGGATCCCATAACCACTTTTTTGGCTTTATACGCTTCTTTCCGGCTTGGGAAAAATAAAAACCTATCCCCCCTTCAAAAATCGGCGGCAGTATGCCCGGCGGTACTTTTTTTAAGGCACGCTTTTTCCGTCCTTCCGGAAAATCCTTTCACGGCCATTATCTCGATAATCGCTTTGGTCGTTACCGCCCTAGCCCTATATATGCTCTTGGGAAAAGTTCCGGCTAAAAAGAACGAGCCCAAGGCGTTTCCCGATGAATTGGGACTCTATCCCATTTGCTTAAGCGAGGAAGGGAACCACTGGATTACGACGAAGCAGGTGGTCGAGCACGTCCAGGTGATCGGGAAGTCCGGGAGCGGCAAATCCGTCTCGTATTTCCACAACGCCAAGTACCAGGCCATTAAACAGGGCAAAGGATGCTTTTCTTTCGACGCCAAGAGCGAGGAACTGCCGATGATGGCGTACTACGCCCAGGAAGCCGGGAGAATATCTGACTTCATCCCTTTTGATTTGCGTTACCCCGATAGGAGCCCGAAAATCAACCCGTTGGCCTGGTTCAAGGACAACGGCGAGGGGCAGATGGTCCCGGACGTGGACCTGGTGACCAACATCGCCAGGCAGTCCGTTTATTTCATGAACAAGACCAAGGACGATTTTTTCGAGAACTCGGGGAAGGAATTCATAAAAAACCTCACCGGGTTGTTCCTGCGCGAATTCCCGGTGATCACTTATTTCGACTACTATCAAGTCGTAGCAAACGAAATCGAGTCCTTCGAGTCCGTCAGGGCCTTATGCGATAAATACCCCGAAACCTTGGAGGCGCAATATTTCAAACAGCATTGGTCCGCCATGTCGGCCCAGGAACGCCGGTACGTCCTTTCCGGGCTTTTAAACCTGCTCTCGTCGTTCGTGACGGGGGCGTGGGCTCCGTTATTGAATTCCAAGACCCCCAACTACCTGATTTCGGAAATAGTCCAAACGAACAAGATTTTCCACTTTGGCGCGGCCGCGCTTTTGTTCCCCGTCGATTACCGGAAAATAAGTTGCGCGTTCTTAATCGGGTTGATGGGCGAGGCCGGGCGGCGGTCGGAAAAACCGCAAAGGATTCCTTTCGATTTTTTCCTGGACGAATTTTCGTCGATTGCCTATCCGGGCTTCGAGGATATCGTCGAGAAGGTGAGAAGCACGGATATCGGGGTCCATTTGGGGCACCAAAGCCTGGGGGATCTCCTGAGGGCGGGAGGCCCCGCCTTCCAGGAAGCCATCCTTGACAACACCACGACCAAGATCTTTTTCAGGATCATGTCCGACGAAACGGCCGACCGTTGCGCGAAAATCGTGGGGACTCAAACAGCCGAAGCTTACCGGGTGCGATCCGTCAGGACCAACGCGGGTATCTTGGGGGGCGAGCAAGAAGCGGGAGCGACGATAAAGGAGAGGGACAAAGAATTCATAATGCCCCCGGATGAATTCAAGAACCTGAAAAAAGGAGAAGCCATTTGCCTTCTGACTTACAAGAAGGGGATTGCGCGGTTCAAGCTTCAATTCGACATGGCCCCGGCCGTGCCGGCTACTTTTGATTTCATGGACGTAGTGGGGCTCAAGAATTACAACAAGGATCAACCCGAAAAAAGTTTGCCCTATAAAAGACCGGTTAAAATTCCTAAAATCGAGATATCGGAGCAGGGAAAACCAGCTTTCCAGAAGGATCCTGTTTTCCAAAACATGGAGAAGTTGAAGAAGGAAATTAAAAACCAACGCAAGCCGAAACCATTGGAAAAAGAACCGTAAGAAAAGAATGAAAAATCTTAGGCCGTCCGATTTGGAAAAACTCGTATTTATTCACAGCAACAGGAACATTACGCCCCTTCTTTTCCACCAAAAATACTTCAAAAACAAGTCAATGAGGATGGCGCAAAAACAGCTTAAATTTTACGCTGAAAAGGGTTATTTAAAACCTTTCCAAACCAGTAAATTTTTCAAAATGATTTACGTGCTTACGGATTCGGCCATCAAGGAACTCACGGAAAGTTACTTGCTATTGGCCAAGAACTTGCGCCCCGCCAAGATAAGCCTTAGAACCCAACAACACCACGAAAGGGTCACGGAATTAAGGATTTCCTTTGAGTCCAACCCTGATTTTGATGACGTTTTTTTTGTGACGGATTTTGAGTTTATGCAGGGCATCAACCGGGAGACTAAATGGAATTACTACAGGGATTCCGGAGTTGAAAAGCGAAAGGAATTCTTGAAAGAATGGAAACCCAACCCGAAGGATCAAAAACTAAGATACCCTGACGGATATTTCGATGCGGTGGTCAAAGGTGAATCAAAACCTTTCGTACTTGAATACGAACACTTCCCTTATTCAAGGGATAGGATTTTTTCGGTGGTGGACCACCTTGAAAGGGAATACCCGGATGCCACGAAAGTACTGGTATGCAGGGATCAAAAAAGGATTGAACTGCTCGAAATGGGAATCGTTGGAGCGATAACAAGTACAAAAAGAAAATTCGCTTTCAATACGCCCTGGCTAATAAGCTATTTTGAAAAGGCGATTTCCGAACCTTTTTTTACGGCTTTTAGGCCGATAAAAACGGATAAATTAACCAATGATTTGTCAAATAAGTTATAAAAGTGCTCTAAGAGCAATTCTAAACGGTTCGTACCGTGCGAACTCTTTTGTATCAAAAAAACTATATAAAATCATGCTAAACATGATGTTTCACGCGCCCGACCCCACTCACTCTGCATCACTTTGTTCTGCAATTCGACTGAGTGGGGTCGGGCGTGTGAAACGTTTAGCATGATTTTATGATTTTTTGATGAAAGTATTATTAGTATGAAAGAAATAAAGATACCCTTCCGTAGGTTTCCCATACTTGGGAAACCTTGCCCCTATTATCCCCACGGGGATTCCAAAGGGGGCTTCGCCCCTTTGGAGATTCCCCTAGAAGATCATTTCACTCATGAGCGGTGAAATGGGGCCTGGCTTGGCCAGGCCTTGAAGGTAGATTCCCGTACCGGGAATCCTCATTGAAGGAGGATTTAAACGATGTGGCATAAAATTTTGTGTTGTGACGAAAGAGGCTTTTATCACTATTTTTTAAAAGACGCTGAAAGGAGCCTTTGCAAAAGGTTCAAATTGGAAGAAGTTGAGGGCAAAGGCTTGGAATCGGATGCGGTAATTAAACCGTCGAAGTGCGATGAGTGCGTAGTAAAACTACCTATGATTCTGAATGAAGTAACCTTGGTTCCAAGCGTGGAGACGTAAAGAAAAATCTTTTCATACGAGGAAGAAACGAATGAAGAAGATTTTTCAAAAGAATTCCCCGCGAATAAATTTCCTATAATAACGGTTATACCAAAATTCTTGACAACAATACTGACAAAATGACCTAGAAGGTGTGGCTAAGATGGAAAAGTTAAAACTTCTCTACACCGAGGAGCGGCTGATTCAAGGCAACAACTACCGAATGGAGATCCTCCAACTTTTCGCGGGTTTAGTCCGGGGGACCAAAAGGTGCAAGGTTTACGAGTTGGTCAGGGGCGCTTGGATTCTCCGGGATGAGTTCCAGGCGGAAGATTCCGGTGGCGAAGGCCTTACGGCCAAGACGTTCGAAGAAATCGCCGAGGAATCGTGGGCCCTCTTTAAGGGGAAATAAAAGTGTTTTGGAATTCCATGAAAACGGAAAGGTAAGCAAAAGAGGAGTTAAGGATTTTTTGGCCGTCGTTGAAAGCAAATAGCCCTTCCCCGGATTTCATATAAACGTTGTTATATGAAATTCTTGACAAAATAGAAGTTGTTAAGAACTATATGCAAATGCTCTTAGAGCACTTTTCAAAAAACAACTTCTTACCTTAGTTTTCTCCGGAAAATTTTGGAATTTCATTCCATTTTCCGTTTTCTGGGTCGATTTTTTACTTAGAGGCCTATTTCTCTGTGGATTTTTTCTTTCCTTTACAAGTTTACATGGCTTCAATTTATTGGTTAAAAAGGAATACAGAAGTATTCCTTCCATTCTTGGCGGACCGTTCTATTTGATTGATTTTTAAGGTTCACTTTTCGGAGGTTACTATGTCGAAGGTTAAGAAGGGTGATGTGGTTTTTAATATTAACACAGGGCGTTACGGTATTTTTCAGTCATTAGGCGTCGCAAAAACAATTACTAATGTTCCCTATGATGTTTGCCTAGTTAAGGTTAAAGATTCAAATATGAAGCGCGATGAGGTTTGGAAAATATCCGATACTTGCTTTGAGCAAGCACCGCGTTTTAAAGTCTAGCAGTGGGGGAAACGGGGCAGGGCGGGGAAAGGAACTTCACCCCTTCCCTGCCCCGAGCCGGTTCTTTCTGGAACCGGCACAGCCTAAACTTGTGTCTTAACTTGAGGTTTCGCCACAGGCGGGCCTTCCCCCTGGGTCGAGCTTCCCTACGCTTCGCTTCGGGTGATCTCTCCCACACCCCTTTCCATTGCGCCGGTTCTTAATGGAACCGGCACAACCAAGACTCGCATTTCGGCTTGTACCAACTTGCATTGAGTTGGCATTATCAATCGTCGCCCCTCACCTGGTGGGTGAGGGCGGATAATAAGCCTCAAGGCAGGTGGGCTTTCGCCCTTTCAATTCCCCGCCCTCCCACTTGGCCGGCCCAAAGGGCCTCTATCCCTATTGGTTCTTGGTTATTCCCTTTCATGTTGAAGCAGTTCCCTTTCGGCTCGGTTGGAGAGCCTCTTCCAAGCGGCGGTTCCACCCCCATTCGGGTCCCGGCGTTGCCCGAATGGGATAGCCCCCCGCCGATTGGACTCCCCTCTCAACCGGAAGCCGTAAGGGTGTGGCGGTTCCTCAAAACCCCTATCCCTCGACCGGATACTGTCCGTCGCAAGACAAAATCGCGCCGTACAGAATCCGTTCTCGGGAAAAAGCTTTTCAGCTTCCGGTTTCACCGGTCGGGTTTTTCGGGTGTTGCACTTCCCCACCCTCTTAACAAAAGATACTTGAAGAAAACCTCCCCTGGGGCGACGTCACCAACTCTTATAGAGTTGGCATTATCAATCGTCGTCCCTCTTTACCGAATCTTTGTATTAATGATTCGGCACAACCAAGTCTCGTGTTTCGACTTGAAGTCTCAACACAGGGGTTGTGGGCGAGGACGGATAAACATCGCGGGAACGGTCAGCGCCTTTCCTCTCCCCCTGGCCGGGCTTCGTTCCTCGCTGATCCGGCCTCACGGATGTTTTGTCTTTTCCCCCAATAATGCTTAAACCAACGACGCACTTCCCCCCAGGCCTCGGTTTTCCATAGCCAACACCTCTTTGTGCTCCGTTTGCGCCCCAAGGATTTTGTGAGGGGGCGCACCCGGAGGGTGCTCTCTCCTTTAAACTAATAGCCGGGGTGAACTGATGCGAATCGTCGATGTGTTTTGGACCCAAGTCATCAACTACTTGGTTATCATTTGTGAATGCGGTAACCGGTTCAACCATCGAAGCGACCGTTGGAAAGTTACTTGTACTAAATGCGGCAAGGTGGGGAATTTGGGGATCATAAGGAATGTTTATTTAAAAGAGCATAAGGGTTAGTGCCGCTCTCATTAATGAGAACCGCTAAATGGCAAAAATGGAAATATCATTGACAATGTTTCCAATAAGTATTACTTTATAAATAAGTTATACTTTAATTAATAGTTTTACTTTTTGGGGGGTTTTATGCAGATTACACACGTTTCAGAAAAAGGGCAGGTGGTCATCCCGGTCGAATTCAGGGATAAATACGGAATCAAAAAGGGAACATCCGTCAAATTTTTTGAGAGAGACGGGGAAATCCGCTTGGTTCCCATGACCAAGGATTTGATTAGGAAAAACTGCGGGATACTCGGGACAAAGGGAAAACTCTTGAAGCTTTTGGCGGAGGATAAGAAAGCCGAGCGTGAGTTTTGAAACATTACGTTCTGGATGCCCATTCGCTCATTGCCTACCTGGAAGGTGAAGAAGGCAAGGAAACCGTAATTTCCATTTTAGATGAAGTCGCGGACGGACAGGCCGAGGCTTTTCTTTGTGTCGTGAATTGGGGGGAAGTTTGGTACACGGCTTTCCGGGAGGGTGGGGAAGAAAGGGCATTTTTGTATCAAAACACGCTTTCGGAATTGGATATCCAGGTTATGGACGTGGATAGGGAATTGACCCTTATTGCGGCGAGATTCAAAGGATCTCATAAGATGTCATACGCCGACGCTTACGCCGCCGCCACGGCGAAACTTAAAAACGCCCACCTAGTAACAGGGGACAAGGAATTCAAATCGGTTGAAAAGGAAATCAAGGTAAAGTGGATTAGATAGTTTTTTTCGATGCGGTGGAGCCATCAGCCCTTGGGGCAGGAAGCCCTTCTACGTTTCTTGGTTCTCCTTAAATTGATAAAGACCCTTTTTTTCTTGGCAATGTGAAGTATATTTCATATAATGAGTCATGAAGGGATTTGAATGAAAATACAGTTGATGCCATTTTTCCAGGACTTCCGGGATTCCATCATGGAGAGCAAAGAACTTGATATTTTTAGGCTTCAGGTTTTAAGCCTTGCGCACGCGAAAGACCGGACACGGCTTTTCGAAAAAGTCATTAAGGGACAGAAAAGGGTTTTGGTCGTGAATTACTATTTGTCTTTCAAATTGGACGCACTTTTTGTTTTGACCGCCCACATCACCAGGGCGGGGGAACCCCGTGTAAAGGAAAAAGAGGCGCTTCAAAAATATCTCAATGAAATCAAAGCTTTGGAGGGGGAATAAATGAAAACACAACTGAAAAAATTTGTTTTGCCGGGTGTTTCGCTGGAAGAAGATATTAAGCGGATTAAGAAAAAAAGGCCTGACCTTTACGCTTCCATGAAAAATCCAGGTCCCAGGATTTCCCTTGCTTGGAATGTAATCACCTTGCGGAATAAAAAGCAATTTACCCAGGTTGAGTTGGCGGAAAAGGCGGGGGTTACCAGCAGGACCATCATCAGTATTGAGGATGAGAACGGAACCTATAACCCCACCCTGGACGTGATCGACGGGATCGCCAAGGCCTTTGGCGTGACTGCTTCCGACCTGATAAGGCCCGTTGACTTAACCATGAACTTTTAGAGAATTAATTAAATTCCTAGAAGGGATAAAAACGTAAAAAAAGATAAAATCAAGGTTGGAAAGTCAGATTTAACTGTAGGTGAGATTGTTGACCGGATAGAGGCCGCTGAAAAGTCCGCAGTTCCAGCATTGTTAGCGCGTGAGATTGACGAAAGGGCCGATGCGGTTATGGAAGGAAAGGTTAAGGGGATACCCTGGACCGGAAAAAACTCAAAGAAGTAATTATGAAGAAAAAACCTAAAGAGAAATTTGTGCCCCATTTTTTAACTGCAACAGAATCTTTGGAACGTATTAAAAAGAACCGGCCTGACCTTTACGCTTCCTTAAAACATCCAAGTCCTCGTGTTTCACTTGCCTGGAATGTAACCACCTTGCGGAATAAAAAACAATTTTCGCAGGTTGAATTAGCCGAATTGGCGGGTGTTTCCAGGGGGACAATAATAAGCATAGAGAATAATAATTATAACCCCACCTTGGGACGTGATCGACGGAGTCGCCAAGGCCTTTGGGGTGACGGCTTCCGACCTGATAAGGCCCGTTGACTTAACTGTGAACTATTAAGATGGAAAAATTAAAACTTTACTTAGACACAACCGTTTGGAATTTCGCTTTTGTGGATGATTCGCCGGAGCATCGGAAAGAAACTTTAGAATTTTTCCAAAAAGCCCGCTTGGGTTTATTCGAGTTGTTCTACTCGGATGCTGTTGAACGGGAAGTTATCGCGGCTCCCCCGCCAAGGCGTCGGCAAGTAGAAAATTTGTTGGAGGAATTCACACCTAGAAGGCTCGCGTTTCGCGCTGAAATCGATGAATTGGCGAATGAATATTTGCGCCAGGCGGTTTTACCGAAAAAAAGCGGCTTTGACGCTTTACATGTTGCTTATGCCACGGTTTATGAAATGGATGCCCTTGTAAGTTGGAATTTCAGGCATTTGGCTAACGTGAGTCGTCGAAACCGGGTTATGGCTTTGAATATTAAAAGGGGATATACTTTTCCTGTCCAGTTGGTAACGCCGTTGGAGGTTTTGGGCGATGAAAAAGATTAAATATAAAGAACCGAAAAGCCTGTTGGAAATTAGGGCGATAAAACGCAAACTCTTCAGGGAAATTGACAGGCTTGGGATAGCGGAATTTCACAAGCGGTCTGAAATTCTTGGAAAAGACTTGCGGGAACGTATTGAAAAAGCCCGGCAGGAGAAATTGGTCGGGAAAAGATAAGCGACTACGCCCATAACGGGCGAGAAATAATAGGCATAAAAAAGCCCGACTCCTTCCGGAACCGGGCTTTTATTATTTTTCTACTTTCTTATTGAATTAGGCTTCCATTCCTTCCTTGGCCACGTTTTCGCGGTAGTGGGGGATGTCGGCCTGGACGCCGCCGAACTCACCACCGGTTTGACCACTGTGGGCGCCGCAGCTGCAATTGGACTCTCAACCTTCCCAGCCACCGTCTTGCGATACTCCACCAGCGCTTGGCTGGTAATCAAATCCCTTAAAGCCTTGTTCAAGTAATAGAAGGGAACAAACCCGACTTCCTTGAACTTCCGTGACGGCAGATCCACGAAAGTCCCCTTGGAACCCTCGACGATCCTCATTCCCGGAAGGATCACCTCACACCCGGGC
The DNA here is from genome assembly GCA_963847625.1 of candidate division FCPU426 bacterium. GTDB lineage: Bacteria > Oederibacteriota > Muellerivitia > Muellerivitales > Muellerivitaceae > CAWCKJ01. Next base: position 17,875 of record CAWKAR010000055.1, on the reverse strand, counting down.
TCGAAACCCACCTTAACGGAGAACGTCCCGGCCTGGTGTCCTTTCTTCAGGATATTCAACTTCACGACTTCGATTTTTGGATTCATTCGAATCCTCCTCATTTTTATTTTGTGGGTTGCGCGCCTTTTTACCGCGCCCCCCGCACAAACCGTGGGGGGGCGCGAGTAAAAAGGTAAATGCCTTTTGCGGAAGGGAAGTAGCTTCAGCGGATTCCCTGGAGCGATTGTTGATGAGTTAAAGATTTGCTTTAAGCGACGAAGCGCGAAAGCGAAGCGACAGCGTTCGAGGCCTGGTACCCCCACCGTGGTATTCGCGGTGGAGGGTAGGGGCGTGACACCCAAGGCTGGTCGCTGAATCTGTTTGGATTCAGTGTCCCAGTCATCGCTTTCGAAGTGAGTTTATTTAGTTAACTAAAGAAGGTAGGTGGGCAACCTCCCTTCTGTCCTTAGAAACCCGTTTTAAAAGCTTTAAAACTCATCCAAAGAACGGAAATACAAGAAATAAAAGTGAGAAAAGAGGGAATAAACAGTACTTAACCGTCACTATATGGATGAGATGTATAAAGCCATACCGGGAGGCTGTTTATGAGGTATTTAAATCCATTTTTAGTTTGTTTGGCCCTCACTGTATTGGGATTTTATGGATGTGAGAGAAAAATTAATTCCGCACAGCCTCTTGCGCCAGCCATTGCTGCAACATCCACATATACCGCTACAATGACATTAACACAGACGATGACCACTACTCCCACTAACACGGCAACAGTGACCCCAAGTACAACTCCAAGTGGCTTGGATGTTACATCTTCCCCCACAAGTATCGCTGCGGGAACCTACTCTTATTCTTATATCCACATAGCTGCGGGAGGAACCCTAGCAGTGGAAGGAGGGGTAACCTTCAATGTTTCCAATTATTTCGCCATGGACAGCGGAAGTACTTTAGTAGGTTTTAACACTAACGGAACAACGGGAACACCGGCTAATTTAACCAGCAGCGCAGGGGCTGGACACGGTGGAACAGGAGGGCAGGATGGTCTTGGAAACGCTGGAGGCGCGGCTTATGACAATCCAATGGTCCCGTCCTACGGAGGAAGTCCGGGTGGGAATGGAACTTGCCCGATAGGAGGGCGGCCAGGAGGTGGGATGATTTTAATACAAGCGCCGAATGGATCGGCAACCTTTAACGGTTTGGTGAGTGCGATTGGGTTGGATAGTATTAATTGTTCGGGAGGATTACCGGGGTCGGGATCAGGCGGGTCTATTTATATTATGGCCAATGACATTGAAGGAAGTGGATTTTTACAGGCCAACGGAGGATCAGGTATCGCGGATACCAGCACTAGGGCCGACAACTCGGGTGGTGGTGGTGGCGGAATTATTATTCTTTCATCCCATTCGGTTAACAATTTCAGCGGAACCAATTCAGTACAAGGTGGAACAGCAATTTCTCCTGCACAGCCGGGCCAACCTGGAAGTTTCAACCAGACGACATATTGATCCCGGCTTCATATTATGCCGGAATGAACGAAGATGCGCCGGAATAGGGGTATTCCGGGGGGGTTGGCTTGTAAAAGACCTGTTCTTACCCCATAAAGATTTTTTATTTAATCAGTGAAACCATGGAATAAAACCTCCACCTTCGACGCTATACTATTGAAGGTAATAAAAAGGCGTCAAAGCGGATGAATATGAAAAAGTGCCTATTTCTGTTTTTGGGATTAAGTATTCTTACGATGGCTTGTACCCACAATTTTATGGCCAGTGGACCCGCGGCGGTTCCACCCTCCTCCAGCCCCACCAACACGCCCAGTCCAACCCCGAGTTTAAGCAATACCCCTGTACCCATAAATACTTCCACCAACACTCCAACTATCACACCGACGATCACCTCCACTCCTACCAACACCCTTACCATTACATATACGCCTACGATTACTCTAACGGGGACTTCGACCTATACCCCGACGATCACCGTCACGGTTAATCCCACAGTTGCTTGTTCTTTACCAGTGAATATTCCGGACCCCAACCTTTTGTCGGCAGTCCAAACCGTATTGATTAACAACGGAATCATTGCAAGCACCTCAGACATCATTACCCAATGTGACATGGCCACCATTACCGATTTGTATTTTAATTCCGACGGCGTCACCAACCTGGAAGGGTTGGAATATTGTTCCGCAGTGACGAACTTGAGCCTCAACGGCAACCATATCACCGATCTCACTCCCATCGCTGGCCTCACGGGGTTGCAGTACTTAAGCCTCAACAACAACCAAATCACCGATCTTGCTCCCTTATCCAACCTTACAAATTTGTTGGAATTGGACCTATCTTCTAATCAGATCAGCGACATCTCGGCACTGTCTGGACTGACGCAATTGGGATACCTGAACCTTGCCGATAACCAGGTCAGCGACATTTCAATCCTGTCCAATTTGACGCAAATTTATTACTTGGTTCTCGAGAACAACCAAATCACCACCATAACTGTCCTGTCTGGACTGACGCATTTGGGATATCTATACCTTTCATACAACCAGATCAGCGACCTCACACCCCTTTCTGGGTTGATGCACCTGGAAGATTTGTTCTTGAACAATAACCAAATTGTGGATTTACAGCCCCTGGTGAACAATTCTGGGCTTGGAAACAACGCAACCATTGTTTCTGTACTAACCGGCAACCCACTTACGAGCCCGAACGTGCTGACCGAGGAAGCGGAACTCAGGGCTGCGGGATGCAACCTGGAATAATTAACGAAATGATTCAAATTTTGAATGTGGAAGGCAATCCAAATCAAATCTGTGGAGTTAAAACATGAAAAAGATCATTTTAGCAGCGGTCATTCTATTCACGGCGGCGGCAGGGACGGCATCCTGGGCGCAAGCCACCCAGAGCAAAGAAAAACCCCAGTGGGTCTTGGACCATGAAAAGGACCATGCCATGGGTCGCCATACTAAAAAGGCCAAACCCGTCCGCAAGATCAGTGGAACAGCGAAGAGGGGAGCGAAGCAGGTTTCGCCCTTGGTGTTGCCTAAGAATAAATAACCGATTCCAAATGTAAATTGTAATCGGCGTAGAAAAAAGCCCCACGGTTTATAAACCAGTGGGGCTTTTTCTTTTTTCATAGTGCTTTTTGTCTCGACCCAGACGTGAACGTTTTGAAAAAGGCTCGCCGGCCTTTAGCCATGTAACCTTCCCTATAGCCAGGCCTCGTTAATATTTTTAAAAAGGGAGAGATAACCCTGTCCCTCAACACACCCATAGCCCGGGCGGAGATCCCCCGGAGCCCCCCAGGGGAAGGGAAGTAACCCTTCCCCGTTGTCAAACAGCCTCAATGCTGTTTGCCCAACCAACCCGCCGTCACCGCCTTGTGGGTAGTGACGAGGTGCCCATCCCTAGCCCGGTGGTAGATCCCCCCGGAACCCCCACGACGAACGACAACGTTGAAGTAAACCGATCCGGGGGCGGCGTCACCAACTCTTATTGAGTTGGCATTATCCACCGTCGTCCCTCGCCTTGTGGGCGAGGACGGATAAACGCCGTTGGGACCGGTCATCGCCTTTCCGGCAAGCCAGGCCGGGCCTCGTTCCTCGTCTTATCCGGCCTAAAACATGGCCTGCCGGAATCCCAATAATGCTTAAACCAACGACGCACTTCCTCCCGGACTCGATTTCCCATAGCCAACACCTCTTTGTGCTCCGTTTGCGCCCCCAAGGATTTTGTGAGGGGGCGCACCCGGAGGGTGCTCTCTCCTCAAATAAATCAAGGAGAAACAAAGATGGATGAAAAAGAGGAAGTCAAGGATTCAGGAATACCGGAAGAAGAATTGGACCGGGCTATCGAAATGCTTTTTATCGAAGGCCGGGAGCTTTAAGGAGCAGGGCGCATGAATACCACGACAGCTTTCAAGTTAGTCAGCTTTCCCATCATGGGGAATTTTGAAATTCACGTTGGCAAGAATCTACAAGGTTACTTTTACGAGATTCAGGACCTTGACCACCTTCAAACAGTGGACGTGAAGGACAACCTAACCGAAAGCCTTTTATTCGAGTCCGTGGCGTGCGCCCTTTCCCCTTCTTCCAAACCCGAATTTTTAACCCTCATTCATTCACTTTGAAAGGAGAAGTCATGTTTAAAGAATTGCTTTTGAAAGGGACAGGCTGGGCCAGGGGAAGAAATGGTTATTTCATTCCCCGGAAGGTGGATTGCTTCAAGGACATTGAAGGGAATCTTAACCTTTCGGTTTCTTCGAGCCGAGCCGGGAAAACCGACCCGATCAGCCTAAAGATATCCAGGGCGGAGGCCTTGGAATTGGCCGAAAACATCCTTTCGGTTTTGAAACCGAAGGCGGAAACCAAGTTGGTTGTCGTCATTGAGGGGGGAAACGTCCAGGAAATCATGGCAAACCGCCCAGGGGTCAAGATTTGCAAAGTCGATTATGACTGTGAGGGGGCCGACCGGGCCGAGGTTAAAAGGGTTCTCCAATTTGGGAACAACAACAAAAAGACTTATGAACTGGCTTACGTCCGCCATTGGGGAGAAGCATCACCAGAACCAAGAGAAATTAAGAGTTTCTTTCGCAACGCCATGCAGTGAGGCGGGAAATGAAAACATTTGAGTTTTACTTTTACCGGCCCGCGACAACGGATGAAAAACGGGTGAATAATTTCGGCCCGATTTTGGAAATGGCCAGGATTGAAGGCAACACGAAGTCGTCGGCTGTCAAGTCGGCAAAACTTCACGCTCGAAGTAACGGATGGAGATTTTTAGAGGATTTCACGAGGGAGGTTTTACCATGAAATATTCCGCAATTCCTTCTCCACAATTTAGCGCGATTGTTTCTTATGCTTGCCGGGCGGTCGCTTTTTGGGAGAATTACCAGCCTGAAATCCTTTCTCAAACCGTCTACCAAAAAGAAATGACCCGGTATTTTCAAAATTTAATGAAAAAACTCAATGACATTGAGGAAGTGAAAACAATTGAATAGTAGGATTTTAGAAAGGAGGAAGTATGGATTCGAAAATCCCGGAATTGAATTACAAGGCTTTGTCGGAATTGGCCGGAAAGGATATAACCGAATGGGCCAGCCGGTCGGGCCGGACCATGAAATTTAAGGCCAATGGTTACATGGACTTGCACCTGGAATGCCTTTCCAAGAATCACATTTCCTTAACCCATTATTATGAACTGAACGGGGATTTAGTCCCCGATCCGGATATGGAAATCCATCTATACCCCGAAAATAAAACGGCCCTTGCAATTCATTTCCAAAATTCATTGGGGTATTGGGAGGTATACCCAGACGGGAAGGAGGACCCCCGCCAATTCAGGAGCCAAAACGAATTTTTAGCGGACTGGCTTGCAAACATTAAAAACCAGACTTTTACTTTGGCCGAGGAACAATCTGCCGAATAGGCGGCTTGTTAATTTCCGGGCATAAGCACCGGGGGCCGGTTCTATTATGGAACCGGCACACCCAAACCTCGCGTCTCGACTTGTGGTCTCAACGCAGGAAGGCGTTTCCCCCGGACCCCCTTTGTCCGTTTTGTCACCCCCTACACCGAAAGGATGGAAACCTCGCCGTCCGCAACATCGGCGGCCATGTAGCTTTCCCATTATCAGTTCTCTTTTTTTGAAGTGCGAAAAAAGGAGTGAGGTATAGCTTCATACATAAGAAACAGATTTAACCTGGTGTGGACATTGATTGATTTCAACAGTGATATGGGCTATTTCCTCATGTTGTTGAAGTATTTCTTTAACAGATTGGGGCGTCATTTTAACGTCGTCGGTAACCAAACTTATAGCGCAGGAATAATTTTCTTTTCCAACGCGCCAAACATGGAGGTCAGAAATCCGGGTGGATTCCGACCATTGGGGATGTTTTTCGATGGTATCCCTGATTTCAATCACGACGGGGCTGTCCATTTCGCGGTCCAACAAAACTTGGCTGGTTTCCTTGATTAACCCCCATGCCCAAAGAGCCACCACTGTCGCGCCAACAATTCCCATGACGGGATCCAGCCAAACCCAACCCAAAAACATGCCACCGGATAAAGCCAGCACGGCAAGCATGGAAGTCCCTGCATCCACCATAACGTGAACGTAGGCGGATTTGAGGTTTAAATCATGGTGGTGATGATCGTGTCCTTCCGTATGGTGGTGGCCGTCATGATGAGCTTTTCCCAAAATGAGGGCGCATATGATATTGACGAAGAGACCCACTACCGCTACGGGAATGGCCTCCGCAAAACGGATAGGGCGTGGTGTATGAAGGTTTTCGAGGGAACTCAGAACCATATAGGCCGCGATGACCATTAGCAAAACAGCGCTGGTAAACCCGCCTAATACCTCGATCTTCCACGTGCCAAATGCATATCTCCCATCATTCGCGTGCCTACGGGCGACTACGTAAGCAAGTGCGCTCAGGCCGATGGCAATCGTGTGTGAACTCATGTGCCAGCCGTCAGCGAACAATGCCATGGAATTAAACCACCAACCAGCCCATATCTCGATGATCATCATAATTGCTGTAATGGATGCAACCACGCGGGTGCTCCGCTCGGCGTGCTTGTTTTCATTATTGAACACGTGGGTATGCAACCAACTACTAAGGTCTTGTGTGTGCATTTTATTTACCTTGATTCGGCGTTAAATAATTTAAGCATGAAGATTTCCAGGAATCCAGATTCGGATGAAAATAAACTAGTCAGAATCCTTCAAAAAATTTAACAATCATAACCAACGCAATCGTGTAACCTTCCCATTGCCCGGGTGGCGATCCCCCCAGCCCCCCCAGGGGAAGGGAACAGCCCCTTCCCCGTTGTCAAACAGCCTCAATGCTGTTTGCCCAACCAAAGCTTGGTCATCGCTTTGTGAGCGATTGACCAGGTGCCCATCCCTAGCCCGGTGGTAGATCCCCCCGGATCCCCCGCGGCGCGCCGGTTCTTATATGGAACCGGCACACCCAAACCACGCATCTCGGCTTGAGGCCTCGACGCAGAGAGAAAGACAACGTGGAAGAAAACCGATCCGGGGGCGGCGTCACCAACTCTTATTGAGTTGGCATTGTCAACCTTCACCCCTCGCCTTGTGGGCGAGGGTGGATAAACGCCGTTGGGGTCGGTCGGCGCCTAAAAGCCAAAACGGCCGGGCTTCGTTCCTCGCTGATCCGGCCTCACGGATGTTTTGTCTTTTCCCCCAATAATGCTTAAACCAACGACGCACTTCCCCCCCGGACTCGATTTTCCATAGCCAACACCTCTTTGTGCTCCGTTTGCGCCCCCAAGAATTTTGTGAGGGGGCGCACCCGGAGGGTGCTCTCTCCTCAAATAAAGAAAAGGAGTAGAAAAAATGAGTACTAAAGAAAGGCTTTCAAATCTGATCGAGGAAGTTACCGACAAAATCATTAAGGACATGGAAACCGGGGTCATGCCCTGGGAAAAACCTTGGTTCTTTATTCCATCGGTCAATGGTTCATCCAAACACGTTTACCAGGGAATGAACCTTTTACTTTTGGGCTATGAGCGCCAGGTTAAAGGCTATTCATCCCCAATATGGATGACTTTTTTACAATGCAAGAACCTCGGGGGCCGTGTGAAAAAAGGCCAGGAGGGGACCGAGATTATTTATTTTGAAATTAAAACGAAGGTTTCCGACGAGAAGGAAACGGACGGGAAAAACAAAAAGGAGACTTTTCCTTTTGTGCGCCTTCACTACGTTTTCAACCTGGACCAGTTGGAAGGCCTGGACCACCTCAAGGAGAAAATTACCCCCAACCGGGTCGCCAACAACCAGGAAGCCGACCGGATTATTAAGGAATCGGGGGCCAATATCGTTTATGACCAGTTAAGGGACAAGGCCTTTTACACGGTGGCCACCGATACCATCACCCTACCCTTCAAGGAATCCTTTAAGACGACCGAAGGATTTTATGAGGTTTTTTTTCACGAGCTATGCCATTGGGTAGGCGGACCCAAGAGGCTTAACCGGAATCTTCAAAGCAAATTTGGTTCCGATCCCTACGCCGCCGAGGAACTTGTGGCGGAATTCGGAGCCGCCGTCCTTTGCGCCCACGTGGGCATCCCCTACCATACCAACCACGCCGCTTATGTCGCTTCCTGGATTAAGGGATTAAAGGATGAACCAAAAGCCCTTATGACCGCAGTTACCCAGGCCCAAAAAGCCGTGGATTTTCTCTTGAAGCCGGTTTCAGAGGAAAAAGAAAAGGAGGTAGCTTAGTGGAATTTTTAACGAAGGAAAGGCTTGAAAATGAGTAATATAATTATTACACTTGGTTTAGGCATGGAAAACCACCCTTTTGAAGTGAAATTTTTAGAAGTCGATGGGAAAGAACTTTACAAAGAGTGGCACCGTCGTTTGAAGGATAATACCGCCAAGGAACGCATTCAGACGGCGGTTGACAGGATGGTGGACGGGAATTTTGGCGATCACCACGACTTGCCAAATACTGGGGGCCTTTGGGAATTAAGGATTCATTACGGAAAAGGGTATCGGGTTTATTATGGTTTCCATAAGGGAGCCATTATCGTAGTGGTTTGCGGGGGCGAAAAAGACAACCAGGACAGCAACATAAGGAAAGCTACTAAACTTTGGACGGCTTTCAAAAGGAGTTTAAAATGAAATTCAGATTAGTTGACCACAAAGAATATTTATTCGAAGAATTGAAAAAACCAGCAAGGCGGATTGGATACATCAACGCCGCTTGGGAAACTGGGGACTTTAAATACTTTTTAAGAGCCCTAAAGAACGTGGCCGACGCCCTGGGGGGGATGAAAAAACTTTCCCAAGAAACACAGTTGGCCAGGGAAGCCCTCTATACCACGCTTTCCGAAAAAGGAAACCCGACCCTTTCCAGTCTTGAAAAGATTCTTCATGCCTTTGGAGTGCGGATTGTTTTCGCGAAGGAACTTGCCCAAAGTAAAAAGAGCGCCTAAAACACATCTCATCCCTAGAGTAAAGCTTCCCGGCCATAGGCCGGGAGGCTTTTTGTTTTTAAGTGCAAGAATCACGTTGGCATGACATAGGCCCCTTACCTCGGCCTGGCCACCCTCACGGGATTGAAGAAGTTTCGCCGTCCGCAAAACAGCGTCCGTGTAATCTTCCCTATGGCCAGGCCTCGTTAATATTTTTAAAAAGGGAGCGATAACCCTCTCCCTTAAATCCTCTCGTAGCCCGGGTGGCGATCCCCCGGAGCCCCCCAGGGGAAGGGAACAGACCCTTCCCCATTGTCAAACAGCCTCAATGCTGTTTGCCCAACCAAACCGCCGTCACCGCCTTGTGTGCGATGACGAGGTGCCCATCCCTAGCCCGGTGGTAGATCCCCCCGGAACCCCCACGTCGAAAGACAACCTGGAAGAAAATCAATCCGGGGGCGGCTTCGCCGTTGGGGTCGGTCGGCGCCTAAAAGCCAAAACGGCCGGGCTTCGTTCCTCGCTGATCCGGCCTCACGGATGTTTTGTCTTTTCCCCCAATAATGCTTAAACCAACGACGCACTTCCCCCCGGACTCGGTTTTCCATAACCAACACCTCTTTGTGCTCCGTCTGCGCCCCCAAGGATTTTGTGAGGGGGCGCACCCGGAGGGTGCTCTCTCCTCAAATAAATCAAAGGGAGTAGGTCACATGAAGAAAAGGGCAAAGCAGTTAGAAATGAATCTGGAAACGATGTTCCAAATCCCGCCGACGGTTCCGCCGATTTCATGGGCGGAGGCAAGGGCGGATTATAAAAGGGGTCCGGTTGTCGCAGGCCCGGAAGACGCCATTGGATATTTCAAGAAATACATCGGAGGCATGGATAAAGAAGCTTTCTTGACCATGTACCTCGACCACAGAAACCACGTCCTTGAATGCGAAGCCCAGGGCGGAACGGTGGACCATACGGCTTGCTATCCCCGCGAAATCCTGAAAAAAGCTTTGATGCTTAACGCCACTGGCTTGATTTTGGCCCATAACCATCCAGCCGGAAGCCTCGAACCGTCCGAAGGGGACCAGCAATTGACCCGCCAGGTTTCAACCGCCGCCCGTGCGCTTGGTTTGACCGTGCACGATCACGTAATCGTAACCCACGAAGGCCATTTTTCTTTCCGCCAAACCGGCCTTTTGGCTTAAGGGGGAAATCATGAACCCGGAAATTAAAAAAGTTGAAATCCACCTTCCCTTTTCTCCCTGGAAATGTAACCACGGATGGGACGAGGAAAAAGAAGCGAAGCCTTGCCCCGCTTGTAATGGGTTTTGTATGTCATGCGGGGAAAAAATATTTCCGCTCGACCCGGAAACGGGCTTTTGCTTGATCTGTGAGGATGTTTTTGAAGCCGATTACCAATTTTACAAAGAAACCAACGAACCCCATGAATTTATGGGCCAATTGGATTTTATCCATCAGGAAAGTTAATTAAACGCCCGTAAGGGCAAAAAAAAAGGAGGCTTTATGAAAGTTGTATTGTTGGGACCGGAGAAGGAAACCGAGAAGGAGTTTAAAGGATTTGCCCTTGAAGCTTATGAGGTATACGACGTTTTGGCGTACCTCTTAAAAAAGCACGGCCTTGGGGAGGTGGCAGGGGCATTAACAAACTACTTAACCGACCAGGCCGAAACGGTTTTCACGAAACTGGATTTTGACGCAGGGGGGGAAATGCTTGTCGGATTACCCACCGCACGGGCTTTAGACGTATGCGCCGCCGCCGCAGAATCCCTTTCAAACTTTGCGGAAAAATACGAAATTTAATAGTGCCGGTTCCCTTATGGAACCGGCATATCCACCCGTTGGGCTTTCAGCCCAAGGGCGATAAAGACCAACGAATCGTGCGTCGCGGCTTGTGGCCTCGACGCAGGGGGGTAAGAAATGAAAATACCGAAAATTGTTATCCACCTTGAAGGTGGACTGGTTCAAAACGTGATTTCTGATTTCGGGGGGGTTGATTTCAAGGTTATTGACCACGACATCGAGGGAAGCACGGAAGGGGAAACCCAGGTGATCGACGGCCAGGAAGTCTTAATAACCCAATACGACGAGGCCGAGAAAAACGCCCCGCACATCCGGGAGGTTTTTGACGCCAAAAGTAATTTTTTAAAGGAGAGAACGGCATGTTAACCAGTGGAGGACATATGAAAAGATTCACCTACAAGGCCATCACTTTATTGACCGGTAAATCGAAAATTCATCGGATGAACTGTTACTCCGAGGAAGAATTTCTTGAGGAACTGGCTAAGTGGAACCGCTATAACAAAATCTTTCAATTTTTCCCCTTAAATCTTAAAGGCAAAGGGGTGTGAAATGAAAATGAATTGCTGGATTTGCGGGGAAGAGCTTGAAGTTTCGGAAGATCGTTTAAGGGAATTCAAAATTGAAAATCCTAATGAGGAACCCTTGGCCGCTTGCGGGAAAATTTCCTGCTCCCCTTACTTTCAGGCTGTTATGGGCAACTATTTGAAAGCAGTTAAAGCATTTTCAGATTCACCCTGAAAAGAACCTGATCATGTGCCGCAGGGAGGGGAGGACCCCTGCCCTGTACCCACCCTGGCCCGGGCGGCTGGTTCCTTTATTGAACCAGCACACCCAAGTCATGCGTTTCGACTTGTGGTCTCGACGCAGGAAGGCGATCCCCCGGCCCCCCCAGGGGCATGGCCGATTCCCTTAATAAATCGGCACACCCTAACCGTGCGTCTCGGTTTGTACCAACTTTTTATGGGTTGGCATTATCAACTAACGCCCCTCACCTGGTGGGTGAGGGCGGATAATAGGCCTCAACGCAGGTGGAACGCTCACCCCATATCCTTCAAAATGGGGTAAAATCGTGTAGATTTAAGGAGAAAGTTTTGTCTACTACGGGAACTGGATTGGACAAGGAAAATGGATTAGGGTGGCCTAACCCCTGATATGTATGGGCCAGTCAACCTTCAGATTCTAGGGTGTTGGTCTTTTCACGGACCAGCACGACAGAGCCCTGATTCCAAGAGCGTAGCCATTTCCGACGGTTGATCAAACTGATATTCGCGTATTACCCCAAAGGGCAGGGACGCATGATGACCTGTCGTCGGGAGCTGCCTCGATCTTTGTCCGTGCGTCATGAAATAAGACTTCATTGCACAAGGGGTCGTCGAGGGTTCTCCGTGCCGCGCCACGCTCCTGAAATCAGAGCTCGTCCTTCTTTTTCTTCTCATCGGATCTATTACTGATCGGATGGGATCATCTGTCCAATCGCCCAGATAAAGCCAGCCAATTCCCGTGCGATGGCCACTACCGCCACCTGGGAACGTTTGTTTCGGCTTACCATCCGCCGAAACTTCAAATGCAAACGTTCATCAGCTTTTCGTGCTAAATGTATAACTTCCGGGGGACAACCTTTTCTCCGTTTAGCGAGTGTTGGACTCCCAAGGCTTCGTAGCTGATAGGTCCATGCCCCTTGGACTAGCACTCGCCTCAAATGGGCATTTCCGGATTTGACAATCCCGCCCCGGTAAACATGGCTTCCGGTGCTGTCTTCCCAACTGACCATTCCCGTATATCGCATATAACTGCGGGCGTTTTTAAACCGCCTGAAATCTCCGCTTTCTGCTAATAAAGTCATGGCCGTGAGTGTGTTAACGCCTTTCAGGCATTTCAAATAGCTGACAGCAATTCGATATTTCTCGTCTTGTGCCAGCAATTCAACTTCACAATTCAAATCAGCCAAGTGCACGTCAATCTCAGCCAAAATTCGGTAATTCGCTTCATAGGTCTTTACGAGATTTGGCAGCTCAAACTTCTGGTGTCTCAACCATTCCCTATGGGCTTGGGTCCAGTGTTTGCCACCCCGATAAATCCGGCCTTGCCTAAGCAGGAATTTCAATAACCGATGACGGGCTCTCAACTGGTTTGCGAGAACATCTTCCCGGACACGCAGCAAATCCCTCACGGATTCTTCTTCGGGCGTGGGTACCCGGACTTCTTTCAAATCCCTCATGCGCCAATACCAAGACAGCTTTTCTGCGTCCTTTCGGTCCGTCTTGACTCGGTCCCCAGGTTTCATCGGCATCCATGCGGGCGCAATCACCGCACAAGGGTGTCCCAATTGGGTAATCTGCCTATACAAAGCAAATCCCCCAGGCCCAGCCTCATAAACGAATTCCAGTGGGGCATGGCGGCGATTAAGTTCCCGTACTTTCTTTTCAATGATTGATGGCTGATTTTCAACCGTAACCGAGGGATCAGGACGATCCTTGTCGGGCCTTAAAACTGCAATCGTGATCGTTTCCTTATGAACATCCAGCCCTACCACCGTGCTATTATTTCCCATGGGTCAGCCCTCCGTATGCGGATAGGCTCCTTACCAGGAGCAACCCGCGTTATTTTGATCAGCTACTATTGATCAAAGCTACTACGTAGGTTGCTGGCCCATACATGCTATCTTTGCTGATGTAAACCGAGTAGATAAAAAAGTTAATAGAATTCAATCGAGGCTGGAAATGGAATCCCCGCAGACAAACACACATCCGAAAGCACTCCTGTTTTCGGTCAGAACGCCCAAGGTGACTGATAACGAAGCGACGGAATCGTTGATCGAGCTCGAACGGCTGGTGACGACCCTGGGATACGAGGTGACCGGCACTATGTCCCAGCGGCAACCCAACACATCAGGGGTCACTATGGTCGGTGAGGGAAAACTGATGGAGCTCGCCCACCTCACCCGCGGAAAGGGCTACCGGGATAGGGTCAAGGGGAACTCCGAAACGCCACAACAGTCGCCAGTCACAGCCTCGACTCCCGAAGGACCCGAGATGGTGGTTTTTGACTGCGATTTGAGCCCGTCCCAGATTCGCAACGTCGAAGAGGCTTTGGGGGTTCCGGTGTTCGATCGGACCGGGGTGATTATCGAAATTTTCAACCGGCACGCGAAGACCCGGGCCGCGCGGCTCCAGGTCGATATCGCGCGCCAAACCTATCAGGCTCCCCGTCTCAGGGATACGGGAGTAGGAAAGGAACGCCAGTCGGGACGAGGATCCGGGGAAACCATCATAGAGACCGAAAAACGCAAAGTCCGCGACCGCCTGGCTGAGCTGAGGCACGAGTTACAAGCGGTTCAAAAAGAAGAAGAGCAACGCCGGATGAAACGCGCGGAACTGCTCGGCGCCGCGCTCGTGGGCTACACGAATGCCGGAAAATCATCCCTCATGCGGGCGCTGACCGGCAGCGACGTCCTGGTGGAGGACAAGCTCTTCGCGACCCTGGATACGACGATACGCGCCCTACAACCAGAGACCCAGCCGAGAATCCTGATCACCGATACGGTGGGTTTTATCCACAAGCTTCCACACGATCTGGTGGCGTCCTTCCGCTCCACGCTGGATGAGGCCCGCGGCGCAACCCTGCTTCTTTACGTGGTGGATGCCGTTGACCGCAACTTTCGTTCCCAGCTCGCGGTAGTTCGGGAAGTCTTAGGTGAGATTGGCGCCGACAAAACGCCATATCTTCTTCTCCTCAATAAGGCCGACTGCTTGAGCGAAGAGCAGAAGCAGGATCTCAGGCGGGAGTATCCGGACGCGGTTTTAACCTCGACTCGTAGCCCTGAGGACATGCAGAGCGTTAGTGAACGCATTATTCATTTTTTCGAGAAAGACATGATTGAAAAGGAGATTCTCGTCCCCTATAAAGCCCAAGGCGCCATCAAAGAAATGCGTTCGAGAATGAAAATCTTGAGGGAGAGCTTTACCGAAGAAGGCGTTCTTCTTCTTGTTCGCTCGCGTCCGATTGACCTTCAGCGCTTGAGTAAAATGATGAAGTAGTGCCCTGCGGTGTGTCCCGGACGAGCTCGCGAGCTCGGTCGATAAGAAATTGTCCACGATGGGGACCCCTCGTGGAGTGCGCCAAGAAGCTTGGACAAGGAGGAAGTGTAATAACTGAAACTTTGTAGAGGAACCCAGCAGGTAAACAATCCTGTCCGACAAAGCTGGCCAGCAGTCGGAACCGAGTTTTGTGCGAGCCAACGGGTAACTGTTGCCGCAAAGCGTAAACAGGGAGTGCGCAGGCCGTGTGATTGAGCCTCGAAAAGGGAATTGTGGAAGCCGACGTCGTTCCACGAACGGAAGGCAAAACCTGAGAGACCGAAGTAAGGCCGGGTCCTCAAGTCCACCGCGGTCGTAGAGCAGGGCATGTGCACATGGGGGTTCCCCAGGAACTTGGGAAGTCTTGATGTTCCCGCAAAATAAACACGGTTGGGGAAGCCGTAACCCGAATAACCCCGGTCAGAGGAAGGCAACGTTTCGCCTCTTCTGGAGCGAAAAGGAAACGTCGTAGCGGTATCCCGGAAGGTGAACACAATAAACCTTCGAAAGAAAAGGACATCAAGAACTCGGAGAATCCCACAGTAGCGAAGAAGCAGGGGAACTGACCTGAAAGGACCCTGTGGAGCGAAGGGGAGGACAGGACACGGAACCGCTGGGGTGAAAGAGGACGGGGACACTGAGCCCCGGGTTTCCTCTTAACGAAAGACCAACGGATAGCGAAGGTAGGCGCAGGTGCGGGAGGGAGATCGGGCTTTGAAACGATCGACCACCCGACAGCGAATCCGTAGCTTGAGGAGCCGGATGCGTCAATTACGCATGTCCGGATCTGTGGGGGGCCTGGGTGGGCAACTGTCCAGGTCTACCCGACCACCCTCTTACGGTAGTTTTCGGAGGGATCTTGACTATCTCCTGGGAAGTCCTACAATGTAGGAGTAACAGAAAGGACGGGTGATGGAACAGTTACATTTCATTCAGTCACCTATCTACTCAAGATTAATAGACGCCATTCGCGAGGAGGGTTTGCAAGTAGCCATTGAAGAAGCCATAAACAATAACCCCAATGGCGGTGTGCATTTAGGCGGCGGGATTCATAAGTTGCGTATTGCCTCAACCGTAAGGCCGGAAGGGAAAAGTGGTGGTTATCGGGTATGGTACTTTTACGATAAGCCCGACGACATTTACCTCTTTTTTATAATTGATAAACGAAAGGCTCCTGATCTTACGACTGAGCAGGAAAAAATCCTCGTCAAGGATTTACGTCAGGCCTTGGCCAAGGGGAAAAAAGGGGGTAAATCGAAATGAATGACAAAGATTTTCAACTAATGCGTGAGAGCCTCAAGCAGGCTATTGAGATCAAAAAAGGCAAGAAACTCCACGGGATGCGGGAAAGCTACCGGCAAAAACCCGCCACTGCCCAGGAAGTGAAGGGTATCCGCAAGGCTTTGCATCTGACCCAGGTCGGTTTTGCGGGTGTTGTGGGTGCAAGTCCTAATGCTGTTGAACATTGGGAACAGGGAATCCGACGGCCCAGCGGTTCCGCCTCAAAGTTAATTCGAATTCTTAAATCCCATCCGGAACTAATCTCAGAAATACGCTAGTTCATTGTCCACGAAGGGAACCCGTCGTGGACAATGCAGGGAGGCATTTAAAATGACCGAGGGTGAAAGACTTGCTCAATTCTCGGAATTGGTCCGGGAATCAAGTTTAAAAAGATTCAAAAAAGTAGCCCCGGAAGACCGGGGTTGGAGTCCCGCTCCCAACCAATTGAGTTTTGTGGACCTTTTGAAGCATTTGATTGACGCCGATAAATGGAATATGGCCATTCTCAGTAACCAAAAGAACATTCCGAGAGCTGTTATCCATCCGGGCGATGCAAAACCTGAAGATTGGGACCACTACCTTTTAGAATTCGAGAATTTGGGGCGGAAGAAATCCGAATTCCTTAGGAAAATGTCGGATGACGAACTGATCCAAGAAGTCGATGATTGGGAAAAAATGGGGAAAGTTAGTAAATGGCTTATTCTGGTTCGTGGTGGTTTGGACCATGAAATTCACCATCGCGGTTCCCTTCAAACGATGTTGAACTTGAAATACAAACGGAATTGCTAGGCGGGGCTGTCCACGATGGGGACCCAGCGTGGACAATATGGACAGTTGGCTTAAAGGATTAAAATGAAAAAAATTGGAACTATTTGTTTCCTTATGTTTTTCTCGACCTCTCTGAGTGGGCATGCGGATTTTTTTAAAGTAACCACCCTTGCTCCTGTTGCAATTCCGCCTGCCATAGCAACTGATACTTCAAATAAAAATACGTATTTAAAAATAAAGGAGATAGCCAAAAAATTCTGCAAAGAAGTGGACGGGGATCAGGGAAGTGGGTCTAAAACGATTAAAGCAAGTCCGGACATAATGAAGTTGGATGAAAGGTGTTATTTTCTGAAAATAAATTACTTATGTGATCCTTTTGGCTGTAGTCGAAATTATTTGATCGATACGAAACCTTCATTCCGAATTTATAACATTGGAACTTCCAACACGAACGGCGGAGATGGGCATCATTTCTTAGAAAAAATAAATGAAAACAATTATCGATTTTACGTGCAACATGCCGTGACAGGAAACGGGCGTTACGCAGGCTATCCCAAGTTGATGATCTTAGACATTGATCTTTCAACGAAAAAAATCAGAACCCTTTATGGCTCTTATTTTTTGACCCCTAGCAAAAAAACAAAAAGCGACATAATCTTGGACGACATAACCACAAGTGCCAAGACCAACGAGGATATTGTCGAATCTTGGATTTTTCATTGGGATGGAATTAATTGGACTAAAAAGAAATATTTATTACAAAAAAAGTGAATTTGTCTGTCCACGACGGGGACCCTTCATGGACAAGGGAAAACGAGGAGGTGAAATGAACTCAATTAATAACCGCTTTAACTTTTTGGTTTGCATGATTTGTCCATCCTCTTCCTTGCCGTACCGGCTTTTTCGCAATTCACCCGTATTCGGCCGGGAGCCAAGGACAATGCCGTACCAAACCCCATCCCTGTGTTCCGACAGAGTGATTATTCTGATATGGCCGGTGGGT
>CAWKAR010000054.1:0-6602 GCA_963847625.1 candidate division FCPU426 bacterium | reverse complement strand
GGCCGCGGCGTAAATGATAGGCTTGAAGGCGGACCCGGGCTGGCGGTGGGCCTGGATGGACCGGTTGAAGACACTCTTGCGGTAATCCATGCCCCCGATCATGGCCCGGATGGCTCCGGTGTGGGGATCTATGGCCAAAAGAGCGCCCTGGATGGCTTGATCCACGGGAATGTTGGTCTGGCGGGTTTTCCGCGCGACGATCTCGGCGTTTTCCACCCCTTTGGCGAGGGTTTTTTGGGCTGCTTCCTGCATCTTCAGGTCCAGGGTCGTGTAAACCGAGAGGCCTCCTTTATATACGGCGTTGGTGCCGTACCGGGCCTCCAGCTCCTGGCGTACGAATTCCACGAAGTAGGGGGCGTTTTGAGCCTCGATTTTCTTCAGCTCGATGGGCGTGTTCTTGGCTTCGGTGGCCTCCTGAAGGGTGATGCATCCATGGGCGGCCATGGCGCCCAGCACCGTGTTGCGCCGCGTCAGGGCGTCGATAGGATACTTATAGGGATCATAGGTGTTCGGGGCACGGGGAAGCCCGGCCAAAAGGGCGCACTCGGGCAGATTAAGGTCTTCCACGTGTTTTCCAAAGTAGGTGCGGGAGGCGGTCTCGGCGCCGTAGGCCCCCTCGCCGAAGAATATCTGGTTCAAGTACATCTCCAGGATCTGCTTTTTGGAATAGTTCTTCTCGATCTGGATGGAAAGAAGGGCTTCCCGGATCTTGCGGGTGAGGGTGCGCTCCCGGGTCAGAAAAAGGTTTCGGGCCAACTGCTGGGTGATGGTGCTTCCGCCCTCCCGGACGCCGCCGTGAGACACGTTGATGATGAAGGCCCGCAGGACACCGATCACGTCGATACCCCAATGCTGGTAGAACCGCTCGTCTTCGATGGAAATGACGGCGTTTTGGAGATTCTGGGGGATTTTCTCCAGGGGGGCGATCGTGCGCTGCTCGAAAGCCAGCTGGCTGGCCAGCGTGCCGTTGATGTCATAAATGCGCGTGGCCTCGGAAGGCTTGAATTCGTTCAGGTTGGTGATGTCGGGCAGTTCCTGAAGCTGGGCGTAGAGGGCGCCCAGTGCGATCCCGGCGAGGGCGAACAGGGCGCCAAAAACGATCTTATAGGCCGTAGTCTTCGGGGGTTTTGGTTTTTCGATGGCCAATAGATTTCCTTTTATTAAGGCGATTCAACCGAGGCGCATCATTATAGCCATAGCCCTGTTTTTTCAAAAGCCCGATGCCGGGCCTTTTGTTATGATGGGCCCCCATGAAAACCACATTTCCCAAGACACCCGAACAGCAACTGGAGGAAATCCTCCGGGGAACCGCCGAGGTCATCTCCAAGGCTGAACTGCTGGAGAAACTTAAAAAATCCCGCCAAAAGGGGGAACCGCTCAAGGTCAAATTGGGAATGGATCCTTCCGCCCCGGACATCCACCTGGGCCACACGGTGGTGCTACGCAAGCTCCGGCAGTTCCAGGACCTGGGCCACAAGGTCCAGTTCTTGATCGGTGATTTCACGGCCATGATTGGGGACCCTTCCGGGAAATCCTCAACCCGGAAACCCCTGAGCCGGGAGGAAGTGGAATCCAACGCCAAGACCTACCTGGACCAGGTTTACAAGGTACTGGACGAGGACCCGGCCAAGATCGAGATCAGGTACAACAGCGAATGGTGCCGGCCCATGTCCTTCGAGGATGTCATCCGCCTGGCCTCGCAATACACCGTGGCCCGCATCCTGGAACGGGACGATTTTACCAACCGCATGAAGGAGCAAAAGCCCGTCAGCCTGCACGAACTGCTTTACCCCCTCATCCAGGGCTATGACTCGGTGGTGCTGAAATCGGACGTGGAAATGTGCGGTACCGACCAGAAATTCAACTGCCTGGTGGGGCGGGCGCTTCAGGTGGAGGCAGGCCAGGAAGCCGAGGTGATCATCGCCATGCCCATCCTGGAGGGACTTGACGGGGTCAAGAAAATGTCCAAAAGCCTGGGGAATTACGTGGGGGTGACCGAACAGCCCAACGAGATGTTCTCCAAGCTCATGAGCGTTTCGGACGAGTTAATGTGGAAATATTACCAGCTCCTGTCGGATACCCGGGATTGGGAGGACCGCAAGAAGAAGGTGAGCCGGGGCGAATACCACCCCCGGAAGGCCAAACAGGAACTGGCCCGGGAAATCACGGAACGGTTTCACGGAGAGAAAAAGGCCAAGGAAGCCTGGGATTATTTCGAGAACCGGCGGAACCTGGACCAGTCCGTGGATTACCCGGTCGTGCGGGTGGAACCGCAAGCCTACAAGGCGGCGGATTTCCTGGTGAAGGTGGGAATTTCCAAGACCAAAAGCGACGCCAAAAGGCTCATCGACCAGGGCGCGGTGGAATGGGTCGACGCCAAAAACGAGAAAAAGAAAATAACCTCTTTCAACGAAACCATTCAACTTGGAAACGGGGAAACAGGCCTCATCCGGTCGGGAAAAGTATTTTTGAAAATCATTGCGAAAGGGTAGTGAGGCCTTATCCTCTCTTCGCTTTTATTGGTTTAATTAAAAGACGAACTGAGGTCGCCACGCCTCTCAACGCGCCGATTGGCGCAGAGGCTCGCGATGACAGTTATTTATATTTTTCAATTTTTTTATCTAAGAATTAGGAATGAAAAATTTAGTTTTTTAATGAGGGTTTAAACTGGGACGAAAAGTCAGTTTGGTTTTTTGCTTCACGGCGTTTCTTTTAGCGCTTCGCGCTTTCGCCGAACCCAGCCTGGATATCAAAATCGACCAGGTGGGATACCCAACCGCCCTCCCTAAAAACGCTTTCATCACTTCCGAAAAAGCCCAAGGCGGTTTCAAGGTTCTCAAGGCCCTGGACCAAACCCTCGCGCTAGAGGGCACTTTGGGGGATCCGGTCACGGACGCCGACTCTGGCGATGTCCTGCGTTTGGCGGATTTCAGCGCCTTGAAAAAACCCGGCTCCTATTTCCTGCGAGTGGAAGGGGTAGGGAACAGTTATTTCTTTCAAATCGGCCCGGATGTTTACCGCGACGCTTTTTACCTTTGCATGCGCGCTTATTACGGCCAAAGATGCGGCATCGCCGTCAACTTGGGGCCCCGGTTTCCGGAATGCCATCATGGGGCCTGCCACCTGGAGGACGCCCAATTCGACCCTTCCTCGGGAAAAAAGGGAAAGGTCCAGGCCGTCAAGGGGTGGCACGACGCGGGGGATTACGGCAAATACGTGGTCAACTCGGGCATCGCCACCGGCACCCTGCTCTGGGCTTATGAATGGTACCAGGACCGGGTCAAGGGAATCCGGCTGGACCTGCCCGAATCCGGGAACGGAATCCCGGACATGCTCAACGAGATCAAGTGGAACCTGGACTGGATGCTCACCATGCAGGACTCGGACGGGGGTGTCTGGCACAAACTGACCGACCACCGGTTTTGCGGATTCATCCTTCCGGAACAGGACAGCGGGTCCAGGTTTATCATCGGCACGGGTAAAGAGCCTTACAAGGGGACGGCGGCTACCGCCGATTTCGCGGCCGTCATGGCCATCGCGGCCCGGGTTTACCGACCTTTCCTGCCCGGATACGCCGACACCTGCCTGAAAGCATCCGTCAAAGCCTGGCATTGGGCCGCCGCACATCCGGACGCCGCTTTTACCCAAAATCCCCCCGGCATCTCCACGGGCGGTTACGTGGATTCCGACTGCGGGGATGAACTGCTTTGGGCCTCGGCCGAGCTCTTCCGGACCGCGGGGGAAGGGGATTACAACCGGTACTTCTTGAAGCATTACAAACTTTACCCCGTTTCCGATAACAGACCGCCCGATTGGGCCCATGTGGAGGACCTGGGTCTTTGGGCCTATTATTTCTCGCGCCGAAAAAACGCGGATGCGGCAGCTTTAGCGGAAATCAAAACGCAGACCCTGGAAGCCGCCGGGGAAATCTCGAACAGGACTTGGACGAACGGATACCACAACAGTCTATTAACCCGCAATTACATCTGGGGTTCCAACGCGGTGGCAGGCAATTACGGGATTCTTTTGCTCATGGCCAATGCCATGTCCCCGAATCCGGTTTTTCAAAAAGCCGCCTTGGAAAACCTTCATTATCTTTTCGGGAGAAACACCTTTGGGTTGTGTTTTGTCACGCGTTTGGGAAGCTATTCGGTTCAGCATCCCCATCACCGGCCCAGCGCGGCGATCAAGCCCCCGAAGGCCTGGCCGGGCTTGCTGGCGGGCGGCCCCAACCAGTACCCCCAGGATCCAGCCCTGCAGAGAATGAAGCCGGGACCGCCCGCCCGCAGTTACACGGATGAAAGGGAGTCCTACGCTTCCAACGAGGTGGCCATCAACTGGAACGCCCCCTTGGTTTTCCTCTTAGCCGGAACTTTACCGGGTTCAAATATGGAAGACACCACAAAATCCCCGAAACCAGGGAATCCGCAATAACTTCCGGTGAATTTATCGGGTGTTTTTTGTAGCCTTTCGCAATGGGCGTGGATATAATCCGGTTCGATATCAAGGTTCGTTTTTTTGGGCCGCCATGCCAAAAAAACGGACTTTTGTTGTTTTAAGACCTTTTTTTTTGGTGAAAAGCCAGATTTTTCAAAGCACGCTGATAGCAAAGCCAGTTGCTAAGGTTAAAAAAACAGAATTTTTTAAGTTTTAAAAAATTTTCTTTTGGAACATCGGGGTTGAAAGATGAGCGGACATAGCAAGTGGGCGAAAGTCAAAAGGTATAAAGGCGCACTGGACCAAAAAAGGGGACAGGTCTTTTCCAAGATCGCCAAAGAGATCCAACTAGCCGCCAAGAACGGCGGCGATCCGGATACGAACCTTCGCTTGCGAACCATTTTGGTAAAGGCCCGGGAAGCCAGCATGCCCGCCGACACCATTAAAAGGGCCATCAACAAGGGAACCGGCGCGGAAGCCGCCGCGGCCCTGGAAGAAGTCTTATATGAGGGATACGGCCCGGCCGGCGTCGCCCTCCTGGTGGAGGCTGTCACCGATAACCGCAACCGGACCTCAGCCGATGTGCGCTCCATCTTCACCAAAAACGGCGGGAACATGGGCGACTCCGGATCTGTTTCCTTTATGTTCCAGAAGAAGGGCCTCATCGCCGTGAATAAGAGCGCCATCGGGGAGGATGAGTTGATGGGCCTGGTCCTGGATGCCGGCGCGGAAGACCTGAAAAGCGACAAGGGGGATAGTTACGAGATCGTGACGGCCCCCGACACGTTTGAGAAAGTGAAAAAAGCATTGGAAGACAGGAAAATCCAGTTGGACAGCGCCGAGGTCACCATGATTCCCAACACTACCGTACCGCTGGACCAGAAAAAAGCCGAGTCGGTCCTGAGACTCTTCGACGCTTTGGATGAGCACGAGGACGTGCATAACGTTTACGCGAACTTCGAGATTACCGAAGAAATCATGGGAAAACTTGGAAGATAAGCAGGTTTCCCCAGCGAATGAAATGGTCATTCTGGGAATCGACCCCGGCCTTGCCCGGATGGGTTACGGGGCTTTGGCGCGGGTGGGGAACAGGTATCGGGCGATGGAATACGGCACCTTGACCACCTCGGCCAAGGATCCGCTGGAGGAAAGGCTGGCCATCCTTTTCAACCAACTGCGGAAGATTTTGAAAAAGGTGAAGCCCGAAGCCGTGGCCATGGAGGAACTGTTTTTCTCGCGCAACACCAAGACCGCCATCGCGGTGGGGCAGGCGCGGGGCGCGGCCTTGACGGCCTGCGGTTTGGAAGGGGTGCGGGTTTACGAGTACCGGCCCATGGAGATCAAACAGGCCGTGGCCGGTTTCGGGGGCGCCGACAAGGGCCAGGTCCAGAAAATGGTGAAGCTGCTGCTGGGACTCGATAAGGTCCCCCAGCCGGACGACACCGCGGACGCGCTGGCGGCGGCCCTCGCCCACGCGCAATGCTCGGGGACGCGTTTATCGGAATTAGTGAAGAGGCTTTCCAAGAACCCGGGGAGTTCCCGGAAAGAAAAAGAATAGGAGATCTTTCCATATGAAATGCAAGAACTGCCGCAACAAGCTCTATGAGAACGCCCGGTACTGCCCGGAATGCGGGTACCCGGTCGACGAGAAATATAACGTCACGGCCGAGGATTTCCTCAAGACCACCGAGAACAAGGGAAAATCCGACAAGCTCAGCCCCGACAGCGGCCAGCCCATGACCATCCTGGAACACCAGGGGCACGATTACCTTTGGGACGAGGAAAACCTGGGTGTCTGGGTGGACGGGAAAATCCTGGAGTCCATCGACCGGGAGGCCGCCCAGGTGGTTTACGAGAACCTGGCTGAGGACGACCAGAAATATTTCAACCAAGCCAAGGAACATATCAAGTTAAGGTCCTCGGGGTTGAAAAGCCCGTTTTCGGACAACGAGCTGGATGAGCATTACTACAAGGCCCTGGTGATCGACGAGGATTTCGAGACCAAGGGCATCTGGCTGGACCAGAGTGTCATTTCCTTTTGGTACGCGGCGGCCCAGAACAAGGAGGCGCCGGCCCTCACGCAAGTGGAGGAGCTTCTCCATATCCTGGTTCACTTGAAATTTTTGGAAGACTAAAGCCGCATTCACTGCGGAATTTTGAATGCT
>CAWKAR010000053.1:0-12663 GCA_963847625.1 candidate division FCPU426 bacterium | reverse complement strand
AACGGACATGATCCACTCCGTCCTGAAGTTCACCGACACCAAAGTGAATGAAGTCATGATCCCCCGCACGGAGATGTTCTGCGTGGACATCAACACCAACCTGGACCGACTGTTGGACCTGGTGGTGCAAAACGGATTTTCCCGTATGCCCGTTTTCAAGGGAAACCTGGACAATATCGTGGGCATCGTGAACACGCGGGACCTGATTTCTATCTGGAAAAACAGGGAACTCATTGTGCTCCAGGACCTATTGCGAAAGCCCCATTTCGTACCGGAAACCATGCGGGTGGACCGCCTCCTGAAGGAATTCCAGCGGGGCAGTATCCACATGGCCGTGGTTGTCGATGAGTATGGCGGCACCGCCGGCCTAGTGACGATGGAGGACCTGGTGGAGGAAATCGTGGGGGAAATCCGCGACGAATACGACAGCGAGGAAGTAAAACTCATCACCAAGCAGGAAGACGGCTCCTGGATTGTGGACGCCAGCGTGCCTTTGGACGAAGTGAACGAGGCCACCGGGATCTATCTCGTTTCGGACGGCGACGTGGCTACTTTCGGGGGGTACCTCAGCAAGCGGGTCGGCCGGTTCCCCAAGAAGGGCCGGGTGATCGAGGATCGGGAGGCTGTTTACACCATTCTGGAGGCCAGCGACCGCAAAATCATCAAGGTCAAGATCGTGAAAAGGGAAACGCCCCTTCCCGAACCGGTGCCTGTTCCGGTTCCAAACCACAGGCCCCGGAAAAAGAAAGCCAAGACCTCCCCGCCGCCCGAAACGGGTGAGCCGTCCGAGAAGAAGAACTCTGAACCATGAGGAATTTGCTGGATTGCCATACCCATACCGCGGAATGGTCAGACGGCAGCCAATCCATCGAACAAGTGCTTCAAAGGGCGGGCGAGGAAGGAATCCGGGTGGGATTGTCCGATCACGCGGGTTCGGAAGACTACTTAAACTCCAATGACAAGTTGGTTGCCTATGCCGATTTCCTCGGCCAATATCCCGTCGCGCGGGGCTTGGAAATGGACTTAGGAAAGGGCTTTCTCCTGACTCCGGAAGCCCGGAGCCGTTTCGATTACATGATTGGAAGCGTGCATGGCATGGTGGTCGAGGGAGTCCGGCTGAGTTTCAGCCACCTCCTCAAGTTCCTAAAGGGGGAAATGCCCGGTTACAATCCCCTGGAACAAATCAAGGATTTGGGCTGTTTCTTTAAGACCCACCTGGGCCTCCTGAGAAAGGAAATGACTGCGCAGAAATACGATATCTTGGGGCATTGCTCCATGCTGCCTACCTTGGCTTTGGGAAAACCCGAGGAAATCTTCCCAGAGTGGTGGGAGGACGAGTTGATCGGACTGCTCCTTTCACAGGGAACAGCCATGGAAATTTCCAACCGATGGCTGACCCCCTATGGGAGGCTCCTGAAAAAGGCTTTAGACGCCGGCCTGAAGTTTTCGTTGGGCTCGGACGGCCATGAGCCCAAGAAAACCTGCGTGCTGGAATACCCCAAGGAGATGGTGAATCGATTCAGGATTCCGGAAGACCGGATTTTCGACATTTCCAGGAAGCTCGAAGCCGCATGAACAATATTGAATCTTATCCGTTATGTGGCCTGAACATCCCGGCATCTTGGCGGCGAATATGAATACCGAATTTATTTCCGGCGCGGTGGCCATCCTTGGCAGGCCCAACGTGGGCAAGTCCACCTTCCTGAACGCGGCCTTGGGCCAAAAGATCGCTATTGTCTCTCCCAGGCCTCAAACCACTCGATCCTCCATGGCTGGCATCTTCCAGGATGACCAAGCCCAAATCGCCTTTTATGACACTCCCGGGGTCCATCAGGCCAAGAACAAGCTTTCCCGTTACATGGTCGCCCAGGCGGAGGACGCGCTGAATGGGGCGGACGCGGTATTGTTCCTATTGGACGTGAGGGATGGGATCACTGACGAGGATCGGCTGTTGGCCGAATGGCTGGGGCCCTTCAAGAAACCCATTCTATTGGTGCTTAACAAGATCGACCAGGCGGGACCGGCCCGCATCGGTGAAGTGGCCCAAAAAGCGCGGGAACTGGTGGGGAATTGGCCCCAATTTCGGACCGCGGCTGTGTCAGGCCGTGGCGTTCCGGAGGTTCTGCGGGAACTCAAGGGCCTTCTGCCCCACCAGCCTCCCCTTTTCCCCGGCGAGGATTTAACCGACAAAACCATGCGGGAAATCGCCTCTGAACTCATTCGGGAGCAATGCTTTCTCCAGATGAAACAGGAAATACCCTACGGGGTGGCGGTGGTCATCGAGAAATACGAGGAACGAAAGCCTCCCGAACCCATCCTAATCCAGGCCACGATCTACGCGGAAAAGGAAAGCCAAAAGGGTATATTAATCGGAACCAAGGGCCAGCAATTAAAGTCGATTGGAACGGCCGCGCGGCAAGAGATTGAAAAGCTGACGAGCCAGAAGGTTTTCCTGGAGCTTTGGGTGAAGGTACTGAAGGACTGGAGAAAAAACGACAAAAGCCTGAAGGAATTGGGCTATCGTCATTCCCGGAAGGAAAACGCATGAGGACCAAAATCCGCATTGTCTGCACCATAGGTCCGGCATCGAGGCCAGAAAAAATCCTCCGCCGCATGATGCTGGCGGGAATGGACATCGCGCGCCTCAATTTCGCGCACGGGACATTGCAGGAGCATGGCGAGGATATCCACCGCATCCGGGAAACGGCCGCCTTGTTGAAGAAGCCGGTCGAGATCCTGATTGACCTTCCCGGGCCGAAGATCCGGCTGGGGAAGCTCAAAAAAGAACCGATTCTGCTGAAGAAAAGCCAAGCGGTGGTTTTAACAACCCGAAAAATCAGGGGAACTCCCGGCTTATTACCGGTGAATTACGACCATTTGCTTAAAAGCGTGAAAAAAGGCGGCATGGTTTATCTCAATGATGGTTTTCTCCAGCTTCGGGTTCTGCGTATCTCGGGAACTAACGTGTTTTGCAAAGTCCTTATCGGAGGGCCCCTTTATTCCTTTAAGGGTCTGAATCTTCCGGGGATGCGTCTTTACGTGGAACCAGTGACCGAAATGGATCTGAATTACCTGGAATTCGGCCTCCAACACGGTGTGGACCTTTTCGGGGTTTCTTTTGTGGAAAAAGCCCAGGATATTCAGAAGATAAAAAAGTTCGCTTCAAGACACGGGCAAAAAATCCGCACGGTGGCCAAGATCGAGCGCGGGGAAGCGGTGGAGAACATCGATTCGATCCTGAAAGTTACGGATATCCTCATGGTGGCGCGAGGGGACCTGGGGGTGCAGGTCGCAATTGAAAAGGTCCCGATTCTTCAGAAGCTCTTGATCCATAAGGCCAACCGAAGGGGCGTGCCGGTGATCACCGCCACCCAGATGCTGGAATCCATGGTCCACAACGTCCGGCCCACCCGCGCTGAAGCCACTGACGTGGCCAACGCCGTGTTGGACGGCACGGACGCCGTTATGCTGTCGGAGGAAACGGCCATTGGCGACTATCCGGTAGAAACGGTCGAAATGATGGCCCGGATCATCTTTACGGTGAAAAGTTCTCTCAAGGTCAAGCATCATTTTCTTCGGGAAAGACTTTAGAACAAAAGCCTGGTCCTGTTTCCTGTCCTCAGTCCCTTGGGAACGCTATAATATTGTACTTTCAGGGGGTTTAACTTGAATTCATCTCTCATCACCTTGGCGGGAAACCAGTTTTTTATGGTGCCAGCCAGTGGACTCTTAAATAATCAGGGCCACCCTTGATGGGGGAAATCCCGGAAGATTTGAGACTTAGAATGATCCTAGAATTAGCCATCGATTGCGAACGAGAATTCACGGCAGGGGAACTCTGCTATCAGACCGGGCAGGCTCTCATGGAAATCCTGGCCATGAACCGGATCCCGGACTTAATCGCCGAAAGGGAAGAATACGACGGGCTTCAGGAAGTGGAAAGTGAGTTTCTTTGTGATAAACAAAGCCCGTCCTTGTGGATGAAATTCCGGGGTTTGGAAGAGAGAGTTCAAATCCTTTGGTATGAAACAGTTGAAAACACATCCGAAGCCGGAAGATGGAAGGCCAGCGTGAAAGCTGTGGGAAGCCAGGAGCGTTGGGGCGATGCCCTGCAGTTCATCCTGGCGTCCAGCGTGGCCGTCGGCCTGGCCCGCCTCCAGGGGTCCATCATCCGGGATCAACGGTCGTATTTCCGGGAACCGCCTGAGTTTGAACCGGAGGAATTGGTGGAAACCATACGGGGGCACGCCATATTCGGTGAGGCCCAGGAAGCCGCGCGAAACCTGTTTTTCCACCTCCCCCCTTCAGCTCTCGATCCGAAGGCCCTCCGGGCCCTTCAAATTGAGAAAAAGATGGATCGGCTCATGTTCGACATGCTGGGCTTGGTGAAAGTCTCAGGCCGGGTGGATGCAAAGCTCTTTCAAAAGTTTTATTCCTTGCTGGACGAGAGCCTGGCCGACCAGGAAATGGATTTCGAGAAAAAAAAGAACGTGGCGGGACTTCTGCTTTTGATCAACGAGTACCTCCGGGAAGAGGCAAAAAAGTCGGATCAACCCGACATTCTTCTGGAAGAGGTGAATAGGGTGGATGAGAAAATCAGGAAATTGGGGCCTATTTTTTATAACATTGCTTGGCCTTAATTCCGATTGGACAGGGGTTGCCTTGACCGAACCCGAACTGGATCAATACTTGTATAATGAATCCCTTCCCAAGGGGACCGATTACACGGATCCCTGTAAGGTGATGGAATACGACGCCAAAATGCTTTCCTTCAGGGATTACGCCAGGGAAAGCGGTTTAATAAAGCAGGTCCTCGATCTGAAGGCCCACCAGACAGTCGTGGAGATCGGATGCGGTACTGGTGGGCTGACCATCCACCTGGCCCGTTGCTGCAACCGACTTTACGGCCTGGACGTCTCGAAGACTATGCTCGATTACGCCCGTAAAAAAGCCGAGGACGCCAATGTCAAAAATATCACCTTCCAACAAGGCGGCTTCCTGACGCATGGACGAGAAGACGCCTCCGTGGACGCCGTGGTCACCAATGCTGCCTTGCACCACCTGCCGGATTTCTGGAAAATGGCTGCCCTTTTAAAAATCAACCGGATGATGAAGGCCGAAGGACGACTTTTCCTGGGGGATGTGATTTTCTCCTATCCACCCGAACAGTATAAGGAACGTTCCCTTGACTGGATCGTTCAGATGGGGGAGAAGACGGGTAACGGGGACGAGGCCCGTACCCATCTGAAGGAAGAATATTCGACCTTCTCATGGATCATGGAATCCATTCTGGAACACGCCGGATTCGATTGGAAACGGGTAGGGGGGGATGAATATTACGCCCTGTATCTTTGCAAAAAAGCACGCTCTTTCCCCTAATTAATAAGACCTTGTCAATTACTCCGACTTTTGCAGTACAAGAGTTGAAAATTTTATTGCGTTATATTTATACAACGGTATAATTATACAAATGACTAGTTAAGGTGGCAACTTGACCCGTCCTTCCCAGAAAATAGACGAGAAACTGATCCAAACCGGATTAGAAATGCTCCGCCATTCGGGGTTGAGCCGCCTCAATCTGCGGCAATTATCCGCCAAGGCCGGCGTGAACCTCGGGATGTTCCATTACCACTTCAAGACAAAAGATAAGTTTATCCGGGCTGTTCTGGGGGACGCCTACGAGAAATTCCTGAAGAACTTCAGCCTCCGGATTGAGGGGGAAAGGAAACCCCTGGGAAAACTCCGCCAGGCGCTCTTTACCCTCGGACAGTTCTCCCGCGACAACCGGCACCTGCTCTTGAGCCTGCTTCAGGACGTATTGAACCAGGACCTGGCGGTTCAAGAATTTGTGAAGATGAATTTCACCCGCCATGTTCCCATTTTTTTGGACTTAGTCCGGCAATGCCGGAAGGAAAAATTGATCCGTTCCATGCCTTTTTTCCGGATCCTGGCATTCATGATGCCGGCCGTCCTGGGGCCCAGCCTAGCGGTGGGCGTTTTCGAGCATTCGGGCGCCACAAAGTTTTTCGATTTGGAAGGGAAGGCCTTGAGTTTCTTGATCCTTTCGGATGAAACCATCCGGGAAAGAATCGAACTGGCCCTGGCCAGCCTACTGACGGAAAAAGGAAAAAATCAACCGGCGACGGACGGTCAAAACAAGAAAAGCGAAGCGGGAAAGGGAGGCTTCTCATGAGAAAGACGAAGTGGATATGGTTTTTTTGCTTTTTGGCGCTTTTCAGCGTTCATCCGGTCCTGGCTCAAAACGCCCGGGTTTCCCTCTCACTTTCCGACCTGATCCAGGCGGCGGCAGAAAATTCCGCCAGGCTTCAAGCGGCGAAATGGGATATGAAGTCGGCCAAAAGCGAGGCGGATTCCTGGTATGCCGCCGAGTTTCCCCGTTTGGGACTGACAGGGACCTACTTTTACCAGACCAATGTTCCCTTGCTGACCGTTAATCCCAAAATGGCGGGTATTCCATTCGGGACCCATGACAACTGGAACGCATACGCGGTGCTTTCCTGGGACTTGTGGGACTTCCGGTCCCAACACAACCTTTCCAACAGCGCCCATTCGCTGTACCGGTCCCGCGAGCAAGCTTATGACGCTACGGGCCGGCAATTGAGATTGGCGGTGAGGCTGGCTTATTTCCAGGTTCAAATCAACCTGGAGCAAGCCCGGCTCCTGGGAAATTCCCTGAAGGTGGCCCAGGCCCAGTACGCCGATATCGCCCACCAGGCGCGTTTTGGGACAGCCAGCCGAATGGACCTTCTTTCCTCCCACCAGGAGGTGCTCAATTACGAAAGGCAGTTTCGGCAGGCCCAGGCCAACTTAGCCGAGTCCCTGAGGGATCTTTTTGACCTGGTCGGGCGGAAGGAACCCCCAGATATCACCTTGCCCATGGACGCTCGGTTGGAGGGAAACCTGCCAGAGGGGGTTTCCGATCCGACCGTTTGGCTGACCCTGGATTTGGAAAAGGATTCCCGGGAATCCCTGGAAAAGGAGACCGCCATTCCACCGGACGATTCGGTCCCCCAATTGAAAACCTACGCTTTCTTGGCGGAATCGGCCCGGGCGGCATCGGAGGCGGTGCGGTCCCAACTCCTGCCCCGGATTACGCTAAATGCCCAGGCCGGTTACCAAAATCCGGTCGGTCCCATCGTGGAAACCATCCAGCAAAACACCGTGGGCTTCACCGCGACCATGCCCCTTTTCGACTGGGGACAAATCCTCTGGGATTCGGACTCCAAACGGGAGCAGTCGGAGGCTTACCTGAAAAACCTCGATCAGGCGCGCTCAGACCTGGAAAGGGATTGGAACAAAGCCCAGGACGCGCTGAGGTCCTTGAAATACCAGGAGACCCCCAACCAAAAAGCCGTATCGGAGACCGGGGAACTGGCCCAATTGACCTACAGTTCCTACCGGGCGGGGCGGTCGAGATT
Source organism: candidate division FCPU426 bacterium (assembly GCA_963847625.1). Classification (GTDB taxonomy): domain Bacteria; phylum Oederibacteriota; class Muellerivitia; order Muellerivitales; family Muellerivitaceae; genus CAWCKJ01. The sequence continues at coordinate 5,224 of CAWKAR010000053.1, read as the reverse complement.
CCTGGAGGTCCAGACGGCCAATTTCCAGGCTTTGGGCGCCAAAGTCCAGGCGGTCTCTAACGAAATCCAGATGCTGATGCAGTTGTCGATACTTTCGTCCCTTTCGGGCAAATCCAACCAAGGAGAAAAACCATGAAAAAGAGAATACCCATCCTATTGGTCGTGATCCTGGGTTTGGGCGCCCTCATTTATTGGCGGGTGAAGATCAACGCCTTCGCCTACGCGGGGACAGTAGAGGCAACCGAGGTGGATATTTCTTCCCAGGTGGCTTCCAGCATCGCCTTGCTGGCTGTGGACGAGGGCGCGGCAGTCACTATAGGCCAGCCGCTGGCCATCCTGGACGGGCAGGATTACAAACTCAACCAGGGCCTCGCCGCCGACGACTACAACCGGGGTTTGAAACTCTTTAAAAGCGGGTCCATGCCCGAGGAAACCTTCAACCACTTGAAGTCCCAAAAGGAACTGGCAGACTTGAGGGTGCAATGGTGCAACGTCACTTCGCCCATCCAGGGAAGGGTCCTGACCAAATATCACGAGGCTGGGGAATGGGTGCCCCTGGGCGCAAAGATTTTCACCCTGGCGGACTTGCGCCAGGTCTGGTGTCTTTTTTACGTGCCGCAGCCCGTTCCGGTGAAGCTTTCCTACGGACAAAAGGTGAACGCCAAGCTCGTGGAACTTAAAGGAAAGGTTTTCCAGGGGACCATCACCCACATCAGTGACGAGGCGGAGTTTACCCCGAAAAACGTGCAAACCCGGCAGGAACGCACAAACCTGGTATACGCGGTGAAAGTGACTTTCGACAACCCGGATGGAATCTTAAAGCCGGGTATGACCCTTGAAGCAGATTTACCACAATAAAATTAATCAGTTTCATAGGAAATGGCTCGCGAATAGCGGGCTGGTTACGGCGAAGCAACCCAAGTTAAAAAACAAAATACATCAGCAACCTTAAGACGGACCATTCATGAATTGAGATTGTAGTTGGCCTTCAGCCAACCACGTTTGGCCCAAAGGGCCAATGTGCTTCAAGTGAGCCTCATACTTCGAGGCTCGTAATTGAGATTTAAAGGAAATTAGATTTGGAAAATATAAGTATTGAAGTTAAAAATCTTAAAAAAAATATGGGCCCCAACCAGGCCCTGAATGGCGTCAGCCTGTTGTTCGATCCATCCCTTCTGCACGGTCTCATCGGGCCGGAAGGTTCAGGCAAAACCACCCTGTTGCGCTTGCTGGTGGGACTATTGAAGCCTGACCAGGGCCAGGTGACCTACCTGGACGGTGGGAAAACCACGACTTTCGCCCAGGTCCGGCCCCAAATGGCCTACATGCCGCAAATGCAAAGCCTGTACGCGGATCTTTCCATTTCAGAGCACCTGGATTTTTTCCGGGACCTGTATCAGATACCTGCATCCGTTTACAGGGAGCGCCGCGCGGAACTAATGAATATTACGCGCCTGGAAAAGTTCAAGGACCGCCCCGCAGGCCAGCTTTCGGGCGGTATGTACAAGAAACTGGGCCTCATGTGCGCGCTATTGCAGTCGCCCAACGCCATGATGCTGGACGAGCCCACCACGGGGGTGGATCCCATCAGCCGGAGGGAATTCTGGGAATTGCTTTACCGGCTGCGCGACCAGGGCATCCTCATCATCATTACGACGGCTTACATGGACGAGGCCGAGAGGTGCGACCGGGTGCACCTCTTGGAAAAGGGGAGCTTGCTGGCTACCGGAGAGCCGGCCTCTGTGCTTCGGGCCGAAGGCATGCACAGCTTCGAGGAATTGTTCCTGAAGCACGCAGGGGTGACGGCATGAGCTCCCACGCTGTGGAAGTGAAAAATCTGACGGTCCAGTTCGGAAAGTTCAAGGCGGTTGACGGAATATCCTTCACAGTGGAAAAGGGGGAAATATTCGGTTTCTTGGGGGCAAACGGCGCAGGAAAAACCACTACTATCCGGGTGCTTTGCGGCCTGCTGGAACCCTCAGGAGGAGAGGCGGTCGTGGCGGGCCTGAACCTGAAAGAGGGTCTCACGCGGGTCAAGGAACGGGTGGGTTACATGTCGCAGAAGTTCACCCTGTACCAGGACCTCACGGTCGAGGAAAACCTGGAGTTCGCTGCGGCTTTGCACCGTATTCCAAGGAAGGATTTCCTGAGGCGTCGCCAGGAACTTCTGGATTTCATCGGTTTCAAAGCGGGGGAGAAAAGCCTGGTGAGCACACTTTCCGGCGGAACCAAGCAGGAGGTTTCCCTGGTGGCGTCGCTTCTGCACGACCCCGAAATCGTGTTTTTGGACGAGCCTACAGCGGGCGTCTCCCCGGCCTTCCGGGCGAGGTTTTGGTCCCTGATCCGGAGTTTGGCCAATGCCGGTAAAACGCTATTTGTGACCACCCATTACATGGATGAGGCCGAGCATTGCGGACGAATCGCGCTCATGAGCGAGGGCCATATCATCGCCCTGGACAGCCCGGCTGAGCTGAAAAAGAAAGCCTTTCCCGAATACCTCTTCGAGGTGACACCGCTTACAAAATCCGCCCTTTGGCTGAATAGGCTTCAGGGCGAGAAGTCGGTTTTGGGGATCAAGCCCTACGGCATGCGTTACCACGCGATCATCCGCGACGAAAAGGCGTGGCTTGAGACGGCTGGCCGGATGTCGGGTGATTTTACCACTCGACCCATCGCTCCTTCGCTGGAGGATGTGTTCATCCGCTTGGTGGAAGGGAAGTAGGAGATGGCAAACACTATCAACTTTAGAAGAGCCTATTCCATCGCGGTGAAAGAAGTCCGCCACATCGTGAGGGATCCTTTCACGCTGGGGCTGGCCCTGGGGCTGCCGATGATCATGGTGCTTTTCTTCGGCTACGCTATGGATTTCAACGTTCACGACATCCATATCACTATTTACGACCAGGACAAAAGCCGAGCCTCCCGCCAATTAGCCGAATTGTTCCAAAGCTCGGGATATTTCAAAGTTTATTTCGAAAACCTGCCGGCCAACCCGGCTAAAAGCTTGGACTCCCAGGAGGCCAAGGCTGCGCTTTTCATCGAGCCGAATTTTGGGCGGGACCTGGCAAAACAAGGTACCGCGACCGCGCAGGTACTGGTGGACGGGTCAGACAACTCCACTGCCGGCATCATTGGCGGATACCTGAACGGCATCCAGCTGGCGGCCGCTGAACGGCTGGCCGGGAAGAAAATGCGGCCGTCCATCCAGGTGCAGACAAGGTACCTGTTTAATCCCGAACTCAACAGCCGTTGGTTCACGGTGCCGGGTTTGTCCGTGGTGGTTCTGGCCATACTGGCCATCATGCTGACCGCCATCACCGTGGCGCGGGAGTGGGAAAACGGGTCCATGGAACTGCTTCTTTCCACCCCCGTGCATCCTCTGGAGATCATCATGGGCAAGCTCGCGCCCTACCTGACTCTGGGACTCATCGCTCAGGCCCTCATTTACCTGGCAGGGCGCCTGCTTTTCGGCGTTCCATTCGTTGGCAGCCACCTTCTATTACTCTTGGGGACCATGCTGTTCCTGGCGGCCGGCATGGCGCTGGGCCTTTTCATCTCGGTGACCACACGGCACCAGCTCACGGCCATTCAGTTTTCCCTGATCGCGGGTATGCTCCCCTCCCTACTTCTTTCGGGTTTCATTTTCCCGATCGAGAATATGAACACCTTTTTCCAGTGTTTCACCATGATCTTTCCGGCCAGGTGGTTCATGCAAATCATGAGGGGACTGTTCCTCAGGGGGAACGGTTTAGCCGGCCTGGCGGTGCCCTTGTTGGTGCTTCTTTTCATGGATGTGGTTTTCATTACCGTTGCCACCAGGAAGTTCAAAAAGGACGTGGAACCATGAGGGCCAACCCCGTCGTCCTGGGTTTCATCCGCAAGGAGATGGTTCAAACCTGGAGGGAGAAACGCCTCAGAATGATCCTGTTCGTCATGCCGGTCATCCAGCTCACCCTCTTCGGCTTGGCCATCTCCACCGAGACCCGAAACGTCAAGCTGACCGCTATCTATAAGCCCGACGATACCCTGTGCCGGAGGATCGAGGAGCATTGTTACGGTTCCGGATGGTTCATCCCCGCCACGAGGAGGGAAGGGGATCCCTTCAAACTCATCCAAACGGGCGCGGCCGACGCAGTGCTCCTGGCCCCGGAGGGGGGATTGGGCCGGGCGCTGGGCAGGGGAGACGGCAAGATCCAGCTCTTGGTGGACGCCGCCAACATCGTGAAAGCCCAAAGCATCGAATCCTACGTCCAGGCCATCGCCAACCAGGTTGCGGCCGAGAAACAGGGTTCTGCGCCGACCCCGTCCGTGAAATTTTCCGTTCGTTACCTATATAACCCGGAAATGGAAACGTCCCTTTTCATGGTGCCGGGAGTGCTGTGCATGATCCTCGTGGTCATCACCATCATCATCACCGGGGCTGCCATTTCTCGGGAAAAGGAATTGGGTACCTTCGAGACCCTGATCGCCTCCCCCGCCAAGGTTTATGAGATCCTCTTGGGGAAAACAGTTCCTTTCATCATCATCGGGATGATTGACATGCTTCTGGTGCTGGGGGTGGCGGTTTTCGGATTCAGGATCCCCATGCGGGGGCCGCTTTGGATGCTTCTGGTGGCGTCCCTGGCATTCGTGTGCAACACGGTAAGCCTGGGAGTTTTGCTATCCACAGTCACCCGGAACATGCGGCAGACCGCCATGGGGGGGTTTCTTTTTATTTTCCCCGCGCTTCAGCTTTCAGGCCTTATTTTTCCGGTCGAAAATATGCCCTGGATGCTGAAGCCGGTCGCATACCTGGATCCTCTCATGTATTTCGTCGCGCTGTTGAGGAACATCATGCTCAAGGGAGGTGATCCAGGCCTGGTTCTGATCAATGTGGGGGCTTTGTGCCTCATGGCCGTTTTCGCCGTGACTCTCAGCGCCAAGCGGTTCAACCGGACCTTGAATTAACCGTCTTTTGCCCGCTGCTCTTGAGAAAATGTTCCCGAGAAATATTTTGGCTGGTTGTGCGGCATAAAAAAAGGTTTATTGTTTGTGTCTTGACACACGGGTGGAAAAAACTATAATTCAATTCGGTAGTTACGCCTTTAATCGGGGTCCTGAGAGTCCCCAAAGGAAAAAAAGATGAATCCAGTTACCCCATGCTTGCACTTGTCCCGAACACCCTATCCAGGTGGCCCGGGATTTTTTTTATCCTCCCTAAGCTCTCAACCCGAAATTAACAATG
>CAWKAR010000052.1:0-108391 GCA_963847625.1 candidate division FCPU426 bacterium | reverse complement strand
TTTATGTCCTGTACTGGTTTCGCTACGTATTGCTGATCCTGTCAAAGAGGTAAATGGGCACCACCAGCCAGGTGGCCGTCCATATCGAGTTGGCCCTCGCCGCCACCTTGGGAATGACCTTGCCGAAGACGATCAGGATGAAGGTCACCGCGATGAAAGCCACAGTTCCCACCGCCGTTCGGTTCCAGTTGAGGACCTCCGCCACGTGGACGGCGGTGTAGGCGGATAGGGTCGTCGCGGCGATGTTGACCGCATTGTTTCCGATGAGGATGGAGGTAAGAATCCGGTTGGGATGGTCCTGCCATTCCTTGAAGGCCCGCCCGAGGATGCCGGTTTGTCGGGACTTGCTGTCCAGCATGGGCTTGGGAAAGGACAAGAGCCCTGTTTCCACCGCGGAAAAGAATACGGAAACAAGGACCAGCGCTGTCAGGATGACGAGATGAGAAAAAAGGTAGTTTTCCATAAGTTCATTCACCGCTTGAATTTCTTCAGAATCCGATCCTGAAATCTGAACATCCCGCTTTTTTGCCGGGGCGTAGCATGATCATATCCCAAAAGGTGGAGTATTCCATGAGCGAGAAGAAGCGATAGTTCCTGCCTGAAAGCCATCCCGCGCTCAGCCGCCTGCCGCTTAGCCTGGGAAACGCTGATAACGACATCCCCCAGCGGTAGGACGGCTTTATTCCCGGTTTTCAGCCTCTTCCCTTCTAATAAAGAAAAGGCCAGCACGTCCGTGGTGCGGTCTTTTTTGCGGTAGACCCGGTTTAATTTCCTGATTTCAGAATCACCCGTGAGGACGATGGAAAGTTCTGATTTTTTTTCGAATTCCCTTCCCTTGACCAGAACCAACACGAGGGAAGCGAGCCTTTTCAACCAAGCCACGGGAACGGTTCGCCCTTTTCCGGGGAATCGCACTAATATTCTCATTGGGGTTTTCTCTTTTCATCCCCCTCCTCGGCCTTGTAAGCCTCCAGGATATTCTGGACCAGGCGGTGCCTTACCACGTCCGTCGAGTCGAATATCACGAATTTGATCCCTTCCACCTTGGAAAGGATCCTCCGCACCTCGATCAGCCCCGAAACCTTTCCAGTGGGCAAGTCGATTTGGGTCACATCCCCCGTCACCACCACCTTGGAACCCGTCCCCATGCGCGTTAGAAACATTTTCATCTGTTCCGGACTGGTGTTTTGGCCCTCGTCCAGGATGATGAAGGCGTTGGAAAGAGTCCGGCCGCGCATATAGGCCAGGGGAGCCACTTCCACCAACCTTTGCTGGAAAAGTCTCTGCAGTTTCTCGTATTCCACCATGTCATAGAGAGCGTCATACAACGGGCGAAGATAGGGATCGACCTTCTCCTGTAAGTCCCCCGGCAGGAAACCAAGCTTTTCACCAGCCTCCACCGCAGGGCGGGTTAAAATCAGCCTTTCCACGTCCCCGTTGCGCAACGCGGCGACGGCCATGGCCATGGCCAGGTAGGTTTTACCCGTTCCGGCCGGCCCGATCCCCATGACGATATCGTGGGTTTTGATGGCGTCCACGTACTTTTGCTGGTTATCCGATCTCGGGAAAATAGGTTTTTTCCGGGAGGAAATCAGGATGGACTCCATTGGAACTGCTTCCCCCACCCGTTCCGAACTGTTGCCCTTTGTTTCCTCAATAAGCTTGCGGACGGCCCCGCTGGAAACATAACCCTCATGCCCTTTTTTCAAGTGGCTTCGGAGCCTTTCAATCACCTGGATAGCGTGGGAAACCTCCAAGGGTTCCCCTGAAAGAATGACCTCGTTGCCCCTAGCCACCACTGTGATGGCGAAGGAATCTCGTAATAATTTCAAAGTGTGGTCATTTTCCCCCAGTAACTGGAGGCATTCTTGCTGGTCTTCCAGGGTTATTCGTCGACTGACCGCTTGAGACAATGATTCCTCCAATCATTTCTTCGTTTAAGGCCATTCACACAAAAACGAACCATAAATAAAAACTCCCTTTCCCACAAGGGGAAAGGGAGTTTTTTCTGCTTCAAATCTCTCAGAAACTCAGCTCAAACGAATTAGAAATAATCAACCGGCAGGGTTTCCCTAGGCTCGGTATGAGGCACGTATTTTGGCGTATCGCTTGCGTCCTTACGGGCCTTATCAATCTCGGTCTGGCTGAAATCCTTCTTTAACAGAAACTCCTGCTTGGGATAAATCAAATCCGGGTCCTTGATCTGGTCGCGGTTGGCCTTGAAGATCAGAGGCCACTGGAAATTATCCTTGTAGGCGATATCCATGCCCGCGATTCCCCACAGGGTGTCTCCCGTCACTACCATATACTTGGTAGGCGGGTTCGCCACGGGAGTTTCCGCGGCAACGGGCGGGGGGGCCGCTTCCGGCACGGCCGGGGCAGCGTTCTCCGCCGGTGGAACCGGCGGGGCCGCGGTCTCGTTGGATTGGGGCAGGGTTGGTACTTCCGTTCCCTCAATCCTCTTTTTTTGCGAGCATCCCACGGCCAAAACACCCGTCAACACAAACACTAACAAGAGCGTTTGGATATTCCTCATTTTTCATTCCTCCGTTTTTGCTTACCGACGAATGGCATATTATCGAATGAACCCCTGAGTTCGTCAAGTGCAGGTAAACAGCTTCAAGGCCGATTTCAGGGGAAGAATTCACGTTTAACCCCCAAGAGAAGTTCTTCGGGAAAGAATGAATTGACAATAGGTTGAATGGCTTATAACAAATCTTTCAACTCGATCTTGATCTTTAATTCCTTCATCAGGTCCTCGTCGATCGTCGAAGGAGTCCCGGTCATCAGGTCCGTGGCTTTGGCGGTTTTGGGGAAGGCGATGACGTCCCGGATGTTGGGCGCGCCGGTCAAGAGCATTACCACGCGGTCCAGTCCGAAAGCCATCCCGCCGTGGGGCGGGGCTCCGTAGCTCAAGGCTTTTTGGAGGAAACCGAAGCGTTCCTCAGCTTTTTCGGGGGAAATATCCAACAATCTGAAGATTTTGGACTGCAACTCGGTGTCGTGAATACGGATGCTCCCGCCGCCCAATTCAAAGCCATTCAAGACCAGGTCATATCCCATGGATTTCGCCTTCATGGGGTCCGTATCCAGCAAGGCCACATCCGCTTCCTTGGGAGATGTGAAGGGGTGGTTCATGGAGAAGATCCGGCCCTTGTCGTCCTTGCCGAACATGGGGATGTCCACGATCCAGCGGAAGGCCCACTTGGGCCCCTTCTCGATCAAGCCTTTTCGGCGGGCGATCTCCACCCTCAAGGCGCCGAGTGATTCGTTCACGACGGAAGGCTCATCGGCTCCGAAGAGGAACAAATCCCCCTCTTCCCCCTTCAGAACCTTTATCAATTCCGCCTGGACTTCGGGTTGGAAGTACTTGGTGATGTTGGAATCCAGCTTACCTTCCTTGACCTTAAACCAGGCCATTCCCTTGGCGCCGTACTTTCCTACGTAGGCCGTCAAATCATCCATGTCCTTGCGGGAGAAATCCGCGCAGCCCTTCGCGTTGATGGCTTTTACGATGCCGCCCCGGTCCAGGACGTCCTTGAACACCTTGAACTGGGACTTGGCCACGACAGCGCCGACGTTGACCATGGGCAGGTCGAAACGCATGTCCGGCTTGTCCGAACCGTATTTTTCCATCGCCTCGTCGAATGGGATCCTCTCAAAGGGCGTCTTCAGGTCCACTCCCAAAACTTCCTTGAAAACCGCCTTCATGACGCCCTCGCCCACGGCGTAAACATCGTCCTCGTCGATAAAAGACATTTCGATATCCACCTGAGTGAATTCGGGTTGGCGGTCCGCCCGGGGGTCCTCATCCCTGAAACACCTGGCGATCTGGTAGTACTTATCCAGTCCCGCGATCATGGATAACTGCTTGAACAGTTGGGGGCTCTGTGGAAGCACGTAAAACTTTCCGGGATACACGCGGCTGGGAACCACATATTCCCTCGCGCCCTCGGGGGTATTCTTGATGAGGATGGGAGTCTCGATTTCCAGGAAACCCTGGCTGTTCATATAGGACCGGACGGCCTGAGCTGTCTTATGCCGGGAAATAAGATTGTTTTTCATGGATCCCCGGCGCAAGTCCAAGTAGCGGTATTCCAAGCGGATTTCCTCGGACACATCCACGTCATCTTCAATGGGAAACACGGGAGTTAGGGAGGGGTTCAAGACCTTCACTTCAGTACAACGGACTTCGATTTCACCCGTCACGAGCTTGGGATTCACCGTGCCCTCGGGCCGATGGGTCACCTTTCCTTTGACGGCTAGAACCCATTCATTTCTGATCAAATGGGATTGTTTGTGGACTTTATCGGCCAATTGGGGGTCGAACACAATCTGGGTCACGCCATAGCGATCGCGCAGGTCCACGAACACTAGTCCGCCGTGGTCCCGGCGGTGGTGCACCCATCCCATGAGGGTGACTTGTTTGCCAATATCCGACCCTCTCAGGTCGCCACAAGTATGAGATCGTTTCCAACCGCCAAGCATTTCCGCCACGTTTGTTACTCCCGTCGAAAATAAAAACGACCCCAAAGGGGCCGTTTAAAGGAACCGTATGATAGCACAACCTTTTTCAGCTCAAAACCCGGATTTAGTCCTTGGGGGTTCTATGATTTTTGAATGATTCCCAACAACTCCGCAACGGTCATTTCCTTATCCTGCCGGGAGGAGAGTTGGCGCACCTTCAACTTGTCACTACCAGGCTGGAATTCAATGACAGCGTATTCCAAACCGTTGTCCTGGGCGGTTTTCATTTGTTTCCCAAAATCCTTCCTTTCCAGGCAGGTTTCGACTTGGAGACCTTTGGAGCGGAGGAGTTCGGCCAGACCCAGCAAGTCCTTTTCGGATTGGTCCTTGTTCGCGACAAAAACCCTTTTCGCGGCGGATGAATCGGCCACCTTATCCCGTTCCATCAAGATAGTCAGAATACGCTCGAAGCCCAGGGATATCCCCACAGCCGGTGTGCCCTTGGGTCCCCCGAGTTTCTCGATCAGGCCGTCGTAGCGCCCTCCGCCGCCTATGGATGAACTATAGGCCTTATCCTCCATGTTAATTTCAAAAACCGGGCCAGTGTAATAGTCGAAGCCCCTTACCAGGAGCGGGTCGAAAACCACGTTGGCATGTGGATTCACTTCCTTCACCCGAGCCTGGATGGACTTGATCCTGTCCCCCAACTCATTGATCTTGTTTTCCTTAAAATCCCTCAGATCCAGGAAGCCGCTCGTAGCGCTGTTGATGAAGAGGATGATCTTTTCCTGGTTTTCACCGTCCAGACCCAACCCGGTGATTTCCTTCCTTACGTCATCGAGGGACTGCTTATCGAGCTTATCAATGGCTATCGCGATTGCCGGAATTTTTGCCGCGGGAGTTCCAATTCGCCGAAGAACTGCCGTCAGCAGACCCTTGTCGCTGATGCGGATCTTGAATTTACCGATATTCAGTGTCTTCAACACCCGGTCAGTGGCAAGAAGTAGTTCCACTTCATAGGAATCGGAAGCGCCCCCGATGATGTCGATGTCGCACTGGTAGAACTCGCGGAAACGTCCCTTCTGGGGCCGGTCGGCACGCCATACAGGTCCAATGTGGTAACAGCGGAAGGGTTTAGGTAGGTCGTTAGCGTGATTGGCGTAATAGCGGGCTAAGGGGACGGTGAGGTCAAAGCGAAGGCCCATATCCGGGATTTCAGCGGCCATTTTATTTATATCTCCCGTAGCCATGTCTTCCGGAGACCATGCGGGAAGTTCCAAAAGAGATGTTTTGGAAGATACTTTTTTCAACTTTTCAATAATAGCAGTGACTACTTCCTCAAAATATTTAGAAAGTTCATCTCCCCTTCTGAGAACTTTGAACATCAACTTCTCGTTCTCGCCCCCGCCCTTGCCCTGCAAGACCTCAATGTTCTCCATAACAGGAGTATCGATGGGCTGAAAACCATATAGTTGGTAATGGGATTCAATCAGGCGGATGAGCTTCTGGCGAAGCTGGACTTCCTTCGGAAGCCAGTCCCGCATGCCCTTGGGTGGGCCAAACTTGGTGTTATCCACTGAATACCTCGAAAAAAATTTTAAATCCAAAATTGGAAATTATGAATTGCCTTATTGTACTTGGTTGTATTTCCCGTCCTTGATCTGAATCACCGGCACTACCTTCTCCGGTTCCCCATGGCCCCCGAAAGTGGTCTTACCGCTCACGCCCTCGAAATCTCTGATTTGCATCAGTTGGTTATGGACGTTATCCCGATCGGAGGAATTGGCCAGAGCCGCCAGTAGAAGCCGGGCGGCATCATAGGCTTGAGCCGCCAAAAGGTCGGGACGTTTTGCGTATTTTTTTAAATAATTATCGACGAATTTCTTAACCTCATTTTTCGAGCTGTCCACATAAAAACCCGTCACGAAATAAGAGCCTTCCAGATCCTTCGCTCCCTCTCGCAGGACGGTGTCGTTCTCCCAAAGGTGTCCCCCCAGAAAAACTGGGTTCAGGTCGTAAAAATGGCTCTGGGAAACTAAAAGTGGAATCTCCGAGGCGTGAGCTGGAAGATAAAGGGCCTGGTAATCCGCCTTACGGCGAAGCATGTTCGAAGGCTTGTAGAAGCTGTATTGAACGTGGTTCATGTAAATACGGCCGAATTTTTCCGTTTTCGGGTTTTGCCGGTATGCCTCGATGGTAATGTTGTAGTCCCAGGTGGGATCATCACTGCTCCAATCGTTCGGGAGATTGGTTTCGACGACCCTTCCGGTGACCAATAGGGGGACCTGCGCCTCCTGGGCGATTTCATTCCATTGGTCCGCGGTGGGCGCCAAGGTCGTCCCTTTGAATTCCACCGGCAGACGGGTCAAGGCCTGCTGGACCAAATCATCTGTCCTCAGTTGGAATCCGGCCTGGTCCTTGAAGCTTCCCCGAAGGGTGTCATTCACGTCCTTGGAAACAGAAGGACAAGCCGTGTTGGTACGCCCTTCCACCAAGGGCACGAAAGCGATCGGTTGGCCGCCCGGCTCCTCTTCGGTAGTAGTAGGAGCGGCTGCGGCCAAAGCCCTGGCCCGCACGAGGATTTTGCCTATTTCCTTGGTAAGGCTGTATTTCAATTCATCGAGCCGCCGGGTGTTCTCCCGGTCGTTTTCCTTGGAAGAATTGGGGTCTTGCCCTCCCAGGAGTACCAATTGTTTCTTGAAATCCGTGGTAATAGTGGCCGGGTAGGAAGCCGAGGCGGTGATGGTTCCCCCCAGGGCGTCCACGGTTTTCTCGAACGCTTCTGCGAGGGTTTGCCCGTAACCGTCGTTGGGGGCTAGGATCCCAAACCGTTTACAGCCGAGCTTATCAACCGCGTAACGCGCCATGGCCCGACCCTGCATCTCGTTGGTCATGCTATTGCTGAAAAGGTAGGGGCCAACGACTGACAAGCCGTCCCGGCTGGCGGCCGGGCAAAGAAGCGTGATCTTCTGCTGGTTGGCGATGGGAGCCACCGCCTGGATGTCCGAAGCCAAAACGGGGCCAATCACCGCGTCCAGACTGTTATCCTTATTGAGGTCCTGGAACGCCCGAATGACCCGGGTCGGGTCCAGGGCGGGATCGCCCGTGTCCTTGAGGATGAGGGAAATGGGTTTTTTCACCCCGCCTTCCAGGTTGGCTTGCTGGATGGCCAAAGCCACGCCGTTCTTGATGGATTCCCCGAAACTTTTGAACCTTCCCGTCATGGGGGCCAACAGCCCGATTTTCCAGCTTTTTCCCTGTTGCTGGCTTTGCAGGGACCGCAGGAGTAGTTGGGCCGAAGAGTAGGAAGGGTCATCGGGGCACTGTTGTGTATAGGGGTTCAAGTGGCTGATAGCGTCCGCTTGAAGCCCCGCCTGGGCCTCGCGGCTTCCCAATTGGAACAAAGCCGGACAAATCAGGGGGGAATTGGGATAATTGGCTACATAGCGTTTCAAATCCTCCAGGCTAAGGGAATAGGTCAGGATAAATTCCATCATCCCCTGGCTTTGCTCGGCATAAGCCGATTTTGGGTACTTATCCATTACCGTCTGGAAGGCGGCAAGGGAGGGAAGGTAATCTTTCTTTTCATAATAAATCTGGCCCACCATGTATTGGGCCTTGTCCAACTGGGCCAGGTTGGCCTGGATTCGAAGCATGGCTTGGTAAGTTTTCAGGCTTTCAGCCAAGTTGTTATGGTTGAATTGGTATTGGGCGACGGTGTAAAAATTCTTCAAGTTTCCCCGGCTCGGTTCTTCCCCGTTGATTTGGGCCCGGGCCTGTTGGTAATCCTGGTCGCTTACGGGGGAATGTATATCGATCAAGGAAGGAACCTGGGGACCGCTCCCCGTAGTTGGGGCGACCGTGGGAGACGGGACTTGTGCCCGGATGGAGGTCTTGGGGGCGCAACCAGCCACTAGAAACGCCGCTACGAATATCATCAGGGGATATCTTTTTCTCATTTAAATGCCCTTCCGAAGGATTTGGACCATTTCTTCATCCAACGGCCCGCTTGTGCCGTCAGGAAGCTTCGGCCAGACGCCGAAATCAAGCCACTTGTAATTCCAATAGGACCAACCCAAGTTCATTTCTTTCATCAGTTCCACCATGTCCCGGACCCAATTCAACCTTGCCTCGCGGGGCGCTTTTTCATAGACCCCGAATTCGCCGCAATGGATTTGGTTCCCCTCGCGGCTAAGCCGCTCCACCGGTTTCAGTAATTCCCGAAGGGCCTCCCGATCCCACTTTTGCCCACCCTCCCTCTCTAAGAAATAACGTGTTTCTTCCGTTATATCCCGTTCCTGGTACTCCTTCACCTGCGGTATAAAGCCGGGATAACCCACTGTTTCTCGGTAGGATTTCGCGCCCCCCCACCAGGGGGCTTTTTGGTGCGTTAAGAGCATAGGGGTATAGAAGTGGTAACTATAGACTAAATTCGGTCCCCGAACCTCGCGTATCAGATCCTCCAACTTGTCGGCCGAGGCCCAATAATTGGATTCGACCATCACCACCCGGTCCGGATCTTCCTTCCGGACGGCCTCATAGACCCTTTTTGCTACCCTGTTCCAATCCGATGAATTCTTGGCGGTGGGTTCATTGAGGGTGTCAAACCACAAAGAGCCGTCAAACCCCTTCAAGGCTCTGGAGATCTCGGCCCACATGCCGCAAAAAGAGATTAAATCTTCCTCGTTTTTCCACAAATTTTCAAGTTCGGGTTTGGAAAAGGAATGCCAGGGGACCTGATGTAAATCCAGGATAGTTAAAAGGCCGGACCCGCTGGCCCAGTCCAGAATTTTCCTTAAAAAATCCAACCGGTTAGCGGAAAGGCGGCCATGGCCGCCGTCCTCAAAAATCCATTTCGCGTCCACTGGAAGCCTGATGGAATTAAACCCCCAATCCGCTACAGTCTTAAAATCCTCTTTTTGAATGAATTCCCCAATGTACCGATCCTCCAGGGTGGATTGGGAAAGCCAGCCACCGAAATTAAAACCGACCGGGCGGAATTTGTTGGATTTCATCAAATTAAAATCCTCGAGCCAAACGATTTGATCAAACTGAAAGTGCTATTTTTACTGGACACCCGTGTGGCCGAAGCCGCCAGCTCCCCTGACAGTATCGTCGATTCGATCCACTTGGGCTACCTTCGCTCGGGCGACGGGTGAAATCAGAAGCTGGGCGATCCGGTCACCCCTATTTAACTGCACTGTCTCTTGTCCCAGGTTGATGACTAGGACCTTCACCTCGCCGCGGTAATCCGAGTCGATGGTACCGGGGGCGTTGGCGAGAGTCAGCCCTTGCCTCATCGCCAACCCGCTGCGGGGCCTGACGCAACCCTCGTATCCTTCCGGGATGGCCATCTTGAAACCGGTCGGGATCACCCCCCTTTGTCCCGGTTGGAGGAACAGGGGCCCGACTAGGGCCGCTTTCAAATCTAAGCCGGCCGCCCCCTCGGTGGCGTAGGAGGGCAGACCCAGGTCTGCGTTGCCCGGTAACATCTCGATACTTAAGATGGGTTGTTCCATATTTTCCCTCATCCGTTGATAGTCCCTGGTTTCTCAATGATGTCCATGAGATAAAACTCCAATTAATTCATAAAGGTGCCCAGAAGGGTGGGGGGGAATATATTCGCTCCAATGGGAGCTAGGAACGGTCGACTTCCAGTCTGACTTTATCCTTCATTTGGGTGAATAATTCCTTGGGAAAACAGAAAAACGGGTATTCCCTGTGGGAAAGGACCTCTTTCACCTCTTTCACCCGGGAAACATCCAAGAGGCCTACTTCCAATATTTTTACTGCCTCGATACAGCCATCATATAGTTCGTCGTTGATTTCCTTGATTTTCTGGGAAGCATCCGGCCTTTGGGCCGGATCGGACAAGAGGGCCACCCATTTCTTCTTTTCTCCGGCCAATTTTTCCAAATGCCCATTTTCCAGACATTGCTTGAATACAGGGTGCATGAAAGCCGGCAATTCTTTTTCCCATTTTTCTTGTCTCGTGAAAAGGTATTCGGGGTTTTTTTCTAGGTTTCTTTCCCATTTTTCCAAAATTTTCTCATGGCTCGTGATGGTTTCCAGGGGTTGGCTTTCCTCCGGTTCTACCAGGTAGGTGGCCGACACCACCCCATAGGCCAGGGGCTTGATCTTGAGGGCCTTCCGGAAAATCAGGTCGTTGACTTCCTCGTACCATCCCCCGCCCAGCCCGTGGATGAAAAAATCGCATAGATATAAGCGGCAGAAAAGCGTTTGGGGAATGGCTTTGGGCCAGATCAGGATGGGAAGGGTTGCCAAATCGTTTTGAAGGGTGGTCAAATCGGCTGAGTAGATCCCGCTGGTCCCCCTCAGTTTTAGGACAATGTGCTTCCCGTCGTTCTTGGCCATGAGGGAATGGCGTTGTTGGTACTGGGTAATGCCCCAGAAGGGTATTTCAAACCACCAGTCCTCGAAACCCAGGTTCGGCATGGGGTTCAGCTTGTGTTTGATCCCGTATTTGCGCCGGTAATCATCCAAGGATTCGTTGTAGACCCCGGTCAGCTCGGGAAGGTTGGCCATCCAATAGGTCAGGAACTCGAAAAAGGGCTCGGAAGCCCAAATCCGGCTGCCCTCCAGGAAACGCCTTTGCGTTTGGCAAATTTCGTCCAACATTTTCAGGTTATGGATGTGGTAGCCGTTCCAGGTTTCGCTTTCCCTCAAACCATTCAGGAGCTTGGTTTCGAAGGCTTTCATATTCTCCCTGACCGGTTTCGGGCAAAATACCTGCGCGTCGGTATAAATCTTGTCCATGGCCGCGTAATCCGGGGGGGGTAAAAAGGCGTAAGGGGTCGTTTTTTCCATGACTTGCAACTCATGGTTGGTGAAAAACTCCAGCTTTTTGCGGCGCGCCTTGCCGTTATCCTCCACCTCGGGCAGGAAATGGGAATACTCCGCGGAGACGGCGGTATCGGTCAATTTGTGATAAGCCGTTCCCTGCACGGCCTCGGCCAGGGAGCTGGCGGCCAGGCACTTGGACCATAAGCCCGGATGGAAAAAAATAGGCTGGTGCCCGGACATCACAAGGGGGTGGTCCGTTGGCATTTTCAACGCTTCCCGCACCTTCGTGGCCGACAGCCCCCAAGGGCTTTCCTTGACGGTCCTTTCCCGGTTGCGGAGGGCTTCCTCCTTCCAAATGGAAAAAGGAGGATCAAAATAAAATTCCCCATGTTTGGGCGGGGCTATTCTTTCATAATCGGTCATGAACTCGCCTTTTCGGGAAGCTTCCGGATTAACCGCCTCCGGTTTTGGGTACCGGGGAATGATTTTATACTATTTTAGGCGCTTCGTTGGGGAAGAAAGGCCCAGGTTCTTAGCTTCCCTTTCCATCACTTGCAAATAATGGCTTAAACGTTCATCCCGGGTGGCGAATTGGTTGTTGAAATTCCGGCTGTGGTCCGTATAGATAAGCGGCACGGCGCATTCGGTCACCGTCAAGCCGGCCTTGGCCGCCTGGAGCCAAGCTTGGATGGGAAAACCATAGTTGGTCTCGGTCAGCCGCATCTTGAGAAGCCCCTCCACGCGGTACCCCTTGAACCCGCAAAAACTGTCGGTTAAATGGTAACCGGTCAGGTCCCTCAATTTTTCGGTGATGATCCGGTTGATTTCCAGCCGCTCGGGCGGGGGCGTTCCCTTGGATAAGAGGAGGTCCAGGTAACGACTTCCGGAGACGATATCGAACCTTTGCAGTTTGTCTAAAAGACAATGGATGTAATAGGGCTCGTGCTGTTCGTCCGCGTCCATGGTGACGCAATGGACATAGTGGTTGTCCTTGGCGAAGTCGAATCCGTCCATAAGAGACTTGCCGTAGCCCTCGTTCCGCTCGTGACGAATGACCGCCTTGGCGGAAACCCCTTTCAATATCGAAGGGGTCGCATCTGTGGATCCGTCATCCACGATGACCACGTCGGCTTCCTTGAACTCGGTAAGTTTGCGAAGCACGCGCTCTAAGGTAGGAGCCTCGTTGTAAACCGGCAGGATGATGGCGAAATTCATTCCTCCCTCCTAGTGAGAAAAGCTTTTGAGGATAGATGGTGGTATTTTTCAATTCGGATGAAACGGTTCAGCCGGGTGAATAAGGACAATGAAGCCTCTCCATATTAAATTTTCCATAAACCAGGACATCCTTTCGGTTTATTCAACCCACCCGCCGCATAAGCCGATAAAAAGCGTTTAGATCCATGGGTGGAGACGGAAACGCCAAAGCTCTATTTAATGCATAGATGGATGACCGTACAAGGCAAGGGTTGTGATGCGAATATTTTTGAAAACCTATCCGAAAAAAACCGCAATTATTGGGGGAGAACTCCCATTTCCGGAGTCGGGGTGGGTGGAAGGATCTCCACCGGAATCAGTTGGGCAGAAGGGGTCGGGGTTAAAAAAGCGCTAGAACCTACCGGTGGAGGGGCGGGTTGGACTTTGGTCACCACGGCAGATTTACCTTTTTCAACCGGTAAGGGTTGGAGACCGTCGGAGGAAGCCTGGTCGGAAGGGGCATTTTCGGTTTGCGTGTTGTCGGTGGCCGCCGCACCCGGTAAAACCGAGGGCGAATTGGTTTCCGGGGTTTGTTGAAGCAGGATCTTTTCTTGGGCCGACAATTTCTCCGCTTCTTTCTTGGAAACCATGGGTTTGCTGAGTTGGATGACGTGCAATTGGACGGTTTTGTCTCCGGGAACCAAGGCGGAATACTTCCGCCAATGATAAAGGGCCAGCCCCATTTCCTCGTACCGCTCGTAAATTCTGGCCACTTCCTTATGGGCTTCCGATTCCTTGTCATCCAACGCCAGGATAATCAAATATTCCTTGCGTGCATTGTCCCAATCGCGGAACCCGGCATAATGGTCGGCCAAGCGGTAATGAGCGAGGATATTGGTGTTATTCAAGTCAACCGTCGCTTTGTACTGTTCTACCGCTTTTGCCTCGTCCCCCCGGTCCAGGTACATATCACCCAGCTTGGAACGGACGGAAGTGTTCACGGGGTTGGCCCTGAGGGATTGGCGGTAATAGGCGATTGCGTCCTCATGGAGGGATTGGGCCTCGTAAGCGTCCCCCAACCTTTCGTAGACCTCGGAGTTGTCGGGAAAGGCATCAACAGCTTTTTTGAGCTCCGGAATGGCGGCGGAATATTGTTTCAGGGAAAAATATGTCATCCCCAGGTTGTAATGGGCGGACCCGAATCCAGGGTCGATCGCCAAAGCCTTCTGGGAATACTTGACTGCGTCCGGATAATCCCGGCGCTGGAGGTAAACAAAGGCCTTATTGGAAATGGCGACGACATAATTGGGTTGAACTTGGAGGGCTTTGTCAAACTGTTCAAGGGCCTCGTCCATCATGTTTTTCTTGGCGTAAAGTTTGCCCAGGTTGTTCCGGGCTTCCACGTTGTAGGGATCACGCTCCACCGCGTCCCGGAAATATTTAATGGCAATCTCTGTTTTTCCCTCTTTTAAGTAAACATTCCCTTTGTCGGTATAATACTGGCTGTCGAGGGCAGCCCGGGCAATCGATGATAGAAAGATTAAACCCAAGACCAACAGGGCAAAACGGGGGGTAATCATTGATCTTTTACTTGGTGGAAAGGGCATTCTCGCTCCTTTGAGGTTTTCAAGAGGCGGCTTAAACATTTGGAGAACCGATTTTAAGGGAGGGTGCAGAACCCGTCAATGTCCAAAAGTTTCCCTCAACGGCCAAAAGGTTTTAAGGCGCATGGGGATTTAGTTTTATCAAAATCCCTTTTATTCACCGGTTTCAGGCTTTCTCTGCCGGCTTTTTCGGCCTGGCCCCGATGTTTTAATACAAAATCACCCCGGTCACCGACCGGGCCTGGATAGCCAATTGCAAAGGCTTGTCCGTCTTGAATGACACCCGATAAGGTGGAATATAATCAATTGGAAAAGGCCCTCCTCCGCCGAGGGGGCCCTCCACCCCATTCCATGAAACCTGGGTTTCATCCAAACTCTTCCCCGTTAAAACCCAACCCATGAGCTTTCCTTTGGGAATAAAGCTTTTCAGGGAAAAAACCGCTGTTTTATTCTTGTCACTTTCATTTACGAAAACCAAACCCAGTTCACCGCTTGAAAAACGGCTGGCATAAACCCTCAGCGTTGAGTCGGAGCTATCGGCTGGCATCAGCCTGTCGCCGAAGGCCCGGGAAAAGAGGGCGTAGGAGTAGTAGGAGGGTCGGGGAGTCCCATCCGTCGTCGACGGGTCGCCCGACGCCAAAAGGGCATGATCGCCTTTGAGAGTCTTGCCTAATCCGTTTTTCCAATCCCAATAGTTGGAGGCGACATATCCGCTTTTCAGGCTTTCCCCCAGCACTTCCGAGATAAACAAGCCGTTGATTAACTCGATCGTTTGGGGTGGAACGCCCGAATCGTTACCATTGCTGATGTTGAATTCCGTCAAGGCGATCGGGATGCCCTTCTCCTTTTCGGCGTACTTTTCGACCATCTGGTCGGTCGCGCTTTTAGCGTCCGCCAGTTTATGTAGGTTGCCTAATAGGACTTCGTCGCTGGGGTTGGTATAAGTGTCACCGGAGAAGGGCCACATGAAATACTGGTGGAGGATCAAGTAGTCCGCCTTTCCCTGGAGCTCGGGTAGGAGGCCTTTCATCCACCAGTGATAACCACTCCAATCGTCCCCGCTGTCCATGTCCACGGCCACCGCCCCGATAAATAGATCCGGGTCCACCTTACGCATGGCGTCCGCGATGACCGGGAAATCCTTTCCATAATCCTCACCCGTCAATTGGGCTTTGCCCTCAATTTTGTTTCCTTCCTCCCATGGACCATAATTCTCGTTTCCGATCTCCCAATAGCGGACCTTGAACTTTTTCTCGAGATTGAAGTACTTGACCCACCGGGCCGCCATGTCGGCGGCGAATTGGACGCTTTCATATCGCGCTGCTCCGTAATTGATCGTCACGATGGCTTCCGAACCCGTTTGGCGGCAGAAATCGATGAAATTGTCGGTTGATACGGCCCAGGCCGCGTTCATATTGGAGAGATTGTCCTTCGAGTCCTTGGGGCCCCTCTGGTAATCCCCGTCCCAGTGGTAGATGTCAGCGGAGCTTCCGCCGGGCCAACGCCAGAACTTGATGCCGGCCTGTTTGGCCTTTTCAATACGATCCGGATCGAGGAACCAGGTCCGGGAATCCCACCAAGCCACGTTGTTTCCGAATTGGTAGGGGGTCACGGATCGGAGCGTTTGGCCCGCGTCAATCGTGATAGTGACCGGTGTCCCGTAGGCGAATTTCCAGTTTTTTCCATCAGACTGGAAAGGTTTTGCGGTCTTGGAATAGACCACGGGAGTCGCGTCGTTAGCGGGTGGATAAAGATCAAATGCTTTTCCCTGGGGTGTTGCCCAGAGGTTGGAGACCGGAAATAATACGAGTAGGAAAAAGTATTTCATGATGACCTTTTTTAAAGATGGAATTTAAACCGGCAGTCTGACTTTATTGCTCCACTCACCTACTTGAATCCACATTACACTTGCGCGTCATCCCCTAATACGAGATCTAAGGGAACCTCGGCGCCATCATGGATCTTACAGCGACGGCCCAAAACCACTTCTTTAAGTTGAACTTGATTCCCTATTTGCACCCCGTCCCAAAACACGCTTTTTTCAATCGAGCTTCCTTCGCCTATCACGCAATTCTTACCCAAAACGGCATAAGGAAGGACCTTTGCCTTGTCTTGAAGAACACATCCATCCTCCAGGATAGCCGGGCCCTTTAAAGTAACATTTTTCCCGATTTTTACCTTTTTTCCGACATATAACTTGCCGGGTTTACGCTTCAATTTCGCGAAAACAGGAAAAGTCCCTTTCAAAACATCCCAATGGGTGGTCAGGTATTTCCTGGGTGTTCCGATGTCCTGCCAATAGCCGTTCCACACGTACCCGCCAAAGGATTTTTTCGCCTCCAAAAGTCCCGGAAAGAGAGCGTGTTCCGAGGAATAAGGGATACCATCCGGAATAAAGCTGAAAACTTCCGGTTCAAAAATATAGATGCCCGAATTAATGGTGTTGGTTACTGCTTCCTCCTTGGAAGGCTTTTCAATGAACTTAAAGATACGTCCTTTTTTATCAATTAAAACCAATCCATAAGGCGTGGGATCAGGAACCCGGACCAACCCTATGGAAGCGATGTTTTTTGCCATGCGGTGGAACGCGATCATTTTTTTCAAGGGAATATCCGTCAAGATGTCGCCGTTCATCACCACCACAGGGGATCCCTTGACGAATTTTTCCGCGTTCTTGACCGCCCCGGCTGTCCCCAAAGGGGTATCCTCCAAGGCGTAACGGATCCGAACCCCCAGGCGCTTTCCATCCCGGTAAGTGCGTTGGATATCGTCAGAGCGGTAACCAATGGAAAAAACGATGTCGGAAATCCCGGCCTTTTTTAAAAATTCGATCGGATAGGTCAAAAAAGGCACGCCGCAAAGGGGCGCGATGTTCTTGGGAAGATGGTCGGTCAGGGGCCGCATGCGGGTTCCCTGCCCTCCGACAATAATGACAGCTTTCATGTAAACCTCATGAAAAGTTAAGAGTTTTTATCATCAACAACTAATCCCTATTTTCTAACTATTTTTTGTAATATTCGGCCGTTTCTTCCAAACCCTTTTTCAAATTATATTGCGGTTCCCATTTCAGGAATTTTTTTGCCCGCGAGGGATCCAATACACTCTTCTTCAAGTCCCCAAGCCGAGCCACGGTATGCTTGGCGGGTTTCGTGTACCCCGTCGTTTTAGCCAACATTTCAAATAGTCCATTGGTGGTGGTTTCCACGCCCGTCCCGATGTTGAAAGCGTCGATCTTGGGATAATCCAACGCCAGAAGATTGGCCCTGGCCAAGTCTTTCACATAAACGTAGTCCCGAATGTTATAACCGTCCCCAAAAATTTGAAAGTCCCCGCCATGAATCATGTTGTGGGTGAAGATGGCCACCACCCCTCCCTCTCCCAATGCATCCTGCCGCGGTCCATAAACGTTGGCGTAACGGAGGGTTACGTATTCTAAACCGAAGTTCTGAGCGAAGACATCCAGGTAAAGTTCAACCGACGTTTTACTGGCCCCGTACACCGAAAAGGGTCTTGGCTTTGTGTCTTCCGTGAAGGCTCCTTTCTTGGCTTCCCCGTACATGGCCCCGCCCGAGGAGGCAAAGATCATCTTGCGTACACCAGCCCTGCGGCTGAGGTCCATCAGAAGAACAGATCCCAGCACGTTTATTTTCACGTCGAAATAGGGGTCTTCCATGGACGCTTTGACCTTTATTTGGGCAGCGTGGTGGTTGACCACCTCAATCTTCTCGTCCTGCATGAGTTGTTGAAGCTTTTCATCCAGGATGGACATTTTGTGGAATTTGGCCTTGGGATTGAGGTTTTCCTTTCGGCCAGTGGATAGGTCATCCACTACCACCACTTGGTGACCTGCCTGAATATAGGCATCCACCACATGGCTTCCGATGAACCCTGCTCCACCGGTTACTAAAATTTTCATAGTTTATGGCACCCCGCTTTGGACTCGAACTTATAAAGCTCCCAACGTTAATTGTAACCTTTTAATAAGCATGCTCATGTTCAAAGATATCCAACACCGTGCGAAGGATAATCTTGATGTCGAACCAGAGGTTCCAATTCTCAATGTAATAAATGTCGTATTTCACTCTCTCGTGCAAGGAGGTATTTCCCCGCAAGCCGTTCACCTGCGCCCACCCAGTAATTCCCGATTTAACCTGGTGCCGCTCGAAATAACGGGGTATTTCCTTCTCGAATTTCTCAACCAATCCCGGCACTTCGGGCCTGGGGCCCACCAAACTCATATCCCCGACCAGAACATTGAATAGCTGGGGTAGTTCATCCAGGCTGGTTTTGCGCATAAATATCCCAAATGGAGTCACACGCGGATCGTCTTTTGCAGTAAAAGCCACAGTTTCGGAACCGACTTTCATTGACCTGAACTTCAAGATATGAAAAACCTTTCCATCCCGGCCGACTCTTTTTTGGCCGAAAAAAGCAGGGCCGGGTGAGGAGATTTTTACGCCCAATGTCAATAAAACTAGGACGGGGGAAAAAAATGTTAATCCAACCAGGGATAACATGAAATCAAACAACCGTTTCACAACACGGTTATGCCAAACATTCAATGGCGCTTCTTTCATCTCAAAAACCGGCATGTCCAGAAGCACATCGCTTTCCAGAGGGTTGGTAATCAAACCGAATAGGTCGGAGACTATTTTGTATCTCAAATTTGTATCTTGGAGCGACACCAACAGGGGAACCAGCTCGCCGTGGTTTTTAGCAGGTAACGCGAAAATTATTTCTTCGGGATGAAGTTTTTGGATTACCTGATGAAAACGGGCAAGGTTTCCCACCACCTTAAAACCCTCAACCTGCCCTGATGTTTTTCTTTCCGAAACAACCCCCGCCATCCGGTATCCTAAACCAGGATTTTGCCTCAGCCTTTGGAGCAAGACATGGGCGGTTTCCCCGGTGCCCACAATCAAAACGCGGGTGACCCCGATGCCGCGGCGGCGCAAAAGGACTTGGGTCCGCCTGATAGCCCCCCTTTCTAACCAAACAGCCAGGGTAATGAAGGCGGCAGAAAAACCAATCACGAGGCGGGAGAAAGCGAAAAACTTGCTCAAAAAGGTCGCGGCCGCGATCAGGATAAAGGCCGTCAAGGTGCCTTGAAGGATCTTGGAAAACTCATCCACTCCCGAAATGCCTCGCCGCTTACGATAAAGCCCAACATATTTGAATACAATCCAATGAACCACGACCACGAATAGGATGAAAGAACGGTAATGCGGGTAGGAAGTAACGTTTCCCACCTTAAGCCAACCCGAGAAAAACCGGACCCAGTTGGCCAAGATAAAAGAACAAGCCACGAGGGCACCGTCCAAGAGGAAGCTAAGGACTGAAAAGATGGATGGAATGCGGAACTTCATTTTCCCCCCGAATTAAAGCCCAAGATTTATCGATTTTTGCTAAACCAATAATTTTTCAAGATCAGATAAGATTTCCGCCTACACTATTTATCTTTAATCCCATACAGTTTAAAACCAAATATCGCTTATTGTAGTCTTGTTATCTTTATCTGCGAACTGCCAACTGAAAACTTTCAAATTTCGTTTTTCAAGGTAATCGTCCCGCGGAAAAACGACTTAGTATTCTCCATAAACCTTTCCTTCGAAAAGGGCTTGGCTTTTTCTCTTAGCGCCTGGGGATCGAAGGAAAGGTTTTGAAACTTCTCCATGGCGGCTTCCAGCGCGTCTTCTGTTTGTTCGTGAAAAAGAACGCCGGTTACCCCGTCTTCGAGAGTGTCTTTCACCCCTCCTTCGCCATAAGCCACCACTGGGCAACCAGACGCCAGGGCCTCCAGGGGAACGATCCCGAAATCCTCACGGCCCGGAAACAAAAGGGCTCTGGCCCCGGCGTAAAGCTCCGGAACTTTATCCGAAGATGCCCAACCCTCAAATTGGACCGAGGGACCGGCCAGGACTCGCAAGCGTTTTTCCTCGCTTCCCTTTCCTACGACCCGCAAGGGCCAGCCCCGCTTGGAACATACTCGGACAGCCAATTCGATCTTTTTATAGGGCACCAAGGCGGAAAGAACGAGGAAATAATTCCCTTTCCCGGACCTGGCCTGAAAACGGTCAAAATCCACGGGCGGATGGAGAATTTCGGATTCACGGCCGTAAATCCGCTTAATTCGTCCCTGCGTTTCTGTGGAATTGGCCAGGAATTGGGTTACCCCTTTGTTGGATTCCAAATCCCGGGCCTGAAGGTAAGGGCGGAAAAACCTGGCCGCGGTACGAATGGGCCAAGGGGATAAAGGCCCAAAATAATCCGCAAACAGGTCCCAGATATAACGCATGGGCGTGTGGCAATAACAAAAATGAGGAACTTGCCTGGGGTTTCTCACCCACTTGGCGCAGGCGGAACTGGAGGAAACAATCAGGTCATACCCGGAAAGGTCGAATCCCCCCATGAGGCCCCAATAAAGCGGGAGATAGTATTGGTATCGGCTTTTGCCGAAAGGAAGGTTCTGAAGCCTGGAAGTGGTGATTCGCCGCTTTTGGAAAGCTGGGTCCATTTTCGACGGAACGAAAACCAGGGTGTAAAGGTCCGCGTCCTGAAACAGCTCGAGGAAGCAAAGAAGAACCTTTTCCCCGCCTCTCATTCCGGTCATCCAATCATGGACGATGGCGATTTTCAACGGCCCCCCCTGAAAATAGAACGGTCTTCAAGCGCTCTGGCGTCGAGTAAGGCGCCGGGGATTAAAAAGCGAAGAGGTTTAAAAGGAAAAGCACAATGGCCCCGGCCAGGATCACCAAACCCGCCGCGAGGGCGAGTTTATACCAATCCCAATCCAGGGACTTCTGGTTTTGCTCGATGTTGGATACGGTCAATCCGTCGTTTTGGGACAGGTGGGCGCAAGCATCGCCCGCAAAGGTCTTTTTTTCCCAGGTTTCTCCCCAACATTGGCGGCAAATACTTTTGTGGCAATGGGGACAGGGCAAAAAATCCTTCGGGTATAAGGTTAATGTAGTCGCACAAATCGCGCACCGTTGGGGGTCATTAATTGAGGCGGAATTCCTTTTCAATCCCTTGGTCAAGGCTAAAAACCTCCGATTTTTGGTTGTTATCCCCGGAAAAGCTCCGAGTTTACCCCGAAAGGGATGGGGTTTTAAAGTTATATATTCAGAAAACCTGTTCTTAAACGATTTCTTGGGTTTCCAATACCTTGAGTTTCACCAAACGGCAATAGGCAAGGGAAAACAGATTGATCATTCTTGAGGTAAAACCCCGGTCCCTGGCCATTCGGCCGCTCATAAAGGCGAGAATTTCCTCGTCCGTAACCTTGCGCCGTTCCTGAAGGACCCGCCTCTTACGTTTTATCAACCCCAAATGGGTCAAGATCCAGAGGATCCCAACCAGGGTCGAGAAAAGCCATTGAGGGGAAAGAAAAAGTCCCCTTAACAACTGGACCCCGAAATCCAAGGCCAACCAGGGGGAAATCTTCCGGAGGGTGCCGGATTCATAAAGCAATAGGAGGTTCAACCAACGGTTCCGGATTTTATAATAATCGCTTTTCCATCCTGGGTAGCGGGACATGGTTCCGCCTTCCTCGTGGAAAACCCTGGCGCCCTCCGCCTGGAAAACCCTATAACCTCCCAGGCGCAATTTCCAACCCAAAAAAACATCCTCCTGGTAAATGAAATAATCGGGGTCAAACGGCCCCTCGGGTAAAAGCCGGCGCACGTAAGCCAAAGCGCAGCCGTTCGGGTGAAAAAAGATCTTACTATCGCTGAAAAATCCCTCAATCGGCTTGCCCAGGAAATTCAAGGTTTTGAACTCCTCGGCAGGGGGGATAGACCCGTCGATAGCTTGCCGGGACTTTACCTCTGAGGCCACCGCCCCTCCCACCGGCCACCGGTTCCTCGCGCTTTCCACGGCCTTGGCCATCCATTCTGGTGTAAGCATGGCGTCGTTGTTTAAAACCACCACCAGGTCGCCCTTGGAACATTTGGCGCCAAGATTGGCGGCCAAGACGAAACCGAAATTTTCCTGGCATTCCAGAATTCTCACTTGCGGGTAATTGGATCGGACGAAAGATAAGCTGGCATCGGTGGAATGGTTGTCCACGAGAATCGTCTCGAAGGGGGGATAGGTTTGGGTTTTCAATGAAAAAAGACAGCTCCAAAGAAAATCCACGCCGTTGTAATTGACCACTACCACTGAAGCCTTTGGATTCTCGGGAAATTTGGCCAGAACCTCATTTTTTTCCCGCAGACGGGAAACAAACTCCCCCAAAATCATGGAGGATTTGGGGGATAAGGTACCAAGGTTTTGCTTCGATTCTCCGTCAAGATTGGGAATTTCGATGGGATCCATTTTTTCCTGGGAGAAGGGTCTGATTACGACATTGAACTTTTCGTGATCCATCGCCTTCGGGATAGGTTTTATGGACTTCTGGATCATCCGGGCCTTTCGATCGATTTTTGTGAGAGGAGCGCTAGTCTTCGTTTCGTTTTAAAGGAAAAACTCAAAAGTGGGATTGTTGTACCATCTTCCAGACCGCCAAGGTCTGTTTCGCGGTATTGTCCATCCGGAACAGAGAAATTCTCGTTTTCGCTTTTTCCCTCAAAACCGCAGTAAAAGCGGGCTCGGCCGAAATCCTTTCCATGGCCTTCGCCCATTTGTCCACGTCACCTGGCCCAGTCAGCCAAGCAGCGTCTCCCACTATTTCCGGCATGACGGAAGTCGTGGAACAAAGAATGGGGGTTCCGCATCCCATGGCTTCCAGCAACGGCATCCCGAAACCTTCCCTCAAGGAGGGAAAAAGAAAGGCGGAAGCCCCGGTTAGGAGGGCTGGCAATTCAATGGAAGGGAAATTTTCCAGCCACCGCACCTTTCCCTCCATTTGCGGGGAAAGAATAAAGTGGATGAAATCCTCGCCTATCCCGCCTTTAGGCCCCGCCAATATCAACTCATGGTCGCTTTGAAACCTTTGCTTGAAAAGCAGGAAAGCGTGGACCAGCCTGAGGAGGTTCTGCCGGGGTTCCAGGGTTCCAGCGTAGAGGAAATAAGGCCGGGCCAACCGATAACGCTCCTGCACCTCACGGACCTTCTCTGCGGGGGCGGGCCCCTGGAAAGGCTCGGGCACGCCGAAGGGAATCACCCGGATTTTGGATTCGTTTAAATGCCGGAAAATCCTTAACATTTCCTGGCGGTTGTATTCCGTGCCGGTCAACAGGAGATCGGCCTTTTCCGCCTCTTTTTCCAGGTTTGTTACCGTGTTTTTCAAGTTCGCCCCGGTCACCATCTCGGGATGGGTGAGGTGGGTTAAATCATGGATATAGACGACTTTTTTACCCTGCTTTTGAGGGATGGATAGATAAAAATTAGGGAAAAAATACAGATCAGCAGACCGACCAATTAAGTTATCGATGTGTGGAGTATTTAACGTACTCCAAGTCAGTTTCAAGGCGGCCCAGGGATAATGGGTGACGCTCAGAGCGACAAACCTGTTTTCCGACACCCGGGCCCGATCCTCGACCGTCGGATTATTCATCCATACGTATAACTTATCCTCTTCCAAGACGTGGGACAGGGCTTCCAGAAGGTATGTCAAGTACCATCCCGCGCCCGAGCGTTCCCCCTGGAGACTGGTTCCATCGATTCCAATGATCAATTCTTTCTCCCGAGCATGGAAAATTCCGGACAAACACCTAATCAGTATACTTTCAGGATAGCTGTTTTAAAGGGAGAAGATGTTAACTGCCCTCTGCCAAAATGAATAAAGGGAAATCCTCTTCATTACTTCCACAACACCCTATTAAAATCCTTTCAACGAAGAGAGGATTTGATGACATCAATTGTTTTTTTGGCGCTTTTATCCCATGAAAACTGCCGAGCCCGTTGCTTCCCTTTTTTCCGAATAACGGACCTTAAGAACGGCTCCTTCAAAATGCGTAAAATACACCTTGCCATATCCTTTACATCGTTGGGGTCGAAAAACAAAGCCGCATCCGAGCAGACTTCAGGGAGCGAGGCCGCATTGGAAGCGACGACCGGGCACCCAGCCGCCATAGCCTCCAGGGGTGGCAAACCGAACCCCTCATAGAAGGACGGGAAAACCAGGGCCGACGCTCCCCCGTATAATCGCCGTAATTCCAATTCCTCCACCTCTCCCAGGTAACGTACTCTTTTCCCGAAATCATCCATTTTTTGCAGACCTTCCCAATCCGCTGAGCGAAGACCATCCTTTTTCCCCGCGATCAAGAGTTCATGGGGAATCTGGTCTTGAAGGATCCTAAAGGCTTCCAGCAAACCTTTTAAATTTTTATGGGGCTTGAGGTTCCCCACATAAAGAAGATAGGGCCTTCGGGGTTTGGCCTTCGTCTTAATGAACCAATCGGTGTCCACGCCATTATGAATCATCCGGATTTTTCTTCCATCCACAGGAATCCGATTGGTTAATTCGGTTTTCGTGAATCCAGACACGCATATGATAGCCTGGCTTCTTTTTGCGACCTGCCCAAACATCATTTTTGCGTACCATCGCCGGTGAAACCCGCCCACCCATTGGGGATTGGCTAGGTGAAATACATCGTGAACGGTGACCATCAGGGGGCCATGATATAAAAGCGGGATGTTATAATGCGGTGACCAAAACAAGCTACAATCCCCGGGGATAGCTCTTAGGAGGGCTATTTGCTCCGAAACCGAATAAATGGGCGCATGGCATTCAACCAAGGCCACATTCTTTCGTTGAACACCTTCCCAACCTTCCATCTCCAATATCGGCCCTATTAAGATAAACCGAATGTCCGACAGGTTCATGATAACCCTAGGAACCAAGTTCCTGATATAGGAACCTATTCCGGAAGAACGGAACATGCGCACATCAATGGCGATCATTGTCATTAGAACCTCATAATCGAAATGGATATTGGGTGAGTAATTCCTAAAACATTTTTACTACCATATTTTAATAATCGCTCCTGCCTCGAGAAAGCGATCACCCAGCAATCAGCCGAACCTTTGATGCCCCATTTAAACGCAAAAAAGAATATACCGACGAATTGTTTGAGGAACTTCCAAAAAGCCAAACCCTAAAGTCTCTGTTGACGTCAAAGCTCGCCAAAACCGGTGGCGGATTTTTAAGTTTCGTACTATCCATCATTTCAAAAACCACAAAGGGGGATACCGGTGGCCCTCAACTTATAAACATTAATCGTAAGTGTTTGGATAGCTTTCCCTTTTCCGCCAAATATCCACAAACCTTTAGTTAAATATAGTAAAATTCGTTTCAGAATGAAACCTTTCCCCAAGGCGCTCATCCCTTGTTGAACCAACACCAATCCCTTTCCCCTTTTAAAAATTTTAAGGCCTTTTTAATTCTATACGCGGTTATCTCTCTTTCAGTTTACATGGCGCTTCACTGCAAGTATCGGGTTGAAGATACGGACGATCCCTGGGTTCTCTCTTTTTATTACAATTATCTTCATCATGGCATTTCCTGCGATCGGTACATGGGTTATACCGCGGCAGGAATGCAATTCTTCGGTAAAACCCCAGCCTTGATCATCGGAACCGCTTTGGACCGCATCGGTTGGACCAAAAGCAACGCCCATATCACTTCAACCTTTTTCCTGTTTTTATCCATTCCCCTTTGGGTTTCCATCCTGCTGCGGATGAAGTACAGCCGCGATCTAGCCCTCTCCTTCGGAACATCCATGCTTTTATTGGATCCTTTTTTTACTATCGCCAATTCCGCCCGATATGACGCCTTCGTGTTTTTTTTGGTTACAGCTTCTCTCTGGTTCAGTACGAGTCGGCTCTATTTTTATGCCATGGTATCCGCATGGATCGCATTCGAATCCCATCCCTTGGGGATCATCGCTTTCTTCTATATATCCGTTCAAGCTTTATCCTCACTGCCCTCTAGTCCTTTTTCAAGACATGGCCTATGGAAAAAAATAGTCTTCCCCGCCTTCGGTTTCTTGCTAGGAAGCTTTTATTACGTCTCACTTCATTCGGGAACCCTTAGCCGCGTTCCGCATATACTCGCCGAGGGAAATATCCTTCTGCACGGACAGATCAACAACTTCGTTTATGAATATTTCTTTAAGACCAAATACGGCCGCCACATCCCGGAATTGATCTTGATTTTGTTTTCCGCCTGGATCTATTGGACCAAGAAAATTTACAAGGAGAATCGGCTTCTCAATTATTTCTTGGCAGTTCTTCTTGTCTTTACATTAGTGGTTATGCGCCCCAATATGCATTACATCGTTTTCATTTATCCCGCACTGCTATTGTTGATCTTGAGGGTTTTTGAAGTTTGGAGCTCCTTGAAAAACGCGATATTTCTTTTCCTGATCCTCTACATTCCCCAATACATTTTCGTCTACCATTTAAACCATACTTTTGATTTGAATGAGCAAATAAGGGAGATGAAATCCGTCGTCCCGAGGGACAATCTTCCCATTTTAGGGGGGCCTAACGAATGGTTTGCCTTTTATGACCGGGACTTCTATTCCCTTGAATATTCAGGGGACTTCCAGAAATTGGGCTTGACCGATTTCTATTTAATTGAGGATGACCATTTTCGGAATTTCCCAAACCAATTAAAGGATTGGGGTCGTTTCGGCTTTTCAGAAAAAGTACTTAAATCATGGCCAGTGAATGGCCAACTATTTTCAGTCAAACTAATTTCCAAGCGTTAAGCCACTAATCATCTCTCGTGTTTATGATCTATATCAGAAAAGAAGCAATCAACAATCGATCAATTGACAACCGGAAATGTCCCCTAGCCTTAGGTTTATCGGAATGTGGGGAGGAATCTATTCTTCTGAGTATTGCCAATACCCTTCTAACCGGTGAATGGAAATAATCCAACAACAGTGGGTTTTGCCCCATTTCCCAAGACAAAAAAAGAAAACCATTCCAACCCATTGTTTGATGGTTTTCCAAATCAACATGGAAACTAAGCCGTGTTTACGACAAAGGGCCCCGAAACCAATCGCGTATTTTTTGAGTTTTGCTTTTTCCATGGTTTCCGGTATTACCAACGGATGGCAAACCAGAATATCGGGCCTAAATTGGATCGGAAACCCTTTTTTCAAGCAACGAATAGCGAAATCCGTCTCTTCCCCCGAGCCCCATTTGCCGCCGCTGCAAAATTTAACGTCGAAATTCCCCACCGCCCTCACCATATCCTCCGTGTAAAATTGGGCGATTTGCAAGCCCAGGAACACTGACGGATCTTTTGGTCTAAAAATCATCTTTTTTTTCCTAGGATATTTCAGTAAATATTTCTTGGAATCAAGGTCCTGACACCGCCCAAAAATCGCGCATCGGTCGTTGGATTCTTCAAAAGCCAGAAAAGCCTTTTCAAGGGT
This sequence comes from candidate division FCPU426 bacterium, assembly GCA_963847625.1. Classification (GTDB taxonomy): domain Bacteria; phylum Oederibacteriota; class Muellerivitia; order Muellerivitales; family Muellerivitaceae; genus CAWCKJ01. The sequence goes on along the minus strand of CAWKAR010000052.1, from coordinate 80,991 downwards.
GTCCTCAGCATAAAAGCAATCGTCATCCGGGAATGTGACATATTTTCCCGTAAGAACTTCAATTCCGGTATTTTTGGCGTTGGATTGGCCCAAGGAGGGCGCGGTTATCCGCACGATATTCAAAAGCTTCCGAAAAGGCTCCACCACTTCTAACAATCTTTCATCCAAATTCTGATCCACGATGATGACCTCGACATCTTGAAGGCCCAGGTGTGTCAACTTTTGCCGGGAAATGGAGGTCAATAAACGGCTTAATTCGAGAGTTCTTTTTACCGTTGGTATAATTAAAGAAAAGAGCAATGCCCACTTCTCCTATTTAACTCGAATTTTCTAAAAGAGTTCTCACATCCAGAAGCAGCCATTGAGAAGTCAATTTTCACCAATCGAATTAAGAATTTCTAACTATTTTGGTTCTTTTTTATAATCCATTTGCAAAATTTATAAAACTTTCCTATGGCCCCGGAGGGCACACCTAAAAGCCCCAAACCGGCGAGAAAACAAAAAGCCCAGGTGCTAAGGCTCCATGGCGTGGATAAAAGCTGTTTCATCCCGTATTCCAGAGAAAGTTTCCAATGCCTCCCCTTTAAAGCGAATTGGCTCAAACGCCGGATATTGGGGACCGGTTTCGGGGAAAAATCAACGAAACCGCGGGGGACGTTTTCCAGTTTTTGGAACCGCCTTTCCTTGACACAGGCCTCCCATCGCTTGTATTCGATCAATCCCGCCTGGACGTCCGTCGTGTTCTTCGAATGGTACCGGTAGGCCCCCAGGACCTGGTCAAGAATCCGGATTTTATGTTGCCGGCCCAACTTCAGCCACAGGTCGTAATCGTCCGCGGGCTCGAGGGCTTGGTCGAAATTGCCGACTGAACGGATTTCTTTAACATCGGCCATAATGGTACAGGGGCAAATGACGTTGATCCCCTCAAGGAGGTTGTCTTTGTAAATGGCCTCATGCTTCGTCGGGAGGGTGACCGTATTGAATTTCCGGCCCTTGTCGTCGATCAAATCGTAGAAAGAGCCGATCACGGCGGTCCCGCGATGCCGGGACAGGTATTCTAGCTGGACGGCCAGGCGGTTAGGATATGCGATGTCATCCTGATCGAGAAAGGCAATGTATTTTCCTCGCGCGATTTTCACGCCCCGGTTTTTCGACCAGGCGATGCCCCGGTTTTTTTGGCAAAAATATCTGATGCGTTTGTCTTTTTTCCGGAAGGACCGGATGATCGAATCGGAGGAATCAGTCGAACCGTCGTTGATGATGATGTACTCGAAATCCTGGAAGGTCTGGCCCAGGACGCTTTGGATCGTTTCCCCCAGGAATTTCTCTCCGTTGTAGACGGTGGTCAAGACGCTGACCGGCGGCGCTTTTTTTGCCATTTTCAGGAAAGTTCCTTGTTTCAGGTTTTGGGGCAGACACCCGTCATTTCACGGCCGGGAAATATTTCTGGTAGAATCTCAGTAAATTAGCCTGGTACTCTCGGAAATCATAATGTTTCGCGCACTGCTTGAACAAAATATCTTGGTAATCCGAGTAAGAACGGGGATTGTCTAATTTCATTATATCCCCGCAAATGGACGCGTGAAGCGAATCGTAATCCGGGTAAATGGTCCGCAGACCCTTGAACTCTCGGGTGAAAAAACGGGGGTTGAAGACGCTGAACCCGATCCCGCCGCTGAACGCCGGCTCCACCAGGTAATTGTCCAAACCCTCCCCGAAGGTCAGGGCCCACTTGGCCCTGGAGACGGCCGCCTTGTACTTTTCATAGGTCATGTTCTCGATCACCAAGAGCCCCAGGCCCGGCAGGGTTTCCGATATTTTCGCGAGTATTTCCTTTTTGCGCAGATGGGGGTCCGGGGAAACGATCATCAGGTTTTCCTTCGACGCGTAGGACTTCCTTGCATACTGCTCGGGACTGACGAAAACCGAGAACCTTTGGATCGGATACCCGAATTTTTTACGGACGGCCGGGGTGGTGTAGGAACGGTGGACGGTCGTGGCCGTCACTTTCCCCATTTCTCCGAGCCTCTTGACGGGCTCCCCGAAGGCCATCATGTCGATGTTCTGGAGCAGGACATTCAGCCGCAGGTCCTTGATCTTCCCCAAGCAGGGCAGTTTGGAGGGGGAGCAGGTCTCCAGGAATTTTCCCACGGCGTACTCCGGGATGTGCACCATCAGGCTCTCGGCGTTCCCGAAATGTCGCAGGACCCCATTAAGCGGGTATACCTGGGCCTGATTTTTGAATTTCGTGTATTTGAGGAGCGGGGGATCGCCCGGCAGGGTGCACAGCAGTACCTCGGCGCCGTGGATTTTTCTCAGTTTCGCCGTCTCCTCGTGCAGGGAAACGAGGGAAAGCACGCCCCCGGTGACGGTATCGTACGGGTAGGTCAGGAACACGATCAAGCGGCGACACCCGGGGGGGTGGTTCCGCGCGAGGCTTCGGCCCTGCGACAGCCCGACATAAAACACGCGGACCGGGTTCCAAAGGAACAACGGCCTTGTGAGGGCGAGGAACTTGCGGAGGACCCGCGCGATTAGTTTTATCACGGGTTTAAACCTTCCCCTGGTTCCGGAACTGGCGGATCCGTACCCAGGAAGCCGCGGCCCAAACCAGCGCCAAAAGCGTCTCGCTCGCCAGGTTCACCGAGGAAGCCGTGAGCATGCCCCATCTCGGGATGAGGAGGTAGTTGGCCAGGAAAGAGGGGATCGACACACCGATGAGCACGAGCGTGGTAAACCTATCGTACCGCGACTTCGTCAGCAGGCCCCAATAAAAAACGCCGCCCAGGGTCGCCACGAATTTCGAGGTCACAAGGATCGCGCAGGGGAACCCCGCCTGCGTGAACACCTTTCCGAATACCATCGTGTAGAAAAAGGGAATGAGGAAAAAACCCAAGAGGCAGGCCAGGCCGCCACCCACGCCGAAAAGGACGAATAATTTCAACTGCCGCCTCCAGAGAACCTCCTCCCCGATTTTTTGCCACTCAATGAACCGCGGGTAAAGGATGGTGGAGACGATCCCGAAAAACCCCGCGGCGATGTTCATCACCTTGACGGCCGACATGTATTTCCCGAGTTCCTCCACCGAGGAAAGCCAGCCCAAAAGCGGCTGCTCGAGGGTTGTGAAAACGTAGATGGCGATGCTGGCCGCGAAAAGCCAGCGCGATTGAAGGATGAGTTCCCAGGCTTTTTTAAAGCCCCGGAGGTTCAAGAAGCTTCCTTTCATCGGCGTGAGGCTGTAAACCGCCCTCCAATAGATAAACGTCAAGACAGCGGTCACGGAGGAAATCACCGCAAGATCGGCCCCGGCGGACATGCCCGGTTTGAACAGGCAGATGTACAAGGCCGCCGTCAATCCGGGCTGTAGCACCGAGATCATGGATTGCAAGTGTTGTTTCTCGGCGGCCTGGAAAACCCACGCGGGCTGGAGGGTGCCCAACAACAACAGGGGGATGAAAAACCACCCGGCGAAGTGGTAATCGGCCGGGACGAGACGTAAACCCATGACCACCGCACCCACGGCGCAAAAAACCAGCGAGCCCGCCAGCCGAAAAGTTGTGGACACGCGGATAAGCCGGTTGCGGGACTCGTCATCGGGGGAGTTCTTGTACTCCCGCACGAGCACCGTGAAATAAATGACGCCCAACACGATGGACCCCTGGGCGACGATGTTCTGGACCATGCCGGAGAGGCCCAGGTTGCGGGCGCCCAGGCACCGGATGGCGTAAACGGACCCGATAAAGCCGAAAACCATGCCTAAAACGCGTGCGCCCGCCATGATTCCGGCCTGGCCCAGGATTTTCCTGCGCGAGAGGATGCTGGCGAATATCTCGGTCAGGAATATATCGCCGGAAACGGACGGTTTTTGATCGGATTTCAAAATGAACCCCAGGCCACCCGACGGCGGCGGAAAATAGAGACGGCAAAGCAGGAGACAGTTTACAGCAAAGAATGAGCAATAATAGATAGCAAATAACAGTTAGAATTTACTGCCGGTGGCGGAAAGCAACTCATCACAACAAAATGAACCCCGAGCCCGCCGCAGGCTTTCCCCAAGGCGGGTTTTCCGCACCGAGGCGATTTTGCCCCTTGTTTATTCGACGGTGTCCATTCTCTTTTTTTTAATCTGCCGAAATAGCATAATGCCAATAAAGGTCTTTTCTCAATGAACGAGCTGAATCTCAAAAGAATATAAACGATCATCACAGCCATGAAAGGGGCCGCAATAGCCGAAAGTAATAACTTATAACCCGGTGAAATATCAAAACCCGACATCCTGCTAACCCCAAAAAATACGTAGGTTTGCAATATGTAAAGGTACATGCTTTTCGGCCCGGCATTAATGACAATTTGACGGGGAAAAACAGCATAGATCCGGTAAATGACCAGAAAAGCGGCGGCGGGCGCGAAACAAGACGCAACAAAACAGAAAACCATGGTTGGAATATTTTCAGGAGTGAGAAACATTCCCGATATGTAAATGTTGGTGTTGTAATTCCATTTCGAATAACAGAACCAACTTAATGGAAGCAATAGGATCAAAAAGAACGTGCTCTTAAGTTTAATTATTATTTTTTCGTTTAGATTTGCCGAATGATAACCAATAAGGAAAAAAGGCAACATAAACTTCACTAATACATATTCCCATAATCGGGAAGAAAGAGAGACATTAGATCGACTAAAATTGAAACTAAGAGACTATCGTCCGGATTCTGGTCTACAACGATGGTCTCAACCTCGCCCAAGGAAAAACTCGATAGTTTTTATTTGGAAATAGATTCGAACAACGGGGTTAGCTCAATCGTGCGATGAAGAGTCGAAACGATTAATGAAAAGAGCAATCTCCGCGTCTCCTAATTTTGTTCTCATACTCAAACGAGATACAAAGAGGGATCACAATTTTTCTTTAATATACCAATCATTCCAATCAGAATAGTTCTCGAATTTCCTTACATAGCCCTTAGATTTTAATAAAGAGTGAATATTCTCCCTGTCCGGGCTGATATAAGCATGCTCGACCGTGATAATTGAAATCTCGTGTTTTTCAAAATTAAAGCTTTTAAGTATTGAATATTCCGAACCCTCGGTATCAACGGATAAATAATCGATTTTTCTTGGGGCGTGGTGGAAGGACAATAAATCGTTTAGTGATATGGTTTCCACCATGTAACGTTTGCCATTTTCGCGAGTTGAAGCATGCGTATCGCCGCGGGAAAACAAATTAATAGTCGAAAGATCCGAAATCTCATTAAATTCCAAATGTTCACCAGTTTTCTTCCAAACGCATCTTAATTCGATATTGCATCTCCTGTTTTTCTTCAAATCATCGTGCCAGCATTTAGCCGGCTCGGCAAGAATACCATTCCACTGGTATTTTTTTTCTAGAAGATACGTATTGCTCCATCCGATTCCATTTGTCGCGCCAAACTCAACGAAAAAACCTTTTTTCTTGTCATGCAATTCGTATAGGACAAACAAATCTTGAAACAATTGAGCTTTAGAAAGGTGAAGATTATTGAGACAAAATTCAAGAAAGCGGAGATTCTCATTTTTCTGGGGCTTTAGGCTAAGATTGCGCATGTTTTGAAGCGAAGTGAAAATATCATGCAATTGTGTCACATCCGACTCGCACCGGACTAAACTGAAACCTAAGAATTTCAGGAAGATTTTGAATTTCCTTTTAATCAATTCCGGAATATGTAACAAAGTGCTCTCCTCTTAAAGAAGTATTGCAAAATTTTTAGTCTGTAACCTCTGAAAAACTCCTTCGTCTAAATGCATGAAAAATGATAACAGCATTCCCGACGGAAGAAAATCCATGCAAATCAGCTTTGGGATGTATGAGAACAAGAACCGGCGGCAGAAAAGACCATATTTGAAGAGGTGTGATCTGATAAGCATGTTTTCATCCGCTTATTGTATCTCCTCCGCGGCCTTAACTTATGGGCACAAACCCTGGAACTTAGATTCGACTTTTAGAAATTCCAAATACCTAATATTGCGAAAGGAGCGGAAGCAGGGATTTTATTCGTTTCAAGGTTTCAACCCCTTGTTCCTTAATTCTATTTCCCTCGACTTTAAAACGATCATATATTCGTAAATAGACTGAAGCACGCAATAAATGAAACCCTCCCGGCCGTCCAGGAAACCGCGTTTGACGATATACACCCAAAAAAATTTGATCAAGGGTTTGAAAGGTAATCGGTTTGAAATTGTCTTGATTTTTAACCGCTTCAAAACAGCATCTAACGCTAGTAGAGGCCTCAGGGTAAAACCGGCTACACCCCCTTTCGCCCCTTCGAGGGCTTCGGCGGTAGAATATTGGTTGTGTTTGGCAAACCATTCTTCCAGGCCCTTACTGAAGTTATAATGGTCAAAATAATTTTTCAGATAGCCATGCGGCCCTTGGATAACCGCAACAGGATTCACTAAACGTTCAAAACGAACGAAAGGAGGCTGGAAGAAACGAAGGATATGTCCCGGGGGGAAGGAATGCCTGATCCATTTACCGAAGAAATAATTCCTCCGGCCACAAAAAAAGGTCTTTTCAGGCCTCGCGGGATCAGCCGCGATGGAAAGGATTTCTTCTTTTAGTTCGGACATCATGCGTTCATCGGCATCCAGGTAAAAGACCCAAGGATTCTTGAACTTTATTTTCTTCATTGCCCAATTCTGGTGTGAAGCCCAATTGTCGAAGGACCTGGTTATCACCCGAGCTCCCTTCTTTTTAGCCAGTAAAACGGTCTTATCAAGACTTCCCGAATCCAAGACCACAATGTCATTGGACCAGGACACCGAATCCAGGCATTGCTGGATATTTTCTTCCTCGTTTAGCGTCAAAATTAGGATGGAAACATTAGTTTTTTTTAGACGAGCGCGGCGGACCATTCCTTCACCTCTGGGTTCAAGTTGTTTTCATGAGCTTGTTCATTAAAACAAACAAATCATTAGGATTTTGCAGAACTGGAGACCTATAACCGTTGACGAAAGGTGCCTCTTGAATTATTTTTCTTTTTTCTTTAAACGGCGCAAAACCTTTGCAGGAACCCCGGCAGCGATCACTCCAGCCGGTATATCGCGGGTCACAACACTTCCCGCTCCAATGATAGAACCTTCTCCGATGGTAACCCCCTTCAGGATCAAGCAATGCCCTCCGATAAAGGCGCGGCGTCGTATGATTATTGGCGCTCCCGGAATTATTCCCTTTCCTGAGAGCCGATCCTCTTCTTTAAGCGAGTGAAAATCATTATCGTATAGGGATGTTCCACCACCTACAGAAGCCCCATCCTCCAAGGTAATGCCAATTCTACAGCAGAAAACGGCATTAGAAATGCCGCACCCGTTGCCAATAAACAGGTTAGCACCTTTTTGCACATGGAACGTCGTGCATTGAAAATTACCAACTGGATTAGCTAACCAACCTGAATTAAAGTTGACTTTATCCCCTAAGCTGATATTCCCACGATTATAAATTTTGATGTTCCCATTACACCTAAGTCGACGACCTACTTTTGCCCCCCAAAACCATAGTTTAAAACGTACCCATGGCGTAAAAAATCTCATCCGCGCTTGTACGCGGAGCTGATTCAGGATTCGAACAATGCTTAGCATGACTTGAACTCCCCCATTTTCTCGATTGACCCTCCCATGGGTTTCCTAGCCCTAGAGCCATAAGCTTTCATCCGCACTTTGCGATTGAGGTCTATTTCTCACCTGTCTTTTCAGCGGGAACAAAATACCTTTGTGAAATCCCCCACAGAAGTTGGTTGATAATTCCCAGCAAGGGCCGCGAGTGAATCGAACCTTGATACCGTATCTTCGAGTGTATCCACCAGCGAATCCAAGGATTGGTCTTTAAAGAAAAGAATTTTATTGTATTTTTTTCCTTCCCAACCGAGCCATCCATAATCCGAAGCGACAATAATTTTTCCCTGGGACGCCGCTTGGGCGTAAACCCCCGAGGGGCCAACATGTGAACGATAAGTCATACACAATACATCCATTTTCCCGAGGGCCAAAACATATTCCTCAGCGGTTAAAATCTTATTGATGATTTGAATTTTACCGTTCTCCGCGACACCGGGATCTTTTAATTTTTTCATCAAACTGGAGTCATTTACCAGGCCTGCCAAAAGAAGTGTAACCGGCCGGTTAAAATGGGCGCGCTGGAAGGCTTCCAACAATAAATCCACTCCTTTTCTTGGATCGAAAAACCCAATGGTTCCCAAACAAAGCGGATTCGAGAAATCGTTGGGTTTTGGAACCGATTTTGTAATTGTATGGGGACTCAACGAAAGCAGAGGTTCCGGAACGGTTTCTAAGAGGATATCGTACTTTTGTCGTAGGATTTCAACAGCGTGGAAATCGAAACAAAACAACCGGGCACCCGACTTTCTCTGGAGCCAAAGAAAAAAACGCCTTTTCAATTTCTTCAGCCATGAAGAAGTTGGATAAGCCAGGGGAAGCAGCAACAACCCGCACGTTATTTCAAGGTCTTTAAATTTAAACCCAGCGAGGCGGGCCAAACCCAAGATCGCAGCGAGCTCATCTCCCGTGGAAATAAGCACCCGGCGGATGCCGCGCTTTCTCATTTTATCCAGCAAAGCAATAATGGGAAAAAACTGAACCCACATCCATTTACTTTTACCCGACTTGATGCTCTCCGCGGCATGCATCTCAAAGCGATCTTCTATGGGTTTAAGATAAATTTCATAGCTCTTGGATTTTGGAACCTGGGCCGAGGTAAGAAATAACGGTTTCTGGCCTGTTTTTTCCTTAAGGGCTCGGATAAGAATCTCCACATAGGCAAGATGATGCCCTTCAGAGTTAAATTCCAAAACGCAGATTACAGGTTCCGAATCCTTCCTTTTAGACCCGTGAAGATCGGGGATTAGTTTGCTCATCATTGGATAGATCCACTGTTTCCGGTTTTTCTTCCAAGAATGGACCTGATGCTGGCCCAATCATCCGAATCCAATCCTCCCATAAGGAAAAGGGCCAACCCATACACCAAGGGGCCCAGGCCCAGCCAATAGAGGCGCGGATCCATGAAAATACCAAAGCCCATCAGGGTCGAGGATAAAAAGCAGGCTGCCATTCCCCTGTAAAAGCTCTTGGAAGGGGTTTGGAAAAAACGTCTTGTAAACCATCCGCAAAGGATAGCCAAGAGGACCTCGCAAGCCGTCGAAACGACCGCGGCCCCCATTAAACCCCAACGGGGAATAATGAGAAAATTCATCACTACGTTCGCAAGGAATATAGCCAGAAATATATATGTCAATATGATCGGGTTCTTGACGGCCAAGAGGTTGAGACAGGGCCTCATGACAAAATAGAAAATTAAAGATATGGCCAGGACTGCAAAAGCCGGACCTGAGGCCATGTATTGGGATCCAAAGAGCAAACCCATAAGCGGGCGGGACAACAGGACCCCCCCAACTGTCAAGGGCATTCCCACGAACGTCAGAGCCTTGAGGGCCCGGGTTGCCAGGCGTCCCATGTCCTTGGAAATGTCCTGGTTGGCTGACAAGGACGGAAGAGTGGCTACTCCGAAATGGTCCGCCAACATGTAGGTGACGAATAACAACCGGCCTGCCACGTCATAAAGGGCCACCGCCTCATTTCCAGCGAAACTCTTAAGAATCACGGAATCAACCCGGTAATAAAGCATCTGAAAGGTTCCAAAGGCCGCAAAGGGGATGGAATTTTTCAGTGTTTGCACAGCTTCCGCCCAGTGGAAACGATTCCATTTGGCCAGCCATCCCCTTCCCCAACCGATCCTCCATAAGGCGAAAAGGGAAAACGTGCTTGCCCCGACCCAGATCCAACAGGCCCCAATCATACTTAATCCAAAATAAACAACCAAAATAATCCCCACCATCCGCAAAAAAGCGCCTGCCAAATTCACGATCCCCTGGAGTGCAATCAGTTCATAGGCTTGCAAGAGGGTCGCAAAGGCCGAGGAAAACGCATCAATAATCAGACGCAAGCCGAGGACCACCAGGGCCAGGCGAAGGACCGGTTCATAACCCAATAAGGGCCCAAGAACCGCCAGGGCTGCCACAAACAGGACTGAAAGGACTGTCCTGAGAAAAATAATATTTCGAAGGTAGAAAGAAGTGAGTCCCTTATCATGAGCCACATCCCGAGTGGCCAAAGAGCCCAAACCCAAACTGCTGATGGCGGCAAAAATGGTCACCCAGTTGATGGCGATGCAATATTGTCCGTAATAATCCCGACTCCAATGGCGGGTGATATAAAAAACAGTTAAAAGAGTGAAAAAACGAGCGAGGATTTCGGATGAAAAAAGAGCGAAAGTGTTCAGGGTAATTCGGCGGGCCCGACCGCTGGAGGAGGTCACGGAGGGCCTAGGACTGCCTAGCGGAGGTGCTGTAAAGTCCCTTGATGTCGTTCCAACGCACAACAAGAAGATCGAGAAACATCCGTGTCGAGTCCCGAATGACGTTGACTTTTGAATAAGGGGAATCAAACCACTCCACGGGAATTTCTATCATTCTGAACCCATGTTTTCTTGCGATATAAATAAGTTCGACGTCGAAGCCGAACCGCTCTATCGTTTGCCGGGGGAAAATACTTTGCGCCGCCGCACGGGTAAAGGCCTTAAAACCGCATTGGGTGTCCCCAATCCCGGGAGTCGCCAGTGTCTGGACTAACAGGTTGAAAATTCTTCCCATGGCTTCCCGGTAAAAAGGCTGGTGAACTTTGACTAGTTTGCGATCCACCGCCCGGCTTCCCACCAGCACTTCAAAACCCTTTTGAAATGCTTCTTCAAATTTGTCGAATTGGGCAAGGGGAGTGGCGTTGTCCGCGTCCATGAAGAGGACAAAACGGCCTCGGGAGGCCAAGGCTCCGGTTCTGACCGCCGCTCCTTTTCCCCGATTGATATCATGCCGCAGCACCTTAAAATCAATAAGTTTCCCGGTTTTTTTCCAGAATTTTTCCACGGCTTGAAGTGTTTTGTCTTTGCATCCGTCATCCACCAATAGAATTTCAGAAGTCCATTTCTTTTTTTTCAAATAAACAATGGCCTCCTCCAGTGTTTTCCCAATCCGGGCTTCCTCGTTATAAATGGGGATGACGACGGAAAGTTCAGGCCGGCTCATTCATCCAATCCTTTGTCAGATAATCTTTCAACCCCTCGTACCAAGGCCTTAAAGAAGAAACCACTTTTCGCGCTTTATCCAGGTTAAAACCCGAGTTAGCGGGTCTTAAGGCCGGGCGGAAGATATTATCGCTTAGGGCCGGCACCACCTTGCATTGGTGAAGGCCTGTTTGTCTTTGTATTTCCAGGGCAAAATCGAACCAGGAAACGTATCCTTCATTGGCAAAATGGTAGATTCCAGGCTCAGCCTTTTTCTCCAAAAGGTCCAGTGTAAACAAGGCTAAATCCCCGGTATAGGTGGGACCGCCTACTTGATCGGACACCACCTCCACTTTGGGCCGTGTCTTTAGCGTTTTGAGTAGTGTATTCACGAAATGTTTACCGTTGGGGCCAAAAAGCCATGAAGAACGGACAAGATAAAAAAATGGTTTCTCAGCCAGTATCAGCTTCTCGCCCTGCCATTTTGTCCGTCCATAGACATTCAACGGATGAGGGGTATCCTCCTCGGTATAAGGATCGGCTTTATTGCCGTCAAATACATAGTCACTGGAAAAATGGATGAGTTTCCGATTGGTTTTCCGGCAAAAACGGGCCAACCAAGCCGGAGCGGCCCCATTCAGGTTGAGGGCAAGGGAGTATTGAGAGGGTTCCTCGCAAGCATCAACCCGCGTATAAGCGGCGCAATTAATTAGAATTTCGAAATCATGGGTTTTAAAATATTTTTCCATGGTTTCGGGTTGAGCCAAATCAATCTCGGCGCGCTCCGGTTTCAAGACATTATGGGACCGTTGTACAAGCACTTCCGCCATTTTGGAACCCAACATACCGTTTGCGCCGAGTAATGCTATCTTCAATCAAAAACTCCTCAGAAACCAATTCCCGGGTTATGAAACTGGTTAAAAAGCTCAAAACCCGAATCAAGACATTTTCCAAAAAGCCAAAATAAAAATGGAAAACTTGAATTTATTTTATTAAAGAGGGAAAAGGGGTGGACATCCAATGGATATCCCAATTTCCATGAATTTCATTCCAATTTCGCAGAATCAATCGCTGGATGATCAAAAGCTCAATGCTTCACCCCGTCCCATACCGCTGTAGGCGAACCCTTTTTCCGTCAATTCTTGAGAATCATACATGTTACGTCCATCCAGTAGAATGGGCTTCTTTACCAAACTTTTTAATTTATTAAAATCAATCTGTTTAAACTCGTTCCAGTCAGTCAAGACCAGTACCGCATCGGAGCCTCGTGCAGCCTCGTAAGGTGATTTACAATATATAACTTTCTGAAAATATTTTCTTGCCTTCCCCATGGACACAGGATCGTAAACCTTGATTTTTGCCCCTCCAGACTGAAGAGCCGGCAAGATGGTCAAGGAAGGAGCTTCCCGCATATCATCCGTGTTGGGTTTAAAAGATAAACCCCAGACCGCTAAGGTCTTTCCCTTTAAAGGACCAATCGTTTTCCGCACTTTTTCAATGAAAGAAAGCCTTTGTCGGTGGTTTACCTCCAAGACCTTAGGCAGGATTCGAAACGGATAACCGCTTTTGCTTCCGATATCGACCAAGGCGGCCACGTCCTTCGGAAAGCAGCTCCCGCCAAAACCCAGGCCGGAATTGAAAAACTGGCCCCCGATCCGGGAATCGTAACTCATACCCTTGGTGACCTGAAGGATATCCGCGCCCACCCTGTCGCAAAGATTGGCAATCTCGTTGATAAACGAAATTTTAGTGGCTAAAAAAGCGTTGGACGCGTATTTGATCATCTCGGCGCTTTTCAAATCAGTGATCAAAATCGGACAATGAAGGGATTTATAAATTTCAGCCACTTTCTGGGCTGCCGAACGTCGAGTGGCGCCAATGACAACCCTTTCCGGTCGTAAAAGATCCGTTACGGCTGAACCTTCCCTCAAAAACTCGGGGTTAGACACGACATCAAAAAGAACTTCCTTCGAGCTGTTTTTAATGATGATTTGTGTCACCACGTCCCCCATACCGATGGGAACGGTGCTTTTGTTGACGATGATCTTATAGCGATCGAGTGATTTTGCGATACCTTTGGCAACTGCTTTGACATTGGTGATATCAGCCTCGCCCTCTTTTCCCGGAGGAGTGCTCACCGCGATAAATATGAAGTCGGTGGTTTGAACCGCTTTGGCCAAATCAGTGGTGAAAAAAAGCCTGTGGCCTTTATTCCTTCGGATGATTTCTTCCAATCCCGGTTCAAAAATGGGGACAATTCCCTTTTTTAATTCCTGGATTTTCTTCTTATCAACATCCACGCAAATAACGGTATTACCCAGGTCTGCGAAGCAGGATCCTGTTACAAGACCCACATAACCTGTCCCAACAACTGAAATCCTCATTTTGAATTCCTTAATTATGGATGGATCTATTTTTCCGGCGATGTTAATTCGGAAATACGGGAAATTTTTTTCTTTTGATTGCTGATTTGGCTTAACTGAAAACTCAAAAACCGGGAAAAATCCCGGTTTTTGAGTTTGATCACGAACAGCCGATCTTTAATTCGTCAGGCACTTCTCAGTTTCCTTATCGAAAATATGGACCTTTCGCATATTGAAGACCAGTTCGATGTCCTGATTGATTTCAATTTGATCATGGCTGCTGACACGGGCGATAAAGGGGCTTTTTCCCGTGGTTAAATACAAGTAGGCTTCAGCGCCTAACGGCTCGATGATTTCAACGGTTGCGCTGATGGTCGTATCGGGTGAGGCGCTGGAAGCATCCATTTTATCATGGATGTCTTCCGGCCTGATCCCCAGCACCACCTCGCGGCCGATATGCCCTTCCAGCAGGCTGGCGAAGTTATCCGGCAATTTTATTTCAAAGTTTTCTTCATTGAAATAAGTCCCAGTGCGCTTCTTATTCAGCGAACCTTCCATAAAGTTCATCGCGGGCGTACCGATGAAACCTGCCACGAACTTGTTTATGGGCTTTTCGTAAAGCGTGATGGGATCCGCGATTTGCTGGACATAGCCGTCCTTCATGACCGCGATACGGTCCCCCATGGTCATGGCTTCCAATTGGTCATGAGTTACATAAATCATGGTAGCCTGCAGACGGGTGTGCAGTTTAGAAATCTCTGCTCGCATTTGAACTCGAAGCTTTGCGTCCAAGTTGGAAAGAGGTTCATCGAAAAGAAACACTTTGGGCTTACGGACGATGGCCCGGCCCACCGCTACCCGTTGGCGTTGCCCGCCGGAAAGTTCCTTTGGCAGCCGAACCAGCAATTCCTGAATCCCCAGAATGTTAGCGGCTTCATAAACCCTTTGCTTGATCTCTTCTTTGGGATATTTCCGGAGTTTTAAACCAAAGGCCATGTTTTCAAAAACAGTCATGTGGGGATACAAAGCATAGTTTTGGAATACCATCGCGATGTCCCTGTCCTTCGGTGGAACATCATTGACAAGCACATCATCAATGCGGATATCTCCGCTTGAAAGTTCCTCCAAACCAGCCACCATCCGAAGGGTCGTGGACTTTCCGCATCCAGAAGGTCCCACCAGGACCAAAAACTCCTTATCCATGACCTCAATATTGACATTATTGACTGCTACGATATTGTTTCCATAAACCTTAGTCACATTTTTGAGGACTACATTTGACATTACAATCCTCCACCTAAGGGACCGAAACGCCCTAAAAATATTATTTTTAGGAGCGCCCCAGAACCAGAATGGCCTCCCGACTCTTCTTTCCACCGGAAAGCCTATAAAACTAGGGGTTATTTAAACATTCAAGCTTCCCCCTGTCAACGAACAATGGGATGGCCAAAGCTCTAAACCCTCCTATTCCTAAAGCCAAGGGTTTAACTGGGATAAATAGTTGATTCTCACGGCATTGAATGAAGTATTTATCTTTATTAAGAGTGGTTTCGAACTGATGTAATTCACTCTATAATTTCGACCGTGGAAACTCAAAACCCTCATACACGGTATCTTTACTGGACTTTATTAGCTTTCTCGGTTTCGGCGGTTGCATCCATTGCTATGCAAAATATCATTTGGATTTCCGTCGCGTTTTTCCTTTTTAACCATTTAAAAAACCGGCAACCTGTCGAATGGCCCCGTGGAGCTTTCGCTATTGCCACACTCCTTTTTCTATCTGGTTTTTTCCTCGGCGCCATCCTCGGCATAAATCCTTTGAAAAGTTTTCACACGGTTCATAAATATCTGACGTTACTTCTTATTTTTTTCATTGGCGCCATGAACTTATCCATTGACCAAATCCAAAAGTTGATTTTCTCCTTCGTCGGTGGTTCCACTTTTTGCGCGGCATGTGGAATCGGGAAATATTTCTTCCGCCATCAAGAACGCATTGATTCCTTCTCAGGGGACAAAATGGTATTCGGAGGTCTCTTGATGGTCACCCTGATTTTCCAATTGCTTCTTTTAAAAAAATTTCCAAAGAATCGCTGGGTTTGGGCCTCTCTTCTCACGGTGGGAATGGCTCTGATCCTGACGCAAACCCGGGGCGCCTGGATCGGGGCATTGGCCGGATTTTTCCTTTGGTCTTGGAAAATGGGTCGAAGAGGGTTATTCATCGGTGCCTTGATGGTGGCGGGTATATATTTCCTTCTGCCAAACTCGATAAAGGAAAGGGTGGACAGCATTTGGAATGTCAAAGTCAGCTATTCGGATGATCACCAGATTTCCGGGACTAACAATCAAAGATTATTCATCTGGACGGCGGGTTTAAAAATTATCCAGGACCACCCTTGGGGCATAGGCCAAGGAAATTTGGTGGATATCTATCCAAAATATAAATTGGCCAATGCTGCTGAGACGACCGAACCCCATCTGCATGACAATTACCTGCAAATACTGGCACAAAACGGATGGATCGGTTTGGCGTTTTACTTGGCTTGGATCTTCCTTTATTACCGAATGGCCTTAAAGTTTAAGTCCCTAGATCCCGACGCCCATTCTTTAAACTGGGTATTTATTTCTATTTTTACAGCGGTTCTCGTATGGGGCTTGACCGAATACACCTTTAGCCATCAATTCATGAACGTTCAATTTTTCCTTCTCGGTTTACAATCGATCCTCTGGAAAAGATCTTTTGCGTAAAGCGCAACTGGAAGCATTTGAAAAAATCGGGAAACGAAACTTCAAATTTTCGCTAAACCTTTATATCCCAAGATGATTTTCCGGCAAGCCCCACCCAGGTAAATCGAACCGGTAATTAAAAGCGGAATTTCTCCACGAGAGGCTTTTAGTTTTTCCAAAGCCAACCAGAGTGCCTTCCGCCAGTCGCGTATAAGGATGAGACGAGTTCCCTCCCCTTCCCATGCTTTGAAAACCTTATTCCCCGCTTCCTTCCGGTCGCTAGGCGGCTCGGTCACAATGGCCAACACGGTCAAGGGCGCCAAGGCTCTCGCAAAGGAACGATAGTTCTTGTCCCCTAAAAAACCGTTCAACACCAACCACCGTTTGCGGGGGTAAGCCTCTTTCAAAAAATCCGTAAGTCCAAGAGCTCCGTCAGGGTTATGGGCTCCATCCAGAAGAACCAGGGGGGTTTTTTTGAGAATTTCCAGTCTTCCAGGCCATCGCATGGTGGAAAGAGCCTTTTGAAGGGTGGAAGCCAATATCCTTATTCCCTGCCTCCTTAGGATTTGAATTCCCGCCAACGCCAAGGAAGCGTTCACCACTTGGAAATTGGCGGCGTCGGAAAGTTTGAACTTGCCAGAAAAACCCGGTCCCTCCCAACGGAAATAATCTCCCTCGCGTTGATAAATAAAATCCCTTCCCCCGGACCATAAAGAAACCCCTTTCAGTCGGGCGGTTTTTTCAATCCTTCTGAGAGCCTCAGGGCGGTATTGGATCGTCGCGGCCGGAGTTCCCTTTTTCAGGATGCCCGCCTTCTCCCAGGCAATCTTTGAAATGGTTCCACCGAGGATTTCCTGGTGTTCCAATCCAACCGGCGTGATGAGGCAGACCGCCGGGGTTTCGATGATGTTGGTGGCATCCAATCTTCCGCCCAACCCCACTTCCGACACCACCCAATCGACCTTTTTTTCTTTAAACCACAAGAAAGCAAGCGCGGTCAAAGCCTCGAAATGGGTGGGGACATGTCCGAGGTTAATTTGGACCCGGAGGCAAGCCCGTAGAATTCTTTTGGAATAATCCCGGAATTCCTGGGGGGTAATCCAAAGGCCGTTGATCCTGAACCTCTCGCGGATATCGGTCAGATGAGGGGAAGTATAAAGGCCAACCCGGTAACCCGAATGCCTCAGGAAGGAAGCCATGAAGGCGCAAGTCGTGCCTTTGCCGTTAGTACCCGCAACATGGACGCATTTCAAGGAAAGGTGGGGGTCGCCCAATTCCGACAAAAGGGCGCGTATGGTCTCCAGCCCGAAACGCCACCCCAGGCGTTCCAGGGACTCCAGGTTGGCGGGGGATTTCACAGATGAAAAAACTTAAGGAACTTTCCAATGGTGGCTTTCAATTCATTCCGCGCGACGATGGCATCGACAAACCCATGTTCCAAAAGAAATTCGGAACGCTGGAACCCCTTGGGAAGTTTTTGGCGGATTGTCTGTTCGATGACCCTGGGGCCGGCGAATCCGATCATGGCACCCGGCTCGGCGATATTTACGTCCCCCAGCATGCCGAAGGACGCGGCCACCCCTCCCGCGGTCGGGTCGGTCAAAACCGATATGTAGGGAAGCCGGGCTTTGCCCAGTAGGGCCAAAGCCGCTGATATTTTAGCCATCTGCATGAGCGACAAAATGCCCTCTTGCATGCGGGCGCCCCCCCCGGAAGCCGACACAATGACCATTCCACATTTTTTCATGATGGCCCTCTCCACGGCCCTCGTGATCTTTTCACCGACCACGCTGCCCATGCTTCCTCCCATGAACTGAAAGTCAGTGATGGCCAAGGAAACCGGTTGTCCTTCGATCTTCCCCAAACCCGTCAAGACTGCTTCCGGCATTTTAGTTTTCTCTATGCCCTTATTAACCTTTTCCTCGTATTCCGGGAAATGAAGGGGATTCACCGAGACCAGGTTTTCGTCAAACTCTTTGAATGTCCCCGAATCAACTGTCAGGTAAAGCCGTTCGAGCGCTGATATCTGATAATGGTAACCGCACTGGGGGCATACTTTGAGGTTCTTGTCCAGGTCCTTGTTATATAAAAGCGTGGAACACTTCCGGCACTTCTCATAAAGCCCTTCCGGAACTTGGACAGCCTTGTTTACTTCCACCACCCTGGAAATGATTTTTTTGGCCTTCTTAAACCATGCCAATCCAAACCTCCAAATAATCCCGTGTATTTGTAGATCAAAACGGGAAGTTCATATCGGACTTTCCATTTCGGGTTCAAACTTTATTTCATTTTCTTTACGATTTTTCTGCAGTACCTCTCGACTCTTTCCCCGATTCGAGCCTTGGGCGTCCTTTCGATCATTTGGATAAGGGCGCTGGCGATGATGACTCCATCCGACACCTTACCGACTTTCGCCGCATGGCTGGGTTTGGATATGCCAAAACCCACAACAATAGGTGTTTTGAGACGTTTTTTGAATCGTTTCAAATTCGCGATGAGACCGGGCGCTAGTTCCGTTCGGGCGCCTGTCACTCCCGTGACCGAGACATAATACAAAAAAGGCGCATTCTGGGCATCGGCCATCTTCATTCTTCCCGGACTGGAGGTGGGGGCGATAAAGGGAATTAAGCATAGGCCTTTTTTCTTGAAAAGAAACTCTTTTTTAGAAAGCTCCTGCAGGGGCAAGTCCGGTATAATGGCTCCATTCCCTCCCGCTTGGGCGAGATGATTCGCGAATTCGTTCCACCCCATTTGCACCACAAGGTTTAAGTAGGTCATGACTAACAGAGGTTGTTTATATCCTTTTTTCCGAAGGGTCCGGATCATCCGGAAAACATCGGAAAATCGTGTCCCTTGTTCCAGGGAAATTTGAGTGGCTTTTTGTAAAGTGGGGCCGTCGGCGATCGGGTCCGAAAAAGGCACTCCCAACTCCAACGCGGAAGCGCCTCCCCGGAGGGCTCCCTCGGCCGATTCAACAGAGGCCCTGTAGTCGGGATATCCCAGGCAGATATAAGGAAGAAAAAGGGCTCGACGATTCCGCCGAGCCTCCTGGAATAATCGGTGGAGATTCGAACTCAACCCCTACCGCCTTTCAAATCTTTTCCCAAACGATCCAAAACGGTGTTCACGTCCTTATCACCGCGGCCGGACAGATTTACGATGAGGGAGGTTTTACGGGGCATTTTTTTCGCCATTTTCATGGCTTGGTAAAGCGCGTGTGCGCTTTCCAAAGCCGGAAGGATTCCCTCTTTGATCGCGAGGGTTTGAAAAGCTTCCAGCGCTTGTTGGTCCGTCGCGGAAACATAAGTGGCCCGTCCGGTGTCCCTAAGCCAAGCGTGTTCCGGTCCCACGCCCGGATAATCCAATCCCGCTGAAATGGAATGGGTTTCCTTGATTTGGCCGTCGGGACTTTGAAGAACATAGCTGTAACTTCCATGCAAAATTCCGGGTCTTCCCTTCATCATGGTGGCGGCGTGGCGTTTTGTTCGGATTCCCTCACCCGCCGCTTCCACACCCACCATTCGCACCTTTCGATCCCTCAGGAAGGGATAAAATAATCCGATGGCGTTGGACCCGCCGTTCACGCAAGCGACCAATGCGGCGGGCAGGCGTCCTTCCGCCTGGATAATTTGCCCGCGGGCCTCTATCCCGATCACTTTTTGGAAATCCCGGACCATCATGGGGTAGGGATGGGGGCCGGCGGTGGAACCGATCAAGTAATAAGTGGTTTTAACATTTGTCACCCAATCCCGGATAGCCTCGCTCATGGCGTCCTTTAAGGTCTTGGTTCCCGCCGTCACGGGATGCACTTGGGCACCCAGCAATTTCATTCGGAACACATTCAGGGCTTGGCGCCGGATATCCTCCATCCCCATATAAACCTCGCATTTGATCCCGAAAAGCGCGCAAACCGTAGCGGTTGCCACCCCATGCTGGCCCGCGCCGGTTTCGGCGATAACGCGCTTTTTACCCATTTTTTTGGCGAGAAGGATTTGCCCCAGGCAATTATTGATCTTGTGGGCGCCAGTATGGTTCAAATCCTCGCGTTTTAGGTAGATCTTGGCGCCCTTGAGAGTTTGGGTCAGACGGGCCGCAAGGGTCAGAGGTGTAGGTCTGCCGCTATATTCAACCAATTGACGTTTGTATTCCGCTTGAAAAGCATGGTCTTTCCGTGCTTTTTCGTAAACCCTGGTTAACTCCTGAAGTGCCACCATAAGTGTTTCCGGGACATATTGGCCGCCATAGGGTCCAAAATAACCGTTCTGATCAGGAAAGGCCCTCATATCAATTTCCAGCGCCGAAGGTGGATTCGGTTCCCAACCGGATCTTTTCGGCTCTCAATTGTTCCAGTTTTGATTGGGCTGATTTATTGCTGGGATCCATGGCGCAGGCCCTCATATATTCATTTTCCGCTTTGTCGATGTAATCGAGGCGGTTGTAGAGATCCCCAAGTTGAAGAGTGCAATTCAATGCTTCTTCCATCAAATTATGCCGTGAATAAAGGTCCCTCAAGTTCAGCAACGATTCCGAGGATTCAGGCAGTTTCTCGAGAATATCCTTATAGAGTTTGATGGCTTTATCCACATCTTGAGGCTCGATCATCTTCTGAACAAGGTTCGCAACTTCCCGAAAAGCGCTTACGGCTTTTTTAACGTTTTTTTCCCTCAAATAACCATTCCCCGCGAGTTCAAATTCCCTGAAGGCCCGCTCAATATCCCCTTTCTTCATATAAAGTTCACCGAGGGTTAAACGCACGTTGTAATCATTCGGATCAAGCGCGATGATCTTTTCATACTCGAGAATGGCCTTATCCCAGCTGCCGGTGTGGTAGTAAATATGGGCCAATTTGATGATCAATGACTTTTGGTCGGCCATAGCCGTTTAAAACTCCAGTTTTTCTCTTTTTTTATGGATTTTGGATTCATTAAGAAACCCATAATGAATAAAAAAGTTTATTTCAAACCTTCACCTTTCAGGTGAGAAAAGAATCTTTAGCCCGGCGGATAAAGAGGGATACCTTACGGGGATCTTTGTAACCCGGGTAACTTTCCACGCCGCTGGATACATCCACTCCAAAGGCGCCGGAAATCCCGATAGCCTGTTGAACATTGTCGGGAGTCAATCCCCCGGCCAGCAGGACCGGATTTGGAAGGCGGTTCACGGCTTCAGCTGCCCAACGGGGTTGAAAAGTTTGTCCTGTCCCTCCAGGTGATTTTTCATTATAGGAATCCAATAAATAGGCCGCAACCCGAAAGCCCCGGAAAGGCAGGTAAGACCTTTTGGTTTTCATGCGAATTGCCTTAATGATGGGAAATTCCAATCCCTCACAATAGTCCAAGTCCTCATTCCCATGAAGTTGTATTGCCTGAAACCCGCAAAATTTTGTTAACCTAATTACCCTTTCCAGCGGTTCATTCACAAAGACGCCGATCGGCATAACAAGCGGGGGTACATATTCGACTAATCTTCGGGCTTTTTCCGGGCTTATTTTCCTGGGGCCTATGGACATTTGAAACCCGATAGCGTCCGCCCCGGCTTTGGTAATAAATCTCACGTCCTCAGGACGGGTGACTCCGCAGATTTTAATCCGAAACATTTAATTCTCCGGCATGAGGTTCTTCACCGCCGATACCAAGTCCTGTGCGGTCATGAAGGCCTCCCCCACCAGAATGGCGGAGGCACCGGCCTTTTTCAATAGAAGCGCGTCCGCCCGGGTGAATATTCCGCTTTCGCTGACAACCGGAACGCCTTGAGGGCACTTTTTAAGCAAAGCCAAGGAAGTCTGGAGGGACACCGAGAAATCATTCAGGTTTCTGTTGTTGATTCCAAGGATTTTCGCGCCGGACCGCAGAGCGGCATCCAATTCTCTTTCGTCATGGACTTCCACCAAGCTTGGCATACTCAGTTCTTCTGAAACGGCCGAAAGTTCCTTTAATTTCGCCGGCGGCATCATAGCCGCGATCAAAAGAATGGCGTCGGCTCCCGCCTCCCGGGCCTGATAAACCTGGAGTTCATCTAGGATAAAATCTTTCCGTAACACAGGTAATTCGCAAGCGTCCTTGGCTGTTTTCAAATGTTCAAGGGAACCTTGAAAATATTGGGAATCGGTCAAAACCGAAAGGGCCTGGACCCCGGCGTTAGAATAGGCTTTCGCGAGGGATTCCACCGGGAAATTCTTCCTTAAAAGACCCTTGGAGGGGCTGGCTTTTTTAAGCTCCCCGATCAAAGAAAGCTTTCCCGTTCGTTGAATGGCTTTCAAGAAATTCCTTGGCTCCTTTTGCGAATTTGCGCCATCCCGCAAGGAACCTAATCCCCTTTCCTTTTTGAGCCTTGCGATTTCCTGGAGTTTCGTCTCAGTTATTTGTTGGAGGATATTCAAAATGAACGCCTTTCCAGACTGACTTTTTTAAGTCGAGTTTCTTACTCAGGTATGGGAAATTTCCTCTAACTTTTTCAAGGCCTGAAGGGCCTTTCCCGAGTCGATGGACGCCTCCGCTAAAGCGCGGCCATCCAGGATCGCTGGGCATTTTCCTGCCATATAGAAACCGACAGCCGCGTTCATGACCACCGACTCACGGAATGCTTTTTTCTCCCCATTTAGGACCGCTAAAATAATTTTTGCGTTCATATCTGCGTCCCCTCCCTTGATTGTTTCCAGGGACCTGCGTTGGAAACCGAAATGTTCGGGTTGGATGACCTCCGAGAGGCGGCTGATGTTTCCAGCGGAATCCTTCTTGTATTCCCAGATGAAAGTCTCGTCAGCGCAGGAAACCTCATCCAGGCCATCCCGGCTGTGAAGGGTAATCACCCGCTCCGTGCCGGATTGGATCAAGGCCTCCGCAATGATCCTGGCCCTCTCCGCGTCGAATACCCCGATCACCTGCCGCTTCACGGAAGCGGGATTGCTCATGGGTCCCAGCACGTTGAAAATCGTCCTGATTCCCAACTCCTTCCGGATGGTTGCCACGTTTTTCATGGCCGGATGAAAATGGGGGGCGAACAAAAAGGCGATTCCTGCTTCCCGCAGGCAATTCTCGATCACGCGAACGGTAGGATCGATTTTCACCCCTAAAGCGTCCAAAACTTCCGCGCTGCCGCATTGGCTGGAAGCGGCCCGGTTGCCGTGTTTGGCCACGATCACGCCGTCTCCGGCCAAAACTAAGGCCGCCGCGGTGGAAATATTAAAGGTTCCCTTGTGGTCTCCCCCCGTACCGCACACGTCGATAGCATTCAATCCTTCAGCGTTGATCCGAATCATTTTGTCACGCATGGCCTTAACGCTGCCAACCACTTCTTCGGTTGTTTCAAACTCAACATTGAGGAAGGCCAGGTAGGCCGCGACCTGAGTTGGAACTGCTTTTCCTTCCAATATCTCGATCATACAACCGTAGGCATCGGCCTCCGTTAGGGATTGCTTTTGAGACAGTTTGACCAGGCATTCACGTATCATGGAAGTTTCCTTATAAATTTTAAGAAAGTTTTTCTTTTACCTCGTTTAATTCAGCCAAAGCGAAAATGAAAAAACCCATTTCTTAAATGGTTTCAGTTTCCTCGGAAGAAAGCTGGAAAAGTCAACTAATGGACTTTTCTTCTATGCGGGAGAAATGGAGTGGGTTATTTTACCCGGAAGGCGGTCAAATCCAATGCCGGGATTTGAAAATAGCGGGAAATCTGTGGAAACATGGATTTTATGTTTAAAATAAAGTTACAATGCGGACAGAGGAGGAAATAAAAATGTCATTTTTCGAGGATAAATTTGCCGAAAGGCTGGGCGGAAGGATGTTCGGCAAATCCAACGAGATATACAAATTCGAGATGATTAAAAGGACCAAGGCCAGGGCCAGAAAAGCCCGTCCGGACCTGCCCCTGATTGATATGGGGGTGGGCGAACCCGATTGGCCGGCTGACCCTGGCGTGGTCATCCGATTAGCGCAGGAAGCCCCAAAACCCGAGAACCGGTGGTATGCCGACAACGGTATCCCCGAGTTCCAGGAAGCGGCGGCGGCTTATTTGGCCAGGATTTACGGCCTCAAAAACCTGGATCCATCGGAAAATATTATCCATGGCGTTGGTTCAAAACCCATCTTAGCTATGTTACCCATTTGCTTCGTGAATCCAGGGGAGATAGTCCTGACCACGGTTCCGGGTTATCCCGTGACCGCCACTTACACAAAATACCTCGGAGGGGAGGTTTATCATCTTCCCCTCCTGGAATCCAATTCCTTTTTTCCGGATTTTACGTCCATTCCCCCCGATGTCCTGCGCAAGGCCAAGTTGTTGTATATCAACTATCCCAACAATCCCACGGGCGCGGTGGCTACCCTGGAATTCTTCAAGCGTGCCGTTGACTTCGCGAAAAAAAATAACCTGATTGTGGTGAACGACGCGGCCTATGGAGCCTTGACTTATGACGGTTACAAGCCCCTGAGTTTCCTGTCGGCCGAGGGGGCCATGGAGGTCGGGGTGGAGGTCCATTCCCTCTCAAAAGCCTTTAACATGACCGGATGGCGCATTGGTTTTATCGTTGGAAACCCCCATGCGGTAAAAGCCTTCGCGGCCGTCAAGGACAATACCGATTCCGGGCAGTTCAGGGCCATCCAAAAGGCCGGAATTCATGCGCTCCAACACCCGGAAATCACAGAAAGAACCATCGCCAAGTATTCCAGGAGGTTTGACAGGTTGGTCCAAGCCTTGCGGGAATTAGGGTTTGATGCCAAAAAACCAAAGGGGACATTTTATTGTTACGTCAAATCTCCCAGAGGCACGAAAGCCGGGAAAACATTTGCTACCGCCGCAGAGTTTTCGGAATATCTAATCGAGAGCTGTTTAATCTCGACTGTTCCTTGGGATGATGCGGGTCACTATTTGAGATTTTCAGTGACCTTTGAGGCCGCTAACGAGGGAGAAGAAAAGAAAGTCACCGACGAGATGAAAAACCGCATTCAACCCCTGGGCTTGGTTTTTTAGCAATCGTTCATTTTCTTTTTTCAAGCCCGATCCCTTAAATACGACCCCTTTTAACAAAGCCATCGGGCGGCTGGAGAGAAAGTGGGAAGAGCGGCCTGGGGAATAGAGAAGTGGTTTCAATGGGCGCGACACTAAGAAAATATTATTAAATGATGATTGACCCCTCTCCCACGCCCCATGCGCCGGGGTATCCCCCTATGCCGCCGGGTTATCTCCCGTCTAATGGCTTATCCCAGCTTTTTATAATGGGTTATCTCCCGTCTAACGGCTTATCCCGGCTTTGTTCCCGGCTTAAGTCCACTGTTCCCGGGTTATCTCAGCTTGTTCCCGGCTTAAGTCCAGCTGTTCCCGGGTTATCCCGGCCTGTTCCCGGTTTACCGCCTTTACCGCATGCCACCGGGTTTACCGCCTTTACCGCCCGCCGCCCGGTTTACCGCTTTTACCGCGTACCACCGGATTTACCGCCTTTACCGCATGTCGCCGGGTTTACCGCCTTTACCGCCCACCACCAGGTTTACCGCCTTTACCGCCCATCGTCCGGTTTACCGCCTTTACCGCCCACCGCCCGGTTTACCGCCTTTACCGCGTGCCGCCCGGTTTACCGCCTTTACCGCGCACCGCCTGGTTTACCGCCTTTACCGCGCACTGCCAGGTTTACCGCCTTTACCGCGCACCGCCCGGTTTACCGCCTTTACCACGCACCGCTTAACGGCTTACCGCCCGACTTATCGCCCTTACCGGCTTACGGCCTTACCAGCGGTAAACCTGCCCGATGCCATCGAGAAAACCCTCTCATGTTCCTAGAGATTCCAGATCCATACGGATAGGTGAGTATGCATAAATAAGTTAGGAGTGAGTAGTTAGGTGTTAGGAATTAACGGCAAAAACAGTAAAAATTGAAAAAGAGAAACAGATAAAAACATTGCGGTGGCGGGTTAAAAGTCGTAAAACTTCCTGGCGTTTTCGGTGGTGACCCTGGCCAATTCCTCGAAAGAAACCCCCTTCACCTCAGCGAGTTTTTCCGCGGTCAATTTCACGTAAGCCGGTTCATTCAACTTACCCCGGTGGGGGTGGGGCGTAAGATAGGGGGCGTCTGTTTCCACTACCAGCCGGCCTAAGGGAATTTTAGAGGCCGCATCCCTTTGGGGTTGTCCATTTTTAAAGGTAATGGGTCCCGCAAAGGAGAAAAGGCAGCCTAAATCCATGAACTTTTCCACATAATCCGGCCCGGCGGAATAACAATGCATCACGATTTTAATGCCTAGAGCCTTGGCTTTCAGAAGTTTATAAATATCATCGTGGGCATCACGGTCATGGATCACGATAGGCAAAGTTAGTTCCCGAGCAAGGTTGATCATCCTTTCAAAAAGACGCGCTTGTTTTTGGCGATCCGAGGAGTGGTAGTAATCTAAACCGATCTCGCCTATGGCAATAGGCTTGGTTTCCCTCGCCAGACGTTCGATTTCTATTAAGTCGTTTTCACTGAACCTGTCCGCGTCATTGGGATGAGCGCCGATGGTATGGTAAACCCTCCCAGGATGGCGGCCAGCCAAAGCCGCGGCGGCCGCGGAGGTTTTTTCGTCGGTGCCGATGGTCACGCAGGTTTCAATACCCGCCTCTTTGCACCGCTGGAGAACCTCGTTTTCCTGCCCGACCAGGCGCTCGTCATCCAGGTGGCAATGGGTGTCAATCAAACCGGCCATAAATGCCTTTCTTCACAGAATCAGCGGACAAAGTGGGAATGTGTTGGTTTTTAAAATTGGCTGTTTCCTGAATTTGCCGATAGCAGCCTAATTTAAGATTTGCTTTGCTTGGATGTCATTGCGACGAGTGGCCGCCGAATAGGCGGGCGATGACGAGGAAGCAACCCCAGTTTAAATATGCCTCATAAAACGGCTTAAATCGAACAACTAACTGGGATTGCCACGTCGGCAACCGCCCCGATTGGGGCGCCTCCTCGCAACGACAGATTACATAAAATGCTTTTAAAACCCCTTATCTACAAATTCAGGAAAGAGTCTTAAAATTCACCCAAGCATTTCTGGAAACTTGTAACTGATTATTTCTTTTTTTCCTTCTCTATTCGGGGAAATAATGGTTGTCCCTTGGTTACCTTCTGCCCCACTGGGATTCGACCCCATTCCTCGGTTTCAGATAACAAATGCTTTTTGATATCATCCGAATACCCAAGTTGGGCCCATATGGCTGATGCCGTAAAAGGCATGAAAGGCGCGATCGAAAGAGCCGTGACCCTCAAGGTTTCCATGAGGGTATACATGACTGTCCCCAGTTTTTCCTGGTTTCCTTCTTTGGCGACTTTCCAAGGAGCTGATTCCTCAATGTATTTATTCGCGCGCTTAACCAACTCCCAAGCCTGGGACAAGGCGTTGTGGAACTCCAAGTGTTCCATGGCTTTTCGCGCGGTTGGAATATACGCCTTAGCCAACGCTATCAAGCTATTTTCTAAATCGCCATCGGGTCCGGGTTTTGGGATGATTCCGCCGAAATATTTCTCCAACATGGTCATACTGCGGTGCACCAGGTTTCCGAGGTCGTTGGCAAGATCGCCATTGAACCGAAGTTGGAAGGATTCATCCGTGTAATTACCATCCATGCCATAGGGTATTTCCCTCAAAAGATAATACCGGACCGCGTCAGGCCCGTAGGTAGCCGCCAGCTCAAAAGGGTCGACGGTATTCCCAAGGCTTTTGGACATTTTTCTCCCATCCTTGGTGATATGGCCTGTCACAAAAACCATTTTCGGCACGGGCACTCCCGCCGCCATGAGCATGGAGGGCCAGAGGGCCGCGTGGAACCTTAAAATTTCCTTTCCTATGATGTGAACGTCAGCCGGCCAGAATTTCCTGTAATTCTCACCCTCTGGCCAGCCAATGGCCGTGATGTAATTCAACAAAGCGTCAAACCACACGTAAATAACCGACCCCTCCGGCACCGGCGCTTGAATTCCCCATTTCAGGGCCGCCCGTGTGATGCATACGTCGGGCAGGCCGGGTTTAACGAAATTACTGACGAGGTCATTGCGCCGTATTTCCGGAAAAACAAATTCAGGGTGGGTTTCCAGGTATTCCTCGATTTTCTTTTGGAACTTGGACATGGAGAAAAAGTAGTTTTCTTCCTGCAACCGCTCCACGGAACGGCCGCACTCGGGACATTTGCCATCCACTACTTCCGAGTCCAAGAGGAACCTCTCGTCCGGCAGGCAGTACCAGCCTTCGTAATGGCCCTTGTAGATATAACCCGCGTCCATCACTTGCTTGAAGAAGACTTGACAGGCTTTCTTGTGGTCCTCATCGGTAGTGCGGATAAACCGGTCGTAGGAAATTCCGAGTTTATCCCAAGCCTGTTTGAAACGATCCACCACCTGGTCAGCCAGCTGTTTGGGTTCCAAACCCTTTTCCTTGGCTGACTTTTCGATTTTTTGCCCGTGTTCATCCGTGCCGGTGAGGAAATAAACGTCATATCCATCCATGCGTTTGAAGCGCGCGATGGCGTCCGCGCCAACGGTGGCGTAAGCATGGCCGATATGGGGGATATCGTTCACGTAATAGATGGGGGTTGTGACGTAAAAGGTCTTTTTAAAATTAGGCATTGCTTACTCCGTTGGTCGAACCCATGATATTTAAAATTCCAATTTTATTTCTGTCACTGCTTTTGTTTCGCCATCTTCAATATCTGATTTTTTCCGTGTTTCTTCAACAACAACACTTTTCTTCTTTTTTTGAATAATTTTTTGCTCCTGAGAATTAGGGCCATCAACAAAGCCACCAAGCGTTAACAATTCTTTAATAGAGAGGTCATCTTTTATTTCATAATATTTTTTATCGAAATATTCAGCAGAACCATTGTGCCATTCATCATCGATCACAAGTTGGGCTCTCCCATCATTTGTTAGGTTATCCCAATAGCAATCAACAAAATTCCCCTGAATCAAAAAAGATTTTTCCGAACACTTCTTAGTCTTTTTATCAAAAACGACAAAATAGTACTTATCAAAAGGTAATCCCATGATGTTGTTGTATTGATTTACTTTGAGGAAATAAACATCAAATCCATCTTTTCCCGTCAAATCAAATATTGGTCCAAACTTCAACGGATTCGTTCTTGGATCGTTCGATCTACCAACATTTTTCAAATCGTCTTGTTGAATTCTGTTGGCCGTATCCGAAAAGATAAGTTTTATATTTGAAGGAGTAGTAAAATTCTTTGATTTATTTTTATCTGGTACAAATTTCCCTTTAGATTGAGAAAGCGTAATTGCCTTTTCCAAATCGATAGATGCTTTTTTATCTTCCGCAACTACGAATGTTGCATTAAAAAACAAAATAAAAAATAGATTGGATATTAAATACTGTTTTTTAAACATTTTTGCCCTCCTATATTTGCACTGCCAAATCAATAAAAGACTTATCTGAAAGTCCACCTTTTTGGAACCCTTCCCTCAGCTCCAGGAACAAATGGTCAAGAATCATGCGCGTTGAAAGATTCGTTTCAACCATATCCTGGTGTTTCTGGAGACAGGCCAAAACCCGTTCGGGCGGCAATGTGGAAAAACACGAGGGCACATCCATCTCCCCGTTAAGGCGTTTTCGCCAAAAACCCAGGTAAATCTGGAGGGCGGTTTTAAGCACAACAGCCCTACGCTGTGTGGCGGTGAGGATCGCGTCCCCTAGGAAATCCGGTTCCCATTGTTCGTATTCCGTAGTCAGGGCCAGCCAATCCCCGTCGGGCCCGGCCATAACCCGGTCCAGGTCGCTTTTCACTTTTTCCCGGAAGGACACCCAATCCGGATCGGCTTCCCTCAAGGCTTGGGTCAGGTTCCCTTCCGCCTCCCCGGCGGCCTTTCTCGCTTCTCCCGGATTCCACCCGCGGGTTTTCACCAGGACTTCCTCGATTTTGCCCTGGGGGATGGGATGAAAGCGGATCGGCCGGCATCTTGAGAGAATCGTCGGCAAAAGGGCGTTTTCCTTATCCGTCATCAAAATAATGTATGTGGCCGCGGGCGGCTCTTCCAATGTCTTTAAAAGGACATTTTGGGCATCCTCGTTCATTTCATGGGCGTTTGGAATCACGGCTATCTTGCAGGCGGCCGCGAGGGGAGCCCTGCTGATCTTTTGGGAAAGAAGCTTTGCGGTGTTGACGATAATGCCCTGTTTTTTTCGGTCCTCCTTCTCATCGGACCAGAAATGTTCCCGGTGGACCCAAAAAAGATCCGGATGGGTTTTAGCGAGAACCTGTCTGCAGGCCGCGCAACCCCCGCAGTCCTTTCCTTGCAGGCAGAAATAGCTTCGGGCCAGAGCCAAAGCGTGGGTTTTTTTCCCGGATCCGGGGGGTCCAATCCAAAGCAGGGTTTGGACCCCGGGATGTTCCTTCAATCCGAGGAGGATTCGCTCAACCTCAGGCTGGGTGTCTAGTTGCTCCAGGCGTGGAATGACGAAATCATCCATAACCCAGCCTCTTTCTCCACATAGCCGGAAGTCGGCGGGATAAGCCTAAAATCAAATCCTTGAAAACTTTTTCCACCGGTTTAGTCCCATCCAATACCAGAAACCGTCCAGGTTCTTGATGGGCGATCTTAAGGAAAGCTTTCCGAATATTTTTATGAAATTGGATTTTCTCATTTTCCATTCTGTCCCTGCCTCTTCCCCTCCCCGCCGCGCGTCGGAGGCCTATAGGAACGGGTATGTCGATAAGAACCGTCAGATCGGGCTGAAGCCCACGGGTGGCCAATTCATTCATTTCCATAAGAATTTTCACAGGAAATCCCCTGCCGCCCCCCTGGTAAGCCAGGGTGGAGTCGGCATAACGGTCGCATAGCACGAACTTTCCCTTCCCGAGAGATGGGAGGATGACTTCTTTCACATGTTGGGCGCGGTCAGCCAGGAAAAGAAACAGCTCCGCCTCAGACGTGAGCAAATAATCCAACCGGTTCAAAATCCAATTTCGTAAATGCGTGGAGAGTTTCGAACCACCGGGTTCCCGGGTTTGAATAATGGGTATTCTTTGACGTCGTAAAAGTTCCCCTAGAAGTTTCATTTGGGTTGTTTTGCCCGAGCCTTCCGGGCCTTCGAAAGAAATGAAATAGCCCTTATGACGCATTCCGAATCATCTCCCTGGATTAATGAGCCCTCGTGAAGGCCATATCTTACCCCTCCCCACAAGCCTTTTCCCAAAATAAAAAAAGCCCCGTTCCCAAAGGGAACGGGGCTTTAAAGGAATTATTATTACTGAATTTCTAATTCAGCGCCCGATTCCTTGAACTTAGCGAGCATTTGGTCGGCTTCCGCCTTCGAGATTCCTGTTTTCACGGGCTTGGGGGCCCCATCCACCAGGTCCTTGGCTTCCTTGAGGCCCAATCCGGTGACTTCCCGGACAACCTTGATGACGGAGATCTTGTTTCCTCCGGCGCTCTTCAGGATGACGTCGAACGCGGTTTTCTCCTCGGCAGCCGCACCGGCGCCCGCGCCGGAAACAGCCGCGACTGCCACCGGGGCCGCCGCGGAAACTCCGAACTTGGTCTCCAGGGCCTTGACCAGTTCGTTTAATTCCAAAACGCTCATCTGCTCGATGGCCGTAATCAATTCATCTTTCGTTAAAGTAGGCATTTTTTATATCCTCCATATTTGATTTCCATTGAGTCTCGTTTCCCAATCGGGATACCGAAACTAGGTGATTAAATTTAAGCGGTCTTGGCCTTCGCTTCCTTGACGGCGTTGAGGGCGTAAACCAACTTACGCATGGGTCCGGCTAAAACTTGAACGATTCCGGTTACCGGTGACATCATGCTTCCCAACATCTTCGCTAAAAGTTCCTCACGGCTAGGCAGGTTGGCAAGAACCTTTATGTCCTGCACCGTGATTTTTCGGCCTTCCATCCATCCGCCCTTTAAAACCAGTTTTTCATGGTCTTTGGCGAACTTGGAAAGAACCCGGGCAGGAGCCACTGCGTCTCCGGTTGCCAGGGCGATTGCCGTGGGACCGGCCAAAAGGTCGTCCAATACGGTGATTTTGGCCTTATTAAGGGCCAAACGGGCCAGGTTATTCTTTACGACGTGGTATTCCACCTTGGCCTTGAAAAGCTGGGCCCGCAATTGCGTGACTTCCTCCACCGTTAAACCGGTATAACCGGTCACCACTGCCGACTTGGCCGACTGGACCTTTTCCATAAGCTTCTCGATGACCGCGACCTTCTCAGGCCTTGGTTTGCTTCTTTTAAAATCTGCCAATTCACTCACCACCCCTCTTGTTGAATAAGTCTCCAAAACTGGGGAGGGTTATATTCTTGATTTCTCAAGACAAAAAAGAAAACCCCTCACCCGAAACGACCGGATGAAGGGTATGAAAATAACCTTTTAATTTCCGGACCGTCTCGGCGGGCAAAATTAAGGCCAGTCGCACTTTGTAAGCTACCGCAGGCCGCCCGCTGTCTTCGACATCCCTTGCAAGCTGAAAGAATATAATTAATATCATTGCCAGCTTGCAAGCACTAAATTTTAATAATAGTTACTGTTAAAATTTCAAAAGCTATCGCTCAATTTCCTTTGGAATATTGAGCTTTTCTTAGCTTAACACCTGAAGGTTTCCGCCTTCGGGAACACCATTTTCATGATTAATTCTTCGCCGTCGTCTTCGTGTACTCCGTTGTGTCCAGCTTGATCCCGGGCCCCATGCTGGAAGTGATATAGGCCGAAAGCAGGTAGTTTCCCTTAGCGGACGCGGGTTTGACCGAAACCAAAGTCTTTATCAAAGTGTCCGCGTTCCCCTGGATTTGGCTTTCATTGAATTGGATTTTGCCAATGCCAGTGTGACAAATACCCTGATCATCCACGCGGTATTCGATCTTGCCAGCTTTGATTTCCTTTACTGCCCGGGCCACATCCGGAGTCACCGTACCAGCTTTAGGATTGGGCATCAGGCCTTTGGGCCCCAATACTTTTCCCAATTTACCGGTTTCCCTCATGATATCGGGAGTTGCGACCAAAACGTCGAAATCCAAGAAACCGCCTGCAATCTTTTCGATCAGGTCGCTGTCCCCGGCGATATCGGCTCCGGCCGCCTCGGCTTCCCGGACTTTCTCGCCCTTGGCCAAGACGGCCACCTTTATGGGTTTACCGGTTCCATGAGGAAGGGAAACCGTCCCCCGGACCTGTTGGTCGGCTTTTTTGGGGTCGACTCCGAGTTTGATGTGCAATTCGACTGTCTCGTTGAATTTTGCGGGAGACGTCTTTTTGAGGAGACTGACAGCCTCCCCAAGAGGATAAGCCTTCGACCTGTCGATCAGTTCAATGTTTTTTCTATGCCGCTTGCTAGCTTTCTTTCCCATTTGTTTCCTCCCGTGGTGCCAACGCGCTACCCTTTCAGGTGGAGCTCCCACAGATTAAATTCATTTCTCGGTCGGCTATTTTCATTACACATAGGTCTTCGTTGAAAACAGTCAACCTTCGGCTGTCAACTTTTACTTTTCTATTTCGATTCCCATGCTTCGGGCTGTTCCTTCAACCATACGGAAGGCCGAATCCAATTTTTGCGCGTTCAAGTCCGGCATCTTGGTCTTTGCGATTTCCATAGCCTGTTGCCGGGTGACCTTACCGACCTTCTGCTTATTGGGAACAGGCGATCCTTTGGCCAAACCCGCCGATTTTAATAGAAGCACGGAAGCTGGTGGTGTCTTGGTCACGAACGTAAAAGACCGGTCCTTGTAGATGGATATGACTACAGGAATGATTAATCCTTCCTGTTTTTGGGTGGCGGCGTTGAATTGCTTGCAAAATTCCATGATGTTAACACCGTGTTGGCCCAATGCGGGACCCACCGGAGGAGCGGGGTTTGCCTTTCCCGCGGGAATCTGGAGCTTTACCAAAGCGCTTATCTCTTTTGCCATGACCTTTTCCTGCGATTCTTTTTATTTTTTAGCCATTCGTTTGGAATCAGGGTTCCGGGCTAAAATGATTTTTATTCCTTTTCAATTTGGTGGAACTCGAGTTCCACCGGGGTTTGACGGCCGAAAATGGTGACCATAACCTTCACCCGCTCCCGCTCCGGGTTGATTTCCTCCACGGAGCCCGAAAAATTCGAGAATGGGCCGTCCATCACCTTGACCAGGTCGCCCTTTTCAAATTGGCTTTTGAGGGCCCGGCGTTCCCGGCGTTTTCCGATGTGCTCCAGGATGGCCGTCACTTCCTCGTCGGGGAGTGGGATGGGCTTGTTGCCGGAACCAACGAAACTGGTCACTTTTGGGGTGTTCCGGACCACCGACCAGGAATTCTCGTCCATATCCATTTCCACCAGGATGTAACCGGGGAAGAATTTCTTGTTCATCACTCTCTTCTTGCCGCCGCGGGTCTCAGTCACCTCTTCGGAGGGAATCAAGATTTGGAAGATTTTTTCCTCCATCTTCATGCTTTTGATCCGGTTTTCGAGGTTTGTTTTCACCTTCGACTCGTATCCGGAATAGGTGTTGATGACATACCAGCGCTTAGCCATTTCGATGAAACCCTCTCCTTTTATTTTATAATCAGCGTCATTAGGTTGCTGATGACAAGATCGTAAACCGCCAACAATAACATCACAAAACCTATGGTGACGCAAACCACTGAGGTAGATCCCTTAATCTCATCAAGGGTAGGCCAGGAAATTTTCTTGTACTCAGACCTGGCTTCCGTGTAAAACTGCCTCAGTTGTTGTAACATTCCAATTCCTTCTAGTGTTCCTTGCGATCCGGATGGCAGGGCAGGCAGGATTCGAACCTGCAACGCGCGGTTTTGGAGACCGCCGCTCTACCGTTAGAGCTACTGCCCTATGGAAAAGCTTTTAAAAGCCATATGCGTAAAACCCCGTTGGAAACCCAGTGGGGCTACCGTCATTTCGTTTCCTTGTGAAGTGTGTGCTTGCGGCACCACCTGCAATATTTTTTTACCTCAATTTTGTCCGGGGTTTTTCGTTTGTCCCGTGTTTTGTTGTAATTTCTGCGCTTGCAATCCGCGCAAGCCAGGGTTATTTGTTCTCTCATCCATATTCCTTAATGAAATTAGGCTTTTTCCTATTCGAGGATCTGTGTGACGACACCCGCACCAACCGTATGCCCGCCTTCCCGAATGGCGAACCTCAATTCCTTCTCCATCGCCACCGGCACGATCAACTCTATCTCCATCGTAATGTTATCCCCCGGCATGCACATCTCCACCCCATCCGGTAACTTCACACTCCCCGTCACGTCCGTCGTCCGGAAGAAAAACTGTGGTTTGTATCCGTTGAAAAACGGCGTGTGCCGCCCTCCTTCCTCCTTCGTCAACACGTATACTTCACCCTTGAATTTCTTATGCGGCATAACCGATTTCGGCTTCGCCAACACCTGACCCCGTTCTATGTCCTTTTTCTCTATCCCCCTGAGCAATGTCCCGATATTGTCCCCGGCCTGCGCCTCGTCCAACAGTTTTCGGAACATCTCCACTCCCGTCACCACCGTTTCCCGCGTCGGCTTGATTCCCACGATTTCCACCGTGTCCCCGACCTTCACCCTTCCGCGCTCCACTCGCCCGGTCGCCACCGTCCCGCGACCCGTGATTAAAAATATGTCCTCCACAGCCATCAGGAAATCCTTATCCACATCCCGTTTTGGCTCCGGAATGAAGCTGTCCACCGCTTCCATCAGTTTCAATATCGCCACTTCTCCCAGTTCCCCAGTGTCCCCTTCCAACGCCTTTGTCGCCGATCCTTTGATCACCGGGGTCTTATCCCCAGGAAATCCGTATTTGGTCAATAATTCCCGGACTTCCACTTCCACCAATTCCAGCAGTTCCTTGTCGTCCACCATATCGCACTTGTTCAAGAAAACCACCATATGCGGTACTCCCACTTGCCGGGCCAAAAGGATATGTTCCCTGGTTTGCGGCATGGGACCATCCGCGGCTGATACTACCAGGATTGCCCCGTCCATCTGCGCTGCGCCAGTCACCATGTTCTTGATATAGTCCGCGTGTCCCGGGCAATCCACGTGCGCGTAGTGTCGCTTTGCCGTCTGGTATTCAACATGGGAAGTGTTGATCGTCACTCCCCGCTCCCTCTCTTCCGGCGCATTATCGATGTCCGCGTAACCCTTTGCCTGGGCCAAGCCTTTTTTCGCAAGCACTGTCGTTATCGCCGCCGTCAACGTCGTCTTTCCATGGTCCACGTGCCCGATGGTCCCAATGTTTACGTGCGGCTTGTTCCTTACGAATTTTTCCTTGGACATAACCACGCCTCCCAGATAAAAAATACAGCTTCTTCCTCATGTAATGGAGCCCAAGACCGGGATTGAACCGGTGACCTCTTCCTTACCAAGGAAGTGCTCTACCAACTGAGCTACTTGGGCGGGGATATTGCAAGAATAGGTATTTTACGTTTCACCCCCCCTCTGTCAAGGAGAAAGGGCTGAAAAAAGGCCTATTTTAGCTGTCCAAGCTCACAAAACCGCCCCAAGTCTTTGTAGCATCTATTAGCGCCTTTGACTTTTTCCATGGGGATCCACAAGCTTTCCCAACCTAACTAGTTGATTATATTTTTCCGCAGTCAGTAATTTTTTTTCTAAAACGATTTTTTTGATGGTCGACCCTTCCTTTAATGCCGTTTTTACGACTTCAGCGGCCTTTTCATAACCGATGACGGGATTCAAGGCCGCGGCGATGGATAAACTTTTTTCCGCGAAGTCCAGACATCGTCTCCGGTCCGCTTTGATTCCCCGGACGCATTTCTCCTCAAAAACAAGGAGCATCCGGGTAAGGATGAAAAGCGCTTGATTAAAATTGTAGGCGATAACAGGCGTCATGACGTTTAATTCCAGTTGGCCGGCTTGGGCCGCGTAAGCCAAGGTCGTGTCATGGCCCAAAACCTGAAAGCAGACCATGTTCAGGCATTCCGCCAAGACGGGGTTCACTTTACCAGGCATGATTGAGGAGCCGGGTTGCATAGGGGGCAGAAGAATTTCTCCGAACCCGGTCGCGGGGCCGCTGGTCAAGAGCCTGAAATCATTGGCGATTCGAATTAGGTCGAGGGCCAGGTTTCGAATGGAGTTGGAAACCGAGATAACCGGCGACATGCTTTGCATGGCTTCAAACAGGTTCGAATGAGCCTTTAACTTCAATCCGGTCTGCTCTGACAGCAACTTAGCCATTACCTTTGTATATTGAGGATGGGTATTTAATCCGGAGCCAACGGCGGACCCACCGATGCCCAGTTCTTCCAAGTCCTTTGAGGCGTTTTGGATTCGGCTGAAATGCCGCCTTAAGTTTTCGCCGTAGGCCGAGAATTCTTGCCCCAGGGTGACGGGTGCTGCATCTTGCAGATGCGTTCGGCCCGTCTTAAAAACCCTGGCAAATTCACGGCCTTTTTTAAAAAGGGTTCTGGAAAGTTTGTCGAGGGCGGGCAAAAGATCCCTAATTAAGAGCAGACCCGATAGACGGATAGCGGTCGGAATCACATCGTTCGTGGATTGACCCATGTTCACATGATCGTTCGGATGGACTAGTTTATAATCGGCTCGCTTTCCACCCAGGATCTCAATGGCCCGGTTGGCTAAGACCTCGTTCGTGTTCATATTGTGGCTGGTACCAGCACCTGCTTGGTATACGTCGACCACGAACTGGTCGATCCACAGGCCCTTTTTCAGGATTTCATCAGCCGCCTTCACGATGGCGCGGCTTTTTTCCTTATCCAACCAGCCCACCTGGCCGTGAAAACGCGCCGCGGCCTTTTTGATATGTACTGTGGATTGGATGAAAACCTTGTGGGATTTAATTCCGCTGATGGGAAAATTATGGATTGCCCGTTGGGTTTGAACCCCCCAGAGGGCTTCAGCGGGAACTTTTAAATCGCCGATTGAATCATGTTCGATACGAAAATTCACTGGTTACCTCCACGTTCATTATTATTAGTAGTTGATTTGAGTTTTCTTTTCCCGAAAACAATGTGAATAACCTTTGTTGTAAGTCATTAAAGGAAGGGGGAATCTAGCTTTTTTCTTTTCCTCCTCTACCTAACCGGGGTAAAGGATTGGAAAATGGAGCGGGAGACCGGATTCGAACCGGCGACGTCCACCTTGGAAGGGTGGCATTCTACCACTGAATTACTCCCGCCTTCCGGCCCAATCTAACCTATAGCGGTTTGAATTGTAAAAATGGTGGACAGGGAAGGATTCGAACCTTCGAAGGCCGTCGGCCGGCAGATTTACAGTCTGCTCCCATTGACCACTCGGGCACCTGTCCATTTCCGCATAAAATAACAAAAAAAATGATACCTGGTAAAAAGCTTTTATGCACCTGAACGAAAACCACTTAGTGACTGATCGGTAACCTTCCTTAATTTAGAATTTAGTTCTTCCGATCCCAGATTATTATAAGCCTTCCTGACGTTTTTTGAATCATCCACGGGAACCAGACCCGAGAAATGTCAAACCTGTTTAAGGGTGCAACCGGTCAATCTGAATGCACCCGCTGCCAGAGGAAACCTGCCATTAATAGATTTCCAGTTTCCTTCCGAAAAGGGGCCTTGATTTTCCACAAGTGGCCAAGCCATGTCAATTAAACTTTAGACCCTTGGCGGAATATCGATCAGAAAACCCCTTTTGAATTAAATGAGTCATTTTCACGCGATGGCGGCCAAAAAGAGGTTTTGCTTCCGCGGGTATTTTCTCAAATATTCTTTCCAGTTTTTGGATACGCGGTGACGGATACCCGTATTTCAAGTATTGCTGAGAGGCTTTCAGCGCTTTTTCCCGGTCCCTGTTAACTGCCCAATAAAAATAGAGCATTTTTTCCCAAAAACAGGATTCCAAAAACTGGTCCCCCTCCATCAACTCACGGCATTTGAGAAAACGTTCAAAAATGGGCCGCTGGCCTCCCAAATTGGCAAGATTCATTAATTGATTTGCAACAGCTTGAAAAGCCTCATTAGCCTTGACCCAATGTTGCATGGTGGCCCGGTTACTTTCCGTGACGGGAATAATGCCCAACCACCAATCAAATGCATCCCAAGAATGTTCCTTTCCTAGCCTGAACCATCCCATCCCCGGAAATCGCTTTGATAGAAAAGGAATGTAATCCTTTGTCACTAGGACTGCAGACCATTTCGCATCCTGGGGATTAATTTTCCGGTTGTGCGCCGCGTCAAACGGAAAAGCTGCCAGTGTCAGGGTTTGATCATAAGTTATCGGCCGGAGATCGGATAATACGTTACCGGGTCCGTTCGTCTGAGCTTTTCCTTCCAGGACCTGATACGCCGCATAGAGAGGAACGGATTTTAAATAGGACCACTGCGGTCCCGGCATTCCCCAAATAGTGTGGTAAACAACGAAAAAGTGGAAAAAATCCAGGAATAAACTGGAAACCAACAGAATCGAGAGGATGATCCCACGGTAATTTTTCAAGGAGGATTGGAACCAGCTAATGCCTATAGCCGTAATCAGGAGCAGGATTGGAAGAACATAAATCACCCTGAAAGTGTCCAATCCCTTGGCAATGAGACCTGGAAAAACAAAAATAATAAGACCCAATAGCAGCCATTGGATAAATGGGGATTTTCTTTTTTTATAGCACTGAATAAGGCCCATGAAAAAAAAGGAGCTTAAAACCGGATTCAACAATCCTCCCCAAACGGGTCCATAATCGATGTAGTGGTATTCGGGACATCCCCAAAAAAAACTGCTGATAACGTCGATGATAATCATCCACTGTCGCTTTCCCGGGGAATTCGGCAGGAATGCCAACCGATTCCGAATAGCGTCCAGGTGGGTGTACCGATAATAAAAAAAGAAAAAAACTAGGGTCAAGGTGATGAGAGGGATGAAAAATGCGATTAAGACTTTACTTTTTTCCTTTTTACTCGAGTCTAGAACCGCCAAGGCCACAAGAATGGCCACCACCGTCCAGACCACGTAGCTGAAAAAACCAACTCCCGTGGAAATGCCCAAAACCAAGGCGTATTTCCAGGCCCCGTTTTTCTCGGAGTTTTCCCGGAATAAAATCAATAATAAAAAAACAAAAAATTCCCAGGAAAGGGAAAATGTCTCATAAGTACAGAACCTGCCTATATACAAAGGCCAGAAACCCGTGGCAACAAGAAAGAAACAAATGAAGGCAAATGATTTCGAAAAATAACTCCTGCCTTCCCAATAAGTGAGGCCGAGGGCGATGACCGAGAGAAAACCAGTGAATAATCCAAGGGACAGCAATGAAGGCGGGAAAACCTTGAAAAACAATCCCAGCGCCCAGATAACGAGGGGGGGGTGCTGGGTGGCGGAATAAAAAAAATGCCAGGAGTTATTCTGGTAAAGCTCCATAGCCCCGAAAGCACAGACTCCCTCGTCGAAATAAGGCCAACCAGCGAGAGAAAAGAACCTGTAAAAACGCAAGAAACAACCCAGAAAAAAAACCACGACCCATAACCAACCGGGAACGATCGGCAAATTGTTTATCAGCCAAGAACCGTTTTCCACCTTCGCGGAAGGGATTTTGTTGAACAGGAAAATGAAAAAAGGTGCGGCTAAGCCGATCAGGACCACTTGAAGCTTGCCGAAAAGCGATAAGTCGAAATAGGATAAAAGAACATTGGAAAGAAAAAAACAAAAAAAACAATAAAACGGATCCAGGCGGATTTCTTTTCCGGGATTAAATTTAAATTTTCTCATGCCGGCCTATTCAAGAATGGAGCTGGCGACCGGATTCGGACCGGTGACCTGCCGCTTACAAGAAACTTGCTCCTTTTTTATGCTTATATCAAGCCCTTCACATGCCACATCGACCTGCCGTGATAATGGCGGCAGGTCAGATTTTTATGACTCACCAATTATCGGAAAATACCCTTGAAACTTAAAGGCTTTTTCAAATCGCTACTCCCAAAGAGAGACTGATTCTGCACGAGTGTCTTATCCGTGTCTATCAAAATTTCGCTCCCCGGACTCCACCAAAAATATTTCCTCCAAAATGGGGTCATGGTCTGAAAATTGATGATTTTTTCGTTTCCGAATGCCCCCGTCGTGGACGATTTAAGATTTAACCCAATACAGCCAAAACCCAATAACCTCTCGGACCATTCTCGAAAAATTCGATTTTAAACCCTGCTTTTTGAAACTCCGTTTCCAAATCCTTGCGCTCAGGCAAATGGTGATGAGCCACAACCTTGGAAAGTTGGCTGTGGAATTGATTAAGTTCTTCGCGACTTTGAGTATGGACGATCCAAAACTCGCCTTCTGGCTTTAACACCCTTCGGAATTCTTTGAGTGTCTTTTGAGTATCTAAAAAATGGGGATACGCGTTAAAACAAATTATCCGGTCAAAAAAACAATCTGCATGGGATAGAGTATCTGCTGTACCAACCGAAAACGAAACCTGATGCGGAAGATTTCGTTTTTTGGCAACTTCTATCATTTCCGGTGAGAGATCCACGCCCCAAACTCCCCCTCTGGGAAGCACGAATTGAATCAATCTTTCGGTAAGCCGCCCAGATCCGCATCCCGGTTCAAAAATTCTTTCACCCGGCTTCAACTTCCAAAGCTTTATCAGCGGTTCCAACTTCGCTTCCTCTTCCGGAGAAAAAGAGACCATCGCCCCATGAGAAACTGCCTCATCGAAAAACTTTCCTAGGATTTTATCTTGTGTATCCATTCATTCACACTTTCATCCCTGTATTTTCTGCTGCTTCGTAAATCCCAAAACCAGTCCCAATAAAACACTTGAAACAAGGCCGATACATGCCCCCACCGGTAAATCCAGGATA
Organism: candidate division FCPU426 bacterium; assembly: GCA_963847625.1. GTDB lineage: Bacteria > Oederibacteriota > Muellerivitia > Muellerivitales > Muellerivitaceae > CAWCKJ01. The sequence goes on along the minus strand of CAWKAR010000052.1, from coordinate 39,073 downwards.
TAGGCAACACCGAATCCCAAAAGGGCGCTCGTCGCCCCTAATAAGGCGCTCATCCATAGGGTCGTCCTGAAGCTTCCACATAACCTCGCGGCGGCCACGGGAGGGTTAAAGAGAAGGCTGTAGAGAAGCAATCCACCAACGGTTTCCAAATTAACGGCCACCGTGCCTGAGGCGAAACACAAAAGCGCCGTTAAGAGAAGACCTTCAGGCAAGACCACGGCGGCCAGTTGGCGGTCGAACAGGAGAAGTTTAAGTTCCTTTTCAAACAAGAAATAAAAGACCAGGAACAATACCATAAGAACGCCCATCATGATGGCCTGGCTCCAACTCACAAAAAGCAGGCTTCCCCACAAGAGGCTGAGTTGGGCTGATTTAGGCCCCTTGAAAAAAGCCATTCCCAGGAATACCAATGCCATTGAAAGGGTAAAGAGCGCGCCGATGGCGGCGTTACCCTCGATCCGTCTTTTATTCATCAGCCATCCCAACAAACTAGCTCCAAGTAATGCACCCAGAAAACCAGAAATTCCATGTGGCCAACCTAACAGGTCCCCGAACACCGCTCCGGCCAACGCCGCATGGGAAGCAAAAACCGCTAGGAACGGCATCCTCAATCCCAAAAGGAAAGCGCCAACCAACCCACAAAGCGCGCCTCCCAAAACTGCGGCGACCATGACTTGTCCGAAGGATTGGAAGAAGTTCATTTGAAGGCACCCGGACCCAAAGCATATGCTCCATAACGTCCCCTGGTTTTTTCAACTTTCATCGGGCAACCGTAAAGCATTTTTAACCTGTAGGATTGAAAAGCCTGGGCAGGACTGCCCGTAAAGATCGGCTTCCCGTCTTTCAACAGCATGACATGATTGCATTCGGCGGGCAGGTGATGGATCTCGTGCGTGACCATGACCACAGCAGGTTTTGTCCTGAGATAGAGGCCCGAAATGAGATGAATGAGTTTTTCTTGCCAAGGAAGGTCCAGTCCGGCGGCAGGTTCGTCCAGAAGAAACAAGTCGGCTTCCTGTGCGGCAAGTCTGGCGATCTGGACTTGCCGGCGTTCCCCGCCCGAGAGTTCCCGGTAAAGGCGCTTTTTGAAACCCCTCAAGCCCGTCAACCGGAGCGCTTTTTCGACGGCTTGGTGGTCATGCTCGGTCCATGGTTTCCCTAATCTCAGGCTTCCAATTCTCCCGAAAAAAACAACGTCTTCCACGGTAAAGGGAAGGTCTGGTCGAAAATCTTGATGTTGGAAAATGATCCCGATGGTGGGCTTGATTACATTGATGCAGGTTCCATTGCTGGGTTTTCGAAGACCCGCTAATACGTGCAGAAGGGTGCTTTTACCCGCGCCATTTGGGCCTACCACACCCCATAATTCCCCGGGATGGATATGCAGGTTGATCGGGCCTAATTGTCGGCCCTCAGTGAATGGAACTACCAGATTTTTTAATTCCGCTATCGGGGAGGGCAAGCCGTCTCCAATTTTTGCAGGTTTTTTTCAATCAACTCCTCATACGTGTGTCCATAACCAACGGCACCTGGAAAATTGGAAAAGATAACGGCGGGTATCCCCATCTTTTCCGCCAGGGATCGGGCGGCCTGTTCGCCCTCCTGTAAGTTCCCAATAACGATCCTAGCTTTTGCCCCCAGAAGTTTCCGGTACTCCTGGGGAGTAACGTCTTCCGGTCTCGCCAGTGTTCCCAACACTTTAAGTCCCAAGTAATCGCAAAAACTCTTCTGCATCTCTGATGCTATTACCGGAATTCCCTTCATTCGGCCAATCCTTTTGAGTACGGTTTGATGCAGTTTCAAGAGTTGTTCCTGAGACCGGGCGGTGTTCCCCATCCATTTCATCTTGTTTTCGGGATAGACATTTGAGGCCAGTAAAGCTGTTTCTTTCACTAAAGCCGCGAATTGGTTGGGAATTAGGAAACTTTCAGGGGACTTCGCGGTAAAAATCCTGATTTTCCCTTTTGATAAACTTTTCAACCTTTCGTCTAAAAAATCCTGGTAATCGTGCCTGATGAATAGCCCTATTCCTTTGAGGCGGTCCAAATCCCTGGCGCGTATATCGAAATAGCCGGGACAGGAACCGGCTGGAATCAGAGTAATGATCTCAATTTCGCCATTCCTCGGAGCCCATTCGTTTATAGCCGCCTCCAACATAGTGGTAGAGACACCGATACGAAAAGGGACTGCCGGATTATCCTTGGGGAAAGAAGACTGGAGGAAAGCGGAACTGAATAAACAAAACATAAAAAATTTGAATTTCCTTAAACACATAGAAAGCCCTCTTTTTGAGTTTCAAACGAGCAAAAAAGAGAAGGATGCCCCTGAGACATCCTTCTCTCGGGTTAAAAGACCCTGTTGATTATGGAAATACCTGTTTTAAAATTTGTAATCCAATCCCGCCAACCAAGCGTCCTTCGCCATAGGATACCCGGGACGAAATTCATAATCCTCTGCACCGATATTTTCGCAGGCTACAAATATTTCGGTATTATTTTTAGTCGCTTTGGGGCCGAGGGAATAGGCCAACTTTCCATTTAAAACAATGTACCCATCGACATAAACGTCCGCTCCTGGGAAACGGGGATTGATCGTATTCTGCCGACTGACATACTGGATGTCCAAGTTCAAGCGGAATAAATCCGCGATGTCCGCATTCATGCCGCTTTGAAAAGTCCATTGGGGAGCATTCGGCACGTCGGCCGGGGTGGTATCTAGGTAAGTCCAGCCCACAAACCACTGTGGAAGGTTTTTAGGCGTCCATTGAATATCCAACTCAATTCCTTGGGACCGGTAACTGCCGATATTCTGAAAGTCCAGGCTGAAGGTCGGCGGAGGAAAACTTACCCGGATCGCGTTGGAAACGTCGTCCCTGAAAACAGCTAGGTTGGTGGAAAATACCTTTGAGAATTTCCGGTTCCAGCCCACTTCCAGATGGTCATCTATCTCGGCTTGCAAGTTCTGCCACTGCTGGGGGGACATGATCGCCACGTAAACACCGGGATAATTGAAGCCGTGAGCGTAGCCGAAATAGTAGCTATCGGCGGAATCGTCTAACTTCAGTCCGGCCTGGGGTCCGGCAATGGAACCAAAATAACGGCTGATATTGTACCGGACACCGGCTGACGGAGTCAGCGTCACCCCTCCACCCAGTTCAAAAGACTGGCTCAGCATCGCATAGGGGGCGTTGTTGGCAAATTGAGGCGGATTGGAGGAATCGTCTAACACCGTGTTGGAATATATATCTTGGGTATGGCCACCGTAATAATCATTGTCAAATCCCAACAAAATCTCGGTTCCGTCGGAAGCCCATTTTTCCTTTAGGTGACAGCCATAATTGCTGCTCCAAGCATTGCTGTTGTAGGCTGACAGGTTGTTATAATCCCACTCGTACCAATTGATGTGGGTCTGGTCCCAGTAGCCCTTCACGGAACCGCTCCAAGGTCCATCCTGGTGGGAAAGAGTGAGGATCATAAGGGTGGAATCAAACATGAAGTTTTGGGTGATGGGCAAGGGGACGACACCCACTTCACCTGGATCGTCTGTCGAGGAATTGTTGTATTCCAGGTAACCGGAAGCGGTGACACCGGAACCCAAATTGACGCCCAAGCGGGCTGAACCTTCGTATACTTCGCCATTAGAGTTCGCCCTGATACCGTCGCTAATCCAATGACCGCCCGTTAAATAGTAATCAATGTCGCCAGTTTTACCACCGTGTTCCAAACACTGGATGTAGGTTTGGTTGGCTCCGGCTTCGGATTGGAGCTGGGTCTCGAACCCGGGCTGATCCATAGACTTGGGGACCACATTGATCGCCCCAAAGCCCATATTGCCGAGAAACACGGGCTGAGTACTCTTATAGACCTCGATTTCGTTGGCATTATTAACAGGCAAAAGATCCATTAAAGGATGTGTCCAGACCCCCGCGAATCGAGGAATGCCGTCCACCATTGTGGTAATCTCAGCACCGGGACGTCCTGAGCCTTGGCCCCTTAGGTAAATCGATCCGCCGTCACCCCCCCCATAATTTCCGATTTCATTGTATTGGGATATGATGACGCCAGGAACCCGCCTGAGGGCCGTGGGAAGGTCTTGCGCGTTCAGGTCGTCTAACTGCCCGGAGGAAACCGTATCCACTTCATCGCCGTAGCGGGTTGGATTGACGTCCGTCAAGGGTGGCGAGGTGACAAGAACCTCTGGCAGGGTGACCGGCGAGGATGATGATTTATCCGCTTGGGATACCGGTTTTGTTTCTTCTTGATTGTTCGGAGTCGCAACCGTCTGATCATCTGCCTTTGCGGTTGTCCCGTAGAACATATACCCCGCCAAAAGAATCAGAGCTGCTATCCGTCCGAATCGCAATCCCATTTTGAAGCTCCTTTGCGTTTTAATAATAATTTTTTCCACAGCACTCTCATAAACACAAAAAATTTCGCGGCTAAATCTTCATACGTCACCTTTAAGTATTACCTTTTTTATATTCGTAATACTTCAAGAGCAAAAAAATTTACATCTTCTTTCCCGTTGAACTAAGAGAAAGAGCCGCGTGAAGAACACCCTTTTCTTGGCGCATATGATCAAATAAGTGCCGAATTTCCACTGCTTTCCCCTTAACCATTATCATTTCCGCACAGATTCGTTCGTCCAAATGAACATGTGTACAGGCCAATACCTTGGCCGCATGGTGATGCTGGACCTCAATGAGCTTCTCGCTCAAGAGCCTCTTATGATGGTCGTACAGCAAGGAGATCGTTCCCAGAGCTTCTCCCTCCGTTTCCCATTCATCGGCCACCATTTTCCCACGCACTAAATCCCGGATGAACTCGGAACGGTTCTCATAATGGCTTTCCTGAATCATCCGTTCGAGCTTATCCGCCAGAGATTTCTCGATGGAAAAACTGAAACGGTGAAGTTGGGTCATGCCGGATCAACCTCCAGTGGGGCAAAGTGTATTCAATGAAGAAATCGAACAATTATGATGCCCATCATACGATTTTTATATTTTTCATACCGGTTGCCACCTATCAAGACTTTCCAGTTGGCCATTCCTGGTTCAGGGCACCCGGGCGACGAGCAGGCCCCTGAGCTGGGTCATGTAGTGCGGTGACTGTTTCTCGAACCTCTTCCGCCACCTTTGGTTGATCCCCTCCAGAGCCATCATAGAGCTTACCTTTGATTTAGAAAGAACCCTGCTCTAGGTTGTAGCCGTACCAAACTTCAAAACGCGTAATACCCAAAGGTTTTTGCATGATTTTCATGGGAGCTGAATTCATAAAGGCCGGGGCCTTGGATACATCCGAAGCCTCATGAACCACAATGGTAGAATCCGGTTTTCCAAAACCTCGGTGGATGCTGTAGTTACCAGCTTTATACTGCCGCCCCACATGGTAGTTTTCGCTTGGGTGCGGCTTCTTTCCACCGTGTTGTGTGTCATGTTCCGCATTGTAGAAGGCCATCCAATACTTAAAGGAGATCAATTGGTTGCGGGCGATCACGATTCCTGCGGGTTTCGGGGGAAGCTCCCTGTATTGGCGGGAGGTGACGTCCGCCCCAAACCATAGGACGGAGTCCTTGACCCCTGCCTTTTTCATGGCGGTCTTATAACCCTTGGAACGGATAAACGAGAGGCCTTTTCCCAGGTTGGAACATTTCAGGGTCAGGATCAGTGCCTGGGAATCCTTCAGGTCGCGGTGGAGGCTGTAGGCGGAAAAACCATTGGCCTTGAAACCCCGTTGGCTTTGAAAGGCTGCCTTAAAGACCTTGAAATCTCCAACCCTCTGACGGATGAAAATATTCCCTGGGGATTCTAGGGAAGGAAGAGGTAATTCCGCAGCCAAACAGAATGGTGCGGCAATGAATAAGATTAAACTTCCTCCAAGAATAAGATGTTTCATTTCAACGGATTTTGGCTGAATTTCATGATAATCCTCCTTAGGATAAGGCCACTATTCCCGAATAACCACATCTAGCCGCCGCAAGACAATCCGATGATCCTACTTTAAAAAATCTTTCTGTTCAGGAGGGTCCAATGGCTTTTTTATTTCAAACTTCCGTAGTCGAAATTTTTCATCCGGGTCGCGATGGAAATCACGATGACCGCCAGCCCAAAAACGCAAACAATGGTGGCACCCATTGGAAGATCCCGGGTATAGGACAACCAGGCGCCTAGAATAGAGGCCAAAAGGCCAATGCCCCAAGCCCAGTAAAGGCGGGTGGAACCCTTACGCCCCAAAAGAGTGGCGCAAACCAGGGGAACGATCAAATAAGAAAAAACGGCCAGTACACCGCTTATCTTCACTGAGCTGGTGACAACCAACCCGAAAGCGGCGTAAAAAAGGAAATCCCAGAGTTTCACCGAAAGGCCCTGGCGGTAGGCTTCCTGGGGGTTGGTGGAACAAAGGACGAGGGTCTTCCGGTTCCAAAAAAGGAACAACCCCACGATGGCATAAAAGAAGGCCATCAAAGCAATGTCCTTGGCCGTCACCCAGCCCAAGGCCTCGCCATTGAGAGTATGCGCCACGTGCTCGGCCCCGTGTGGCGCATTGGCTAAAAGCAGGAGGGAAGCCGCAGTGGCAAGCGAGAAGGCGATTCCAATAAAGGCTTCCTGCAGGACCGAATGGTTCCGGTCCCACAGGAAACTGAAAAGCGCCGCGCCCAGCAAGGTGAAGGCAAAAGACCAATAATAAGTGCTCGGGTCAAGGGGTTCGGCCCCCATGAGGAAAGCCACGCTTTGCCCCATGGCGGCGATTTGGGCCAAGGCCAGATCCACGAATATGACGCCCCGGGCCAAAACATGCGTTCCCAAGGCGGGATGGATCAGGACCAATAAAACACAAGCCAGGATCGGAAGCCCCATCACGGCAATAAAGTCTGACATAGTTCTTATTTATCCCCAAAACCTTTGACCAAGACCGACACAATGAAGTCGAATTTGGAAAAGACATCCTTGGCTTCCGGCACCCCGCCCACTTCGTTGGGGATTTCATAGGCCGTGGCGTCCGCCTTTTTGGCCAGTGCCTCGGCCGCGTCGGCGTCGTAATAGGGCTGGTACAACACAACTTTGACGCCAGCGCTTTTCATGGCCTCGGCTGTTTCGTTTAAATAACGGGGGTTGGGAGGAATACCCGGCTTGGGTTCTACTGTTCCGAAGAATTTCAATCCAAACCTTTCAGTAAAGTATTTGAAGTTCTCATGGTAGGTCACAAGCTTCGCGCCCTTATAGGGTTTCAGTTGTGCCTTCCAACCCTTGATGGCCTTCTCCATTTTCACGTCGAATGCCTTGGCGTTCTCCTGGTAATCATTCCCGTTCGCCGGGTCCAATTCCGCGAAAACGCGGGCCAAATGGTCGGCGACAATTTCCAGGTTCCTTGGATCGGAGTAGTAATGGGGGTTGCCCAGGGGATGGATGTCACCCTCAGCACGGCTGACCGTGCCCACGGGTTTGTCCAGCACCTCGATCCCCTCGGAGGCATCAATAAAACCCTGTTTTCCTGGCTGGATTTTTGGATTCCGGCTGCCCGGAATGACCAGAGGTAGCCAGCCTCCGTCCAGTTCCAACCCCACGGAAACGAACACATCAGCGTTTTGAATGGCCTTCATGAGGCTCGGCTTGGCCGGAACGAAATGCGGGTCCTCGTAGCCTTTGCAAAGACTCAAGGCCGTCACGTGTTTCCCGCCCACCGCCTCTGCCACCGAAGCCAGGTCGCTCAGAGACGTGGCCACCTTCAAATCCGCCCAGGCTGGCATGCCCAGAACCAGGGCTAGGACCATCAACGTTAATCTTCTCAACGATTTCATGAAATCCTCCTTTATTTTAAAACTCAAAACCCAGAACATAAAACCGCCTCAATAAGCGTGCGGCGGGTGAAACCCGATGATGTAGTTGAATTGCAGCATTACCCGATTGTCCACAGTGCCTGCGTCGTTCCGGGCCAGTCCGTACTCCAATTTCATCTCAGAAAACTCGGAAGGAAGCCACGCGATATTAGCTGAGGCTCGCTGGACATGGCCCGATAGGAAGGTGTCCGTCGGGTTATCGGAAATGTCGGAAACGGTATGGAATGCCTCTTCCACCCGGATACCGGTCCACCATTCCTGTCCCCATCGATTTTGGAAAGACGCATACCAACCGTCGGACTCCTGGTTGTAAACGCCGTCGTTGTAGGAGACCTTCTTGATGAATTCCCCCTGGAGAATCCAGCCGTGCTGGTTGGACTGCCGAAGCGGGACGTTGCGGAAAGTGAGGTCGGCCCCATAGACCGCGTGGTGCAGGCTGTCGTCCCCCATTCCGGTCAAATCGGACGCGCCCAATTCCATGGTTGTGTTTTCATCCACGTCAAAAAGGTTTTTCAGGTGGACGAGGTAGGGGATACTGCCGGTGTAACCCCCGTTGAAATCAAGGGGATGGTCCGGCGTGGCCTCCACCTGAGCGTACCCTCCCAGCGTCAATTCGCAGAACCAGGGTAAGGGAGTCATCCAGGCAGCTTCCAGACCGGCGTTCTTGAATCCCTCCTCGCCGACGCTGTTGGACATGATGATCGGTGCCTGGATGAAGGGAAAGGCGTGAGTGTGAAGCGTCCCGTGCTTCCCGAAGGCGGCGCGAAATTCCCCCACCTTGAACTGGATACCCGGGATCGCGTCCGTAGTGGCATAGGCTTCCTCCGCCACCCCGGAGCCCGCGTCAAAGGTGAAGTTTCCGGCCAATGTCCAAAGCGGGTCCACAGTGGAAATAACGCTGATTTCCGCTTCCTGGAAACTTGGCCCGGTGGAACCGGGTGTGTTCAAATCCGGCGCGGCCTGGGCCAAAAACAGCGCGCTCATGCCGATGGCCGGATTGGCCAGGTTCGAGATGATGGACCGGGTTTGGGCGTGCAAAGGAAACGCACCAAACACGAGGGTGATACAGCAAATAAATAATCGAATAAAAAATTTCATTTTTCCTCCTTTAATTTTCGACCTGTGAAGGCCGTTGATATTTCGTTACAAGAGATTTCGAGGAGGGGACCTTCCAGAATTGAAAAAGGAACTTGTAAAAGCGGCTTTAATTTCGTTAGTAAAAAAACGTACAACAATAAAAGCGGGAAAAAGCATTGGTTGGATTGACACTTCAGTCCCTTGGGACCCTGAATGGCACCATTGGCAATAGGCGCAATCCCGATCCGATTCGGAACCATGGTGCCGATGGAAAAATCCTTCTCCCACTATGACTAGCAACAAAATCAACGCCAGAGCCACAAGGGACGATTTAAAAACAATTCTTTTATTTTCCACTGGATTCCCCATAAATTTCAAAGCCAGGATTTCTTCGGTAATTCAACCTTCTCGGACGTCATCCGGTAAAGGCACCACCCGGTGTTTTGCACGTCAAACTTCCTCTCCACTTTAAAAGTGCCGTAAACCGTAACCGGCACGTCCATGGTCGCCTCGACGGTTTTTCCCCGGTCCATGGCCACGTAAATCCATTGGTTGAGTCTCGGAACCACGCCGTAACAGCAAGTGGCCCGGCTTTGCGCCAGGATAAAAGTACGGGCGTTATTATTTTCGACCATCATGGGAATCATGAAACCAACTACTGATATTTTTTGGCCGTCCAAAGCTTGAATTCCGAGCGGAACTGTTGGAACGGGCGTTTTCGCCTTTAAATGAGAGTCCCTTCTGGGGCCATCTAATGGCGGTATATCGGAAGGAAAATTGCTCAAAGTGTCGAAACCTAGTTGAAAATAATCCCCAACTTTCGGATAAGGGATTTTTAACTCCGCTGTTTTGGCCGTTATGGGACTGTTAGGTTCCTTCGGAAACACACTATTGGTTTTCCTGGCTTCTTCCAGGTAAGCTTGATTTCTCCACCATTGGGTCATCGATGGGGCATAAGTCCTCTTCAATACGATCAATAAAAAAACCAAACCTAATACCCCCATGAAGGAAATAACAGTCCAAAATTTCGAATCCCTTGGGGGAATGGAGGATTGGTATTCAACCCCAACCATCTTTTTTCCTGGCCAGGGATTGCGGATATAAACTTTCATTTCAGGAACCTCTCCATTCGCTCACCAATTGGGCACCTTGGGGACGGTAACCTTGTCCGCCACCATCCGGTAAAGGCTCAACCCCATGTCTTTTTTCGCTTCTTCGCCCACCGACAGCGTTCCAAAAACAGTCACCGGCTCGTCCATCATCAACTCCCCCGTCTTTCCCTTTGCCATTTTGACAAACATCCATTCGTTCATTTTGGGAGTGATCCCGTAACAGCAGGTGGCCTGGCTTCGGGCCAGGATGAAGGACATCACCTTCTCCCCCGCCGCATCCGTATCGATGGGTATCATGAACCCGTATACCGCGATATTGGACCGGTTCAAGGCCTTGATGAATGCCGGGATCGGAAATTTTTTCTTCTTCAACCTCAGTTTCGGGTCGATCTCCTCCTCGATTTCCGGCGCGTCATATCGGAAATGCGCCAAGGTATCCCAAGTCACCAGCGGGTGGCCCTCCAGTTGGGGATAAACGGTGACAGGAGCGGATTTCAAGTCCACCGGTTTAATCGCGTAGATAGTGGGAGCCGGGGACTGTCCTTGCATTTTCCCGTTTGAAACCAATACGCCGAAGGCCAGGAGTATTCCTAACCGAAAACACCATAACCCAATGTTCTTTGCCGGATTTTTCATCCCCGCCACCCCTCCCGTGAAATAAAAAATCTTTTTTATTTATCCTTGGCCCAGTCCGGTTTTTTCACGCCTTCATTGCCCCCGGGATATAAAAACCAAACGTTTTTAAAGTTCGTTCCTTTGGCTTTGATGTAAATAATCGTCCCTTGAAATTCGCTCGCCCCCTTTAACTTTTTGGAAACAGCCTGGTATTGGGAGGTGTTGCCTTTGGTTTCCCCGGTCAAACTGTTGGCAATGGGTTTCAGTTTCAGGACCCAATCCTTTGTCTTGTCCTTCACCTTGATTTGAAGGGAGGGTTGGGAAATCCTTACCGGATTTTCGGCTTCTCCATCCAGGACAAAAGCGTCTAGTTCTCCCGTGGCCGAGTCCAAAAGAAGCTCCACGTGGGCGAATTCCTCACCTAATACCACCAATGTGCCGTGATGCGGCGGATGGTGTTCATGGGCCGAGACTGGGGCGGCCAAGAAAAGAAATAACGACATAACCCCAACAAAAGCTAAAACCCCTAATGCGTTTCCTGTTTTCATTTCGTATCTCCTTTTTTTCGGTTATTAAGACAACGGGTCCAAATTACGGGCCACGTCGGTGGAATAAGCTTTGAGGGCCGGGATGAGCCCTGAAACGGCTCCCAAGAGCGTCATGCCGATGGGCACGGACAACAGGGAGGGATGAAACTGGATCACCTCCAACACCACTCCGGTCTGTTGGCGCACCACCACGGCGGCCACGGAAAAAATGGCCAGGTAAATACCGTACCCGACGACGGAACCCATTCCCGCAATGGCGGTGGCCTCCAGCACAATGGCGGAAAATACCGTGGAACGCCTGGCGCCGAGGGACCGCAAGATGGCAAATTCCCGCCGCCGTTCGTTCAGGGTGTTGTACAAACTGGAAAGGATGGACGCGGCGGCCACCAACATCACAAGGTAAGCCACCAAAGTTAGAATTTTCGTCACCCATCCCATCTTGTCGAAAAGCTCGGCCATAACTTTGCCGATGGGCCAGGCTAGGGTCGCCACCTTACCCTGCCGGTTGATGGTCTGGTCCAACATGAAACCGGCCTGTGGGCTGTGGAATTTCAACATGACAGCGGAGACTTCCTTGCTGGCGTCCGGTATTTCCACGCCCTCCTTCGCCACATACTCTTTCCCTGTTCCCCGCAAAACGTGGCCCTTCATGCGATAAACGTCATCGATGGGAATCCAAATGACCCGGTCCGAGGGAGTGTTGGTGGGTTTCAACACCCCCACGATTTGGAACACTTCCTCATGCTGCATGCCGGGGTCGAAATAGAGCCCGTGATAGGGCTTGAAGGTGGATCCCGCCTTGAGGCCCAGTTTCCGGGCCACAAAACTGCCGATGACCGCTTCTTTTTGTCGCGGGTCCCAAACCCTTCCCCCTTCCTCCACCTCCAGGTGTTTCCCCGTTTGATACTCGAACCGGGTGAAAATATCCCCGGTCGTCCCAACGATTCGGTAGCCGAAATAGTTGTCCCCCACGGCATAGGGGATGGCCAATTCCACCCTCGGATCCTTCCTCACTTCCTCGTAAAGCGCCCAAGGAATGTTGCCGGGCGAGGTTTCCAACTGGTAGACGGCGTTCAGGACCAGTTGCAATTGGCTCCCCCTCGCGCCCAATACCGCATCAAAACCCACGCGGCCACCTGTAAAGGCTCCCCGGGTCTGGTGCTGGATGGAAAATACCGCCATGGTCAAACCGGTAGCTAAGGCGACCGAAACAACGGTGATGGCCGTTGAAAGGGCATGCTGCTTCATGCTTCGTTTGACCAAAAAAATCAGATTTTTTATTTTTTTCAGTGGACTCATTTTTTTGCCCCCACGTTCCCGGCCGTTTCAGCAACACGGTTGATGCGTCTTAAGTTTTCCACCCGGGTAAACTTGTCCAACACCTCCCGGTCGTGGCTCACCAAAAGAAGAGCCGTCCCGTTCTCCCGGCAAATTTGACGGATGAGAGAAAGGGATTCCATCGCCCTTTCATGGTCCAAGTGGCCCGTGGGCTCGTCGGCCAATACCAATTTGGGATGGTTGGCCAACGCCCTGGCAACGGCTACCCGTTGCTGTTGGCCCACCGACATCTGCCTAGGAAGATAGTGGAGACGTTTTGCCAGTCCGACCCGCTCTAACAATGCCCTCGCATAGGACGAATCGACTCCACGGCCAAACATCATTCCCAACATCACGTTTTCCAAGGCCGTATAACCTTGTAAAAGGTTGAATGTCTGGAAGATATAACCCAGGGATTGGGCACGGAGCTGGTCCCTCATGCTTTCAGGGAGCGATTCCATTTCCTGCCCCGCCAGCCGGATAAATCCTTCATCAGCTTTTAAAATTCCGGCGATCAGGTTTAAAAACGTCGTTTTTCCGGAACCACTCTCGCCAGCCAAGACCAACTGTTCACCCTGGCCAAGGGAGAAATAATTCACGTTTATGACCAAGTGATAACCGCCCTCCGGCGATCGAAAAGACTTTTTTAAATTTTTAATTTCAAGAACTTTCATTTTCCCCTCATGTCTTTAAACGGTTTAAAAAAAGAGTAATGGAAACAAAAAGGAATAAGCATTGAGTCAAACGGAGAAATTGATATGAATGGAAGTCGGGGAAAATCTGGAATTAAAAGTGGATATGCCGAAATAAACGAAAGTGTTTAAACCACTATCGTTACCATTTCATTTGTTTTCCCGTTTGGAAGTTAGGAAAGAACGACCGGAGGGGCGCGGCTCGAATGAGGTGAAAATCGGGTACTGCGATAGGATGGAAGAAAAACCAAGACTGCAAAAAACAAGAAGAAAATCGGAACAATATCAACGGGGGCAGCGGAAAAATCAGAATTGCAGAGCGCTTTATGAAAGCTGCAATAAGAACAATCACTGTCTTCGATATCGCCGTGATGGTGATGGATATAATTTTCACCCAGATCCACACTGGCGAAAATCAGGAAAACGGAAAAAGCTATGAATTTAATCCACTTGCGCGAAAGCATCAACACTCCTAAGCCTTTGAGACTGTCAAGTATGATGGCAAAACTTGACATGAAATGTCAATGAGTGAACGGAATAATAAATGGGGTGTGGACAGGGTAGGAGTTCTTTCCTCCTCGGCGAAAAACAAAAATGCCTAGAGTGCTCAAAGCAATAGTTCCTTAAGTTAATAATCCTGCTCGGCGAAAGGAAAAGTGGCCTTCTTGGGTCATTATGATATTGTCATGTCCATGATGGAAATCTTACCGACTGCGGGATGTAACAAAACACCTAAATTTTTTCAATTGTGAACCGAACCCACTCTTTTACATCCACAAAAGGTTCCTTGTTTTTCCCTTCTTCCAGCGGAAGAAATTCGCCCTCTTCGTCAAAACCACGGGACACTACAATTTCACCCATGCTCTCTAATTTCAAAATTTTCTCTAATACTAGTCCACGGTTTACGCTGATACTGGATTCTGTAATTTCCTTCATAAATGGGCCTTGGTATTCTTTCGTGATTTCCATCCATCTCGTTTTAGAAAAGGTTCCTTTAACATTTTTTAACTGTTCGGCGGTCAAACCGATCAAGGAAACTGCGATATTGTGGGTGTCGATTCCTGTCCAAATCATTTCAAGCGTCCTCCGATCTAACCCCTCAACTAACTCCTCAAATTTGTAATGAGGTTGGTTTTGAATACCAAGCTGTTCCTCGATTCGTTTTATACGTCTTTCCAAGTCCTTTAAATCACCCATATTCCCCCCGCCGTCAACACCATAGGTGGTGCCGAATCTTGATAAGCCGTTGAAGCATTTCGTCCTCTTGTTTTTCGAACTGATTTTCCGTCCTGAAAAGGATGTTCCAGGTTCGCTTGTCCTCTTTAAGGACGATCTCTTGGCCCGTGAGCCCATCGGGCGAGGAAATGTGTTTTGTTTTCCTGCTACGCGCCCAAATCGTGGTCAGCTTGTTAATCTTTTTTTCGAGCCTAGGCCTTTCCCGTTTCCAATACCGATAAAGAGCCATCAACTCTATCCATTGTTTCTTTTGTTCCTTGTTGTTTTTGTAATCAACGATGTTTTGGGGTTTTTCCTTCTCAATGAAATCCACCAAAAGTTGGAAGCAGGCGTAAAGAAGAACCTGGTCCTTGTCGCACCACTCACTGTTCTTCTTCAAGTTTTGAAGCTTTAAAACATTACCCTTCACTTTTTGCCTCTGGAAATACCTGTAATCCGTGATCTCCTGTTTCTTTTTTGATTTATGACCTGCCACAGCCCTCCCTTATCCGGGCCGATACGTCTAAGGCGTTTGGCGGTTTTCAGGGCCGCAAGTTGTTTTTCCACGGCCCTTTGGCTGATGCCCAATGATTTCGCGACCTCCCCCGCGCCGGTCCCGGGGTTGGCGGCCAGGATGGCAAGGATTTTCTCCGAACTTTTCTCCGAACCCTTCACCGAACTTTTCTCCGAACCGGCAATATCCCCGACCGCAATGGAATCGCGATCTGTCCCGGCGACCATTTGTGCTTTGAACGTGACATAAACATAACCACTGAGTTCCTCAAACTTCGGCGGTTTAGCACCATGCCGGCGGCACGCCTCAATCACCCGGTTGGTGCCACGGCCCCAGATTTCAACCGCACCGGTTCTGTGGAAGGCCTCCGAAATCAGCGGGTTCCTCGGCTTAGAAGTATGGGGTTCCGAGAGTTGCGCGATGGTAATACCGCTGGGCAGTCCCCCACAACTGCGGATTTCCACCCGGTCATCGAATATCGCGATAGCGACATGCCCACCGGCATTTGAGTAATCCCGGTGCATCACAGCATTGAGTAGTATTTCCCTGAGCGCATCAAGGGGGATCGGAAACCGGTCTTCCCTGAATATCTTCCCCTTGGGGAATCTTGCCCCAAGGGGCATGGTCCTTTCCAGGAACGACATGCCTTCCCGCACCGCCGCGAAGGCGTTCAAATGTTCCTGCCGGTTGTCCACGATTTCGCCCGTTATGCTTGTTCCCCTGAAACGGCCCATTTTCAACATGCATTGCGGGTAATAGGGGAGGAACTCCGTCCCGTAAAGGACTTGGGCAGCCTGGGTAATGACACCCCCGACCCTGAGATTAAGCCGATCAAGGATTTCACCTGCATCCCGGCCGGTGTCCACGGAAATGCGGTTTTGCTGGATGGCAAGGTCGCGGGTCCTGAATATCTCCGCACGATCCAGTTCATTCAGCGTCACTTTGAACGCAGGCTGGTTTTCCCACAGCCGTTTGGCATGGGACCTGTCCAAAAGGAGTTTTTCGTACCGTCCTTGGGGCATCTTTCGAGTAGTGTTGCCGACACGCTCATAGGCCCTGCCGTCAAAGGAAAAGGGGACGCTTTCATGACTGGAATCCACGGTCAGGGCAATAACCTCCCATCCCGGCTTTGCCTGGATGCGTTCTAGCCAGATATTGGCGGACGGTTCAAACTTGCCGAAACCCGCCGTGACTTCGTGAAGGGTTTGTTCCGATACCTGCTGGCCCTCGATAATTCCCTTCCTGTTCACGCCGAAAAAGACGGTCCCGCCTTTGGCGTTCAGAAACGCGCAAATCGTCTGTAAGGCATCCTTCAGTTCCCCGGTGGTGCGTTTGAACTCCACCCGCTCCGTTTCACCTTTTGACGCGATCTTTTTGAGTTCACTGAAATCCATGGTAACGGAAGCCTTTAAAAATAGATTATCTGATCCAAGCATACGCGAAATTATGGTAATCGAATAAAACAAGATTTCTATAAATTATAGGCCATACCATATGTTGTGGTCTTTTTGGAGTGTCATATACGTGTCATTCAAATTGCTTTTTTGTGAGTTTTTAGGATCGTTATTGATCACTGACGGTCGGTTGAAAAAAATAAGCCCTTGCCCGTAAGGCTGGTCATTTCCTTACAGACAAAGGCTTTTAAAACATGCTGGGAACATATTTTTAAAAAAGTGGAGCTGGCGACCGGATTCGGACCGGTGACCTGCCGCTTACAAGAAAAATGCCCGGTTAAAATCCCGTTGCCAGCTATTACTTAAAACCCTTTGTACAAAAGGGTTTTGTACTACTTGCTCCCTTGGAGGGGAGACTGATTTTCCACGAGTGTCTTATCCGTGTCTATCAAATTTTCAACTTTTTGCAGTGCGCCCTTCCTATCATCCCGGTCCACCCGGTCATACCGCCTGAAGACGGAATAGGTCTTGTGTCCCGAAATCGACATGATGACCGAATCGCTTACCCCCGCCTTGCGGAAATTCGTCACGGCGCAATGCCTCAGGTCGTGGAACCTGAAGTTCTCAATTCCAGCCAACTTGCAAGCCATCTTGAAAGACCTCTTGATGCTTTTCATGGGCTTGCCAAGGTATTTGAACACGTAGGGACTTGCCATGGTCCTGGGAATCTTCTGAAGAAGGCCGATCAAGGCCTCATTCAGGGGTATTTCCCTTTTCTCCAAGGTCTTCGTGTCCAAAGCCTCCAAAATGAGAACTTTGTTTTGAAAGTCCAATTGGTTCCATTTCAATCCAAGGATTTCCCCGCTCCTCATGCCGGTGGTATACGCCAACTGGACGATGGGCTTCAACCGATAGGGACAAACTCCGAGGAGTTTCTGGTACTCCTCCGGGGTCAATGTCCTGTCCCTGGGAATCTCCTTGAACTTGCGGACTCCCATGATGGGATTTCGGTCGATCTGCCCGTTCAGCATGGCCCGCCGGACAATCGTCTTGAGGCAGGTTATTTCCTTGTTCAAACTGGTCCCTGTTATGGGCTTTCCCCTGTGGTTCAACTGGCCTTCACCTTGTCGCTGGCTGATGTAAGTCTCGACAAGATCCGGCGTAAGGCTTTCCAAAGGCCGGTTCCCGAAATAAGCCTTGAACCTTGCGACAATGGGAACGTCGTTTCGGTGGCTTTTTTTCCTGGACTTTGAATAGGCCAAAAACGAGTCGGCTGCGTCCGAAAAAGTGACCATCGCTTCTTCGCCCGCCAAATACTTTCCTTCAGCCAACTCCACCATGTTTTGGACCAAAATTTTCTTGGCCTGAACCAAGGGAACAAGTCCCAATCGGACCCGTTTCCTGACCTTTATTCCCCCTTCCTTTAAGTAATAATCCAAAAAATACCCCTTCTCATCCTTTCGGAGATATGGGGGCAAACCGTTGACATTAGGCTTGCTCATCGCTTCCTCCTAATGTCACTGCCGTTTCGTATTTTACCACTTTTATCCAAAGGTTCCCAAGGCCCATTTGGTTTCGGCTGGTGGAAAGTTTTTTGGAAGTCCGACAGCCAAACCCTCGGGTGCCTCCCGACTTTCACGAATGGAAGGACGCCCGCCAATCGCCAGTAGCAGACGGTATTAACCGGGACATGGGCCATCAGGGCTACTTCCTCGTCAGACAAGAGGTAGTTCTGGCTGGCTTTCCGGCGTTCATTTTTTCTCCGTTCGCTCATGGTTCCCTCCAACCCTTTTCAAATCTATTCCCCGGAAGGGGCCGTGCCTTTTTCCTTTGATTTCTTCTTGAATTCCACAACCGCCGCCTTTTCGATCTCTTCCTTGGCTTTCTTATTGGCGTTGCAGAAATGGAAATATTCCCCATCCTTTTTGCCCGGCCTGGACGGGAAACCAATAAACAACCCTTCCCCATCCTTCTTCTTCACCAAAGTCAGGTCATTGAAGTAGAACTCATAACTAGATATCGCGACCTTTACGTCGAAAAACGCCTTGCGTATTCTCCCCTTCATAGGGGTACATCCTCGTCACCTTGATCTTTAAAGCCATTTGTTCCTCCTTTGATTTTTATTCCGCCCGTCACCTTTTCACTTTTCTCCTTTCTTCCCGCGTTCCCTGGTTATCCTCTATGGGCACCTGTGCGCTTTCCTTGATTTTCTTCTCGTACTCGGCAATTGCGACTTTCTCAATATCCTTCCGGGTATTCGGGTCCATATAACAAATATCGTGATACTCCCCCTCCTGCCTTCCAGGCCTAGAAGGAAGGCCCAGGAACAAACCATTCCCTTCTTTCTTTTTAACGAGCGTCAATTCGTTGTAACCAAATACACGACCGGATATTTGAACCTTCGCCCCAACAAAAGCCTTCGTGTGTTCCCCGTCATATGGAAACATCCTGGTAATCCTGACTTTTAAACCCATGTTCCTTCTCCTTTTGAATTTAATGACCAATGCGAAACTATTTTTTCGTTAGCACCTCCTTGTCGGCCAGGGTGTTCCTGGCAAATTCCAAAGCCTCGTTTCTCGCCTTCTCATTGGCCGTCTCCAAATAGGCCCACCAATTGGCGGAACCTTTCTTGGCGCAAAACTCGTGGAGAATTTCGAGCATCTCCGGCGTGTACTTGACTGGTTTGAGGCCGATGCATCCTGGGAGTTCCCCGGAAAACCACCGTGTTCCTTCCGCCTTCCTTGGCGGCGTAAAGGCCGTGATCCGCCGCCGTCAAGATGCCTTCCAGGTTGGTCCCGTCCTCGCCCCATTCCACGACGGCCTGGCTGATGGTCACCGGGTAATGGATAAGAAAAATATCGTCCTTCTTGTGGTCCAACCCGTCCGTAAAGTGCCGAATGTCCTCCTTCTGGATAATTTCATTCGCCTCCGTCACAACCTTTTCCTCGCATTGCTTCCTGAACTGCTCGGCTTTTTCCACCGCCTCTTCCTCCGTACCGTCGAGCACCCAGACGATCTCCTCGCCCCCATAACGCCAAATCCTGTTTTTGGTGAAGATTTGCTGGCCCGCCTTTGCCAAGGCTTTCAAGACGGCGTTTCCGACCTGGTGGTTGTAGTGGACGTCGTTGAAGGATTTGAAAAAGTCGATGTCGGCCATGGCGACGTAAAAGTGGTTCTTCCTCCTGGCGGCAAGGGCGGGTATTTGCTGCACCGCCGCCCGGTCGTTCAAAAGCCCGGTCCTGTGGTCCACCAGGGTTTCCTGCACCAGATCCTCCTGGGTGGTCTGGCTTTCCGATTCGGCCCTCATCTCCTTTTCCAGGAAGGGATCGAAGAGTTGGGCGAAAAGCCATTTGAGGGGTTTGACTTTTTTCAGTTTCCCTAAGGCCTCGTGCCGTCTTTTCTTTTTAGCCATTTCATAAAGCCGGTTGATTTTGGGGTCCGAAACCCCGGCTTGCATGAGGGTGGTGCAAAGGGTGATGGTCCGGTGGAATTTGCCGCTGGCGAAATGCGAAACGGCCAGGAAGGTCAAATAGTTGTAGTTCTTGGGATACCGCAGGCTTAAGGACTTCGAACTTCTCAATGGCGGATTCATATTTCGCCGTCCGGATGCACAATTCCCCCTCCAAAGCCACAGCCTCAGGGAAATCCCTCCTCATGGAAGAAATCTCCCTTAAACTTTCCCGGCAATCGGAATAGAGGCCCATTTGGAGTTGGGCGCGGGCAAGCAAAACGAGACTTTCCGGGGTCTTCGGGGAAAAGTTATGGAGCCGGTTGATCACCTTGAGGATGGAATTGGGCTGTTTGTACTTGGCGTAAATCTTCGCGGATTCCAGGTGGGCCTCCACGTTCTGGGGCTGGTGCCTGGCGATAACCTCGTCAAAAAGCTTCAAGGCTTCCTTGAAACGGTTTGTCTCCATGCACAAATGCGCGGATTGAAGGCACCGCCTAGCTAATTCCGGGTTGATTTGCAGTACGTTCTCTTCCATCACAAAAGCCTCTGGAAATTAGTGACGATGACTCTTCCCTTTTCATCCTTCGTCTTCACCAGGATAAAAGCAGATCAAAAAATTCAGGGAAGCCAGAAGGACAAGGTGCCAATTCGATTTCAGGACCATTTCCTGGGGTGCCTGCATTCGTTTGGGTTTTTTGAAAAGGGCGTAAATCAATGTTTGGCTTTCATCCGGCCTTACTTTTTTCCTGGACCCTTAGCCAGTCTTCCAACCCTCTCACCGCCTTCTGGTACCAGGTCTTTCTTCCAATAAAGCCGCGACATTCCCAAGACATCTCTTTCGCCACTTTGGGTCTGATTTGAAATAGCATCTCTTTTTCATTCATGGCTTAAAACCTCTGGAAATCCGTAACGATAAGTTTCCCGTTGTCCCGCTTGACCACCACCACAAGGTGGAAAGGCAACTCAATCTGCGACCCCGCCCCCCTGGCGTCCGAGTTGTAAAGGTTCTTCCCGATGACCTTCACCCAATAGTGGGTCCCGTCCGTGTTCTCCACGCTCGACCGGTCGATCTGCTGGTAAGAGACATAAGCCTTGTTGTCCGAAAGAAAGGCGACCCACTTGGGGTCGAGGAACGCCTCCTGGTAATAGGACATCATGTTGTCGCTCATAAGGCTCGCCACCTTGTCCACTTGGTGGTTGATGTCGGTGTAGCTGATGTTGAAAGCCATGATGCTGAACTTCTCCGCGAAGTCCGTTATGTCCCTGTACTGGGGGTCCTTATCTACAACCTGGGACCCTCCACCGGAAACCTCCTTCTTGGAATCCGCCACCTGCCCGGTCTTTCCCCAAAAAAGAGTTGAACCCAAACCACCCAGGGCCACAACGAGTCCGATGATGATTTTCCAGGTGTACCCCTTTTTTGGGGTTCCTCCTCGATGACATCAAGAATGGAATGCTCGTCCTCCTTTTTCGGTTCGGTCATTTCATGCCGACCCCATCCGGTTTATGGACAACCGGCGGCCCGTCTTTTTCCTTTTGGGCGGGTTTTAAAACCGTTTTGTTTTCCTTGTCCTCTATCCACTTGGCGATGGCCCCTAAAGTCGCAACCGGGTCCTCGTCAGGAGCGTAAGTTTCCAGGTAATGGTCGCGGATGGCGGCTTCAGGGCCATAGGTGGTGGCGATGTGGTAGGCCAATTCGTCGGGATAGATGTTCACGATTCCCTGACGGAGGGTCTGGTGGATCAGGGCTTGGGAATAGACACCCTTCACCAAATGCAGGTTCATGACCTTTTCCACTTGGTTTGGGTTCAGTTGCAAGAGCCCTTTGGCGTGGTCGATGTCGTCCCCGACCAGCTTCAAGAGGATTTTGGTGGAGGTGTTCTTGAGGATTGCCTCCACACCTTTTACCCCGAAAAACTCCCCGATTTCCTGGGTGGCGAAAATGGGCTGGAGCCTCAAATGCCGGGCAGTCTTTGCGATTCTAAGTAGGAAGGCTAATCCAGCCGGGTATTGGGCCAAGTACCAACACTCATCCATGGCAAGTTGGGATAACCGGTTCAATTCCTTGTTCTGTTTGGCCTTCGATAGGCAGTAATTGGAAATGACGAATACCGCCAAACCCACGGCTTTCTTGTCGTTGTCGCTGATACCCGACGTGTCGAAAACAATGAAGGAATTGTCCGCTTTGACGGTGGATTCCCGGTCCGTCAGGTTGGCGTACATCCCCTTGCCTGTGAAAAGCTTCAAGACTTCGGCTTGCTTTCGGCAGATGTATTGGAATTCGGAAGGAACTTTCTTGTCGTCGGCCGTCTTCAGGAGGGTATCTTTGAGGTCAGTTAAAAGGGGCACCCGCCCCTCTCCTATAGTGTTCCGATAGGTTTGCTTGACCGCCTCCTGGAGCAGGGCCTTGTCCAATTCCTCCGATTCCTCGATGCGGTTTTCCTTGATATTGGCGAGCACCACCCCCAGGTACATGATGATGCTGGAAATATGCTCCGGGTCGATTTCCCCGTCCTTTTCCTTTATCTCATCCAGGGGGTAATCGAAAATGTTCAGGTGGTGTTTGCTGTCCAGGTCGTAGTTGAGGTATCTCCCCCCAGCCAACCGGCAAAGGGTTTTATATGATTGGGACTTGTCGATAATCATGACGTAGGGGTTCATGGGAAGGTTCTTGATGAGAAGCTGGTTGATGCGAAAAGGATTTCCCCGTGCCGGATGAACCCACGACAAGCACGTTCCAGTTTTCCGTTTCCCTTCCCCAAAGGTTCAAATGAACCATTTCACCCGAAAGGGTTTTTCCCAAGGGAACCCCGTCCGTATCGGCCATGGGCTCGTACAAACAAGGAACGGCGTTTGCCATGACCGCCGTGGCCTGGAGATGTTCATGGCCCGCCAAATCCGTGGCCTGAGGAATGGTTGAGAGGAATAGTCTTTTTTGCTCCGCGTACCCGGAAAGTGGATGGACGTTCTTGAACATCCGGGAAAGGCTCTCATAACTTGAGGTGAGTTCCTTTTGGCTTTTGGAAAACAAGGTGATGTAGAGGGAGAATTTGGCGAGTGATGTTTTCCTTTCCGAAACGAGTGAAAGGACGCTTTGGCGGTAATCAAGCGCCGCCTGGGCCTCGAAGTTCATGACGTTCTTGCGTTTCCACAAGGCCCCCTGGTCGCTTTGGATCTGTTTTTCCACGATGGATTGGGCGCGAAACAGATCCACCCCTTTAATATAGAAGGAAACCTTGAAATCGTCGGTCCGCTCGTAAAGTTCCTGGAAGAAAAGGTTCTGCTCGTTGAAGGATGGGAATTCCGTCACATAGAGGGTTTTCCCAAAGGTTTCCCCCACTTTGAAAAACGTCGGTTCACTGAAATCCCAAGGGGTCGGGGAAAGCATTTCCCGCAGGGTTTGAATCCCATATTCACCCCCCGAATAACCCGAGGATTTCTTGAACCTGTCCGGATTCCCCTGGAATCTTTCGAGTGATAACTCCTCATATAAGAGGGTGATGATTTCCTCTTCGGTGGCTTCCTGGGGCTCCAAACCCACGATATTGAGTTGGGAAACCCAGGATTTTCCCACGCCGGAGGACTTCCTCAATAGGGATAACATTCGTTCCTTTTTCTTTATTGAATACCGTTGGTGGGGGAACTGTAAAAAGGATGTAAGACCTGAAATGGCAAATCCTTTCTTCCGCATAGAACCGCCTGAGCCAATTCCTCAAAAATTCCGGGTATTGGTTCCTGAAAACTTCCGGGGCATTCTCATGAATTCTTTCCTCATAACGCCGAATGACGTCCTCCACGTCGGCCAAAACCCTTTTGGTCAGGAATTGGACTTCCTCCCCGCTCCTCAAATCCGCCAAAACCGAATCCAACTTTCCTGACCTTTTCCCCCAACACATCGGGGTCTTCCATCCATGGGTTCAACCCACCGGCCAATTTGAAAAGACAGGCGTATTGGTCCGGGTTCCTCAAGACGAGGTAACCCGGCCCCACGGAGCGAATCCTCAATAACCCGGCGACCGGGTTGTTCTTAGGTCTTGGATTCGAAAAATCCCCTCATATTTCCAACTCGCTTGGTTCCCGTCCCGGAAAATAATGCTTCGGTTCGTTGTTGTATCGGATGATGTTTTCCAGGTGCTTCTCCGGCCAAAAACTTTTCATCACGAAATAGAGGGTGGCGAGGGTCAGGATTCCGAAAAAAATAACAAGGGACCCTTCCAGGCCCCAGAAGATCATGAAACCAACGAAGGCAAAGGCATTTCCGATGAAAACGAACATCAGCTTGTTGAAGTCGGAGGAATAAAAGAGCCCCCACATTTTGGATTCCTTCTCAAGGGGTATCGCCATTTAAGCCGTCCCTTTTCCCTGGGGTCCCTGCCCCGGCTTTTTATAGTCTTTCCCTTGTTGGAGCTTCTTCGCGTAATCGCCGACAAGCTTGCGTTTTTCCTTTTCATTAGTGGATAAACGTCCCTCGTTTTGGGAATCCCTCTTCAGGCTTCCCGCGATGACGTTTCCTGAAAATTTCTTGAGAAAACTGGAAACCGGGTTATCCGGGTCTTCCGTGTTTGGGCTTACCGCCGATCCCCCCAATTTCGCGATTGTGTTCAACCCTTGCATGGTCCTTTGCCCGGCCAATGCCCCGCTGGCTGTCCCAACCCCCGGAATGATGGAACCCACAGCCGCCCCAGTTGCGGCTGCCATGGCCTGGCTGGTTTCCCCTGTCATCTTTTTCATTGCCCCAAAAGCCCCAAGCCTTGCCTTATTCAGCCCCTACGACAGCCCCCTTGGTGTCACGGGTGAACTCTTTGTAGCCCTCCCCTTTCAAATTCCCTCCCTTGAAGGCAGTGAAAAGCGACGCGAATTCCTGGGCGTTGGCGATCAGTTGAAGGCCGGCCAGTACCGCCACCGCCGTCAGCAGGCTGTTCACCCCGATGGTTTCCACCCCCCAATTGATGTTCGGGATCAGGTAAAGACCGACCAAGGTGATGGCCCAAATGACCGAATAGAGAAGGAGCTTCACGAAGTAGCGGGCCGCTCCCCAAAAGATGGGGGCGGTCGCGGGGTGTCCCAAACAGCCGATGAAGATGGGGCCAAGGATGAACAAGACCCACAGGTTCAACACCTGGAAGAACTTCGCGAAAATGACCGCGAAACAGACGATCAGCCCCCAGATGGCGACCCCGCACTTGAGCAACCCGGCTGAAAATTCGGCCAACCGGCTTGTCGGTGGTGCCGCCGCCGTATTTCCCGCCGTCCCGATATTGGGAGAAGCCTGTCCCGATTGCTGGGGATATTGGACCCCGTTGTCCTGGATTAATCCTTGGAGTGAAAAGGTGCCGGGAGTTTGGCCGGGGATAACCGGCTGGCTTCCGATGGTGTCTGCGCCCTTTGAAATGAGGACATGGACAAGGGTGGGCATTCCAAGGATAAGGATGATCCCAGCCATGGCCTGGAAAAACCGGTGGTTCCCTTTTTGGGATTCCCCCGCCGAAATCGCCGAATAGCAGTTGTAAAAACCGATCACCACCAGCCCTAAGGCAACGAGGTAAATCAAATTCCAAGTGATCCCCTGGACCGTGATGAAATTCCCCCGGAAGTCATATTGGGACAACTGGAAGGCGTTGGTCCCCCCGTCCGCGTTCAAGTCGATATTCTGGAAGCCCTCCAAAACCCCCGATGTCCTCAAGGTGTTCTGGTTGTAGATGTAGTAACCCATGGCCGTCACGCCGGTCGTCAGGTAGGAAAAAATCGTCGGCCAGCCGAAAAGGCATAGAAACGCCGCCACGAATCCAATGACAAGGTTTGGGTCCACGAACCGGTTCCAAAGGCCGGACGACCTCTGCCCCGTGTCGATCACGAACCCCACAATGAGGATGAAAAGGCCCGTCCCGCTGGTGATCTTCAGGAGATTCAAGACCACCTGGACGGCGTTTGCCCCCATATTGTTGGTCAAGGCCGTGTAGGTATTGGGCGAGGCCAAATTCGGGATGTATATAAGGAAGGTGCCGATGTATTTGTCGTAAATCTTGAAGAGGGTTTGTAAGGCCCAATTCCCGATCTTATCCATCCCCTGGGCGACCCAATCCCCCGCGTGTTTCGCCATGGCATCGAAAATCCCACCCGAGACCCCCTGCTCGATTGTCTGTGAGGATGGGCCGCTGTCGGTGGACAAGACCGAAACGCCAAACAGCCCGGGGGCCCAAAAGGAAAATAAGATGAGGGGAAGGAAGCCGTTTAATCATATCAATTCCCCGACAAAACGGAACTGACGGGCTTCGCCCCGAATTCGCCCGCCTTGAGGATGACGACGTTCAAAACAACTCCCGCCATGAGGATTCCCACGATGGCAAGGACGCTTCCCCAAACCCGGTCCTTGGCGGTCGTATCCCCCTTGCTGGATTCGGCCAGGTGGTCCAGGACGTTCTTGACGCACTGCAAAATCTTCCAAAGGCCGTAGGCGTCCAGGAGAAACAGGATGATCATCTTCAGCGGGGACAACTCCGGCATACTGGTCAAGGCCTGGGAACGGGCCTCGCCCGCGCAAATAAAAAACCAAACCGTGATCCCGACCGTCTTTATCCAAACCAATTTGTTTCTTTTTCTCATGTTTTACTCCTTCAAGTTATTGGGCTGACGGTGCCCCGCCCGCGTTAGCCGACCCCTGGGATTGCAGTTGCTTGACGTTGACGCTTCCCAATTGCTGGAGGGCGGCGCTTCCCCCGGTCTGGATGGTGTTGGTCCCGGCGGTATTCAGCGCCGTTCCTGGATTCTGCCCGGACCCAAGGGATGTCCCCAATGGCCTGTCCCGTCCCCAAGAGTGAACTTAAGTTCGGTATCCCAAGGGCCTGCAAAATTTGGGAAACCGCCAGGGTTCCCAGGATTCCACCCAAGCTGGCGATGACCGTCCCGACGACCTGGTTGAAGGCCTGCGCCAATTGGCTTTCACTTTGGCTGGGCTGGTATCCGGGGGCGACATAGGGCTGGGGCAAGGCCGCGACCTGGTTGGCCGCTTGGTCGGCTCCCTGGATGTTCCCCGACTGCAAGGCTTGGGCTTCCTGGGTGTAAAGGCTTCCCGCCTGCTGGAACTGGGGATCATCGCTTTGCTTCAATTGGACAGCGTATTGCTGGAGTTGGCTGGCGCTCTGGGGCGCGAAAGCAGTCCCCGCCGTATTGGCAAGTTGCTGGCTCAAAAGGGAAAGTCCCTGCATGACCTGGCATTTCACCCAATTGGAATGGCTAGCTTCGTTATATTGGTTAGCCGTAAAGATGTGGAGTTTCCTGGGGGCGGCGGCATAACTCCTCACGACCACTCTCGCGGGATCAGCCTTGGGAAACTGGGAAAGCTGTTTCATGAGCCAGTCCCTAAAATCAACAACGTTCGCCTTCAAGGCCTCCTCTATTTTGGGATCATCGGGAACAGGACTGGCGATAACCGGCATGTGGAAAAGGAACAAGATAAGTAATGCAGTAAAAATACGGTTCACATTGCCCCCTTTTTCTTCAGGGCGAAAAACAATTCCGCTAATTCCTCATGCCTTTCAACTCCTGATAAGGCGACTCCAAACGGTTTCACACCAGGTATTTCAATGAAAAGGTCACCGATATTGAAAAACTTTTGGAAAAGGTTTTGTTTGCAGGTGATGTTGATGATCTTGTCATATGGAATGGCTCTAGTTCGCTTGACCAGGATTCCAGTGCGGATTTCAAACCAATCTGGTTTGATAATGAACTTGGTAGTTGCTAGGAATAACCAAACGCAAAGGAATAGGAAAACTTCAAGAATCCAGAATCCCCGAATGACATAGACAAGCCTCACGCCCTGGGGGACTAAAAGAAACAAGGCCAAGGGAACGATGAAAACAGAAAGGTATTGAAAAAAGGATGGATGCAGTACCCTGAAATTATCCGAAATGTTCTGTTCCATTTTTTACCATCCATTAGTAAAGCTGTACGAATGCCGGGTCGCTGTCCTGGGTGACATAAACGGTCAATCCAAAATCCTTGATATAGGGCCGGTCCACCCTGATCCGGCACTTGTAGGGGTTGTCCGTGGGCGTACCCCCTTTAAGGAAAACTTCCCTGGTGGATTGGCGTTTCAAAAGCCATCCCTGGATGGTTTGGTCGCTTGAAATATCGATGATGAAATTGGGGCCGAAATTCGTGACCAATGCGCTGACCTTGGCCACATCGGTTTCGGTTTGAAAGTTGTAGGTTTGGGTCTGAAAAGGGATTGCGGTGGAAGTGCCTTCGGCATAGCCCTCTTTACCCGGTGGGTGCCTGGAGTTTCCCCGTTTGGATTCCCAGCCCAGGACTCATCCGGGGCCTTATGCTCCATGACCTGCTCAATAGCCCATTGGTCCCTTTCCCGCACGGCTATAAAGGGGTTCTCGCTCGGCAAAAAGAGGGATAGCAATGACTGAGATAATGAAAAGACCTAAGACTCTTCAAAACTGAACCCCTGTATCAATGCTGAAGGCCTAAGTGTTGTAACCCAGTGAAAGGAGAGGGATTTCAAGCCCGTTTGTCTCGTTCCCGCCCCCGACCGGCATGGGGTAATGGCGTATTGATTTTGTAGGGGTTCAACCGGGCAAAGGTGAAATCACCCATGGAATCGGTGACGTTAAAATCGATGAAAATGGAACGGATTCGTATCCGCGCCTGTCCGTACAAGGCCCTCTGGGGAAGCTGTGCGGACGGCGGGTCAATTCCGTTCCCACCGGTAAAGGGATTATCGGGATTGCTCGCAATCGGGATTTGGGCTTCCAGGATGATCCGGTCCAGGGACAGGAAATGCCAAGTGAAAAGATGCTCTCCCTTGGCCCCGAAGGCGAAAGCGTTCGTATCGCCTGAATGGGCGGAATCCTGCACCCCGTACTCGAAGTAAAGGGTGTAGTCCCTGGCGAAATTAGCCTCCCCGCAAATGGAATAAGCCGGGTTACCGCTCATGGAGGAATACTGGAAGTCATCCGCCGCACTGGCCCCCAAGTTGAAAAGAAGAACCGTCCTCAGATCCCCGAAATTGAGCTTCATCCTAAGCTGGCCCATGAAATATCCCTGGGAGCCGTCAATGACCGCATCCTGGGCCGAAAAAAGGGTCGGGAAATAGAAAAAACTCAACGAAGTCGGCGGGCTGGAGACACTCTTGTAATCCTCCACGGCGAAAAAGAACTTGAAGGGGATATAAAGCTTAACCCCGTCCAGCCGCCTCAAACCCATCAGTGGATAACGCCCGAAAAAGTGGGTAGTGCTGACAATATCCGATAAATCCATTCTCCCAATCCGCGCTTCCATCCAAGGTTCCGATAGGGAGAAATTCGCCTCCCTCAATTGAAGGCCGACACCGTCGTCGGATGAGGAAAAGGATTTGGTTACCCTCACAGTTCCCTGTGCTGAAACGTCGTTCTCGTCGAGTTTTCTTACGGCGGAAAGGTCGAACATGGAATAACCGAGGTTCCCTGACGTGTCACTCCCATAATGGGCCGCGACGTTCGCGTTGAGGGCCTTGGAGTCGTTGTCCACGTGGGGCGGCGGGACCCATCCGGGCTTGGGGTTGGGGGTGGCCGAAGAGGTGGGGGTCGGTGTTTTCTTCCCTTTGGGTTTTCCATACCCGGAAGTAATGTTTATCAAAACCAGCAGACAAAAAATGCAAAATATTTTTTTCATTTCCTAAATCCTTAAGACATACCGATATCCTTGCTCTCTATATTTTGCTAAATAAACCCTTCAAGGAATGGTGTAGGAGACCAGCATTTTCGGCTTTTGCTGGCTGTTCCCCGTGTTGTCCCAAAACGATATAAAGCCTGAAAGCGAACCGTTTGTTTCCGGTTCCGGTGAAATCAAAACCCCGTAATTGTTGTTGGATTTGTTGGTCCACACCTGCGCCAGAGACGCTGTAATGTTCCAGGCAAGAAGAACTTGGGTGGCGTTCACCTGCGAAGCGGTGACCGTCACGGCGTCCATGAAAGAAGAGTTGTAATCCGCACCTGCCGTAATGGGAGAACTGGTTCCCCCATCCCATCCATATGGGGACACAAGGACATTCCAGGTGCTTGAGTCGTTCCAGGGCACCTGGCCGGCTGGAGGTGGTATGACTTGGTGGATGCCGAAAACGTAAGTACCAGCGGTAAGGTCCGTGGTGGTTTCCGTGGCCAATTGGAGGCTTGCGGCGGTGATGGTGGCGTTTGAGGGGATGCCGTAGGATAGGTCGAACCTCATCAAGCCCAATGCCACGTTCGCGGTGGTGGGCCCCGTGGCAACTTTAATTTCCCCTGTCCCCGACGCTATGTTGGGGTTGCTTGCGTCTAGCCAATGGGTGTCCGACCCGCCATATCCCGAATCAGGGTAAACCCCGTTTTCAAAAATTATTGAATAGGTTGGAATGGTCGGCCCCGCTGGTCCCTGGGGCCCGGCCGGGCCTGCTGGACCCTTTTCACAACCCGCTAGGATCAGCGCCAAAATCAAGCCAACCGCTGTATTTATCTTCATATGGCCTTCCTTTAAAAGGTTGTTCCAACAAGCAGGCACTTAAAGGTTAAATTTTGTATTAGTAGTGCGCTTGCAATAACTGGGTCGTGCCGCTTGATGGGATATTGGTTGTTTGCGATTGCCCATCAAAAGAAACGTTGAGCGCTCCTGTGGACCCGCCGCTTGTGATTGTGCAGGCATAGGAACCCGGTGCGAATTGCAGCGTTCCCCCGCCACAGTTCGAGGCTCCAATGGTGCCGTTTGGCGTTTGGAGTTGGTTCTGGCAGCAGTCCCCGGCGTTCCAGGAAACCGTCACCACGGCGCTGGAAGTGCAGCCATTGACGAGGGAAACATTTAAGTTTCCCCAAACCTCATACATTTGCGTTCCGCTCATGATGGCGCATAAGCCTTGAAACACGTAAGTGGTCGTCCAGGAGACCGTCACGGTCGAGTTAAACCCTTTGGTGATGGTCTGGGGTGAACTGTAGGCCCGGGGATAAGGCGTGGGTTCCAAGTCGAGGGCAGTTACCGAGAAACTTGGCGGCATGTCCACACAATTGACCCCGGTGACGGTAACCGAAGCCGTATCAGCGCTTCCATATCCAATCGTCGCGGGTGCGTAGGTTCCGTTCCAATTCGTCGGGAATGCCGAGAAAGCGATTTTCCCAGGGATCAACAGTTTTCCCGGTTGGCTATAAACGAGGTTGTAGGTGAAGGGGTTTCCGGGATTCGTGGAAGTGAAAGATTCCGGCACGGTCGGGGTCAAATAAATTGTCGCCCCCGCAGAATTGAAGTTGGCCGTCTGATTTGCGACTGAGACTGGCATGGTGATGGTGCTGGGGGCGAATGGAAAAGGTGTTTGGGCCGGAACCACAAAGGTCCAATTCCCTATATCAAGCCATGTCGGGTTGAAGGTTGCGATCCCGCTGGCGGTGGTCGATTGGCTGTAGACCGTCACCCCGGAAGGGGGTATCGCCTTTACCAGTACGTTAGGAACCCCAATCCCCTTATCCTCCACGAAAGCGCTTACGGAGCCATAGATTCGCTCAGGAGTTGGAGTAAAGCCAATATCGTAAGGAACTGCGGGACCGCGTTTCGATTGGCACCCCAAGAACCAGGTGGGCAATAACGATGACAATATAATCGCGGTGATCAGAAGCGTAGCCTTATTCATGGAACAACCTCCAAAAGCTGTGTTCTTTTGGGATTATTCTTGTTCCATTTAATGTCCACCGCCACGCCCAGAACCGTTCGTGGTCTGGCGGGGAGAGTTCAAGCATCATGGCCCAATGTCTAATTCAAAAAACACTGGGTCATTCAAAAGGAATCTTTGCCGGGGAATCGCCGAAATCCGGCGGAAAAAGGGATGGACCCAGCCTTACTTGGCGGAAAGAATGGACTGCTCCTGGAGGCAAATACAATACTGGGAATCTGTCAGGACCCCCAACGCTTATAACTTGTTCCGGCTCTCCCATGTACTAGGTTGCAAGGTTGACGATTTTTTGAGCACGGCGAACCACTTGCAAACCACCCGCCGACAAGCACTAAATTAAAATTGATTAACACGAACGAAAACCGGAATGAGATTTGAGCGGACCCATTGGCCGGCGTTGCAGTGCCCTATAGCGTCCTGCAAAGCAGGTCTGCTATGGGGACGTTTCTGACTGAACACCAAAGAAAGTTAGCGGGATAAAGCAGGATCAAAAAGGCTTGAAAACCAACGTGGTGAATGTTGGGCGGATGGCGAGGCTCTCGAACCACTGACCCCTTTTTTTCTTCGCCTTTCATTAAAACCTGGATAACCTGGCTTCCAGCAGAAGGAGTGTTTTTCCCTTCTCGGACACGTCAAACCCAAATGCGCCCCAGCTCGTTCCCTTCACCATCTCGATTTGAAAATCGAGTATCTCCCGTTTATCCGCGCATTCCCCGCTTAATTCCTTTGCCAGATCCCGCCACTTTCGGCTCTTGAGAAAATCCTTCGCGAAATTTCCCCCACCCTCGGGGTAATTCTCCAAAAATTGTGGGATCAGGGCTTCCATATCCCCTGGATGCCCCAAAAAAACCTCCTTCTGGGCCAACACGTCGCGCTTGGCGTCACCGAGTTTGACAAATTCGTCCTTGGCCTCGGTGTATTGGTCGCTTGGAAGGCCGCACATCGTGCTCTGGAAACCCTTCAACAGCCAATATTCCCAATTCCATATGTACGCCATTTCATTGGCCAGAAGATCCCATTGTTGGCGGCGGTTGAAGAGGTGAACGTGCGTTCCCAGGAGGTGGGTGAGGATGCTGTGGCGGCAGATGGGACAGACACGCAGGCGACGGGTGTCCACCTCCACTTGCGCCAAGGGTTCCAGGCAGTAGTGGCAGGGTGACTTGCCTTCTTCGTCCGGGCTCCAATGGGTGGAATGAGGGGAGCGCCCAAGCCTTTTGAACGGAAAAACACGGTCCAGAATCCCGGTTTTGGATGTTAGTTCACCCATACCATGCCCTTTTCCGGGAAACACCCATGAAAGCCGGAAGGCGTGGTTTAGGTGGGGACGAGTCAGCCTTTTGCGGGTCTTTCCCAGTCCGATTCGCGGCGTTTGGAGAAGTAGAAGGCGTCGATGGCCCGGCGGATGAGGTCGGTCCGGCTGTGCCCGGTTTGCCTGTGCTTTTCATCCAGCACCGCGACTTCCTGGGGCGTCAACCGAAGGATGATCCTCAAACCCCCGAGTGGCTTACGACCGCGTCTTTTTTGATCCATTACCATAACCGTAACCCTCCTACCTTTAATCGTCCATTTGTTTCAGATGTATATCGTACATCCGAATTTAAAAGTGGGCTATCGGGTTAAATCGGGATTTATTGGTATTTCCCCGATCGGTACGGGAAATGCTACGTGTAATTCGTATATCGGAATTAATTATTTTCATTTGGTCGGGATCACATCAGAAGATGGGTGGGGCAATGACTCAATTCACGATCTGGAGGTTTTCAAAGGCCCGCGGATGTTCCCCGAAAGATTTCTATGATGTACCAAAATCCTTAAAAATAATTTGCGGTCGTCCCAGGGAAAAAAACGGGATTTGATTGGCCCCACCGAACGGACTTATTGGCCAGCTTTTCCATACCTAGTTGAACATCAAAGTGGTTTCGCGGGATAAAGTATGGGGGTTGTGTCAAAGACCTATAGTAACGAATTTTTAACCACCTCACGCTGAGGTGCGTGAGTCCAGGCCCCTATTTACATTTTTACACAGGCGAAAAGTCTATCCTAAATAGTGTTGAGAATTTTATTTTCTTCTAAGCTTTCTTAGTTTTGGGCTTTTTAAAAATAAATTCATATTCAATATCGGGTAGAGTTTCTTTCTTAAAATTTTCTGATAGAAAACACTTTTTCGGATCTACATTTCGTTCACAATTTGTATTTGAACACCGATATTTGATTTGATAACCAGAATCTTTTGAACCTGAATAATTTATTATCGCGGCTGGGCTCCCACATTCTGGACATATAGTTTTCTCACTATTTGGGTAAAGCATTTTTATCTCCTTTTTAGTTTATTCGCTGTATATCTTCACTTTATAACCCAATGCATGTAATGCTTTACTTGTCCGGCCATTTCTGGGTGGATATTGGGTTGGCATCGCCCAACCAACTATTTCTCCAATACAACTCAATCCAAGTCGGTGGACATGCCACTCCTTAGTGTAAACCGCATCCCAAATTCGTTCGGTTATAACTTTTGATACATCACTATATAAAACATATTTAAGAATTTGAGTCGCACTTGATCCATTTCCGGATTTTTGCGACCAAAGCCAACTTGCTACTTTTTCTGCTCGCTCAAATATTCCTAAATGAGTTGA
This sequence comes from candidate division FCPU426 bacterium, assembly GCA_963847625.1. Classification (GTDB taxonomy): domain Bacteria; phylum Oederibacteriota; class Muellerivitia; order Muellerivitales; family Muellerivitaceae; genus CAWCKJ01. The sequence continues at coordinate 4,992 of CAWKAR010000052.1, read as the reverse complement.
TTCAGGAAGACCCACTTCCTCGTTACTTGTTTGTCGTGATGCGGTAATAAATGCATGTACACGCAAACATACTTCGATGAATTCTTTTTCATTTAAATGGGTAATATTTTCTTTGGAAAGCATCTTTTGTAAAAAAGGCGCCCTTTCATAAATAAATTCTTTTTCTTCTGAAAATTCGTTTTGATCAGAATTCTTCCACCACTCAATAGCTTTTTTCAAAGCGGAAACTGGATTGCTTTTATTTTTTAAGTAAAACTGCTCATGTAATGAATGATTTGCAGGTTTCACATTTTTGTAATAAAACGCATGGAGAAATTGATCTACTTGAACACCTTTAGGCACATCTTGATGAATCCATTCAGGTCGGTTTTCGTCTTTTGATATTTCTTCCGATATTTGTCTGAGACGTTGTAGGGTTTCGGTCCATTCATCTATAAACTTCTGCTTAGCTCGTTCGCCTGCTTCTTTTCTGGAACTAATACGGGATAAACCCTCGAAAGATTTACTAAAGATTGGTTTTAAATCGTTTGAAAAATCATTCGCAAGACGAGCCTTTTGAATGCTGAGTTCGCTCCTCAAGTTGCTATATTTATTTTGCAACGCAGAGATTCGTTGAAAAAGTTCATCTGTAAGAGGCTCTGCATATTTGTCCAACTCATCAAAATAATTATCAAGCTCTGTAATTAGATTGTGATTTTCAAGATCGCCCTGAGTGAACCAAATTCCACATTCGATATTATTAATCCAACTTCTATCTGTGAGATTTGCAGAGCCAATATATGCGCCAAAGCCGCTAAACCAAATAACTTTTGGGTGGTAATAATCATGAATCAATTTACATTCATAACCAGGCCCCAGCTCCAAAAACTTTTTTAAAATATTAGATGAAACTGGAAACGAATCATCAACACGACCCCAAAAAAACAAAGGGATTTTATTGTCGGAACAAAACCTTAGCAAATCTGGTGAACCATTCGCATAGGCAACAGCAGCTTTAACCCACTCTAAATCTTTAGGCGATCTCAATAAAAAATTTTGTAGATATTGCCCATTTATTCCGTTGGCAATAATTTGCATGATTAGCCCGTCCTCAAAACACGAACTGAAACCATTTTATTTGTAACTTAGATTTAACTTATTAGGGGCACGCTTCGACGAAATGCTTGGCGTGTTTCAGAAGATCTAAATTGGTATATCGAGGCCCGATGATTAAACCAAACTTCCCATTGAATTTTTCTTTATTGCTTATCGGCCCGATAGTTTGCGGATCCCCTTTGATTGTTATAATGAATCGTTTTTCGCTTTTGCTATCTATTATGGAATCAATAGGGGCCCAATGAGTTATCGAGGAAGTAGGCGCAGAACGGTAAATAGCTATATATTTCAAAAGTGGCAGTACATCATGCCTGATACCTATTCCATACCAGCGCTTTTCACTTAAAAACACAGATTTAAATGTTTCCTCTTTCGCCGGCACCACAATTGTATCGATTGATTGCCCCGGTTCTTTCATGCTTAATCACGCTTTTCTAACTCATTAATTATTATTCATATGCTACGAGACCATTTATCGGATTTATTTAATCAGCAACATCGTTTTTCAATCAATTATGACAAACCTAAAAAACTCTTAACTTTTGATATAACATCACACATGAAGCAAGGACCTTTTGAACATTTTGGCGTTTCTTTTCCTTCGAGATACTTTATTCGGTTATTCCAAGCATTGGTCATATAAACATGTTCTCGACATTTTTTGAGCAAATCTTCGGGAATGTCGAATTTGAGATAGAATTCAACCTTTGAAAATGCTGAAATACTTCGCCAACAATGTGCAACGGTCCACGCATTGCATTTATCAGGGGCCATATCAGTAAAATACCACCCCCTTCCATAGGATGAATCCATTGTGGTCCATGGATCAGATGGTTGTATTTTTTCTGTTCGAATTATGGCGTCAAATGACGCTTTGGATGTGTAGTGGTATAAAATCATATTTTTTCTCCTTATAAAATTATTATAAACATGTTAATTGACCGACAGCTTGGACAACATTTTCTACAAGTTCTTTCTTTTTTCCTTCCGGATCATAAACGACAACTTTGACATCCCTCACATGATGTGCCCCTTCGTGTTGCATTGAATTCATACATTGAACCAATAGCATGGAAAGTGCGGTTTTAAAATCGATACCCCCATGTCCCGTACCAATAACTGGCATCGTAAGTGACGAGATTCGGTTTTGTGATGCTTTTTGAAATATTTGCTTTACAGAAGATATTAACGACAAGGTATCAGCTTGAATGCCGCGTTCCTGATCAACGGTTGTAATCGCACAAATAATTATTTGAAACGCTGAACCTAATGGATTTTTAATTAACACGGAAGTACCCAGTGGTGCGTGTTTAAAATCTTTTTGATCGATTTTGCATTCCTCAATTGCAGCTTCTCGAATTATCTTTTGAATTTGTTCTATACCTGTCGGGAAATACTTAAGGCAAAAACTGCCCAAAGCACTCCGACTGTCATGTATACACAAATCATCAAATGAAGTATTAGCCGGTAGAACAACAGCAGCGTGTTCGTTCCCCGTAAATTCTTCAATATTTCCTGTAACTAGAAGAATAAAATGATTCGAATCCAATTTTAATTTATAACCGCCTCGAACTTTTTCAATCACAGCTTTTTGAAAACGTTGGCGTTTTTGCAGTAAAAAAAACAAAATAAATAAAAGGCCTCCCGGGATAAAAAGATACAGATTGGGTTGTGTTTTTAAATTAAATGTCCATTCCTTCATTGCATAATGAACAGGATCAAATGAAAGAATTATTAAAAGTATGCTAACAATCAAAACTAATTTTTCTAAAGAAAGGGCAAATATCTTTTCTAACCACTTATCCATAACGCTTTTCCTTCGTTTACACTTTATATTTGAACTTTTAAAGAATTTACTTTCACGAAACTTCCGCAATGCCCAATAGCCTTACCCGTGCACCAACCGGGTGTTCAAGGTTTCCTTTCATTTGGCTTAAAATAGCGCCAATTGCCCCCTCATAGGATTCCCTTATCCGCTTCCAATCCATTTCCGATCCCGAAGAGGTTCCATTTTTCACAATCTCTTTCAACTTTTTCAGCCGGAGGACAAGCCAATCATCAGGCAAAACCTGCGAGTCACCAGTTCCTTCAACTCGTACAAGTTTCATTTCCCTGTATTGCTTGCCCCCTTCTAAATCAATTGAAACAAGGGTGCTTACTATCGCGTGAGATTTCGCTTCACTCAAGGAATGATTCAATACCGCCACATCGCCATTCATTGACATTTGTTGGAAATGCTCGATTAAGGCGTCCACCAACGGATGACCAAGTCCCAGGAATTCCGCAGATTTTTTATGCATTGCTGCTTCCCGGTCGAATGTCGCTAATTCATATTTCGACAAAACATTTGGAAATTTCTGGAGGGATTTAGGGGAGACGATACTCATATACACCCCTTGCGGCAAAACACTACCTCCCAAACGGATAAGAGCCGCCACAGCGAATTCCTTAAGATCCGCCAGTGAAAACCTTCCCTCGATGTTCAGGTAATCCTGTAGGTTGAATGTCTTCATGTCTTGGGTCAGGCTTTTCAAGGCTTCGCTGGCCTGGAAGGCTTTCTGCATCGCCTCCCCGGATTCAGCGATTTGCGAACTTTTCGCCTAGAATTTCCTAAATAATATTTTTCCAAGCCCGGATGCAACGATTTGCGAACCGTCAAATTTGAGTAATAGACAACCCATATGCAAATGAAATTGTTGAGGTCTATGAAACAGATAATCCGTATGAACTAGGAGCACTATTCGCATATCAGACGGAAAATCTCTAAGAGCCTGTAGGTATCAAAGATCGATTAGTAACCGAATGGGGGATGCCAATAACTATTAATATAAATCCATAATTTTTATATTGCTGAATTCAACCAGTAAGTGCAACACCTTGACTAAAGACCTGCTCCGGCGTTTTGAAACGAAGGCACTTGCGAGGACGATGGTTTAGGATCCGTTCCACGCGTCGTACATTCGCTGGGGTTATAGTAGCAAAATCCGTTTTCTTGGGATAGAAGCGACGAACAAGACCTGCAGTATTTTCAACACAACCTTTCTCCCAACTGTGGAAGGGCAAACAAAAGAATGAACGAGTGCCTGAAACACGATTCACCTGGAGATGTTCGACGTTTTCGGAGCCATTGTCGTATGTGATGGTACGGCGGAGGCCTTTTGAAATCCGAACCAACCGACGGTTGATTGCGGCTCTAGTGTGGAAAGCTGATTTTTGAGGTAGCCAAGCCAGTTTCACCAGACGACTTTTGCGCTCGACCATAACCAGAAGTGAGGGTTTGCTTTTCCGGGAGATGATGGTGTCGGCCTCCCAGTGCCCGAATTGCTGTCTTGTTTCAACGATAGCTGGTCGTTGGGTAATGGGAGTACGTTGAGGAATATGGCTTTTGCGATGTTTTTGAGTGTGCCAACGTCGCAAACGTTTTCGATGGGCCCGGGCTAGATGAGGAATGAGGTTTCGAGCTTCGCAGTAGATGAATTGATAGATGGCTTCATGGGAAACGGAAAGTTTTGGTTTCTCCCGGCGAAGAAAACCGGCAATTTGCTCGGGCGAGAGTCCACGAGGTATTTCTCGCAGTACTAAACGGCGAATCTCAGGATTTTTAAGCCTTAAATGAGTACGTGAAAGACGGTTTCGGTGTTCTGCACGCATGTGAGCTCTGGCGGGCAGGTAGCGGCGAGATCGTATAGGAGGGGCGTTGCGCTTCAGTTCTCGGGAAATGCTGGATACATCACGGCCCAGACGGCGTGCGATTTCCCGAAGGGAGAGGCCTTCAGCATTCCAAACTGAAATTTCTTCACGTTCGGCTAACGACAGATGCTTGTAGGATGATTTCATAGCACTTAGGATAACCCCCGGGTTCTGCCGGGTCTAAGTGTTGCACTTCGTTATTGAACT
>CAWKAR010000051.1:0-6759 GCA_963847625.1 candidate division FCPU426 bacterium | reverse complement strand
CGCCTTGCGGGACCACTAACGTGGCTCAAACCCTGTCACGCGCGCTTACCTTAGCGCTTATGGGATCGCGCGCGCCCCTTCGACTCGGAGCGGTTCAAGCGCAAATCTCTCACCAGGCTCGCCGGCCTGCGGCGCGAGCTGGGCTTCCGCATCGTCGGATACGTTCTCACGCCGCAGGGCGGGATCAGCACGACAGCCTCGCAAGGGGAGCGCGCGCTACCACAAGTGGCCCCGTTCATAATTGACGGCGCAATTGGGACAATCAGGAGATGACCTTGGTCGCCACCACCCCCTTCCCCCTCCTCCGCCGAGGAGGGGAGTCGCACGGCCAAATTCATCGCTCCCGGTGTTGTGATCCGGCGTTCTTGCAGGAGTTTCCTCAAAATTTGGCGTGAATTCGGTGTAACTACTGAAAACAAGGTGGATACAGGTCTTGAAAAGTCCAGGCTTGCCAACGCTTCAATTTTCGACTTCATAAGAACACACTAGCCGCTTTTGGAGCGGCGTCGCGCGACTTCCCAACTTGACGAGGCTAGGGGAAGAGCCTTTGTTTTCACTAAAGACGCGCTGCGGTCCAGGTCGGCGCTCAACATCCTAAAAGAAGTGCCGCACCCACGATACCGCGTCGAATAAGGTGAATCGCACCCCACGAACAAAAAAATGGGGAAAGTCCTCGCGTTTTTGCTCTTGACGCGAGGCCGGAAATATTGTAGCCTACTGTAGTTGACGTATGATGAACGCCGCGATGCCGCGGGCGGTGCGACTGCATTAAGTGTGAAAGTCTGTCGGAAGTAAAGGACTTGTGTGGCCGGAGCCGACCCGTCCCCCGCCCCAGCATCGTAAGAAATGGGGGTCAGCCAGGCGCCGGTCTGGGGGTCCCTCACCTGCTTGTCCCAAATGCTGGAAACGCCCGTATCAGCCACCGCGGCGTTCCAGCCGTTCCCAGAGGTGGCGTTCGCGTAATTGGAACCCCACCAAGTGACGCCGTTTCCGTCGTTGCCGGGGGGAGGCCCGGGTATTCCTCCGTTTCCGGGAAGCACGCTGGTCACAACGACGTTTCCGCTCGAACTGCTGAGATAAGCGTGGTTCCCGTTTGAGCAGGTGATATCCAATGACCAGGTTTCCCAAACATATCCCGGTGTTGTGTTGTAATCCGCGACGGCGATGACGTTGGTCCCGGTAACAAAGTCACCGGCTGGCACTGAGACACAGGGAGGATTTCCCGCGCTGGTGTAATAAATTCCGCCAAAAGAGGTCGGCTCGGAAACGGCGTTGCCATTGATCCATACAAGAGATGCGTCGTCGTCACCGATGCACAGTGTGGCGGAAGTGGGTGTGCATTGGGCCAAGGAGGTTGATGGAACCAGGGCGGTCATCATTAACGCAAAACTTATTCCTACAAACGTTTTTATGGTTATTTTCATTTTTATTTCCGACACTCAGTCCAGGCTTTTAAAATCGGATATTAAACCGGTTTCAGGAATCACCAAACCGAAGGGAGGTTTTGGAAAGCTGTGGGTTTCGGGGGGATTCCTTCAAGGTTGAAATATCAACCGAGAAAAATAATGATTTATATTAAATATACATGACTCACAAACGGCCTGCATGGAACAAAAATATTTTATTGATCCGCTCCACGGACCCTCTGATTTCATAGATAACCAAATATAATTGTCATTATATTTATTAGTTTATCTCAAACCGATGTGTTTTTCCAGGAGGCGCCGCTGGGGCGTTTGGACCACCACGAAATAAATCTCCCCCGGAAAGTATGGCCATGGGAATGATAAAAGTTGAGAATGTTTTGTTTCTATAGGGTCATTTTCGAAGGCATCCCAAATTTTAAAGGTGGTATTGGCCCAAAGTTTGAGACGAAATCCCACCAAATCTGTTTCCAAACGCTGATACTCTATTCGACTCCCCGGGTTGGACAAAACAAACAACCGAAAAAATTAATTAACCAGAAAATAGGCTCAATGCTCCCGGACCACCTCGATGGCGCAGACCTTGGCGTTCTGGACCGAGGAAACGAATCGGAGATGGATCATGCCATCGGCGCCCGGTTGGATGTCCGGAAAGCTTTTATCGACGGCCTTATCGAAGGCCCCGGCCTCCTTGAGGATATCGAAATGGTCGAGGACCTTTTTTCCGTTGATGAGGACATCAAATAGCCTCTTGCCTTCCTTCTTCACGTAGGTCTCGGCGAACTTGAGGTTGACTTTGTACCTGCCAGGTGGAACCGGGAAGGCATACCTGAAGTCCGGACCCCAGCGTTCGGTTTGGTAAAGTTCCGGGTCCTCCTTCGCGGCGATGGAAAGTCCCGTTACCACCGTGTCCCCTCCCTCGAAAGCCTTATCCTCGGCCCAGGCTTGGCCCGCGTGATCGGTGAAGTCCCCGCCCCCGGCCCGGATTCTCCAGGTGTCCGACACCGGCTGGGGCACCGGCTTGTTGATGGTCACTTTCAGCAAGGCCACGCCATGGGAAGGCACGCTGACCGAATAACCCTCGTCAAAAACACCCAAATCCCGGTGGGCCCAAAGGTCTCGTACTTTCATTTGATCTTCCTTCAAGCCCAAGTCCCCCCAAAGCACGTTGACATCGGCGGATTTCAAGCCCCGGTTGAAAAGACAGACCGCCCAGGCACCGTCCCTCAGGGGCTTGGCCCAAACCTCCCCGCCCTTACCCCCAATCTTGACCCGGGTTCCCTGCTTACCGTCGGGGTCCTGGTCCACGGCGATGGCCTCCTGGTTCAGGAGGATTTCCCTCACCCCCGGCTTCATGGCCGCCAGGTTATTGCCCGCGATGAGGGGTGCGGCCAAGATGCACCAAAGGCTGAAATGGGCGCGGGACTCCTCCAAGCTCAGGCCGCTGTTGCCCACCTGGAGCATATCCGGGTCATTCCAACCGCCCGGCCCCGAGTAGGATTCCAGGCCCAACTGCTTGTCCAGGGTGGGCACAACCCCCGCGCCTCCCCAATCTTTCTTGCAGTCCCAGCAAGGAACGAGGTCGCCGGCGGTGCGCCAAAGCTGGCCCATCTGCCTTCCCCAAAGCCAGGGCTTATCCACCCCCCAGTTGCAAAGGGACAGCAACATGGGCCGCCCGCTTTCCTTGATGCCGTCCCGGAAGAGCGCATATTGGGTTTTGGAATCCAGGCCTTCCGTGTTGCACCAGTCGACCTTAACGTAATCCACCCCCCAGGAGGCGTAGGTGGCCATGTCCTGTTTTTCGTGGCCCTTGCTCCCGGGCCTTTTGCCGCAGGTTTGGGTTCCCGCGCAGGTATAGAGGCCGAACTTGAGGCCCTTGGCATGGAGATAGTCTCCCAGGGCCCTCATGCCCGATGGAAATAGGGCCGGGTCCGGCTGGATGACGCCCTGGTCGTCCCGGCTTATCTGCCAGCCGTCGTCCAGGTTGAGGTAAAGATAACCCGCGTCGCGGAGCCCCAGGCTCACCATGAGATCTGCCGTCTTGCGGATGATGGTTTCGTTAATGCCCATACTGAAGGCGTTCCAACTGCTCCAGCCCATGGGCGGGGTTGGGGCCAGGCCTTCGGCGGGGGCGATTAAGGGAATGGAAAAACAGAATATCAGGAAGCAGGCGGATTTCAGGTGTTTCACGTGACCTCCCGGCGTTTATTTTTACCTGTCCATTACGCCTCCACGTCGTGGTCAATAATTTTCTACTCAAAAAGCCCTTTTAATGTGTCGATAGCCGCAACAAGCGAGTGCGGGCCTCCCTCAAAGGGTTGAAACCCGTACCGCAGGTAAAATTCCTCAGCCTTTTTATTCTTGGCGTCCACGATCATGTATTTAGCGGCCACTGATTGAATGGCAGCAATAGACCTGCGGATTGCATCCAACAACAAGATTTCCCCCAATCCAGTTCCTTGCCATTTAAGATCAACGGCAAGGCGGCCCAACCGCACCGCGGGAACCGGGTACTTCGGGAGGTATTTTCGGTGGGATTCAGGGAGTGAACGTAAATCCACTTGAGCCATGCTCAAGGTATGATAACCGGCCGCAACCGGCTCTCCATCGGCGGGAACGAGGACGTAAGTGCTGGCCAAACCCTTGCGGTGGTTCTGCCCCGCGTATCTTTTCAGGTAATCATTGAGTTCGAAAATGCCGCAATCAAAAGATTGGAGTTCCATCTTTTCAGTGATGGGCACGAACTTCCATTTTGGACCTAGCATAAAGATGGTTCAGGATATTTCTTTTTGGTAACGTCGTGCCGCCGCTTTAAGTTTTTCGTTCGGCACAGGAGGGGCTTCCAGAAGCCGCAGGAACAAGTCCACGTCCCGTTTGGCCGGAACGTAGGTTTTAACCGGGGCCGCGTCTTCCTGCGCCGCATGAAGGGATCTCGTCACGAGATAAGAACTAAGACTTAAACCTTGGGCTTGAGCTGCTTTTTCCAGCAATCGTTTGTCCTGGGGTCTTACCCGCAGTTCGATGCGTTCTTCCTTTGTTTTTAGAGCTTTCGACATGGTCATTACCTCCACTTTAAATATACCATATGTACGGTATTATTCCGTACAAATAAATATATTTTTCTTGTCCATTCCCACTGCACCAAGCCGGGGGCTTGGCGCTCCCCGCCGTGGACAGGTCATATTTTCAAGCTCGATCCAACTTATTTTTGGCGTGCGATCTCAATCGAACAGACCTTGGCGTTCTGGACCGAGGAAACGAATTGGAGATGGATCATTCCATCGGCGCCCGATTGGATGCCCGGGAAGCTTTTATCGACGGCCTTGTCGAAGGCCCCGGCCTCCTTGAGGATATCGAAATGGGCGAGGACCTTTTTTCCGTTGATGAGGACGTCAAATAGCCTCTCGCCTTCCTTCTTCACAGAGGTCTCGGCGAACCTCAAATGAACCTGGTACTTACCCGGCAACACGGGAAGGGAATAACTGAAATCCCTCCCGCTGCGTTCGAATTGGTAAAGTTCCTGCGTCTGGGTTCCGGCGATGGAATCCCAACAACGGGCGACTTCCCCATCGGAATAGCCGACATCCGACAACCAGTACAAACCGTCCTTGTCCCGGAATTCTTCCCAGCCGGTCCTGATCCGCCAATGGCCGGATGGAATCAGGGGCGTCGGCGGTGGCCGGCGCGTCAGGGGGATGGGTTTCGCAACGGCACCGGGTAGAATTTCGAACCAGGCGAAGTCCGCGTGAGCCTGGGAATCCTTGCCGTTGGCTGTGGCATAGAGGCCGATCACCGTTCCGGTAAAACCGCCCGCTTTCTCACGGGAAAGGTCGGCGGAGGGACAAGCCGCAAGGGTGTTCCAGGTTTTACCGTCGTTGGACCAGGCGAATTGGTACCGGTCCTCCGTGCCGGAAATCTCCAGTTGGACTTGGCCCGGTCCCACCGCTTCTTGGGCGACCATGTATTCCCTATTTTTGATCCTGTTCCGGATGAAAATCCGGATTTCCCCGCCGAACCGCCCCAAGCCGATTTCGTAATGGTTATCCTCGTTGGCCCTGACGCAGAGGCCCGCCTCCTCGCCGTCTTGGGTTGGCGTGAATTCCATCTCGGTCCGCGCGCTAAATCGGAATGAGCCCTGGCGCCGGCCCACGAAAGCGGGCTCCTCAAACCGGGTGTCCAGGCTGTCCTTGGCCGCCCGGATTCGGAGATACCCTTTCCGTTGGGTCAGCGAGAAATTTCGCGGGTCAAAATTCCGGATATGCAGCCACTCAGGGCCCAACTGGGGGCCGGTAAAAAGGGTCCTCGGCTTGGGGGCCTCCACGGGAAACGGCTTTAACTTCGGCGCTTCCATTTCCAGGGCCACGTGGTGGCCCTTCCCCACGACCGGCCAACCGTCCTTCGTCCAATGGACCGGCGCCAGGAAAGTTTCCCGGCCCAGCACCGACATGCCATCCTGGGGCCGGGTCCCCAGGAAAACCATCCACCAGGACCCGTCGGGAGCGTCGATCATGTCGGCGTGACCGGCGCATTGGATGGGGCTTTGGGGATCGTCGCGTTCGGTGAGAATGGGATTATGGGGGCACGGCTCGAAAGGGCCCCAAGGGCTGTTACTCCGGGCCGCGACTTCCTGGTGATGGCTTTCGGTTCCACCCGTGGCGGCGATGAGATAATACATGCCCTTGATCTTGTAGAGGTGCGGGCCCTCATTCCATTCGCCCTGGTATTCCCAGGCCTTCTTGAAGGGTGTTTTCAACCTCAGGCTGGAAGGGTCCAATTCGGCCTGCGCGATGCCGTTCCCATTGTCGGCGCCGGCCCGGTGGTAGTAGATCTTCCCGTCGTCGTCAAAGAACATGGAGCCGTCGATCCCGTAATCGTTCAGCCAGACCGGCTCCGACCAGGGGCCCGCCGGATCCTTGGCCGTGACGATGAAATTCCCGCCCCCGCTGACGTTGTCGCAGGTTAGGTAAAAAGTCCCCTTCCAGTAACGAAGGGTGGGGGCGTACAGGCCGCCCCGGTCCGACGCCCCTTGGAGGGGAAGCTGGCTGGGGCGATTCAGGGCATTCCCGATGAACTCCCAATGCACCAGGTCGCGGCTGTGGTAGATGGGCAAGCCCGGGAAATACTCGAAAGTGGAATTGGTGAGGTAAAAATCCTCCCCCACCCGGCAGACGCTGGGGTCGGGGTGGAAGCCGGTCAAGATCGGATTTCGGAAAGTCCCCATCTTTTTTCCTCCCGGCGAATTTGAACCCGCGGACAAGGGGAGCCACAGCAGAAGGCACGCCGTGATGAATAGGCGCTGGGCCGTTAGAAATATTGCCCAACTGCCCGGCGTCTG
>CAWKAR010000050.1:0-142073 GCA_963847625.1 candidate division FCPU426 bacterium | reverse complement strand
GTCTGTTTTTTCATACGCCCCTACCTTATTCGAATAAAGCGCCAGCATCTTAGTCCAATCCCCACCTTCGACGGAATCTTCAGCCAAACCGTCTAAAACAAATACCTGGGCGCTATTTGGCGTTTTGTAATAGCGGGACAGCGTATTGGCAATGTATTGGTTGGAGTGTTTGTTGGTTTATTGGCCTTAGATTTGGCGTTGCCTTACTGGTTGAATTCAGCTTCATAAGTTTATCCGCGTTTTCCCAAAATAATTTGTATTACCTGATAAAAATAATCCGTTTGGTTTTACGGTCCATGGGTTCGGTCAGGTAGAAAATGTAGACCCCGCTAGCGACCATGTCCCCGTATTTGTTGGTCCCGTCCCAATAAAAGGTGATCTGAGAAGTCGCCGTCAGGTACCGGCTTCCCAAGGTCTTGATGTGCTCCCCGGCTGAGTTGTACACGGTCAATTCCAGGCTCCCCGGGTATTGGCTTGTCCCCACCGTAATCGACACCGTCTCCCCCTGCTGGAACACGTTCTTGGTGACCGTGAAGATGTCGGTTTCCGGCGTCCAGGTCGGCCCCGGCGTGTTTGTGGAGGAAGGCGTCGGGGTCACCGTCGGGGTGTTGAGAAGCGTCGCCGTGGGTGTGGCCGTCGCCGTCGGGGTCCAGGTTTTCGTGGGAGTGGGGGTGGGTGTGGCCGTCCGGGTGGAAGTGGGCGTGTATGTGTGCGTCGGAGTGCGGGTCCATGTCGGGGTTCGCGTGATGGTCGGCGTATTCGTCTGGGTCCTCGTGTAGGTGGTGGTAGGGGTCCTGGTCACCGTCGGGGTCGAGGTGGCGGTAGGGGTGTTCGTGACCGTAGGGGTGGCGGTCAGTGTGGAGGTCAAGGTTGGCGTTTTGGTAACCGTGGGCGTGCTAGTCACGGTGTGTGTGGGAGTCGGAGTGTAAGTATCCGTCACCGTCGGGGTGCTGGTGGGGGTGTTCGTCACTGTCGGGGTGAACGTTTGGGTCCGTGTGTTGGTCACAGTTGACGTGTTAGTCGGAGTGTAGGTATTTGTTACCGTCGGGGTGTTGGTAGGTGTATTGGTAATGGTGGATGTATTCGTCTGGGTCCAGGTGTTGGTGACTGTGAACGTGTTGGTCGGGGTGTAGGTATTCGTCACCGTCGGGGTGCTGGTGGGCGTGTTAGTAATAGTAGGCGTGTTTGTCTGGGTCCAGCTATTGGTGACTGTGAACGTGTTGGTCGGCGTGTAGGTATTCGTTACTGTTGAGGTGTCGGTGGATGTACTCGTCTGGGTCATCGTATCGGTAATAGTGAACGTGTTGGTCACAGTGAATGTATTCGTCGGAGTATAGGTATTCGTTACCGTCGGGGTGCTGGTGGGGGTGTTGGTAATGGTAGGGGTGTTCGTCTGGGTCTTCGTATTGGTAACCGTGAACGTGTTGGTCACAGTGAATGTATTCGTCGGAGTGTAGGTATTCGTCACCGTCGGGGTGTTGGTGGGAGTATTGGTAATAGTAGGAGTGTCCGTCTGGGTCTTCGTATTGGTAACCGTGAACGTGTTGGTCGGTGTGTAGGTATTCGTTACCGTCGGGGTGTTGGTGGGCGTGTTGGTAATGGTAGGTGTATTCGTCTGGGTCTTCGTATCAGTAACCGTGAATGTGTTAGTCACAGTAAACGTGTTTGTCGGAGTATAGGTATTCGTTACCGTCGAGGTGTTGGTGAGCGTGTTGGTAATGGTGGGAGTGTTCGTCTGGGTCCACGTGTTGGTAACCGTGAACGTGTTGGTCACAGTGAACGTATTCGTCGGAGTGTAGGTATTCGTCACCGTCGGGGTGTTGGTGGGCGTGTTGGTAATGGTGGGTGTGTTCGTCTGGGTCTTCGTATCGGTAATAGTGAAAGTGTTGGTCACAGTGAACGTGTTTGTCGGAGTGTAGGTATTTGTAACTGTCGGGGTGCTGGTGGGGGTGTTGGTAATAGTAGGCGTATTTGTCTGAGTCTTCGTATCGGTAATAGTGAACGTGTTGGTCACAGTGAACGTATTCGTCGGCGTGTAAGTATTCGTTACCGTCGGGGTGCTGGTGGGCGTGTTGGTAATGGTGGGAGTGTTCGTCTGGGTCTTCGTGTCGGTAATAGTGAACGTGTTAGTCACAGTGAACGTGTTTGTCGGCGTGTAGGTATTCGTCACCGTCGGGGTGCTGGTGGGCGTGTTGGTAATGGTGGGAGTGTTCGTCTGGGTCTTCGTGTCGGTAATAGTGAACGTGTTAGTCACAGTGAACGTGTTTGTCGGCGTGTAGGTATTCGTCACCGTCGGGGTGTTGGTGGGCGTGTTGGTAATAGTAGGCGTGTTTGTCTGGGTCTTCGTATCGGTAATAGTGAAAGTGTTGGTCACCGTGAATGTGTTGGTCGGAGTGTAGGTATTCGTCACTGTAGGTGTGTTGCTAGGTGTGTTGGTAATGGTGGGAGTGTTCGTCTGAGTCTTCGTATTGGTCACCGTGAACGTGTTGGTCACTGTGCAGGTGTTTGTCGGAGTATAGGTATTCGTCACCGTCGGGGTGTTGGTGGGCGTGTTGGTAATGGTGGGAGTGTTCGTCTGAGTCTTCGTATTGGTCACCGTGAACGTGTTGGTCACTGTGCAGGTGTTTGTCGGAGTGTAAGTAATCGTCACCGTCGGGGTATTGCTTGGCGTGTTCGTAATGGTGGATGTGTACGTTATGGTTAGGGTGTTGGTCACTGTAGGCGTGTTGGTCACTGTGCGCGTGTTCGTCGGTGTGTAAGTAATAGTCACCGTCGGGGTGTTGCTAGGCGTGTTGGTAATAGTGGGAGTGTTCGTCTGGGTCCGCGTGTCGGTCACCGTGAATGTGTTGGTCACTGTGAACGTGTTCGTGGGCGTGTAGGTTATCGTCACTGTCGGGGTGTTGCTAGGCGTGTTGGTAATGGTGGGTGTGTACGTCAGGGTCGGGGACAGCGTCAATGTGTTCGTGGGCGTCAAGGTAGGCTGCACCGTCGCCGTGTTCGTCGGGGTCACGGATGGGGACAAGGTCAATGTGTTCGTGGGCGTCAAGGTAGGCTGGATCGTCGCGGTATTCGTCGGCGTCACGGACGGGGACAACGTCAAGGTGTTCGTGGGCGTCAAAGTGGGCTGGATCGTCGCGGTATTCGTCGGCGTCACGGACGGGGACAGCGTCAATGTGTTCGTGGGCGTTAAGGTAGGTTGGATCGTCGCGGTATTCGTCGGCGTCACGGATGGGAGTCACCGTCAAGGTGTTCGTGGGTGTCAAGGTAGGCTGAATCGTCGCCGTGTTCGTGGGAGTCGTCGTTGGAGACACCGTCAAGGTGTTTGTGGGAGTCAAGGTAGGTTGAACCGTCGCCGTGTTCGTGGGAGTCGTCGTTGGAGTCACCGTCAAGGTGTTCGTGGGCGTCAAGGTAGGTACAGATGTCACTGTGTTTGTAGGAGTCAGCGTGGGTGTCAAAGTAGGCGTATGGGTTGGCGTCAACGAAGGCACGACCGTCGCCGTGTTCGTGGGGGTCATCGTAGGCGTCAGAGTAGGTGTATTGGTAGGGGTGAGGGTGGGGGTGATCGTCTGCGTGAGAGTGGGTGTGGAAGTAGACGTGCGGGTCGGCGTGTTGGTGGGGGTGTTAGTGGGCGATGTGGTCCCAGTCGGGCTGAGGGTCGGGGTAGGCGTGTTCGTCGGCGTGTTGGTTGGCGTCGGCGTGGGGGTGATAGTAGGCGTGGGAGTCGGGGTATGAGTAGAGGTCCTAGTTAGGGTGTTCGTCGGGGTCGGTGTGGGTGTGGTGGTTGGGGTGGACGTGGGTGTGTTTATGGACGTGTTCGTTGGGGTATTAGTAGGCGTAGGCGTGGGCGTCGTGGTCGGGGTCGGCGTGGGGGTGGATGTCGGCGTTCTTGTAAGCGTGTTGGTCGGGGTGGGCGTGGGGGTAATGGTAGGCGTGGAAGTCGGAGTGGCAGTGGATGTGCGGGTCGGGGTGTTGGTGGGGGTGTTCGTGGGTGATGTCGTCCCAGTAGGGCTGGGGGTCGGGCTAAGCGTATTCGTGGGCGTGTTGGTTGGCGTTGGCGTGGGAGTGGTTGTAGGCGTGGGGGTCGGGGTAGAGGTAGGCGTCCTCGTGGGGGTATTCGTCGGGGTTGGCGTGGGAGTCGTGGTCGGGGTCAGCGTGGGGGTAATGGTAGGCGTGGAAGTCGGAGTGGCAGTGGAAGTGCGCGTCGGGGTGTTGGTGGGGGTGTTCGTGGGCGATGTAGTCCCAGTCGGGCTAAGTGTCGGGGTAAGCGTATTCGTGGGCGTGTTGGTCGGGGTGGGCGTGGGAGTAATTGTATTCGTGGGGGTCGGGGTAGAGGTAGGCGTCCTCGTCGGCGTGTTGGTCGGAGTGGGCGTAGGCGTCGTGGTCGGGGTCAGCGTGGGGGTATTGGTCGGCGTCCTCGTCGGCGTGTTCGTCGGAGTCGGCGTAGGCGTTGTGGTCGGGGTCGGCGTGGGAGTGTTCGTGGGTGTGTGGGTTGGCGTATTCGTCGGGGTGGGAGAGGGTGTCGTCGTCGGTGTGGGGGTCGGGGTAGAGGTAGGCGTCCTCGTCGGTGTGTTCGTCGGGGTGGGTGTGGGTGTAATCGTTGGGGTCGGCGTAGGCGTGGGTGTGTTTGTGCGCGTGGGGGTGTTGGTCGGGGTGTTCGTGGGCGATGTCGTCCCGGTCGGGCTGGGCGTCGGCGAGGGGGTGTTCGTGGGCGTATTGGTTGGAGTCGGGGTGGGGGTAATGGTAGGGGTTGGGGTTGGGGTGAGTGTGGGCGTCCTCGTCGGCGTGTTGGTCGGAGTGGGCGTGGGGGTGGTGGTAGGCGTTGGAGTGGGCGTGCGCGTGGGAGTATTCGTTGGCGTGTTGGTGGGGGTAGGCGTGGGGGTGGTGGTAGGAGTCGGGGTGGGTGTAGGCGTGGGCGTCCTCGTTGGAGTGCTTGTGGGTGTGGGCGTGGGTGTTGTCGTGGGGGTGGGGGTAGGTGTATGGGTGGGCGTCGGAGTGGGAGTATTGGTCGGGGTAGGAGAAGGGGTCGTGGTAGGAGTGGGGGTCGGGGTTCGGGTCGGGGTATTCGTCGGTGTGTTCGTGGGGGTTGGCGTGGGGGTGGTTGTGGGTGTGGGAGTCGGTGTCCGGGTCGGTGTATTCGTGGGAGTATTGGTCGGCGTAGGAGTCGGTGTGTTGGTCGGGGTGGGCGTGGGAGTGTTCGTGGGCGTGGGGGTCGGGGTCCGGGTCGGCGTATTCGTGGGTGTGGGCGTCGGGGTAGGTGAGGCTGTTGGAGTGGGAGTGTTTGTCGGCGTGGGAGTCGGGGTCCGGGTCGGCGTATTCGTGGGGGTGGGGGAAGGTGTTGGAGAGGGGGTGGATGTGTTGGTCGGCGTGGGGGTTGGGGTCCGGGTCGGAGTAGGGGTAGGCGACGGAGTTGGGGACGGCGTGGGGGTCGAGGTGGGGGTGATGGTTGGGGTTGGCGTGGGCGTCCGGGTCGGGGTGTTGGTGGGAGTGTTCGTGGGCGTGTTGGTAGGCGTATTGCTTGGGGTGGGCGTGCGCGTCGGTGTGTTGGTAGGTGTTGGGGTCGGTGTAGGTGTGGGAGTGTTGGTGGGAGTGTTCGTGGGAGTTGGAGTATTGGTCTTGGTCGGAGTATTGGTGGGTGTATTCGTAGGCGTATTGGTGGAGGTAACCGTGGGCGTGGGAGTCGGCGTCCTCGTCGGGGTGTTGGTGGGCGTGTTCGTGGGTGTAGGCGTGGGGGTCCGGGTCGGGGTATTGGTTATTCCCGGGGTCGGGGTGCAAGTCAAAAGAGACGAGCACGGCTCCATGCCGGTGGCGGTGTCAAAGTTGGTCCCTGAGCCGTCCAACTGCTCGCGCACCAGTGTTCCGTTGTAATAAAGCGCGAAAAATGGGTTTTCCTGGTATGAGGAATTGGAGGAACAATCGCCGTTGCCGGTCCCGAAATGCGACCAGTCGTCGGCGAAATTGCCGTTATCCATTTGCGTATTGTTGCGCCCGTACCGGAGCATGTCGTATTGGACGTACCAATACCCCCCGTTGGGCGGGATGACATAAGCCGAGGAAGTGGGTGAAAAACAATATGTGATCATCTGGTTAGCGAAGTGGTTGGCCACCTGGGAGCAGGGGCCGTAGGAAGCCACGGAAACCGTGCCAGTGATGCCGATGTTTCCGCAGGAAGCCCCCCCGGCGGTGCAGGTGGTTCCGGCCGAGTTGTTGAGCTGCGCCATGTTGATGGTTTGGGATTCGTAGGCCCAGGCCTTGACGCAAAGGTTGGCGATGGTGACGGGTGTTGTCCCCCAGTTGTAAACCCGTAAGCTGTAGTCCATGTATTGGTTGTTCTGGTTATAACAGGACGTTTGCAGGTTCAGCATGGGGGAGGTGATCCCGGGGCTGTTGCAGCCCGGCCAAGGGGTGAAGGTCGGGGTGGGTGAGCCGACCGTCGGCGTAGGGGTGATCGTGTTGGTCGGAGGGAAGGTGGGGCTTGGGGCCGGCGTGACGGTGCACGCGGCCGAACCCGTTAAAAAGTGCTGGCGGAAGAGGTAACCCTCTCCGCAGTAGGAAGGCGCGAAGGCATTGTCGCCCCAAATGGCCGGAACGACCAACCCCGTCCCAGTATTCGTGATGGCGGCGCAGTTGGAACAATTACGGATGACTTGGATATTCCCGGTGTAAACGCCCCCCCAGGCGCTGTCGGAGAATCCCGAACCCGTCCATCCGGAAGGCAGTCCTGTGGGCGGCATTCCTGAGCCCGTGTAAGTGATCCCCGAATTGACCGTCCGCGTGCACCAGCCGTCGCTGGCGATGTACTGAGTTGGGCAGTTGGAATAGTTGATGGTCAGTAGCCACGTTGCAAACGCCGTGTTACAGCACTGGTCGGTGGCGTATACCGCCAGTATGTTCTCACCCGAGGTATTGATCCAGGAAAGGTTGGTGACGGAGTAGGAATGGACGGACGTCCACCAGTTGCAGTCGTTAGGCTGGGAAACAATCACATTGCCGTTCAGGTAGATGATGATGTCGTCGTCGACGCTGGTGTCCAGAGTGGCGCTCGTTACGGTGCATTGTGCCTTTATGAAGGATGGGGACATCCAACCAAGGACCGCTAACAAAAAAACGGCGCAAAACCGGTTTAACCATGAGAGTTGAAAACGATTTAAACCGGTTTCAGAAAAATAGCGGAACATCGGCTCTCCTGTCGGCTCTCCTGTGTTTTGGCGGTGAAAAATGTATTGGAGATTTATTTAATGGAACCAAAATATTTTATTGATCCGCTCCCCGGACCCTCTGATTTCATAAGCAACCAAATTATTGTCAGTATATTTATTAGCTTATCTCAAAACGAGAAATTTTGCTACGAGGCGCCCCTGGGGTGTTTGGATCACCACGTAATAAAGGCCGTTGGCCAGGGGCCTCCCGGATTTGTCCGTCAGGGGGAAGTAAACAAACAACGTCCCCGCAGGCACTTGGGAGCGATCAATCTCATTCACCTTCCGGAAAGCCAGCGTGAAGATCTCGACCTTAACGGACGCTTCCTTTTGGGCCAAGGTGATTTTTATGGTCACTGGACCCGGACCGTCCACCGGGTTTGGATAAACAACCACTCCAGTTTTCCCGACCGGAGTCGCGGTTTTTGTCAATGTGGCCATAGGGGTGTTCGTCGATGTGCCCGTTGGGGTAGAAGTTGGGGTGACCGTGTATGTCGACGTAGACGAGGGCGTATTCGTATAGGTGGACGTGCTGATGGAAGTGGCTGTCGGAGTATCCGTCGGTGTAGGGGTTGCCGTGGGAGTTGCCGTGTTGGTGGAAGTGCTGGTCCTAGTAGCAGTCGAAGTACTGGTCAAGATGGGTGTGAGAGAGTTCGTCGCGCTGGGCGTGGGGGTGGATGTTGACGTGGAAGTCATTGTACCCGTCGCCGTAGGCGTGTTTGTAAAGGTTGGAGTAAAGGTCTTGGTCGAGGTGGGAGTGGGACTATAAGTGTTGGTCAGGGTAAGTGAAGGGGTAGGAGTCGGGGTTAAGGTTAAAGTCTGAGTATTCGTGGGTGTAAAGGTGTTCGTCGGGGTGCTCGTGGGTGACTGGGTCCCCGTGGGGGTATCGGTGGCAGTAGGTGTCACAGTCGGCGTGAGGGTGTCAGTCGGGGTGTTGGATGGGGTACTGGTATAGGTATTTGTCAGCGTGGGCGTCATAGACAAGGTATTCGTTTCGGTATTGGTGGCTGTGCTAGTGGGAGTATGGGTCCTCGTGCTGGTCGAGGTGCTGGTCAAGGTGGGAGTAAGTGTGAACGTTTCGCTATTGGTGGGGGTGGACGTCGGTGTGTCGGTCATGGTGCGGGTCGGGGTGAACGTGTTCGTGGGCGTTGGGGTGGAAGTCCTTGTCGGCGTACTGGTAAAGGTCCCGGTCAGGGTATTGGTCGGAGTATGGGTGGTTGTGAAGGTGTTGGTCGGCGTGCTCGTGGGCGACTGAGTCCCAGTGGGAGTATCGGTTGCCGTGGACGTGACGGTCGGAGTTGGCGTAGCCGAAGGCGAAGCGGTGAGCGTAGGCGACGACGTAGGAGTCGCTGTAGTCGAAGCCGTCGGCGTGTTGGTCCTGGTGCTGGTGGAAGTCATCGTGGGCGTAAAAGTATTCGTCGAAGTAAAGGTCGACGTGGAAGTCGCAGTATTCGTCGCCGTAGGCGTGTTCGTGAAGGTGGGTGTTGATGTCCGGGTCAAAGTTAAAGTGTTGGTGGACGTGTTTGTCGCCGTCGGGGTCGAGGTCAAGGTCGCCGTATTCGTCGATGTAGGAGTCTGGGTTCTGGTTAAGGTGTTCGTGTAGGTCGACGTGGGTGGCGCGGTTCCTGTGGGGGTATTGGTGGCCGTGGACGTCACTGTTGGGGTCAATGTGCTGGTCGGCGTGTTGGTCCTTGTGTTGGTGGAAGTATAGGTCGATGTGGATGTCGCGGTATTCGTCGCCGTAGGCGTGTTGGTGAAGGTGGGTGTTGATGTCTGGGTCAAAGTTAAAGTGTTGGTGGATGTGTTGGTCGAGGTTGCGGTAAAAGTTCCTGTGTTCGTTGAAGTCGGCGTTTGCGTTCTCGTGAAGGTGTTCGTGAAAGTTGACGTGGGTGAAGTGGTTCCTGTGCTGGTATTGGTTAACGTGGACGTAACAGTCGGGGTATTCGTTCTGGTGCTGGTTAATGTATTCGACGGTATGAGCGTGGAGGTGTTCGTCGAAGTATAGGTGAACGTGGAAGTTGACGTATTCGTAGGCGTAGATGTCCGGGTTAGGGTTGAGGTGTTCGTTACTGTATTGGTGAGGGTATTGGTCGGCGTGGATGTGGCCGTAATTGACGGGGTATTCGTGGATGTAGGGGTCGATGTCCTAGTCGGCGTGGCCGTAGGCGTGCTGGTGGACGTGTTCGTCACCGTCGGGGTCGGGGTAAAGGTCGAGGTGTTCGTCGATGTGGGAGTCTGTGTGCGGGTTAAGGTGTTTGTGAATGTTGACGTGGGTGAAGTGGTTCCAGTGGGGGTATTGGTAGCAGAAGAGGTCACTGTAGGCGTATTGGTCCTGGTTGCGGTTGATGTGAAAGTCGCTGTATTCGTAACCGTGTTGGTGGATGTATTGGTGAGTGTATAAGTCGCAGTATTGGTCGGGGTATAGCTTCTAGTTGGCGTCATGGTCGGGGTAAATGTATTCGTGGAGGTTGCTGTCTGCGTATTCGTCGAGGTTGCCGTCAAGGTATTGGTCGGGGTATTCGTCCTGGTCGCCGTGGGGGTCGGTGAGTTGGTGAGGGTGTTCGTGGAGGTGCTGGTGACCGTATTGGTCGTGGTATAGGTTCTGGTTGGGGTTGGCGTGGAAGTTGCCGTGTTCGTAACTGTGTTAGTCGGGGTATTCGTGAAAGTAAACGTCTGGGTATTTGTCGCTGTAGCCGAAGCTGTCGGCGTATTTGTCCTGGTATAGGTGGAAGTATTCGTGGGTGTCCCAGTTGATGTTAAGGAAGCCGTAGGAGTCTGGGAGGCTGTCGCACTGTTGGTGAGCGTTGAAGTGGGTGTATTGGTTTGGGTGTTCGTTCTGGTAGGAGTTGAAGTGGCTGTAGCGGTACTCGTGGCCGTGTTGGTTGGGGTATTCGTGGGTGTAAGTGTAACTGTATAGGTGGGCGAATTCGTCCTGGTCGGGGTTGCCGTGGGCGTAGATGTGCTCGTGGGGTTGTTAGTCGGTGTATTCGTGGGTGTAAGTGTGACTGTATAGGTGGGCGAATTCGTTCTGGTTGGAGTTGCCGTAGTCGTAGCCGTACTCGTGGGAGTGCTGGTCGAGGTGTTAGTGGGTGTAAACGTGGTGGTATTAGTGGGTGAGTTCGTTCTGGTTGGGGTTGGCGTGGGCGTCGCAGTACTCGTGGGAGTGCTAGTCGAGGTATTCGTGGGTGTAAATGTGACTGTATAGGTGGGTGAATTCGTCCTAGTCGGGGTTGCCGTGGGCGTAGATGTGCTCGTGGGGGTGCTGGTCATTGTATTGGTGGGTGTAAGTGTGACTGTATAGGTGGGCGAATTTGTCCTAGTTGGAGTTGCTGAGGGTGTAGCCGTACTCGTGGGAGTGCTAGTCGATGTATTCGTGGGGGTAAGTGTGACTGTATTGGTGGGCGAATTCGTCCTAGTCGGGGTTACCGTAGGCGTAGACGTACTCGTGGAAGTGCTTGTCGGGGTATTCGTGGGTGTAAGTGTAACTGTATAGGTGGGCGAATTCGTCCTGGTTGGGGTTGATGTGGCCGTCGCCGTATTCGTGGGAGTGCTAGTCGAGGTATTCGTGGGTATAAGCGTAACTGTATAAGTGGGTGAATTCGTCCTAGTCGGGCTTGCCGTAGACGTCGCCGTACTCGTGGAAGTGCTAGTCGAGGTATTCGTGAGTGTAACCGTGATGGTATTGGTGGGTGAGTTCGTTCGGGTGGCGGTGGATGTATAGGTCGCCGTATTCGTGGCCGTATAAGTTAATGTATTCGTCCTGGTCGGCGTAAGAGTGGCCGTCGCGGTACTTGTGACTGTGCTGGTAAAAGTATTCGTCCGGGTCGCGGTGGAGGTTGGCGTCGGCGTATTGGCGGGGGTGAACGTCCGGGTCATTGTGGGGGTGTTGGTCGGCGTGGTCGCCACCATGTCGCCATAGACAACGCCGCGGCCGTTCGTTCCGACATAGACCCGGCCATAGATGGCCTCGTCCCCTTCGCACCAGGCGCCATAACCGTATTGGTGGTTGTTGTCGTTGATCCTCACCCAAGTGGTCCCTGCCCCGTCGTCACAGCGGTAAAACCCGTAGGTCCCATTGTAGGTGCCCGTCAGGTAGACCGCCGGATGGGTCTGGCCGCTGGCCGCCTTGCCGAACCCCACCGAGTTGGAGGAAGTGACGTTGGAAATGGTGGTCATGGTGGACCCCGCGTTGGTAAAGCGGTAAAGGCCGCTGCCCGTGGCCACCCAGACTTCCCCGGCCACCCCGAAAACCGCCCGGGGGGCACCACTCCCTGAGAAGCTGTTGACCGTGCTGAAGCTGGCCCCGTAATTGGTGCTGACGTAGAGGGTGCTTCCACTGGTGGCGTAGATCGTGGAGGCGTTGGCCCGGTCGGAGGCCAACATGGCTCCGCTGGGAAGGCCGGAACAGGTGGTCCAGGAGCCGCCGAGGGAGGAGGCGTAGGCCGGGGACCCGTACCCGCTTTGGGGCGACACGACCACATGGGAACCGTCGGCGGAAATCGCCACGGACCCCATCTCGTTGTCGGTGGTGTAACCCGGGGGGGTGTTGGTCCAGGGCGTCCAGGATTGCCCGTTGTTGGTGGAATAGGCCGCGTCGGTTGTCACCGCTCCGCTGGCCCCCACCCGCACCACGTCGTTCACGTTCAACTCGGCGAAGTCGAGGCAGTTGGAATTCCCGAAATGGGGGTTGCAGTACATGTTGCTGGCGGGCTTGGTGAGGTCGGTATACCGCATACCGGTGATATCTCCCAAGGCGCTGAAGAAGGTCCCGGGCATGGAGGATGCGTTGAGGAACAGGACCGCGGTCTGCTCAATGCCGTAGTCCGTGAAGGTCCAGGTGACGCCCGCCGGTTGGGACGAGGCTTCGACATTCGTCGTGGTCCAGAGGCCTCCCCCCGTCGTATAGACGGCGTTGTTGGAATTGAAGGGGTCGATCCTGATGCAGTTCATGTACCAGGCGCCCCCGTCGTAGGTGGTGCAAAAGCGGGTCCAAGTTACCCCATTGTTGTTGTAGTTGGCGTAGGGGCCCGCATCCCAACTGTTTTGCACGTTTGTAATGACGTTCCAGGAAGTCCCGCCGTTGGTGGTTTGGAATCCCTTGTCGGGCCCGCCCCACCAATCCATGGTGGAGACCACCGCGTGGTTCGCGTTCTCGGCGTCCACGCAGACCCCGCTGTAACCGCCGCTGCCGCTCCCGGGACCGTTAGAGGGGGTCACATTGGTCCAGGCCAGCGTGCTGGTGTTGAGCTTCCATATCTGGCCGGTTCCGTAATTGTTGCTGTCGTCGTAGCTCATCCAAAGGTTCCCGTCGGTCCCCAGGGAGCCCTGGACGGTGATCATGTTGGTCGGCCCGCCCGGAATAACGGCCCAACTGGTCCCGCCGTTCGTGGAACGATAAACGTTGCTGTTGCCGGAACTGGTCGATTCGACCCCCACGTAAACCGTCGCCGAGGCCGAGCCCGAAGTGCCGTGGGTGTCGAAGAGGACCCAGGAAAGCCCGTAGCCCGAGTCGCCGTTCACCGGGAAGGAGGTCACTTGGGACCAACTGGCGGCCGAGTTGGTGCTCTTCCAAAGCCCGTTGTACCGCGTCCCAAAGAATAGGACGGAGGTCAAGTTGGGGTCGACCGCCAGCCTTTCCCCCGCGTCGTTGCCGGCGTTGTTGGCGCCGATGGAAACCGGGATGGAATATTGGGTCCAACTAGCGCCCTGGTCGGAGGACACGATGACGTAGCCGGTCGTCCCCGAGTAGGTCTGGCCGATGGCCGCATAGACCACGTTGGAGTTGACGGGATCGGGCGCGATGCTCTCGATGCCGTAGAGGTTCCAATCGCCCAACCAGTCGGTCAAGGGGACCCAGATACTGTTGGTGTTATCCCAACGATAGGCCCCGCCCATGTCCGTGCGGGCATAGATAAGGCCCTGCAAGGCCCGGCTGTAGGCGATTCCCGTGATGGTACCGCCCGCGGGTACGACAACGTTCTTCCAGGTGTAGGTTTGGGCGCCGGCCAATCCCTGAAAACCGAAAAGGAGGAGCGTGGCGGCGGCAAGGGACCTGAAAACCCTTTCAAGAGCGGGCCTGGAATGAAAAACGTTTTTAACTCGAATCAACCGCATAGTTCCTCGGAGGTGTCAGCCTGGAAAACCGGATTTCTTCGAAAGGATACCCCAAGGGGAAGGCGGGTGATTTATAAATAACAAACTTTCTATTTATATTTTTTACCTGGGGCGCCGGGGCGGTCCTTGTCCCGGAAGGCCCCTGGAGGTTGGCCGGTGGACCGTTTGAACGCCTGGACGAAATAACTGGCCGAATTGAACCCGCTTTCCTGGGCCACGCGCACGACCGAAAGGGAGGTGGCCCGGAGCAGGCGCTTGGCCTCATCCATCCGCAGGCCCTGTAAATACTTCGAGAACCCTTGCCCGGTCGTCCGGCGGAATCCCTTCAGTAAGGCGGGGTTGGAAAGACCCGCCCGCGCCGCCAGGTCCTTGAGCCGGAGGGTTTCGGTGAAATGTCGATCCACATACTGTTTCATTTCCTCCATGCGAGCCAGGCGCCTCCCTTCGGCGGGCCGGTCCCCCGTCTTCCCAATGCGGTCCAACCCATCCTGGAAGACCGATAGCATGTCTTGCACCGTGGAAGCCTGGAGCAGATGTTCTTCTAGCAGGCCAGCCAGTCCCTCGGCCTGGGCCGGGTCGAGGGTGCCTTCTCGCAGGGAATCGGTCAGCATGTAGCTGACCTCCAGGAGGTGGGCCCGGACGCTCTCGTGGCGCTCGTGGGAGTAGAGGAGCGCCTGTCGGACAAATTCCGCCCGGGCCGCCGCCCGGTCCTTTGGTGAGCCGCTCCGGTAGGCCTTCCTCAGCCAGGCGAGCGCCGGGCGAAGGCCCCGGCCCCTACCCCGCAGAATCTTTTCGGCATCTTCATCGTAAAAGACCGCGGAGCGGCCGGTCGAGGCGGCGAGGTTCATAGCCAGCACGGCTTGCAGGCGGGATTCCACGAGTTTCACTCCGGACGCTAGGGTGGACCCGATCCCTGCCACTAGTTTCAAACCGGTTCGCCTCTCCAGGCGCTGGCGGATGGCCTCCATGCGATCATGGATCTCCAGTTTGGCCTGAACCTTCCCCTTCGAGGGCGAGACCGAGGTAACGAACAGCGCGCCATAATCCTCCAACCGGCCGCCCACTGTCTCGGGGAACTCGCGGGCCACCCGAAGGGCTTCCCACTGAAGCCGAGTGGCGCCGGCCATGGACCCCAACGTGGACCACCGTTCCAGGGCCGGGGTCGGTTGGGTGACGGCCAGGACCGTCGTGGGGTATCGCGTAATCCCGAGTTCTTCCCTTTCCCACCAATTGGGGGCGCCGTCCAAGGTCACCCGCGGGTGGAACTGGTTCAAGCCCAACATGAAGTCCATCCAGTTGGCATGGGGCAAACCGTGGGAAATGCATCCCTTGCGCAGGACCTCCAGCCGTTCCGCCATGCGTTTGTCCGCCCGGCCGCAAAGGAAGTCCGCGAGCATTTCCAGCACTTCCTTGAACCCTTCCAGGACGGACGGGGACAACACGACCGTATCGAGTGCCATGCGCGCGTAACCCAGGAAGTCCGGGTCGGGCGCATCGGCGCGGCGCCCGGACAGGTCGGCCCATCGCCGGCCGATCTCGCCTTCCGTAAAGGGATCCCTCACGAAAGACCCTGTGGCGAGAAAGCCGAGGAAGGCCCCCTCCATGACCACCGGCGTGTAGAGGTCGAAGAAACCCCGGTGTTTCGCGGCGAAGGTCTTCCGTTCCTTCCGCAATCGTTCAAAGTTCATCGCGTTGAAGTGTTGGCGGTCCCGGTTCTTACCGAAGAGGGATTCGTAGTGGGTGGGGTTGTGGAGAATGTTGCTGCTGTAGAAGAGGGGCAACCAATTGGAGGGATTCTCGGCAGACACGTAGAAACAATTCAAGTTCAAGTAGGTGGCAAAGAGGTTGTGAATGCGCACATAGATAGTGAGGCGCAGGCCTTGGTCGGCGCCAAGGGGGGCCGAGAGACCGGGTGAGGGACGGCCAGCGGGACTCACATGGCCCCCAGTGTTAGCTTTTTCATAAGCTCCTTACCCAATTCGAATAAAGCGCCAGCATAACATTTCCTCAATGCCCCCTCACCACCTCGATGGCGCAGACCTTCGCGTTTTGCGTTTTTCCAACGAACCTGATTTTGATCAAACCGTCGGAGTCCGGCGCGATTCCCTTAAAAGCCCTGTCGACAGCCTTATCAAAGCCCCCCGCCTCGGCGAGAATGTCGAAATTCTCCAGCCTTTTTTGGCCGTTGATAAACACGTCGAACAACCGTTCCCCACGCTTCTTCACGTAGTTTTCCATGAACTTGAGCCGGACGCGGTACGAGCCAGGCGGCACCGGAAAGACATAGCTGAAATCGGCGCCCCAGCGCTCACCCCGGTAAAGTTCGGCGTCCCTTATTCCCTCCAGGGGCCGGTCGGTGTAGGTGGGGGTTCCACCCAGGAATCCCTTTTCCGCCGCCCATAGTTTCCTGTCCTTATCCCGGTAGGCGTCCCCGCCGGCGCGCACGCGCCAGGTGGCCGAGGGGGAACCCGCCGGCGGCGCGATCCACGAGGCCAGCGCCGCCGACTCGCCGCCCCAAGACCTTTTTTCTGTTTCCCATTGTTGCGGCGTCACCAGGTGGAGGTAAACCGTATAGCGCTGGTGGTGCAACCGGTAGAGCGGGATCAACTCCACGTCGGCGGGCCGGCCCACCCCCGCCGTCTTGAACGTGTGCTTTTTTCCCTTCAGGGGCTTAAGCCAAGCAGCGGGGTCTTCATCCGCGCTCACCATCACCGGAACCAGGGGGGCCGGATAATCGTTGGGATCGTTCTGTTCCTTGAACTGGTCGCTCGAAGGGAAATCCTTCCGGCCGACTTCCGCCGCCAGCACGATGGGACCGTACAGCACGGCGATTTTGGCCGGATCGTCGGGGGCCCGGCGCAGGTGGAACCCCATCGGCAGGGAAATTTCCACGACATCGCCCTTTTTCCAGGGGCGCTTGAGCGTGATCCAACCGGGCTTCTTGCCTTCTTGCATCCGCTTGCCGTTGACGCTGACCACGACGGGCTCGGCCGCCCAAGCCGGCACGCGGAACTTGAATTCCAATTCCTCCCCTCCGGCCTTCACGACCTTCAACCGGCTTTCCGGGGCTTCCGGAAAGGACGTTTCCTGCCGTAGGACCAGGCCCTTGTCGTCCCATCGCAATTCGGAGGCCAGATAAAGGTTCACCCAGAGGGTCCTGTCATTGTGGAAATAAACCGCCTCGGTGGTTCGGGCCGGATTCTCCATGCCCGTTCCCGTACAGCACCACATGGAATCAAAGGGCGTGCAATAGACCTTGAAGTGGCCGGGCCTCGTGGAAAAGAAGTACGTGGTCATGCCGGTATCCGGGTCCTGCGAGGCCAGGATATGGTTATAGAGGGCGAGTTCGTAATAGTCCGCCAGGGCGGAATCCTCGGACCAGCCCATTAGTTTCTTGGTCAAGCGCAGCATGTTGTGCGTATTGCAAGTCTACGCCGTGGTCGCCCCCAGGGGTTCCGCACCTAAGGGAGAAAAATGCTCCCCGATGCTGTTTCCGCCGAAGACGTAGGAGCGCTTCCCGGTGACTTCCTTCCAAAAAAACATTGCCGCGTCCCGGTAATAACGGTCCCCCGTCAGTTCGTAAATCCGGGCCGCGCCGACCAGTTTGGGCACCTGGGTGTTGGCGTGAAGGCCGGTCAGCTTGTCTTTTGACTTCGAGAGGGGGTCCAGGATGCGGCGGTCGGTGAACCGTTTGGCCAGGGCGAGATACCGGCGTTCCCCCGTCACCGAGTAAAGCTCCGCGAGGCTTTCGGCCATTCCCCCGTGCTCACAGCGAAGCATGCGTTGGAATTGTCTCTCGTTCAGGTGGTCCGTGCCCCTTTTGGCCCAGTCGGCCAGCTTCTTCGCCACTTCCAAGGCTTGGCGGTTGCCGGAAACTTCATAAGCGTCCAAAAGCCCCGCCAGAACCTTATGCAGGGTGTACCAGGGCACCCAATGACCCGCCAGCTCATAATCGTTCACCGTGAAATCGCCCGTAAAGACCGTTTGAAACGGCGTCTCCGCAAAACCGCAAACGTATCCATCGGGTGATTTTTCCTGCAAGGAGGACAACTCGGAAACGGCGTAGTCCACCCGCCGCCTCAATTCCTCGTCGTCGGTGACGGCGGCCATCCGTGAGGCGCCCGAAAGCCAGTGCCCCAGGATATGACCGCTGATCGTCTTGGATTCCCACCCGCCGTAACGCGGTTTTTTGGGTTTTAAACCCGCCGCCTCGTAAAAGGGAGCCAGCAGGCGGTCCGGGTCGAGGGAAAGCAGGTACCGGCGGTCCATCTCCTGCGCGTGTTGGAAGGGCCCCGGCAACAGCCGGACATCCCCGACCTTAAAAGGAAAAGCTTTCATTTTCACCATGGGTTCCACCTGCTTTTCAGTGTTTTCGGCGTTTCTCATCTGTGTTTGAGCTGGTGGCACGCCCGCGGGGGCCGCGCAAACCGTAAAACCGGCACCCACCAAAGCCATGGCCGGTAAAAAACAAAAAACTTTCATGCGCACCTCTCGAAGTCCGCCGGGCGCCTCAGGGTGTAGCCTGGCCGGGAATCTTCGGTTCCCTTTGCAGTATTCAATACCATAATCAAAATCGGGTTCAGCGGTTTTTTTTAAAAACGCTTGTTGTCCTTGGCTAGGCGGGTCATATCCTTCCAATGTTTCTTATGTTCCTGCATGGCCTTCTTGTCCGTCCTCCGCTCGACATAAGCCTGTTCTTTCCTCAACTTCAAATAACCCAGGTAACGGTCTTTCGGCAGTTTTCCGATTTTCAGGGCCTCCCGGACCGCGCATTCGGGTTCCTTCTCATGAAGGCAATTGCTGAACCCGCATTTTTCCGCCAAATCGCTTATATCGGGAAAAGCGTCACTCAGCCCCTCGGACCCCCACAATTGGAGTTCCCGCATGCCGGGATTGTCGATCATCAGGGCGCCATTGGGCAGCATGAAAAGCTCCCGGTGCGTGGTGGCGTGCCTACCGCGCGAATCGTTCACCCGGACTGGCAGCACCGCCTGTTTCTCGTGGCCCAATAGCCGGTTGATGATGCTGGATTTTCCCGCTCCCGAGGAACCCAGGAGCGTGACCGTGCGCCCCGGAATGAGGTGTTGTTCCATTCTCGCGAAGCCGGCGCCGGTCACATTGCTGAGCGCCAGGACCGGCGCGCCCGACGCGATCGCTTCGACCTCCGCGACGAAAGGCGCGTAATCCTGATGCAGGTCGGATTTGGTGAGGACGATCACGGGTTCGGCGCCGCTCGCGTGCTCAAGCACCAGGTAGCGCTCGATGCGGCGGAGGTTGAAATCGCCGTCGAGCCCCGTCACCAGGAAAGCCGTGTCCACATTGGCGGCGACCACCTGCTCCTCGACCCGGCGGCCGGCCACTTTCCGGGAGAATTTCGACTTGCGCGGCAAGACCGCGTAGATGGCCAACTGCCTGCCGCCATCCGCCAGTTCAACGGCCACCCAATCGCCCACCGCGGGCATCTCGGAACGAAACTTGGTTTCATGCCGGAAACGGCCCGACAAGCGCGCCGAGTGTTCCCCATACGGCGTTACGAGCCCATACAGGTCCCGGTGTTCGGCGACGACCCGCGCGGGAACCATCCCCTCGGACGGGGCCAACTCCTTCCATAAGTTCTCAAAATATTCGTCCCAACCCCACTGTTTCACAATTTGCTCCCCGGACTGGACGTTAAAACTGGTTATGGAATAAAAAACTTACACCTGTCCAATATAATCTTTTGCCCTTTGGGCCAAAGGGGGGGACAGATGCATTGGATTTACCTGAAATTCAAAATTTAAAATTGAGAATTTATAATTCATTCATGTTTGGGGCCTGGCCGGGAAGCTTCAGTTCCTTCAGCGCGCGGTTGAGGTGGGGGTCGATGGACTTGGAACAGTCCCCCTCCGGCTTCTCGTCCCAGGCCCAGGGAAGGTAGCCCGCGTAGCCCATCTGAATAATGTTCTGCAACATTCGGAAATGATCCGTGGGCTTGTTCTTGCCCGTGTACTGGGTCTCGGGCTGGGAAATGCACTCCCCCACGATGATCGGCTTGGCGCCGTACTCGGCGTTCAATTTCGCCAGGCTCGCTTTGGGGATGGTCGTGACGTCGAACCAGGGGGTCATCCAGTCGTAATAGTGCGCGTCGAAGAAGTCGAGCCCCAGGCCCGAGTAGAAGTCGTACTGCCAGCCGCACCATTTCAGGCCCGCGCTGCCCACGCTCACGGGCTGTTTGGCCCGCGTGTGGACCTCCTTGGCCATGTCCTTGATGTATTCGCGCAACTCGGCGAGCTTAGCCGGCGCGTGGGTGAGTTCCTTGTTCGGGTCGCCGCCATCCTCATGGCGCACCAGCCATTCCGGCTCGTTGATGATGTCCCAGGCGAAAATGCCCTCGTTGTTGCCCGCGGCCTTAAGCAGGGGCCGCACCGCGTTCTCGATGAAACTCTTGCGCACGGCCTTGTCCGAAACCACTTCCATGAAGCCCTTGCGCCCCAAGTCAAAGGACGAGAATACGGGATAAAGCCGGATGCCCCTCGCATGGGCCGCCTCCACCGCCTTCATGAAATTCTTCACCCAGCCCTCGGGCAGGCCCGCACAACGGCGATCCGTCCCCTCTCCTTCCCACAGGGGGGAGGTCACGAAATCGGTGAAGATCCACCAGCGCAGGGTGCGAACACCCCGCGCCTTCATCAGGTCGAAGTCCGCCTGGATCTTCTGGAACCGCGCCTCCCAGCCCTGGTCCGCGAAATCCACGCCCCAATCCTTCCAGGCGTAGTTCACGCCGATCGGGAAATAATCTTTCCCGTCCATGTCCTTCACGTATTGGGTCTGCGCGGAGCAGACGCTCGCCCCCGCCAGCGCGGTCAACAGCATCAGTGCCTTCATCGTCGCCACCCTGTCCGCGAGCCGCGAACTGCGGCCCACACTGGTTAATAGATATAATTTTTTAATTCATCATCACGAGAAGAGTCACCCCGGGGGGATACCTACATAATAAAGAGTAATGAAACCCATAAAACCAAATAATGCCACTGCCACACCTGCAATTTTAAGCCAAACTTTTTTCTCTAAAACTGAATATATTCCCAAATAAAAAAAAGCAATCGGAACGATGAAATACGGCATATCTTGAATTGCTTTCAAGGAAGATGGGTGATAATAATAATTCCCCATATGAAGAAATAAATAAACCCAAATAAACATTCCTAATATGGTAAGTGTCAAAATCAATTTCCCTGGAATATTGAAAACTTTTTTATTTTTTCTCGCCAGATAAATACCCCACGCAGGCAATATAAAAGGAACAATGAAAGGTGAAAACTTGATCCAAAACGGTCCTGAACTTTCCAAGAAAAATTTTAGAATGTTAATTAAATCACTGAAATATTTTGAAATGGTCCCCACCTCTGGCTATCGCCCAAAATACATATTTGAAAAGAAAAAGTTGATTTTAAATGCTATTGGTTGCCTATTGTTTTGAAAAGAACTTCTTATTTATATCCGCTGTCAGCTTGGGCAGGACTTCCGACGGCTTTTTCTCCCCCAGCCAGCAGGGGTCCAGGGCCGGTCCCACCGAGCCGTACCAGATTTCCCCCCAGTTCTTGATGAAGGGGGCAAAATGCGCGTAGGGGGGCATGTCCAGGAGGATGCTCTTGTGCGCCGGGCCTGGGCTCTTCAGGAAAGCGTCCGACTTGGCCACCTGGACCAGGGCGGGCTGGATCAAGCCGGTGTTGGCCAGCCTGGCCAAGGTCTCCTCCCCCGCCATCTCCTTCACCAGGATCCAGGCCTTTTCCTTGTCCTTGGCGCCCAACCACACGGCATATCCCGCCCCGCCGCAGCCCCAGCCGCGGGTATGGTGGGGGCCCCAGGGAAATTCCACCACGTCGAAGGACAGGTCCTTGTGCAAAAGGAAATTGGGGGTGTGCCAGATGCCGGAAGGCATCATGGCGACCTGGCCGTTGACGAACATGCTCTCCGCGCCGGGCCCGAAATTAAAGGCCTGGATTTGGGCGGGCTCCGGGGAAACATGGTAGGTCCAGATCAGGTCCCAGCGGAAGCCGAAGGACTCCAGGGCCTGGGGGCTGTCCAAGGCCAGGCGGGTGGGGTTGGTTTCGCTGTCGGTGAAATAGCCGCCGTCGCTCAGGAAAAAGGGGTTGGCCTCGGTGCCGTAGGGATCGCCCCAGGCCCACCGCACGATCTTGCCGTTGGCGTCCTTTTTCACCAGCTTCTTGCAGATGGAAAGGAATGGCTCCGGCCAGGACCACTTGGAGGTGGGGTAAGGCACCCCCGCCTCGTCGAATATTTTCTTGTTGTAGTACACCAGCCCGAAGGGCGCCAGGTCGCTCGGCAGGGCGTAAAGCTTGCCGCCGGGGCTGAAGCGGTTGAGGACCGTGGGATAAAAAGCCTTCGCGTCCATGCCGTCCTTTTTGAAGTAGGGCGTCAGGTCCTCCAGGACGCCCCGGAGGTACAGTTCCACGAAGTTGTTGACGTCCAGGCTGATGACGTCCGGCGCGTTTCCGCCAGCCATCATGGTGGTGATCTTGTCCTGGAAGTTGTTGTAGGGGATGTTCACCAACTCGACCTTCATGCCCGGATGCCGGCCCTCGATGGCCCGCAGGTTGTCGTTGAGGATTTTCAGGATCGCGGGATCGGAGGTATAGACGGCCAGCCGCATGGGCTTGGGGCGAAAGTTTGGAAAGCATCCGCCGAAACATAGCAGGACAGCCGCCGCGAGAATAAATAAGGGGAATTTCCGCATATAAACCTCCGTTGAGGAATAGGCGGCTAGAAGTATAGCCATGAACCCGCGTCTTCGCCATGTTCCAAAACAATCCAACGCTCCTTAAACTTCACCCACTCCAACCATTTGTTCGCGCAACTTGGCGATGTCCTTGGTGGTCGCGCCGCCGAAGAACCGGCCGTTCTCTATAGCCCCAGCCTCTTGACCCATTTAGCCACGTCATCCTGGGCGTTTTTAACTCTTCCGCCCCGAATGGCAAGTCCATCCAGGATTTTCGATCTCGGGCATAACTTGGCGATATCCGCGATGCTTCTGCCCAATTGGCTCCCTTCATGCGTGCAAAAAGGGGCGATGGCCTTTCCGGAAAAATCATTTTCCGCCAGGAATGTTGCTACGGGCATTGGAAACGTGCTCCACCAGTCCGGATAGCCGAGAAAGATGATGTCGTATGACTTCGCATTTTCCAGTTTGAACTTGAGTTTTGGCCTATAAGACTCCTCCAGTTCTTTCCGTGCACGCTCTACGGTCGCGTCATAGTCTGTCGGATAAGGATTGGCGTTTACGATTTCAAATATCTCGCCTCCCACCAAACCGTGGATTTGTTTGGCGATTTCACGGGTGTTTCCCGAACGGGAGAAATAAGCCACAAGGATCTTCTTTGCGCTTGGATTTGTCTGCGATGGAGTTCTATTCATTGCCGGCTTTCCTTTTCTAACGTTATGGCTTCGAGGATTTCCTTAGCGTCATGGGAGAATGATAGGAAATGGGGCGTTAAAATACTTGCCTAATCCTACGAATCTTTAACCCGATTCGCCGGTAACTGTTTGATTTCCCATGGGGGCTCTAGGAACCCCGGTTGGGGTCCGGTAAACCCATTCCCTTAGTCTTCAATCAGCTTCTTGAACAGGTTTTTCAGGCCGGAGGGCCAGGTTTCTTTCGGGGGATTTGCGCTTGCTCCGGGGACGAAGAAACGGTGATGGAAGGCTGAATGGGCTCACTCGCTTGGCTGTTGATGGGTGGGAACAAGGGGTCGCCTATGAAAAAGCCCGCCAAGGCAGTAGGTGATTGGCTCAACCAGCCCTTCAGGGTCTCATGGGACGGCTTCCCAATCCCCAAACAAGCCGTCTTCGATTTCGGCTAATTTAGACAGCTATGATCCCGGCAGAAAAAATGAAGAAGTGCTTTTTTAAATTTTTCCCGCGGGAAAAATTTCCCGTCTTTTCAGCTTTATTGCGCGGGGAAATCTTGGCTGACTGTGACATAGCCGGGATATTCCAACATTTGGCCCTCGATCAAGATGCCGGGTTTAACCTGGAAAGTCACCTGGGACGGCCAGGTTCCCTTCCCGGCTATGTTCATGGCCAGGTTGACCATTGAATCCAAGGTTTTCCCCGAAAGCGCCTTGACCAGGTCAAAGCTGACGACGAGGGGAAAGGTCTTGGTCCCGTTGTTGGGGGGGATTTCCATGGATGGCTCCAACATGCCGGAAGCCACTTGGTTGTTGTCCAGCAAGAGGATCCAATCCATGCGGTTCATGCCTGCCGGGAAGGCGTTCGGGTTCTTCACCTCCAGGTTGAGCGTGAATTGGAGCGGCAAGGAGCCCGCTGTATAGGCCTGCTGGAGGTTCATCAGGGTGTAGGGTTCGATGTCGATAATTTGGCCGCCTTGGAGGGCGAAGGCGGCCAAGGTCGTTTTTTCCACCGAGACCATCCTGAACTGACACTTGGAAAAAGCGACTAATTCTTTGATCTGCTTCACCGCAGGGGCGCAGCCGGAAAAAAACAAGGCGCCCAGTGAAAACAAAACCAAAAGGCTTATCCGTCCTTTGTTTGGAATGTTCATGATTTTCCCCCCTCATGGATTTATCAAGCGCTCTAAGGATATCGGAGCCCAGCCCTTGAAGCAATGACACACCCAGAAGAAAGACCAGTCAGCCCCGCGCCAGGGCCCACGGCCGCTCTGAACCAGAGGTGCATCATGCATCACTTTAACCCGGATGTGCCGTAAACAAACAATGGCACTTTCTCGAGTTCAAGAGCGACAGGCAACCCGGCACCTGCGGGCAGTGTTTCCGGCAAATGCGGGCAGGTCAACGGCCACGTGAACTGGGTTACGGGGTTTAGACAGGTGATAGCAGTGGAAAACCTAGGTATTAACGGGATGTGGATAGGTGGCACTATGATAGGGTAAGCTTTATTGCTGGCCCAGCTTTTCCTGGGTGCTCATGGTTTCCACCGTAGACGCCATCGCCCGGGCGTTGGAGTTGAAACTCCGTTGAGCCTGGATCAGGCTGACCATTTCGGTGGAAAGGTCGACGTTGGACCTTTCCAGGGTCCCGCCTTGCACCAACCCGAACCCGTTCTTCCCCGCCACGCCCAAGATGAATTCCCCGGTATTGGTCGAGGTTGAAAAATAATTGCTCCCCACCTTATCAAGCCCTTCGGCATTCTCGACGTTGGCCAGGGCCACTTGGGCGAGGGCGGTTTTTTGCCCGTTCGAGAAACTGCCCATCAGGACCCCGTCCTCCTGGAAATCCATGCTTTGAAGGAGCCCGTCCGGATACCCGTTTTGCGAGACGGCCGCGGCGGTCGACTTGGGGACATAAGTACTGATCCCGTTGACGATCTGGTAGCTTCCCTCCGCGTCGCTATAGAGGCCGTTGCGCCGCCCCGTGCCTAAAACACCGAAAGCACCGAAATTAAGACTGATGGCATCGATTCCCGCGCCCTGGGTGGGCAGGGGGGAAGTGGCCGGGTTGGTGTTGAATGGCGGCAGGTACAGGCGCGGAACCGTCATGAAATTGGGAACGCCCGGCGGGGTATTGTCCGGCCCCCCGCTTCCTCCGGTGGTAGCCAGGGAGCCGTCGGTGTTGAACCAAACGAAATCCCCCATGTAGATGTTGTTTGGGATCCCACGGTCGTAAACCCAACTGTTGAAGGGCGGCAATTGCTCGCCTTCGACGATACCCGTTCCTCCCAAAAGGTTCGATGTCTTGACCGGGACTCCGCCGGTCGTATCGAAGGCGTACCAGGCGTAACAGACCTGGTTGGGGCCGGCGGGATTATTGACGCCCCCTCCCCCAAGATCGTCGATCTGGTAGAACTGCAGGGTGATCTGCCGGGGATTTCCCAGGGAATCGTAAACCTGGATCGCAGCCTGGTCGGCGGGAGGCATGGGGGGTTGCTGTTCCCAGGCGTAATTACCGCCCAATCCAATCATCCCGGCCAAGTCAATGCCCCCGTTCAAGATGGGAAAGGCCACGGTCGCGGAAAGATTACTGACTTGCTGGAAGGCGAAATCCTGGCCAAAGTTGGGGTATCCCCCGCCTGGAATGACTGTCGGCACCAAACGGGTGGAGTCCATCGCGATTCCCGGCGGAAAAAAGTAGGCGTTCCACGCGATTGGAAGAACCGGCTGTCCCCCGGGGGCCATGTCCAGGATTCCTCCGGGATTGGCGGCCTGTTGTAAAGAGTCCAGGTTCCCCTGGAAATCAATCTCGGTCGTGGGTTTGGCAGGTAAAACCAAGTTGTTACTGATCTGAATATTCGAGATGCTGGTGGGATTGCTGCTATCGACTACCAGGGAAGAACTGATGGTCACCGCGGGCGATCCGGGGATGTTGGAGAATGAGTTGATGACTGTCGTTTGTTCTTGGAGGGAAGAGCTATAACCCTGGATCAGCCCCCCGTTCTGGTCGGTCAGGTACCCCTGGCTGTCGAAACTGAGAACGCCCGACCGGGTCAGGTAGGTGTTGCCGTCCTGCTTGGCCAGGAGGAAACCATTCCCTTGGATGGAAACATCCAAGGGATTCCCTGTGGATTGGGTCACCCCTTGGGTAAAGAGGGTTTCAATGGACTCCAATCTCGTGCCCAATCCGACTTCCATCGGATTGACCCCCCCTAAGCCGTTGGAAGTGTTATCCCCCGACCCCCCGAACAGGCTCTGGCTGTATTGGTCGGCGAACCCCACCCGGCTGGATTTATACCCGACGGTGTTCGTGTTCGAGATGTTGTTCCCAATCACGTCCAACCAGTTGCTGTCGGATTGGAGGCCTGAAACAGCGCTAAACATCGAACGAAGGCTCATGGATTACCCGTTCAAAGTGAAAATAACAAACTCATTATTCCGGAGGGGGAGGAGAAAGGTGTTGTCGGAATCGAATTGGATTGTGAAAAACAGGCGAGTATTTTACGACAAAATTCTCGTGAAAATAACGGGAAAAAACAATAACAGACCGTTGAAAAAGACCCTTTTTATGGACTTTTCGGGGTTCCCGGATGTCATCCTCGTTATTAAAACCTCACATCGCTGAGTGACTTAGTTTTCCCCCGGTCTCACTAAACGACATCAAAGGTTATTTTTACCACGCGTACGCTTTAGGCGCCGCGCCTCCCGGGCCCGGAAAAATTGCGTCGATTTTCTTCAGCGTGTCGGGGGAGAGCTTGATCTTGAGCGCCCGCTGGCTCCCTTCGAGCTGGGCCATGGTGCGCGGCCCGATAATGGACGCGGTCACACCCTCCTGATGCAGAAGCCAGGCCAGGGCCACGTTCGCGGGTTCCTCATGCAGGCGCGCGCACAGCTTTTCCCAGGCCGCGTACTTGGCATGGTTCGCCTTCAACTCGTTTTGCACCCTCGGGTCCTTGCGCCGCCCTTCATTGGCTTTTTTCAGGACGCCTCCCAGCAAACCGCCGGCCAGGGGGCTCCAGGGGATGACGCCCAAACCGTAGGCGCGGCAGGCGGGCAGAACCTCGAGCTCGACCATGCGGGTCTTGAGGTTGTAGTGGCTTTGTTCCGAGATAAGACCCATGAAATGCCTGTTCCTCGCCGCCTCGTTGGCCTGCACGATGTTCCACGCCGCGAAATTACTGCTCCCCACGTAGAGCACCTTGCCCGCCCGGACTAGGTTTTCTATGGCCTGCCAGACTTCCTCCCAGGGCGCCTCCAGGTCCACGTGGTGCATCTGGTAGAGGTCGATGTAGTCGGTCTTCAGGCGCTTAAGGCTGTCCTCGCAGGCCTTGGTGATGTGGAGGGCCGACAGGCGGGAAGTGTTGGGCCAGTCGCCCATGTCCCCGTAGACTTTGGTGGCGAGCACCGTTTTTTCCCTGCGGCCGCCGCCCTGGGCGAACCACCGCCCGAGGATCTGCTCGGTCACGCCCTCCCCCTTCTTCCAGCCGTAAACATTGGCCGAGTCGAAGAAATTGATGCCGAGATCCTGTGCCCTGTCCATGATGGCGAAGCTGTCGGATTCGGGCGTGACGGGACCGAAATTCATCGTTCCCAGGCAGAGGCGGCTCACAGAGAGCCTGGCGCGGCCTAATCGGGTATATTCCATGGGAGACTCCTTTTTTTAAAATGAGGTTTCAATTCAAAACCCGTTTTACGTTACCGGCATTTTATTTGAACAACTCAACCATTTGAAACTGTTTCCCGTGCCCCGGATAGACGGTCTTGACCTCCAGCTTTTTGAGTCTTTCAACGCTGGCCGCCAATTCAGCCTCGTTTTCGACGATATAAGTGATGGATGGTTTTTCCCGGGCCTGGAAGGTATCCCCGCAGATCATCCGGCCGTCCGCCGTCAAAATCACGATCGAACCCTGGGTGTGCCCCGGCACGTGAAGCACCTTGGCGTCAAAACCGTACTCGGCCAGGCTCTGCCCGTCTTTCAGCAACAGGTCCGGCGTGAAAGTCTCAAATGGATTCTTCTTCAAACGAGGCCCCATCACCAGTTTGAACATCACCCCGAAAAAGACCCTGTGGAAAAGGGACGTGATCTTCCGGTTCCACCGCATCTGCCCGCTGGAGCACATCTGGGCGTCGCCCGGATGCATGGCGGTCTTCGTTTTATATTTCCCCCGAAGATAGGCGCCGTTGCCGGTGTGATCCATGTCCCCGTGCGTGAGAATGATCAGTTGGAGGTTCCCCTCGGCGCACCCCGCTTCCGCCAGCGCTTTCTCCAGCGCAGCGCGGTGATTAGCCATCCCCGTGTCGATCAGGATAAAACCCCTGTCGGTTTTCACCAGGTAACAATTCACCATGCCTAAATCGATGGTCTTGATTTCTTGTGCCATACTTCCCTCCTTGAATTTAATGCGGGTTAAGTCAAAAGACTCGGGTATTTATGCGTGGCCAAGGCCCAGACCAATAGCGACGCGGCCAGCAGGACCATTCCGTCCAGCAAACCATGAGCGTAAGAAGGGTCCAACAAAAGGCCCCTGAGGCCGTCCACGAGGTAACTCATGGGGTTGGCCTTGGCGAAAATCTGGAGCCAGCCCGGCATGATGGAAATGGGATAGAGGGCGCTGGAGGCGAAAAAAAGCGGCATGGTCACCAACTGGCCGATGCCCATCATGCGGTCCCGGGTCTTCACGATCGACGCGATCACCATGGAGAGCCCGGAAAAAAAGGCCGACCCCAGGATGACAAACCCCAAAAGACCGGCGACCCGGCCCGGGCTCCATTGCAGGTGGATGCCCAGGAAAAAGGCCACGATCAGCACCACCACCAACTGGCACAGGGACCGGACGGTGGAAGCCAGCATCTTTCCCAGGACCAGCGCGGAACGCTCAATCGGCGTGGTAAGGATTTTCTGCAACAGCCCCATGTCCCTTTCCCAGATGATGGACAATCCATTGAAGATGGAAACGAAAGTGATGGACTGGGCCAGGATGCCCGGGGTGAGGAAGGCCATGTAATCCCCCCCCGCCACCGGTACGGCTTTCATGCGGCTGAAAGCCTCTCCGAATAACAGGAGCCAAATGACCGGCTGGATGCTCCGGGAAAGGACTTCCGTGGGGTCTTTCGTGATTTTGAGGGTTTCCAATTCGATGATGACACTCACATGGTAAAGATAAAGAAGTGGAGCTGAACGGCGCTTAACCGAGTCTTTTGGCGATACGGCGGCTGCGTTTGACATGGGCCAAGCCTCCTTGCTCGTCGGATTCGAACGACCCCACGAAATGCACGAACAGATCGTCCATGGAAGCCCGGGGCATACGG
Organism: candidate division FCPU426 bacterium; assembly: GCA_963847625.1. GTDB lineage: Bacteria > Oederibacteriota > Muellerivitia > Muellerivitales > Muellerivitaceae > CAWCKJ01. The sequence goes on along the minus strand of CAWKAR010000050.1, from coordinate 113,048 downwards.
GCCTTCCGGCGTAATTCATTCAGCGTGCCCATCACCTCGATGCGCCCCCGGTTCATGATGGCGATGCGGTCGCACAATTCCTGGGCTTCCTCCATGTAATGGGTGGTCATCAATATGGTTGTTCCGTATTCCTTGCGCAGTTCCCGGATGTGCCCCCAGAGGGTGTTGCGGGCCACCGGGTCCAGGCCCACGGTGGGTTCGTCCAAAAACACCACCGCCGGACGGTGCAAAATGGACTGGCCGATTTCCAGGCGCCGCACCATACCGCCAGAATAGTGGGCCACGGGCCGGTTGGCCGCCTCGGTTAAGTCCATCATGGCCAGGATGCGCGGGACCCTTTCTTTCAGTTGGGCGTTTCCCAGCCCGTAAAGCCTGCCGAAAATCATGAGGTTTTCCCTGCCCGTCAGGGCGCCGTCCACCGACAGGGATTGGGGAACATAACCGATGGATTCGCGGACGTGTGAAGGTTCTTGCCTCAGGGAAAAACCGTTCACCCGCGCCTCTCCCGAGTCCGGGGAAAGCAGGGTGATGAGCATCTTGATGGTGGTGCTTTTTCCGGCGCCGTTCGGGCCCAGAAGGGCGAAACATTCCCCCCGGGCAACGTCAAAACTCACGTTTTGAACGGCGCGGACTTCCTTAAAGCTCTTGGTGAGGCCGCGAACTTCGATCATGGGTTCCATGGGGGTTCAATTCCCTCAAGTCTGGATAGTTGAAGATTGACATTCTAACGCATATCAAGCTTTTGACGCTCGGGATTGGCTTTGGGGGTTGGCCACGATGGGTCTCCGTCGCGGACATGAAATCCCCGGGTCATTACGAGCCCAGAAGAGATACCACTTCCGGCAAGGATACCAAAGTGGCCCCTTGCCAATCTTTCACTATCAACCGTTCTGATTCGCCGGGGTCGATGGCGCTCCAAATGAGGGCGGGCTTCATCCCCATTCCCTTCGCGCCTTCCAATTCCCCGCTGTGACCATCCCCAACGTAAAGACATTCTCGGGCCGGAACACCCAGGCGTTCCAGGATAATTTGATAAAACTTTGGGTCGGGTTTTTTCAGCCCTTCCCGGCAGGAAAAAACGGTGGCGTCGAATAGTCCCGCGAAAGACGTTTCTTTCCAGACAAGGGGGACAGCCGGTCCGCAATCCGAGATCAAGCCTGTTTTGAACCCCATAAGCCGTATTTGGTAGAGGACTTCAACAGCCTGGGCGCGGGGTGCCAATGCTTGCCGGGTTAATTCCACGATGGCCGTAGCCGAATCTTCAACAGCCGGAGGATCCAAGGGCTGCCCCAGCTGGTTCCCAATCCACCGCAAGTTGTCCTGAAGGGTTTCAAATTTTCCAAGGGCCCTATCCTGGTAAGAGGCCAGCCAAAGGGATGAGAATTCAGCTTCTTTTAAATTTAATAGGGCCGCCTGACGAGAAAGGAAAAGCGGGAACTTCTTACCGGAGAATTTATCGAAAACCAATGTCCCGAATAAATCAAAGATAACGGCTTTAAGGGCCATTAGAAATTCCGTCCAAATTGAAGATTCTTAGAATGTTAAGTTTTCTTATGTGCTGTACCTTTGTCCAACGCGGGTTCCCGGATTGGACAATCCTTTTATTCTTAATTCCTTGCCGACTCTATAACTTAAGGGATCCTAGACTGGATCGCGGTGGACTAGATCAGGTCCGAAAGCCGGCAGGCAGACCGAGACATACTCGGCTCCTTCGGGGTTAGGCGTGCTGTAACGGACCCACTCCCCCTTTTCCACCATCACGGCCTGTCCCGGGCCCACTTCCAAAGTTCCCGTCTTCGTCTCCAACCTTAAGCCGCCTTTCAGCACCAGGGTGTACTCGTTGAATTCAGGGGTTTGCCCTGGCTCGGCCCAGCCGCCGGGGCTTACCATGCGGGCGATGCTGACTTGCGGAGTGCCGTTATTGACCCGGCCGACGAATTCCTCGATCCGTTTAGGTTTGTTCCCAACCGATTGAACCACAGCCGGGGATTTCAAGAGTTTTGGCATAAGACCTACCTCTTTAATGGATTGTTTCAAGACGGTCATCCCACTTTAAATCGAAAACACCTGGGACTTCTCCTTACTTGGGCCTGTTCCCCACCGGAAGCACGGCCAACACCTCTTCCTCCGCCGGGAGGCCGAGCACCGCGCGCGCCTTGGAGGGGTCGAAGCCGCCGACAAAAGTGCCGCCGAGCCCCAGGGCCGTTTCCTCCAGGAGCAATCCCTGCGCAGCAAGCCCTGTCTCCACAGCCATGAATTGTTTCCCTCGTTCCTTCATCCCCGCCATTTTCGCGGCCTTGCCCGTAATAACGAAGACGGCCGGAGCCTGAGTGATCCAATCCTGCCCAATGGCCTTATTCACGAATTCATCCCGGATATCGCCGGTTTTAACCGCCCGGAGGGAATGCCCGGCGGTCTCGTAACGGTAGAGGCCGGGGGGAAGCCATTCACCGAGGCCGCGATGACGTAAAGCTCGAGCGGGTAGAGGGCCCTGGCCGAGGGCGCGGTGCGGTGGCCCTGGGAATCGGTGGTGCCCTGCGCGGCCCAGCAAAGCTGGCCGATTTCCGAGAGCGAGAGCGGCGCCGCTGAGAATTCCCTCAGCGACCGGCGTTTTTGGAGCGCCTTCTCAAGTGAAACCTTGCCGTCGGTCTTGGGCGCGGGCAGGGCGACCACGGCCCCGTCCGCCGCCGAAGCGGGCCTGGCGGCAACCGCCGGGAATAAGAGAAATAACCATAGGAAGAAGCGCAGGATTTTCATAAGGCCTCCAGGACAAAAAGTTAGGATCAAACCCGCGTCTGTATTTTAAACGAGGAATAACCCTTTACAAAAGTTCGATATGAATTATTGAAGCAACAGGTCGGAGGAACTAAATTCAATTATTGCGGTAAAAAAACCTCTTCATTTTATTCATGAATCCGGCAATCAGGGGCGTATTGCTTTCGTTGGTCATGGCCCCAAATGTCTCCAACTGTTTCCTTTGCTCGGGATTCAGGTTCGTCGGCACCTCCATCATGACCTTCACGTATAAATTCCCCAAGCCGTGGTCTTGCGGATTCCTCAATCCTTTTTCCCTCAAGCGGAAGATTTTGCCGGATTGGGTCCCCGCCGGTATCACCATTTTGACCGGCCCTTCCAAGGTGGGGACTTCTATTTCAGTGCCCAACGCAGCCTGGATAAAAGTAATGGGGATTTCACAATGAAGGTCGCTTCCATCCCTTGTGAAGAAATCATGCTTTTGGATATGAAGATACACGAAAAGATCCCCTGCCGGGCCGCCGTTTTGGCCCGCTTCCCCCTCGCCGCGAATCCTGAGGCGGGCGCCCTCTTCCACCCCCGCGGGGACTTTCACCGTAACCACCCGGTCTTTTTCCAGCCGCCCCTGTCCCCGGCAGTTCGGGCAAGGGGTTCCCGGCGTCTCCCCTTGGCCCCCGCAGCGGCCGCAAGTCCTGGCGGTAGTGAAAAACCCCTGGGATTGGCGGATCTGGCCTGTCCCTTTGCAATCCGGGCAAACCACGCGCCCAGAACCGGCCGTCGCCCCGGAACCATGGCAAACGTCGCATGCCGCCAATTTGCGGATTTTGATCTCGCGGGTGGTTCCAAAAGCCGCTTCCTCAAAGGTAAGCCCCAAGTCAAAGCGAAGGTCCTCCCCCGCTTCAGCTCGGCTCCGGGATGGACCCGCGCGGACGCCCCCGCCCCCGCCGAAAAAACTACTGAAAACATCGCCGAATATATCCTCGGCATCGGCGGCGTTTCCGGGATCTTGCGGGCGATAACCGCCTCCGTAACCGCCGGAAAAACCCCCTGCCCCGGCGTGCCCAAACTGGTCGTAAGCCGATTTCTTTTTGGGGTCGGACAACACCTCATAAGCCTCGTTGATTTCCTTGAACTTTTCCTCGGCGTCTTTGTTATTGGGATTGGCGTCTGGATGATATTTCTTGGCGAGGGCCCTGAACGCTTTCTTAATCTCATCCGCACTGGCGTTTCGTGAAACGCCCAATAAATCGTAATAATCTTTTTTTGAGGCCATGTTTACCTTCATAACTCACCCGGTTTAAATGGGTTAAGAAAATTTAAGACCGGATTGGCAAGTTTTCAATCATTCCGGATTATAGCCTGGATTTTCCGGAAAGCGTGGATAACGGGCCAAAACACCCGCCGGTAGTCAAATTCTCGGCAGAAGAGCCGGGATCATTTATGACAATGTCACAAGGTTAAGGGTTTGTTTCCTTATGGGAACGACAACCCCGTTTTTTTCCATCAGCAACGACACCCTGAAAGCTTACACGTTGTCAATTCAAGGTGAAGCGCCTATCCTGAATGTCATCAGGCATTCAAAACCAAGAATTTAAATCCCTGTATTCCAAGGAGAATCCATGTCGGATTACCAGTTGGTCGGCCATCACGTCCGGGTGATTTGGAAGGAAGCTAGGCCCGGCGGAGGCAAGGCGGAAACACCTATTTTTCGGGGCCAGGTTCTTCAACGCGATGAAACCGGTCTTTGGCTTTGGGGCCGGTTCTTCACGGAAAAAGCCGACACGATCTCTCTCCGGGAAGTCCCGAGGGAAAAAGACACCGATCATCGCCTGTATTTCGCTCCCTGGACCTCCATCGATTCCGTTGAGATCATGGTGGAAAACACCAAACAGTTCGAAACCCACCAGTTGGTGATGACCCGTACCACCAATGCTCCCCCCACCGCCGCCGCCACGCCTGCTTCCACTCCCGCGAGTCCTAAAACCCCCAGCTGACCGGCTTCTCTTTTACCGTCATTCCGGCCCATGCCCCGGGAATAATACTATTGAATGGGCGGGCTTTTTAGTTAGTTGCCCATGGTTGTGTGTTTGATAATGACGAGAATGGGTTATTTCTAATCGCAGCGGTTAAGGATTTTGGAAGGTTTTTTCGAGAAAACAGGAAAGTCCCGGATTTTACCGGCTTCTGGCCGGAATATACCGTTGTCCCTCCCCTCGCGACACCGGGTGGACCTCGCCCCTTTTGGAGTACAAGGAAAACAGGATATTCCTGATCCGGATATCCCCTGTCCCCTGGTTCCCTATCAAATCCATCTCCACGGATTCGATGCCCTTCAAATCCAACACCTTGTTTCCGGATTGGTTTCCCCAAACGGTGCTGGGCGAGAAATCAGACAGTTTGAGATCATACATCCGCCAACCTCCGGTTCCGGACTGGGTGGGGCTCCTGTATTGCTCCCCATCGGAACCGTTCACCCCCGGGTAGGAGGGTGAGCCGGGGGCTCCCACGCCCGCTTCGTTAACAGAAAACTGGAACTGAAGCCCCGAAGGCGCCCAAACGAGGAACCTCACCATGTCGCAAGTCCCGGCGTCCACATATTTATCCCCGACAAAAGGGCCCCGGTTGGGATAGATCGTGACTCCGCTTCCTGCCGTGCCCGTGTCGTAATGAAAGGTGAGTGTGCCGTTCGCGGCTCGATCAATCTGGTTACCAGGGCTTCCTCCGGGGTCGTAACGGCCGCCGGGTTGGTTGGGCACATAGAAGGGATGGATCCCGGCTCTTGCCTGAGGAACGGCTTGCCCCGGCCGGAAGGAAAACCAGGCGACGGCCGCCAGGGCTCCCAGGAGTATCCCGACCAAAATCCACGCGACGGGCACGTTCCGGGCCGCTGGGATTTTTTCTTCCACCGGGGCGGGCGGCGCGACGAAACGCGAACCCCCCATGACCTCCATGACGATTTTATAAATCTCGATCTTTTGGGAGATGTTCTTGAGTTCGTGGGGCCCCAAGGCAACCGCGTGGAATTCCACCTGGTTTTTGATGTGGTTATAGACATCCTGGGAAATGCATATGCCGCCGGGCTCGGCGATGGGTTGGAGGCGCGCCGCGATGTTGACCCCGTCCCCGAAGATGTCGTTGTCCCTCATGACCACATCGCCGATGTGGATGCCGATGCGCACCTGCCGGTTCTTGCCGCTGGAGCGGGTGAAATCCAGGTTGTATTCGTGGAGTTGTTTTTGGATGGAAACCGCGCAGCGCACGGCGTTGACCGCGCTTCCGAAGTCGGCCAGGAAGGCGTCCCCCACGGTCTTGATGACCCGGCCGCCATTTCTTTCGATTTCCCCCTGGAGAAGGCTGTTATGGAATCTCAGGAAGGCGAGGGAGCCGGCCTCGTCCTCCCCCATCATTTTGCTGTAGCCCACGATATCCGTGAACATGATGGCGGTAAGTTTGCGCTGGATGTTTTCTTCAGGCACGAGGGACTCTTTGAATGGATTTATTTCCATTATAAGTAAACACAAAATGGGTCTGTGATCTTATTTTATTTACGGTATTTCATGAGTGCATTGAAAATAAGTCCTCATCCGTTTTTCGATTTTAACAGCTTCCCACAGCCTCCGTTTTCAACCAAACAAAGAAAACCCCAAAAACCCCTTGTTTCGGCTGAAACTTTTTATCCCACCCCCTCGTCTTATATGACGGGAAGTAATTCAACCCAAAAATAAACCGAAAGGTTCTGGAGGACTTAGATGAAAAAGATCGTTCTGACTTTGATGACCGTGTTGTTCTTGGGAAGCACCGGATTGGTTCTGGCCGACACACCCGCTGCTTCTACACCCGCCCCGGCGGTAAAGACGTTAAAGATGCACAAGACACACGTCAAGAAAATCAAGAAAGCCGTTAAGAAAGCGAAAAAGGAAGCCGCAAAGCCAGCAGCGGCTCCAGCCACACCTGCCGCGAAGTAACCTCTCTTTCTAAAACCAGGCCGCCCCAATAACGGCGGCCTATCAGCCCCTGGACCGCAAGGTTTGGGGGCTTTTTTTATTTCCAGCTAAGAACGTTTTAACGGATCACAAACTGTTCGTTGGATTTTGAAGTGTTTTACTTTGGCCTTTCCAGCCCTGAGCGCCTATCATTGAACAGGTCAAGAAAATAGATGCGTCTAGGGCGAGGGCGAACCAAGATGAATCCTTGGACCTATGGGTGAAACGGGTATAACCCCTGAAAGGCGCGACTCAATGCGGAAAGTGACGGCGAGTTCCGAGCTAGTGGCTTGTTGCGGGCTTTACTGCGGTGCCTGCGGGGCCTACTTGAGGGAAAAATGCCAGGGTTGCGGAAAATCCGAGAGCCGTTCCTGGTGCAAAGTGAGGGCATGCTGCGGGGAGAAGGGCATCTCCACCTGCGCCGAGTGCGGGGAGTTCACCGATCCGATGCTTTGCAAGAAATTCAACAGTTTCATTTCCCGGATGATCGGGCTCATCACGCGTTCCGACCGGGCGGCTTGTATCCGTCAAATCCGGGAAATTGGCCGGGAACCCTTCGCCGTAAAAATGGCCGAATTGAAAATGCACGCAATCCGGAAATAACTCTGAACTTTACCCAGCGGTGAATCCATCCGGGAAAAAAATTCCCAAGCCTGTCAATTCGCGGAAAGCGGGTCGTTCACCCTTCCCATGAACAGGATCGTGTTCGTGGTGTTCTCGATGAGCATGAAAATGAAGGGATGGTCGACGATGAAGGGTATGGGCGGCGGTTGATAGACCACCACCGATGTTACTCCAATCCCTACCCCGGTCGCCGCGACGGCGATCGTGCCGGTTTCATCCACGTCGACATAGGCTTTGTGGACGACGTCCGTAATATACAAATCCTTATTCCCGTCGATCCCCGAGAAATCGGCCCCGGCTCCGCCACCGGGGCGCGCGAAGGCCAAGGGCATCCCCAATTGCGACAAGGTGGCGGTCAAGTCATAACTGGTTTTGAAGGAGAACTTGGGTAGGGCCAAGTCCACTTTTTGGTTCGTGGTGCCGGTCATGGCCGCCGAGTTGGCCGCCAGCCAGGAGTTGAGGTTGTCCCCGCTCAAAGCCCCCTCCAGGGCCGCCATCCCCCCTTGCGGGGGGAGGAAAACGTACATGGAAGCCTCGTTGTTCTGGTAGGGGATGGCGAGCACGCTGGCGGCCCCGTTGTAACTCCCGACGTTGGCGTACAAGGTCTCGTGCATCATGTTGACGGATTCGGTGGCCGTCGAGGTGAGATAGAAGGTTTGCGGCAGGGTTCCCGGCACCGGAAACTGGTTTAGCCAAGTGCCCTTGAAATAGATCGCGTTGGTCAGGACAAGTCTTGTATCCGGGCTAATGGCGCCTAATAGGTCCGGGATGTACCCTTTCGTCTCCTGCGAAACGGCGCCGTTGATCGTCTGCAGGGCCGACGAGGGATTCCCCGCGAAATCCACGTTAGTAACCCCCGCGTCGTAATAGGTTTGGCAGGTATTGATATAGGAAGCCAGGATGGGAAATCCCTGCTGGATCCAGAGGTTATCGGCCGTGTCGAGGGTGTAATGCTTGCCCGGGGCGTTGATCTCGCTGATCAACTGCTGGAAACCCTGTTGCCGGACGGCGGCGTTGCTGCTTAAGTTCAACACGTTCTGCATCTGGGTGGCGGTGTTGCCTACCGCCCCTTCCTGGGCCATGGCCAGGGCCGTGATGATGCTGAAGGGTGAGAAAAAGATGTTGCCGGACTGGGACTGGTAAAAATTGTAAAGGTTGGAGGACAGGCAGTTGTTCGCCTGGGAGACCGTGCAGTTTGTGGCTTTGCTGGTAATTACGGGAGGCGGGGTGGAGGTTGGGCCTGCCGTGGGGAGGTTCCGGCTGCAGCCTCCGTAAAGAAGAAGGCCGGATGCCGCCAAGGCCAGGATTCCGTAAAACCGGTCTTTTTTATTCATGATACAAGCCACCGTGAAACGATTTTGATGTTTATTCCTTTATAGGGTTCAATCGGATAAACGAAGCTGTATTGAACGAGCTCGTCTGCTCTCACTGCTCCACTAGGATCTTGAGGGTCTGCCTGGCGACCAGGTACCCGTTGGCGTCCCTCTGCTCGGTCTTGGCGATGTATAAGCCACTGGCGATCCCCGCCGCGTTCCAGGTCGCCTGGCTCGTCCCGCCCGCTCCATTGAGTTCAGTCACCAGCTTGCCCGCCACGTCGTAGATCTTTACCGTCAGCTTCACCCCTGCCGCCGATCCCTGGAATGTCACCAGCCTCGTTCCGCCCGTCACCGGGTTCGGATATGCCCACACCCTCGGCGCCGCCTGTTTCACCCCGTTCACCACCACCACCGACGTAATGATCACCGTCTCCCCGCCCTTCCCGTCCGTGGAGTGCACCTCGATGAAGTATTTCCCGTTGGGCACCACCGTCCCCCCCGACCCGTGCCCGTCCCATACCGTCGTCACCCCGTTGTTCGTCGCGATCACCAGCGTCCCGTCCGTCGGCGACCCGGGCTCCAATACCGTACTTGACAGCTTCACCCCCGTGATCACCGTCCCCTGCGGGTCCTCCACCACGCTGTACAGCGTCTGCACGATCTCCCCTGCCTCGTTGTAGATGTCGATCGTCACTTTCTCCAGCGAACGGCTCACCACCACGTTCAACACCACGCTCTTGTCCACCCCGAACGAGTCGATATTGTCCACTTTCACGTAGTAATCCCCGTTGGGCACCGGGTTCCCGTTCTGGTCCGTCCCGTTCCAGGCCCCGATCTCATGGTTCAGGTCGTAGATCGATACCGGGTCGTTCAACCCGCTGATCAGGTTCCCGTTCTGCAATAGCAGGTCCACCAAAGGCTGGGAATACTGCGTCACCAGCAGTTCCTTCACCAGTTCCCCCGCCTCGTTGTACACCCCCACTTTCACCGTGTAGTTCCCCGTCACCTGCAGTATCGCGCAGGCCGTCTGGGGTGCGGTCCCCGGGTACGTCCACACCGCGCAGTTCGTGATCGGCCCCGCCTGCGTGAAGTTGTTGATCGAAACTATGTAGGTCAGAAGGTAGTTCCCTGGTGCCAGGGTGGGCAGAGCCCAGTTCATCACTGTCACGCCTCCTGTCACATTCAGCGAGGCTGACGTGTTGGCCGGGGAGGCCCCGAACGTCACGAAACTGCAGTTGGCAGGGAGGGCATCCTGCACCACCAGCCCAGTCGCAGTGTTATTACTCACGTTTAGCATCAGCGTGTAGGTCACCTGGTCCCCTGACGTGCCAGTCGACTCCGATTCCTGCTTTTGCAGCGTCACCACCGCCGCGGGGGTGGGAGTCGGCGTCGCCGTGTTCGTGAAAGTCGGCGTCATTGTGTTGGTGGGAGTGAATGTGGACGTGGAGGTCGGGGTATTGGTCGAAGTCGGCGTGTTGCTGGGCGTCCGGGTGGGTGTCGAGGTGTAGGTATTGGTGAGGGTGTTGGTCGAAGTCGGCGTATTGGTGTTAGTCCTCGTGTTGGTCGCCGTGTAGGTGTTCGTGGCTGTGGATGTGGAAGTCGGCGTGTAGGTGTTGGTGGGAGTGTTTGTCAGCGTGGAAGTCGAAGTGACGGTGGGCGTATTCGTGGGGGTGCTGGTATTGGTCGGTGTGGAGGTGTCGGTGAACGTGGCGGTTGGGGTCGACGTGTAGGTATTGGTAGAAGTATTCGTAGGCGTCGGCGTGTTCGTAGGCGTCGGCGTGTTCGTCGGGGTTGGGGTGAACGTATACGTGAAGGGAGGGGTGTTGGTCGAAGTGGGTGTGGCGGTGGAAGTGCTGGTTGGAGTCGGGGTGGGCGTCGAGGTGAACGTGTTGGTCGGAGTCGGGGTGGGAGTGTTGGTATTCGTCGCTGTGTTGCTCGGCGTCGGCGTGAAGGTATCGATCGGCGTGTTTGTCGGGGTGAGGGTTGCGGTTTCCGTCGATGTATTCGTCGGCGTATTGGTAATCGTCGGGGTGAAGGTGAATGTTAGCGTGAATTTGGGGGTGTCAGTCGAGGTGGGAGTGTCGGTTGAGGTGCTGGTTGGAGTCGTTGTCAGCGTCATGGTAGGGGTATTCGTAAAAGTTGGCGTCGGAGTGCGGGTCGACGTATCGGTTTGAGTCAAAGTTGGTGTCAAAGTAGCCGTGTTAGTCGGAGTCGGAGTTGACGTATTCGTTAGCGTATTTGTCAGCGTAAACGAAGGCGTGATTGTTGGCGTATTCGTGGGTGTCGGGGTCCGAGTGGGAGTGAGCGTGTTGGTCGACGTGGGAGTGGGTGACTGAGTCCCGGTTGATGTAAGGGTCGCCGTGGGGCTGTTCGTCGGCGTGTTCGTCGGGGTTGGCGAAGGGGTGATGGTAGGCGAATTGGTAGGGGTAGGTGTTGATGTCTTTGTCGGGGTGTTCGTCGGCGTATACGAGGGCGTTATTGTCACGGTCGGCGTCGGGGTCCGGGTCGGCGTATTCGTGGGTGTATTCGTCGGCGTAAGCGATGGCGTTATCGTCACGGTCGGCGTGGGGGTGTTCGTGGGCGTGGGAGTCTGGGTATTCGTCGGCGTGAACGAAGGTGTGATCGTCAAGGTTGGCGTCGGGGTCCGCGTCGGGGTGGAGGTGGGGGTATTCGTCGGCGTGAATGAAGGTGTGATCGTCACCGTTGGCGTGGGGGTGTTCGTGGGCGTGGAGGTGGGGGTATTCGTCGGCGTGAACGAAGGTGTGATCGTCACGGTCAGCGTCGGGGTCCGGGTGGGAGTGGAAGTCGGGGTATTTGTCGGCGTAAGCGATGGCGTTATCGTCACGGTCGGGGTCAGGGTCCGGGTCGGGGTGGAAGTCGGGGTATTCGTCGGTGTGAACGTAGGCGTAATCGTTGGCGTATTCGTGGGTGTCGGGGTCCGAGTGGGAGTGAACGTGTTAGTCGACGTGGGAGTGGGTGACTGAGTCCCGGTCGGCGTGTGGGTAGGGGTGGGGCTGTTCGTCGGCGTGTTCGTTGGGGTTGGCGAAGGGGTGATGGTAGGCGTATAGGTCGGGGTTGGCGTGGGCGTCCTTGTCGGCGTGTTCGTCGGCGTAAACGTGGGCGTTGTGGTCGGGGTCGGTGTCGGGGTCCGGGTCGAGGTGTTCGTGGGGGTATTCGTCGGCGTAGGTGTGGGGCTTACCGTCGGGGTCGGCGTGGGCGTAGGAGTCGGTGTGTTGGTCAGCGTGTTCGTGGGCGTGAAGGTAGGCGTGCGGGTTGGAGTAGAAGTCAGTGTGTTAGTGGGCGTCAGGGTGGGGGTATTGGTCGGCGTAAACGTGGGCGTTGTGGTCGGGGTCGGTGTCAGGGTCCGGGTCGGGGTGTTCGTCGGTGTATTCGTTGGGGTCGGGGTTGGCGACACTGTGGGCGTGGGGGTGGGGGTCCGGGTCGGGGTGTTCGTGGGCGTATTCGTCGGCGTAGGTGTGGGGCTTACCGTCGGGGTCGGCGTAGGTGTGTGCGTGGGGGTGTTCGTCGGCGTATTGGTCGGGGTTGGGGTTGGCGACACTGTGGGAGTGGGGGTGGGGGTCCGGGTCGGGGTGTTCGTGGGCGTATTCGTCGGGGTCGGGGTTGGCGACACTGTGGGCGTGGGGGTGGGAGTCCGGGTCGGGGTGTTCGTCGGCGTATTCGTCGGCGTAGGTGTGGGGCTTACCGTCGGGGTCGGCGTAAGTGTGTGCGTGGGGGTGTTCGTCGGTGTATTCGTCGGGGTCGGGGTTGGCGACACTGTGGGCGTGGGGGTGGGAGTCCGGGTCGGGGTGTTCGTGGGTGTATTCGTCGGGGTCGGGGTTGGCGACACTGTGGGAGTGGGGGTAGGGGTCCGGGTCGGGGTGTTCGTGGATGTATTCGTCGGGGTCGGGGTTGGCGACACTGTGGGAGTGGGGGTGGGAGTCCGGGTCGGGGTGTTCGTGGGTGTATTCGTCGGGGTCGGGGTTGGCGACACTGTGGGAGTGTTGGTCGGGGTCGGGCTCCTCGTGGGAGTTGGAGTGAGCGTGGGGGTGTAAGTATAGGTATAGGTGTATGTGTTGGTATGGGTAAAGGTGGGCGTGACGGCTGGGGTCGGAGTATAGGTATTGGTGTTAGTGGGAGTGGGAGTATAGGTATAGGTATAAGTGTTGGTATGGGTGAAGGTTGGCGTGACGGCGATCGTCGGAGTGTAGGTGAAAGTATGTGTAAAGGTGGCCGTAAAGGTATTGGTGAAAGTGTTGGTGTGGGTGAAGGTGGGAGTCATGGCGACCGTCGGGGTATAGGTGTGAGTAAGCGTATAGGTGGGTGTTGGGGTATAGGTAAAGGTATGGGTGGGTGTGAAAGTATTGGTGTAGCAAGGGATGTTGAAGGTCACCGTGTTGGAGGTCTTCCCCCCCATGGTAAAGTTGTTGGTGGCCGTCGTGCATTGGTTGTTGACCAACCCGTTGTTGTCATAAGCGTCTTCCGTAAAGGTGACGCAGGAGTTTCCCGCAAACCCCTCCCCCCAGATGACGGAAATCTGGTTCCCCCCAACGCCGTTGACATAGGGCTCGGTGGCGATGTAATTCCCGTTTTGCACCGAAGCCCCGCCGCTCAGAAGCGACGTGGATTGCCAATAGCCCTGGCTGATCGTGTCTACCAGGGTGACTGAGGTCGTGGCAGGACCCCCTGTGTTGCAAACGGTCAGGCAGAACCCGATTGAGATGTTGTTGCTTCCGGACTGGGTGCTCGCCGCGCTGCAGATGGCTTTTCCGACCGTGAATGCCGGAGGGCCCAGGGTCGTTCCTGACGCCGGGATCGCGACGCCTTGGGAGAAAAACAGGGCCCCGTTGCAGTTGCTGGTGCTGTAATCCCCATTGGCGTCCGTCGATAAATAAGGAACTCTTGCGCCGCTCACGGGGTTCCAGATGCCCTGGCCCCAACAGCAATCCGCCGAAGTGGCACTGACCTGGGTCGGGCTGCCCCAGCCGCTGGTGCTGTAGTCGGTCGCGTACCAGTTGGTGGCGGGGGGAGTGGTGGGGTTCCCCGAGCTGATGTAATCCATATGGACGCCGCCGCTTCCGCTGGTGATCTCGGAATGCTGGCCGTTGGAACAGGTGATGTCCAGATCCCAGGAAGCGTAAAGGTTGTTGCAGGCGGTGTTTTGGGTGTAAACGCTGATGTAAACCTCGGACCCTGTCAAAAGGGATGTGGCAACAGTAAGACAACCCGGGGGACAACTGCCGCTACCATCCCAGTTGCAATAAGCCACTTGCCCCAGGTAAACGCCGCCGACATAGACCTGCGACCAGTCGTCGCTGGAAACGCAAATCTTGGCGGAACTCGGCGTGCATTGGGCCCAGGACTGCGAAGGAAATTCCCATAACAGTAAAAGACCCAGAAGCGCCAAAGAAATCTCGAGCGCCCGGGAAAAGGACCGTGAAAATGAAAAGAACTCTTTTTTAAACATTTGGTTAGCCATCGTTATCGTCTTTCGTCCAATACAAAATTACAACTAAGGTTAAACCGCTTTATTTAAGGATATATCGCATAAACTATTCCAAATTTTAGGTCCACAATCAAAAATCATCTAAAAACCAACCAGATAAACGCCAACACAACCCCATTAACGTTAAATCAAGCAATAAAACAATTTTTAAACCGTTTATGGTTGAAGAATCCGGCACAAATGCCCTATAAAAATTTGTTAATCAAACATGTTTTTTATTTCAAAATCATTCCACAACCAAAAAAAAGGGCTAAAAATGTCAGTTTTTTTGCTGAAAAAGGATGTTTTTTGACTTATCTGGAACCCATGAAAAATATTAAAAACACCCTTTTACCCTTCCAGGGGCGGGAAGACCGTCCCAAGGGCATACAATATCCGCCCAAATTAGGATTCCGGATGGAAGCATGATTCAACACAAACCCATTACCCCGATCGACGGACCTTCGATTCGTCTGATCGAATCCCTCGCGAAAAAAATCTGGACGGAGCATTACACTCCCATTATCGGCGGAAACCAGATCCGATACATGGTGGATAAATTCCAGTCCCGAGAGTCAATCCTGGAACAACTCCAGGAAGGTTACCTTTATCATTTGTTGATGGAGGAGCAGGGCCGGCTTATCGGTTACCTGTCCGTCCTTCCCAGGGAAGATGAATTATTCTTGAGCAAGTTCTACATTTCCTTGGAATTCCGGGGAAAGGGTTATGGCCGGGAAGCCATGGGATTCATCCTGGACTTGGCCCGCAATAAAAATCTTCCTAAAATCACTCTGACCGTCCATAAGCGCAACCCGAGCGTGGGAATCTACAAGAAGTTGGGTTTCATCGTCACCGGCCCCGTTATGACGGACATCGGAGAGGGTTATGTTATGGATGATTACAGGATGGAATTAAGCCTTTGAGGAAAGAACACAGCTTTCTTGTTTCGGTTTATGGAACGGCCTTTCGCTGCCATGCCTTCAATACCCTTCACAAGCTAAAACTCTTGTGACACAATGCATTCAAAAGTCTTCCCCTCTTATACCCACTCGCTTGGGGGAAGACCTTTTGTTTTCAGAGGAGTCCATTCATCATGTCCATTTCCACGGTTGATATCGACCAGTGGTCGAAAAACCGGGTACGGGAAGAGGAAATCACGAAGTACATGGATGGCGACCGGGATTTCATCCCAGACGCCGATATCGAACGATTACTTTGTCCCGCCCCTCCCCCCGGTCCCGCGCGGGTGCGGGAAATCCTTTCCAAATCCCTTTCCATCCAGACCCTGGACCCCTCCGAAACCGCCGAGCTCCTGAGGGTCACGGACCCGGGTTCGCTGGAGACGATGAAGGCCGCGGCCCTCGCGGTGAAAAAGAAGGTTTACGACAACCGTATCGTCACCTTCGCCCCCCTTTACGCCGGCAACCTTTGCGTGAACAACTGCCTTTATTGCGGATTCCGAAGCGGTAACCCCGCCATCCACCGCTCTGTCCTGACGCGGGAGGAAATCCGCCGGGAGGTGGAGATCCTGGCGGGCAGGATCGGCCACAAGCGCCTGATCCTGGTTTTCGGCGAGCACCCCGAGACCGGCATCGATTACATCTTGGATTGCATCAAGACCGTGTACGAAGTGGACGCGGGCCCGGAGCCCGGCTCGGGCCGCATCCGCCGGGTCAGCATCAACGCGGCGCCCATGCCCATTGAGGAACTGAAGTGCCTGCACGGGGCGGATATCGCCACCTACCAGGTCTTCCAGGAAACCTACCACCGGGGCACCTACCGGAAGATCCACCCCAAGAACACGGTCAAGTCCCATTACCGTTGGAGGCTTTTCACCATGCACCGGGCCCTGGAGGCGGGCATCGAGGACGTGAGCATCGGGGCCTTGTTCGGCCTCTACGACTGGCGCTTCGAGATCCTGGCTCTGGTTCACCACGCCCGGGAGTTGGAACGCAGGTTCGGGGTGGGCCCCCATACGGTTTCTTTCCCGCGGCTGGAACCGGCCGTGAACACGCCATTCGCCGAGAAATCCCCCTGGCGCGTCTCGGACTCTGATTTCATGCGGACCCTGGCCATCACCCGCCTTTCCATGCCAACGGCAGGAATGGTGGTGACGGCCCGGGAAAAGGCGGCCGTCAGGCGGGAGGCCCTGAACCTGGGTATCACCCAGGAGGATGCCTCCTCCAACATCGGCGTGGGGGCCTACCAGCGCTCCGTGACCGAGCAGGTGGGCGAGAAACAGCAGTTCTTCCTGGGCGATACCCGGAGCCTGAAAGACCTCGTCCGGGACCTGGCCGGGAACGGCACCATTACTTCCTTTTGCACCCAGGGCTACCGCTGCGGCCGCACCGGAAATCGCATACGAACCTCGTTGGAAACCGGGAAAGAGGCGGAGTTCTGCAAGTTGAACGCGGTCTTGACCTTCCGGGAATGGCTGGACGACTTCGGGGATCAGGACTTCAAACCCAGGGGAGAGGAACTTATAGATAAGGAAATCGGCGAGATCCGGGATAAGCTTCCCCGCCTTTATCCGCAGTTCCTCAAGGCCTACGAGAGGGTCAAAAGCGGCGAACGGGACATCCATTTCTAAAATATAATTCGAGGGAGCCGGGGATTTTCTCCGCTTTTTTCACCTCAAACAAAAAGGCCCGGTTTCCATTGAAAACCCGGGCCTTTAAGCTATACAGAACTTCCTTTTCAAGTTCCCGCCGAAACCTCCTGCTGATCAAGGCTCCGGGCGGTCACCAGAGCCAAGTGAAATATACATTCGGGACAATAGAAAAGATGCCTCTCGATTTGTCCCTTTTGCGGCGGCCCCAAACGGTGTTCCCGATAATCCTCAAGGCTTTTTCTTACATCCTCGCAGCTGATTTCCATGGCTCTCACCTGCCTTGCCCTATATACCTGCAGAATCTGTGCCAAATGGCTGCGGGGGTCAAATGAAACCGGTTAAACCGCACCTGTTTTTTAAATAACGGGAGGGGAATATCAGGAAGCGCAGTGGATGGCTCTAAAGAAACCCGGCTTTTTGCAATGAGTGCCATCTGATAGAATGCGTTATTTCCCCCAATAATTAAGGAATGAAATGCCGCCTGAAACAGGAAATCAAGCCGCCGTTACCCCGGTCCGGAATGATTTTTTAAACGCCTGGGCCGGCAAGAAAGAGCTTTGGATCCTGGCCTGGATACCGGCCTTGGCCACCTTTCTTTTTTACCTGCCCATCGTCCGCCATGATTTCGTGATCTGGGATGACCAGGTCTTCATCTTCGACAATCCACACATCCGGGCCATGGGCCTGACTTTTTTCCAATGGATTTGGTCCACCTCCCAAACCGGGAATTGGATTCCCCTTACCTGGATTTCCCTGGCGTTGGACTGCCAGCTGGCCGGCTTTCACCCCTGGGTCTACCATCTTCATAACCTGATCCTCCACACGCTCAACACCCTTCTGGTATTTTTCCTTTCCGCCCGTATCTTGGCATTGGCCCAAAAACAAATGACTCCCAGCGGACCAACGTTCCAAGCGGCCTTTCCCCTGGCTCCCGCCGCCCTGTTGAGCGCGCTTTTATTCGGCCTCCACCCCCTCCATGTGGAATCGGTGGCCTGGGCCGCGGAGCGCAGGGATGTCCTGTGCGCTTTCTTTTACCTGGGCAGCCTTCTCATGTATGTCGAGCACACCTCCCAGTTCCCTTCCAAAACCTGGAAATTTTATGCCTGCCTGGGACTGTTCCTGATGGCCCTGATGTCCAAACCCATGGCCGTCACCCTGCCCCTGGTTCTGCTTCTCCTGGACGCCTGGCCCCTGGAGAGGTTCCGGACCGGCCTATCCAAACTTATATCGGAGAAAATACTTTTTTTTCTCGCGGCCTTGGGCGTATGCATCGTCACCGCCACCGCCCAATACCAGGCGGGGGCATTCACGCCCCTGGAGAAACTCCCCTTGGATTTCCGGATCATGAACGCTTTCCATTCCCTGGGGTTTTACCTTTGGAAGATGGGAGTGCCCTATCACCTGGCGCCTTTTTACCCGATGGACCCCAACCTGGAGACTTACACTTTCTCCCATTGGGCCGCGGCTCTG
The DNA here is from genome assembly GCA_963847625.1 of candidate division FCPU426 bacterium. Classification (GTDB taxonomy): domain Bacteria; phylum Oederibacteriota; class Muellerivitia; order Muellerivitales; family Muellerivitaceae; genus CAWCKJ01. Next base: position 94,808 of record CAWKAR010000050.1, on the reverse strand, counting down.
GCGGTTTTCGCGATTTTCCTGGCTTGCTTGCTCCTGATGAAAAAGAAGCCCTACCTGGCCACCGCCTGGGTTTATTACCTCATCACCCTCGTGCCAGTCCTGGGTTTCCCGCAGGTAGGGCTCCAGGCGGCCGCCGACCGGTACACCTACCTTCCCAGCCTTGGGATTTTCCTGGTGGCCGCAACTTATCTCTCTTCCCTCCTATCGAAAAAAACAGCCCTCCTGGCGCTGCTCTGTTTCATCCTGACGGTCGGACTGGGAGCGGGAACCCTTCGGCAACTTTCAATTTGGAGAAATTCGGTCTCGCTTTGGGAGGAAGACATGAGGTTATTTCCGGAAGGCATCCAGGTTCCCCACGCCAACCTGGCCCGGTCTTACGAATTGGCGGGCCGGCATGCCGACGCCCTGCGGGAATACGACCTGGCCCTGGCTCTGCCCCCCACCAGCGGCCATATCCACGAGGAAAAAGGGACGGTCCTCCTGACCATCAACCGGCCGGAGGAGGCCATCGGGGAATTCAACCAGGCCCTCGCCCTATACCAAGAGGCGGCTCCTTCTGATTTATACCACCATCTCTGGTACGCCTACGAACTGAAGAACCGGCATTTGGAAGCCTTATCGGCGATCCAGCAGGTCATCAAAATCAATCCCGGCTACGGGGATGCTTACCGGGACCTGGGTATCACCTACTGGAACTTGAAGCGTTTAAAGGAATCCGAGGAGGCGTTTAAAAACGCCTATTCGCTCGATCCTTTCAATGCCGAGTACCTGGACAATCTGGGTTCGCTTTACATGAAAAGCCGGAAATTCGCGGAGGCGGTCTCCTGGTATAAAAAAGGAATCATGTTGATGCCCAAGGAAGCCCTTTTTTATGGGCGGTTGGGCGATATTGACATGCTTCAAGGAAAATACCCTGAAGCGGCCCAAAATTTCCAAACAGCGGAGGGCCTCCAGCCTCAAAATCCCGATTTTTTCAGGAAATGGAAGGATGCCCGGCGGCGGGCCGGGAAAAAGGACTAAATCCCCCGGGTAACCGATTTTCCCTAACCCAAAACGGTTAATCTTGGTAAAATCTCTCCCTATAACAGGGCCTGGGGAGACCCTATTTTGTTCCATTTGGATACGCTGTTTGCAGGAATAAATTTCGTTTTAAAGGAAGGTCTCATGGGTCCCATTCAATTATTCCGCCGTTTCGGGTTGGTCGCGGTTTTATTCTTGGCTTCATCGGCGGCTTTGGCCGCTACCGCGGTCGATTATTACAACGCCGGACTCCAGTTCTACACCGCCAAGAACTACGCGCAAGCCATCCAGTATTTCACGGCGGCCCTGAACATGGACCCCAATAACGCGGGCGCCCTGCAAAGCCGGGGCAATTGTTATTACCAGCAAGGGGATTACCAGAACGCCTTGGCCGATTACCAAAAGACCCTCGCTCTCACGCCCAACAACACCCAGTTGGCCACCTTCGTACAAACCCTTCAGGCGAAGGTCGTCACGGCTGGCGTCCCGGCCGCGGCTTCTCCGGCGGCGGCACAGCCTGCGGCGGCAACAGCGGCCCCCGCGGCGGCGGCCGCGGCTCCGGCGGCGATACCCGCGGCATCCACCGCGTTCAGCCAAGGGGTCGCCCTCTACCAGCAAAAGCAGTATGCCCAGGCCATTCCCCAATTCCAGGCCGCTGTCCAGCAAAACCCGAACGATGGGATGGCCTATTATTACCTGGGCATCTGTCAGGTCGTGTCCGGCGACATGAAGAACGGCGCGGTGGCCTTGACCCTGTCCAACCAAAAACAGCCCAACCCCACCGTCCAGAATTATCTCGCCCAGGTGAAGGCCAGGCTCTCACCCGCCGACCAACAGTGGGTGGACGCCCAAGTGGCCGCGGCCGCGAAACCGCCTAAAGTCCACAAGGGAACCGCGTTCGGAATTCGATTGGAACCTTCCGTCGTCTCGATCAACCTTGCCGACTTGGTCACCCACGCGCAATCAGTGCAAACCCTCGTGGCCATTTCCCAACTGGCCGGGAATGGTTCGGACAACTACGACGCCAAGATACCAACCAGCACCCTACAAGTGGGCCTGGAACCCGTTGTGAGTATCGGAAGCAACCTGGAAATCGGAATTCCCCTGGCTTACTTGCCGGTCGGGAAATTCACTGAAACTGGCGCCCTTTCCTCGCCATCAACTTTAACTCCCTTGGTTACGGGAACCAGGTCATTGGACATCAGCGCTTTTTCCGCGGGATTGAACATCAGGTACTTGATCGGCGATGGCGATTTAAGGCCTTTCATCTGCCTGGGCGGATTCGTGATGCCCATGAGCATAGATTACACGAGCACTCCCTCCACGGGTGCGGCCGGAACCTATTCGTGCATGGGCGCCGGCGGCCAGGGGCAGGTGGGTTTGGATCTCAAGCTTGGGGATTCAGCCGGGGTCGCGCTTTACGGGGGATACGAAACGGCGACAGCCAATTCCTTTAAAAACAGTTCCTACTCCCTGCAAATGATTACTTATGCTCCCAGCGTGACGCTTCTGACCCCCTCCACCAGCTCGCCGGCCAACTCCAAGCCCTTTCAGTTGGACCTGAGCGGTCCTTTCGGAGGCTTGCAGATATCGGCTTTCTTTTAATCCTCAAGAGGATAAAAAAGGCTCCAGGAAATCTCCTGGGGCCTTTTTGTTTTTTAGCTATGCGCCCTCAAACCACGTCGAGGACGGCTCCTGGAAGTCCGACTTGCCGGAGCTGGGATTCCGCGAAATAATATTCCTGTTCCTCGGGAGTGGTAAATCCGCCCGGAATGGGTTTTTGACCGCTTAGGGCTTCCTGGGCCTGTTGGGCTATTCCAGAGAGAAGCGCCAGTTTCCGCTGGAAATCGGCGATCCGCTCCTGGGCTTGAATAGCGTTTTCGCCTGGTTGGGCTGATGGGGAATTTTGGGCCAGGAGATCGTTGACCAGGTTGGCGAATGGGTCCGCCACGGTAATGGACTTCAAGGAAGTATCCCGGCTTAGGGCGGCCTGAATATTCGGGCTGATGTTCGGGATAGAAGTCATGATGAATTCCTCTAAAGGTTGGCCCCGGTTGAGAGGCTTCGGTTTATAACCATCCTAACGGCATAATTTCAACGCCCTTTAACAAAAAACCATATTCCCTTTATTATTCCGGTAACAATTCATATCCTTTTCATGGGTTTGCTTGAACCAAAGAAACCGCAATCCAATCAAATTGGGAGTTACAAAAATGAACTTTGACCTGAAAAAATCCCCCCTGCGCGAGGTTTATAATCTCATGATGGGCTTGATCGCCCCGCGCCCCATCGCCCTGGTCACGACCCTCGGCCCCGGCGGACGGCTCAACGCCGCCCCTTTCAGCGCCTACAACTACCTCTGCCTGGACCCCCCCATCGTGGGTTTGGGGATCGCGGGGAAATCGGGAGAGGGGGATGGAGTCAAGGACACGGCCCGCAACATCGAGCTTTCGGGCGAGTTCGTAGTCAACATCGTTACCGAGGACATCGCCCGGCAGATGAACATCTGCGGGGTGGAGTTTCCTCCCGAAGTGAGTGAGCTGGAAATGGCGGGCCTGACGGCGGAGGCCTCCTCGATAGTGACCGTTCCCCGCGTCAAGGAGTCCCATGCCGCGCTGGAGTGCCGGACCTATGAGACTTTGAAACCGGGCCGGTCGCGCATCATCCTGGGGGAAGTCGTGGCGGTTTTTGTGGAGGACCGGTTCATCGACCCCCAGGGCCCGTACATCCTCGCCCAGGAACTCCATGCCTTGGGCCGGATGAATGGCACCGGCAACTATGTGCGCACCCGGGACGCCTTCATGAATATCCCCCGCCTCAGCTATGAGATGTGGCAAAAGGGCGAGCGCGGTTAAACAACAAGGAGAACAGATGCATATTTGTCCCTGGTGGTTGGGTTACTTCCTTTTAATCCCTTTCCGAAAGTGGGTCCAGGACCCCGCGCGGATCTTGGAACCCTTCGTAAGCGAAGGCATGACGGTCGTGGAGCCGGGGCCGGGCATGGGTTATTTCACCTTGGAACTCGCCCGGAGGGTCGGGGAAAAAGGCCGTGTGGTCGCGGTGGACGTCCAGTCCAAAATGCTGGAAACCCTGAAGTCCAGGGCGGTGAAAGCCGGATTGTCCGGACGCCTTGAAACCCGCCTCGCGCCAGCCACGGGGGAAATGGGCCTGCGGGACTTGAATCATCAGGCGGATTTCGCCCTGGCCTTCGCGGTCGTGCATGAACTTCCGGACCAAAAAAAATTCTGGGCGGAAATGTCGGGTGTCCTCAAGCCGGGCGGGCGTCTTTTGTTCGCCGAACCCTCGGGCCACGTCAATGCGGCGGCTTTCGAGGAGTCCCTCGGCCTGGCCAAGGCCGCCGGGTTCCGGGAATCGGGCCGCCCCCGGATTTGGCGCAGCCGAGCGGCGGTTTTAACCAAATAGAACGGATTTTAAGGAAGACCTCAGTGAAAAAAACAATCTTCATTCTGGGAATGCTGGCCTTGGGGTTCGCAGCTACCAATGTCCAGGCGGCAAGGGTGGGAGAAAAGGCGCCGGAATTCACGGGCAAGGACAGCCATGGAAAAATAAGGAAACTGTCCGAATACAGAGGAAAGTTCGTGGTCCTGGAGTGGCACAATCATGACTGCCCCTTCACCCAAAGCCAGTACAAGGGAAAAATGCAAAAGCTCCAGCAGGAATGGACCAAAAAGGGCGTGATTTGGTTCCAGGTCATTTCCTCAGCGCCCGGCAAAGACGGTTATGTGACGGCGAGGAAAGCCAATTTGGACGTGAGCCGCAACGGCGCCGTCCCCACCGCGACCCTCCTGGACCCATCCGGGGTGATCGGGCACGCATACGGGGCCAAAACCACGCCCCATCTGTTCGTCATCGATCCCAAGGGCGTCCTGATTTACGACGGCGCGGTGGACAACGCCCCCCTGGAGGATGATTTTTCCGAAAGCACCAAGGATGGGAAACCCTACCTGAATTACGCGGACCAAGCCCTGCGGGAAGCCATGTCGGGTCGGGAGGTTTCCGTCAAGACGACGGTTCCCTACGGCTGTGGCGTCAAATACAAAAACCCCTGAAAATCTTTTCTTTTTGATTTTTGCTGATGAAAAATTTTTAAGCTTTGTTTGACTGTCATTGCGACGAGTGGCCGCCGAATAGGCGGACGATAACGAGGAAGCAACCTCAGTATAAATAAGCTCACAAACAAACCCAAATCATACGGCGAACTGGGGTCGCCACGTCGCAAACCACCCCGATTGGGGCTGCTCCTCGCGATGACAGATTAAATATAATTTAGTTGAATCATAGTTGTTCACAACGATTTGACCGGCAATCCCTTGAGGGCCGATACGATGACCCAAACCCCAATCAGGGTTAAAAACAATCCGAAGTACATTTTCAACCACGCCTCCCCGATCTTGTGGGCCCCCATCGCGCCCATCCAGGCTCCCAGCACCAATCCGCAAGCGATGATCAGGCCCGCTTTCAAGTCCACGTTGCCGTGCCGGTAATACTCCAGCACCGCCATCAGCCCCACGGGCGGTAGAAGCACCGCCAGGCTGGTCCCCGTGGCCTTCTCCTGGGTGAAACCCGCCAGGAAAGTCAGGGCCGGGACGATGAGGATGCCTCCTCCCACGCCGAAAAAACCCGCCGCCACGCCCGCCGCCACGCCGATTAAAAGAAAAAGACCCATCATAGGTTTCCTCCCGAATGTGTTGGCAAGATCATCTCTTTTCAACCCTTTGGTATAAGTATTGAGTCCGAAATTCGCCTGAGTCAAGGGACATTCCATCAAGCCATTGCCTACGAGCGACCAGCCCGGCACAATATTTTTCCGATCGCCCACCTTTCCTGAAGCGTTCCCGGGAACTTTAGGGTATCTTATCCGCCGTCAAGGGACGACCCCTCGGGTCGGGAAAGGAACCCCACTTGAACCTTTTTCAAATCGCCTTCTTGGCCGTGGTCCAGGGCCTGGCCGAGCTTCTCCCCGTCTCCAGTTCCGCCCACGTGATCCTGGCCGAAAAACTGCTGGGGCTGGACCCCACCGACCCCTCCATGACCCTTTTTCTCGTGGCGCTCCACACCGGAACCATGCTCGCGGTTTTGGTTTATTTCTGGGAGGACTGGAAAAACAATTACTTCGACTCCCGCGAAAGGGCCATCGCGTTCCTGAAACAAGTCTTATTGGCGACCCTGGTGACGCTCGGGGCGGGTTTTATCCTGATGAAATTGATCGAAAAGGTGGCGCTCCGGGGGACGCCTAACGCGGAAGTGGAGATGCTCTTCGGCAATCTCCGGCTCATTTCCATCGCCTTGGCCGCCGCGGGAATCCTCATTCTCGTTTCCTCCCGGAAAGATGCCGGGAAAAAGGAAGAAAAAAAACTGGGCCCCTCGGAGTCCTCCTGGATCGGACTGGCCCAGGGGCTTTGCCTTCCTTTCCGTGGATTTTCCCGCTCCGGCGCGACCATCTCCACCGGGCTCCTCTTGGGCTTGACCCGCAGGAAAGCCGAGGAATTCAGTTTTGCCCTGGCCCTGGCCATCACGCCCTTTGCCTTGGGCAAGGAGATTCTTCGTTTTTGGAAAGCCCAGTCGGCATGGGGCGCCGCGTCGGGAAACCTGGGCCACTTGTTTCTTCCGAGCCTCCTGGGAACCTGCCTGAGCTTCGCCGCGGGCCTCCTGGCGCTAGGATGGCTCTCCAGTTGGCTGGAAAAGGGCCGTTGGAACTATTTTGGATTCTACTGCCTTGCCGCGTCGGTGCTGGTCTGGCTGGTCCAGGCGAGAAGTTAAATCATCAAAATAAAGCAATGGCTTAGCCACGGATTCAGGGGATGCATTTAGATAAACCAATACATTCATGGAAACCACATGAATGAATTTTAAATTCTTAATTTTGAATTTTAAATAGATCCCATTAATCCCATGCATCTGTGGCTAGTGATTATTTTTTAAGATGTGTTGGCTGTATCTCTTTTAATCTACCCACTCTCCCCGAAGTAACTACTGGTTTTTCATCCCCAAAATTCATAAAGGTAATGAAAAGGGGAGGTTGTCATGAACCAGACCGCAATCTTACGACCGATCGTGAAAATCATCCGGGGAAGGGACACTTCCGACGGTGCCGGGGTGAAGCTCAAGCGAATCATCGCTTCGCCGGAACTGGACCATTTGGATCCCTTTCTTCTCTTGGATGAGTTCAAGAATGATGACCCGGAGGATTACCAGGCGGGCTTTCCCGACCACCCCCACCGGGGTTTCGAGACAGTGACTTACCTTATGGCCGGCAACTTCACCCACCGGGACTCCCGGGGTCATGAGGGACATTTGAAAACCGGGGCCATCCAATGGATGACCGCGGGCAAGGGGATCATCCACAGCGAGATGCCCGAGCAAACCGACGGCCTTTCCTGGGGCTACCAGCTTTGGCTGAACCTGCCCGCCAAGTTGAAAATGATCGATCCCTATTACCAGGACATCCCTTCGGAGGCTTTGCCGGTGGTCCAGCGGGACGGGGTGCGAGTGAAAATACTTGCCGGAGAATACGGCGGCAAGAAAAGCCCGGCCCGAAGCCGCATCCCCTTCAGTTATTTTGACGTGACATTGGATCCTGGCGCGGAATTCAAACATCCGGTTCCAATAAATCAAAACGCCTTTGTCTATGTCATCGAGGGGCAAGTCGAAACGATGGTGGATAAAAAATTAATTACGGTAAAAGCCGGGTATTTGGGGGTATTAGGCGAGGGAGACGAGGTTCATCTCATGGCTTCAAGCGGAGATAAAGCTCACTTCTTGTTCGCTGCGGCCCAAAAAATCGGGGAACCCATCGCCCGGGGAGGCCCCTTCGTCATGAACACCCCCGGCGAGTTGAAGCAGGCCTTCCTGGATTACCAAACGGGAAATTTCGGATGAAGAACCGGAGAACCGTTATTCATTAAGGAATAATAGGTTCGTCTAGTGATGGCTTGAATTCCCCGAGTTTCTAACCTTTCCCCATTAAAGTTCCAGCCTTAATTGCCTAAAATCCGGAAAAATGGATACATCAAAAATGTCTCCTGTTTTTGATGTCCAAACCCTTTTCCGCAAGGCAATTTAGGCGATTGATTCAAACCCGCGCGGCCTATAAACTCTTTCTGATGGTGGCGGCTTCAGCAATATAAACCCTGAACAGGCAACTCCCGGCAAGATACGCCAGCCGGATTTTTAGGTATTCGTTCAGGAACCAAGGAGATTTAATTTATGAGAAGTATCATTGGAATTTTGATTCTCATAGCCGACATATGGGCCATAATCAATATAGTCAAGAGCAAGGTTTCTGTTGGAGCGAAGGTTTTGTGGGTGTTGGTGGTTCTGGTGTTGCCTTTAATCGGATTGATCATCTGGTATTTTGCGGGTCCAAAAAAATAGCACGGTCCCAGCCCGGGCGGAGGTCCTAAAAATCATTTCAGACGGCCGCCGTCCGGCCGGTTTTTTTATTTTTCAGACCGTCGTTAATGAGTCTTTTTTCATAGGCAATGGCGGTCTTGTTCTTCCCGAACCCGATTTTCCCGTAAAAGGCGCCGACTCCGGCGTTTCCCACGCGCACGAAAAGGTTGATCTTGGCACAACCGAGTTTATTCAATTTAGCTTCCAATTCGGCCATCAGCTTCCGGCCGATTCCCTGCCTCTGCATGGCCGGCTTCACCGCCAGGTAATTGACGGCCCCCCGGTGCCCATCGTATCCGCCCATGACGCTTCCCACCAGTTCGCCGTCCGCCAGGGCGACCAGGAATAGCTCAGGGTGTTCGTTCTTTTTCCGCCGGATATCCTTCGCCGGGTCGTTCTCGGGCACTACTAGGCGGCATTCCCGCCACAAGCCAATGACCGCTTTTTCATCTTTAGGGCGAAAAGGCCTGATTTCAATCTTCACGTTGATCCTTTGGGGAATAAATTCGGTATTTACGGCTGGCTTAATCTTCCGGTTTGCTCTTACGAATCACACCTGTCCAAAATACACCTAGCCACGGATATGCCGATCATCCATAAAAACATAATGAGATCGGTATGATACCAGCCCCATTAAAAGCTTTATAGAAGGCTGGCATACATGGGATTCATGGGATTTAATAAACATAAATATTTAAAGCCTTTTTTCTTTGGCCAATCCGAGTTCATGCCGAACCTCATTAAAGCTTTCAATGAAAGTTCGGTATAGTACCGATTTCCTTAACTGCTTTGGGGGTGAATCGGCACATCCCCTGAATCTGTGCTGATCATCCATAAAAATATAATGTGATCAGTACTATACCAATCTCTTTATAAGCTTCATGGAAGATTGGCATGTGGCGTAGAACTAGGTTTTGCTTAACGTCTTTTAGACTAAAGAATTACTGATTTTATTTATCTTTGTTCATTGGATTTTGTTTTATTTGGACAACAATGCTTGCAAATATAAAATATCGGGCTTATCCGTTCAATAACCGTTCGTCACCAGGAACTTGCCCTTCTTGAGGGTTTTTCCGCCTTGCTGGGCTACATAATAATAGACACCGGATGACACGTATGAACCGTACTGGCTCCGGCCATCCCAAACAACCATTCCGCGCAACTCCCCGGCCTGGTTCACGTATTCGCCCGAGAGCGTATAGATGCTCACGACCGCGCCTGGGGGCATGCAACTGACCTTGAACACCCCTCCCACCGCGCGGCCCGGGTTATAGGGATCGGGCCAAACAAGGACTTCGCAAGTGGGCGTGGGCGTAACTGTTGGAGTGAAAGAAGAAGTGGGCGTAAAAGAAGCTGTCGGCGTGAAAGAAGCCGTCGGCGTGAAAGAATCTGTGGGGGTAAAAGAAAGAGTCGAAGTGAAAGTCGGTGTATCGGTTGGCGTAATAGTAAACGTGGGTGTATCGGTTGGCGTAAAAGTAAACGTGGGTGTATCGGTCGGGGTCGGTGACGGGGCGGGAGAGGTGGTTGCCGTTGGTGTGGCCGTTGGCGTGTTTGTGAGGACGCTGGCGAAACTGTTGGAGCGGATGAAGACATTCGAGTCCAAATATGCGTCTGCCACATCCGCGATGGCCAGTTTGATATGATTGTTCACGCCCGGATTCACGGGCGCGTTCACGGTTATTACCGTGGTTAACCCGTTCATGGCGGTGTTCAGGTTCGCCGAGGCGACGTTTAATGCGCATCCGCCGTTCTGCGAACTCCCGACGTTGTCGATGTAATAGGAGGAATTGACGCAGTCGTTGACATTGTTGACCGACACGATCGTGGTGGTGCCGGGGATGAGGGCCACGTTGGTCCCGTTGAGGAAAAAACCGAAAACATCGTTGTAACTCGAGTCCACGAACGCGTTATATTCTTCCGAGGCGAATACGTATTGAAAGGAAATCGTGTTGTAAGTCGGGACAAAATCAAAGGAAAGGACCGTCGCGTCATAGGTGTCAACACCACCCGCAAGGGCTGTTAAATCCGGGTCACCGGCCACCCCGTTATCGTTGGACCACTCGCCCGGATCGTTGGGGCCCACGACGCTGGCGGCAAGTCCTGTACTGAGGATGATTCCCGAATCAAACCCGATGATGCCGTTCCCCCCGGTGAAGGTGCCGGCCGACTCCACCGTACCCTGGTAGATCACGTTGCTGAAGGCTATTCCGCCGCCCATGAGATTTTGGACCAATATCGAGGGTGGTTGTGTCCCGAGATCCGTCTCGATGATGTTTTGGGCCCAACCTTGAGCGGCTAAACTCATGGCAATAAATGCCGCTAAAAATTGAAAAAACAAAATAACCCGGGTTTTCATATCAACTTATCCCTTTGGCTGCAGGGTTCCTTTATTTAATAGCGTGTTAAAAAAGGTCTTTATTCCATTCAGCATTTAAAAATCCGATAAAATTACCAAACCCTTACAATATATTTTAGGACTTTCGGATGAAAATCGGGTCTTATTTCATCCTTCACTTCATCCCTTGCCATTGGTTCCCATCGTCAAAAGCCCCATCCCTTTTAGGTCTTTTTAGGAAAATGAAATAAAATGAAGCTGGAATTCGGACTTCTCTCCCGTCGTGGTAAATTAAGAAGGTGATGGGTGTAAGGGCTCGGAAAAAGATAAAGCATAAGGAAACTTTTTTTATGCGGCAAATCATCGTTAAAATCGGGCGGCCCGTCTTGCGGAAAAGATCCCGGGATGTATCACCCCGCGAGGCGGTTTCAGCCAAGGTTAAAACCTTCGCGGCGATAATGGCCGTGACCATGCGCCAGGCCCAGGGCGTCGGGCTCGCCGCCAACCAGGTGGGGGACGGCCGCCGGATCCTGGTGATGGAGTGCCGGGGCAACAAACGCTATCCGGGCCAGCCCCACTTCCCGCTCCAGGTCTACTTGAACGCGCGCATCGTAAAATACTCAAAAAAGACCCAGGAGGACTGGGAAGGATGTTTGAGCATTCCCGGCTATCGGGGCCTGGTTCCCCGTTCTTACAGTGTCACCTTCGAGGCCCTGACTTTGGGAGGCAATAAAGTGCGCAAGACGCTGAAAGGATTCGAGGCCAGGGTCCTCCAGCACGAGGTGGACCACTTGAACGGGAACTTCTACATCGACCGGATGCCCCATTTACGCAATTTCGTGCACCTGGAGGAGTTCGTGGGAAGGAAAGTAAATAAATGAAACTCTATTTGATGCGCCACGGAAACGCCGCGTCCCCCGGCGAGGGGAAACCCTCGGTCTTGACCCCCAAAGGCGAGAAAAATGTGGCCAAGGTGGGGTTATCCCTGAAGAAGAAAAAAATGACCCCCCTCACGATTTGGCACAGCCCCCTGCCCAGGGCGGCCCAGACCGCCGGGATCATCCAGGGATTGCTGGGACTTCCCCCCGAGGCCCTGGTTGTGAAGAAAGGACTGGTCCCCGAGGGAAGCGACACGGAAATCTTCCGGGAAATCTACAAGTTCTCAGGCGACTTGATGCTGGTCAGCCACCTCCCTTTTATAAAAACCCTGTTGGCCCACTTCTTGGATTTCCAGGACCATCCGGAGGCTTTTGATTTTCCCGCTGCCGGCGTCGTCGCCCTGGAAAGGACCGGGGAAAAGAACGCACTGCTTTGGGTTATCCAACCCGAGGACCTCTAACCGTTTATTTGGAATCTTCCTTCTTCTTCCTCTGGTCCGAGGTTTCAAGCCGAGGTTCCCGTTTTGGGGCAGGACTCCCGGACCCAGTGCACAGGGCCCCTGCGTCAATATTTTGGGTGTAAATTTCCACGGGCGTCTTAATCAAGCAGCTTGAACCTCCGCCTCCCTTCTTGAGGTGTAGGCTTTAGTCTTGTTCCAATTTTGTTGTTGGGTTTCGGTTACCCCCCACACCAACTTGGCGATCTCCAGCTCGTTCTGCATCATCCCCGCTGGCCTCAGCCTTTTCCTTAACTCCTCGTTAAGCCGTTCGATTAGGTTGCTGGTGCGGGTAATCTTCCAAAACTTCCGGTCTTCCTGGAAAAACTGCGTATAGGAGTCGAATTTTTCCTCTGCCATCTCCACTGCTTTGGGATAGGTTTTGGCCCACTTAGCCTTGAGACTTCCTAGTGCCACCAAGGCGTTCTCTCGACTTTCGGCCCAATACACCGCTTTGAAATCAGCCATGAATGCCTTTCTGTCCTTCTGGGCCACTCGACACCGGACGTTTTCCATCTTGTGTACCAAGCATAATTGATGGGGGATTCCAAGACGATTTTTCACCGCCGCGACAATTCCACCGTGGGCGTCGGATACCACCATTCGTAAGCTTTTTCTGTCTAAGCCTCTGTTCAACAAGTCTTCCAACATGGCTTCCCAGGCCGACTCACTTTCACGGTCTCCCACCATGTACCCCAGAAAATGCCTCTTCAGGTTCCCATCCACCCCGATGGCCACCAGCAAAGCTTGTTTCACACCGGCTTCCTGTCGCCTGACCGTCAGGTAAAGGGCATCCAAGTACAAGTATTGAATCCCGGTGGGTAATAGCCGTTTAGCCCAGGCTTCCAGGGTAGGTTTTAAGGCATTGGTCATCTGGCTAACGTGATTGGCTGTCAGCTTAGTTCCAAAGGCCTCGTTTAGCCCTGCCGCCACCGACCGGGTGGAAGCCCCCTTTAGCCAGAACTTCATTCCCAGAAATCCCACCAAGGCTTGGCTTCCAGCTCTCAATGCCGTCAGAGTTTCCGAAACAAATCCGCCTTTCCTCAAAACTGGCTTTTTCAGCACCAAAGGTCCCAGAAATCCAGCAACTAGGATCCGCTTGAACCCATTGCGATACCGGCTTCCTTCCTGCCTTTCATATGGCTGGCGATTCAACGCTTCATCCCGTTCTTTCCTCAACTGGGCGTTGAAAGCCTCCGAAAGTTGTTGATTCAGGGCTTCTCCTACCCATTCGCCGACCTCACGGCTTCCAACCACAGATTTCACCCAGGCTTGAGTTTTCTCTCTTGCCAAGGCCTGTAAGGCTAGGTGTATATTCTTCATGGGCGTAACTTCCTTTCACAAAAAGGATATGGCGTTCTAGACAAACACCATGTTACGCCCGCTTCTTTTTACACCCCCCAAAAATACACTACCCACAGGGCCGCGAACCCAGTGCTGGAGGCCGCGAACCCAGTGCTGGAAGCCGCGAACCCAGTGCTGGAAACCGCGAACCCAGTGCTGGAAGCCGCGAACCCAGTGCTGGAAGCCGCGAACCCAGTGCTGGAAACCGCGAACCCAGTGCTGGAAGCCGCGAACCCTTTATTGGAAGCCAGCAACCCAGTATAAAAGGCGAGTAACCCAGTATGGGGGGATAACCCGCCCACATTCCCAGTGTCATCTGCCGGAAGGGAGGATAAACCGCCCACATTCCCAGTGTCATTTGTCGGCAGGGGGAGATAACCCGTCCACAAACCCAGTGTCATTTACCGGCAGGGAGGATAACCCGCCCACAAACCCAGTGTCATTTGCCGACAGGGGGGATAACCCGCCCACAAACCCGGTGTCATTTGCCGACAGGGGGGATAACCCGCCCGCAAACCCAGTATCATTTGCCGGCAGGGGAGATAACCCGCCCATAAACCCAGTGTCATTTACCGGTAGGGGCTGGCTGCCCGAGGCTTCAAGCCGAGGGCAATGATTGCCAGTGCAGATTTATAAGAAATCTGTGGAGATAACCCGCCCACATTCAGCAGGAACCTACTGGCAGAATCCGGCCTCCTACTGGCAGGTTTCGGAGGTTCTACTGGCAGATCGGGCTTCCTACTGGCAGGTTCCACGGCTCCTACTGGCAGATCGCTAGAACCGCCTCCAACGGGGCGTTATCATGTCGGGGTTTGAAATCGAACCGACGGTAACCGCCCCCTATGAAACCTTCAACCAATACCACCCCCTTTTCCCTTCTCAACCGCGTCTTCGGATACCCGTCCTTTCGAGGCCGGCAGGAGGCCGTCATCCGCCATGTCCTGGACGGCGGTTCCTGCCTGGTGCTGATGCCCACCGGCGGCGGCAAAAGCCTCTGCTTCCAGATCCCAGCCATGTTGAGGCCCGGATTGGGGCTGGTCATTTCCCCCCTCATCGCCCTGATGCAGGACCAGGTCGACGCCTTGGTCCAGAACGGGGTGGCGGCCGCCTTTTACAACTCCACCCTGGATGGCCGCCAAAAAGGCGAAATCCGCGAACGAGCCTTTCGGGGGGAATTGGACCTGCTTTACGCCGCTCCCGAGACCCTCATCACCCCCGGATTCCAGGATTTCATCCACGGCCTTCCCTTAAGCCTCATCGCCGTGGATGAGGCCCACTGCGTTTCCCAATGGGGGCATGACTTCCGGCCCGATTACCTCCAAATCGCCCGCCTGCGGGAGCATTTCGCCTCCGTGCCCCTGGTGGCCATGACGGCCACCGCGGACCCCCAAACGCAAAAAGAAATCCGCGAGCGGTTGGGGTTGGCGCAAGACCCCGTTTTCTCCTCCAGCTTCGACCGGCCCAATATCCGCTACCAAATCACGGTCAAGGGCGCGGGCCGGGAGCAGTTGCTGGATTTCATCCGTTCCAACCATCCGGGCCAAGCCGGCATCGTCTATGTCCTGAGCCGGACCAATACCGAGGAAACGGCCGCCTGGCTCTCGGAAAGGGGCGTCCCAGCCCTGCCCTACCACGCCGGAATGGAGGCGGATGCGCGGCGCCGCCACCAGGCCAGGTTCCTCCGGGAGGACGGGCTAGTCATGGTGGCGACCATCGCTTTCGGAATGGGCATCGACAAGCCCAACGTGCGCTTCGTGGCCCACTTGGGAATCCCCAAGAGCGTGGAGTCCTATTACCAGGAAACCGGCCGCGCGGGGCGCGACGGAGAACCCGCCTCGGCTTGGATGGCCTATTCCCTGGACGACGTGGTGAAGCTCCGGCGGATGATCCAGGGCGGGGAGGGGGAGGAAGCCTACAAGCGCCTGGCCGGGCAAAAGCTCAACGCCATGCTGGGCCTTTGCGAGACCGTGCGCTGCCGCCGCCAGTCCCTGCTGGCCTATTTCGGCGAGGAGCATCCGGGAAACTGCGGCGGCTGCGACAACTGCCTTCAGCCCCCCAAGACCTGGGACGCCACCGTCGCCGCGCAAAAAGCCCTCTCCTGCATTTACCGCACGGGCCAGCGCTTCGGCGCCGGCCACTTGATCGACCTGCTGATGGGGAAGGAGACGGAAAAGGCCGCCCAGTTCGGCCATACCTGGTTGAGCGTTTTCGGCGTGGGCAAGGAATTGGAAAAAAGGAATTGGGACTCGGTATTCCGCCAATTGGTCGCGGGGGATTATATCGAAGTGGACTTGGATGGCTACGGCACCTTTAAGCTGAATCCAAAATCCTGGTCCGTCTTGAAGGAGGGACAAAAGGTGTGGTTGAGGGAAGACCCGGCTCCCCGCAAGGCCAAACGGGATTCTCGGAAGGGCAAATCCCCGGCAAGGCCGCCTGCCGCCTGGGACGGCCGGGAATCTTCCCTTTTTGAGGCCTTGCGTTCCCTGCGGGCGAGCCTGGCCAAGGAGCAAAACCTTCCGCCCTACGTCGTTTTTCACGACAGCACCCTTCGCGAAATGGCCGCCCAGCGGCCCTCCAACCTGAATGAGTTCACCCAAATCTCCGGCGTGGGTGAAACCAAGTTGAAGCGCTACGGGCCCGCTTTCCTGGAAGTCCTGCGATCCGCCAGTTCCCTGCCCCGCGCTGATTAAGCCCGCGGCGAGTCCCCGCTGTGGACAGCCTATGGATGACCTATTGGCCCAGACTGACCCATCCAGGCTTATCGGGGACAGTTAACGAAGTTTGTCCTTCGGCTCAGGTTCTGTTTTTCCTACCCGGCCCATGGCCTTCAGGAATTTCGCCCGGCTTCCACTTCTTGCGCGGCTTCCTAAATATTCATCAGCCATCAAGGCTGAAACTTTTTCCGCGAGGGCCAATGTGATCATTTGATTGATGGAAACATGCTCCTTATCAGCCATTTCACGAACGGAACGGTGAAGGGTATTCGGCAACCTCAAACTGATAGCACTCATTTTAGTCCTCCCAAAAACGTCAATATTTTCTGGGGCGTGTAAATTTTTAAACCCCAAGCCTCAATTCCTTTGAAATCCCGTCTGTTAAAAGTAACTATCCCACTTGCTCCGGAAGCCACGGCCAATTCCAGGACCATGTCATCTCCCGGGTCCTTTAAGCATGGCCTCCAAAGATAATGTACTTTACAATGTCGCGCCTCGGAGCAGAGATAATCCAGGATGTCGTCCTTTTCCCCGGCTGAAAGTTTAATGCCGCTATTTGGATTTTTGATAGCCACCTCATACTCCAACAGAAGCGCCACCGACAATTGAATTTGGAACCGTTTGTCGCCCAGCGCCAATAATAACCGGTGCGAAGCGCCCAAGCGCGATCTTAAAGCTGAGACAAGAATGTTGGTATCCAACACAATTCGCAAAGGTTTCATGATGGTATTATATATGATACCATCTTTGCATCAACTAAATTTCTGCCCCATTTCGCTTTGAAAATATCGTCCACGATCCCTGCCCACGGCCCTCCAACCTGGATGAGTTCGCCCAAATTTCCAGCGTGGGTGAAACCAAGTTAAAGCGCTACGGACCCGCTTTCCTGGAAGTCCTGCGAACCGGCAGTTCCCTGCCCCGCCCTGATTAAGCCCGCGGTGAGCGGGTGAAACGAGTTGAAACCATCGTGGGATTAAAAGAAACGGAATGTCCGAAAATAATAGAGGTTAAATATGTCGTTATCCCATATACATGGGAAATCTTATAATTTTGAGCGGTTTTACAGAAGTGAAAATACTCAGGAGATATGCTGTTTGGGCATAAAATGGATTCATATTTAATGTGGTTTTGCTAAGGGGCATAGAATGAAAAAGTCTCTGCTGGCGTTGGGAATAGGGGTTTTTATTATGTGTTGTACTAATTTAGAAGCTAATCCAACGCCAACTACGGAAATATACGCACAGGTTAATCCTGAAATTAAAAGTCAACTATTCAGTAAGCTTCTTGTTTACGCAGATCCCGCTTTAAGCACAATAGATCGTATGGCCGTGGAAGAAGGAATTATCAAAAGGCTAAATGATTGGCGTGTCCCCTCAATATTAGTTGCTTCCACCCAGGTTATTTTCTCTGGAGAAAAGGATAAATGGGAAAAATCAAAAGAAGTTGTACGTGTTTTAAAAGCAGATGGAATTATGATAATTTTAGTACAACCAATTATGTCTCAACAATTTCATACCGAAACAACAGGTGATTCCACTACGAATTCTGATATTTTCCAAAATATATTTCATAGATTATTTGGTTATGGAGTTAACGGAAACAATACCAGTTATTCCCAATACCAAGGAAACACCAACGGGTATTCCTTCCAAACCGCAATAGGATTAAATGGCACATCGGAGATTATGGAGACCAATAGCGGAAAAACAGTATGGCATTGTGAGGAAAAAACAAGCGGAAATGGCTCAGGGTTCGGAGAAATAAGAGATGAATTTCTTAGTGAAATGGCTATGAAATTAGAAGAATCAGGGTTGGTTAAAATAAAATATCACTCCTTCACTGAAGCTTATGAAGCTGGTTCATTAGCAGCAAAAGAGAAAAAGTGGCAAGATTCCTGTGATGCATTTAATCAGGCATTATCAATGGCTGAAACTGATAAAGAGAAAACTGATACAGAGAAATGGCTTGATTACCTTATGGGTATGTTGCTTCAAAAGTTACACACTGATACCAAGAATTAGAAAATTACGGGGTGCGGGATGATAAAGATTTTGTTGGTGTTAGGTATAGGCTTATTAGTAGGGGGTTGTGCTGAAACCCACATTTTTAGCAGGAGTAATCCAGAAGTTGCACTTAAAAAATATTCATCAATTTTAATAATAGCAAATGTCCCGGGGATGGAATTCCAAACACAATTAGAAGATGGTTTGTCCAATAATTTGAATCAAAAAGACACAGATGCAAAAGGGGATATCCCCGCAAAAATTTATGAAAGGGTCCAGGAAACTTTTAAATTAACCCCATTAACTACTGATGAAATTAAACAATTATGTGAAAAAAATAATTGTGATGCGGTTATTTTTATAGGAATGGATACGCCTAAAAGCCGAGATTACAACATTGATTTGGGTTCCACAACCCAAGGTACCGTCACGCGAGATGCATTTGGAGATTACACATTTACCTCCAGAACAATGAATCAAAGTATAGCTGGAACTATCACAACTTTTAATGCAACTGTTGATTTGGTTGACGTAGCCACCGGGAAAATAGCTTGGCATAGTGAAGAACACGTTACAACTGGCGGTATAGGAACTTGGGATCAAGCTATTAATTCATTTATAAATACTGTGGCCGATGAACTAACCCAAAATGTATGGATTGCCGGAAGGAAGATAGAGATGGGTGTATGCAAATGAAGGGATAAAAGCACGAATCCAAGATATTCCCGCTGGATACGGCCGACAATAGAGGAAATACGTAATTGGGAATATTGGACAACTGTCTGGATCGCCGGGTTGGGAAACGATCAAAATATTTCTTTAAAAAATTAGTTAGGTGGTATTGCGTATAGATCAGATTTATTAATTTCTTTTGTGAATCCTAATTTTTTTGCAGTATCAATTATTAAATTGACAGTCCAATTTTGGGTTTCTGGATGAATTATAATTTTCTCAATCAATTCATTTGGTTCTATTGGTAAATAAATTCCGCCATCAGGGTTTGAATGAGCACCATAAAGATGAAGTAACTTAGGATTTTTTAGGGTAAGTTCCATGATATGGTTATATTCCTCAATACATTTTTTTTGATGAAAAATAATAACTCTAACTTCATTTTCATGTTTAAAAGACTCTCTTTTTAAAAAAAAGGGTGAAACGGGATCTAAAATTTTGAGTTCTTCATTCTGATAAAAATATTGGACTTTTTTAAATTCATAAGGAACTTCATTCACATTAGATTTTTCCGGAAGCGCCTTTAATACATTTTTGGCTTTAGTAACTATTGCGATACCATGATTACTGGAATAACTATTCCACATCGCCTCCGATTCTGATTCGTTAGAATGCCAACAACTTATATAAATGTTAGATTTTACGCATTCCATATAGATTCTAATCAGATCATCATCAGGTTGGTTTATTTCAAAATTAGATTTTGTCCATTCAATTCTTTGTTTTTCAGAAATTCTTCCTTCCCAAGGGTCCTTGAAAAAAATAGGAGATGAAAAAAATAATCTTTTATTGAGAAGCATGTCTATAAAGATCGGTAAAGTTACATAACGCCAGAGGGTTTCGTTTAAAAGTTCTTTATTTAATTGGGATGGTGATAAAACCATTTTATTTGCCTTTACTAAAGGGTTCCACGTTCAATGGGTTGCGTAGTATAACATGGTGAAACAACGGCTGTTTTAAGGACGGAAACTGGAGGTTATTAAAAACCTGAAAGTCCGAAAAGGTTGGTCTCTGGACATCAAAAAAAACAGGGTTAAAACTTTCCGGCCTAGTCGCATTAACGCTTTAAACACCCAATCCTTTCTTCTCAATGGGTTCGTCCACGGTATCGACCACTGGGTATTTATCCCATGGGTAAATGGGGCGATTCCATATCTTGGGTATTCTCAATCTCCAATTTCCCGAGCCAATAGCAGGCCAGGGGCGCCGGTATTTTCAAGATCCGGCTGTTAGGCAGCTTGGCTTTAACCGGGACCTCCCCGAAGTCGGTCAAATCATGGGTGATGACATAGCCCAATTCCACTTTCCGTTCCCCGCAAAATTCGATGAGTCCCTTCAGTTTGATGGAGCCGGGAGGCCGGTATTTCACCTCGAAGGGGACCAGCCTGTCCCCCACGTCGGCGATGATGTCCACTTCCTGGTCCTTCTTTCCCCGCCAATAAGTAAACCCCACGCTTTGCTGGTAGTAACGGGTAAAGACGTGCTTGAAGAAGGCGGTCTCGACCGCCTGCCCCAGCCAGGTCGGGTTTTCCAGCAACGCCCTTCCCCGCAAGAGGACGCTGGGCCCGATGGCGGCGTCCGCCAGGTAGATCTTTGCCCTTCCCCGGAGGACTTCCTTTCCATAGCCGAAAGGAAAAAGGCGGTGAATGAGGTGGGTGGATTCCAGCAAGTCGATGAAGTTCTCGACCGTGGGCCTCTTGAGCTCGAGGTTCTTGCACAAGTCGGGCAGGGAAACCTGGCCCCCGTCGTGCAGGCAAAGGTAGAGGAATACCTGTTCCAACTCGACCACGCGGCGGACCCCGAAAAGGGCCGTCATATCCCGCTTGAGGACCTTGTCAACGATGTCCTCCCGGAGCAGTTTTTGGGCAGTGGAGATATCTTCCACCAGAGCGCACTGGGGAAACCCGCCACGGAGGAGGTATTCATGGAAATACCCGACGAGGGGTTTGGCGACGTCCGCGACGCGGGTAAATTGGTTCTCGTCCCATTTGAGGAGGTTCATGAGGGAAGTCACCGGCGGGAGCGAAGGCAGGGGAAGGTTCCGCAACTGGAGGTATTCATAGAAAGACAGAGTCGCCAGGCGGATGGTATGCCAGCGCCCGACGCCGGATTCCTGGCCCTCGCGGTTCAAGGGCGTGGCGGAACCCGTCACGGCGATCCGGCGCCCTTTTCCGAAATCGACCTGGTGTTTCAACCAAGTCTGCCAATCCTTGGTGATCTGGATCTCGTCGAGGAAAAGGTATTCGGTTCCCCCGCCCGTTGGCTGGAATTCCCGCCACAATTCCAACAACCCGTCCAACCCCAGCAATTTCAAAAGGGGATGGTCGAAAGTAACGTAGAGGATATTCGGGGGATTGACACCCTGGCCCAGCAAGTGCTCAATGGCTTGCAGGAAAAGGGTGGTTTTCCCGACTTGGCGCGCGCCACTGAGGAGTAAAGCCCGGTTGGCGGGCGGATTCTCGATCCAGGTGACGACTTCATGGAAAGCCACCCGTTTCCAGGTCGGCAAGTTGGGAACCCGCCCACCGGACCACCAGGGGTTATATTGGCGAAGCACCGAGAAAAGTTCGGCTTTAGAGGCAATCATGAAAATATAATACAATATATCAATAATAATACAAGTGTACTTATATAATCATGTATATATAGTATTATTATTATGAATTTCGGTTAAATTCGAGCCTTCCTGGACATAACCAAAAATATCCAGGACTATGGGTCCAGGTTTTCCTAACCCCCTCCAGAAAGAACAGCATTATTTGAATTTTATTTCCGGTTGTCGCTTAGTCTTTCCTCCCACTCCCTCTTTTTGGCTTTGTAGCCTTTATAATACAAGCCCGTTTCACACCCGACGTTGCGAGGAAAGCCGGAATGTACGACACCATGAACCCGTCGCCTGAGCCCGTTTTCAGTTTCAAATCCCAACCCCTCAAGCCCGATTACCTCCTATGGGGCTTCCTATGCTCCATCCCCGCCCTCCTCCTCGCCTACGATCCCGAAAAGGAAAAAATCCTCCAGGAGCTCCTTTTTTTCGTTGGGGGGTTCCTGTTCGGTTACGGCCTTTCCCGGTTTTTCCAATGGCTCCAACACAAGGACTACCGGTTCACCTTCCATTCCGGCCATTTGGAGTTTTTCGACATCTACCTGGGGACGAAAAAGAAAATCCGCGGCCGCCTGGACTACTCGAACGTCCGGGTGGTGACCGAGGTCCCGGGCCGGGGCGTGGCGGTCGCCCTGAGGGACCCGGACCTTTTTTTCACCTCCTTTGGCCCCTACCTCTCCACCTCCGAGGGCTGGAAGAACAAGGACCGCCGCGTCAAGGCGCGTTTCCAGGCCGACCTCTGGATCGAAAACGAGGTCATCGGGGGTAAAGCCCACGAGTTCGCCGAGGAATTGGAACCAAGGCGGCGCAGGGCATCCTTGTCCCAAATCCCGGCACCTGAACCCCTGGAGGTTTTTTCCTGGAACTCCAAGGCTGAATTCCGCCGGGCCGCGATCGTTTTGGTCCTATTCTTCCTCGCGGCCGTCGGCGGGGCGGTTTTCCTGGCCGAGAGCGGCCTGTTGGGCAAAGGCAACCATGGCCTCATGGTCAGTGTTCTCGTCGGTGTCCTGGCAACCGCCGTCCTTTCCCAAGTGCGTTCCTCGCGCCTGCGCCTGATCCTGGGCCCCCGGGAATTGACCCTCCAGGACGGCCGCACGGGGGTGGGCGTGGAATCCCGCGTCAGCTACGCGGACATCCAGGAAGTCAAACACGTGCGCGGAAAGGGTGTCGGTTTGAAACTGTTCCAGACGGGCCCCTGGCTGGCCACCCTGGACGGCGCGGAAAACGAAAAAAAGCTGGTAATACGCAAGCAGGAACAGTGGAAGACCTCCAAGGGAATCGACTTTTGGATCCCCGAGCGGTCGCTCTGCCCCGATCCCGAGAAATTCGTCCAGATCCTGAATTCCCGCCTGGCCCCCGCCGCGCCGGTGGAGCTGGACTTCGACAAGGCGGTTTTCCGCGGAACCGCCGCCCCCCTGAAATGCCGGGCCTGCGGCAAACCCATCCAGGGGGAATACTGGGAGCTCAATCATTTCACCGTCTGCCCCGTTTGCAAGAAGGCCGGCGAGGACCTGCGCGGGAAAAGCGGCGGTATCAAGAACATTCTCATGGCCATTCTGTTGGGTGGCCTGGGGGGGCTGGTGGCCGGCGGGCTTTTCCTTTGGGTGACCCTGGCGACGGACAAAATCTTCGGCTTATTGACCCTGTTGGTGGGATGGCTAGTGGGAGGAGGCGTCCGCAAGGGGGCGCACCGGCAGGGGGGCTGGGTCTACCAAACGATCGCGGTCGGCATCACTTATGTCGTCATCTCGGCCGTTATAATCGGGGTCGTCCTCGCCCAAACCCGTTCAATCATGAAAAACAGTAATTTTAAAAAACCGGCCGCCTCAATGGGGGCGCCGCAAACCCCCTCGGCGGCGGGCACCCCGCTGGCCACCCCCCAGCCCTCCATCGCTTCCCAGCAGGGTGTTTCAAAGCAAATGGAAATTCCCGTTCATTCGCGGGTAAAAACCCCGCTTCCATCATCCTCCCTTTCAACAAAGGAAGCCCAAACCCCGGCACTCGCCGGCAGGGTTGAAACCCCGAACGCGCCTGTTTCCGCGAACGCGACCGCGCCTTTGAACGGGCCGAAGGCCGATATCATCACCTTAGCGGGCCCCAACGGCGCTCAAACTATTTATCAGTTCAACCCCCGGCCGAAGCCAAAAGTCCAAGCGCGTTCTTCCCTGGGTTGGGATACCTGGTTAATCCAAGCCATGTCGAAAGGGGACAAAAGCATCCTCGTGAGGATTTTAATTCTCATCCTGGGCATCCTGGTGTGTTTAGTCTACGCCTTTGTCCTGGCCTTCCAGAATTCCGCCATCACGGGAGCGCTCTTTTGTTTCGGCCTTTGGGAAGCCTGGCGGATGAACAAACGCCAGCCCTTCCTGTTGAAGGGGCCCTTCCACTTGGGGAATCCGGCTTCACCGGGTTCGGAAGCCCCGTCCGCCATTCCTCCCCAAGTCCCCTCCTGATGGACGCCAACACCTGCCCCCAATGTTCTTCCCAATACCCGCCTTCCCTGCTGGCTTGCCCTTCCTGCGGCACCTTGACCCACCGGGACAAGCTCAAGCAGCTTTGGAGCCTCAGCCTTGAATGTGAAACCGCGGGCGATTTATCCCAGGCCGCGGATGCCCTGCGCCAGGCGGTGGAACTTTTGCCGGCGGACAGCCTCCAGCGCGGCCATTTGCAGGAGAAATTAAGGGACCTCTCCGCCCGGATCGACAAGGGCGGCGGCGCCAAGACCCTGTCCCGGCCCAAGGAAAAATCCCTGAAACCCAAAAACCTGGGGGCGGCGCTGGCCGGTATCGGCGCCCTGTTCTTGAAGTTCAAGGCCGCGCTGGTATTGGTGCTCTCCAAGGCCAAACTTCTAATGCTGGGTTTCAAGGGCGGGTTGCCCATGCTGGGCCTTTTGGGAAGTTTCGGGGTTTATTGGGCCACCTGGGGATGGGCCTTCGCGGCCGGGTTGATGGGAGCCATCTATATCCATGAGTTGGGCCACGTGGCGGCCTTGAGGCGTTACGGGTTCAAGACGAGTTTGCCGGTCTTCATCCCGGGGCTGGGCGCCTTGATCCGCTTGACCCAAAGGCCCGCCTCCGCCGTGGAGGATTCCCGCATCGGATTGGCCGGCCCGGCGGCGGGCCTGGCCGCCACCCTGGCCCTGCTGGGGACTTGGTTCTTTTGGCCCTTTCCCATCCTGGCCGCGCTGGTTTCCACCAACGCTTGGATCAACCTTTTCAACCTGATCCCCATATCACCCCTGGATGGGGGCCGGGGCATGTCCAGCCTGGACGACCTGGAACGCTGGGCGGTGGTCGCCGCCGCCATCGGGATGGCTTACTGGGGAGGCGGCATGCTTTTGGTCGTCATCGCCCTAGTCGGGGTCCTCCAGGCCATGACGGGAGGCTCCCTGGAAGGGGACCGCAAGGGGGCCGCGGCCTTCGTGCTTCTCCTGGTCGCGTTGGGCCTCCTGGCGAAATGGAAACCTTAACTCAATTTTGGCAAATTTCAAAAAGCATATCGCTTGTGATGATTCCCCCCTTTGAAAAGGGACTTACATACTTAAGTCCGGAAAGAGGGGAATTTGAAATTCCTCATTCTATTTATTTATATCTATTGTTCGATTGTGTTTCCCTTGCATACTAAAGATAGAGAAATTGGATTTGGGACTAGCCCCATAACAAAATTCGGTTCGATGTTTAACTTTATAGATATCGCTATAGGCAATCCATCCACAAACATAAAAATTCCCGCCATTACTACCATCCCGAACCCTTTTTATTACATCAGGAAATATTGGACCCGCACCACTCCGAACATTATTTCCTGGAGAAATCATTCCATAGGCTTGGCTTTCTGGGTTAGCAATGCGCGGATGATCGAAAAAGTTATTCACATCTTTCAAAAATTCGCATGTTCCTGTAACCACAACACATCCCAAAGCTGGTGTTTTGCCTGTGTTTATAATGGATATCTCAAAATCATCAGGATCATCACCATTCCAATGCGGTTTAACCCCGGAAGATGCCATCCAAGCTCTTTGGTCTATTCGTTGTTCGGACTGCATTTCAAAAATTTGTTTACTAGCTATTTCCAATTGCCCTTTCATAGTTTCATATTGGTTGTTCAAAACTCTCAATGTTTTCCAATTCACATAAATCGAAACAGCGGCCAAAATAACCATTGCCCAACTTGCAAACATTGTTCTCCTTGCCGATTTATCTATGGAACTTTCTTCTTCTTTGCTGGCATGATGCTTTTCTATTTCGCTCTTTATATAGTCGATTCCCCTTATATTCCCATCTTGTTTTGGTTTCTCCTCATCCTTATTTTGGTCTTGGGTTTTATTAGTATCGGCCATGGGGTTGGTATCCTTATGGATTTATTGGGTTTATTATAACACAAAAATACATTAGATACTTGACTCCGTATCCGGAGTCAAGTATAATGCCTTTAGTAGATGATTTTAGGGAGGCAAAACAATGAAAAACACAGCGATTAGCACATTCCAACTCTTCTCAATGTTTCCGGATGCAGAATCCGCAAGGCAACACATTGAAAAACTTCGTTGGCCCAATGGCCCAGTTTGCCCGTTTTGCGGAGAAACCAAGAGAATCGGCAACCGCAAACCTGAATTTTATTGCTGTAATGTTTGCATCCTGGACTTTACGGTACGAACTGGAACCATTTTCGAGAGAAGCCATATACCTCTTCACAAGTGGTTATATGCCATGTACCTTTTGGTAACAGCACGTAAAGGAATATCTAGTATGCAACTTTCAAAAGAGATCGGGGTTACTCAAAAGTCGGCTTGGTTCATGCTTGGGCGTATTCGGGAAGCTTGCGGGCAAGATTTGGGAAAGCTGAATGGCGTTATTGAAATTGACGAAACTTATGTGGGTGGTAAAGAAAAAAACAAACACGCAAATAAAAGAATAGGCGGTCGTGGTACTCGTGGAAAGGTTCCGGTTATAGGAATGCGAGAAGATGACGGCTTGGTTATCGCTGAACCATTAAACAACGTTAAGATTCCAACTATCAAAGAAGCCGTTCGCGAAAATGTTGAATCGGGTTCCGAAATTTTTACGGATGAAGCAACAGCCTATAAAGAAATGCCTGAATACAAACATGAATTTGTAACTCATAGCAAAGAAGAATATGTCCGTGGTGATGTAACCACTAACGGAGTTGAGAGTGTTTGGGCGATTTTAAAGAGAGGTTTGAACGGGGTTTATCATGGTCGGGTGGAAAAGAAACATTTAGCCCGTTATGTCAATGAATTCACTTTCCGTTTGAATGATGGAAACGTAACCCGCACAACCCAAGAGCGTTTGACAAGTCTTATTGATGCTTCGATTGGAAAAAGGCTTACTTACAAAAAATTAACAGAGGTGGTTTGAATGGCAAAGGCAAAAGAAAAAATAAATATTCTTTTAAATCGGATTTTTGCCTATGGGCCACATAAACCACGAAATAAGGGAAAAAAGAAAAAACGGACTTAAGTATATAAGTCCCTTTGAAAAAGGGGGGAAGGGGGGTATTAGTCGTTGTCAGAACGGTACGGAAAGACTAACTCCCCCTTTTTCCCCCTCTTTCAGAGGGGGAAACGTGAGGCAACCCGCGATTTGGCAAAGTCGGGTCCTTAAAAGGAAAACCGACCCCCTCAATTTTATCCTGTTCTTTTCCGGGTTTTCTTCGCTCGGGCTTTCGGGCTTTTTCCCTGCTGGGAAAGCCAGCCCCGGGCGACTTCCTCAAGTTGGACGGTCTTGGTCCACCTCAATATTTTTTCCGCCTCCCCGGGCGGCAACCGGTATTGCAGGTGGGTCAGGTACCTCGCGGACTTATCCTTCGTCTGGCGCCGACAGGTGGGGTGGTTCACGGCCAAGCTCAGGTAGGCGAAGGCGTTGGAATTCACCCCTTGCGCCATTAACCATTGGGCGAGCACCACCATGGCCTCTGTCAGGTGGGGTTTCGAGTTGGTGGCGAGCGCCCGTTCGATGGCTTCCTTCAGGCGGTTCCGAGCTTTCCCCAACATCCCCTTCTCGCATTCCATCTCCGCCAGGTGGATCAGTGCGGTGATGATTCCCGTGTTCTTGCCGATGGCTCGAAACCCTGCCAGGGACGTCTTGAGATAGGGATAGGCCTCCTCGGGCTTTCCCTCGGCGTCCAAAAGGTCCCCCAGATGGTACTGGTGCCATGCCTTATCCACTGAAATGACTTCCTTCTTTTTCAAAAGGGCTTGGCACTCGTTGTAGCATCGCCTGGCCTCCTTGAAATCTCCCTCGCTTATCCCCAGGTTTCCCAACATCGATAGCACCCAAGCTTGACCCCGGATGTCGCCCACGAACTGGAAGTCGTCAAGGGCCGAGTGGACGTATTGCTTGGCCGCCGTGTAATCCCCGATAGACCAATGGACCCAGCCCAGCAGGCCCTTCGACCAGCCCATGGCCTTGCGGTCCCCCAATTCCTCATGGAGACTGAAGCCTTCCTGGTACATTTCCCTGGCGCCGTTGAAGTCCCCCGAGGTTTCCGCCACCACCCCAAGGTTCGTGAAGGACCAAGCCATACCCCTGCGGTTGTCGCATTCCACGTAGGAGCCCAGGGCCTTCTGGAATAAGTCCCGGGCCTCCGGATAGATGCCCAACTCGCGTTGGATGATTCCCAGGAGCATGTAGGAATCGGCCGATCCCTTCAAGTCGCCCGCGCTCTCGTAATAGGAAAGCGCCTTTTGGATCAGGTTGCGGGCCATGGCGAAATGTCCGGCCCTCAAGCCGCTGTTCCCCAGGTTGTTGTACAACCGGGCGATCCCGGAAGGGTCCTTGACTTTTCGGTAGGCCGCTAGGGCCTTATTGAAATAATTCCCGGCCTTCTTTCCCTGGCCCATGTCGAACAGCACCACCCCCAGGCCGTTGTAGCAAAACCCCTCCTGCTTCAGGTTTTTAGCGGGCTTCAAGAGCCTGAGGCTTTCCTTGAAAATCCGCACGGCTTCTTCCCACTTTTCCATTTGCTGGAGGAGGGACGCCCACCGGGAGTAGATCTTTCCCAGGAGCAGGGCGGTTTTTCCCCGGACGCGGCCCCCGGCCTTTTCCCCCAGTGACTTGCCCGCCTGCTCGAAAACTTCCGCGCCTTCCTGGGTCCATCCCTTGTACTGGTAGATGTTGAACAGGCAGTCCAGGTAATCCTCTATTTGGCTTTCCCGCCCATTTTCCACGGCCCTTCTCCAGCCGTCACGGATGTTCCCCATCTGCCCCACCAGGTATTCCAGCGTCTTTCCCTG
The DNA here is from genome assembly GCA_963847625.1 of candidate division FCPU426 bacterium. Lineage (GTDB taxonomy): Bacteria > Oederibacteriota > Muellerivitia > Muellerivitales > Muellerivitaceae > CAWCKJ01. The sequence continues at coordinate 66,015 of CAWKAR010000050.1, read as the reverse complement.
CTGGGGGCCTTGAAGTTCCTTTTCCTTCTGCCGGAGCACTTTGGCCAGGTAGGCGCAATGGGCGTCCAGGACCCTTTCCTTCTCCACGGGATCCTCGAAGAGCTTTTCCTTGGCGTAATATTTCACGAGGTCGTGCAATTCGAAAAAGTCCTTGGACTTCTCGCTCACGAGATTTTTTTCCACCAACTGGGGCCAAACCGAGAGGGGAACGGCGCCCACTTGGCCGGCCGCCTCCAGCGTGACCCCCCCCTTGAACGCCGCGGCCGTTTTCAAGGCCCTTTTTTGGACCCCGGAAAGAAGGACCCAGGAATACTCAAAAACCGCCCTCAGGCTCTGGTGCCGGGCGGGCAGGAAGGGCATTTCCGCCGCCACGAAATCCCGGTTGGCGGAGATCTTATCCGCGATCTCGGACACCGAGAGGGACTTGACCCACACCGAGGCCAGCTCGATCCCCAGGGGCATCCCCTCCAGGAAACGGCAGACGCGCCCCACTTGGGCCAAATCCTCCGGGGAGGGATTGAAGGCGGGCGCCGCGAAAGCCTTCGCGCTTCGAAGGAAAAGTCGGACAGCGCTGAAAGAGGCGGCTTGTTCCCCGTAACTCTCCTCCGGGTAGGAAAGCCCCTTCACCTCGATGACGATCTCATCCTCCAGCCGGAGCTTTTCCCGGCTGGTCACCAGGACCTTCACCCCCGGCGCCGCCGCCAGGAGGGCCTTGACCACGCCCGCTCCTTCCAAAATGTGCTCGAAGTTGTCCAGAAGGATCAGCATTTTTTTGGCCGCGAGGAACTGGAACAACTGCCTTTGGGAATCTTCCGTGCCGGTGAAGTGGAATCCGACGGCGTGGGCGAGGTTCGTCACCATGTGAACGTCCGTGCTCAACTGGGCCAGCGGGACGAAATACACCCCGTTCGGAAAATGCGCAACGACTTGGGAGGCCACTTTCAATCCCAGGCGGGTTTTTCCGAAACCCCCGGGTCCCGCCAAGGTCACCAGGCGGGTGGCGGGGTTCAACAGGTTCGCGGTAATCTCCACCAGCTCTTCTTCCCGGCCGAAGAAAGGAGTCGCCTGGGGAGGGAGGTTTTGGGGATAGCTTCTTAGGGACCGGGGAGCCAACTCCTCGGAGACCGCCGATCCCGCGGGGCGGAGGGAAAAAACGGTTTTCGGCGCTAAAAGGTCGTTTAACAAATGAACGCCCAAGTCCTTGAATAAGTAATTCGGGGCCGGGGCCAGGTGGGAAGCCGCTTCCTCGGTGAGGAGGATCTGCCCATGGCGGGAAGCCGCTAAAAGCGCGGACACGTGGTCGAATTCAGGGCCCCGGAAATCGTCCCACCATTGGCCCTGCTTCTCGGTGTGGACGGCGATTTGGAGCGAACCTTTACCGTAATTTTTCCAGACGAATTTCAAGAACTCGGACTGGATTTCCAATAGGCAGGGCAGGGGGTCGGTACCCTCGAAAACCGCCAGGATGCCCCGGGGCGTGCGCTTCATGTGGATGACCGAATGGGCCTGGAATTTTTGTTCGAGGAGGTAATACTGCGTAGCCAGGACCGGCTCGATATCGGGATTTCCCAAATCCTCAAAAAGGGTTGGGAGAACGATTTCAACAGCGATAAAGTGTGTCACTGGCTACTCTCAGTGTGGCGTAGATTTTTATATTTTATCGCTCATACTTGAATCTTTTATAGATAAGTTTCTTGAAAACACTAAGGTTACATTCATTTTAACTCACTCTACAAAATCATCCGGTTCAATACGCTTTTCGCAGTAAATAAGATGAAAATCATTGCAATCGGTTGTTTTTTTCAAAAAGCGGGACAGGAAAACAACAAAAATTCAAAGGGATTTTTACCCCAAGTCGGTCATAAAATGGCTTGGATTTAGCAGGCGGCTGAAAAAGTAATAATAGGCCCACCAAGCAGCCTGCGACCCCAAAGATTCCGCGCCATTTTTTCATATAAATCTCATAATGACAAAATGGCATGCCCAGTTATCTTTAATAGATACCTAATGAAACAGGGCAGGAATCGTGGGGTTTCCGCAAATGTCGTCAGCTGAAAAAATCCGTTTTGGAGTTTTTTTAGCAACTTATTAGAAATGGATTTAAAAGAGGTCCTTTCCCGCATGAATAAACGCCAGATTTTATTTCTTTTTCTGGGTATTTTCCTTTTCCGGCTCGGTTTCGGCCTGCTCAATTCCAGGTGGAATTCCATCGATGAGATTCAGACCTACCTGATCGGGTTGAAATGCCTGACCACCGGCACCTGGCCTTATTTCGGGCCGGACATCGCCGGCGGCGAGAACCTCAACTTCCACAGCCAGATCCCCGGGGCCCTGGAAGGCCTCTTCATCGCCCTCCCCCTGCGTTTGGCTCCCTTTCCCGAATCCCCCTATGTGTTCCTCAACTTGATCTCCGCCGCGGCGGTGCTCCTGCTGGCCTGGTATATCCGGGAGAGAATTCCTTCCTTATCCTTTCCCTGGCTTTGCGTTTGGATCGCCGTGGTTCCCTGGTCGATCCAGGAATCCACCCGCGTGCTGAACCCTTCTTATATCTTTTTACCCAGCGTTCTTTTTACAATCGGTTTCCTGGAATCCATCCCCCGTTTTTCCGTCAGCCGGATTCCCCCGTCCTGGGCCAACTTCTTCATGGGTTTCTCGCTCTTCTGGATCATGCAATTCCACTTTTCCTGGGTCTACCTGCTTCCCCTGGCGGCCTTTTCGTTGCTCGCCCAATGGAGGCTGAAGCCCGGCCCGAAACCCCTTTTGTTTTTCCTCCTGGGAAGCCTTCCTACCGCCGCCTTCCTGATCCCCACCTGCCTGAAATATGGTTTCGGTTCTTCTGGAACCGTGTCCGGTTTCCTCATTTCTTTTAATCAGGTTAATTTCTTGAAATTACACGTCATACTGGGGCGGTTCCTTTCCCTTGCATGCTTCGAATTGCCCCGGTGGATCGGAGGAGGAACCCACGAGCGCGTTTCCTTCCTGAAGGCCCATCCTTACCTGGCGCTGCCCGGCGCGTTTCTCTGGGTATTGGGCATCCTCCAAGCGGCCATCCTGTTCTTCGCCTGGTTCAAACGTAAAAGCGCCTTGCCGGCCTGGAAGGAGTTGAAGCTTCTCCTGTTGGCCATATTCGTGATGGTTTACGTAAGCTTCTGGTACACCACCAAGGAACCCATGACCCATATTTATTTCGTTTTTTTCCCCTTGGTCATGATTTATTCCTGTTATGTTTGGTCCTGGCTCGGGAATTGGAAACATTGGAGATGGACCGTCGCCTTGGTCCTGGTGGCATCCGTGTACTTTCAGGCTGCCTGGGCCATGGAGGAAGCCCCCAGCCAATGTTGGCTTCCTTCCCGCGCGCCTGTCCTGAAGGCTTTGCAGGAAAGAGACTACCATTGCTTGGGCGAGCGCCGGCCCGGCAGCGTATATTGAAAACTGGTTTAATACTGTCTCTGATTCCGGATTCGGAAGGAAACCCTTGTCCGCGAGAATGAAATTCATCCTTCTTTTTATTTTCCTTTTCCTTTTCCGCACGGCCTTCGGCCTGAGCGGGGACTTTATGGACCAGGACCGCCTCCAAACCTTCCTGATCGGTTTGAAGTGGTACTGCACCGGGGATTGGCCCTTCTTTGGGCCTGACCTGGTTCTTTACGGGTCGGTCCGGGCCCAAATTCCCGGCGCGCTGGAGGCCTTCCTGGTGGGAGGGCCCTTTTTCCTTCTTCCGATTCCGGAAGCTCCTTTTCTTTTTCTGAACTTGCTCTCTCTTTCGTCCATCGCGCTTTTGAGTGGGTGGCTTTCCAGGCGGCTCAAGGAAATCCCATTCCTCTTTATTTTCGCTTGGACGGCCCTCTTGCCCTGGACCTTGAACCAATCGACTTGGGTGCTGAACCCGAGCTACCTGCTGTTTGGAAGCGTCCTTTTTTTCATCGGGGTCCTGGAAGCCATCCCGGCCCTTTCCGGTGGATTTCCCGGCCCCTCCTGGGCTTTCGCCCTGATGGGTTTCGGCCTCTTTTGGGACATGCAGTTTCATTTCTCCTGGATCCTGCTTGTACCCTTCGTTCCGGCCGCGCTTTTCCTTTACGGCCGCCGGGCGGGTTGGGGCCGGGCTTCACAGGGTGCCCTCTATTTCATCCTGGGTTCGCTTCCCCCCGTGGCTCTGGTCCTGCCGGCCTTCCTGCGTTACGGATGGGATCGTATATTCGCCGGTGGAAGCACGGTCACACTTTTCAACGGCAGTCATGCTCTCGACTTCGTGACGATTCTTGCGCGTTACCTTTCCCTAGCCTGCTACGAGATACCCCAATTCATCGGGGATCACTTTAATGACCGTTGGGATTTTTTGGTCAAGCAGGTCCCGTGGTTGTTTCCCTGCGGGCTTTTCCTGATATTGGCGGGCTGGATTCAGCCCCTCGTCATGCTGGGCCTGGGATTGATCCAGCCGTTGGTTTTGCTGGCGAAAGGAAAGATCAAAAGCGCCTTCCGTCCGGACGCTTTGGCGGTTTACCTTTTAGCCTGGGCGGCCTTCCTCACGCTTTATATGAGCTTTTGGTTCACCCAGAAAGAGCCGGTGGCCCATATTTATTTTGTCTACTTTCCGGTTGTGGTCCTATTTTCCTTTTATGTTTGGGATCGCCTGGCGGTGAAACCCATCTGCAGGATCTTGGGCAGGATATGCCTGGTGGTAAGTTTCTTTTTCCAATTGGGGCTGATCCTCCACCGGATGCCCCAGCAATCCCTTTACCTGAACCGGGACCAGGTGGCGAAAGCCATCCAGGATAAGAATTACCACTTGCTGGGAGAACGCCGCGCCGGGAGCCTTTATTAAAAAGTGATTTCAACCGCCCATTCATTTAAAATTTAAAAATAAAGTTTCCAGGAGGGTTCTTGTCGAACCGGTTAAAATTCTTTTTCTTGTTTTTATTCTTGTTCGCCTTCCGGCTGGCCTTCGGGCTTTCCCAGCCCTTCTTCTCCACGGATGAGTTGCAAACCTACCTCATCGGGCTGAAGTGCTATTCGACCGGCACCTGGCCTTATTTCGGCCCCGACCTGTTCTGGCTGGAGAAAAATTTCGAATCCCAGATTCCAGGGGCGCTGGAGGGCCTCTTGACCGGACTTCCCTTCCATCTCTGGGCCATCCCCGAAGCCCCTTTTATTTTGCTGAACTTGCTTTCGATGGGGGCCTTGGGATTCCTGGCCTGGTACATCACAAAACGCGTCCCCGAAATCCCCTTTGCCTTCACCCTCGTTTGGCTCTCCTTTCTTCCTTGGAACCTCCACATCTCAGCCAATACCATTAATACATCCTATTTATTGTTCGGCAGCATCCCCTTTTTCATAGGTTTTTTGGAGGCAACACCGGAGCTTACGATCGGACTCTTTTCCCCCAAGTTCGCTTTCGCCTGGATGGGCTTCGGCCTTTTCTGGAATATGCAGTTCCATTATTCCTGGATTCTTCTGCCCCCCTTTATCGTCTTGGCTATCCTCCTCAGGTGGCGCCGGGGAAAAATGAAATGGGCGCCGGAAACTGAGGGATTTATTTTGGGATCGTTTTTTCCCCTGGTTTTTCTCATTCCCACTTGGATTCGTTATGGAATCCATCAGGAGGCGGGGGGAATGGGCCTGGCGGTGGGTTTCAACCGGGAAAATTTCCTGGCTTTTTTCACGGTCCTGGCCCGGTATTTTTCCATCGTCTCCTTTGAGATACCCAAGTCCCTGGGTGCGAACACGCATTTTCGTTTACTTTTCCTGGAAAACGCCCCCTGGCTGATCCTTCCGGCGGTTTTTCTGCTCTTAGCCGGTTGGCTGCAACCCTTGGTCCTGTTCCTATACCTTTGCGTCAACATGAATATCCGGCTTCTCACCCGGGGGATGGATCGCTGGTTCAAGGATGACCGGCATCCCGAAGCCCGGCCGGCGGTTTGGGCGGCCTTTTTCGGTTTTTTCCTGGCCTGGGCCGCCTTCTGGTTCAACGCCAAGGGAACCTCCGCCACCTCCTTCTATATCCTGATGCCCCTGTTGGCGGTTTATTCCTTTTACGCTTGGGCGCGCTTGTCTCGAAAAGCCCTTTGGCGGTGGGCCGGCATCGCTTGCCTCGCGGCCAGTCTCTGGTTCCAAGGTGGATACTTGATGGAAATGATGCGCACCCAGTCCCTTTACTTGAACAGGCCCCTGGTTCAAAAGGCGATCTCGGAAAAAAACTATAAGCTTTTGGGGGAACGCCGCCCGGGAAGCCGGTACTAAACGCGGGGTCTGGCGCCGAAGGACTATCTTCCCTTCTGGTGGGATAAAGGCGGCCCTTGAGCTATTATGAGCCGGGTTTTTACCTTCATCCCGGACCAGTCAGGAGCATCCCATGCCAATTCGAAAAATTCTCCAGTGGTGCCTTCTTCCAGCCTTGTGGCTTTTCCTTTCCGGAGCCCGCGCCGCCGACATCAACTTTTTGGTGATGCCAGAGGAAGTCATCGGCCCCATCAGCCCTTATGTCTACGGCCTGAACGACACGGACCCCCTCGAAACCCACGCCACGGTGCGGCGCCTGGGAGGAAACCGCTTGACGGGGTACAACTGGGTCACCAACGCCTCCAACGCCGGCAACGACTGGCACCATGTGAGCGACAACTGGCTTTGCGACGACCACCATTACACCGACTGCGACCAGCCGGGAGCCTTCGTCCGCCATTTCGTGGAGGCCAACCAAAAGGCCGGCATGGAATCCCTCGTGACTGTCCAAATGGCGGGTTACGTCTCCACTGACAAGAAGGGGGAGGTCAGCGAGAAAGAAACCGCGCCCTCTCCCCGCTGGAAAAAGGTATTGCCCCGCAAGGAAAGGGCTTTCTCCCTGACCCCGGACCCTGACGCTCCCGCGGTTTACGTCGACGAGTTCGTGAATTTCCTGACCGCCAACTACAAGAAAGGCTTGGAGGGGGGCGTGAGGTTCTATGACTTGGATAATGAGCCCGCCCTCTGGCCTTCCACCCATCCCCGCATCCATCCCCGGAAAACCGGGTACTGGGAGATGGTGAATGCCACCGAGTTGACGGCCCTCGGCATTTTGAAAGTGGACCCCACAGCCATGATTTTCGGCCCCGTGTGCTACGGCTGGCAGGAGTTTCTTACCCTCCAGGATTCCCCCGACGCGGCGGACATCAACAAGCAGTTCGGGAGTTTCCTGGACTTTTACCTGGACCAAATGAAATACCTGGAAAGCAGGGACCACCAGCGCCTTCTGCACGTTTTGGACCTTCACTGGTATCCCGAAGCCCAGGGAGGGGGCAAGCGCATCACCGAGGGTGACACTTCCCCCGAGAGCGTGGAGGCGCGGCTACAGGCCCCGCGCAGTCTCTGGGACCCGGGCTACGTGGAGAAGAGCTGGATCACCCAGTATTCCACCAAGGGCCAACCCATCACTTTGATCCCCTGGGTCAAGGAGAAGATCGACACCCGCTATCCCGGCACCAAGCTTGCTTTCACCGAATACGACTACGGGGCGGGCAACCACGTTTCCGGCGGCCTGGCCCAGGCGGACGTCCTGGGCATCTTCGGGAAAAACTCGGTTTTCATGGCCAACTATTGGGGTGATTTGAAACCCTACAACCGGGCCGCTTTCAAGATTTACCGCAATTACGACGGGAACGGGGCCGCCTTTGGCGGAACCTCGGTTTCCGCCGCCACTGAGGACGTCGCCCAAACCTCGATTTACGCCTCCACCGATCCGAAGACTCCGGGAGTGCTGTGGGTATTGGTCCTCAACAAGAACCAGAAGGACGCGGTCCACGGCAAATTCAAGATTCAGTCAAATTCCGAATTCGCCGGTTACACCTGCTATGGGTTTGATTCCCACTCCCCGGAGATCAAGGCGGAAAAACCGGGCAAGCTCAGCAACAACCAATTCGACATGAACTTGCCGCCCTTGTCCGCCACGCTCTTCGTTTGCCGGTAAGCGGGTTAATCTTGGCCGCCCTCTTTTCCAGGCCCGCCGTCTTCTTCACGCTTCTGGCGGCTCTCAACACCCTCCTGGCTTATTCGCCCCTGGATTGGGGTATCAAACTGGCGGTGGGACTTTTGGGCTTCGGGATCTTGGGTTTTTTCTATTTGAAAAACCAGCCACCCGCCCCGCTGCAGGAACAACCCCTTTTCACCCGGGAACTTTTCACTCCAGTAATCTGGTGGATTTATTTAATCCTGGGTTTGGCCCTCGTTGTCCGCCTTTACAAGCTGACTTCTTTTCTTTCCTTTCCCATCCTGGACGAAATCGTGAACGCCTATAGCGCGATCCACCTGAACGGCCATGGGGGCTGGCCTTTTTTTTATTACTCCAGCCAATTACCGCCTCTTTATCTCTGGCTATTAACAGAAGAATTCAAATTCGGAGGTGTCTCTTTCCAGAATCTTTGGCTGGTTCCCGCTTTCCTCTCCTTTCTCGCCATTGTTATTTATTACCGGGCCTTTCGCGTGTTTTTTTCCAAGTCCTTCTCATTCTTGTGCTTAGTCTTATTGGGAATCAGCTTTTGGCCGGTTTATATCGGGCGTTTTTCTCACAACGCCGTCCTCATGGTTTTCTGTCAGGCCCTGGCATTCTGGATCCTGGCCAAGTTCTTGAGCGCGGATTCAAATCGTAATCATCCGGCGCTTTCGATTTTTCTGGGGTTTTGCCTGGGGCTGGGTTTTTACACTTATTTCGCCTGGCCCCTGATAGCCCTTTGCGTCATTCTTACCCTCGGCTGGTTCTTCCGCCGTTCCTGGCCCAACCGGAAATGGGACCTCTTCCTTTTCCTGGCGGCCGCTTTTCTCACGGTCCTGCCCCTGGCGATTGCGGCCCTGAGGGAAAATTTCGGCGCTTATATCAGGATCCTTTTCGCTTTCAACCAAAAGGGCGACGAGACTTACCATTGGCACTACTGGCAAAACGCCTTTCTCTTCACCAACCTTTTCTGGACTGGCCAGCCCTGGTATTTCCTGTACAACTCCGGCTGGGGAGGCCTCTTGAATCCGATTCTGGGAAGCCTTTTCTTCATGGGGACGGCGGAATGGTGGCGCCTCCGCTGGCACCCCCTGGCGAAATGGATGGCTGGAAGCGCCGCCGTGCTTTTCCTGCCCTGCCTGCTGGCCAACAACATCAATGGTTATCATCTGGCGCCGCTTCTTCCCCTCTTCATCGCCACCATGGCCTTGGGTTTGGGAGCTGTTCTGGGGGGACTTCCCAATGGGCCAGCGAGATTTGCATTCATTCTTCCCGTTTTTTTCCTTTCGATTGGCCTGGACCACGTCACCCTGGAAAAATCAATGGCCGTCGCCAACCGGGATTTTTCGGACACGAATCCGAGGGTCGCCCTATGCGAAAGCCTCAAGAAACACAGCCAAACCTCCGGTCCCGGTTTGGTTTATTCGGATTTTTCCATGGATGAATGGCTCCCGGTTTATTTGAACGTGGGGACTTATTCATTCAACACCCTGGCTAACCCTTCATTGGATTCCGGAAAAGTTTCCTGGGCCGCAATCATCGCGGACGATGGATGCCGCCCCCATTTAACAAGGCTGTTTCCTGATGCCGTTTTTACCGACTGGAAAAGCCCTTCCCCCTCTGATTCCAACCTTCAAGCCATTATCCCCTTGAACCCCGCCAACCGAAAAATCCTGGAGGGTTGGAACCAGGCGGACCGGGACCTGCGGGAATTGAACTTTTTGCTTTTGGACCATCCTTTTACCCAACCACTGGACAAACCCATCCGGTATCTATTGGACAGGGAATCGGACTTTCAGGGCGATTCCTTCCTCAAGTTTTATTATTGGGGCAAGCTGGCCAACAATTATTATTGGGATAAGAAATACACTCTGGCCCTTACAACTTTTCAAAAAGCTTTGAGCTTCGGGTCTAACGGCCTGTTGAACTACAACCTGGCTCAGATTTTCGGGAAGGCGGAACGTTACTCGGAGGCGAAAAAAGCCCTTCTGGAGGCAGCCAAGTGGGATTCGATTTACCAACCTCCTCCCCAACTCCTTCAAAAGTTGGATGAGCTTGCGGCCCATGCCAACTATCCATAATTTATTCAAGGAGGTTGGTATAGTACCAATCTCGATATATTTTTATAGATGATCGGCACAATCCCGATCCACTCCAAGTCCAAAACCGGGTTATTAAAAACATCCGGTGACGAACCTCTGAGCGCTGTGTTCAACGCGCCTTCAACCGAGCAAAGGCGTTGAGAATTTTATCAATATCCGTCCGGCACAAGGCTTCCCGTTTTGACAACTCCCTCTTGAGCGGTATCCGAACCTTGTAGGGAATCCGGTTATCCCTTGCCACAACCCCCAGGGCGCCCACGGTGTCCCTCAAATCCCCGACTGCTTTTTGGAATGCCTTGGTTCGCGGGTGGAGCCATTGCCTACGGCGCGGGTCGAGGAAACCGAATCCTTCCAGGCTGTAACGCAGACGTTTCGCCCGGATCCTGAGGCGGTGGAGCGTGGTATCGTCCTTCTCACCTTCTTCATGGGCTTTCAAGCGTTTTTTGAACCGTTTTCGCTCCTCCCGATAGGCCTTTCTCAAATTTTTGATTCTGCCGGACGCAATTTCCAAACCCGCCAGAGGGGCCAGTAGAGTTTCCGCCCGTTTTAGGAGTTTCTCGACCCCAGGAGCGCAGATCACCTCTTTGGCTTTCTCCCTCTGGCTCTCGAGATATTCCTTACGCTCATCCAGCCATGGGCGGGCGGCTTGTATTAAGCCGAGGGCGCGCAGGGCCGTTCGGATGACTTTGTCTTGGGCGATCTCGTCTTGGAAAATACTGGTGGCTCGCTGTAGCCTTTTCAACTGATTCCGGATTGGCTCCACTAGCGCCGCGCTCCAAAGTTTCCGGGCAAGTCGCAGGTAGGTCCTTAAACTCCTTAAGCCGACCCGGAAATCATGGATTTCATCTCTGTTACCGCCAGCCAAAAGAGCCGCCCGGTTGTCCCGGATTTTTGCAAGAACGTGCCGGATTTGACTTTCAGCGGGTTGAACAACCTGAAAACGATTTAACATCTTTTTTTCCGCCCTCTTCTCTCATTTTTACCGATGGCTGTCACAACTATTCGACCGTTGGAAAAGGATAAACCTTTTTTCGAAACTTTTGTTGCGGGAATGAAGCATTTTTTTCGGCCATCAGACTAATCGATTTCCTAAATTCGAGTCGTTTTGACTAGGTTTCTGCGGGAGTCCCCCACTATAGTTAGTTTCAAGTTAGCGCGCCCCATTCCGGTTCCGAGGGTTCAATGGAAAATTTCTCTTTCGATGTCAATCTTCATTCACAGTACGGCGGAGTGGGAGTCCTGAAAGTGACCGGCTTTGTTTACGCCGCCACCCTGCCGGAATTCGACAAAGCCCTTCAGGCCGCTTTTGACAAATCGACCTCGAAAAAAATCATCCTGGATCTTTCAGGGGCCAAATACTTCAGCGGGCAGGCTTGGAAGGCGTTGCTGGTTTTCCACGCTCGCGTGCGCTTATCGAGGGGGGACATCCTCCTGGCGGCTATGCCACCTGAGATCCACGACACTTTCGAGATGTTGGAATTCAACAAGTGGGTCCGGCTTTTCCCCAGCGTGGAATCCGCTTTAAACGAGGGTTTTGGCAAGCAGGCCCCCGTTCTCTCTGCCAAGATTTCTTAAGTTATCCCCACCGATTTAGAACTTTTTCTGCTAACCCTAGATATTCTTAAGCGCCTTCATGGTATCGCGAATAAGGGAGGCTGATTTCTCGACCATCTTTTTTTCCTCCGCGTCCAGCGGGATCTCCAGGATCCTTTCCAGGCCCTTGCGGCCCAGGACGCAATAAACCCCGAAATACATGTCCCTCAGGCCGTACTCCCCTTCCAGGTAGGCCGAGCAGGGCGCCACTAATTTCTTGTCCCTCAGGATGGCCTCCACCATGGAACCTGCGGCGGCCCCCGGCGCGTACCAGGCGCTGACCCCCAGCAGGCTCACCAGCTCCCCGCCGCCCTTGCGCGTGCGGTCCATGATGGCGGTGACTTGCTCGGGTTTCAGGAAATGGGAGATGGGAACCCCCCCGATGGTGGAATAGCGAGCCAGCGGCACCATTTCGTCGCCGTGCCCGCCGATGACGGCGGCATGAACGCTTTCCACGGTCACGCCGGCGGCTTGCGCCAGGAAGGCCCGCATGCGGGCCGAGTCCAGTATTCCCGCCTGGCCCAGGACCCGGTGCTTGGGGAGCCCGGAGGCTTTAAGGGCGGTATAGCACATGGTGTCCAGGGGGTTGGTTACCACGACCAGGATGGTGTCGGGCGACCCGGCCGTGAGTTTCTTGGCCACCTCGGTCACGATTCCCTGGTTGACAGCCACCAGTTCCTCCCGGCTCATTCCAGGCTTGCGGGGCACGCCCGCGGTGATCACACAGATATCCGATTGGGCCGTGTCCGCGTAGTCGGTGGTACCGGTCAAACGCGCGTTGTAGCCGGAGATGAGGCCCGCCTGCAAAAGATCCAGGGCCTTTCCCTTGGGCATGTCCTTGGCGGCCGGAATATCCAAAAGGACGATGTCTCCCAGGTCCCTCTCAGCCATCCAGGCGGCGCAGGAAGCCCCCACGTTGCCGGCTCCCACTACGATGATTTTCGGACGTTGTGACGGCATATTTCCTTCCCTTCATTGTCATTTTGTCGTTTGATAAATCCCACGTCGGGCGCGAGTAGTCTACCCAAAGCCCCACTTGATGTCTACGAACCCAAAGGTTACCCCCGGAAACCCCCTCCTCTGCGCGGCCCGCCTTCCCGGTTTCAGGGAGAGGGCCGTTTTCTTGGAGCCTGTTTGGTGATAAGGTGTTGCCTATGGACGGAATCACGGCCGAACAATTAATGGAAGGCTTGAAAAGCTGGAAACCTGGCAAAAATTTACAGGGACTGATGGAAAACCGCCTCCGTATGGGCGGGTCGCAGGCTGAGACGGCCTCGGAGATGGCTTCGGCCCTCTTGAAGTGCTACCGAGGCACCTATGACTACATCCAATACATCAACGAGCTGGCTTCCACCCTGGAACTAGAACGGAACAATTTCATCCTTCACCTGGCCCGTTTAGGGGGGTTGGTGGCGGAAATCCGGGATGGCGGCAAAGCCTTCCAGGACACTTTCCAAAGATATGACGTCTTGATCCGCCCCGAACTTACCCACGATCATTTCGACACGGTTTATTACGACGCCATCCAGGCTCTGGACATAAGGGCACTTTTGAAAAAGATCCTCGATGAGGTGGAAGTGATCCTCCAGGCCTTTCCCCTGGTCAGTTCCGATCTCGCAGGAATATCCTTTACGGTCCTATATGAAACTAGCGTGCGTTTCCAACTGTACCTGCGGTATTTCCTGAACCGGGAAAAATTTTCAAAAGAGGAGCTTTGGTCCGTTCTTTTCGATTTTTTCAACCAGTTGGAAGTGTTGCAGTCCCCGGCGCCGGAACCCACCGAAGAGGAACTTAATGACCTTGGAAACAAAATCAAGGGATTTAGGACTAATTAAGCCGCCGTTCCGGAAGCCGTTAAAACCCACCCATTTCCCAAGCATTTAAAAAAGGATTTTTCCGCGTGTATGGTTTCATGGGAATAAAGGGATCGGCAGAAATTCCAGCGTCATGGGAACCAAAGCCCGGACGGGGCTGGGATTAAACGAGCAGAACCAAACCTTCGAACGCGGCCACGGTATTGGGAAAGAGCTTCTTGGCGTTCTCTTCCTTTTGCAGGATGGCCGCGTCGTCGTGGTTGGGGTCGTGGTGGTAAAGCACCAGTTGTTTCACTCCCGCCTCCCGCGCCACCTGGCAGGCCATTTCCGCCGTGGAGTGGCCGAAACCCTGGGTGGGAACCGGCCCTGTGTATTGCTCCAATGTGTATTGCGCGTCGTGGATAAGAATGTCCGCCCCGCGTGCAAATTGGATAAGCCGCCGGTCACCTTCCGCGTAACCCTCGATGTCCGTGGCGTAAACGACGGATTTTCCCGCGTATTGGAGTTTATACACCAGCGTGCCGTTCTTGGGGTGGTTGTAGGCCCTGTACTGGCTGACGATGACCTTATCCTTGAAGGTAGTCTTGATCTCGGTCTGGAGGTTGGCCAGCTCGGGTTCGGAATTCTTCGCCAGAAGGATTTGGTCGAAGGGCCTTAGAGTCTCGATTTTCTTGAGGGAACCGGTTTCCATCAGGTCGATGGGAAAAAACATTTGATCCATCAGCATTTCCAGGATGTACTTCATATCCGTCTGACTGTTGACGGGGCCGTAAATGGAGGGCCCATAGATGGAAAGGGACGCGTCGCCGATGAAGAGGGGTGGAAAAAAGGGGAGGCCCATCAAATGGTCATGATGGGTGTGGGAAATCAAGATGGTAGTGTTCAACCGCCGGATCTTTTCGCGATTGGCGAAAAAATTCCGCACCATTTGCTGGCCTGCGCTCACGATACCAGTGCCCGCATCCAGGAAGATGATGTGATCCAGGACGTTCACCTGCACGCAGGAGGTATTGCCCCCGATTTTAAGCGTGGTCGGGCCAGGCACCGGGATGCTTCCCCGGACCCCCCGGAAGGTTATTGTGAAATCGTGAGCCATTCCATTCCTTTAACAGTCGGATCATAAATAAAACCACCAACAGTTGAAGCGGGAACATTATCTTCAAAAAACAGCCTGTTTTGCAACCCAAATGGGAATTTGACCCACCACATGAAGTAGGGCGTTTAACCTAACGACCGAAACAATTATGTCTTCAAGGCTCCCAACGAGCCCGGGGCCCGCACTGAGCGCATTCAGGGACGGTATCCCCTTCTTTAAAATGACGATTCACAATCCGGTTCTCTTCGGCGCAGGTGACGCAAAGATGCGGGCCGGTATAAAGGAATTTTTCACCCGGTTCGCGGGCCGAGATATCGATGTTCATACCCTTTTTCTGGTTGGTTCCAGGCTGGGTACCGGAAGGTTTGGTTTCCATCAAAAACCTCATGAAGTGTTAAAACTTATAAAAACAAATTCGCTTTATTTTGGCTCTTTAAAACCCGTCAAAACCGTCACGGGATAGGTGAAGCAGATCATGCCTCCTGCCATCCTCGCGTGAATCCCCAGTCTATCGGATCGAAGGTCTTCTTTAAATAGTTCCCGGATTTTTTCTTCGTCCCCGGGGTTGAGGCGGGAGGCGGCCAATTGGCTCTCCAATTCCATTTCCAACCCGTAGAAGTCCAGGCTGATGTCCCTCAGTTTCAGCTTCTTCCCCAAGTCCCTGAGCTCCGGAACCGTGAGGGCTCGTACATGGGTGGGGTCGCGGAGTTTTTCCATCCGGTTGAAGGCCTCGTTGTTTTCTTCCAGCGTAGCCAGGTCGATGACGGCAAGTCCCCCGTCTGGTTTGAGGACACGCCTCATTTCCTTCAATACGGCCATGGATTTTGGGAAATGGTGTAGGGAAAACCGGTTTACCACCCAATCGAAACAGCCGTCCGCAAAGGGAAGTTTCGCCACGTCACCGACTACCCAGTCTAGGTTGGCCAATCCCTTCTGGGCCCGGAGGGTCTGGGCCTTCGCGATCATGGCCTGGGTCAGGTCGATGCCGGTGACATGCCCCGCGAAAGCTGCCAATGCCGTCGCCAAGAGGCCGGGCCCGCAGGCCACATCCAAGACCTTGTCCTCCCTGGATACCGGAAATCTCTCCAGCAAAAATCTCAACGATTGGTCGCTCGGGTTGCCGGAAATCATCCGCGCGTAGTCGTCAGCTCTTCGGGTGAATTGATCCCGGACAATTTCGTTGTGGTTTTTTCTATCATTCACCATGGTTCTCGTTCATGTTGGGCTATATAAAAAAAGCCCCGCGCTTGTCGGGCGGGGCTCGGTTTAAACGTCTAGATTATTTCGTTCCTTTTCCCTTCGCTTTACGGGGCGGTTTCATCTTGGAGGCCTCGGCAGCTTCCAGTGCCTGGGCGTTCTTCTGCTTCGTGTAATTCAAAAGTCCCCCGGCCAGGATGATGTCCTTCTGCCGTCCTGTCAGGCCGTGTACCACCTGGACGGACTTGCCGGTGGTGAGGTCCTTCACTGGGAAGGGATGGTCGACCTTGATCACCATTGCCAGGTCGGGAATCTCCAGCATGTCAGCCTGCGAGAGGCTATCGTAATCCTCGGGCGACACGAAAGTCAGGGGCAGAATGCCGAAGTTGATCAGGTTAGCGCGGTGGATGCGGGCGAAGTTCCTGGCGATGACGGCCTTGAGCCCCAGGAACATGGGTGCCAGGGCCGCGTGCTCGCGGGAGGACCCCTGTCCGTAGTTTTCGCCTCCCACCACAAAACCTCCTTTGGCCTCCCTCGCACGCTTGGGGAAGGTGGGGTCGATGATGTTGAACACGAACTCCGAGATAGCTGGGATGTTGGAACGCAACGGCAGGACCTTAGACCCCGCGGGCATGATATGGTCGGTGGTGATGTTATCGCCCACCTTCAACAAGACGGGGCCGGCCATGGTATCCCCGAGAGGTTCCTTGATGGGGAGGGGCTTGATGTTGGGCCCGCGTAGGATCTCCACTTTTTTGGGTTCCTTGGCCGGGGGAATGATGCCTTCGTCGTCGAGGGCGAATTTTTCCGGCACTTCGACCTTCGGGGCTTTGCCCATCTTGGAGGGATCGGTGATCTTGCCCTCCAGGGCGCAAGCCACGCAGGTCTCGGGCGAGGCCAGGTACACCTTGGCGTCCCGGGTTCCCGACCGGCCTTCGAAATTGCGGTTAAAGCTGCGGATGGATACCCCGCCCGAGGGGGGCGCCTGCCCCATGCCGATACAGGGCCCGCAGGCCGACTCGATGATACGGGCGCCCGAGGCGATGATGTCCGCCAGGGCCCCGTTTTTCGCAATCATTTCAAAGACCTGCTTGGAACCGGGTGTGACCGTCATGGAAACCCCAGGGTGGATATGGCGGCCCTTGAGCATTCGGGCCACGGCCATCAGGTCCAGGTAGGAGCTGTTGGTGCAACTTCCCACGCAAACCTGCTGGACCTCCACGTTCTTGAGCTTGGAAACCTCGGTAACGTTGTCCGGGCTGTGGGGTTGGGCGATGAGCGGCTCCAGCTTATCCAGGTCGATCAACAGTTCCTCGTCGTAGGGGGCATCTGGGTCGGCCTCCAGGGGGGTCCAGTCCTTGCCCCGCCCCTGGGCCTTCATGTAGTCGCGGGTGGCATCGTCAGATGGGAAAACCGAGGTGGTGGCGCCCAATTCTGCGCCCATGTTGGTGATGGTGGCCCGCTCGGTGGCGGAAAGGCTCTTGACCCCCGGCCCGGTGTATTCCAGGATCTTGCCGACCCCGCCCTTGACGGTCAGGCGGCGTAAGACCTGCAGTATGATGTCCTTGGCGGTCACCCAGGGCTTGAGTTTGCCCTTGAGCTCTACCTTGAGGACCTTGGGCATGGTCATGAAGAAGGGGCCGCCCCCCAGGGCCACGGCCACGTCCAGGCCGCCCGCCCCGATAGCCAGCATCCCCAGCCCCCCGCAGGTGGGGGTATGGGAATCGGACCCCAGAAGAGTCTGGCCTGGTACGGCAAAGCGTTCCAAGTGGACCTGATGGCAGATACCGTTTCCGGGCCGGGAGAAGTAAATACCGTATTTGGAAGCCACGGACTGGAGGTAACGGTGGTCGTCGGCGTTCTCAAAGCCGGTTTGAAGCATATTATGGTCGATATAAGAGACGGACAGCTTGGTTTGGACCCGGGGGATGCCTATGGCCTCAAATTGAAGGTAGGCCATGGTGCCGGTGGCGTCTTGGGTAAGGGTTTGGTCGATTTTGACGCCGATTTCATCGCCAGCCTGGGGTTTACCGGTGACGAGGTGGGCTTGTATGATCTTCTGAACCAGGTTCAATCGCTCGGGGGCAGCCGTCATGATTTCCTCCAAAATTTAAAAAAGTAGGAAAACTCCTCCTGAGTGGTTTTACGGGTCAACCATTATGGGCTGTGCCCCTTTGCCATTGCAACCCTAATAAAACCTTGAAAATAAAGGGAAAATCAGCACCCCCGCTTGGAGAATAGGGTAAATGAATCAACAAAAATGGGGTGTTAAAGCTTTGTAACACTTTCATTCCTGTCAAAACTTGCTTATGGTAAATTCAAAGCCCAAGGAAGACCTAGCCATGACACAAACCCAGCTTCAAATCGAAGGAATGACCTGCAATCATTGCGTCCAAACCGTTCAAAAAACCCTGGCTTCCCTCTCGGGGGTGGAGAAAGTCGAGGTCCTTTTAGCCCCCAAGAAAGCTATTGTGACCCACGGGGGCGCCTTGGATTTGAAAGCCGTGAATAAAGCACTGGAGCAGGAAGGCTACAAAGCCAGCCTGCTTTCTTAAATTTAGTTACCGTTTCGATAAGGCCCAAACATGTCAACCGCGATTTTACCCCAACAGGAGGCACCCCAGGAGGCCACCGGCCGCTCGGTCATCCTCTCTTTAGAGGGTATGACCTGCGCCTCCTGCGCCTCCCGGATCGAGAATAAACTCAATAAAGTTCCAGGAGTAGAAGCCGCCACGGTCAATTTCGCTTCGGAAAAGGCCTACGTCCGGTTGGGACCGGATTTTAAGGATCTAGCTACCCTCCAAGCGGTCGTGGAAAAGGCCGGTTATTCAGCCAAACCCTATCTCCCCAGTAAACAAGCTTCCCGCCTCTACCAGTCGGACCAGAACCGTCTGCGCTGGCGGCTGGTCCTGGGGGGCCTCTTGGTAATTCCCTTCCTACTCCAACACCTCCTGATGGGCCTGGGCCCATTCCCCCTGTCGCCCTGGATCCAATTGGTCCTAGCGGCCCCGGTTTATCTGTTGGTGGGGTTACCCTTCCATGAGGCCGCCCTCCGGGGCCTGAAACAGGGGGATTTGACCATGGATACCCTGGTTTCCTTGGGCTCCACCACCGCGTTTATGGCCTCCCTGGCAGCCTTTCTGTGGCGCACCCAGGGCCTTTACTTTGACGCCGCCGCCCTGATTGTCTTCTTCATAACGCTGGGCCGGTACCTCGAAACCCTTTCCAAGCGCCGGGCCAACCGGGCCCTGGAACTCTTGATGAACTTAAGGCCCAACACGGCCCACGTGCTTAAGGAAACCCGCCAACTGGACGTACCGGTGGAGTTGGTGGGTCCGGGCGATACCCTCTGCGTGAGGCCGGGTGAGTCCATCCCAGTGGACGGGGACATCCTAGAGGGAAAGGGACCGGTGGATGAGTCCTTATTGACTGGGGAATCCACCCCGGTGGAAAAGAGGCCCGGGGATAAGATCTACGCTGGCACCCTCAACGGCGTGGCCACCCTGATCCTGAAGGCCCAATCGGTGGGTGAGCAAACGACCCTGGCCCAGATCATCCGGCTGGTGGAGGATGCACAGGGTTCCAAAGCCCCTGTCCAGAAGGCCGCCGACATAGCCGCCTCCATTTTTGTTCCCTTGGTGCTATGGACCGCCTTTTTAACATGCTTAGGCTGGGTTTTTATGGGAGGACAACCCTTCGCGGTGGGAATTCAACACGCGGTGGCGGTCCTTGTCATTGCCTGCCCCTGCGCCCTCGGGCTGGCCACACCCATTGCCTTGATGGTAGGCATCGGGGTGGCCGCCAAGCGAAGCATCCTCATCCGCCGGGCGGAAGTCATGGAAAAATCGCTGAAAATCGACACGATCGTCTTCGACAAAACCGGCACCCTCACCGAAGGAAAACCCCGCCTGGTGGACATGATAGTTTTCGAGGGCCACCGGGAGGAAAAACTTCTCCGGTACGCCGCGGCCCTGGAATTGGGGACCAACCATCCCCTGGCTTCCGCCATCCTGAAGGAAGCCATGGTCTTAAGCTTGATTCTCCCTGGAGTGGAAAGGGTGGTGGAAACCCCGGGCGCCGGAATTCAGGGTTTTGTGGAGGGACACCAAGTCGCCATTGGCACGAAGGCTTTTGTTGAATCCCTGAAGGGTATCGTACCTTCGCCCCAGGTTCGGGCCAACGTCGAAGCCCACCGCCAGGCCGGCCAGACAGTTTCCCTCATGGCCGTAGAGGGAAAAATCGCCGCCATCCTGGTTCTGGAGGATCCGCCCCGCGCGAATGTCCAAGAGGTCGTCCAAAAGCTCAAAGAATTAGGTCTGCAAACCCACCTCCTGACCGGCGACGGGGAGGTGGTGGCAACCCGCGTGGCCGCCCGGGTGGGCGTGGACCATTCAAAGGCCAACATGAACCCGGCGGGGAAACTGGAGTACGTGCGTTCTCTCCAGGATCAGGGACGCAAGGTGGCTATGGTGGGCGACGGTTACAACGACGCGCCGGCCCTGGCGGCCGCGGACTTGGGAATCGCCATGGGGACTGGAACCGACGCGGCTAAGGAGGCCGGGGACATCATTCTGGTCCAGGGAAACCTCTCGAAGGTCATTGAGGCCATCCGGATATCCAGGGCCACCTTTACCGTCATCCGCCAAAACCTTTTCTGGGCCTTCGGCTACAACCTGTTGGCCCTTCCCCTGGCCATTTTCGCCCAGGTGCCTCCCTCTCTGGCTGCCCTTGCCATGTCGCTCTCTTCCATCACGGTGGTCCTGAACGCCTTGAGGCTTTACAGGAAGAAATTTGATAAGTGAAACTTTCTAGTTTGTTCAATTTCTATTAAAAAATAATCAGGGCGAATATCAAGTATGGAACAAGTGAAAAACAGTCTGGCCATTGCCAACTGAGACGTATCATCTTCGGAAAATAAAAAAACCCGCTGGACTTTGGATCCGCGGGTTTTTTAATTTCCATTTCATTTATTACTGACAGTTTTTAACAAACAACCCTGTTAGAGTTCTTCCTGCCGGTCGATCAGGTCCTGCACGTTCTTTACGGTGATCTTGCCCCGCGAGCTGTAAACCAACCCTTCCTTTTCCAGCCCTGAAAAAGTCCGGATGCAGGTCTCCACCGTAGTTCCGGTCATCTCAGCGATTTCCCTGCGGGTCAGGGGAATAGTGTTTCCGAATTCGGCCACCAAGTTGGTCAGGATATGGAGGATGCGTTTTTCCACGCTCTCCTGGTCGAAAGTCTGCATATCCTTGGCCTGACGGAGCCGGGCTGAAAGGTGGTGGACGATGGCTTTGGATATCTCGGGATATTTCTCCAAGAGGGACAGGAAATCCTGGATTGGAAAGGCCACTACCGTGGTTTCGGTCTCCGCGATGCTGTGGCAGGGATATTCCCCGCCCCCGAAACAACAGCAGGTTCCGAACATGCTGCTGGCCCCCACCATGCAAAGCGTGAGGTCCCTCCCGTTGGCGGTATGGATAACCGACTTGACGTGGCCCTCCTTGACGAACCAGACATACTCTGCGGGATCGCCTTCCAGAAAGATGGACTCCCCCTTGGCGAACTTCCGCTCCAGCATTTTTTTCTCGATGTCGGCCAATTGGGAGGACGGGATTTTCTTGAATAGGTCGAGGGTGGTAATGAAGGATTTGCCCGCCATGTTAGATAGCCTGCCCGTAACTGGTTTTTGAAACTGCATGGTAACTTCCTCCCTCTCCCGCTTCAGGAAGATTAAGTTGCGGTAGGCTCCCAGGGGCCTTAGGGCCGATCGGAACACATTTAGATTTGAGGGCTTAATAATTACTTCTTTTTTCCCATTCCATCAATGATTTTATGACCGAAGTCATAAAAAAATCCAGGGGCGGAATAAAGTAAAAAAGTTATCCACAGGCCCAAATACACCGATTTTTGAGGGTTCTTGATTTAATTCAGATGATTTATCCACAAAAAAACAACCCAAATGAAATCAAAAAAATATCTTGGGTTTTAGGGGGGATATTCGAGGAGATATTTTCAATTTGATGGGTGTTTCCCGGATTTATGGGAGAAACACCCATTCGCACCAGTCTAAGCCTAAGGAACAGTTTATCGGATTTGAAACTTTACCCTAATTTTTTCAAATCCACATGGTCTTTGACCATTTGAGTCAACAGGGCGACCTTTTCCTGGTCCTTCTTGGTGAGGAGTGGTTCCATGGTGTCCACGTGCTTGGCCGTCAAGAAAGTGTCGGTTGAAACCAGGAGCAGTGGGATTTTTAGCTCGTTTGCCCGGGAAATGACGCTCAGGGGCGGCAGGATGTTGTTGGTCACGATGATGCCCGAGGTATTGCTCTCCAGGGCCGCCTGGATCATATCCGTCCGGTCCCCCGCGGTGATGACCAGCTTATGATCCTTCATAAAGGAAGTCTCGCGCAGGGCGCTTCCCACCGACATGGCCCCGATCACGATATGCTCCACCGGGTTGGCCAGGCCTTCCTCGCCCGCCAGGATCTTGGAGAACAGGATGTCCGCCAGGTAGCCCATGGTGAAGTGAGTGAGTTCCTTCTTGTATGGCAGGAGGCCCAGCACCGGGATGCCCAGTTTCTCGAGGCCGGGCAGGTGGGTCTGCTTAAAATCCTGGGGATCGTGGATCTTGTTGAGGATGACGCCCTTGAAGTTGACCCCCTGGAGGTCCAGGTTTCTTTTGATGGAATAGATGTCATCCGCGATGGAGCTTTCGGAGCCGCTGACCACGATCACCAGGTCCCCTTTCAGGGCCTTGGCTACGGAAACCGCGTCCAAGTGGACCGACAAACCGTACCCTAACTGGTTCCCGCCCTCCACGAACAGGATGTCCTTCCCCGAACCCGCCCGGGAGGCCACCTCGTGCACCTTCTCAACGGTGGTTTCAGCGTCGTACTTGTACTTGAGCTTGGCGTGCTCGAACCCGATGGAGATGTCCTCGGGGTTCTCTTTGAGGTCCCACAGGTTGGTAACGAGGGCCGAATCGTAGTCCCACAATTGCTTCTTGCGGTAGATCAGCCGGTCGCCAAGGGGCTTCATGTACCCCGCCCCCTTTCCCAGGGCGCTTCGCAAACCCAAGATTACACCGGTTTTACCGGCGCTTTTTTCGCTGGATCCAATGACGATTGTTTTCATTTTACAAACGCCTCTCCGATAAAAGTACCCGCACATCCACAGCTTTGATCCCGCTCCCCTGATCGTACACCACCAGGGGATTCACCTCAATGTCCGATATCCCCGGGCACTGCCGCACCAGAGAGCCCAACATGATGATCGAGTCGATCACCCGCTCGATGTCCTTCTTCTCATCCCCCCGGACCCCCAACAGCAGGGGATAGATCCTGGTTTCCTTGATCATGGACAGGACCTCCTGCCGGGAAAAAGGAACCGCCCGGAAGGCCACGTCCTTCATGACCTCCACGTAAATGCCGCCCATGCCGCACATGGCGATGGGCCCGAAGGAAGCGTCCCGCCGGGCGCCCACGATGGTCTCGATGCCGCGCTTCACCATTTCAGACACTTCCATGCCCTCGATGACCGCACGCGGGTTATGGTTCCGGCAGTTGTGCAGGATTGCCTCGTAGGCGTCCATGACTTCCTTGGGGTTTTCCAGGTTCAGGGCCACCCCGCCCACGTCGCTCTTGTGCAGGATGTCACGGGACACCACTTTCATGACCACAGGATAGCCGATCTTTTCCGCGGCCTTGACGGCCTCCTCCAGGCTGCGCGCGATGGCACTCTGGGGGGTGGCGATGCCGCATAGTTCCATGAGGCGCTGGCCTTCCTGGGCCAGGAGGAAATAACGCCCATCCTGCCGGGCCTTGTCCAGGATGGCGTCCACTTCCCTCGCGGGGACGGCGGCTTCCTCGGGAACGGTCGGAGGGGTCAGCGTGTGGCGGTACTGGGCCATCAGGGACCCCAGGCAGGAAACAGCTTCGTATACGTCCGGGAAAACCGGCGCGTTGTCCTTGCGAAGCGACAGGATGCAGTTCTCGGTGGCCTCTCCCCCGAAGATGGAGAATAGAATGGGCTTTCCCCTTTTTTGGTAACGGATGGTGTTCTCGCGGATCATGGTAGCCAGGTTGTTCACGTCAAAGACCGCGGTTTCGCAGTAAAGACTGATGATGGAGTGGATATTCTCATTCTTCAGGGCCGCGTCCATGGCCGCGTTGTAATCCTCGGACCGGGCCTGGCCTGTGAGATCGATGGGGTTCTTGAGGGAACCGAAATCCGGAACCGCCTTGGCAAAGATATTCTTCATGACCTGCGCATCGTCGTAAAGCTGCACCTGGTATTTCTCGCAGGCGTCCGTCGTGATCACGCCGATTCCCCCGCCGTTGGTGATGATGACAGTGTTCTCTCCCCGGGGCGCGGCGCTGCAGGTGAAAAATTTGCACCAATTGAAGGCGTCCTGGATGTTCTCGGCCCTCAGCACGCCGCATTGTTTGACGATGTCGTTGAGGATCTCGTCGGACCCGGCGAGAGCCCCGGTGTGGGAGGCAGCCGCCATAGCGCCGCGCTTGGAACGCCCGGACTTGATCAGGACCACGGGTTTTTTCCGGACCGTCCGCGCGAGCGCGGATACCATCTTCTCCCCGTCACGGATACCCTCGATATACAACATAATGACCTTGGTGCGGGGGTCCTGCGCGAGGTAGTCCAACAGGTCCGACTCGGTGAGGTCGGCCTTGTTTCCCACCGAAACCATGGCGGAAAGTCCGATGTGGTCCACCGCGGTCTTGCCGATCATGGCGATGCCCAGGGCGCCGCTTTGTGTGATGATGGCCACGTTCCCGCTTTGGACCCGGGGCCCGAACATGGCGTTCATGGAGGCGTTGGCCGAGTAAATACCGAAGATGTTGGGCCCCAGCACGCGCATCCCGTTGTCGCGGGCGTAGGAGGCGATGGCCTTTTCCTCCTCCACGTTGCCCACCTCGGAAAAACCGGAGGTGATGATGGAGAGGAACTTCGCGCCGTACTTCGCGCAATCCTTGACGGAGTCCATGACCAGTTTGGCCGGAATCACGATGGTGACCAAGTCCACGGGTTCCGGAATTTCCGCGAGGCTGGACTTCATTGGAAGGCCCAGTACCTCCCCGCCCTTGGGGTTCACGGGATAAACCCGGCCCTTGTAACCGCCCGCGAGGATGTTGTCCACGATCTTGTAGCCGATCTTGTCCGGGAGGGCGGAAGCCCCCACGATCGCCACGCTCTTGGGCTCGAAGAGGCTCTTAATATCCGGCGTTTTTATGGTCATCTTAAACAGCCTTGAAGGCCATCTTGAGATCCACCACGTCGGAACTGGTGCGTTTCTCCACGTCGAACCCCTGGCTCTCGAAAAGGTGGAGCATGGTGGCGTTGTCCGGCAGGACCTCGGCGGTAAAGCCGAAAAGCCCCTGCTTTTTGGCCAGCACCGTCAGGTACGCCAGCAGTTCGGTCCCCACACCCTGGTTCTGGTAGCTGTCCTTGACCACGAAGGCCACTTCGGCCGCATGACGGTCTTCCTGGATACCGTACTGCCCGACCCCGACGATTTCCTCCCGCTCCGGGTCCTCCCGGACCGCCAGGATCACCATTTCCTTGCTGTAGTCGATGACCACGAATTCCTGGAGCCTTTCATGCGGCATATCCCGGCGCACCGACATGAACCGGCGGTAGGTGCTCTGGTCGGAAAGGGAGTAAAAGAAATCCTTCAGAAGCGGTTCGTCGTTGATTTTCACGGGCCTCATGAGGAGGCGAAGGCCCGACTCGGTGGTGCGGTGGGTTTCGAGGTCCTCCGGGTATTCCCCCCGGCGGCCGGGAATGAAGGCCTGGTCCCGGTAAATCAGGTTGTTTTTCTTGGCTTCCTCGATCAGCCAGGGCCTGAACTTGGGATGGGCGATGGAGATGATGTCCATGGCGCGCTCCCGCACGTTCTTGCCGTGCAGGTAGGCGATGCCGTACTCGGTGACCAGGTATTGGATGTCGCCCCGCGTGAGGGTGATCCCGGCGCCCTCGTGGAGGAATGGGACGATTCGGGAGATATTCTCGTTGTCGGCGGTGGATTGGATGGCCAGGATGGTCTTCCCGCCCGGGGATAGCACGGCGCCGCGCATGAAATCCGACTGGCCCCCCACGCCGCTGAAAAACACCCGGTCCAGGGACTCGGCGGTGGATTGGCCGGTCAAATCCACGGCCAAGCCGGTGTTAATGGCGGTCATGTTCTTGATGCTCGCGATGATGAGCGGGTTGTTGGTGTAGTCGATGGGCCTGAACTCGATGCCCGGGTTGTCGTGGATATACTCGTAGGTGGGCTTCCGGCCCATGCAAAAGCTGGCGATGGCCTTTCCCGGGTTGAGGTTTTTAAGAGTGTTGTCGATGACCCCTTCCTTCATGAGCTCCACGATGCCGTCCGTCAGCAGTTCGGTATGCACGCCCAGGTGCTTCTTGCCGCGTAGGTTGGCCAGAATGGCGTTGGGCAGGCTGCCGTAACCTACCTGGATGGTGTCCCCATCCTCGATGAAACGCGCCACGTACTTCCCGATGCGCTGGGCGATCTCGTCGGAAACCTGGGGTTCGTACTCCAGAAGGGGCTCGTCATGCCGCACGATGAAATCCACGTCGTTGATGTGGATGAAGGTGTCCCCGTGGACCCGGGGCATTTCGATGTTGGTTTGGGCGATGACCAGGCGCGCGTTTTCCGTGGCCGCCTTGGTGATGTCGACGCTCAAACCCAGGCTCATGTACCCATGGGCATCCGGTAGGCTGGTCTGGATCAAGGCCACGTCCACCGGCACTACTTTTCGTTTGAGCAGGTCGGGGACCTGGGAAAGGAAGATCGGGGTGTAATCCGCCAGGCCCTGGTTGACCGATTCCCGGGTGTTGTCGGCGATGAAGAAGGAATTGTGCCGGAAATTCTGCTTGAATTTCTTGTCGGTATAGGGGGCCAGCCCCAGGGTCCAGACGTGTATGACTTCCGCGTCGAAAAAGGCCTTGGGATGGTTTTCGACGAACTGGATCAGGGCTCCGACCAGGTACTGTGGCTCGCCGCAACCGGTGGCGATGAAAATCCGGTCACCGGGATGGATATGCTTGAAGATGTTTTCTTCCGTGACGAACTTGGAGGGGTACTCCGTCTTCAGCTTTTCGAATAGGCTTTGGTGTTCGGTTTCCATGATGAATTTAGGTCCTCACAAAAAAAAATTCCCCCCGGGTTATTCAATAAAGTCTTATCCGATTTATTTCTCGAATAAATTTTTCGGGTGGGAATACCGGTTAACTATAGCATGGAATGATTTTTGAGGCCAAAGTTCATTCATTATCTATGACCCAAGTCATACAGTAGGACGCGTTGATGAGAATGTAATGTTTATATTCGTCATCTGTTTTTATAAAAATGACGGACGCCTTAAAATAGGATCCGGGCCAAGTTTTCAGAAAAATTTCTTGGATTTTTCCGGCGAATGGTAGAGGCGCAATAATTTTCAAGGAGACAACATGAAACGGATTTTGTTTTTAATGTTTTGGATTGCGGCTGGTTGGGTTTCCCTGACCCTGTCAGCCTCCCCGGCACTGGCGGACAATGCCGCTCCCGCTTCAGCCGCGACAAAAGCTACAACTGTCGCTCCGGCAACAGTATCTCATAAGGCGGTACCGGCAACAGCGCCAACCGCCGTTTCCACGGCCGTTCCTGCCGCGGAGACTCCAACCCTTGATTCTTTATCCAAGCGGGTTTCAGGCCTGGAAAACGCGATTAAGGTCGAGGTCCATGGTTTCGCCGAACTGGACGCGATCCAGGATGATACCCATTCCTTCGCCGAGGTGGTGGGTGACGGTCCGGTCCTAAGGTCGGGACTTCCGTCTCCGGGAGTGGGATCCTATAACGGAAATAACGGTGAAACTCTGGCTTCCATGCGGGACTCACGCCTTTCCTTCCTGGGCACGGTTCCGGCTATCGACGGCTGGAAGACCAAGGGTTACGTGGAAGTCGATTTCAAGGGGTATGACCCGAGCCCCACCTACTTGTCTGCCCCCAGTAACTCTGCTTCTCCTAATTCAGAGAGTAGTTGGTACACCTATCCCACCCTGGGCCTCCGCCACGCCTACGTCTCGGCTGAAAAGAACGGCTTGAATATCATGGCCGGCCAATACTGGTCCCTCTTCGGGTGGAACATGGACTACATCCTGGCCTCCGTTTCCGTGGCCCCCTACATGGGCGTGCTTTACGAGCGGACCCCCCAGATCCGAGTATCCGACACCCTGGGACTCGGAGAGGATGTGAGGGTGCAACTCGCCGTTTCCGCCGACCGTCCCGAGCAGCGCGATTCGCAATTCCCCAACGCGGATGGCGCGTTGAAATTCATCATCGGCGGGTGGAAGGGGCGTTTTGGGATGGCCACCGGCCCCGTCAACACCGTTCCTTTCAGCATCGGTGTTTCCGGGACCGACCGGAACTATGCCTGGCCCACCGCCTGGAACAATCCGGGCAACTACGATTTAAACAACTACACTTGGGCGCAAAGCCTGGCGATTGACGCCTTGATCCCGCTTCTTCCCTTTGACGGCAAGGATGGTCCCGCTGTGGTGGCGACAGGTGAGTGGACCACGGGAACAGGGGACGGGGACATGTTTCCGTACTGGACGGGTGGTTTGCCGGCATTAGCCAACGCTAATAACGCAGCCGTAACCGTCGGCAACAACACCCTTTCCCCCAACTTGGACGCGGGTA
Organism: candidate division FCPU426 bacterium; assembly: GCA_963847625.1. Lineage (GTDB taxonomy): Bacteria > Oederibacteriota > Muellerivitia > Muellerivitales > Muellerivitaceae > CAWCKJ01. The sequence continues at coordinate 37,548 of CAWKAR010000050.1, read as the reverse complement.
TCGCCGGGTTCGATCCGAGCAACAATTTCACCCTGATCAAAGTGCAAAGCTGGAACGGCCAGGTCCAGATCCACGGTCCCAAGAGCTGGGGAACCTTCTTGACGGCGGGTTACGGGGAAATTTTCTCCCCCAATATCGGGGGTTTGTCCGCCTGGAATCCCGCGAAGGCCGGCGGGGCCGGCATGAGCGCCGGGTCTTACAATGACGACCAGGTCATGTTCGCTAATATCATGCATGACTTCACCAGCAACATCCGGCTGGCCGTGGAATATGCCCGGATCGCCACGAACTATCTCAAGACAGCCACCGCCCCGGAACAGGTTTGGTTGGGACATCGCTTCCAGGTTTCAGCTTGGTATCGGTTCTAACCATTTAGTCCTTAGTTGTTGACTCTTTAAGCCGTAAATAAAAAAGCGCGCTTTAGGAAATCTAAAGTGCGCTTTTTTATAACTTATATAAGGAAGCAAACCCGGCTTACCGGCTGATTACAGCTTCCCTTTCACCAGCTTGTCCACGACGCTTGGATCGGCCAGCGTCGAGGTATCCCCCAGGTTGCTCGTGTCGTTCTCGGCGATTTTCCTGAGAATCCTGCGCATGATTTTGCCGCTCCGGGTCTTGGGCATCCCTTCGGCGAATTGGATCTTGTCCGGCTGGGCGATCGGCCCGATTTCCTTGCGAACGTGCTGGACCAGTTCCTTCTTCAGTTCCTCGGAGGGTGTCACGCCCTCCTTGAGGGTCACGTAAGCATAAAGCGCCGAGCCTTTGATGTCGTGGGGATAGCCCACCACCGCGGCCTCCGAAACCTTGGGATGGGAGACCAACGCGCTTTCCACCTCGGCGGTTCCGATGCGGTGCCCCGAGATGTTCACCACGTCGTCCACGCGGCCCAGGAGCCAATAGTCCCCGTCCGTGTCGACCCGGCAGCCGTCGCCGGTGTAATAAAGGTCGGCGAAAGCCGTAAAGTAGGTGTCGATGAAGCGGTTGTGGTCCCCCCACATGGTCCGGGCCATGCCGGGCCAGGGCTTCTTGATGCAGAGCTTGCCGCCTTCGTTCACGGCGCATTCCTTATTGTTGTTGTCCATCACAACCGGTTCTACCCCGAAGAAGGGCCGGGAGGCACTTCCGGGCTTGAGCGTATGGGCGCCCGGCAGGGGGGTGATCAGGATGCCGCCCGTCTCGGTCTGCCACCAGGTATCCACGATGGGACAGCGGCCCTTCCCGATATTGCGGTGGTACCACAGCCACGCCTCGGGATTGATGGGCTCCCCCACCGAACCCAGTATCCGCAGGGAACTGAGGTCGTGTTTGTTCGGCCACTGTTCGCCTTCGCGCATGAGGGACCGGATGGCCGTGGGGGCGGTGTAGAAGATGGTCACCTTGTGTTTGGCCACGACCTGCCAGAACCTTCCCGCGTCCGGATAGGTGGGGACGCTCTCGAACATTACGGTGGTGGCGCCGACGGCCAGGGGCCCGTAAACGATGTAACTATGGCCCGTTACCCAGCCGATGTCGGCGGTGCACCAAAAAATATCCTCCGGATGGTAATCGAAGATGTACTTGAAGGAGATGGCCGCGTGCAGGAGATATCCCGCCGTCGTGTGCAGGACGCCCTTGGGCTTTCCCGTGGAACCCGACGTGTAAAGGATGAAGAGGGGATCTTCGGCCTTCATGGGCTTAGCTTCGTGCATGGGGCTGGTGTTCTTGATGTCGTCGTGCCACCAGGAATCCCGCCCGGATTGCATGTTGACTTTGCCTTCCCCCCTTTTGTATACGATCACGCTCTTAATCGAGGGGCATTCCTTCAGGGCTTCGTCTACGATGGTTTTTAAGCCGATGGTTTTCCCCGACCGGTAGCTCACGTCCGTGGTGATCACCATGACGTTCTCGGAGTCCTGGATGCGGGTTTTCAAGGATTCCGCGCTGAACCCCCCGAAAACAAACGAGTGGATGACCCCCACCCTGGCGCAGGCCAACAGGGCGACGGCCGCCTCCGGGATCATGGGCATATAAACGCAGATGCGGTCCCCTTTTTTGATTCCCTTCGAGAGAAGCACGTTGGCGAACTGGCAGACCATTTTGTGCAATTCCGTATAGGTGATCTTGCGGACTTCCTCGTCCTTTTCACCCTGCCAAAGGATCGCGACTTTGTTCCCGAGCTTGGCGAGGTGGCGGTCCAGGCAATTCACCGAAATGTTCAGCTCACCGTCCTCAAACCAGGTGTGTTTGATAACCCTTTTGGCCGTGTCCCAAGTGTACTCCATGGCTTTCGTCGGTTTCTTGAACCATTGAAGTTCGGAAGCGGCCTGTTCCAGCCAAAATGCCTTGGAATCCTTGATCGAACGGTTGTACATCTCCTGGTATTTTTGAAAAGAACCGATATAGGCTTTTGCAGCTACGTCCTTCGGCGGCGGGAAGGTTTGGGAATCCTTTTGAAAACTTGTGATGGATTGTTCTGGCGGTGTCATCTTTCCTCCCTAAAAAAATTTAAGTTATCAAAGCTTAGTAGCTTGTTTTTTAAAGTTTAACCAACCTGGCAAAATATGCCCGCAAAGATTGACTTTTTTTAACTTCTTTCACTCGCAGCATCCCTGGAATCTAATCAAGGGAAGGTCATTCTCCCCTCTTTTTAGGCTCCCCCTATGACTTACGTCATAATTCAGCTCTCCCCTGCCAAGTACTTTACTTTATGGGTTCCGCAGTTTAGCTAAAGGTGTTCCTGATGGATTCTAAAATCCTGAAAAAATTTTTCGAGGAACAACACCGAAAATGGAAAGCCGTGGCCCAGAATTTTTCAGGGAAAAAGCCAAGCCAGCTTCCCGCGCTTCACTCTGGGTACCGTGATTGGTTGAAGCGCCAAAGCGATGTTTCAACCCCCGACTCTCATCCGGCGACGGGGTCGGCAAAGCCTATCCCGGCACCCAGGGGCAAACCCAAAAATTGACCTTGCGGTCCGGCGCCGGCAGGGTATGACCGTGGTCATACCCCTTTCAATTCCCATCCCCTATAAAAACTTCTAATCGAGGAAGAAATTTGGAGAGTGGTCATGAACAAATCTTTCAATGTGTATTTTCAAAAAATGGGCCTGACTTCGGAGTCCTGCCTGAAAAAGCTCAAGGATATCCTTGAATTCGCCGCCCGTTTGATCCCCGAACCCATCGAGGACGTCTTCATTTCCCAATCCAACGAGGAAAACCAAAAAATTACGGAGTGGGACAGCCTTTGGTTTTTTTCGAAAAAATACTGCCTGGAAGCCCGGCAGTTTCTGGTTCACAACGATTTTGAGCTCCACCATTTGGAAGGCTTGCGCAATGTCCGTTTGATCCTGGAAAACTGCGAACTTTCGAAATTTTCCATCCAGCCCCCCCCCGGTCCCCCGGCGACGCTGGTGGTGGAATTCAATCCCTCCAGGGGCGGGCGCTGCCAGCTTTATGCCTATGGCCAAAATTGTGAAAAATTATCCGATTTGGTTTTCAAATTCCTCCAAACCAATATCACCTCGGGGATCGTTTAGCAGGCCGCTCGAGACTTCCGGCCTCTGGGTTGAGGCTACAAGCCGAAACCCAAGATGTGAGTGTGCTGAATTAATAGATATAAAATTCGGCCCGAGGGAGAAGACTGCCGGCGCATGCCAGCCCTCCATAAAACGGTTAAAGTGGCTGGTATAGCACCGATCTCAAAATGTTTTTTATGAAAGATCGGCACAGATTCATGGGGAATCAGTGGCGGCTGAACCCCCCATTTCATTTTCCCCGCTTCCATCATAAACATGCGCCGATTTTCTATAAGGCTGTCATAAAAATCGGTGCAATACCGGCCTCCTCGTAAGCTTTATGGAAGATCGGCATGGAATATGAAACCCGGCCGTGCCCCTCAACACGGAAAACATTTCTTGCGACGATAACCATTATGAGACTAGTCATACATTAAAAACTTCCATTAAATTTAAAATTCAAGTAATTCATAAAGGCTCCATTCTCAAGAATCACTTATATTCCCAAGGAACGGAAAAAAATGACGGAATCCCAGTCCCGCACTCTTTTGGAATTGAACCAGATCCACCAGGAAATACATGATTTGTTCGAAAACCACCAAGTCGCCATTCTCAAAGGCGATTACACCCAAGCCAGGGCTATGTTGAAAACATTAGGTAAAGCCCTTTTCAATCATATGAAGGAGGAGGACGAGATCCTGCTGCCCCTCTACCAGCAGAGGGCCGCCCAAATCCATGGCGGTGAAACCGAGGTTTTTTCCTCGGAACACCAGAAAATCACGGAGTGGTTCAACCGTTTGGTCCTGCGGGCTTCCCGTTTGAGCCGCAGCGATTCCAATTGGAAGGAAATCATCGCCCTATTCGATGACGAAGCCCAGTTCAAGAAATACCTGGAACAGCATTCGGTAAGGGAAAACCGGATTTTGTATCCCGAGGTGGACCGGCTGGTGGAAGAAAAGGAAAAAGCCCAGCTTTGCCGCCTTTTGACCTTCTCCATCAAGGACACCCCCAACCTTTCCAGTGAGACTGAAAGTTAATCCCAGGATTTCCCGAACCCTCCTTTTCTTTCTAGCCTAGGGGACAAAAATTTTCCACTCAGCTATCACTTGGCCACACGGAAAAACCTGTGGGATGCGTTGACCCGGCTTTGGAAGGAATCGGCGACGGCCTCATTGCGATAACCGGCCGACAGTGAGGCCAGTTTTTTTTACTCGTACACCTTCAACAAATACATGATCCCTACTCCCGCGAGGATGGCCAAGATCTGTAAAAACGCCCTGAGGGATTTCACGTTTTTATGGAGCTGGGGTACCAGGTCGGAACCCGCAATATAAATAAAGCTTCCAGCGGTAATGGGGATCAAGGCTTGCATGAAGCCATCCACGTTCGATCCGACCCACCAGGCCGTAAGCCCCCCCACTACCGCCGTCAAGGCCGTCAGGAAATTCAGGAAAAGTGCTTTTCCCCTTGTGAAGCCGGACATCACCAGGATTCCGAAATTGCTGAACTCATGTGGGATTTCATGAAGCATGACCGCTAAAGAGGTAGCCAATCCCAACTTGAAACCCGCCAGGTAGGAAGCACCGATGATGAGCCCGTCGATGTAGTTGTGGGCCATGTCCGCCATGAGGTTCAAGTAGCCGACCGGGTGGATTTCCTGGTGCTCATCCGAGTGTTGGTGCCGCCATTGCAGGAAATTCTCCAGGATGAAGAAAAGCAGAATTCCGCCGATGGCGTAAAGGGGCGTATTCAATCCGGCGGCTGGCCGGGCATAAGCTTCCGGCAGGAGATGGAGGAAACTATCGCCGAAAAGCGCCCCTATCGCCAACGCCACCAGGAAAGAGACGATCTGGTGAAACGCGTTATGGCTGAGTGAGAAAAGGGATATACCGATAAGCGAAATAAGGCTCACGATCGTGACGCTGAGGACTATATATAGGAAAGTCGAGGTCATAGGCTCCTCGAAGCTGGGATATCCCCGTCCAACCCGGGGAATGTCACGGTATCCATCTTTTGGCCCGGAATCAACCGTTTAGTAGCCTTGAAAGGGACTTGTTTTAAACACCCTATATAAAAAGGTTAATCGGTAATACCCCAATTCAAGGAAAATTCAAACTTTTTACTTCAGACCCCTTTCTTTTTTATGAAAAAGGCTTTATCAGTTGTATCAAATATAACCAAGGAGGGGAAACATGCCTTACCAACCAAAGGATTTTTCAAGCCTGATCGGAACGCCAGGCTTCAGCGAAACCTTGCTGAAGAACCATTTCAAACTTTACGAGGGATATGTGACCAACGTGAACAAGGTGGTGGAGCTTCTGGAAAAGGCCGAAGCCGGCACCCCGGGTTTCGCAGAGCTGAAGCGCAGGTTCGGGTGGGAGTTCAACGGAATGAGGCTACATGAGCTTTACTTCGCGAACATGACCAAGGCCCCGAAGCAACCTGAACCCTCGGGAAAACTGGCTGACCAAATCAAGACTGATTTCGACTCGGTGGAGAATTGGAAAAAAACCTTCACGGCTGTGTGCGGCATGAGGGGCATCGGCTGGGCGGCTCTGACTTACGACCCGGTCGGGAAAAAACTGTTCAATGTTTGGATCAACGAACATGACACAGGATATCCGGCTGGCTCCGTCCCGGTTCTTCTGGGGGACGTGTTCGAGCATGCTTATATGGTGGATTATGGACTGGCCAAGCCCGATTACGTACAGGCCTTCCTGAAGGCCATCGACTGGGCCGAAGCCGGAACCAGGTTCGGGGCCTAAACCAAGATTCTGAACATAGGAATCCCATAATAGGTTTTTTGGAGGTTTGAGACGGGTGCTTCTAATCTTCCGGGTTTAAATCCATTGAGTCTGCGCGGACGATCCGGCCCGGTGCCAGGATGGGCCGGGGATCGTTGAGAATATGGATGACTTCCTCATCCTCGACGGGGGGAAGCTTCTCATAAAGGTCTCGCAGCGATTCCGCCTCGGGTTTCACCACCAGCACAATGGCCTCCTCGGCTTCCTGGCGGAGGCTGTCCAGAGTTTCCGGCGTGGCCGCTGCGGTCGCCGCCACGATTTTGGCCGGGTGCTCGGTATCAACTTGCCGGATAGCCGCCATCAGGACGCCGGGAGCTGCCATTCCGTCACTTACCACAACCACCACCCGATAATGGGCGCTCTCCGAAGGCCGGCCAGGGGTGAAAAGTTTGCGCCTTTGTTCCAGGTTTCGAAGGCCTTGTTGGGCCTCCTCCTCGCAAGAAAACCCCGTCGTCTTGGATCCAACCGGTCCTTTATTCAGGTAAAAGGCACCCTTTTCGCTGACAGCTCCCGCTTGGGCCAAAGGATTTTCGTGCGAGAAAACCGGCTGGACCAGTATCATGTCCAGATCCCCTCTTAAATAGTGAGCCACCAATCTCCCCATACGCAAGGCGTCGGGGTTCAATGCCAGAACCAGGGGATTCAAACCCCGGTAATGGAAAAGTTTCTCGCAGAGAACCCGGGCCGATTCCTCCCTGTCCCGGAAAACGTATTTTTTCTTGGCTCGCGTGATCATGGAATCCCTTTTCATGGCTCGTCTCCCCTTTGAATGCCGATTTCATTATGGGATGACGCATCTTGGGCCTGCATGACTATAGTCATAAATATGGAAAAATAAGGTGACTTTGACTTGGATTGAAATGGACAAGGGCTTGGGTTTTTCAAGTCCCTAAAGTGCGCGTTAAGAACGTATTTCCATACCGGATTCCGATCCCTTGCGGGTTGGGACGTAAAACGGTTTAACTTTTTTTCCAAACCAGGATTTGGTAGTGCGTCTCCCCCATTTTTCGGCTGGCCGTATCGAATCCCCTCTCCCGGAGTTTGTCCATGAGTTGCTTGGACTCCTTCTGGTGGCGCACTAAAAGCACCCCCCCTTCGGCGACCGCGGGAAGGTTTTCCAGGATCTTCATGAGAGGCTCTGGTGCGGGAAGATTCCGGACATCCAGCTCCACCCTGGGGCCGACGGTCATCATCCGGTCGAATAGGCTTCCAGGCTCGGCGGATTCGGGGTTGCCCGAGGCCGCCCCGTCCGTCTCGGAAGCTTTCTTGAAATAGCAGTTCCAAGCCCCGTCCCGAAACTCCGTGTAATGGATGAAACCCATCCTTGCCAGGACGGGATAAAGGGCGGTTGGCTCCACCGAGTCCACCAGTTGAAAGTGCTGTCCTGGCTTCAATTCCTTGAGGGTTTTCAAGATGACTTGGAAGGGTTCCAACCCGTTTTCAACCATGGGCCGAACGTCGAGGAACAGGTCGCAGGAGGGATTGAGGTTCTTGACCCAATCGGGTTTGGACATGGGTTTGGGCTGGGGCTGGGGGACGTAATCGCTGTCCTCGACCTCCCCCATTCCTTCCGGAACCCTCACGACGGTGATCTTCCAGATTTCTGGACCCCTTTCGCCGCATTCCCACCGGAATTGCCGGGGTTTCTCGTGTTGAAGCTGGTGGTGCAGGGTGTGGGGGTCATGGTCGTTCACTATTTCAAACGCCTCGCCCACCCCCAGGCTTTCGAATGTTTGGAGGATGCGTTGGTGGCGCTCCCGGGGAGGCAGTCCCCTCAGGTCCAAATGGATTTTAGAGCTCATCGTCAATCACCTGCTTTATTGCCGTTTCCCTTCCCCGTTTTTGTCAAGGGACGACCCTTTGGGTCGCCACTTGGCCGGGGCATGGACCCCGGCCAATTACACGGCTTGTGCCGATCTTCCATAAATACATATTGAGATCGGTACTACACCAACCTCTTTTTATTCTTTATAAATAGTTGGCATGCCCCCGGCTAAAGCCGGGGTCTTAAACCCGCCGGTAAAAACCTCATGAGGTTATGTGATTATCCAAATTTATTTCAAAAACCCTATCTCGACGATCCGGTGGAAAAGCACATTATTTTCCAGGTGGATGTGCCGATGCATGTCCGCCTCCATTTCCCTCAGCCCCCGGTAAAGCGATTTATAGGATGAGCCGGCATCAGGAGGGGTGGTGTAATCTCTCGTCAACCGGTGGATTTCTAACCATTCCTCGCCTGTCATGCCGTGTTCCCACATTTGCAAGTGGATCAAACGGTCCCTATTTTTCTTGTCAAGGGTTGAATCGGTGTTTTTTTTCGCCTTTCTACTTCCTTCCGTTAATTTCCTCAAGTGGGGAAACACTTCCTTCTCCTCCCGGGTCATATGGCCTTCCAACTCCTCGTTCATTTCCATGAGGATCACGTTCAGTTGCAGCAATTCCGGATGTTTCGTTCCGTGGGTCCGGACTGTTTTTTTGGAAAGGTTCAGGAGGCGTTCCATCTGCTCCCGGGTATAAGCATGGTGTTTTTTGAGGATGAAGTCGATGATCTCAGGGATGGGCTTATTCATCCACCGCGCCGTTTCATCTTTCAAGTTCGCCCCTTGCTGAAACTTTATTTGTTTTATATTAGGTATTCCGCCGCTGGGCACCCATGATTTTAGTCATAAGGGACGGTTGAAAAATTCCCGGCCGGCTTCCCTGAGCTTGAGCCACCGGTCGGGGATGATTATGATGAGATCATGGATAAAGCTGAAGTCTTGCGGAAAACCGAGCTTTTCGGCTCCCTCGCCGAGGGAGAAAGGAAGGCGCTGGCCGGTTGCTGCGTGGAAAAGCGGCTCCGGATGGGGGAAACACTCTTCGTTGCCGGCGAGGAGGCCAAAGGCCTTTATGTGATCGTGAGAGGTTCCTTGAAGGCCCTCCGGGAAAACATCGAGGGCCGCGAGCAGGTAATCCACGTGGAGAAATCCGGAAGTACCATCGCCGAAATCCCCGTCTTCGACGGGCGTCCCTACCCCTCCACGGTGATCGCCGAGGAGGACAGCGAGGTCCTTTTTATCGACAAGCGGGACGTGAAACGCCTCTGCCTTCAACACCCGGCGATCGCGTTGGCAGCCTTGAAGATTCTTTCCGCACGGCTCCGGAAGACGGCGGCCCTGGTGGAGTCTCTTTCCCTTCGGGAGGTGGACCAGCGGCTCGCGAGTTTTCTGATCCGGGAATTCAAGAGGCGGGGCTTTATCGAAAAAAACAAGATGAAACTGCGTTTGCCCGCCAACACCGTCATTGCGGCCCGGGTGGGCTCGGTGCGGGAAGTGGTGTCCCGGGCTTTTTCCAAGTTGGAGGAGAAAGACCTGATTTCGGTGGATAAACGCCGGGTGGCGACCCTCCTGAGGGAAAAGGAACTCAAGGCCTACGCCGATCCCCCGTTTTAACGTTTTTATTCCCATTCTCATTCTTCGTGTTGCTGTTGTTGCGCTCTTATTCCCCTTCTTCGAAAGTGGTAAACTGCTTGTAGTTGACGGATAGGGCGGCGGCATGGAAATAACCAGCAGCTTTCAAAAGATCGAATGGGTCCACTCCCAATTGGAATGGCTTATCCGGCAGCACCAACTCTTCATCCTGAGGCACGATCCCCTCCAGGCTTCCTCTTATTTGGAGCGGTTTGAAAAAGCCGTTCGCCTCCATATGTCGGAGGAGGAATCCCATCTTTTTCCCCTTTTAGAAGTGCACGGCGATGTAGACCAGATCGGAACGGTCCAAACTCTGGCCAACGAGCATACGAAAATTCGGGCCGCCCTGGGGATTATCCAATCCTTTTATAACCGTTGGACATTAACTAAAGAACCCGGCCTGGAAGCCCTCGCGCTCTTGGAGGAAGAGTTGCGTTTGAAAGACCTTTTGCATCAGCACCACCTGCGGGAACAATTGCTGATGCCTGACCTGGATCGAGTGATCAACGAGGAAGAGCGTAAGAAGGTCCTGGACCGTTTCACTCCGGTGAACGCGGCGCCGCAGTAGGATTGAAGTTACAAACCGCTTTGAACCAATCCGACTCAACGAGGGATCGATGAAATCGGGTATCGGCCTGGATACGATTGAGCAGGTTCATTTCCAACTTGAATGGCTTTTCCACCAGCACCAACTCACGGTGCTCCAGCGGGAATTTTCTCAAGCCTGGTCTTTTTTCGACCAATTCGATAAACTTCTCCTGGCGCACATGGAAGAGGAAGAACGGCTGTTGTTTCCTCTTTACAAGGAAAGATGCGGCAAGACCCGGGGTGGGGCCCCAGTGCTTTTCCTCGGAGAACACAAGAAGCTTCGGGAATTCCTGGTTTTACTCCACCGCCTGTTCAATGAATTGAAGGACCAGGAAAGGCACCGGAAGGAAACCCTCGACCTCTTGGAGAAACAATACCTCTTCAAGGAACTTTTAAACCACCATTTTCTCCGGGAGCAAACCATCCTGTTTCCGGAGTTGAACCGCGTCACTTCCGACCTTGAAAAGCGGGAGATCCTCCGCAACTTCACCCTAACTTCCTAAGACACGACCTGCGAAAAGTCCAACGCAGCCGGATTTTTTCAGCAAGAGGAGAAAAGATGGAATCTTACAATTTCCAAGGGGTCGGGTCCAAGCCGAACCACCGCTATTCCGAAAAACCCTTTATCGCCATTTATGAAGCCACCCGGGCCTGCGACCTGGCTTGCGTCCATTGCCGTGCTGCCGCGGAACCCATCCCCTATCCCGGAGAGTTGGACACCCACCAAGCCCTGGACCTGATCCGTCAAATCGCCGAGTGGAAAGTTCCCCTTTTCGTCATCACGGGTGGCGACCCCTTAAAGCGCGGGGATATCATGGCCCTGGTCAGGGAATGCACCCGGCGTGGATTGAATTTTGCCTTGGCCCCCTCGGTCACTCCCCTTTTGACTTTCGATAAATTGGGGGAGTTGAAGGAAGCAGGCTTGAAAAGCATCTCCATTTCCCTGGACGGCGCTGACGCCCAAACCCACGACACTTTCCGCGGGATTTCCGGTACTTTCAACCGATGCATGGAAGCCATGGCCCAGGTCCAGGAGTGGGGCCTGAAACTCCAGGTCAATACCACTGTGGGAAAGCATAACCAAGACCAAATTTGGGATATCGCCAAGCGCTTGAAACCTTTCGGCATCGAGCGCTGGTCGGTGTTTTTCCTGGTTCCCACGGGGCGCGCTGATAAATCCCAGGCCCTGAACGCCTCGGAGTCGGAAGTCATCCTGAACCAGCTCTACGACATCCTCAAAGAAGGCTGGTTCGATATCAAGACCACCGAGGCTCACCACTTTAGACGGGTCATCCTTCAGCGAGCCGGGGTGAAACCCGACGCGTTGGAGGAAGCCCTCAAGAGGGGGGGTGATCCCGGTCTCATCCGGGCAGCCCTGGGAGTGAACGACGGCCGGGGTTTCGTTTTCATTTCCCACACGGGGGACGTATGCCCCAGCGGTTTCCTGCCGATCCCCGGGGGCAACGTGAAAAACCAGCCCCTGGCCGCCATATACCAAAAAAACGAGATGTTCATGAGACTTCGGGATTCCGACGCCCTACAGGGAAAATGCGGCCGCTGCGAGTACCGCTACCATTGCGGGGGGTCCCGATCCCGCAGTTATGCTTTGACAGGCGATGTGATGGGCGCGGACCCCTTTTGCGTCTACCAGCCGACTTAATCCATATCCCGAAAAATTGTGGAAGAGCAAAAACCGGGAAAAAAGGTCTTATTCCTTGGCACAATAAATTTCCTATAAGTGTGACTGATGCCGGGAGTTCGGTTGAGGGAGGATTGAAGGGTGCCGGAAAATAAAAAACCCCAGGTAGGGGAGCCACCCAGGGTGTTGGCAGAGGCCCTTTTCTTACCAAGTCGGGCAAATTGCCCGTGGCACCGCATTGGTGCCGTTAAAGAACCCCACGCCTGATTGGAATATAGGATTCCCTTGTTCTAAATACTATGATTTAAATCAGGTAATACAGGATATAAAACGGCTGGATTGGTGCTTTTCCGGCGCCAGGCAAGCAGAAAAAATCAAAGTTATTGACGTGGGAAAACCGTAAAAATTAATGAGGCTCTTTAAGATGATAAACCAGGATCGAATTTGTAAGTTTGAGCGGCTTATTTCCCTTTTAACTTTTTTTCCGCTTCCAACCAATCGTTCATGGGATTGCCAACGGGTTTTCCCCGTTTCACCCAAATATGGTAAGCCTCGATCTCAATGGCTTCCTTCGTGACTTCCTTCTTTTTAGGAAACAATTCCTTTTCATCTCTTCTTTTAAACACCATCGTTGCCCTCCATCTCCCGGATCGGGATTCAAATAAATTCTCTCGTGCTAAATGCCATAAAGTTACTTTACCGCGCTTTTCTCAGTATCTCTATGAGTAATATTAGGTTAAGACGTTTCCCATCGGGATTCACAACGTTTTTAGCTTAAATTCAATGAACTTCGAGTAAAAGAAAGGTTAATCAGCGGATGGAGTGGTATCGGAACTTCAGGTCCTGCATCGGTTTGGAAAATTTAAACTAAGGGTAAGTCCCGGGGAGGAAGGGAAACATCCCACCCGATCGCGCCGATTTTTGGCAGGGCTTCTTGGCCTTTTTCCTTCCGCTCGGGGACTGCGTCCCCGGAGGCCAGGGTGAGGTCCTTGCCCACCTCGGCGATGATCTCCAGGACCGGGTTCATCTTGCGCCCCAGCTCGGTCAGGGAATATTCCACAGTGGGGGGCGAGGTATGCATGACGTTACGGGCGACAACTCCCCTTTTTTCCAACTCCCTCAGGCGGGTGGTAAGAACTTTGGCGGAAATTTTTCCCAGATCCCGCTTGAGGTCGCCGAATCGACGCGGTTCAGCCTGGAGGTACCAAAGGATCTGGGGGGACCAAGCCCCCGCTAATATCTTCAGGCTGGTTTCCAGGGGACAGCTTTGGGGCGCCGGGCCCGACTTATTGGCTCGATGGCGGATCAATCTTTCCTCCAAAAAACAGTTCAATTGAGGTTGGAAACGGTTACTGGGCCGTAACCCCATTCGGAAAATTTTGCCGAATGATACTTTCTTTAAGTAATCACCTTTCTTATATATATGTCCAATTCTGGCGCAAATCAAGAAAGGAGTTTGTGAACATGAAAAAGATTTTTTTAGCCACGACAGTGGTCTTCTTTTTGGGGGTTCTACCCCCGGCCGGAGCCGCTGAATACGGTTTTGACAAGGCACACACCCATATCGGATTTTCCGTGCGCCACATCCTGAGCCCCGTTCCAGGGGAATTCAAGGATTACGATGGGACCTTCAGTTTTAACCCGGCCAAGCCGGAATCCGGGAAGATCCAGGTGACCATCCAGGCCGCAAGCATCAGCACCGGCAACGAGATGAGGGACAAACATCTCCAATCCCCGGATTTTTTCGACGTGGAAAAATATCCCACCCTCACCTTCGTCAGTAAAAGCGTGGCCAAGGGTGACGGCGATAACCAATATAAAGTGACAGGCGATCTCACCCTGCACGGGGTGACCAAATCCGTCGTATTGGACGTCGACTACATGGGCGAGGATACCATGCCGATGGGCAAGGATGGAAATAGTGTGGCTAAGATCGTGGGCTTCTCGGCCGCCACCAAAATCGACCGACGGGATTTCAAACTGGACTGGGGCCAAGACAAACTCTCCGGCGGCAAGAACCTGATGGTAGGCAACGACGTGACCATCACCCTGGACATCGCGGGCATGGACAAGGCAAGTCTGGATAAAATGAGCCCAAAAATAAAAATTAAAGCACCAGGGGATTCCAAAAAGTAAGGAAGCATTGTGGGAGCCGGGGCATTTAGCCCCAGTTTTTTTAGCGGACCGCGAATAACGCCTTCAGATGGGCCTGGGCCGCGTTCCCCAACCTATGCAGGTAGTGATGAAACTCAGCCTAAGTTTCTTGTAGGTCCCCGGAAAATTAAAACTGTCTCTTTTCCGCCATTTTCTTCAATTCCCGGTGTGGTTACGTACTATTGGGAGAGGATCGCCCTTTTTTCAGGTAAAATGCCTCCGGGTGAGTACGGAGGAGGACGTATGCAGGATTTCCAATTTGTGCCGAATGACGAGGTTTTCAATATCCTGACGCGGAAGGTAGGGACTGTCCTGAACGTTAAGGAGATCAGCACTTCCATTTCCAGCAAAAAAAAATACGTGCGGGTCTTCATCAACTCCGATCTGCCGGATGAGATCTGGGCCACCGATGAGATCGCCTTGTGGGTCCGCCCTAAGAAAATGATGACGTCCCAGTAAACCCCTGGTCTCTTCCCGAAAGAGACCATTAAAATCCGGACAATGCTTTTAGCGATAACCTTTGATAAACAGGTTCCAAACTTTTTTGAGCCAGCCTTGTCATGATTCCCATCTTTGTCCACAGAAGAGACTAAGAACCGCAAATAACTTCCAGGGATAACTTTATTTATTAGGTGATTTGACTTCCCATCCCTCTTTTTTCAAGAGCTCGGAGGAAGCTGGTCGAAACCGCCAAAAGCGTCAGGTCAAATTCTTTTTAGGCGGTTGGCTTCAAGGCCCCGCGGGCGGGGTGGGGGTATCCGGGGGCAGGGGGAATTCGGCCGTCAGGTTGGACGAAGAATCGCTCTGGACGAATGACAGCGTGGCCTTGTCGCCATTGCATTTAATCTCCGTAATCACCGACCCGTTGTGGTAATGGTAGGGGATAAGATCTAAAGGCTGGGCGGCCACCCGGAAACCTTCCCCACTGAGCCGCAGGCAGGCCAGGTAATCCCGTTGGATGGGCAGATCTTGGCCGTCCTTCGTGCCATCGGGGGAGGAAACCACGAAAGCGGCTGTCGAGGAATCGGCTGACCAACCGACGGGTTCGTTCACGGTCACATCCCGGGCCAGGGCCGGTTGGGCCCGCGTGAATAAGTTGACTTGATCCTTGCTCGAATAGATCCACCCCATCCGCGGCGGCGACTCCTGGATCCGCAGGAGGACGACTGGGTCCGCCGCCCCGGAGCCGTCAAGGACCGCCAAAAGGGTCTGGCCGTCGGGCGAAAAGGAAAAACGCTTCATCAGCGGAAACTGGCGGGAATCCTGCGTGTTGTTAAGGTTCAACTGGATGAAGGAATAACGGGGGCCTCCGGCGTCCCCCTCGAGGGTGGTGCGGCAGACCAGGTCCAGGGCCTCGTCCCGCAGGAAGTAATAATGGATCGCATAAATCTGGAGGGGATAAACCAACCTCGTGTTCCGCATTTTATCCAAGATAGCCACGGTGATGGTGGGCCCCGCCTGCTGAACGGCCTGGTCGTCCAGGCCAGGCTGGGTCTCGGAGAGGGTGACCTTGTAATTAAGGTTCTCGACGGACGCGGGAACCGCCCCCAGGATGGAAAAGGTCCCCAGGAAAACGGCGAAAGCCGGAATAATGTAAAGTTTCAAACCATCACCCCCCCCGGGGATAGGATAACCGCCGGTCAATCCGATTCAAACCTTGAATTTTCCGGCCGCCGGATGAAAGGCTGAATACCCGCTGACGGGACTATGGGAAAGAAGCGCGGCGGGTTTATTCCGATTCACCGAACTTGGATTGGGCCAATTCGCGAATGGCCCGGATCGCCTGTTCCGCGTCTTTTCCTTCGGCTTCAATTTCCAGTTCGGCGCCTTCAGGCACCGCCAGGGCTAAAAGGTCAAAGATGCTCCTGGCGCTGGCGGTTTTTCCATTTTTTTTAACCGCAATCGGACAGTCATAAGCGTTCGCTATTAGGACCAGCCGGGCTACCGCCCGAAGGTGCAGTCCAAACTTGTTTTTAACCCGGATTTAACTTTTCATGGAAAGCTCCCCTAAGATGTCTTTAGATTTGGACGGGTCAAGAAGGAAAAAACTCCCGGAAAAAATAAAAATGAGGGGATTTTACGGGGTTAAAACATGGGTTTTGAACGGCCATTGGGGCAAACCTGTGGCCGATGGACTTTATTTCCTCCGGGTCAAGGTCACTTTGGAAGCCACCTCCGCCACCCGAATTTTCAAAATACTGGTCTTGCGTTGATTGGAGAGGTTTAAAGCCGATCCACTCTTTTTTGGCGTAACCGGACAAAAAAAGCCCCCCCGTGTTTCCACGGGAAGGGCTTTTTGGTTTGAGCTAAAAGGCCTTACTTCTTCTCATCCCCTCCCGCCGCGGGGGTGCTCTTGACAGGGGTGGCCGGGGATTTAGCGCCGGCCTTCTTGGCCGCCTTTTCTTTTTTGGCCGCGATCTTGTCCAGCCTCGCCTGAAGGTTTTTCAGGTTGTCCTCGGCCTTGGCCGAGGTGGCATCGGCCGTCTTGGCCGCGTCGATCGACTTCTGGTAAGCGTCCTTGGCCTTCTCGAGCGCTCCGGTCTGCTCATAGGCGATTCCCAGGTTGTTCAAGGCTACGTAATTATCCGCGTTGGCGGCCACGGCCTTTTCTAAAAGCGGCAGGGCCTTTTCGGGCTTGTCAGCGATCAGGTAGGCCAGGCCCTCGTTATTGAGCCGCCAGGCTTCCACTCTCTTGGTCTTCTGGACTCCCATTTTCTCAAAAGCCGCGACAGCCTCGTCGGTCTTGCCGGCCTCGGCTAAAGCCAGGGCCGCCTTCATAGGGGACACGGCCGGGCTTTCGGTCTTGGCCTCCTTGCTGGCGACGGCGGCTTTAGTGGTAGGCGTGGTGGGGGTCTGTGGAACGGGAATCGTGTCGTCCGCGCACAACCTTCCCGTTGAAAATGCTAGCCCGGCCGCGAAAAGCAAAATGGCGCTTTTACATTGGATCATGACTCACTCCTTGGTTGATTTATTTAAAGGTGGGACGCGAAATGGAAGCGTCTCAATCAAAACCTCTTTGAAATACCGAATAAACCCGCTGCTTGTTAAAAATCTTATTCCAACCGGAGTAAAAGAGTCGAGGGTTTCATGCCCATTGCCCCCGCCCACACAGGCCATTTGCCTGACCGGTGGAAGGGTTTTACGAATAACCTACCCGGAAGTTTAAAAACCGTTTTCAGGCAATCGGCCAAGAGATTTCAAGGTCTGGGCAGGGTGTGGGAAGCCTTCCCCTTTGTTCCCTGAGTTTCGTTTAAGGCGCGGTCCAAGTTTCAGGGGGTGTATTCCTTCGGTAGGGGGGAACCCCATCAGCGTAATAGATAAAGGAATTGACTACGGGCGAATCATCTTTTCGTGCGGAGTCCCAGGTACCCGGAATTTCATAATAATACAAAGTGCCGCCGATATTTCCGGAAGCTTGTACATATCTCAACCAGCAGGAATGATTCGTGTAAAGATTCCAGTAGTAGGAATGGTCAAAGAAGATGGAAGGGTCCACAACATAGACTGTTCCGGGTTGGGGTTGGGTGAAATCTTGTTCGGTCCAGGGTTCCCAGGACAAACCATAAAAATAGGGGTCCGTTCTTTGTTCAGTCACCAGTTTTACCCTTTTCCAGCCCCGCTCCCGGGCGGTTTCAGCCAAGCGCTTCATATCCTGCCCCAGGTTCCAATTGAACGAATACAAGTGGCCGGGTTTTTTCATGACCCCCATAAGGTCGTTGGCGTAGGCGATGTGGTGCGGGAAGGCGTGAAGCACGCTGATACCGTGCCAAAAAAGAAGGCCCATGGGAAGGAAGCGGACCCAATACCAAGTTGATGTCCGGCTTTTTTCCCATAACCATTGGAAGGCTTTGGCTGCGATGAGAATGAGAAAAGGATAGGCTGGCAAGGCGTGGCGGATGTTCATGGATTTGTCAAACATCCAAAAAAGCCCCAGATAAACCGCCGCGGGAATCCAGATCCAGCGGGGGAGAAATCCTTTTTTTAAAAAACCCAACAAGACGCCGATGGCCAGCAGGAGGAAAAAAGGAAGGGTGTTCTTGAAAAAGAAATGGTAAGGAAAGCAGAGGAAGGAGCCGTTCTCCCAATAATGATTCGCGAAAAACACGAATTGGTCTGAGATGGGTTTCAGCTTAGAGGCATAAGCGGCCATATTCAGGATAAATATGGTAGGGGGCCAGTGATGCATGATCGAAAAAAAGGCGCCGGGAAGGTAAGCCAGCGTGACGCACGCGAGAAAACCGGTCAGGCCCGAGAGCCAAAAGAGAAAGCGTCTCGTAAAGGGTTTGGGACCGTTGCCCGGCTCGAATAAATAAAAGATTTCCAGTAAAAAAAGCACAGGTAGAACGAAGAGGCCGTTGTAACGGGAAGCGGACGTAAGGCCCGCCAGGAAACCCAATAGGACGAAAGGAAAATATTTTTCCCGAGAATGGATGCGTTTGTAATAAAGAATGCAAAGGAAGAACCAAAAGGCCACGGAGATGTCGGTTTTGGCCGTGCCGCTAAAGGCCAGCAAGGTCGGCTCAAAAGCCCAAAGCGCCAGAGCTGAAAGGCCGAGAGGCAAGGGGCCATCCCGGACGGCCCGATAAAGGAAAAACCCGATCAAAAGCCCCAGGATCCAGGAGACGCACCGGCTCCAGGCCGTGATGGTTTCCAGGCGGCCCGGATTGTTCATGAAAAGAAGGCTTAAGGAGCGGGGACGCCAATCAATGCCGGTACTGGGATCAAGGTTCAAGTCCATGAAAAGCAGGGGAATCGCGCAAAGCGCGCCCGGGGCCGTAGTTCCGCAGGTCGTCATGACATCGCCTTGCTTCCAATAGTAATAAGACGCGGTCAGGTTCCATTCCTCGTCCATGACGATGGAATCGCCCCACCAGCGCGGGATGACCTGCAGGCTGAAGACTACCGCGAAAAGAAGGAACCACTTGAGAAGGGAATTTTGGACTGAAACCATGGCGGAATTATAATCCTAAAAAAATCATTTCAACCACCCTGTCACCTGTAAACCGACCTATCCCAGATGACCTGGCCCACTACTCACCCACCAGGTGAATGGTGATGGTTGGTCATGCCAATTGAAAAACAATTGGTATTCCCTGGAAATATCGCCCGCTGTTTTGTTGTTCATTATATCGCCTCCGTCTTGTCCTTCCCCGCCCTCTCCAAACGTGCCGATGGGGTCCGATAACAGGATTAAGAAAAGCGAGTTTGCGGCGGGCTGATCTGCTGATATAATCCTTTCCATCATGTTCAAACCTTAATTATCTGCTCATCCCTGTTTTATTCTTTCTTCCCGCGCCTGCGCTCTTTTCCCAGGCAACCTCGGCCCAATACCTGGCGGCTGGAAACCAAATGTGCCAGGCAAAGGATTACGACAAGGCCATTCTTTATTACAACGCCGCTATTCAAGTGGACTCCGGCAACGCCGCGGCCTACCGGGGCCTGGGAAACGCGTACTATTACATGGGTCGCAAGCAGGAAGCCTTAGCGGCCTATGAAAAAGCATCCGCCCTCAATCCGGGCGACGCCTCTTTGGCCTCTTTTGTCCAATCCTTCAAGACCATGGTGGGCGCCGGGGAACCCAGTTCCACCTCTGCTTCCGCACAGGCCGGAAACTCCGGACTTAATTATTCGACCACCGCTCCATACAATTCTTTCGAGTTGAACGTAATGCTCGGGGTAGGACTGAGTTCTAAACTCACGTCCGACGCTTACGACGGCATACCGTCAGAGAGCGCGGATTTTGGGTCAGGTTTCGGGGGCGGTGGAAACGGATTTTATATGTTGGATCCGAATTTCGGGATCGGCGGGCAAGCCGCCTTTTTTACATTCACGCATTCGGTTAAGGTTTCTGGTTATTACACCTATGGCTACTATTCCGTGGGCACCTATTCGGGATCGATTGATTCCAACATCACCGACTTGGAGATTTTGGCCATGGCGAAATACAAGTTCAACGGGACCAACTTCTGGCCCTATTTGCTGGGGGGCGGCGGCCTCTCGATACTCATGACCGGCGTCACCGCCAACATTAATTACTCGAACGGCACCCCGATTATCCCTGTCTCTGGCAGTGGCAATGGCACTTCCAATGTCGAACCCATGATCGAGGGAGGAGCAGGCTTGGCTTTTAAAGTCAGCCCGCAGATGAACCTCCTCCTCGAGGCGAAATATGCCATGATTTTCGTGGGAGGGGACAACGGGGGTCCCGGGGGGTCCTTTTCCTTTATTCCCATTAATATTGGCGTCAACTTCAATCCCTGATCCACCGGGAACAAAGGTTCCCCGCTACACGCGCCTACCATTCACCCGAAGAACAATTGGGCCAGGACTAAAAAACCGGTTCGAGATAATACCCCGTCACCTTAATTGATCGAGACCGAGAAGCTGACGTTGTTATAGGGTAATCCGCCGGTGCGAAGCTCGTCGCCCGCCTGGATCGCGTAAAGGTACCAGAAATTCTTAACGTAACCCCGGGTCACCGCGTCCTGGAAGAAGGCGTTCAAATCTAGGTTAGTGACGGAGGTGACCACCGGGCCCTGGATCAGGTAGGCCAGGTAAGTCCAGCCGCTCATGGCGGCCTGCCATACTTGCCAGTTATACCCGCCCAGGCTCACAGACCCCTTGAAATTTTGCCAACCGGTCAAGTTCTTGTAATCCAGCCAGATCATCAGCTCGGTCCCATTACAAGGGAACGAGCTGGAACTGCAGGTGTTGATGGGGCAAAACCAGATGTCGTAGGCCACGTCATATTGGTCGGAGGAGATGCCTCCCACGCCGAAAGCCCAACTGCTGGTCACTGTGGTGAGCGAGCTGACCTCCAAGGGAAGCACTGTTCCGGGACTGCAGGTCCCGAAGGAACAACCGTAAAGCACATTAGGGTAGGAAGCCACGGTGCTTCCGCAGTTGGGACACTCCGTCACGGAAAAAGCTCCGGTCGCGTTGTCGAGGTTCATGCACTGGGTTCCGGGACAGCTTCCCTGGTCCCAAAAATCCGCCTCCACGACGTAGGACCCCACGGTCATGGCCGCGTAGGGGTCGCAGGTATTGATCGTGTTTCCCGGAGCCCAGGTAGCCGTCATCGTGGGCGTCAAGGTGGACGTGGCTGTGGGACTAGGTGTGGGGGCTGCGCCGCCCGCAGGAGAGCTGTTTCTGGAACAGGCCAGGGGAGCAATCACGCAGGCTATGACAGCCGCGCAAAGAACTCCCATACATAACATAATGTTTTAATTCTTGAATTCCAATGGCCCATATTTTCCCCTCGTAAAATATTTTTTCCCTTTCATTCCTTACCCACAAAGGGGCCGGGCTGGTACTCACCCGATTAAAAGGACACTTTAAGTTTATTAGCCATTTCCCTTACTCATTGTATCCCCAGCTATCTTACCTCATGGGCATCTAATTTTAGCCGGTAAACCTCCGCCTTGCCCTTCCCCACTCTTTACAAACACCCCTCGCACCGCAGCGAGGGGCAGGGCTTTAGAAATCATTTTCTTTAGCCTGCTACGGCCTGCCCCAAACTTTTTTCAAGAAAGATTCCCGACCCGAGTTCTTATGGTAAAGCCGGTAATGGACGGGATTTTTTTTGTAGTAGTCCTGTTGATAATCCTCGGCCGGATAAAAATTCACGAATTTCCTGATGGGAACCAGGATGGGCCTGTCGAACTTTCCGGATTCTTCCAGATCCTTCTTGGATTTTTCCGCCAATTGCTTTTGCGGCTCATTCAGGTAAAACACGGCCGCCCGGTATTGGGGCCCTCGGTCCGCGAACTGGCCGTTGGGGTCTGTCGGGTTGATCTGCCGCCAGAAAACCTCCACGAGGCGGCTGTAAGAGATTTGGGCCGGGTCATAGGTGACCTGGACACCCTCGGTATAGCCTTTCTCCGCGTAATCCTCATAGGTGGGGTTCTTCTCTTGCCCGTCTGTGTAACCCGCCGTCACTTTCACGACCCCCTCCAATTGCTCGAAGGGAGGGGTCATGCACCAAAAACACCCCCCCGCGAAGACGGCGGTTTCGGTTTTAGGGATTGTGGTCCCGGCGAGAAGCGTGAAAGAAAGCAAGAAAAAGCAGTATTTCAGAAAAATCCTGAAGGTCTTATTCATAATGGCTCCCCTTTTCCCGCATTAAAACAAACAGTCCTGTTTTAAAGATAAAAAAAGGCCCTGGCTGTTCAAGCCGGGGCCTTAAAATTTGTGGTTTTTATTAGAAACTATAAAAGTTCAGCGAGGCACCGATGTCGAACCCGGTAAAATCAACCGTCGCGTAAGTCTCGCCGTTGGTACCAATAAAGGAGGGGTTGTCGATATCCACTGTTCCATCCGCGTATTTGGCCAAAACCCAGGGGTTGCCGTCCGAAAGGGTTCCCCTGAAATTGGAAATCCGGGCGTACCGCCCACGGGCGAAGATGGAAATTCCAAAATTCGGGTTTACAGCGAAATCCCGGCCGATCCCCACCTGGAAACCTACATTGCCGGCAGTCAAATCTCCAAAGGGGTGATTGTAATCATTTTGGTAATTGGGATCGCCCGCAGTGTATTCATAATTTACTACGCTGTAATTTTCATCCACGTGCACGTTGGCAGCATAATAGCCCACACCCGCGCTAATAAAAAAACGACCTCCACTGTCAGGGAGGAAAAGGTAATAATCCAGAGTGAATGGCACTACTGATGGGGTCATAGTCGTGGTTTCGAAATCACTAGGATAACCCGCTATAGAAGAAGGAGCCGAGTTGTACGCGCTATAGGTATAGTCATTGGCTTGGAGATAATGAAAGCCAATGGCTATTCCATTGTTGGGATTTATCAGGAAGCCCACTTCCCCTCCTGAATTGAATCCGCCAGCGTCCATAGAGGCATTCCCATTGGTAAAGCCGAAAGGCAGAGTGCCATTTGCGTTTTCTCCATTAAGAGCGGTAACACTATTCATTAAATCGCCCTGGACTGAATAGTTATACCCTAATTCGAATTTGGCCCAGACCTTGGCGTGATCCATGGGCGCCAGGCTGTCCGCTGGTTGGGGCCGGTAACGACGGAATTGCCCGGCTTTGTTGTTTTGAACCGGAGCTTCCTGCTCCACCTGGCTGTTGGAGGGAGGATTGGCGGGGGAAACCGTATTGGAAGTGCCTCCCAAGCTGTCGATATGGGCCTGCACGGTAGGGTTGTCTGGGTGGATCCTCAAGCTTTGCTGGTAGGCGTTCAGGGCGTCCTGGTTGTCCCCGTTCTTGGAATAGGCATCCCCAAGGTTCTCGTAGCCCTGCCAATCCCCGGGGTCGGCCTGGACGGCCTTTTGGAAATAAACGATGGCCTTGTCGTAAAGACCCTTTTGGTAAAGGGCCATTCCCAAATCGTCGAAATCCTGGGCGGTGGAATTGGCGGCCAGAAGGGCCGAGGGGGCCACCAGTAAAACTCCCCATAACAGACACATGAACTTTTTAAGCATAACGGGTCTCCTCTATTAATTGTGATAACGGTGTAATTTAGACGTTCTACAGGGCTCAAACGTTCCGGTCAAAGTTTACCCGATTCCCGCCCGAAAACCAGCCCGTGATTTTTGGATTATGTCAAAGAGTTTTGGGAATTCGCGGGGAAATCTCTGAATAAAACCTCAAAGTTTCTTAAGCTTTTCCAGGGCGGCGGGGTTATCCGGCTCCAATTCCAGGACCTTCTTGTAGCAAATTTCAGCCAAGTCTGGACGGGCCAAGCGCAGGTAAGCCGCGCCCAGGTTGAAATAAACCTCGTAATATTTTCCCTGTGTTTTTTCCAGCATTCCCAGAAACAGGTCCCTGGCCGTCGCGTAGTCCCCGTTCTCGTAGGCGAAGGTTCCCAGGCGCATCAGGGACATGGGATAGGTTTGGGGACGGACGAATCCCTCGGCCCAATCGGCGAAGGCGTTCCGGCGCTGTTTCTGGAAATCCAACAAGAGGCCGTCGGTGGGCGGGGGGGCCAACCCCCAAGCCGCCAGGGAGTTTCGGGGGGCCACGGTCGCGAACTGGACCGCGTAACCTGGGGCGGCCCAGAGCGCGGCCAGGTCATCGAAATAAATCAACCGCCAGCCGGGCATCTGCTGGAGCTGGGTGGTCCAGGGGATCCCCGCCATGTGGTCGTACAAGACCAGCTGGACGCCGTACTTTTTCACCAGGCGCCACAAGCCGCCCTGATTGAAGCTGTCCCGGTACTCCGCGAAGAGGTCCTCACCCATGACTTCCAACCGCCCGTCGATGAAAACCGGGAGCCCGCCCCGCCATTCCAACCAACCTCCGAATCCCAATTCGTTCAAGATGGGCCCTTGGAGGCCGTTCTTCTCCAGGAAGGAGGCGGCCTTGACGGGAATTCGTTCCGAGTCCACGCCCCAGCCGTTATGCACGGCCCTGCGCTCGGATACGTAATAAGCCTGACTCCCGACTCTTAGGCAAAGCAGTAGGACCAGGAAGGCGGCCCCGAGGGGAAGAAGCTTCCAGGAGCGGATAAAACCGTCCAGCCTTTGGAACCATCCACCTGGGACCGATCGGAGGTCTTTCAAGGAAGCGGCTGCCAAGGGGAGAGCCGTGAGAAAAAACAGGGGCATGTTCCGGATGGCCACCGCCGAAAGGAGGAAAAAGCAGACTGGTATGAGGATGCCGTGAAATTTACGCCGGGAAAATCCTGCCAGGATCAACAACAGCAGAAGCGGCGCGAAGATCCTGTAAGCGTAGATGGGAGTCGCGGGATAAAAAGGAACGTGGGAGTCCCGGGTCAGAGACCAGGGTGACTGGAGTTCTGAAATATACCGCTTGAAAAGGTTGGAGGGTTCGAATCGGGTGAAAAGTTCGAGGGGAAAGGCGACGCCCTTGAGGAAATAGGGGTTCAGGAAGGATAGTGCGATGGATAAAAGGAAAGCCTTGAGGAGGGGCAAATCCAGCCGCCGGGAATGGAGGAAAAAGGAAAGAAGGTAGGCACCCATGACCCCCCAACCCAGCACGAAGAGGCCCTCCGAATTGGCCCAAACGAGTTGGATCAGGGGGAGGATGAACAATAGGTTTTTCCGGTTTTCCGCCCAAAGGTCTAAGACCGCCAGGTCCAGGACCAGGAAGAACCAGCTCATCACCTCCGGCCGGACCAGGAAGCGGATTTCCATGGCGAGGATGGCGGGAAAAAGCAAAAGAAATAGGGCCCAGGCGGGACAGCCGGTCCGCCGCATGCGCGAAAAGGTCAGGGTGAACACCGCCAGGATGAGCAGGGCGTTCAGGAAGGAGAGGCCCGCGTAATTCCAAGCCCTGTAAATAAGGACGAGGCCGACCTGGTAAAGCCAATGGGAGTCGGTGTAGACGTTTTGAGGCACGGAATAAGTGAAGACGTCCTTGTTGGGAAAGGCCAGATGCCGGAGGATCCATTCGCCCGTTTTTAAGTGAAAACCCAAGTCATAATCGACGTTCAAACGGGACGCGAAAAGAAAAATCAGGGCGAAACAAACGGACAAGACGTAATACCAGCGGTCGAGGAATAAAAGATGGTATGAGAAAAAGATCTTTTGGGAAGGTGAGGAACCTGGGCTTCCGGTTGGAACCAAGGTCAAGACCGATTCAGGCTCAGGAAGGATTCTTAGAAAGGACTTCCTTGAAATCCTGGAAAAGAACCGAATGGACGACCGGCAGGTCCGCAATATTGGATTCAGGGCGATCCACGTCCAATTCCTTGAATTTATCCGCGCCCGGCACCTTGGAATAATCCACTTTCAGGACCTTTTTTTCGGGACGGGGAAACTCGGGATAGGTGTAGGGCTTGGCTTCTTCGGGTTTGGCGAATGAATTCATGGGCGGTATTTTACAACGCCACCCGGAAAAGTGGGAGCCTTTTGTTATTTTCCGAAAGAGGAATAGAATAAGCGGGCCGGCGAATAAGAGCTCGAAAGGGAAGCCTCATGAGCGACGCATCCACTGCCAAACACCTCACCGAAAAGGAACGGGAATCCCTGGAAGTGGCCGAGGCTTCCCGGGAAACCGATTGGAAACAGCTCAGTTTCACGGCCGGGCTCTTCATGTGCCGTTTCAGACCCGGACTTCTCTTCCCCTACCCCGAACAGTCCCCCGGAGACAAGGCCCAGGGGGATGAGTTCATGGGCAGCTTGGAGGCTTTTCTTCGGGAGAACCTGGATCCGGACGAGGTGGATAAAACCGGCATCCTCCCGAAAAAAGTGCTGGATGGCCTCACCCGCCTGGGCTGCTGGGGCATGAAGATCCCTAAGGAATACGGGGGCCTGGGCCTCTCACAGGTCAACTACAATCGGGCCGTGGACCTGGTGGCATCCTACTGCGGCACCACCGCGGTATGGCTTTCGGCCCACCAGTCCATCGGCGTCCCCCAGCCCCTCATGCTTTTCGGCTCCGAGGCCCAGAAGAAAAAATACTTCCCGCTCCTGGCCAAGGGCTGGATCTCGGCCTTCGCGCTGACCGAGCCCGGCGTCGGGTCGGACCCGGCCCGAATGGCAGTCACAGCCGAGCCCTCGCCGGACGGGAAAACCTGGACGATCAACGGCGAGAAACTTTGGTGTACCAACGGCCTGGTGGCGGACGTCATGGTGGTCATGGCGAGGACTCCCCCCAAGCAAGTGGGTGGCCGGGGGAAAAAGCAGATCACTGCCTTCCTGGTGGAAAAAGGGACCCCCGGCATCAAATACCCGCGCCGGTGCGACTTCATGGGCAACCGGGGAATCCAGAGCGGCCTGATTCGGTTCACGAACGTTAAGGTCCCTTCGGGAAACATCCTCTGGGGCGAGGGCCTGGGGCTGAAGCTGGCTTTGATCACCCTGGACACCGGGCGCCTGACCTTGCCGGCGGCCGCCGCGGGAATGTCCAAGCAGGCCCTTCGCATCGCCCGGATTTGGGGTAAGGAGCGGGAGCAGTGGGGCGGGCCCATTGGAAGCCACGAGGCAGGCGCCGTGAAAATATCCAACATGGCCGCCTCCACCTTCGCGCAGGAGGCTATGACCTATTACGCCGCGGCACTGGTAGACAGGGGCGGGGCGGACATCCGCATGGAGGCCGCCATGGCCAAGCTTTTCTGCTCCGAGGCGTCTTGGAAAATTATGGACGACCTCATGCAGTTGCGGGGCGGGCGGGGCTATGAGACCGCGCCTTCCCTGAGGGCCCGGGGGGAAAAGGGTTACGCCGTGGAGCGCATGATGCGGGACAACCGCATCAACCGGATCATCGAGGGCACCACGGAAATCCAGCACCTCTTCATCGCCCGCGAGGCCCTGGATTTCCACATGCGCTTGGCGGGAGACCTGCTGAATCCCCGGGCGCCTTTCGCGCGAAAACTTCGGGCCCTGGGAAAATGCGCCCTTTATTATCCCTTCTGGTACCTGCGGCTTTGGCTGCCCACGGGACTTTGGCCCCGGTTTTCCTCTTACGGACCATTGGCGGCGCATTTACGGTTTATTGAGCGTACTTCCCGAAAGCTGGCCCGAGCCCTATTCCATCGGATGATCCAGCATGGACCCAGGTTGGAAAAGAGGCAAAGAATCTTAGGGAGGCTGGTAGAGATAG
The DNA here is from genome assembly GCA_963847625.1 of candidate division FCPU426 bacterium. Lineage (GTDB taxonomy): Bacteria > Oederibacteriota > Muellerivitia > Muellerivitales > Muellerivitaceae > CAWCKJ01. The sequence goes on along the minus strand of CAWKAR010000050.1, from coordinate 9,901 downwards.
GGACCGAATTGTTCGCCATGGCCACAGCCTGTTCTAAGGCAGATTCGTCATCACGCCAAAACCCGGACGATTCTACTCCCTCGGAACTGGCCGACACCTTCTGCCGGCAGGCCCGCATCCGCATTTACAATTATTTCTGCGGGGTCTGCTGGAACAACGACGCGAACGACCGGAAGGTTGCGGAAAAGGCCATGGAGGGGAAATACGAATGGCTGGAAAAAGGGATTATTCCGGATAACGGACTGGGTTACCAGGGCGGTAAAAAATAGCGCTAAAAATAACCGCAACTTTCCGAGTTTGGTTAGGTTAATTTTTCCTTGAGAACTTTAGCGATTTGGCCTTCGCGGAATTTCTTGAGTTTCTTTTTCAGGTCCGGCCTTTTACCGGCCAAAATGGCCACAGCCAATAGAGCGGCGTTTATGGCGCCAGCCTTGCCGATGGCCAGGGTCCCCACGGGGATTCCCCCCGGCATCTGGACGGTGGAGAGAAGCGAGTCCAGGCCGAGCAGTTTGCTTTCCAGGGGCACGCCCAGGACCGGAAGGATCGTATGGGCCGCGCAAATCCCGGCCAGGTGGGCCGCCCCGCCCGCCGCCGCGATGATGACCTCCACGCCCCGGGCCTCGGCGCCGCCGACATAAGTGGTGGTTTCCTTGGGCGTGCGGTGCGCCGATAGGACGCGGCACTCGTGGGCAACTCCTAACCCGTTCAGGATGTCAGAGGCGTTTTTCATGGTTTCCCAGTCCGATTTGCTGCCCATGAGGATGTTGACCAGCGCCTTGGAAGATAGTGCCATAAGCCCGATCCTTTCAATCCGGAAGTGAACGAGGTCAGGATATCAAATTTGGGGGAAAGTTGAAAAACAAACCCGATGTTCCCGGAATCCGCGCACAAAGTGGAAAAAGCCTGTGTTTTCTCCCGATGGGTTCCGGTAAAATATGCCGGCCATGCCCATGAACGAAACCGTCAAACTGATTTACGCCGCCATCACCCAGGGGCTCATCATCGGCTTTTGCACGGCCGCCATGATCGGCCCGGTGAATTTCCTGGCCATCCGCCGGGGAATCCTGGGCGGATTCCAACAAACCTTCCTGGTGGGAGCGGGCGCGGCCATCATGGACGCCTTATGCGCCTATGCGGTTTTCGTGGGCCTGGCCCACGAGGGCTTCGCGGGTTCCTGGAAGTTCATCCTTTTCGCCATCTGCGTGATATTCCTACTGTACTTGGCTTATTCCATGCTGACGGAGATAGGGGACAGTCCCGAGGCGCAGGCTAATTCGTCCCTGCGGCGCCAGGTTCAGTGGTTGGATAATTCCTTCGTTATGGGAATTATCCTGAACGCCACCAACCCTTTCACCCTCCTGCGGTGGATCGGCTGGGTCGGCACGATGCAAGTGTACCAGTACCAGGTCTCGGGACCCATTGCCCTGATGGGCGGGGCCGCCACGACCTTTTTCTCGGCGGTCTTGGTAAGCGAACTGGTCTGGTTCTTCTGCCTGGGGATGGGCGTGCACTACAGCCGGAACCTATTCAACCGGAAGGCCCTCGGCCTTATCACCTGGATCTGCGGTTTGGGCCTCTTGGGGTATTATCTTTTCATGGCCACCAAGGTGGTGTTGAACCTCATCCACACGGGCGGGGCGCCTTTTAATTAACAGAGGATAACCGCCGGTTGATCGCCGAATGTTTTTTCCCCTTGCTTCTCTCAGTCCTGCTCCCGGTCCATGATCCATTCCTCGATTGCCCCATACCGGACCCTGACCCTCAAGGAGATCGGCCGGCAACAGTTCTCACAGTCCGAGGTCCATTCATGGACACCGGTCAGGGGATCCACCGGGGAAAAATTGGGATAACCACAATAAGGACAGGAAAATTCAAGATTGAGGGGATTCATGGTCCATCCGTTCGAAAGAAGAGGTGAATCGAATAGGTGAAAGGAAAAATTTATTTCGTCAGGAGGATGTTGTTACTTTCGGGTTGAAGCCGGGTTTCGCCGTCAAAAAACCTGCTGAAGTTGACGCTGTCTAACTCATCCATGTATTCCGGTCCCTGTTCCTGTCCCTTATCCTGCAGGACCCCGTCCTTCCATTGGTGCTCGGTATGCAGTTCGCTCATGACCTGCTCGCTGTTCTTGTCCAACACGGTCATCTTGCCGTCCAGGTATTGCACCTTGAGCTGGTTTTGGCCCGGGTCGAAGTTCAGGATGGCGCGGGTGTTGTTGATCGAGGTAACCACCGAGCCGGCGTTAATCTCGAAAAAACTCTGCCGGGAACCGCAACCGTTGGTTTTGAGGAAAAGGGTCCCTTTTTGCAAAAGGAAGCGGATCTGCCGGTCGGGGCCCTCGATAAAGAACTCGTCGACAAACACTACCGTCGGGCCCTTGTCTCCATCGAAGCCGATTCGATCCCCACGGTGGGACTTGAGTATCACCCAGCTTTTATCGAAGACCGTCAGGGTGTCGCCTTTTTGCACGGTGCTGCCCGTCTGGAGGGCGGTTGGATCGGAACCGTCGGCATGCTGGATCATGACCGTTCCGTTGAGTTTTTCCACGGACATCTCATTGTAAGCTTTAGCCGCGAGGGCGGCAGGGAGGGCCAAGCAGAGGGCCAAACCAAGGCAAGCTTGAAGGCGCATAGCATCTCCTTAAAACAAGGGAGGAATAAAGCTTTTCAGGCACTTATCCTATCTTTTTTTTTACCCCGGGGCAATGCGGAAAGGACGGTCTGAAGTCCGTCTGCGGACTTTTACCGCTTTTGGTTTCCTTTTTGTTGTTTTAGACTGCTCCCACCCCACAACCACTTGAAGGAGCCTGGATTGGATAACCGACCTGTTGCGATCATCACCGGCTGCTCCACCGGCATCGGACTTGAGACGTCGGTCCTCCTGGCCCAAAAGGGATACCGGGTTTTCGCCACCCTTCGAAACCTGAAGAAAGCCGTGACTTTGCGGGAAAAAGCCGCGGGACTTCCAGTGGAAATCCTTGCCCTGGACGTGGACAAAGCCGCCTCGGTGAAGAAAGCCGTTTCCTCCGTGGTTAAATCCACAGGCCGCATCGATGTTCTCATTAATAACGCGGGCTGGGGCGCCTTCGGGGCCCTGGAGGAATTTTCCGACCAGGAGATCCTGGCCCAATACGAAACCAATGTTTTCGGCCTTTTGCGGGTGACGAAGGCGGTGCTTCCCGCGATGCGCTCCCGGAAATCAGGCCGGATCCTCCAGGTGGGATCCCTCGCCGGGCACATGACCTTCGCCGGCATCGGACTCTATTGCTCCAGCAAACACGCCGTGGAAGCGGTCACTGAAAGCCTCCGGCTGGAATTGAGGCCCTTCAATATCCAGGTGGGAGTCATCGAGCCCGGGCAGATGAATACCGCCTTCAAGGCTAACCGGCGCAAGGCAGGAGTTTTCCTGGAGGGAAAGTCGGCCTATCAAAAGGTCCTTTCCAATATCCTCGATTACGGGGACCAGCAGCCGGCCCAGGGCCCTGGCCCCCAAGTGGTATCCTGGACGATCCTGAAGGCCCTGCGGGATAAACGCATGGCGATACGTTATACGGCGGGTACCGATGCCCGATGGTTGCCCTTCCTCCGGCGGTTCATTCCGGATGCCTTGTTTGACCGAATCCTTCGGGGTATGTATTCCCGCTTCGAGAGGTAAAAAATGGAAAAAATCGACGTCGCCCTGATCACCGGAGCCAACTCGGGCCTGGGCCTTGCCTGCGCCGAGGCCATGGCCCGGAAGGGAATCCGGGTTTACGCCACCTACCGCAACCCCAACAAAAGTGGACAGCTTTGGAACCTGGCCCAGAAACTCCCCCTCTTCCCCGTCGTGATGGACGTCAACCGCACTTCCTCGGTGGAAAGAGCCGTGAAACAGGTGATCCACAAGGAAGGCCGAATCGATTTCTTGTTGAACAACGCGGGGTTCGTGATGGCGGGTTTTTGGGAGGACTTGACCGATGGGGAAATCAAGGCCCAATTCGATACCAACGTCTTCGGAATGCTGAGGGTGACCCGGGCGGTATTGCCCCACATGCGCCGGAAGAAAACGGGAAGGATCCTCAACGTGGGAAGCATCGGCGGATACCTGGCCCTGCCGGTCCTGGGGCCCTACTCAGCCAGCAAGTCTGCGGTTAATTCCATCACCGAGGCCCTGCGCATGGAAACCCGCCCTTTCGGCGTGGAAGTTTCCGAACTGGTCATGAGCGAGATCAAGACTTCGGTAGTGGACAACACCCGCCGGGGCGACCGAGTCTATTCGAGCCAGTCTCCCTATCGGGCCTTTACCGAGTCCTTCGAGAAATTCTCGCTGGATCGCTTCAAGAAGGCCGCGCCGGTTGAAACGGCGGTCAAGTCGGTTCTCAAGGCCTTCCAGGACAAAACCATGAAGAGGCGTTACCTGGTGAAATTCGAGGACAAGGCCCTTTATTTCCTGAAACGTATCATCCCGGATGGACTTTTGGAGACGGCTATCGCCGCGCAGTTTCCCTGGTGCAAGTGGCCCTAAAATCGCGGAAGAAAACGACTCCATGAATCAAGCTTATTTTGGTTATAGGATTGAGATTTATTAATCTAAAAAAGTCAAAAATAGTTTCAACAAATTCAAAAAACTGACAATTTAGACCTTTTTTTCGGAAAGAAAATGGCGGGGGAGTAATAAAGCGTTTTAGCAGTTCCTGATTCAAGATATGCTTAAAGGAAAGGCTATTTTAAGTGTTTCTCGCGATTTTATGAGGGTGGAATTACATAAAAACGCTTCCAAGTTCTAAAACAAAACACTTTAAATCAGTGAATAAGGGGGTTTGGGATTTAGCATCCTGATACCCTTTTTTGGAATAAATTATGCTTGTTTTTAAAGAGATAGTACTGTGGCCGCAAGGCGGTAAAAGTAAATTCTTTTTGGGTTATAATCATTTGCCAAGTTTTTCAATTTGAAAATTGAATCAAGTTTTACGGGATGGAGTGCAAATTTACATGGTTTTTTTATCGTTTAAAACTTTTATTCGACGCAAAACCAGGCAACTCATACCGATTTTAGGGGTTTTGTTTTTCGCCGCTTTCCCCATTCGGTCATGGTCCCAAACATGCACACCGACCTCCGCCCAGATTTGCGTGGCCAGCGACGACTGGTCCCAAGTCTACGTCGGTGGTGTTTACCTGGGGCAAGTGGCTTATTGCAACTGGGACGGCACAGGAGTCTGTCCCCCGGGTTGCATCACCGTTAATACATCCCTTTTAACCGGAAGCCAAGTTTATATATCGGTCTATACCCAAAACACCGCCTGCAATAACGTTTATGCCTCCTGGGATCTGGATATCACCTGTTCCGGCGGGGAACATTCCCAGATCACTAGCGGGAGCGGCACCGTTAAGATGGATTACGTGAGCTCCGGAAACCCGTCCACTGCCCCCGCCAGCAACTGGTATGCGACCAACTACGGCACAAGCGGTTGGAGCAATCCGGTTCAAGTCAGTACCACCTCGGGCGATTGCTGTTGGAGCCAATCCCTCTATAACCCCTCGACCGGGGCCCAGGTTCCCTATTTATCCGGCGACTCCACCGGGCTTTACAGCACTGGCAACTGCAACGGCGCCCTTTTCTTCTCCCAGTCCACCACGATCCCCCCTCCCGTCCCCACCCCGCCCGCGACGAACATCACCCTCACCAAGAGTTTCGTGGGCTGGTCAGGCGACGGCGCGACCGGGAACGCGAATGCCGTGACTTTCACCGGCTACCAGCAGAATACAAATCCGGGGAACAGATATGTCACTATTGCCCTGACGGCCTGCAACTCGGGACATTGGGTTTCAGGCGCGGTCACCTTCACTGATTCCGGGATCGCCGGCGGTTCGACCTTCTTCTGGAGCGAGGGTTTCCGCAGTTCCGTCCTGGGAATCACGAACAAGGGATTCGGTCCCCCCCCCGACTCCAACGGTTTTTACTACGACTGGGACCAAACGGTGACGATGATCGGATCGAAAGGTTTCCCCGGGGCTTCCTATAACGGTTCCGGCTGGGTGCCCTATTGTTGGTCGACCACCGTTGTCGGCACGGACGACACCGCCAATGCCGTTTACGATTGCCTGACGCGGACCAACAATTATTCGATGCTCAACCCCGCCGTCACATCGAATTCCATCACCTACATCATGAATTGCCCCACCAATACCTTTACACCGACTTATACCTTTACCCGCACCTACACCCCCACCTATACCTGGACCCCTAATGTCACTAACACCTTCACCCATACCTATACCTACACTTATACCTTTACCAATACTCCGACCCCGACAAACACTCCAACTCCAACTCCCACGCCGACCCGGACGAATTCGCCCACCCCGACCCCGACAGTCTCGCCCACTCCCACGCCGACCAATACCCCCACAAATACCCCAACCCGGACGCCGACTCCGACCCCGACGAATACCCCGACACCTACCCCCACACCAACAAACACCCCGACCCGGACGAATACGCCGACCCCGACGAACACCCCGACTCCGACCCCAACCGTGTCACCTACCCCCACCCCGACGAATACGCCTACGAATACACCGACAAGGACCCCGACGAACACCCCGACCCCGACTCCGACTGTCTCGCCCACTCCCACCCCCACCAATACCCCTACGAATACCCCGACCAGGACGCCGACCCCTACCCCGACCAACACCCCAACCCCAACCAATACACCTTCTCCCACTCCCACGCCGACCCGGACGAATACACCCACCCCGACGAACACCCCGACACCGACCCCGACCGTCTCGCCCACCCCCACGCCGACCAATACCCCCACGAACACCCCGACCCGGACACCCACTCCAACCCCGACGAACACCCCAACCCCGACCCCGACCGTCTCTCCCACCCCCACGCCGACCAATACCCCCACGAACACCCCGACCCGGACGCCGACTCCGACCCCGACGAACACCCCAACTCCAACCCCGACCGTCTCGCCCACTCCCACGCCAACCAATACCCCCACGAACACCCCGACCCGGACGCCAACACCCACCCCCACAACAAGCCCCACGCCTACACCCACAAACACCCCCACGAACACACCCACGAATACTCCTACACCCACTCCGACCCGTACGCCCACCCCTACGCCTACGAATACCCCTACCCTGACTCCCACGAACACGCCAACACCGACTCCGACGACGACCCCAACCCCGACCCCTACTAACACGCCCACGAGAACCCCTACTCCCACCCCGACCCCAACTCCTACCACAAGCCCCACTCCTACCCCGACGAATACTCCCACGAACACACCGACTCGGACACCGACTCCTACTCCCACCACGACCCCGACTCCCACCCCGACCAATACCCCTACGAACACACCTACGAACACCCCCACGCCGACCCCAACGACCACACCCACACCCACCCCGACGAACACGCCTACGAATACACCGACAAGGACACCCACGCCGACCCCGACGACCACACCCACTCCTACCCCGACCAATACGCCGACGAACACACCCACGCGCACGCCGACTCCCACGCCTACCATCACCCCCACGCCCACCCCGACCAACACGCCCACGAATACACCTTCGCCGACCCCCAGCCCGACCGGCACCACATCGCCCACGAACACCCCGACCAACACGCCAACTCGCACGAATACGCCCACCCCGACTCCCACACCCACCATTACCCCCACACCCACCCCGACCAATACCCCGACTAATACGCCCACACGTACCCCGACACCCACCCCGACAACGACGCCCTCTCCCACGCCGACGAATACCCCAACCAACACACCCACGAACACACCCACTCCGACCCCAACGACCACACCCACACCCACCCCAACGAACACGCCCACGAGAACACCCACATCCACACCTACTCCCACCCTCACGACGACTCCCACACCCACGCCAACCAATACCTCGATCAACACACCCACGAACACACCCACGCCCACCCCCACGACCACACCCACGCCCACGCCAACCAATACGCCAACGAACACACCTACGCGCACCCCGACACCCACCCCCACGACGACACCCTCGCCCACCCCGACGAATACCCCGACCAACACGCCCACGCGCACCCCGACACCCACCCCCACGACGACACCCTCGCCCACGCCAACCAACACCCCAACCAACACACCCACGAATACGCCGACACCCACCCCCACGACCACACCCACCCCGACCCCGACGAATACCCCGACGAACACGCCCACTCGCACGCCGACCCCCACGCCTACCATCACCCCCACACCGACACCCACGAACACGCCGACGAATACGCTCTCACCGACCCCCAGCCCAACCGGGACCACCTCACCCACGAATACCCCGACCAATACGCCCACGAGAACGTCCACCCCCACGTCGACTTCCACACCCACGATCACACCCACGCCTACGCCAACCAATACCCCGACTAATACGCCCACACGTACCCCGACACCCACCCCGACAACAACGCCCTCTCCCACGCCAACCAATACCCCCACCAACACCCCCACGGACACTCCTACACCGACTCCGACAACCACACCCACTCCTACCCCGACCAATACGCCCACGAATACACCGACGAGGACCCCAACCCCTACGCCCACAGTCACACCCTCTCCCACCCCGACCAATACGCCTACGAACACGCCGACCCGGACACCCACGCCCACCCCGACGATCACGCCCACGCCCACACCAACCAACACGCCTACGATCACACTCACTCCGACCCCCAGCCCGACCGGGACCACCTCACCCACGAACACCCCGACCAATACGCCGACTCGTACGTCCACACCTACTTCGACTTCCACACCCACGATCACACCCTCGCCCACGCCGACCAATACCCCGACCAACACCCCCACGAACACTCCCACACCGACTCCGACGACGACACCCACCTTCACCCCGACCAACACGCCGACTCGTACGCCCACACCCACCCCGACACCCACCCCGACAACCACATCCTCGCCCACGCCCACGAATACCCCAACCAACACACCCACAAACACGCCCACCCCGACTCCGACGACGACACCCACGCCGACCCCGACCAATACCCCCACGAACACGTCGACTTCCACGTCCACCCCTACACCCACCATCACGTCTTCTCCGACCCCCAGCCCGACCGGGACGACATCACCCACGAATACGCCCACGATTACGCCAACGACTACGCCCACTCCCACGTCCACGAACACCCCGACGAAAACACCGACCTCAACACCCACCCCCACGCCGACCTTGACACCGACTGCGACTCCGACCACCACGTCCACTTCGACACCTACCCCGACTCCGACCAACACGCCGACGAACACCCCGACGAATACGCCGATTTCGACGTCGACTAGCACGTCGACTTCGACTCCTACCCCGACTCCGACCAACACGCCCATCTTCACGCTAACATTCACCAACACTCCGACGAACACCCCCACATCCACGAACACCCCGACCAACACTCCTACCCCGACACCGACGAATACGCCGACGAATACCAACACTCCCACGAATACTTCAACCAATACGCCGACTTTGACTCTCACCAACACGCCGACAACTACCAACACTCCCACCCCGACTCCGACCAACACGTTCACCTCAACGCCAACCCCGACTCCAAGCAGCACTTCCACCGCCACACCCACTTCGACCAACACCCCTCCCTTCACGTATACGTTCACCCCAACCCCGACGAACACCTCCTCGCCCACGAACACGCCGACTGAAACGAACACTCCCACCAATACCTACACATCGACCCCAACCGCCACGTTCACCGACACCTCCACACCCACGAATACCAACACTCCCACGAATACGCCCACCGTCACTTCGACTTCCACGCCGACAAACACTCCCACCAACACCTACACGCC
>CAWKAR010000049.1:0-108060 GCA_963847625.1 candidate division FCPU426 bacterium | reverse complement strand
CCTGGCACCGGGGAACTACCTTCTGACCTACATAGTTTCGATCAACAACTTCACGCAGGCGGGGCCGATCACGAACTGCGCGGTGATGAGCGTTCCTGGGGCGCTTCCCCAGACAGCCTGTGCGATACTGCAGGTGACGGGGAACTACACGGTGAAGGTGGGGGTGTACAACGAGGCGGGGGAACTGGTGAAGGAACTGCTGGTGACGCAGTATTCCCAGCCTTTGGTGGACCTGCAATTGACGAACGGGAACCTGATCAGCGGGTTGAACACGCCGGTGGCGATCTACGACCTGAACACGCAAATCACGGTGTGGAACGGGACGGACCAGAACGGGAACCCGGTGCCCAACGGGGATTACTACGTGAAAGTGGACAATATCGACTCGTTCGGGGTGGACAAGAGCGTGGTATTGAACGTGGTGGTGAGCCGTTCGCTGGAGAAAGTGACAATCGACATCTACAACGAGGCTGGGGAGATCGTGCAGACGCTGTACAGCGTGGTGGAGGACCCGCAGGGGACGGTGATCACGGGGGTGAAGCTGTCAAGTACGGTATTGGAGCCCGGGTCGCCGACGGACGGGACGCTGGTGATCGCGACGAACAACGGGGTGACGACGGTGTGGGACGGGCACGGGTCGGGGGGGACGGTGGTGCCCAACGGTAAATACTTCATCGAGGTGCACTCGACGGACGGGAAGGGCGGGGAGACGGTGATCATTACGTCGGTGGTGGTGGTGAACGGGGTGAAACAGGCGGCGCCGAGGGTGTGGGCGTACCCGAACCCGGTGATGGGCGGAACGAGGCTGGTGACATTCAAGGGATCGGCGGCAGGGGTGAAGCTGACGGTAAAGATCTACGACGTGGCGGGCGAGCTGGTGACGGAACTGCAAGGGGCGGGCGGGGCGAGCCAGGTGACATGGAACGCGGCGGGGATCGCCAGCGGCTTATACATCGCCAAGACCGAGCAGAGGGACGCCAACGGGTACCTGGTCGCCAGGCAGACCCTCAAGATCCTAGTGGAGCAGTGAGAGCAGACGAGCTCGTTCAATACAGCTTCGTTTATCCGATTGAACCCTATAAAGGAATAAACATCAAAATCGTTTCACGGTGGCTTGTATCATGAATAAAGAGAACCGGTTTTTCTGAATTATGGCCCTTTTGGCATCCATAAATTCTATAAATAATTAAAAACCCTTAAAATAAGGGGTTTTAGCGGGTATTTTCCGGAGTTGGAAGAATACCCATACTGAACCCAGTTAATTTATGATGTTCCCATGTACACCCGGTTCGCCTTGAAAAGCTCTCCCAAATATATTGGTGAATTGTTCCAGGTTGAACAACTGGTCGAATGGAACCCCCGCTATAACGTGTCCCCGTCGCAAACTATCCCCGTCGTGACCCATACCCTTGAGGAAAAAAAGCGCATATTGAAACTATTGCATTGGGGTTTTGTAGCCTCCTGGTCGCAGGGGGGGCGTTTGCTGGCCAACATCCGTTGCGAGGAAATCGGTGAAAGACCCATTTTGGAGGAATCCTTCGAGAAATGGCGCTGTTTAATCCCGGTAGACGGTTTTTACGAGTGGCGGCACGAAGCCAAAGAAACCCAGCCTTATTATTTCCGCCTCAAGAACAGACAGCCGTTCGCCCTGGCGGGTTTGTGGGCGCCCCAAAAACTGGCGGAGGAAACCCGCGAAGTCTGCGCCATCCTCACCACCACCCCCAATGAGGTGGTGCGCGTCATCCATGACCGGATGCCGGTGATTTTGGAGAAGAAAGATTATGACGTCTGGCTGGATTCAGAGGTAAGGGATTTCCGGGTGATCAGCAGGCTTTTTCGCCCCTTCGACGCGGAAAAAATGGAAGGATTTCAGGTGAGCGGTTGGGTGAATATTTTGACCCATGATGGCGAGAAGTGCATTGAGCGTTCCGATGAAACGGATTCCCTCCATTAATTTCTAACCGATCCCCCCGCCGTTCTCGCACAAAAAAAACTAATCCTTGGACTAATGCTGTCTCCGATAACTGGCGAAATTGGAGGGCGTTTCCCAAAGAGTGATTTCGTGCAGGTTCACCTTTTCCTTCCGAAGCAAAAGCTCCAATTTTTCCCAGATGACCAAAAGAAGGTTTTCCACCGTCGGCTGGAGGGACGGTACGCTTTTAAAAGGCTCTACTTCCTTATTGAGGAAGCGGTGGTCGAAATAAACGAAAATGTTCTGCTCGAGGATGGCTTTCAGGGCTTTGAAATCGATCACAAAACCCGTCTCGGGATGAATCACCCCTTTAATCGTCACCTGAAGCCGGTAGGAATGGCCGTGGGGATAATCGATGGCTTTAGGATTGTCCTTGCGGAAACCGGAACATTTTTTGAAGATTTCCAGGTTCTTTTTCCGATCCCATTTCGGATTGTGCAAGTAATGGGCCGCCTCGAAATGGATTTCCTTAGTCAGCTCGACTACCGGTTTTTTTGTGTTTTTCTTTGTCAAGTTATCACCCTCGCGCTTGAAGTGGAAAACCAATGGAAGAAAGTCAAGGACTGCCGGCATCCTCAGTGAATTTTTGGGCGATGGGGAACCGCCGACCCATTCCGAACGCTTTGGTGGTTACCTTTAAACCCGGCGCCATCTGCCTACGCTTGTATTCGCTTTGGTTGATGAGCTTGAGCATTTGTTCCAGCAGCCGCCTGTCAAACCCGGCCTTCCTAATATGGGAGGGGGGCAGGTTTTCCTCCACGTACAACCTCAGGATGCCGTCCAGGAGATCGTAAGGCGGGAGGCTATCCTGGTCTTTTTGGTTGGGCCGCAGTTCCGCAGAAGGAGGCTTGCTGAACACGTCATCGGGTATCAAGGGCAGTTTGCGGTTGACGTACCGGGAAAGCTGGTAGACCAGCATTTTCGGGACGTCCGAAATGACCGCCAGGCCCCCGCACATATCGCCGTAAAGCGTGCAGTAGCCCACCGCCATCTCGCTCTTGTTACCCGTGGAGAGGATCAGCCGGTGGAACTTGTTGGATAACGCCATCAGGATCAAACCCCGCAGCCGGGCCTGCAGGTTTTCCTCGGTGATGTCCTCCGGCTTGCCCTCGAAAAAGGGTTTCAGGATTTTCAAGGATTCCTGGAAAAGGGAGGTGATGGGTATTTCCTTGAACTCGATGCCGAGAGCGCCGGCCAGTTCCTTCGAATCCCGGATGGAACCCTTGGAGGAAAAGGGAGAGGGCATGGTGACGCCCATGACGTTTTCAGGCCCCAACGCTTCCGCCGCGATGGCAGCCACCAGCGACGAGTCGATGCCTCCGGAAAGCCCGACCAGGACTTTCTCAAAACCACATTTCCTCACGTAGTCCCGGGTCCCCAGGACCAGGGCCTGGTAGATGCGGGCTATCTCGCTTTCCAGGGGTTTCGCCGGTTTTAATGAAGGGTTTTCCGTGTCATAAACGAAGAAATCCTCCTCGAAACTTTTACCGAGGTGGAAAAGGTTGCCGGCCGCGTCCATGGCCATGCTGCAGCCGTCGAATATCAGCTCGTCGTTCCCCCCAACCAGGTTGCAGTAAAGCACGGGGGCCTGGGTGATGCGGGTGGCGTTTTTCAGGAGCCTTTCCCTCAAGGAAAGCTTGGCGGCGTGGAAAGGGGACGCGGAAAGGTTCAATAGCAAGTCCGGTTTCGCCTTGGCTATTTCCTCCAAGGGGTCCCGGGTGTAAAGCCGGCGCGAGTAAACCCCGTCCATGTTCCAGATGTCCTCGCAGATGGTGAGGGCGATCTTGAGGCCGCGGAAGGTAAAGGGGGGCTCGGGGGAGAGCGCGGGAGTGAAATAACGCGCCTCATCGAAAACGTCGTAATTGGGCAGGAGGACTTTTTTATAAGCTTGAAGGACCTGCCCGTCCAGCAAGGCCAGGGCAGCGTTGAAGAGCGGATGCCCCGGACCCTTGTTTTCGACGATGGATCCTACCACCGCGACAATTCCATCGGCTTGTTTCGCGACTTGTTGGATGGCTTTTTGGGAACGCTCGTAGAAAGAGAAGCGGTCCAGGAGATCCCGTGGGGGGTAACCGGTCAGGGTCAATTCCGGGAAAAGAGCCAGGTCGCAGCCGGATTCCTTGGCTTTTTTCAGGAATTGGGAAACTTTATCCACGTTTCCATCAAAATCCCCGATGGTGGTATTAATCTGGCAAATCGCGATTTTCATGTGTGGCCTTATAAGGGATGGCCCGGCTAAATCCTCATTTAATGATTGAGGGCCCCTAGATTCTAGTTTTATTTTATGAGGATTGTGGTTTAGTTTAGGGTGAAATAACGAGCTTGTCAAAAAGGAGCCGTCCTTGGTTTTCGGGGTTCTGGCGGATACGCAGAGCTTATTGACAACGCAGCAATTAAACGCTCTGCGCAAGGCTTTCAAAGGCGTGGATGCCATATTGCACGCGGGGCCTGTCGGCGACCTAAGGGTGTTGGAACAGCTGCAGAAGATCGCCCCTACCAAGGCGGTGTGCGGGAACGCCGAAACCGCCATGGTGCGCTCTGAACTCTATGTGAGGATCACCTGGCGGCAAGGCCCGTTTATGATGGGCCTAGTGCACGGCTATGGCAAGCCCCACGGGTTGAAACAATGGCTGTTGAAGCAATTCGAGGAGGAACCGGTCCAGATTCTCGTGTACGGGGGAAATTTCGAACCCTTTTCCCGGAAGGCCTGCGGAACCTACTTCTTCAATCCCGGTTCCTTTTCTGGCAGATTGCCGGAAGGCTCCCCGGGAAGAGGCCCTTCCCGGGTGGGTTTATTGTTCATCCAGGGGAAAAACGTGGACGGGCAAGCCGGATTGCGTTTGGACCCTTGACTCTTGCTTCGGGAGGGTGCTTATAAGACGGGAAAGAATACAATATATTTTAATTTCAAATGAACCCGTAAAATTTTAATATTGTCCCATGAAATGGCGTTTGATCCCTTCCTCCTACCAGCCGGCGACCGGCCAAATGGACTTTGACGCGAAATTATTTCAAAATTATGCCCCCAGCCAGCCGCCAATTCTCCGGTTTTTCCGTTTCGCCCAACCCACCTTGACCCTCGGGCGCCTGGAAGCCCGAAAACTCAAATTGGAAAACCTTCCTTTTCCCCATGAAATCCGCCCCACCGGCGGGCGGGTGGTTGTTCATGGAAAAGGAGATCTTTGCTATTCCATCATCGCTTCCCAATCCAATCCATTGGTGGGGGGGGATCTGATGGAAAGCTACGGAAGAATCAGCGAGTTTTTGGCTGAAGGTTTGAAAACGTTGGGCCGGGAGGTTCGACTCTCCACCGATAAACACGCGGGTTTACAGGGAGGTCATTGTTTTTCAGCGCCTTCTTATGCCGAGTTGACCCTGGGCGGCAAGAAAGTTGCGGGAGGGGCACAGGCCCGCCGCGAGAATATTTTCCTCCAGCAGGGGGTCATCCTGCTGACGGTTGCCCCGGAATGGGAATCCCTTTTTCCCGGAACCCAGGCCGGTCTCATGGCCGGATTAAACGATCCTCCGGATTTTTCTAAAACAAGCCAAGAAGCTGTTGAAAAAGCCATCACGGACGCCTTTGGGAAGGCCGGAGCCGTGTTTGAGAAAGAATTCCCCGCAACCGTAGTTTCTGAATCGCTTAGAATAGAATGATTTTTCCGAAAGGTTTTAAATGAATAAGTACGATTTTTTAATCGTCGGCGGGGGACCCGGTGGATATACCTGCGCCTTGAACCTGGCGAAACAAGGCAAGACCGTCGCGCTTTTTGAAAAAAATAAGATAGGGGGGGCCTGCCTGCACGTGGGTTGTATCCCCACCAAGCTACTGCAGTCAGCGGCATCGCGGTTCCATGCCTTGGCTAAAGAGGGCAAAGCCTGGGGCATCGAGGCCGATAATGTACGCTTCAATTTTCCAATACTCGTGGAAAGAATCCACAAAACCGTAGGCATCCTGGAGAAGGGAATTGTAAGCCAACTTTCCACCCAAAAGGTGGAGGTGATCCAGGGACAAGCTTGGGTGAAGGACAAAAACCTCGTGGAATGCAATGGAATGCCATACCCGGGAAACAATTTGGTCCTGGCCACGGGTTCGCGGCCCAAGACCCTTTCGAAATTTCCGGTTGGCGTGAATATCGTGACCAGTGATGAGTTATTAAGCCAACCCCGGCTTCCCAAAACATTGCTGATTCTTGGCGCAGGAGTCATCGGTTTGGAATTCGCGTGCCTCTACGCGCAACTGGGGATTAGGGTGCGGCTGGGGGACATCTTGCCCAGGATCCTTCCGACGATGGATGATGAACTCGGTCAACTTCTTCTAAATTCGATCCGAAGATTGGGCGTGGAGGTGGAATTAGGTTCTGAGATAAAGCCTAAAGACGAGGAAATGGTTTTAATCGCGGTCGGCCGGATGCCCAATTCCGACTTGGCCGGGATTCCCGCCTTAGGGTTGAAAACACGGGACGGTAAAATTGAAACCAATGGTTACTTGGAAACTTCCCAACCGGCCGTCTATGCCATCGGGGACCTGACGGGAAATTATCCCTACGCCCATACGGCCTATGAACACGCGCGCATCCTGGCCGGATCCCTTAAACCGGGAGGGCTGTCGGAGGAAATGAACGAGAGGAAAGTGCCCCATGTGGTTTTCACATCACCTGAGATCGCGGCGGTGGGCTACACCGAGGAAGAAGCTAAAAGGGAGTTTAAAAACGTGACGGTCCGCAAGAACGCTTTCGCGGCTAATTCCAAGGCCCGCATCCTGGGGGAAATCCAGGGCTGGTGCAAAATGGTCGCGGACACTGACACAGGAAGAATCCTGGGTTTCCAAATGGCCGGTCCGGAAGCCACCGATCTCATCGGGGAAGCCTGCGCCCTGGTGGCGCAAGAAACCACCCTGGACCAATTAGGAAAAGTAGTCCATCCCCATCCAACCTTGAATGAAATATTCGGTGGCCATTGAAGCATGGGGAAAAAGCTTTAGTTGCCTTTAATAAAGGAAATTATTGGTAATAACAGCCTTAGTACCAACTATATATAGGCTTTTGCTGAGGGGTATGTTGAAAATCATTCAAGTAATAAGGAATTATGCCGTTAGGAATAGAGTCTATATTAAGGAGAGATTCATTGAAGATGTGTAAACCAATCATTTTCGCTTTATTGCTGTCGATCTCAGGTTTGGCTTGGGCCGGACCGCCCCTCCATGTCCTCTACAGCAGTACTAAAACAACCCATTTCAAGTGGCATTGGCCCAGCGAAACGGTTACGACCTATACCGCCGTGCAGACGAAGCCTTATTACCGGACCGGCAGGAGAATGAGTCTCGTCACGACGGAAGATGTATCCAAGTACCGTTATCATTACCGGCAAAATACCTGCCAGAATGAATGGGGATATTTTTTCCCCGCCGGTACCAAACTGTGTTATCACCGGCCCTATCCCATGTTTGAAAAGCCCACCAGTTATTACCAGGAATTCGCCTTCAAATAAAGCTGATTTAGAGCTTACTCAAAGACCCTCGGCCCATTTGTCTTTTTAACACCCTTTGTTTCCGCCTGTAACCTGCCTTTAATAATTACTTCCGATAATAACCCTGCAAAACACCCACTCAACGTTCTTGTATACCGACTCAATGCCGACCGACCTGATGGATAAGGGGTAGGAGGAGTTATGTTGACACTCGACCAATTCTCGGAAAGCGTGTTATTCCAGTGCGACCGTTGCCGGTTTGTGGGTGAACTTTTCATTGATATCATCGAGGAAGAGGGAAGTTACCATTGCTGGAACTGCATGAACCAAATGAATTTAATGAAAAAATTTCAGGCTCAAGAAAGGAAATCCATGCTCTTGAACGATAAAAGCTTACAAGGGGAATCTTTGTTTGAGTGCGACGAATGTCGCACCCTCGGGGAAATCGGCACGATCTTCGTCGACGAGAAAGGTTTGAACCATTGTTTGACTTGTTGGTCCCAGCACAATCAAAAGCGTTCGGTCAAACACCACTTAGTGGTCATTGAGCAATAATTTAAATGTTGCCGAATTCACGGAGTAAGTGCAACACTTCGCCGGAAGACTTCCGCCGGAGTTTTAAAGCCCAAACATTTCCTGGGCCTGTTATTGAGCCATCTTTCTATGGTCCTGAATTCTTTGAAGGACACTTTAGCAAGATCAGTCTTTTTAGGCAAATGGCGGCGGACAAGACCGATAGTATTTTCCACAGTACCTTTTTCCCAACTGTGGAAAGGGGCGCAGAAAAAGGATTTTGTACCAAGCACGTGGTTGGTTTCCAAGTGGTTGGTGTTTTCGGTTCCGTTGTCATAGGTCAGACTCAGGCGGGCGTCTTGAGGGAAGCGGCATAAAGCGCGGTTGAGGCTATGACTCATTTGGCGAGCGGTCTTTCGTTTGAGCTTTCCCAACTTGGAAAAACGGCTTTGACGCTCGACGAGAGCCCGCATAGCCACTTTACTCTGACGAGAGACCATGGTGTCGGTTTCCCAATGGCCGAATTGCTTGCGTTGATTGGCGATCTCGGAGCGCTTATCGATGGAAACACGGCCTGGGATATGGTTTTTGGCGTGCTTACGGCTATGGCCAAATGAGAATCGTCGCCGGTGGTGTCGAACTAGGCAAGGAATCAGCTCAGTGGCTTCAGCATAAACCCACTGATAGATAGCTTCAGGACCAATGGTTTGCTTAGGCCGTAGGTGACCTAATCGACCTGAAATGAGTTCTGGAGACCAGCCTCGTTTCAATTGACGACGGACGTAGGCACGAATTCGTTTTGTTTTCAGGCGTAAACGGCGTGCTCGTTGTTGGTTGCGGTCAACATACCGTTGATGGGCTCGATGAGAAAGATAATAACCAGAACGGATAGGGGGAGCATTGCGCTTGAGTTCCCTGGAGAGGGTGGAAGGAGACCTCTTCAAGGCGCGTGAAATTGCTCGAAGGCTAAGACCCTTTCCTTTCAAGACGGATAAATGATCTCTTTCTTCAACGCTTAAATGCTTGTATTTCTTTTTCATAGCCGCATATCCTATTCATGCGGCCTTCTTCAGACACTAAGTGTTGCACTTACTTATGGAACTCGGGGTTGGATATTTATTCATTAAGAATTAATAGGCGAATTATCGCTTCTAGAAGTACCGTTATCAAACTCTTCATTCTCTCCCGCATTAATACCAATCAAAAAACCTTTAATTTCTAGAGTATCTATCCGTGATGGATTGATTTTTTATTTTTATAAAGGATTAGCGTTGATGAGGGATGAATCGCCCACTAAACTGTGAACACATTCCAAAAGCGGAAAAAATGAAAATTCTTAAAACAGTTATTAAAGAAATCTGGTTTTTCTGGAAAATGTGTTGGTTTTTAGTGGTTCTTTTGGGTGCCGCTTTTTGCCTTTACCTTTGGAACCCAAACCGCAACGAGATTATTCTTTGGTGCTCCCTTTCTTATATTTCATCCTTCGTTTTTTACACCTTTACGATTTATCTTCCTGAGCGCAAAAACCGGAAAAACATCCACCGGGTGATTGTGCCTTATCTCCAGGCCATCCTAAGTGATACCAAGGGAATCTTTTATTCCCTCATGACGGCCGCCAATTATGTCTGTGACGTGAACCGCTTGACGGAAGAAGATTTCCATGAGATTTTCAAGCGCATCAATCCCTCCGACCATTCCCCCCGGCTGGATTATTTGGGTTTCGGCAACTGGTTTGAATACCTGGAGCACCAGAAAAACCGGATCCGGCGGACCATGGATAAAATCCTGACTTACGAGCATTACCTGGAAACGGATTTTATTCTGATAATCGAGAATATCCACAATTCCACGTTCTTCGAGATCCTCGACTTCATCGAGCATAAACCCGTCGCGTACAAGGATTTTGCTTTCCTGGCGGACGCTTATTACCAGTGTTACCGTCAGGTGGTGAGTTTGGAAAGTTACTTGAAAAAATTTATAGCGGATTTTTAGGACCGTCTGATCCATATTTTTCTAGAAACCTTGATGGTTCTACTTATTTCTTCTTGCCTAAGCTGAAGAAACGATTTAGTTGAATTCTGTATGAAAAGGCCGTCCATGCGAGAAACATTCTGCTTAAAGTGGGACCAGGATCATGGCGCTAAATTAGTGGATTTCCACGGTTGGCTCATGCCGGTTTCCTATTCCAAGGGAATCCTGTGTGAACACGAGGCCACACGAACAGGGGCGGGCCTTTTTAATATCACCCACATGGGAAGACTCCGAGTTCACGGGCCCCAAGCCTTTTCTTTTTGCCAATTCGCCTTTACCAACGATCTTTCCAAGACCCCCTCCGGCAGCGCCCAATATGGGTTTCTCTTGAACGAAAAGGGAGGAATTATCGACGATGTCATTGTTTACAAGGAATCCGATGACCGGTTTCTTTGGATCATCAACGCGGGTGGAAGAGACGTGGATGTCAGCCATCTCCAAAAACTCGCCAAGGGCAGGAACCTGGTGATTGATGTGCTTTCCGACCAGACGGGTTTTATCGCCTTGCAGGGACCCAAGGCCCATGGAGTCCTGAAATCATGGGTGAAGGATGTTAGCCTCGATGAAATACCTTATTTCGGTTTTGGCCGGGGAAGCATCCAAGGGAAACCTCTTATCATCATGGCCACCGGTTATACCGGCGAGGATGGTTACGAGTTGCTGATGGATGAGAAGGACGCGCCCTTGATTTGGGATTTGCTCGTTTCGCAAAAAGAGGTGACCCCCTGCGGATTAGGGGCCCGGGACTCTCTGCGATTGGAAGCGGGCTTACCGTTGCATGGAAACGACATTGACGAAACCACCCAGCCTTTTGAGGCGGGCTTGGGATGGGCGGTTAAAATGGAAAAAGAAGGCGGATTTTTCGGGAAGGAAGCCCTAAACCTCAAACCCGCCCGCAAGCTTGTCGGCCTCACCTTGGAAGGCCAGGCCATCCCCCGTCAACATTACAAGGTGGTGTCGGAAGGCCGGGAGGTGGGTGAGGTCACCAGCGGGGTTTTCTCTCCCACTTTAAAAAAGGGGATCGCGTTGGCTTATGTAAGGAAGGAATACCTGGATAAAACTTTATCGGTTGAAATCCGGGGGAAGGCGGTTCCGGCACAAACCACAAAACTGCCATGGGTGCGCCATGTGACAAAGGTTAAAGCCGCCATGGCCAAATAATTTCCGGGGAATAGTAGAAACGGAGGAAATGCAGGTTTATTGCAATATGGAAACCTTGAGGGTCTGCCTGGCGACCAGGTACCCGTTGGTGTCCCTCAGCTCGGTTTTGGCGATGTACAGCCCGCTGGCGATTCCCGCCGTGTTCCAAGTCACCTGGCTTGTCCCGCCCGCCCCTTGAAGCTCCGTCACCAGCTCACCCGCCACGTCGTAGATCTTTACCGTCAGCTTCACCCCTGCCGACGATCCCTTGAATGTCACCAGCCTCGTTCCGCCCGTCACCGGGTTCGGGTAAGCCCAGACCTTCGGTGCGGCCAGTTTCCCATTGTTCACCACCACCACCGACGTGACGATCACAGTTTCCCCGCCCGTCCCGCTCGTGGAATGAACCTCGATGAAGTATTTACCGTTGGGCACCACCGTCCCGCCCGACGCCCGCCCGTCCCACACCGCCGTTACCCCGTTATTGATCGTGATGACCAGGGTCCCGTCTGTCGGCGACCCCGGTTCCAATGCCGTGCCCGACAGCTTCACTCCCGTGACCACCGCCCCCTGCGGGTCCTCCACCACACTGTACAGCTCCCGCACGAGCTCCCCAGCCTCGTTGTAGATGTCGATCGTCACTTTCTCCAGCGAACGGCTCACCACCACGTTCAATACCACGCTCTTGTCCGCCCCGAACGAGTCGATATTGTCCACTTTCACGTAGTAATCCCCGTTGGGCACCGGGTTCCCGTTCTGGTCCGTCCCGTTCCACACCGTGATTTGCGTGTTCAGGTCGTAGATCGCCACCGGCGTGTTCAGCCCGCTGATCAGGTTCCCGTTCTTCAATTGCAGGTCCACCAAAGGCTGGGAATACTGCGTCACCAGCAGTTCCTTCACCAGTTCCCCCGCCTCGTTGTACACCCCCACTTTCACCGTGTAGCTCCCCGTCACCTGCAGTATCGCACAGGCCGTCTGCGGAAGCGCCCCAGGAACGCTCATTACCGCGCAGTTCGTGATCGGCCCCGCCTGCGTGAAGTTGTTGATCGAAACTATGTAGGTCAGAAGGTAGTTCCCCGGTGCCAGGGTGGGCAGAGCCCAATTCATCACCGTCACGCCTCCTGTCACATTCAGCGAAGTCGACGTGTTGGCCGGGGAGGTCCCGAACGTCACGAAACTGCAGTTGGCAGGGAGGACATCCTGCACCACCAGCCCAGTCGCAGTGTTATTACTCACGTTTAGCATCAGCGTGTAGGTCACCTGGTCCCCTGACGTGCCAGCCGACTCCGATTCCTGCTTTTGCAGCGTCACCACCGCCGCAGGAGTCGGTGTGAAGGTAGGAGTCAATGTAGGCGTATTTGTGGGCGTGTAAGTCAGCGTAGGGGTGGAAGTGGGGGTCGGTGTATTCGTCGATGTGAGAGTGCTGGTGCTTGTTCTCGTGTTGGTCGCCGTGGAGGTGTTGGTCAATGTGAAGGTCGGCGTCGGGGTATTGGTATTTGTGGGCGTATTCGTCGGCGTAGGCGTGTTGGTGTTGGTTCTCGTGTTGGTGGCCGTGCAGGTGTTCGTGGATGAGGGGGTCGGTGTTGGGGTATTGGTGTTCGTGGGAGTGTACGTCAAGGTAGGGGTGTTGGTGCAAGTTCTCGTGCTGGTGGCCGTGCAGGTGTCCGTGGGCGAGGATGTCGGCGTTGGGGTGAAAGTATTCGTGGGAGTGTCTGTCGATGTTGGCGTATCGGTGTTTGTCCTCGTGTCGGTTGCCGTGTAGGTGCTTGTGGCAGTGTAAGTTTCCGTCAACGTGTTGGTATTAGTAGGGGTGTCAGTTTCTGTCGGGGTGAAGGTGGGTGTCGCAGTGAATGGGGGGGTGTTGGTTGGGGTTGGCGTCAGGGTGGAAGTTCTTGTAGAAGTCGCCGTCGGAGTGTTGGTAAGCGTGCTTGTGACTGTTGGTGTTGGCGTCAAGGTTGGCGTATGAGTCGGCGTGGATGTTGAGGTGATCGTGGGCGTGGGTGTTGCTGTGGAAGTGGGTGTAGTTGTGGGCGTGTTAGTCGAGGTTACTGTGGGAGATGTCGTTCCGGTCGGGCTTGGGGTTGGCGTGAGAGTGTTCGTCGGTGTGTTGGTAGGCGTAGGCGTGGGAGTGATGGTAGGCGTAGGGGTCGCTGTGTTTGTCGGAGTCGATGTGAGTGTGTTCGTGAAGCTAGGAGTGGATGTCGCCGGGATCGGCGTCGGTGTATTTGTGGGGGAAGGCGTCGGGGTATCGGTAGGGGTCGGCGTGGGTGTAGTGGTGGGAGTAGGAGTGGGTGTGGGAGTAGGTGTTCTCGTGGGCGTGGGCGTCGGGGTATTGGTTGGTGTAGGTGTTGGGGTGATCGTGGGCGTGGGTGTTGCCGTGGGAGTGGGTGTAGGCGTGGGGGTGTTAGTCGGGGTTGCAGTGGGGGATGTCGTCCCGGTCGGACTTGGGGTCGGTGTGGGAGTATTCGTCGGCGTGTTGGTAGGAGTAGGTGTGGGGGTGATGGTGGGCGTAGGGGTCGGAGTGGGAGTAGGCGTTCTGGTGGGTGTATTGGTGGGTGTGGGGGTGGGTGTTGTTGTGGGGGTCGGAGTCGGCGTGGGAGTAGACGTGGGCGTCGGGGTATTGGTTGGCGTAGGGGTGGGTGTAGTGATGGGAGTGGGTGTGGGTGTGGGGGTAGGTGTTCTCGTGGGCGTGTTAGTCGGAGTCGGGGTTGGCGTTGTCGTTGGGGTTGGAGTCGGCGTGTTTGTGGGCGTGTTGGTCGGGGTATTGGTCGGAGTGGGGGTGGGTGTAATGGTGGGCGTGGGAGTGGGGGTGGGGGTAGGTGTTCTTGTGGGGGTGTTAGTCGGGGTTGCAGTGGGAGATGTCGTCCCGGTCGGACTTGGGGTCGGTGTGGGAGTATTCGTCGGCGTGTTGGTAGGAGTAGGCGTGGGGGTGATGGTGGGCGTAGGGGTCGGAGTGGGAGTGGGCGTCCTTGTGGGTGTATTGGTGGGTGTGGGGGTGGGTGTTGTCGTGGGGGTCGGAGTCGGCGTGGGAGTAGACGTGGGCGTCGGGGTATTGGTTGGCGTAGGGGTGGGTGTAGTGGTGGGAGTGGGTGTGGGTGTGGGGGTAGGTGTTTTCGTGGGCGTATTCGTGGGAGTCGGGGTCGGCGTTGTCGTGGGGGTTGGAGTCGGCGTGGGAGTAGGCGTGGGCGTCGGGGTATTGGTGGGCGTAGGCGTGGGTGTGGGGGTAGGTGTTCTCGTGGGCGTGGGTGTGGGAGTTGGCGTAGGGGTTATCGTGGGGGTCGGGGTTGGCGTATTGGTGGGCGTGTTCGTAGGGGTATTGGTCGGCGTGGGTGTGGGTGTAATGGTGGGAGTGGGTGTGGGGGTGGGGGTAGGTGTTCTTGTGGGGGTGTTAGTCGGGGTTGCAGTGGGAGATGTTGTCCCGGTCGGGCTTGGTGTCGGTGTGGGGGTGATCGTTGGAGTGTTTGTCGGGGTCGGAGTAGGAGTGATGGTGGGTGTAGAGGTTGGAGTGGGAGTGGGCGTTCTTGTCGGGGTGTTCGTTGGCGTAGGGGTAGGGGTCGTAGTGGGCGTAGGGGTTGGAGTGGGTGTAGGCGTCCTAGTTGGCGTATTCGTGGGAGTCGGGGTCGGCGTTGTCGTCGGGGTTGGAGTCGGGGTAGGAGTCGGCGTGGGGGTGGGAGTAGGCGTTCTCGTAGGAGTGTTCGTTGGCGTAGGGGTAGGGGTCGTGGTAGGCGTAGGAGTCGGCGTGGGAGTAGGTGTTGGTGTTGGCGTGGGTGTGGGGGTAGGAGTTGGAGTCCTGGTTGGTGTCGGTGTAGGTGTTGGGGTTGGAGTAGGTGTTGGCGTCGGGGTTGGAGTGGGTGTAGGTGTGGGAGTAGGAGTGGGTGTGGGTGTAGGTGTCGGGGTTCTTGTCGGTGTCGGTGTAGGTGTTGAGGTTGGAGTAGGTGTTGGCGTAGGAGTGGGAGTAGGTGTTGGTGTTGGCGTGGGTGTGGGGGTAGGAGTTGGAGTCCTGGTTGGTGTCGGTGTTGGCGTTGGAGTTGGCGTTGGAGTTGGTGTGGGTGTTGGCGTCGGGGTTGGAGTGGGTGTAGGTGTGGGAGTAGGAGTGGGTGTGGGTGTAGGTGTCGGGGTTCTTGTCGGTGTCGGTGTAGGTGTTGAGGTTGGAGTAGGTGTTGGGGTTGGAGTTGGGGTTGGAGTGGGTGTAGGTGTCGGAGTCGGCGTAGGAGTAGGAGTCGGAGTTCTGGTCGGTGTAGGTGTTGGCGTGGGTGTCGGTGTTGGGGTTGGAGTTGGGGTTGGAGTGGGTGTAGGTGTCGGAGTCGGCGTAGGAGTAGGAGTCGGGGTTCTGGTCGGTGTCGGAGTAGGTGTTGGCGTCGGAGTGGGAGTGGGAGTCGGCGTGGGTGTAGGAGTGGGTGTCGGAGTTGGGGTGGGAGTAGGAGTCGGGGTCCTAGTTGGCGTCGGTGTTGGCGTCGGAGTGGGAGTCGGCGTGGGTGTAGGAGTGGGTGTCGGAGTTGGGGTGGGAGTAGGAGTCGGGGTCCTAGTTGGCGTCGGAGTGGGAGTGGGAGTCGGCGTGGGTGTAGGAGTGGGTGTCGGAGTTGGGGTGGGAGTAGGAGTCGGGGTCCTAGTTGGCGTCGGTGTTGGCGTCGGAGTGGGAGTGATAGTAGGCGTCGGAGTCGGTGTCCTGGTGGGTGTGGGTGTCGGAGTCGGCGTGGGGGTAGGAGTGGGAGTAGGTGTCGGAGTTGGTGTGGGAGTCGGCGTGGGAGTAGGCGTGGGTGTAGGTGTGGGAGTAGGTGTGGGTGTGGGAGTAGGCGTCGGGACGGGGGAACAAACGGTGTTATTTGTGCTGAAACTCACCGTATTGGAGGTGATGGGGCCGATACTAGTGGCGGTGAGCACGGCGTTGTTGAGGACGCTGCAGGGCCCTCCTGTTGAATAACTCTCGATGGTCAGGGTGACCGAGTCGCAAAACCCGTATCCCGGGAACCCGATGGGGTAAGCCCAGGATATCGCCGAGCTGGACCCAAAAGCGTTGGGCCCGTCGGGGGGATTTGTGAATCCATAGCCGCAATTGGTGGTCCCGTTAAACCAGGTCTTGTAACAAATGTTGGTCAAGTAGAAAGGATTTCCGGCACTGGAGGTAAAGAAAAGGGTGTCCCCCACGGTGACTGGCCCCGAAACCGGTCCGCCGGTATTGCAGGTTTTCACTACGTAGGTCACTGGCTGGTTGGCACCGACCCCCACCGGGGATCCCAGGATTGACTTGGTGATGGTGATATGCGGGACTGGAGTGGAGGTGGGACAAACATTGGGGATGTTAAAGGTCTGCCGGAAGTAAAGGGACGCATTGGCTGCCTGACCTTGAAGGGTGGCGGGAGTGCTGGTCCCATTCCCTCCGTCCATATCCGCCCCGAGGGGGGGGAGTGGCGCGCCCGTCACGGGATCAATCCCGTTTTGCAGCCAAAAGGCGGGCACGTAAGTAACGGGAAAGGCGGCGCCCCAACCGTTGCCGGAGGTGCCCCCCGTATAAGCCGGATCGTACCAGGTTACGCCGTTGCCGTCACTGGGCGGGGGTGGCCCGTTTGCCACGGGCTGGTTGTACATGAAAATGCCGCCGCTATTGCTGCTGACGTAGGCCGAGGAACCATTGTTCATCGTGATGTTCAAGGCCCAAGTGGCCCAGTTGTAGAAGGTGGCCATATTAAAGGCTTGGATGGCGATGAGATTGGCCCCGGGAACAAGGTCGCTGAGGGGGATGGTGAAGCAGGAGACTGGATTTCCATAGGGGATTTGAACGCTCATGGGGTTTCCGCCGTTCAAGGGGTGCCCGTTGATCCACACATAAGCCTCGTCGTCAACCCCCACGCAGATGCCCGAGGAAGCAACACCGCATCCCGAGAGGTTGCTGGTGGGCGTGATGGTAAAAGTCGCTGTGGGCGAACCTGGGGTGGGTGTGCGCGTGGACGTGGGTGTCGCAGTGGGGGAACCGGGAGTGTTGGTGAGGGTGGGCGTGCGGGAACGGGTAATGGTCGGGCTTAAAGTGGGCGTATATGTGGGGCCTAACACGCAGGCTGCGAATTGCGCCCCGGTCGTGCCGAAAACCCCGGTTATGCCGGCGCTGGTGGGAGCAACATAACTGCATTCCGTAACAGGGCCGATCGTGACGGAATCGCCCCGAACGTCGGTGAGGATAAACTCATAGGGACCCGCTCCCATGTTGTAATTGTTTGACTTGGCTCCCCAATATTCTGTGTTCCCCGCGTCGGACGTGATCAAGGACAGGCTGGAATAAGCCCCGCCGTTATCGCTGACCTGCACGGAGGCGATCGGGAACAAGTAATCCATGAATTGGATGGGGGCATACCACTGGTTGCATCCTGATTTAAATTCGTAGGTAATGTTCCCGGTGGGGTTGTTGTCGATCAAGAGACTCGAGGGACATTGGACATAGTTCCACGTGATGTTGATTTGGCCGAGCGCCGTGGCAGCCAGTTGGTTGAAAGCCTGGGGCGCGAGGTCGAGTTGGTGGACATTGCAAGGCGCGGGACACTGGTCCACCACCATGACCGTGACCGAATTGGCGTTGTAATGTGCCGCGATACAGGCCCCACAGCCCAACCCGTTTTCATAATCCGACCAATTGAGTGCGACGTAATAATTGGGATCATAAGAGCCTGCTGGATAGGCGCAGTTTCCGGTGCCTGGAGAAGAATTTAGGCTGCTGTACCAGGTGGCGATGCCGGTGAATTGGGTGGGAGGATCGTCCGGGCAATATTTTGAACTGCCTATGGTTTGGGCGTGAAGAGGGGAAATCCCAACCATGCCGAGGAGAATCACCGGGTACAACCAGGCAAGAAGCTTCACAAACCGGGGATGGCGTGGCGGTTTGGGAACGGATTTGATCTTGACCATGGAGAGGATTAAAACGAAAACCCCCAGGGGCCTTTTTTCCCATTTGTGATTCATGGACTGCACCAGCTTTCAAACACACTAACCGACTCTATTGCGAAAGGGATTTAACCGGCTGAAAACGGTTTCATTTCATATGAAAAAAATTTACCACCTTAAATATTGGTGTAACGTGCAATAAAAATGCTCATTAAGTAGATGTATTGAATTAAAGAGTTCCTTATTAAGATTTTCCCGGCCAAAATCGCTTTTATCAAGGCGGACACTCCGAAATAAGCTGTTTTGTTGCATGGGGAATAGCGTTTTAATTCAATGTGTTTATGGGGCAGGTAAACGACCATATTTCAAGCAAATAGATAAAAAATCAGCGAATTAAAAAGATTATTACCAATTTTTTGATAAATGGGCGGTAACAGCAGGAATTCATTTTCAAATCGCAGGTTTATTGCAATATGGAAACCTTGAGGGTCTGCCTGGCGACCAGGTACCCGTTGGTGTCCCTCAGCTCGGTTTTGGCGATGTACAGCCCGCTGGCGATTCCCGCCGTGTTCCAAGTCACCTGGCTTGTCCCGCCCGCCCCTTGAAGCTCCGTCACCAGCTCACCCGCCACGTCGTAGATCTTTACCGTCAGCTTCACCCCTGCCGACGATCCCTTGAATGTCACCAGCCTCGTTCCGCCCGTCACCGGGTTCGGGTAAGCCCAGACCTTCGGCACGGCCAGTTTCCCATTGTTCACCACCACCACCGACGTGACGATCACAGTTTCCCCGCCCGTCCCGCTCGTGGAATGAACCTCGATGAAGTATTTCCCGTTGGGTACCACCGTCCCCCCCGACCCGTGCCCGTCCCACACCGTCGTCACCCCGTTGTTCGTCGCGATTACCAGCGTCCCGTCCGTCGGCGACCCGGGCTCCAACACCGTACTTGACAGCTTCACCCCCGTGATCACCGTCCCCTGCGGGTCCTCCACCACGCTGTACAGCGCCTGCACGATCTCCCCAGCCTCGTTGTAGATGTCGATCGTCACTTTCTCCAGCGAACGGCTCACCACCACGTTCAATACCACGCTCTTGTCCGCCCCGAAGGAGTCGATATTGTCCACTTTCACGTAGTAATCCCCGTTGGGCACCGGGTTCCCGTTCTGGTCCGTCCCGTTCCACACCGTGATTTGCGTGTTCAGGTCGTAGATCGCCACCGGCGTGTTCAGCCCGCTGATCAGGTTCCCGTTCTTCAATTGCAGGTCCACCAAAGGCTGGGAATACTGCGTCACCAGCAGTTCCTTCACCAGTTCCCCCGCCTCGTTGTACACCCCCACTTTCACCGTGTAGCTCCCCGTCACCTGCAGTATCGCACAGGCCGTCTGCGGAAGCACCCCAGGAACGCTCATCACCGCGCAGTTCGTGATCGGCCCCGCCTGCGTGAAGTTGTTGATCGAAACTATGTAGGTCAGAAGGTAGTTCCCCGGTGCCAGGGTGGGCAGAGCCCAATTCATCACCGTCACGCCTCCTGTCACATTCAGCGAAGTCGACGTGTTGGCCGGGGAGGCCCCGAACGTCACGAAACTGCAGTTGGCAGGGAGGACATCCTGCACCACCAGCCCAGTCGCAGTGTTATTACTCACGTTTAGCATCAGCGTGTAGGTCACCTGGTCCCCTGACGTGCCAGCCGACTCCGATTCCTGCTTTTGCAGCGTCACCACCGCCGCAGGAGTCGGTGTGAAGGTAGGAGTCAATGTAGGCGTATTTGTGGGCGTGTAAGTCAGCGTAGGGGTGGAAGTGGGGGTCGGTGTATTCGTCGATGTGAGAGTGCTGGTGCTTGTTCTCGTGTTGGTCGCCGTGGAGGTGTTGGTCAATGTGAAGGTCGGCGTCGGGGTATTGGTATTTGTGGGCGTATTCGTCGGCGTAGGCGTGTTGGTGTTGGTTCTCGTGTTGGTGGCCGTGCAGGTGTTCGTGGATGAGGAGGTCGGTGTTGGGGTATTGGTGTTCGTGGGAGTGTACGTCAAGGTAGGGGTGTTGGTGCAAGTTCTCGTGCTGGTGGCCGTGCAGGTGTCCGTGGGCGAGGATGTCGGCGTTGGGGTGAAAGTATTCGTGGGAGTGTCTGTCGATGTTGGCGTATCGGTGTTTGTCCTCGTGTCGGTTGCCGTGTAGGTGCTTGTGGCAGTGTAAGTTTCCGTCAACGTGTTGGTATTAGTAGGGGTGTCAGTTTCTGTCGGGGTGAAGGTGGGTGTCGCAGTGAATGGGGGGGTGTTGGTTGGGGTTGGCGTCAGGGTGGAAGTTCTTGTAGAAGTCGCCGTCGGAGTGTTGGTAAGCGTGCTTGTGACTGTTGGTGTTGGCGTCAAGGTTGGCGTATGAGTCGGCGTGGATGTTGAGGTGATCGTGGGCGTGGGTGTTGCTGTGGAAGTGGGTGTAGTTGTGGGCGTGTTAGTCGAGGTTACTGTGGGAGATGTCGTTCCGGTCGGGCTTGGGGTTGGCGTGAGAGTGTTCGTCGGTGTGTTGGTAGGCGTAGGCGTGGGAGTGATGGTAGGCGTAGGGGTCGCTGTGTTTGTCGGAGTCGATGTGAGTGTGTTCGTGAAGCTAGGAGTGGATGTCGCCGGGATCGGCGTCGGTGTATTTGTGGGGGAAGGCGTCGGGGTATCGGTAGGGGTCGGCGTGGGTGTAGTGGTGGGAGTAGGAGTGGGTGTAGGCGTGGGGGTGTTAGTCGGGGTTGCAGTGGGGGATGTCGTCCCGGTCGGACTTGGGGTCGGTGTGGGAGTATTCGTCGGCGTGTTGGTAGGAGTAGGTGTGGGGGTGATGGTGGGCGTAGGGGTCGGAGTGGGAGTAGGCGTTCTGGTGGGTGTATTGGTGGGTGTGGGGGTGGGTGTTGTTGTGGGGGTCGGAGTCGGCGTGGGAGTAGACGTGGGCGTCGGTGTATTGGTCGGCGTAGGAGTGGGTGTAGTTGTGGGTGTGGGTGTCGGAGTGGGTGTGGGAGTCCTTGTGGGTGTATTGGTGGGTGTGGGGGTGGGTGTTGTCGTTGGAGTCGGGGTTGGCGTATTGGTGGGCGTGTTGGTCGGGGTATTGGTCGGCGTGGGGGTGGGTGTAATGGTGGGCGTGGGAGTGGGGGTAGGTGTTCTTGTGGGGGTGTTAGTCGGGGTTGCAGTGGGAGATGTCGTCCCGGTCGGGCTTGGGGTCGGAGTGGGAGTGGGCGTCCTTGTGGGTGTATTGGTGGGTGTGGGGGTGGGTGTTGTTGTGGGGGTCGGAGTCGGCGTGGGAGTAGGCGTGGGCGTCGGGGTATTGGTTGGTGTAGGGGTGGGTGTAGTGGTGGGAGTGGGTGTGGGGGTAGGTGTTTTCGTGGGCGTATTCGTGGGAGTCGGGGTCGGCGTTGTCGTGGGGGTTGGAGTCGGCGTGGGAGTAGGCGTGGGCGTCGGGGTATTGGTGGGCGTAGGGGTGGGTGTAGTGGTGGGCGTAGGCGTGGGTGTGGGGGTAGGTGTTCTCGTGGGCGTGGGTGTGGGAGTTGGCGTAGGGGTTATCGTGGGGGTCGGGGTTGGCGTATTGGTGGGCGTGTTCGTAGGGGTATTGGTCGGCGTGGGTGTGGGTGTAATGGTGGGAGTGGGTGTGGGGGTGGGGGTAGGTGTTCTTGTGGGGGTGTTAGTCGGGGTTGCAGTGGGAGATGTTGTCCCGGTCGGGCTTGGGGTCGGTGTGGGGGTGATCGTTGGAGTGTTTGTCGGGGTCGGAGTAGGAGTGATGGTGGGCGTAGGGGTTGGAGTGGGCGTTCTTGTCGGGGTGTTCGTTGGCGTAGGGGTAGGGGTCGTAGTGGGCGTAGGGGTTGGAGTGGGTGTAGGCGTCCTAGTTGGCGTATTCGTGGGAGTCGGGGTCGGGGTTGTCGTCGGGGTTGTCGTCGGGGTTGGAGTCGGGGTAGGAGTCGGCGTGGGTGTGGGGGTATTGGTAGGTGTGGGTGTTGGGGTTGTTGTAGGAGTCGGCGTGGGGGTGGGAGTAGGCGTTCTCGTAGGAGTGTTCGTTGGCGTAGGGGTAGGGGTCGTGGTAGGCGTAGGAGTCGGCGTGGGAGTAGGTGTTGGTGTTGGCGTGGGTGTGGGGGTAGGAGTTGGAGTCCTGGTTGGTGTCGGTGTAGGTGTTGGGGTTGGAGTAGGTGTTGGCGTCGGGGTTGGAGTGGGTGTAGGTGTGGGAGTAGGAGTGGGTGTAGGTGTCGGGGTTCTGGTCGGTGTCGGAGTAGGTGTTGGCGTGGGTGTCGGTGTTGGCGTTGGAGTTGGTGTGGGTGTTGGCGTCGGGGTTGGAGTGGGTGTAGGTGTGGGAGTAGGAGTGGGTGTGGGTGTAGGTGTCGGGGTTCTTGTCGGTGTCGGAGTGGGAGTTGGCGTTGGAGTAGGTGTTGGCGTCGGGGTTGGAGTGGGTGTAGGTGTCGGAGTCGGCGTAGGAGTAGGAGTCGGAGTTCTGGTCGGTGTAGGTGTTGGCGTGGGTGTCGGTGTTGGGGTGGGAGTAGGAGTCGGGGTCCTAGTTGGCGTCGGAGTTGGGGTTGGAGTGGGTGTAGGTGTCGGAGTCGGCGTAGGAGTAGGAGTCGGAGTCCTGGTCGGTGTCGGAGTAGGTGTTGGCGTTGGTGTAGGTGTTGGCGTCGGAGTGGGAGTCGGCGTGGGTGTAGGAGTGGGTGTCGGAGTTGGGGTGGGTGTAGGAGTCGGGGTCCTAGTTGGCGTCGGTGTTGGGGTTGGAGTGGGAGTGATAGTAGGCGTCGGAGTCGGTGTCCTGGTGGGTGTGGGTGTCGGAGTTGGCGTGGGGGTAGGAGTGGGAGTAGGTGTCGGCGAGAGGGTAGGGGTCACTGAACCGCATACGGCATTGGTCGTAAATACCACCGTGTTGGAAGTCACGGCAGCGGCCCCGGACCGGGTCATGATAGCGTTGTTTAAGACGCTGCAAGGCCCTGATGGGGAAATATAGTAGGACAAACATAAAATCGTGACTGAATCACAAATACCGTATCCCGGAAAACCGAGGGGGTAAACCCAATAGAAAGAGGTGTAATCCCCGTAGAAATTGGGCCCGGACAATGGGTTCGTATAAAGTCCCGAACCGTCCGATCCAGTATTCCAATTATAATAATAGAGTCCGTTCTCACCGAAACTGCCGCCGCTGGATGTGTAATAAAGATTATCCGACACGGTCAACGGTCCCGATAACGGCCCCCCGTCGTTGCAAGTGCTCACCACATAAGTCACATTTTGCCCGGACGTAACGCCCGTAGACGGGCCCAAAATCGACTTGTGAATGGTCAAGTTCGGGACGGGGGTGGGCGAAGCACAGGAAGAACCGGGGCCTGCGATATTAAAGGTTTGACGGAAGAGATACTCCTGATAGGAACCGACGAAGTTAGGAGTGCCAGACAGCCAGGGGACCCTGACCAAGTTCGAGGTGAAAACGGTACCATAGCCCATTGGAAGGTTTGTCGAGGACATCCAAAAAGTCGTCGGCCATGAGCTGTCGTTGTAACCTAAATTGGCCCATCCCGCGGGATACGTCGGGCTGGAAGTTGACCCGACCCATAAGAACCGGGTGTTGGTTCCATCGCTGATGATTTCCTGGCTTGGACAGCAAGAATAGTTGATCAGAAGGTCCCAAGCGACCCCGGAATTGTTGTAATAAATATCGTTTGTATCAACGGCAATCACGTTTTGACCTTTATATAAATAACTAGTCAGGGTCGCCGGCGGAATAGCATAGGTCTGTGGGACACCCCAGCAGGTGACGGACCCGCCAGACCCAGCGTTGGAGACGCAACTGGTAATCAGGTTTCCATTGATGTAAAAAACGGCGCGGTCGTCGTCCAAAAAAGTCAAGGTGGCGGAGGTGACTGTGCATCCTGAACTGATGGGTGTCTGCGTGATCGTAAACGTCGCTGTGGGGGAACCCACCGTGGGGGTGAGTGAGGGAGAGTAAGTCGCCGTCGGGGAAGACGGCGTTATAGTAAAAGAGGGCGTGGGGGTACGGGTGATCGTATTGGTGGGAACGGGCGTTTTCGTGGGACCGGCTACGCAAGCGGGGAACTGCACACCGGTCGTGCCGAAAACCCCGGTTATGCCGGCGCTGGTGGGAGCGACGTAACTGCATTCTGTAACGGGGCCGATCGTGACGATATCATTCCGCGCGTCGGTGAGGATAAAGGAATAGGGACCCGTTCCCATGTTGTAGTTGTTTGACTTGGCTCCCCAATATTCTGTGTTCCCCGCGTCAGAAGTTATTAAGGATAGGCTGGTATAGGCGCCGCCGTTGTTGCTGACCTGTACGGAGATGATCGGGAACAAGTAATCCATGAATTGAATGGGGGCGTACCATTGGTTGCATCCCGACTTGAATTCGTAAGTAATGTTGCCGGTGGAGTTGTTGTCGATCAAGAGGTTCGAGGGACATTGAGTATAGTTCCACGTGATGTCGATTTGACCAAGGGCCGTGGCGGCCAGTTGGTTGAAAGCCTGGGGGGCGAGATCGAGTTGGTGGACATTGCAGGGCGAGGGGCACTGGTCCACCACCATGACCGTGACTGAATTGGCGTTGTAATGCGCCGCGATACAAGCCCCGCAGCCCGACCCGTTATCATAATCCGACCAATTGAGGGCGACATAATAATTGGGATCGTAAGAACCCGCTGGATAGGCGCAATTTCCAGTACCCGGGGAAGAGTTTAGACTGCTGTACCAAGTGGCAATGCCGGTGTATTGGGTGGGAGGGTCCGTGGGACAATAATTTGAAGTGCCCACCGTGTCGGTTTGGGCATGAAGATGGGAAACCCCAACCGTACCGAGGAAAACCACCGGGAATATCCAGGCGAGAAGTGTTGCGAAGCGGCGAAGGAGGCGTTTTAAACCGGTTTCAAAAATAAAGCGAAACATCAGCTCTCCTAAGTCTCGGCGGCGATGAAAGTATTGGAGATTTGATTAAGGGAAATTAAAAACTTTCCAGATCCGCTTCCCGAATCTTTAGCTTGCAGAGGCACCCGACATAATTGTCGATATATTTATGCAAGTAGCTTAACTCAAAACGAGGAGTTTTGCTACGAAACGTCCCTGGGGTGTTTGGACAACCACGTAATAGAGGCCGTTGGCCAGGGGTATTCCTCCCTTATCCGTCAGGGGGATGGAAACACTGGTAGTCCCCGCCGGTACTTGGGTGAGATCAATCTCATTTACCTTCCGGAAGGCCAACGTGAATATCTCGACCCGAACAAGCGATTCCTTTTGGGTCAAAGTGATGTGGACCGTCACCGGGCCTTGGCCCTTCACCGGGTTTGGATAAACAAGCACTCCATTTTTTCCAACCGGAGTCGCGGTTTCCTTCGAAGTAACTGTGGGCGTATTCGTCGAAGTACTCGTTGGGGTAGAGGTCGGGGTAACAGTGAAAGTCCCCGTAAGTGAAGGCATTACCGTATAGGTGGACGTGGTCGTAAACGTATTCGTTGGGGTATCGGTCATCGTCGGCGTGAGTGTGGCCGTACTTGTGGAAGTACTGGTCCTGGTACTTGTCGAAGTACTGGTAAAGGTGGGAGTGGGCGTGTTCGTCGCGCTGTTGGTGGGAGTTGGCGTCGGAGTGTTGGTCATGGTCCGAGTCGGGGTGGACGTGTTTGTTGGCGTTGGTGTCGGTGTTGGCGAAGCCGAAGGCGTCATCGAATCCGTCGAGGTCCCCGTCAGTGTATAGGTCGGTGTCCCAGTTGATGTTAAAGAAGCCGTAGGAGTCTGGGAGGATGTCGCGCTGTTGGTAAGCGTAGGCGTGTTTGTCGCCGTAGGCGTAGGTGATTGAGTTCCAGTTTTG
Source organism: candidate division FCPU426 bacterium (assembly GCA_963847625.1). Lineage (GTDB taxonomy): Bacteria > Oederibacteriota > Muellerivitia > Muellerivitales > Muellerivitaceae > CAWCKJ01. The sequence continues at coordinate 82,266 of CAWKAR010000049.1, read as the reverse complement.
GTGTTGGTGACTGTAGGTGTTACCGTTGGAGTTAATGTGTTAATCGGTGTATTCGTGGGAGTATTTGTCGGCGTGTGTGTGGGCGTATCAGACAACGTATTCGTGGATGTGCTGGTAGCAGTGCTCGAAGGAGTATTGGTCATTGTACTTGTCGAAGTGCTGGTAAAGGTGGGCGTGGGCGTGTTCGTAGCACTATTGGTGGAGGTTGATGTCGGCGTATTTGTCATCGTATGAGTCGGGGTAGAGGTGTTCGTAGGCGTTAGTGTCCCAGTTAATGTCAAAGAAGTCGTTGGAGTCTGGGAGGCTGTCGCGCTTGGGGTGTTTGTCGGCGTGCTGGTTGATGTCCCGGTGAACGTACGGGTCGGTGTTTCAGTGATGGTGGACGTGTTAGTCGCAGTGGGTGTAGGCGACTGAGTCCCGGTAGAGGTGCTGGTTACCGAAGGTGTAACGGTCAGAGTATGGGTGGCCGTTGCGGTGGGAGTAGAGGTCGGCGTATTCGTCCTCGTGCTAGTTAAAGTGTTCGTCAGGGTAGGCGTAGAGGTTCCCGTCAAAGGATTGGTCGGCGTGGATGTCGCCGTATTCGACGGGGTATTCGTAGAGGTAGGAGTCAATGTCCAAGTCGGCGTTACCGTGGGCGTGTTGGTGGAGGTGTTCGTCACCGTCGGGGTCGGGGTAGAAGTTGCTGTATTCGTGGATGTTGGTGTCTGCGTATGGGTTAAGGTGATCGTGTAAGTCGGTGTGGGTGATGTGGTTCCCGTGCTGGTATTGGTGAGCGTAGGTGTCACGGTCGGAGTATGGGTGGCCGTTGCGGTGAGGGTAGAGGTGGGCGTATTCGTTCTCGTGCTGGTTAAAGTGTTCGTCGAGGTAGGTGTATAGGTATTTGATGGGGTATTTGTGGAGGTTGGAGTGGGTGTTCGAGACGGTGTCGCCGTAGGCGTGTTGGTGGAGGTATTGGTCATGGTCAAAGTCGAGGTAGAAGTTGCCGTATTCGTCGGGGTTGGGGTTTGCGTACGGGTTGGGGTGTTGGTGTAAGTCGGTGTGGGTGATGTGGTTCCCGTGCTGGTATTGGTGAGCGTAGGTGTCACGGTCGGAGTATGGGTGGCCGTTGCGTTGAGGGTAGAGGTGGGCGTATTCGTTCTCGTGCTGGTTAAAGTGTTCGTCAATGTGGGCGTGGAGGTATTTGATGGGGTATTTGTGGAGGTTGGAGGGGGTGTCCGAGACGGTGTCGCCGTAGGCGTGTTGGTGGAGGTATTGGTCATGGTCAAAGTCGAGGTAGAAGTTGCCGTATTCGTCGGGGTTGGGGTTTGCGTACGGGTTGGGGTGTTGGTGTAAGTCGGTGTGGGTGATGTGGTTCCCGTGTTGGTATTGGTGACCGTAGGCGTCATTGTCGATGTACTAGTGGCCGTTGCGGTGGAAGTAGAGGGGGGTGTATTCGTTCTCGTGCTGGTTAAAGTGTTCGTCGAGGTAGGCGTAGAGGTATTCGTCGAAGTATTGGTCAACGTGGATGTCAGCGTATTCGTGGGTGTATATGTCCGGGTTGGGGTGGACGTGGTAGTTACCGTATTTGTGAGCGTATTGGTCGGCGTGGATGTGGCCGTGCTCGATGGGGTGTTCGTGGAGGTAGGGGCCGTTGTCTTAGTCAACGTCGCCGTAGACGTGCTGGTGGAGGTGCTCGTCACGGTTGGCGTCGGGGTATAGGTTGCTATATTTGTGGATGTGGGTGTCTGTGTACGCGTCAGCGTGTTGGTGAGAGTGGATGTGTTAGTCGGTGTGTTTGTGGGTGATGTGGTACCTGTGTTGGTGTTGGTTACCGTAGACGTCACCGTCGATGTATAGGTTGCTGTTGAGGTGGAAGTAGAAGTCGGGGTGTTTGTCTTCGTGTAGGTAGAAGTGTTCGTCAGCGTGGACGTAGAAGTACTCGTTGAAGTATTGGTCGACGTGGAAGTCGGTGTATTGGCCTGGGTGTTCGTTCTTGTTTCGGTTGGGGTGGGGGTTACTGTGGTTGTTGACGTATTCGTCTGGGTATTCGTGGGTGTATTCGTCGGAGTAGTTGTAATCGTATTGGTTGGTGAGTTCGTCCTGGTTGGAGTTGGAGTGGAAGTCACTGTATTCGTAGCTGTGCTGGTCGGTGTATTTGTGGGTGTGGTCGTGACGGTAATGGTCGGCGAGTTCGTCCGGGTCGCGGTGGAAGTGGGTGTTGCCGTACTCGTAGCCGTGCTGGTCGGGGTATTCGTGGCTGTAGTCGTAACTGTATTGGTTGGTGAGATCGTCCTGGTTGGAGTTGGAGTGGAAGTCGCTGTATTTGTAGCAGTGCTGGTCGGTGTATTTGTGGGTGTGGTCGTGACGGTAATGGTCGGCGAGTTCGTCCGGGTCGCGGTGGAAGTGGGTGTTGCCGTACTCGTAGCCGTGCTGGTCGGGGTATTCGTGGCTGTAGTCGTAACTGTATTGGTTGGTGAGATCGTCCTGGTTGGAGTTGGAGTGGAAGTCGCTGTATTTGTAGCAGTGCTAGTCGGAGTTTTGGTGGGTGTGGTCGTGACTGTATTGGTCGAAGAGTTCGTTCTTGTTGGGGTGGAGGTGGATGTTGCCGTACTCGTGGCCGTGTTGGCGATTGTATTTGTGGATGTGGTCGTAACTGTGTTAGTCGGTGAGTTTGTCCGGGTGGGGGTCAGGGTGCTGGTCGCCGAATTCGTGGAAGTGTTGGTTGCCGAATAAGTCGGCGTATTGGTCCGGGTGTTGGTGGAAGTCGGGGTCGACGTTGGGGTGGAGGTGTTCGTCGGCGTATTCGTCCGGGTATAGGTTGAAGTGTTGGTTTGGGTATTCGTGATGGTGGATGTCGGAGTGGAAGTCCTGGTTGGGGTGCTAGTCGGGGTCGCTGTGGAGGTGGAAGTCCGCGTTGGTGTATTCGTGGATGTACCAGTTAATGTTGGAGAAAAAGTCCGGGTCGGGGTATTGGTAGCGACAGTTCCCGATATATCGCCATAGAGAATTCCGCGCCCATTGGTTCCTATATACATGCGTCCGTAAACCGTTTCGTCCCCCGCGGCGAACTCAGCGGCGCCGAACTGGTGGTTGGCGTCATTGATGCGGGTCCAAGTGGTCCCGACTCCATCGTCGCAACGGAAGAAACCGTAAGTTCCGCTCACTGTCCCAACCAGGTATACCGCTGGGTGAGTGTAGCCGGTCGCGGCCTTTCCGAAACCCACGTTGATGGCGCTGGAAACGTTGGCGATTTGGGTGGTGGTGACCGTGCCAAGTCCTACGTTGGTGAAACGGTAAAGGCCGCTGCTGGTCGGCACCCAGACTTCGCCGGCAATCCCAAAAACGGGCCGGGGCCGGTTGTCCCAAGAGATGGTTCCCGCGTAGGTCCCCGCGCTGGAGAAACTGGACCCGCCGTTGGTGCTGACATAAAGGGTGGTGCCGGAAAGGCCGTAGAAAATATTCGAATCAACCCTGTCCGAGGCGATTTGGGCCCCCGCCGGAAGGCCCGAACTGGCCGTCCAACTGGAGCCGAAATTGCTGGAATAACTGGGATTTCCGTAACCGTTGTAGGGAACCGCCAATATCGTAAGACCGTTCGCGGAAATGGCGACAGATTGCATTTCGTCGTCCGTCGTTTCAGGAAGGGCCGCCATGGGGGTCCATGTCTGACCGTTATTCGTCGAATAGGCTCCGTCCGTCGTGATGGCGCCCGAGTTTCCCACTCGCACCAGCGTATTGAGGGCGGATTCGGCGAAGTCGATTCCGTTCGTATTGGTGAATTCGGGGGTACAGTACATTCCCAGCGGGGGGGATTGTGTCAGGTTGGGATGCCGCATTCCGCCGATATCGCCGAAAGCGCTGAAAAAAATCCCGCCGGGCGCCGAGGTGATCATGTCGGTCGCCGCGGTTTCTTCCAGGCCGTAGTCGGTGAAGGTCCAAGTGATGGCGGCCGTCGTGGCGTTGAGGATATCCGTACTGCTCCAAACCCCGCCGCCAGTCGTGTAAATGGCGTTGTTGGAATTGAAGGGGTCGATCTTCACGTCCCCTTGCCAGCCCGTGCCTCCAGCGTTGGTTCCGCAGAAAAGGGTCCATTCCGCGCTGTTGAGGTTGTAGGTGGCGAAAGGAGACGCGTTCCAACCGACGTTCTCGTTTCCGATGGTCGTCCAAGCGCTCCCGGCGTTCGCGGTATTGAAGATTTTATCCGGCCCGCCCCACCAATCCAGGGTGGAAACTACCACATGGCTGACGCTTTCCGAATCCACACAAATACCGCCATAGCCGCCGTTTCCGCTGGCCGGCCCCGGCGGGGTGACATTCGTCCAGGCCAGGGTGCCGGTGTTCAGTTTCCAAATCTGCCCGGTGGTGATGTTGTTCGGACCGTAACCGCCACTGTCATAAACGACCCACAAAGTTCCGTCGGTTCCGAGGGAGGCGTGGGGAGTGATCATGTTGGTGGGGCCGCCCGCGACGAGAGTCCAGTTGGCACCGGCGTTCGTGGACCGGTAGAGGTTGCTGTTTCCCGAGTTCATGGCCTCTACCCCGACATAAATGGTCGCCGAAGCGGTGCCTGAAGTGCCGTGAGTGTCGAAAATGACGTAACTCAAGCCGTAACCGGCGTCGCCGTTTACCGGGAAACTGGTGACCTGGCTCCAACTGGCGGCGGTATTGGTGCTTTTCCAAAGACCCTGGCTACGTGAGGCGAAATATAGGGTGGAGGTCAGGTTGGGATCGACCGCCAGGCGTTCCCCGGCTTCGCGTCCGTCATTGTTCCCGCCCATGGAAACGGCGATGGTGTTGACGGTCCAACTGTTGCCCTGGTTGGTGGAACTGAGGATCACGCCGTCGCCGTTGGTCTCGTACATTCCCGCCGCTGCGTAAACCACATTGCCGTTTTTGGGATCGGGGGCGATGCTTTCCCCGCCGAAATAAGTGTATTGGCTGGTACCGTACATGTCGGTCAAGGGGACCCAAACGTTGTTAGTGTTATCCCAGCGGTAGAAACCGCCCATGTCGGTGCGGGCGTAAAGAAGCCCCTGGGACACGGGACTGTAATCAATGCCGGCCACAAAACCCCCGGCGGGCACCGTAACGTTGCTCCAAGTGTAGGTTTGGGATAATAAGGAAGACGGCCGGGAAAATAGGGCGAATAAAAGAATGAAAACCAACCCACGGAAGTGGAAAGCGCGGAAAGACTGAAAACGGTTTCTTTTTAATAAAATTTCCAACACCATGTCATCGCTTTATGTGTCAGCACAAGGATAGTTTCTGAATGGAAGGATACCAAAAGTCAAAGAAATAGATTTATAATAAGTATAAATATAATTTATAATTAGTATAATGCTTCGTCGACAGAGAATCACTTGAAATTCACTGAAAAACAATTCATTCCAGCGATTTAATTGGAATTTTTTGGGGGGGGAAAATGCTTCAGCAACCCACTTTTCACCAGCCTGTGCCCAGGCGTTTGGAAGCCTTCAGCATCATTCAAGTTCTTTTTAACCTGAATCTTGGACGACTTTGCCTTTTTGTTTCCGCTAATAACAGGAACAGCTGGACGCTTGTTTTCCCCACCAAGCAATACCTCCAACCCTCCCATTTTGAGGAATATTTCGGCAAGATCAGCAAACGGGATGCCTACCTCCAGCAGAATTTCGATCGACTTTTACGAGAAAAGCGCCCCGTCATCTCGCGTTTCGGTGACTATGTGGATTTTTTCACGCCATTCCTGGTGGAAGGACGTTGCGACGGATTTTTCGTATCCGGCCCGGTGCTCGACAAGTGCCCCACACCGGAAACCCTCCGTAGGCACTGGAAGAACCTGACCGGGGTAGAAGGCTCCGACCTGAACCCCGATTTCCTGCATTACGTCCAGGTGGCGCTCAACACCCCCATCCTGGATCAGGAAGGTCTTGAGGGTTGCAGCCGCCTTCTAGAGCTTTTCTCGCAATGGATGGCTGGTGAGGAAACCCCCGGGATCATCCGGGAACTCAACCACCTTCGGGTGGATGTTTTCGCCTGCCGCCTGCCGCACCCTTACTGGGTGGACTGGGCTATTGGTATCGACAAATTCTTCGCCAAACCTGAAAAAGGGTACGTTCTTCCAAGCTGGACTCGTGAGGAAATGGGCATCAGCCGGATGCCCACCGTCGTGGCCGCCCTGATGCCGCAAAAGCCCGAAATGAAGGCCGGGACTCTGGATATCCTCTGCCTGGCTCGGAACTTCCAGCACGAATGCTACCTGGCGGCCCGTAAAATTTCCGAGACCACCTCCCGCCCCCTGGGAGATTACGGCGCCATCGTATTGACCTCCGCGAAACCCGGGCTGTCCAAGGTCCAGGCCCGTTTGGAAGTCCGGGAAAAAATCCAAGTTCTTTGTAGAAACCTTGAAAAAAAGCTTCACACGAAAGTCCTGGCGGGTATCGGTTCAATCATTCCGGGGGGCGAGAACCTGACCAAGTCTTACCGCGAAGCCGTGACCTCTCTTCACTCGGCTGTCCAGATGGGAAAGACCCTGGTTTTTTCCGAGGCAATGGATCTCCAACCCGAAATCATGTCCACCTCCGAAATGCGCGACCTCATCCGGAACCTATCGGAATCCCTGGCGCGTTCCTCCACGACCCAACTGGCCCTAGCCCGTGAACGCTTCATCCGCCAATTGCTTTACACTGGGTATGGCCCCGAGATTTCCCGAGCCTACATGTTGTCCGTCCTACATATTCTATTGGAACAGATTGAGCGCCGTTCCGCATTGGAACCGGCGGTGGCCAGGACCCTAGGGAAGGATTTGATCAAGCGCTTGGATTCAGCCTATACCTTTCCGGATTTAGTGACGGTTTTCCGGGAATCGGTAGATGCCCTAGTGCGTTACCAGGACAAGCCCCGGGAAGCGTCCGTGGCTGCCCGGTTGAATTCGATCCTCTCGGGAATCAACAGGGATCCGAGCCAGCCTTGGCGCCTCACGGCCCTGAGCAAGCGCGCGGGTTTATCTAGGTCGACTTTTCTGAAATGGTTTAAGAAGATCACGGGCATGTCCTTCGGGACTTATATCAGGAAAGCAAGGCTTGAGAAAGCCAAGGATCTCCTGCGGGAGGGGAATTTGACCCTGGAACGGATAGCCCAGGAATGCGGATTCAGCTCGGCCAGTTCCCTGGTCCAATTCTTCGGCAGGAATTTAAAGATTTCCCCCCGGAAGTACGGCCTTGGGGATTAGGTCATCCCACAGTTGCGGGATGACAATGAAAAATGAATAATTGACAATGAACGGCAAAATAAAGGGAAACACCCATTTACACTGGTAAATTCTGATAGATGTGGATTGAGCTGATTAAAAAAAACCGGAACCCATCCGGAACTTCATGGAGTCAGGAGGGAAAACCCATGCCGAACATTGAGATAAAAGCCCTGTATCCCGATTTGGCCAAGGCCCGGCGCATCGCCAAGGGATTGAACGCCTGGTTCAAGGGCCGGGACCGCCAGGTCGATACCTACTTCGTGACGCGAAAAGGCCGGTTTAAACTGCGCGAATCCACCCTGGGCGGGGCGGAACTCATCCCCTACCTCCGGCCGGACCGCCGGGGGCCCAAGAAATGCGATTACGCCGTGATACCCGTGCAAGACGCCCCAAAAGTGAAGAAACTTCTCAAGGCTCTTTTGGGAACGGATGAGGTGGTGGAAAAACAAAGGGATATTTACCTGGTGGGGAACGTCCGAGTCCATCTCGACCAGGTCAAGGGCCTTGGCAATTTCCTAGAACTCGAGGCGGTTTACCAGGGGGACACTTCCCGGAAACGGGCGATTGAGGAATCCAAGGCGAGGAAACTCCTCGAAATATTCGAAGTGCCGCGGAAGAATTTACTGGAAAATTCGTACCGTGAAATTTCAAAGAGGGGCAAAAAAAGAACATCAGGTTTCCACCGAAAATCCCGCCGATAAGTTTGGAAAACCAGCGGGTTTTTGATATAGTCGTGAACATTTCCCACGCCCTCCAACACCTTCCGGTAAAAATCAGCAAATAACGGTTAGTTCTTGGCGGTGACCCATCCGCTATCCGCCAACTGCCGTCTTGAGGAGTATTCATGCGCAAGTTCGCCAAAACCCACGAGTGGTACGAAGACCTGGGCTCGGGCAAGATCCGGATCGGCATCAGCAAACACGCGGCCCAACAGCTTTCCGATATCGTTTTCGCCGAATTGCCCGAGGTCGGGAAAAAACTGGCGGCCCAGCAGAGCCTTTGCATCCTGGAGTCGGTCAAGGCGGTGGCTGACGTCTATAGCCCGTCTGGCACGGTGCTGGAAGTGAACGGGAAGCTGAAAGACCAGGCGGGGCTCATCAACCAGGACGCCGAGGGAGCGGGTTGGATCGCGGTGGTTCAAATGGACAACCCCAGGGCGTTGGACGCCTACATGACGGAAGAACAATATCTCGCTTCGCTCGGTAGCTGACAGCTGTCAGTTCGCTGTTGGCAGCCATAAGATTACGCGGTGAACCATGGACTGGAGTTAGAGTGGCCTATATCCCCATAACACCCGAAGATGAAAAAGAAATGCTGAAAACCATCGGCGTCAAGAAATTGGACGACCTTTTCGCCGATGTCCCTCCCGGGGTGCTCTTGAAAAACGGGCTGAACCTCCCCCGGGGCCTTTCCGAGCATGACTTGAAGCGGTATTTCGCCCGCCTGGCTTCCGGCAACGATCCCCTCTTCAGCCGGCCCTGCTTCCTCGGCGCGGGGGTTTATTACCACGACGTGCCCTCCGCCGTGAAGGCGGTAATGACCCGGCCCGAATTCCTGACCTCCTACACGCCCTACCAGCCCGAGATCGCGCAGGGAACCCTGAGGGCCCTGTTCGATTTCCAGACCTACATGGCTGAACTCACGGGCCTGGAGGTTTCCAACGCCTCACTCTATGACGGCGCTTCCGCCGTGGCCGAGGCCGCCCTTCTGGCCCTTCGGGTGAAGAAAGCCGAGTCTTTCGTATACGTTTCCCGGGCCGTCCACCCTGAGTACCGGCAGGTCATCCAAACCTACCTGAATCCCCAAGGACACAAGATCCGCGAAATTCCCCTGAAGGGAACTGAAACCGACCTCGAATCCCTGAAGTCCGACCTTTGGCCCAACTCGGTCGTGGTGGTCCAGTACCCCAACTTTTTCGGCACCGTCGAGGACCTGGAAGCCCTCTCCAGGGTCTGCAAGGAAAAGAACTGCTTCCTGGTGGCGGCCGTGGCGGAGGCCATGAACCTGGCCTTGCTTCCTTCCCCCGGGTCCCTCGGGGCCGGCGTTTGCGCCGGAAGCGCCCAATCCTTCGGGAACCCCCTCATGTTCGGAGGGCCCCACTCGGGATTCCTGACCGCCCGGTTCGAGGATATCCGGCAGGTGCCGGGCCGGATCGTGGGGGAAACCCTCGACCGGAACGGCAAGAAGGGGTGCGTCCTGACTTTCCAAGCCCGGGAACAGCATATCCGCCGGGAAAGGGCCGCCTCGAACGTCTGCACGACCCAATCCCTCATGGCGAATTTCGCCTCCGCCTGGTTATATATGAAGGGAGGGGCCGGGGCCAGGGATGCCGCCCGGGAAGGGGCCGCGGCTGCCCACGCCCTGGCGATTGAAATCACCAAGGTTCCCGGCTTCAAGATTGAAACGGTCCGGTTCGCCAATGAATTCGTGGTGCGTCCACCCTCGCCCGGGTTCGCCGAATTTCTCAGCGAATGGGGCCTGGTGGCGCCTTACGACCTGGCCAAGGATTATCCCGAATTCAAGGATTGCGTCCTGGCGGCCTGCACCGAACTGACGAGTCCGGCGGACCTGGAAGCCTTCCTTTCCGCCTGCCAGGCCTTCGGGGGGAACCCCCTGACAGGAACCATGCTTGAAGAGCTGGAACAAACCCGGAAAAGCCCCTTCCAAGACCCCAAGCCGGCCTCCCTGCCGCCCTGGCTGAAGACCCGCGACGATCTGCTCATCCCAGGACACTCGGAAGTGGAATTGGTGCGTTATTTTACCGAGTTGGCCCGCATGAATTTCTGCATCGACACGGGTTTCTACCCCCTGGGCTCCTGCACCATGAAGTACAACCCGAAGGTGAACGAGGAGATCGCCTCCCAACCGTCCTGGACGGAACTGCATCCCGCACAGCGGGAGGGCGAGGTCCAGGGCGCCCTCCAAGTCCTCTATGAGCTGGAGCAGTGGCTCAAGGAGATTACCGGATGCCACGCGCTGACGCTTCAGCCCGCGGCCGGGGCCCAGGGGGAACTCACCTCGCTCTTGATGGCCAAGCGGTATTTCGCCGACCGGGGAGACCACCAGAGGGTCAACGTGATCGTGCCGGACTCGGCCCACGGAACCAATCCGGCCTCGGCCACCATGGCGGGCTGGAAGGCGGTCTCTATCCCCACCGACGCCCGCGGCAACTTGGACGTGGCGGCCTTGAAAATGAAACTGGGCCGCGACACCGCGGTCCTCATGCTCACGAATCCCAGCACCCTGGGGTTGTTCGAGGAAAACATCCTGGAGGTGGCCCGGTTGGTCCACGAGGCCGGGGGCCTCCTTTACTACGACGGGGCCAACATGAACGCCATCGTGGGGATCTGCAGGCCCGCGGACATGGGCTTCGACCTGGTGCACTTGAACCTGCACAAGACCTTTTCCACCCCGCACGGGGGCGGCGGGCCCGGCGCGGGCCCGGTGGGCTGCACCAAGGCCCTGGAACCCTTCCTGCCCGAGCCGAGGATTTTCAAGGAAGGGAACCGCTATTTCATGAAATCGGGGTCGCCCCTGTCCATTGGCCGCATGAAGGGGAACACCGGGAACTTCGGCGTGCTGTTGAGGGCCCTGGCCTACTGCAAGCGGCTAGGCAAGGAAGGGCTGGAACGGGTGGGCCGGGTGGCCACCCTGAACGCCAATTACCTGCTGGCCCGCCTGAAGGCCCAGTACCCGCCGGCCTACGACCGCATCTGCAAGCATGAGTTCGTGCTGACAGCCGAGCCCTTGAAGAAGCGATTCGGCGTCTCGGCGCTGGACATCGCCAAGCGCCTCATCGACTTCAACTACCATCCCCCCACCATTTATTTCCCGCTGGTGGTGCACGAGGCCATCATGGTGGAGCCCACCGAGACCGAGCCCAAGAAGACCCTGGACGAGTTCGTGGAGGCCCTTTTGAAGATCCGCAAGGAGATGGAAACCAACCCGGAAATTTTCAAGACCGCCCCGCACAACACGCCTGTATCCAGGCTGGACGAGGTCCGGGCCGTGAAGGAGCCCAAACTCGTCAAGGACAAGCCTCTTACCTGAATCCTGCCATAAAACCTAAACCCATTCACAAAACCCAGTCCACCCCAGGGAGCTTTCTCGAACCCGGTATACAAGGCGGCCTGCCCTGAGCCGCGAACCCAGTATTGGAAGCCAGCAACCCAGTATAAGATGACCGCAACCCAGTATAAAAGGCCAGCAACCCAGTATAAAAAGTCGCAACCCAATGACAGGGGCGCAGTCCACCGGTAGCCCTGCCCATCTCTGCGGTGAGATGGACCGTCCCTTGACTGCCAAAAGAGATTTGACTCTAAATGGAGATGGGATAATCATAAACCCATGCCCCCCTATTTCATCCCGGTTCTGCTTATCACCGTCGTGGTTATCCTCATCGGCACCGGCCCCATGGTCGCCCGTCTGGGGGTATGGTCCACCCTGGCGAAGGTTTACCCGGCGCCAGGCCCGTTTAAAGGAAAGATCCTATTGGGTTCGGGACGGATGGGAATCGTCAACTACGGTTTTTCCCTCCAGTTGGGGGCCGACAGTGAAGGCCTATCCCTCAAGGCCGTCAACTTCATCAAGACGGGGCATGCCCCCCTATACATTCCCTGGAAGGACATTTCGGCCCGGGAAGTGGAGGGCCCCTTTTATAAGAGGGTTCTCGTGAATTTTCAAAAAGCCCCCGGGGTGGTTTTAGGAATGCCGAAATCAATTATTATCAAGTTGAAGGAAATGACAGGGATTCCACAGGTTTTCCCGGAGATTGTTTAAAGACCGTCAAAAAGCCGGGTCAAAGCTTTATTTCCCCAATTGGGGATTCCGGTAGAAAAAAAAGAGGCTGGGGGAAAAACCGCGGGAACGTTCCATTTCCCCCCTGATCCGGTCCGCGGTTTGCAGAAACCGGTTGGTCGAATCCTCCAGGTTTTCCGTCGGCACAAGGCGAATCCAGGTCAATTCATCCTCCCAATAATCCAAAGGCGGCCGGCCCGGGGGCGTTGATTTTTCCCGGAGGAACCCCAGGAATTCTGAAAGAGAAGAGCCCTTTTTGAGGGAGACCCGCGCAAAAACCCCTTGCGGCCATAGGGCGAAGTCCAAGAGGACACAATTTCCCTGGATTTCCCATTGAAGGAGGGCTTGAACCAGCCGATAGGCATTGTGCAGGTCTTTTAAGGGACCCGTGGTTCCGGATGTCTTGAGGGAAACCTCGAAAACCGGGTTGGCGAGGGGGTTGGAGCCGTAGGGAAGCGGAGCCTCCCGGACTAAGGTGGATGAAGACGTAAAGGACATAAGGACCTCCTTATATAAATAGTTAATGGGACAAGAGTTGGTGTTAGAGAGGGATTGGTTTTAAAAGATAACTTCTGTTAAAGACCTAATCCGCAAAAGGCCCGCCGCTAAATCAACGCGGGCTGAAGACCCCGACCACCTTGCCGATGATCCTGAAATCCTCCCCCTCGGAAACCATAATGGGCTCGTACTTGGGGTTGGCCGGTTCCAGGAAGATTTTGGAGGAGGTTTTCCTGAAGGTTTTCACCGTGGCCTCGCCTTCCAATAGCGCCACCACGACATCGCCCGGGGAGGCGTGGCTGGTTTGCTGAACGATGACCTTGTCGCCCGGCAGGATATGCGCGTCCAGCATGGAATCCCCCTTGACGGTCAAGGCGAAAAGACTCCGCCCTCCCCGCGCCATGGCGGGGTCCACCACCAAAGTTCCCTCGCGGTTTTCCTCGGCGAGAATCGGCAATCCCGCCGCCACCTTCCCCAGGATGGGAATGGAAATTCCGGGCGAGGAATTTCCCGGAAGGCTTAAGCCCCGGGCCATGCGGTCCTCCCGCTCCAGATAACCCTTTTCCTCCAGCGCCAACAGGTGTTTGCGCGCGCTCTGGGGGGAGTTCCACTTGAAATGCCTCATGACTTCCCGCACCGTGGGTGGGCGGTTGAACTGCGTCATGTAGCCTTGGACGTATTGGAGCACTTTGCGCTGGATGTCGGTGAGGGCCTTCTCCGATGACGCCATGTTTTATGCCTCCTGGAATTTCGGCTGGAAAAGAATACGAGTGTATGCTAGTATACTCCTGTATCCTTCGTCAAGCGAAAAAGGAGCGAAAACATGAATAATCAAACGGCGAACCAGCCCTTCCTACAAATCGGCCCGGTGAAACCGGCCTCAAAGTCGTACGAAAACGAGGCTGAAACAAGCACGGATGAAAGGGAGCCCGCGCCCCCGGTTTTGAACATCCCCCAGGAGGAACTGCCTACCTATCTGGGGCACCGCAGGCGGTTGAAGGAGAAGTACGCCTCCTCGGGAGCGAAAGCCCTTAAGGACTACGAACTGCTGGAACTTTTACTTTCCTTTTCCATCCCCCACCGGGACACCAAGCCCTACGCGAAAAAACTGCTATCCGTCTTCAAGAACGCGCGAAGCGTTTTGGAGGCGGACCTGAACAGCCTGAAAACGCTGGGGGAACTGCCCCCCCAAAGCGCCCTGCACTTGAAGGCTGTGGGAGACGTCGGCCGGCTGGCCCAGACCGAGGAATTCAAGCGGGGCCGGGTAATCGCAGGCCCCGAGGACGTGGTGGCCTTCCTGCGCGAGCAGATCGGCGGCAGGCCCCGGGAGATTTTCGCGGCGGTTTTCCTGGACCACCGCAACCACCTGCTTTCCTTCGAGACGCTCCAGGAGGGAACCGTGGACCACACCGCGGTTTACCCGAGGGAGATCCTGAAAAAGGCGCTGGACCTGCACGCCACCGGCCTGATCCTGGCCCACAACCATCCCGGCGGAAGCCTGGAGCCCTCCGAGGGCGACCAGCAGTTGACCCGCCAGGTGGCCACGGCCGCCCGGGCCATGGGAGTCACGGTGCATGACCACCTCATCCTGACCGCTGAGGGGCATTTCTCCTTCCGGCAAACGGGATTGCTGGCTTGATCCATTGATAGCGCCTATAAGGGGGGGCCATGAGTTGGAAAAAAGAATTGACCGAAATTTTAGCGCTGACCCAAATGTTTTTCCTGGAGAAGAGGGAATGGCCCCAGCAGGCGGCTGAGCTTCAAGCCTTCGCCGTGGACCTGGGGCGGCCGTTGGATTTCTCGGGTTTCCACCGGCTTCGTTTTGAGAGGGTTTCTTCCGAGGAATTGAACCTGGACTATGGGCTCGCGCCAAACAGGTTGGGATTCACGCCCAGGGGACGGGCAACATTGAAAACGCACACGGCAGAGTCTATGGCTCTTTCCGAGACACCCCTGAAAATCACCTTGCGAAAGCTCCCGGCGGAAAAGGTTGAAACCAGAAGTTATTGTTCGATTTGGGAACCTGCCGGGAGTTTCAAATAAAACAAAATACATGGAACAAAGATAATTAAGATCAGGGGGTTAAGTTTAAAAGGCGTAAAGCAAAAACATGGCTTGGCCACGGATTCAGGGGATGCATTTAGATGGGCCAAAAAATTCATCTAAACCACATGAATGCATTATAAATTCTCAATTTTGAATTTAAATAAATCCCTTGAATCCCATGCATCTGTGGCTAGAGATTTTTTAGGGATTTTATAGAAAGAAAGGGTCATTCACGGCTGGGTTTTAAGCTTTCGGCGGAGCATCTTCTTTCTTCTCGTTAAAATACATTCCGATGATGTTGGCGCCCGCATCCACGTAGATCACGTCCCCCGTTACACCGGAGGCCAAATCACTGGCCAGGTACAGGGCGGTCTTGCCCACCTCCTCCTGGGTGACGTTACGCTTCAGGGGAGTCAATCCTTCCGAGGTTTTCAGCATGGTCTTGAAGCCTTCCACGCCGGAGGCGGCCAGGGTCTTGATGGCCCCGGCGGAGATGGCGTTGACCCGGATGCCGCGGGGCCCCAAGTCGTTGGCCAGGTACCTTACGGAGCTTTCCAGGGCGGCCTTGGCCACTCCCATGACGTTGTAGTTGGGGATGACCTTCTCGGAGCCGTAGTAAGTGAGGGTGATGATGCTCCCGCCCGGGTTGAAAAGGGGAAGGGCGGGGCGGGTGATGGCGATCAGGCTGTAAGCCGAGATGTCCAGGGCGAGGTGGAAACCCGCGCGGCTGGTGGCGGAAAAAGCGCCGGAGAGCTCGTCCTTGTTGGCGAAGGCGATGCAATGCACCAGGATGTCGAGTTTTCCCCAGGTTTTCTCCACTTCGCGGTAAAGGGCCTGGATCTGGTCGTCCTTGGAGACGTCGCAGGGAAGGATGAGCTTGGCCCCGACCGATTCCGCCAGTGGCCGGACCCTTTTTTCCAAGGCCTCCCCCAGGAAGTTGAAACCCAGCTCGGCCCCTTCCCGGTGGAAGGCCTGGGCGATGCCCCAGGCGATGGACCGGTCGTTGGCCACGCCGAAAATGAAAGCTTTCTTTCCGCTCAACAAACCCATTTGATTTTTCTCCCCGTTTGATCCTTAACTATAAGGAAGTGACTTTATAAAATCACCCCCGCCCCTTAAAGCAAAGGGTGGAGCGGGGTTAATTTTTTTTATCCTGGTTTCGATAGAGCCTTTGGAAAAGCCCGCTAAATTAGGCCTTTTCCAGCCGGGTTTAAAGCCCAAAAAGGAGCAGGCGGTTTCCTTTGGAAAGTAAGGAACCCATAGCTGTTCAAATTAAACAAAATCCAGGTAACAAAGATAAATAAAATCAGGAATTTTTTAATCTAAAAGGCGTTAAGCAAAACCAAGTCCTTTGCCACGGATTCAGGGAATGCACTCGGATAGACCATAAAAAAAGCTTTAAATATTTGTGTTTTTAAATCCCATGAATCCCATGCATCCGTGGCTAGGTTTATTTTGGACAGGTGTGTAAAGAACCACTATGGCAAACGGTGCTCAAAGTGTTTTAACATGTGTCTTCTTCAGAAGGCGAAGTGGCCAAGGATTCAGGGAGATTCATGGGACGGTTTGAGGCAAAGAAACCCACCCATATAAGGAATAGAAGGGGTTTAAAGTGATCAAGCATATCGTGATGTGGAAATTGAAAGACCGGGCCGAAGGCGCCTCCAAAAATGAGAACGCTTTGAAATTCCGGGATATGCTGGAAGCCTTGCGGGGTTTCATCCCGCAAATCGAGGAATTGGAAGTGGGATTCCAGGTGGAACCATCCGGGACGGGTTACGACGTGGTATTGGTTTCGGCTTTCCGCACACGGGAAGACCTGGAACAATACCAGAACCATCCCGAACACCAGAAGGCGGCCGGGTTCGTCCAGAAGATCGCCGACACCCGCGCGGCTGTGGATTACGAGACAAGCTGAGACAAAGAATGCTAGCCACGGATTCAGGGGGATACATGGGATAGGTTTAAGCAAAGAAAAACCACCCAAAGGAAATGGAATTTTAGCCACGGATGCAGGGGAAATATGGGATAAATTTCAACCTAACAAAAAGGCATTTAACCACGGCATGCAGGGGATGGATAAAGGCAAAGAAAAAAACGCAATTTTTTGTACAACAGGAAAAAAAACATTGAAGAGAACGGCGTAGTAGCCAAGAAACATGGGGATAAAAGGGTGGATTTAAACCAAGAAAATATTTCAACCCAAACATTCGCATTCAATGATATCACCGAAAAAATCATCGGTTGCGCGTATACGGTCATGAACACCTTGGGAAGCGGTTTTTTGGAAAAAGTTTATGAGAACGCTTTGGCTGTGGAATTGCGTCATATCGGCGTAAAAGTGACGCAACAAAAACCAGTGGAAATCAAATATCGTGATGTGTTGGTCGGGGAATATGTTGCCGATTTGCTGGTGGAAGAAAAAGTTCTTGTGGAATTGAAAGCTGTCCAGGCTTTGGATAATGTGCATTATGCGCAGTGTCTGAACTACCTCAAGGCAACGGGTTTCGAGGTTTGCCTGCTTTTGAATTTCGGAAAACCCGAACTCCAAGTCAGGCGCATTTCCGCGCGGGAAGATTGGTTAAAAAAGTAGTTTTCCCGCGAATGGGTTTGATGGGTCTTGGGTTCATCCCATGTATCCCCTGAATCCGTGGCGAAAAGATTTTTATGTTTTTTAATTCTCATAACGACCGCGGCTCATGAAGAAGAGGGTTCTAATGCCGAAAAAAACAAAGCCTAAGACCAAATCCAATGGTGCCGTTTCAGGATCACTCAAAATCGCAACCTTCAACGCCAATTCCCTGCGGGCCCGGATGGGCATCGTTTTGGACTGGCTGAAAAAGGAGAGGCCCGATGTCCTGGCCGTTCAGGAAACCAAGGTGCAGGACCATGAGTTCCCAAGGGATGTCATCGAAGCCGCGGGATGGAACGTGGTTTTCCACGGGCAAAAAAGCTACAACGGCGTGGCATTCATTTCCAAAAAGCCCTTTCAAAACGTGGTGAACCGCCTTTACCCCGGCGACCCCGAGGAGCAGGCCCGGTTCCTGATGGGAGATTACGAGGGCGTGAGACTCATCAACACCTACGTGCCCCAGGGCTTCGATATCGAGTCCGAAAAATACCGCTACAAGCTCAAGTTCCTGGCTGACCTGAAAAAGTTTTTTAATAAGGAAGTGCCCTTAAGCCAGCCGGCCCTCTGGATGGGGGACCTGAACGTGGCACCCGAGGAAATCGACCTGAACAACCCGGAAGGGAACCGGGACCACCCCTGCTTCCATATCGACGCCCGGAACGCGCTGAGGGAAACCATGGAAGGGAAGTGGACGGACCTGTTCCGGGAAAAGGAGAAGGGGCCGGGGCATTACACCTTTTGGGATTTCCGCCAGCCCGATACCTTCAAGCGCAACCTGGGATGGAGGATCGACTTCATCCTGGGAACCCCCCCCATGGCCGGGCGGTTGAAAAAGATTTGGATCGACACCAAGCCCCGGGGCCTGGAAAAACCATCGGATCACACTTTCCTGGCCGCGGAGTTCGCCCCATGATCCACCCCATGACCAGGACGGGGCTGGAATACCATTCCTGGGGGGAAATGAAAGACGTTTTACCAAATTTATGTTTAACGTTAATTGACACTTAATATCTTTAGGGAGATAATAACCATGAAAGTAGTTCACAAAAAAGATCCATTCCCGGGGTTGCCGCTCCCACGGTTCACAATTTTAGTGTTAATGTAGTACCCCCAAGCAGTGATAAGGAGCGACATTAATGAGTCCACGCCGGCGCAAAAACCCTTCTTTTTCCCACTTCGGTAAAGCTTTTTGGGATTTCTTCGTGGTTTCGCGTTCCAGGGGGAACCGGAAAACTTTTTCACCCTTCAACCGGTTTATCCTATACCTCAAGGATCACAAAGGCTCAGCCTTGGTCATGGCCGCCATCTTCATGCTGGTCGCCACTATGCTCATGACCGTCGGGTACAGGCTGGTTTCCAATTCCTCCCGCCAGTCCAAGGAACGGATGCTCTATGTCGGCGAGGCGGAAAATGTGGCCAGGGCCGGTTTAGTGGACACCCTCGGCTGGTTTTCCCGAAGAACCTCCAATGGAGGCCTCGTAGCCGGCGCCGTGGTTACCCCCGTAATACCCGGCTCGACTCCTACACCCGTTTATCCTTACACCAACATTGACCAGGCTTTTAGCCCTCAAAACAACACGGCCAACGCCCAGCTTTCCGATACCATCGATGCTTCCATCGGCATCGTGAAGGAATATCCCCTCGACAGTCCCGTAACCGCCAATGCCCTTTATTGGGCCAGATACGAGGTGAAACAGCAGGGCACCGGGGCTTTCGATCCCAACGCTGTTCATGATGTCACCGGCGAGAGAATATTTAAATACGCTGACGGGTCCGGGTATGTTTGGAACATTGTCAGCACCGGTTACGTCTATAAACGCATGGATAAATCAATCGATCCAACGACCGGCAATTTTGCCGTATCCATGACTCAGCCCCCCAACTCGGTGGTGGCTACCGCCAGATTCAGCACCGAGTTCCGAAAATTAAGCCTTGTCATGCCGTGCCCTACCCCCGGCAACGTCAACGGGGTCGCGGGGGCCATTTACGTGCAAAATATTAAAAACCAGGTAACCCTGAGCAACACCCAAACTTACATTTCGGCCAATGCTCCGAACTGTTTCGGGGTGGTCGGCATGCATAGCCCTTAAAAACGGCCTGGGGCGGAAGAAAGGATTCTTGAAAGTTTTCAAAAGGAAAGGCCGGGAAAAGAAAAAAGATGGACAAAAAATTTACAAACTATTTTAGGATCAATTTTAAAAAAAGCCTTTTTCCCTTGTTTGGCCTGGCGGGAATAATGGCGGTTTTTGCCTATTTTAATTATATTTCCTGCTTATATGCCGCTTGTACTGGAATGAGTGTTTCCAGCATTACCCTTAGCGACACCTGCGGCGCGCAAAATGACACGGTAGATGTGTCCGCTTATTTAACAAACATCGGCACTTCCTGCACGAGCGTTTATTACGCCATAGGCTTTAAGGACAGCGGGGGAAATATCATCTGGTATGGGAATAGCGGTACAACCACCACCACCTGCAATGCTTCGAACCAATTACAAGCTTATTTTTCCCAAACTAACAATAATAATAACAATATGACTACCACGACCCAAACACTCACCATTCCCAACGCCGCGGTATCCATTATTTTTCTTGCCAGAACACGTTGTGATACTACTACCGGTAATCGCGAGCCCTATTGCGACGATTCCAATTGTACAGTCAGCTCCTCGATTGCTTTTAAGGTGCCTTGTACACCCACGTTCACCCCTTCGTGCACTCCCACCCGCACGAACACCCCTGTTCCCTGTAAAGATAGTAACGGCCATACCTGCACACCCACCAAAACGGAAACTCCCACAATAACATTTACCCCCACCAAAACGAACACTCCCAACATGACGCAAACGGTCGGTGGGATGCCGACCAATACCTTTACATTCACGTTTACCTACACTAGGACCAACACATACACCCCCACAATCTCCTATACCCCCACGATCACCTCTACCCCTACCATTACTAATACACCCTTGCCCAACTCTTGCAACCTTCCGAATGGGGCCACTCCCGGAGTGAACCTCCAGGGTGGGGTCACCTGCTGGGGAACAACCGACTACACCTGTCTTGACGCCAGCAGTGTCTTCGGGATGTCCCTGGGGGACCTTAAAAACATATCGGATTACCAGGGAAACGCCTCTACCACTATGTATATTACAAGCGAATGGAAACTCTGCTTCTTTGATGGAAGCGTCACTTACGGGCCGGCGAATCCATCCCCTTATGACGAACTCGGAAGAAACGACCAATCAGTGACAACCGGCGCTTACGGGGTGTTGATCGTCAACGGGGACCTGGTGCTTAACCAAAGTACCGGCAGCCTGCAGCCCAGCCATTGGGGCGGCATCCTTTTCGTGACGGGGAACCTGACCGTGGGAGCCGGTTGTGATATCGAAGGGTCGGTCATCATGGGATCGCCCTATTACCATGGTACCACCCCCGGGACCATCACGATCAACGGTAGCGCCGGAAACTATGGCCAAATTTTTTACAACCCGGACTTGGTGGTGAAAGCCCAAAAGCTGGTGGGGAATTACCGGGAAGACATTAGCCAGCGAAAGATGCTGCTGGCCATTCCCAATTTGTAGGCGGGGATGGCTTGGGGAAAAACAGATGAAAAAAACTCTGGATCAAAAAGGCTACACGCTGGTCGAGCTTCTGATCGCCGTGGCCATCTTGGGGTCTGTGGCCTCCTCGGTCATCTTGGCCCGTTCCTACATGGCCAAGCAGACCGTCAAGACCAGTGACAGATCTTACGCCACGCAAAAAGCCATCCAGATGTTCGAGGAACTCAAGTCCCTGGTCAGCGGCAAGGAAACAAATATCAATATACTCGACAGATACACCGACGGGTCCCTCTACAACAATGTCCTGACCACCGACAAAAACGTGGATACGGGCCTTTCCAACGTCGACCCCGGCAATCCCTTGAGCGGAAACCGCCTCTCCAACGGCAACTGGCGCTACCTGCGCCAGATCGAGGTCAACCACGTGGCCGACGACCCCAACGCGCGCATGGTCTTTGTGAATATCTGGAAATACGCGTCGGACCAGAACCCCGGGGCGCCCGGGGACCTGCTGGCGCAGGTGGGCGGCCAATTAAGGACGATCGTCAATCAACAATACCCGTCCCAGGTGATGGATGTCTACGTGCTGGCCATCAATAATACCCCGGCCTGGTGGACCCAGGAACCGGCCCTTTTTTCAACTTTCCGCGGCATCATTGATGATATTCAAACAAGGGACCCGGGGCTTCTCATCCGGCCCCATTACATCACGCGTTCCTCCTACGGGCGGGACCAACAATATATCCCTTACCTCAATTTCTACCAAAGCACGGCTTCGGCCACCATGGGGGGCATCCTCCCCTATATTTATTTTTACCCCGGAACGACGCCCATGGACACGGCGGATGGCGGCGGGGTGACGCAATTTTTCTCCTCAGACGTTACTTTCGGCGCTCCAGCGGACGGCAATTTCAACTTGGACGGAACTGTCCACTATACCAACGCCATATTCACCGGCTGTCCCAACTACGCGGTCGCGGATAAGGATAACAATTCCATGCGCTACCCGGACGAGCTGACCATGTACCAAGCCGTCACAGCGGCGGCAAACAATTTGACCATGCCCTTATATTCAGGCTATCCGATCACCGAGATCAGCGAGCGCATGCTGATCGAGGGCATGCTTTCCACTCCCGCGTCCTTCGAGAACGCCCTCATCGTCAACCTGCACGGCGAGTTGCTGCCCATCCCCCCCATGCGCAACTACTCGGACGCCGCCAAGGACCCGGCCAATACCAGCGGCTCCGGCGAGCCGTGTTACCGTGTGGTGACCCATCCGGAGAACCTTTATTATCCCTTCTCCGGGGCGACGAATACCACGCAGGTCCATTTCCGGGTTTATTCTTATATCGACGGCCTGGAAAATATGAATGCCAATTTGGACGCCACCTATCCGGACGGCGCGGGGGCGCTCGTGCCTGTCATGAATGTATACATCCCCGAGGTGATTAAAGCCACCAACATCAGTGTGAACGCCCGAACCGGAAACAGCAGCACCGCTTACAGTTCCCAAGCTGTTGCCTTAAACACGCCCTTTTCCTTTGGGGCTCCTTATCCAGCTACCTCTTATTACAATGTTGTCCCAGTTCCCTCAACCGGGACCCAAATCGGGACCGAGATTATTTTTTACAATACCCCTTACCGCTGCCCCATGCACACCACATCCACTACCGGCTTGGCATCCACCGCCCGGCTTTACGGCGCCGAGTATATCCCTTGCCCTATAGAGACGGGAGGGAACCCTTGGGACGATATAGGCGGCACCACGGGCAACGGGCCTAAGAACACAACGCGCTGGCTCCTCATGATCAACCTTCCGCCCGGTGTGCATACCCTGGAGACTCGCTTCGGCACCAGTACAACCTCCGGATTTCCGGTCAACAACAGCCCCAACCTTTCCAGGACCTGGGTTTGGTGCGGCGACGCTTACCCGCCGCCCTATACCGAAAGGTATCAGTTCCTGGGGGACCCCCGCCACTGCCCTTACGAGGATGTCAAGGAGGGATGGCAGGGGGCCGCGGATGCCACCGCGGGTGCCGTCATCGGCCCCAATGGCTATAACTGGTGGTTCAAGGATGGCGCTGCCACCGGCACATATGTCGGCATGAACCATGATGGTTATACGGGTTTCGGAGCGGCGGGTGATTTTATCGGATGGGAAGGGGCAGCCTCATCCGGAGGCACCCCGCCAGCGGACTCCAATTTCATCGATGCCCCCCGCTTTTACCAAATGATCCGCCAGGGCCTTTTGAACTGCACTGCCATCTGGACCACGATGAACGGGTACAGTTACTACTATTACGGGTTTGGGGGGGAATTCGGCGCCGACCAACAGCCTTTCCAGGGGGGAGTCACCTTGAATCAAACACCCTACCTGACAACCTCCACCACCAATTTGACCGGAGCGGCTGAAATTATCCCCTACAATGATCCCGTCAGTTACATGCGCGTGATTTCCAATACCAACGATACCTGGTATGAAAAGTCCTGGCTGGGCGAGCTTTATCCCGACAGTATGTATTCCACCTGGTCCAGCACCGGCAACCTTCCGGTGGCAGGGGCAAACATCTCCAACTCAACCTTCTACCGCAAGCTCTACGGTTCGGTACCCGTGGTCAACACGGCCGGGACGACGACCTCCTGCAACGGTTTCGGGCGGAATTTAACCAGCAGGGCGTGGCAGTACGGCTGTACCTCCTTTTTCGACAGCACCTTCAACCATCAAAGCAACGCCGATTCCGCCACCCTTCTGGGCTTGGGTGTCACTTGCTACTCCATTTTCGCATATCCCCTGGCCCAGTCGGTCAGTTGCACCAGGTCCTGGGCTATCAATACCACCCAGACGACCACTGAGTGGAGCACCGCCCCTTATGGTACTACGTTGCGCACCACCCTTACTGTTCCACAGGTGGGCGGCCTCTCCCGCTATTTTTACGATGACACCAGTTCCGCCACTTACAACGGAACGGGGGTGGTTCAAATAACCGATAAAAGCGGAAATGTGGCCTATGTTGTGGAATCCGGCCTGGCCATCTCCCCCGATGTTGGAACCGCCCAACTGGGAAAAACCGCCTTGGTTTTCATGCTCAGGACTTTCCTGGACGGTGGAAACTATACCGGCACCGCCCATATCACCCAGATGCCTTTGGTGGCGCTTTACTGCGACAGCCCCAATGAGCAGTATTCCCAGCCCAGCACCATCAACCTGGTGGTGGACGGCGCCGTCACCACGACGACCCCTAAAATTGTAAGTGGCGTTACGATTATCAACGGGCCCACCGACAATATCTGGTACCGTTACCCCGGAAATACCGGGAACAACGCCAATTTTTATACGGAGGAATATCCGGGTTATCCCAACCTCAATAACAGCACCTATGTGGAAAAGGACAGCAATGGCAACCCCCTCACCCTGGATATTAATTTACTTTACAGCAATGACTCGGAGATGGATTGGTATTTTGTACAGGATAATTCATCGGCTGTAATGGGTGTGTTGGACACCAGCCCAAACCACTTGATCCAAACCAATACGTTTCCTTATAGCTACGCGTGGGCTGTCCCCTCTTCAGGCTTCCCTCAAGGGGATTATACCGTCATGGTTGAAGCCTTCCGGCATTCTTACCCCCTGAACTACAGCTATCACAAGCTCGATCTTTCCATCAGTCGTTAAGCCACCATGAAAAATAAGATCACCCGCCCGCTGGATGAAAAAGGGTGGACCCTCGTGGAGTTGATGTTCGTGGTAGCCCTGATCGCCATCATCACCCCCGTCATGACCATGTTCTTTCTCAAGGTCTCCCAGGGCATGGCCGCCGATGAAATGCACCTCCAGCTTCAAACCCTGAACGAACAGACATTGCTTCGCCTCCATGAGAGGTGCGTGGCCAGCCGCCATATGTTCCAAAGCGATACTTCGGGCATATCCTTTTTAGGCCCCGTCACCCAAGCCATGTCGGCCAGCACCAAGAGCAACTATCCCATCCTGCAGGGGACCCAACTTGCCCTGACGCAGCCCATCACGGGCACCGGCTCTTTCTCGCCCGTCACCGCGGTCGCGGCGAATTTCGGCAACAGCGTTCTGATGGGGGTTTACGATTCCAACCAGACCATCGGCATCTATGTCTATCCCGCGCCGGCCACGGTAGCAACGAATGCCAACGTCACCGTCCTTAATAAAGACGGCGTGTCAGTAAATGAATACATCGACCTTTACCGGATTTATTACTATTACCTGACCCCTGCCAACCCCAAAACCCTGCGAAACACCCCCGCTTACCGGCTGGTGGAATGGCAAAGCACCCAATACGCCGATTACAATGAGCTATATGATCTCAGCTTGGTTGATTTTACGTTGTTTACAAATGTCATTAAATGGCTGACGACGAAAGGGGATGTCGCGCCGCAGGACACCAATTACGCGATAAACTTCGCCTGGGATCCCACCCAGCAGGATCCGAACCAGGCATTTTTCACTTTAAGCACTGTCAATGGAGCCGTACTGGTGAATCCCATGACGACCCTATCGGAGGGCCCGGTGACCGCGTTGACCCGCGTTTCTTCAGGCATCCTCAGCACCGGTTTTTTTTACGGCATCAGCCCCAACAGCGCGGGCTGGAACCGGGCCCCGGCCACGGTTCCGCAGTTCGCCATAGCCAACGGCAATTTCCCCGGTGGATTTGAGGTGGGCATCTCCGGGACAAGCGCTGGGATGGAGGTGATGCTTCGCTCGCTTTTGGTGGCCCAAGGCGCCACCCCGCAGATCGTCTGGAATGACCAGACCATCGTGAATAGCGTCCGGGATACCTGGTAAAGTTTGGTTTTGGCGTTTTTTTGATTTGTCATTACGCCGATCATCCATAAAATTTTTTATAACTGGGGTTGTACGTTGGCCCTTGGGGCCATGTATGGTTGGCCTGAAATAAAGGCCAACTACTTCAAGCCTGTCATAAGCACCCCGCTATTCGCGGGGCATTCCTCAATGACAGCTAAACAAAATTCCAGCTTAAAAAATTTCTATTTGCAGAATCAGAAGGAGTCATTGTTTTTAAGGTTTAAAGTTAAAACGCATTCCTTGATTAGCCTCAATAATCGGGTTATTCTTAAGATAACATGGAAAAATCCAAAACGAAAAACCCCCTGAAAAATTTAAGTTTTACACCTTTGTTTGTTTTAGCAGGTCTTGGGTTGTTCCTTTCCCCCGGTCCTGCCTATTCCGCCAGCTATTCAGTCACTTTTATCGCTCCCACTTCGGCCTACGCGGGCGTGACTTATAGTACGAGCGGCGCGGGAAACGTTTTGACTTTCAGAATCCAGGCCCAAAATCCTGTGGGGACCAATGACTCCGCGGTTACCGACGCGGTCGTCGTCGGTCTCTATGACACGGCCACCGGCCTTCCCGCCGATCCCTCGGCTGTTTTCGTTCCCTCCAGCGGCTCGCCTGTCACCGGCGGCACGGCGCCCATGTCTTTCGTCAGCGGGGTGCTGAATTTCTCGGTAACGCTGACAGCCGGCTCCAATTCCATGCAAGTGAGCGTCAGCGGCCCCAATATCATCTCGGGAAACACCTATCCGGGCGCCATCGGCAACACCTCGGGGCCGGGATACCTGGTGCGCGGATATTTCCAACCCTATTACCTCGAAACCAGCAGCGGCACGTCCGTCGCGGCCGTTTACGCCCCCTTGCCCACGCCCGGCCCCACCGACCTTTTGCTGGACTCGTCGGCCAGTTTGCTCATAGGGAATACTGCCGTTACGATCGCCGTCTCCGACTCCGTCACCAACTCCCTTTGCTTCGCTGTGACCGGCGTGAATGGCGGTTACGCGGCGGGCGGAGCCGGCGTGTCATTTAATTTATATATGTTCAAACAAGACAACTCCTTCACGGCTCCGGTATCCTACGAGGTGATTTTGGATTACGGCAACGCACCCAGCGGCCCGCTGACGGACTATAACAACCCTGATTTGACCTATGACAGGGTCTATCAGGGCTTCATCAACAACGTCATCGCGACAAATTACCCGGGCATCAACGCCAATCAAATCAGCTCGGTTTCAGGGGCTGCTTTACAGCCTTTCATGACCAACGGCCAGATCATCCTGAGGGCTTGGGCGCCTACCACCGTCGCCGGGCAGCCTACGACCATCACCGGTCCGATTTACCTAGTCTGGGCCTCATACACTCTCGGGAACCTTTCTTACGTCAATATTCCCTATTCCTCCTCTAACGTGCAACCCGTGCGCTCCGTCATCACATTCCCCGGTTCCGTGGCCTATCCCGTCACGGTTCTGGACGGGGGCCCGGTCACCCTGGTGGACACCTTCCTCAACCAGTTCAACAGCCCCTTGACCCAGATGGCCTTCCTGGTTCCCGCCAACAGCTCGGGCGTGTCGAATTGGAGCTTCAGCTCGGCCAAGGATCCCTTGGGCTCCGATGTCATCGTCAACCCCTCCGGTTCCACCCCCGGAACGATCACCGTCAATGCCTCCAGCAATCCCATTGTGACGAACCAATCTTATCCTGTCACTCTGGTCGGCACGGCCTCGGGCCAGGACGGATCCTGGCCCCTGAGCATGGTGAGTGCCCTCAACGTGTACGGCAACTCGGCCCCGATGGATTCCTCGAAAACCTTTGTTTATTCCATCGCGGCGCCCAGCCCGCCAGGCTCATTCACGGCGCTCCCGGCCAATTATGTCGGCGGCGGCGGGGCGGTCGCACTTTCCTGGGGCCAGGTCACCAACGAAAGCCCCCTGGGGTACGTCATGATCCGGACCCCGGCCGGGGGAGACTTTACGGGCTCCGTGACCCTGCCCAGCGGGACGGTTTTATCCAACGCGGTGACGTTACCCATCAGCCAGACTAGCTATAATGACTCCGTCACAAACCTCACCGGCTATTCCTACCAGATTCTCGCCTACAACACGGTGGCCGAGTCCACCACCAGCTCCCTCGGTCCCGTGACGGCCTTCGCCAACCCGGCGGCGCCCGGGCCCGTCACCGCCTTGACGGGCGGCACAACGGTCCAATTGAACTGGGGCGCCCCAGCATCTGTGTCCGGGTCTTACGCGGTGACGGGCTTGCTGGTCCTGCGTTCCACTTCCTCTTCCATGTCGGGCGCCGTCACGGTGGCCACCTTAGCGGGTTCCACCACCACCTATAACGACCCGGCGCCGGTGGCGGCCTCCCTCAATTATTACGAGCTGGTTTCACTCGACAGCCAGTATCCCTCCGGGCCGGCGGGAGCCCACATCAGCGCCGTTTCCTCCCAGGCCCAAGGATTCCCGCCGGGTTACCCGCCCACGGGCGCCTTCACGACCCTGGTGAGCGTCAGTCCGGCCACCATCGGGCTTTCTTGGACGGCCCCCGACCCGACCCTGATGCTCAACGGGCCGGTCACGGGCTACCAGGTCCAAATCTCCCCCGATGGGGTTTTCGGCAGGGATGTCACCGTGGGGGTTTCCCCCGCCACTTACGACGATTCCTCCGTGGCCATCGGCCATTATTACGTCTACCAGGTCAGCGCCTTTGACAGCAACGGCGCCCTATCCAACCCCTCCAGCCCTGTGACGGGCTATATCCTGCCGGCGGCGCCCACGGGTTTGACGGCATCCTCGGGAGCGGCGGCCATCACCTTGAATTGGAACTCGGTTAACAACCAGGGAGTGACCGGTTACACCCTTTACCGAAACGGCATTTCCGTCGGCACCACGGCCTCGGCCACCACTTACCCGGACTCCACCGGCCTGATCGTGGGCGTGAACTATATTTACCAGGTCTCGGCGTCCAACGCCGGCGGGGAAGGCCCCTTATCACTGCCGGTCACCATGCCGCTGTTACCCCACACACCCACCGGCCTGGCGGTGACCGCCACGGCTTCCGACACCGTCACCCTCACCTGGTCCGTGCCGTCCGCTCCCGAAACCAACATCACGGGTTACAACCTTTACCGCAGCCCCAGCGCCACATTCGGGGCGGGCGCAACGCTCATGGCATCCGGTGCGCCGGGCTACAGCTTTACGGACGCGACCCTGGGCCCCTCGGCGGCGGGAAACATCCTGTATTACTATGCCCAGGCCCAGAACTTGGGCGGTCCCAGCACGGTTTCCCCCGCGGTGGGGGTCATGATCCCCCCCAACGCCCCGACGGGGGTCGGGGCCTCTTCCACCGCGGCCACCATCACGGTGAGTTGGACCGCGAACCCGGCCTCGGAAAACGTGTTGATTTACACCATTTACCGGAGCACCAACCCGGCCGGACCCTTTACCTCGGTTCTGGCGACGGTGACGAGCCCCGGAACTTCCTTCGCCGACGGCGGCGCCGTGGCCGGAACCAATTATTATTACGAGTTGACCGCCACCAACCCGGGAAAAGGGGTGACCATCGCCGGAGGGGAAAGCCTTCCTTCCTCAGTGGTTTTCTCCACCCTCCTGCCGCCAGCACCGTCGGGCTTTTCGGTGGTGGCCGACCCGGCGATCCGCAGCAATGTGGACCTGACCTGGTCTTCCGCCACCCTGGCCAACGTGACCTCCTATAACCTTTACCGCAACACGGCCCCCACCACCGTCGGCTCCACCGAGGTGTCCATCGGCATTCCTGTCACGGCGGCCGGCGTTCCGGTGACGTCCCTGACGGACCCGGGCCTTTCCGCCGGCACGACTTATTTCTATTTCCTGGGGGAACAAAATCCCGCAGGCGCCGGCGCCCCGGCCATGAAGGGCCTGCAGATTCCCCCCAACCCGCCCGCGCCCGTGACCGTTTCCCCCGGCTCCACCGCCATCACGGTGAGTTGGGCCCCGAACCCGGCCTCAGAAAACGTGTTCGATTATTCCGTTTACCGGAGCCAGTTGCCCTCCGTGCCCATCACCCAGCTCCTCGCAAACGTGCCCTCCCCGGGCACTTCCTACGCCGACAGTACCCCCGCACAGGGAGTCACCTATTATTACAACGTGACGGCGACCAACGCGGGAAGCGGAGTCACCATCCTGGGAGGGGAAAGCCTTTTATCTGCGGCGGTCACCAGCGGGCTGGCTCCCCCGGCGCCCACGGGCCTGGGTATTTCTTCCATCAGCGCTTCCAACGATATTTCCGTGACCTGGAACAACGTCACGGGGGCCGCGCCCAACGCCTCCAGCGTTTCCCTGCTGGTCAACAACACCAACCAGCTGGCGGGAGCCACCGGGGCCAACCTTGTCCCCGCCTCCAGCGTGTCCTATTACGACCAAGGCCTGTACGCCGGGTCGGTCACGGGGGAGAGCCCCGACACCACCTATTACTACTGGCTTGAAACCAACAACTTCTTCGGCTCGGGTTCCCCAGAGGGGCCGGTCACCCAGTTGACCTACCCCGCGGCGCCGGTCCTCAACTCGGTCAACCTCCTGCCCGACAACGTGTCGGTGGTGTTGAATTGGAACACTGTCGGCGCCGGCGACGTGGCGAAATACAACATCTACCGCCAACTGAATTACAACCAATCCGTCTCGATCCAGGCCGTGCCGGTCACGGCGGGTTTCGCCATGCCCGTCACGTTCCAATGGCCCGTCCAATTCGGCCAGACCTATTCCTTCCAGATTTCCGCCACCAACCCCACCGGGGAAGGCCCCGCTTCCAATTCCATCACCATCCTCATCGGGCCATCCTCCCCGGCCAGCCTCTTGGCCCAGTCCGGCGTCAGCCCCACCCAGGCCGCGGTCAGCCTCACCTGGGCCGCCAACCCGGCCATCCAGGCCATCACCGGGTACAATATCTACCGCGCGAACGGGCCCATTACGGGAAGCGGCCCGGCCACCGCCGCCTACACCCCCATCACCAGCGTTCCCTCCACCAGCACCACTTTTGTGGACACGACCGCGGCGGACGGGACGGCCTACTATTACCTGGTGGAGGCCGAGCTGGGCGGCCTCATGAGCCCCCTCAACACGGCCCTGGCCGCGCCGGTCACGGCTTTCCGCCAACCCAACCCGCCGGTTTTCCTGGCCGCCACCGCCGGGAACAACCAGGTGGCGCTGTCCTGGACCGCCCCCGCCGCCACCACCTACCCGGTGTCCGGCTACGACGTTTTCCGTTCCAACTCGGTCACCTTGACCGGGGCGCCGCTCACCTTCCTGCCTTACACGGCCGCGGCATACACCGATAACGCGGTCACGAACGGGACGACCTACACCTATGCCCTGCAGACGGTGGACGTGCAGGGTAACTTGAGCGCCCAGACGGCCCCGGTTTCCGCCCAGCCCCTGGTCCAGCCTGGCGCGCCGGTAAGCGTGGCCCTCTATGCCGGGGACCAGGAAGTCCAGATCACCTGGCTGCCTGGATCGCCGGGCACCCTTCCCATCGGAGCGTACCAAATTTACCGCACCGCGGTCGGCAGCGGGGTGACGATCCTGGTCGCCACGGTCAACTCCACCATCACGGGTTTCGTCGACATGGGCCTGGCGGATCTCACCACTTACACCTATTGGCTGGTGTCCGAGGACACCTCCGGGATCGTCAGCGGGCTCCACATCAGCGCTAATTCCGCCTTGGTCACGGGCATGCCGAGCACGGGAAATATCAATCCGCCCAGCAGCCTCTCGGCCCAGGGCCAGAACGCCCTGGTGGCAGTCACCTGGTTGGACCCTGTGGTCGGGGCCCCGGTGACCGGCTACCAGCTGTACCGCAGTACGTCCCAATTCACCGGTTACACTCTCCTCGCCACGGTTCCAACCGGCGGCACCTACACCGACGCCCCGGTGACGAATGGAACCAAATATTATTATTACCTTGTTTCTGTCGACAACGTGGGGGGCCTTTGCCACAGCGCCAGCGCCACGGTCTTCACCACGGCCGCCCGTCCGCCCAACGCGCCCACGGGCCTCAGGGAATCCGACGGCGACAACGCGGTCACCCTGCATTGGCTCACCAACGGCCCGTTGGACACCGTGAACGTGAACCAGTATGTCATCACCCGCAACGCGGGCCCCCTGACGGCCGTCTCCAGCTCCGTGACGGCGGCGAACGTACCAGTGACCTACGTGGACAGCCCCGCCGCCGACGGTTCCACCTTCGTGTACCTCGTTTACGCCGTCAACGCGAACAGCGTGACCAGCCTGGGCCCCTCGGCCCCGGTGACGGGCTATCCATTTGCCTTAAGCCCTCCCGCGGTCACCTCCGCCTCCAGCAACACCGAAGTCACGCTCTCCTGGTCCGCCCCGGCCACCAGTTCCTTCACCGTTACCGGATACGCGATATATCGCCGAAACTCTTCGGGAACCTATAACCCGGCCTCGCCCCTGACGGTCGTGGGTTCGGGCGTTTCATCTTTGATTGACAGCACCGTGGCGTTGGGCCAGCTTTACGGCTACGAGGTGGAAGCCCTCGATGCCGTGGGCCATGAGGGTCCTCCCTCAACGGAAATCCTGGACGGGGCTTCCAATCCGCCCCCCGCCCCGACGGGCTTGACCCCCTTGCCGGGTGACGAACAAATCCTCATCGATTGGGCCCCCGCCGCGCCGCCCTCGGGCGGAAGCCTGCCCGTTTCCGAGTACCAGGTTGTCATTTCCTCCGGCGGGACCCCGACGACCGTCCTGACGGCCCAAACCTGGTGGCTGGTCCCCAGCACCAACGGGGTTTCCGTCACCTTCACGGTCACTGCCATCGACGAGACGGGACAGGCCCTTCCGGGCGTGCACGAGAGCGTTGCCGTGACGGTCACGGCCGCCAGCAGCCAAAACAACCTCAATCCCCCCACAAACCTGGCCGCCAAGGGCACGGGAACCAATACCATCCAGCTTACCTGGACCCCCGCCAACGACCTGGGCCGAATCGTGACGGGTTACGCCATCTACCGGACCAATTCCTTCGGCGCGACCCTCACCACCCCCGTGACCACCCTTTACAACACCGCCTTCGCGCCCGTCACGGTGTTCAACAACACCGGTTTGAGTGTCGGAGTCACTTATTTCTACGTGGCCCGGGCGGTTTATTCCGTCCCCGTGGGGACCAGTTCCAATTCCAACCACGCCTACGCGACCACCCTCAAGCCCCCCCCGACGGTGGTGACGGTAAAATCCGGCCAGATGGTCTTCGACGCCAACCTGGTCCGGCCTCTCTTGGGGCAGACCCTGGGCATATCCTACGAGGTTCCTTCCAGCGGGTCCGTGGAACTCAACATTTATAACATCGCGGGGAGGTTGATCCGTTCTCTCTCAGTCCCGCCCGCCACGGCCGGCACGGCGGAAAAAACCTCTTGGGACATGAAGGATAAAAACGGCAACGTCGTAGCCTCGGGCATCTACCTCATCGAGATCAAGTCAGGCTTGTTCCACCAGATCCTGAAAGTAGCGGTGGTGAAATGATAAACAATTGTTCACAGTCCACGGTTCGCGGTTCGCGGTTAAAAACTGCGAACTGCCAACCGCCTCCCGCCAACCCCTCGATCACCCTATGGGCACTCCTAGCGGCTTTTACATTCTTGCTCAACTGGCCAGGGGAGGCACCGGCCCAACAACTGACATCCGGCGCGGACTTCCTGTCCATCGACGCCGGGGCCCGGAGCCAGGGAATGGGGGGGCCTTTACGGCGGTCGCCGACGACGTGAACGCGCTTACCTGGAACCCGGCGGGCCTGGCCGTCATGGAGCATATGGAAGTCGGCTACCTGCACATGCTTTACCTGAGCGACATCGCCTACAACTTCGGCGGAATCGCCCTGCCCATCCCGGCGGGCGAGAATGCTTTTGGCTTAGGGCTGGGCTGCGTCAACCTGGGCGTTCCCCCCTTCGACAGCACCAACGGGCTTTCGCCCGCGGTCTCGGCCGCGGACAACGCCCTCTCGGCCTCCCTCGCCTTCCGGATCCATAACGTGATTTCCTTCGGCGTGACCGGAAAATACATCCTCAGGAACATCGCGGGCTTCAACGCCCAGGCCATGGGCGGGGATTTCGGGATACTGCTCACGCCCGGAGGCGGCTTCAGCGTGGGCGCGGGAATCTTCAACGTCGGCCAGCAGGTTGAGTTCGTATCGGCGGGGGATCCCCTGCCCACCTCGGGCCGGTTGGGCTTGGCCTGCCGGATCGTGGACACCCCCAAACACACCCTGCTTTTAGCCCTGGACAATTCCTACCAGATCGGGGCCCAAAGCTATTCCGGGGCTGTCGGCGCGGAGTACTGGTTCGACAAGACCCTGGCCTTGCGCGCGGGTTTCACGGGGGACACGGACCAGCAGTACCCCACCGCCGGGATCGGGGTGAACCTCAAGTTCATGCAGTTCGATTATGCCTTCACGCCCCTCAACACCTTGGGCAACACCCACCGGTTCTCCCTGATCTTGCGCTTCGGGGCGGAAGGGGAGGAAGGCCTGCGCGCCCCGGCGGGCCTCCAGGCCAGGATTTTCGACCGGGGGGTGGTCCTCTCCTGGAACGCGGTCCACCAAAAGGACCTGCTGGGTTACCAACTGTACTTGAAAAAACCCGGAACCCAGTCCTATTCCCGCATTACGGCCCGGCCCCTGAACGACACGATCCTCAAACTCAAGAACCTCAAAAACGGGCAGGAATACGCCTTCGGGGTGGTTTCGGTGAGCGCGGCGGGCCGCGAGAGTTCCATGACGAAATTGACCGTCGTACCCGGTGCCGCCGCGGCCGGCCCGGCCCTATCACCCCCGACGGGCCTCAAGGCCACCCCTGTCGGGGAAGGGGTCCAACTGGATTGGGGCAAGGCGCTGTCGGGAAATATCGCCGGTTATAACCTTTACCTGGCGGATGACCAGGGAAAACCAGCGCAAAAGCTGACGGCCCGCCCGATCTTGGATACCAAATTGATCCTGATGAAAATCGATCCGGACAAAAGCTACCGATTCGCGGTCACGGCCGTCACTACGGAGGGCGCGGAAAGCCCCTTGAGCGCGATCCTGGCCCTCAGGCTTTCCGATATGGCAAGACCAGAGTCTCCTCCCCCGGCGCAGGTTTCCCCCAATAAACCCAAGATCCCTTCCGAATTCAAGATTGAGGGCGGTGATACCTTCGCGAGGCTGACCTGGAACGCGGTGGACGGCGCGATGGGATATAACCTGTACGTTTCCGACGACGGCACGAATTTCAAGCGCGTGACCAAGTTCCCCCAGACCGCCTCCCAGGCGCTTTTGAAAGATTTAAAAAACGGCAAGACCTATTATTTCGCAGTCACCTCCGTGACCGCCGACGGTTCGGAAAGCGACAAGGTGGTCCAAAGGGTGCAGCCCGCCCCCTTGAAATAAAATCCCCTCCATCCCGGTCCAACCACGTCCGCTAACTTTTTCAAGCGGGAAAGTCGGGCTAAAGGGCAAAAATATTTCACTTTCCTCGAAAAAAATTCAAGTGGTCGACTTGGCCAGGACCTTTTCCATCCTTTCGGTGATGGCCACGCACATGGCCGGAATGCGGGCGGCGGGCCCCGCATTTCAATGGCTCTGGCAGCCGGCCCTGAAAAACGGCACTTATGGAGTCTGCGTTTTTTTCGTCATTTCAGGTTTCCTGATCACTCGGTTGATTGACGGAGAAAGGGAAGAGTTGTTCAAGCCCCGGTTCAAGGAGTTTTACGTCCGCCGGGTGGCGAGGATTTTCCCCCTGCTGTTTTTGACGATCGCCCTCGGCGTTCTCTTTACCTTCCTTTTGCCCGAGCCTTCCAAGAGGTTCCTTTATTGTTTCAAGACGACCGGCATGAAATTCGATTTCCTCTTTTGGCTTTCAATATTGACCTTTTCCTACAATTGGTTCCAGGCCTTTTTCCCCGCGAATTTCCCGGGCCTTCATTGGGGCGTGTTGTGGTCCCTGTCGGTGGAGGAGCAATTTTACCTTTTTTACCCCCCGCTGTTGAAACGGCTGGGAAAGGAAGCGCGATTGGCGCTGTTCACGGGGGGCGTCATCGGTTTCGGGATTTTATGGCGCCTTGGGGTCTATTTCGCGGGAGTGGGAAGCGCGGCATGGTCCATGAAAGTATCCTTCGGGGCGTTCGACCAGATCGCGTTTGGAGCCTTGCTTTACCTGGCGGCGAGGAAATACGGGGATCTGCTCGGGAAACAGAAATGGGCCAGCGGTTTCCTCTGCCTTTCGGGCGCGCTCATTTTGCTGGTGACCTACGGCGCGGCGGGTTATGAAAGCCGCGTCAACCTGATTTACGGGCCGACTTTCATCGCCCTGAGTTCCTTCTTATTCCTGCTGGGTGGCCTTCATGTCCCTTTTTTCGAGTCGAAATACCTGAGGGTTTTATCCTGGCCGGGCAAGTACAGTTATGGGAATTACCTGTTCCAAGCGGTGATGTTTTATTGCCTTTATCCCGTGATGGCTCGCATGGAAGTCCTGGCGGCTTTTGGATTGTTCGCCGCCGTGACAACCGCTTTCTCGGCGGCTTCCTACCATTTTTTTGAGTTGCCGGTGAATATGAAAATCCGAAAGATGTTCGGATTGAAAAACCGGCCCCTGGGATGAACCGGCCGGGTTCACCCCTTTTCCCGCAGGAAAGGGCCCCGGTTTTGCCCCAAAATTCTAAACGTCTTTATTCTCATTCTTTCCCCCGTTTTTCCATATTCTTCAGGACTTCCAGGGCGCTCAGCACGGCGGGATAATGGGGTTCCAAACGCAAAGCAGCCTCGTAGTTTTTTTTAGCTCCGGAAAAATTTTTCTTCCGAAGAAGCAAACTTCCAAGTTTGTAATATAAGTGCGCGGCCGGATATCCTTTTTCGATAGCCTGCCCCAAAGCATTTGTGAGATCCCCGTAATGGGATTGAAAACCGAATTGATAATAAAATTCCCCTATTTTTTCCCAATAGCAGGATTCCAGGAACCGATCCTCGCTGATCCAGATCGGTTTTTGGATGAAGTCATTCAGGGCTACGACGTAAGTCGGGTGCCCATTGATGTTATCAAGGTCTTCGGTCAATTTGCGGAAGTAATGATGCGCTTGGATCCACCGCTTGAAAGTTTCCCGGGAGTCCTCGTTGACCGGCAAAATCCCAAGCAGGGTTTCGTTGTCCTGGGGCAAACCGCGGCCCAGCCAATACCATCGCGCTTCCGGGAACCGGGCCGAAAGAAACCGCTGAAAATGGACATTGGTGACCACCGCCGCCCAATGGGCGTTCCCTGGAATCAACCGGGGATTTTCAGCGGCATTGAAGGAATAAGTCGTGACAAAAGGCGTCGGATCTCCCATTTCCGGCTTGAACTCGGTAAAGATCAACCCCGTTCCCATCTTTTCCGAGATTTCCTTTAAGACCCCATAGATGGTCCGGCTGACAGGCGAAAAGTTGGGATTGGATAATTCCAGCAAGGAACCCGAGGACCCCGGGTGAAGCTTAAAGACCCGAAACCCATCCAGGACCAGGCCTGCCGTCAATAAGAGCAGAAAAACAACCAATCTTCTTTTATCCGGGATCTTTTTTAAAAGGCCAAAAAATCCCCAAGAAGCCACTATCAGTAAAAAAGGAAGAACGGAAATAATCCTCAACATTTCCACATACATGGAAAGCCAAGCGGGAAGGGTCACGATGATCGAGGCCCAAAACACCCATCTTACGATTTTATGTGAACGGTACCTGATCATTTGGACCAGCCCCACAAAAAAAACCGCCCCCAAGACAGGGTTTAATCTTTCGAAATTTCCAGGGCTATAAAACCTGATACCCTTCAGAGGCCCCCAAAACAAGGACGAAAAATAAGACAGCGCGGCCAAGACCCGCTGGAAAGGGGAAGCCCCAACGCCGAAGGCAGCGACCACCAGCCTGGTGGAGGCGTAACCTTCCTTCCAAACCGCCGCCAAGAAAGGAATGAAAGCGAGGGAAAAACAGATGGAGAAATGCAAAAGAAAGCCGAGTTTTTTCCCGGGTTTGGTATAGACCCGGGCCAAAAAGGTCAAGCCAATCAACAGCACCACGAAGGGCCAACAAGGAAAAGTGAAATACCCCAACCCCAGGACGAAGCCAAGAAGAGCCGCCAGTTTTTTACCGGGGGCCGGGTCTTTTTCTCCCAAGAACCTGGCCATCAGGAAAAATAAAATCAATTCCCAAGGCGGTAACAGTATTCCCGGTTGACACCAACGGCCACAGTCAAAAAGCCATAAACTAAAAGCCGTGAGGCAAACGCCCAAAAAACTGAACGATTTCGAGAAATAAGACCGAAACGCAAGGTAGCTCAAGGGAATAACGGTGATTGAAACCAAAGCGGGAAAAAGCCACAGACCCAATAACGGAGGTTTGAGAAATCGAAAAAAGAAACTCGTGACCCAAATTAAAAAGGGGGGGATCTGGTCGGGCATGTAAAAAAACTTCCAATTCCACTTTTCGGTTAATCCAATGGCATACAAACCGACGGAACCCTCGTCGCCATTGGGCCAGGCGTAAAGGCTTTCCAGTTTGTAAAAATGGATAAAAACCGCCGTTAAGCCGAGAACGACCCATAGCCAGGCAGGGACGGGGGGGAGGAATTCCTCGTCAGTCAGCGGGGAAAGGGGCGTTGAACTTTCGGGAAAGTTTCGGATGGATAATAGGACCGGAAAAACGATCCCAAAAATAAAAACGGCGGTTTTAATCGTGAGAGAAACGCTCTGGCTGGAAAGGATAATATTCGAAAATAAAAAGAGAAAAAAATAATTCCAAGGACTCCAGCGGGAACTCATTTTCCTTAGTTCCATCTTCAAAATAACCCTCTTCTTTGAAAAATACGACCGGTTGAACAGCATTAGCCGAATCGTGTTTGACGCTTCAACCAAAAAACGCGTGGGGAAAAACGGCCAAACCTATTCCAAGCCGGTTTTCGCGGTTTGATCAGGACTCCCTGCGTTTTTTTGTTTTTCCAGCCGGTCCAAAATCGACAATGCGTCCAAAGCCTGGGCGTAATGAGGTTCCTCGCGCAATGCCCCTTGAAACGCCTCACGGGATTGGACGAAACGGCTTTTTCTTAAAAGCAAACTCCCCGATTTGTAATACAAATGAGCGGAAGGATAGCCTTTTTCGATGGCTTGCCGCAAATCAAAAAGCATGTCTTCATAATGGTTTTGATAGTTATACCGATAATAAAACTCGGCGTGCAACTCCCAATAACACGATTCCAAAAACCGGTCATCATTCAAGAAAGATGGCCGCTGATCGAGGGTTTTTTCCGCCAATGCGTAGCTTCGGGACCCGCCGATATTACCGAAAAGAAGGTCTAATTGACGGAAGTAGTGATGGGCTTGAATCCATCGTCCCAAGGTTTCTTTGTTCCTTTCCTGGACGGGGATGACTCCCAACGTGATATTTCTTTCATCCGGCAGGTCCCACCCAAGCGGGTACCAATGAGCCTCGGGAAATTTTTTCGACAAAAAAGGTTTGTAGTGACTATCCAGCAAAACAGCCGCCCACTTGGCGGCGCGCGCGTCCAACCGGGGATTTTCAGCGGCATTGATATCATAAGTCATGACAAAAGGTCTTACATGCGCGTCTTGGAAGAATTCGGTAAAAATCAGCCCGTCCCCCGCCTGGCGGCGGATTTCCTTCAAAATCCGATAAGCCCGCAGGTTTTCCACCGGCGCGCTGGTTTCCGGATTTCCCGCGAAGTCCATCGGCAAACCGTAGATTTTTATAACCCGGTTGCCATCGATTCCGGCGGAAACGGCCAAAAAAACCGATAATAAGAGGATTCGCCGATCCTTGGACACTTTCATTAAAAGGCTTCCTAAACCCCAGGCCGTGACCAACAGCAGGAAAGGAAGGATCGGAAGAATCCTGAATGTTTCGACATAGGGGGAAATCAAACCCGGAAAAAAACAAATAATCAGGGCCAGGCCCAGCCACTGAACCATCCGCTGGGCGCGGTGTTTAACCATTTGAATCATTCCCAGGAAGAAAGCTGCGCCCCAAAGCGGATTGAATCTTTCCCAGTTATCCGAATTCCAAACCCTGACGCCGCTTAACGCCCCCCAGAACAAGGTGGAAAAATACGAGAAAGCCACTTGAAACCGGTCTTTGAGGAGAACCCCGCCGCTCAAACCGTAAACAACCCTGGAAAAAGCGTTAAAATTTTCCCGCCAAGCGGCGATGAAGTATGGCGTCAAGGCCGCGAGGAAAAACGCGAGAAACCAGGGGATATAATCCCGGTTCTTGAAGGGACGTTGAAAAGAACCGCCAAAAGCCCCGATCACTATCAGAAAAGCGGGGAAAACCCAGCTGTGAAACGTATAAGGGCCAAGACCGGTCACGAAACCCAAAATCGCTCCCCAAATCCGCTTTTTGGGCAAATCTTTCTCTTTTAAAAAGGCCACCATGAGAAAAAGGCAAATCATTTCCCAAGGTGTAATCAATATTCCGGTATGACACCATCGGCCGCAACCAAAAGACCACAGGCTAAAGGTGATAAGACATATTCCGACAAAACTGAATGATTTGGAAAAATAAGACCTTAATACCAAATAACCCAATGGAAGCACGGCTATGGAAACCAGGGCCGGTAATAACCTTAAATCCAAGGACGGGGATTTTAAAAAACGGAGGAAAAAACTCAGGGCCCAAACCAAAGTAGGCGGGATTTGAACCATCGTGTAAAAAAAAGTCCAATTCCATTTTTCGCTTAACCCGATGGAATGAATTCCCATTAATCCCTCGTCATAAGTGGGCCAAAGGAAAAATGTTTCGAGTTTATAAAGGCGAATGAAAACCACCGCCAAGCCGAGAACGACCCACAGCCAAAATGGAACTGGCGGGAGGAATTCCTCGCCGACCAGCGGAGAAAGGGACTTTGAGTTTTCAGGAAGGTTTCGGACGGCCAAGAAGAGAGGCAAGAAAATCCCTAAAAATAAAACAGCGGCCTTGACAGGGATAGAAAAACCTTGGCTGGAAAGGATTATATTTGAAATTAAAAATAATAAAAAATAATACCAGGTATTCCCGGAAAAACTCATTTTCCTTAGGTCAAAACCCAAGATCATCCCCCCCTTTTTCTTAAAAAAAGGAGCCATTTGTTTTATTTTTTACCAGCGGGAATACCCCTGGCCGCGAAGGCGACACCCACATGAGCCGTTGGGCTAACCCCTTTTCCTGCGGGAGGGGGCCTCAGGTTTGCCCCTGAATTGCTTGGCCAACTCGATAATAATCGGAATCACCGAAACCACGATGATGCCCAGGATGACGTAATGGAAGTTGGCTTTCACGAAATCCAGGTTGCCAAAGAAGTATCCCGTCCAGACGAAAAGCGTTGTCCAGAGGAAGACCCCCATGAAATTAAACCTGAGGAACTTCCCGTAGGTCATGTCCCCGATGCCCGCCACGAAGGGCGCGAAGGTACGGATGATGGGGACGAACTGGGCGATCACCAGAGTCAAAACGCCATGCTTCTCGTAGAACTCGTGCGTGCGGTTCAAGTGCTTCTGGTTCATGAGTCTTCCGAAGACATTGGGCCCGAAGTACCGGCCGATCCAGTAGTTGCTGTTGTCGCCCAGGAGGGCCGCTAGGGTCAGCAGGCCATAGACCGCCCAAATGGGCAGGGGCAACGGACTGTTACTAGCCGCCGTCAGCGCTCCCACCGCGAACAGCAGGGAATCCCCCGGGAGGAAGGGAGTCACCACCAGACCCGTTTCGCAGAAAATCACCAAAAACAACAAACCGTAAATGGACTGGGCATGAGCTGCCGCAATATCGGCTAGATTTTTATCCAGGTGCAGGAAGAAATTAACCGCGTAATGGATGTATTCCATGGATGCCCTTTCAAACGAAAGTTGAAAACGCCGACAGTTTAACACCGTCATCGGCAAAAAAAACGAATTT
This sequence comes from candidate division FCPU426 bacterium, assembly GCA_963847625.1. GTDB lineage: Bacteria > Oederibacteriota > Muellerivitia > Muellerivitales > Muellerivitaceae > CAWCKJ01. The sequence goes on along the minus strand of CAWKAR010000049.1, from coordinate 40,778 downwards.
CACCGGCTGAAAGGATCGTCCTTGGGCGGATCAGGTCTTGGGAAGGGTGGAATCCCCTGCAGGAGGAGTTTCGGACGAAGCAGGTGTTTCAAGAAGAGGAAGGGACTTCTCGGTCTTGGCCTCCGCCCCATTGGAAGAGAGTCCTGTCGGTGCCTGGACATCGGTTTTGGCTTCGGGCGCCTTTCCGTTGGCAACCTGTTTCTCATCACCCTTCGGCCTCGACTTGGAAGGCCGTTTACGGGGGAAGAAAAGTTTCTGGGAATCCTCGTCATAGGCGAAGAGGTTCCCGTACATGGCCCATTGCACGAAAGTCTCGAAGGTTTTCTCGTAATTCTCAGCGGGCAGGTTGAAGATGATGACTTCCTGCACCAGTTCCGCGTTCAGTTTCATGCGGGGGTGCTTGGAAAGCATGTCGTTCACCTGTTTGAAAAGCCTCAGCTTCAGGAGCTGTTCCTTCCAGATGGTCTGCCGTTCCTGGCTCATGGCCTTCATGAAGCGCTGGCCTTCGGACGTCAGCACTACCATGCGCTTGGGAGTGTCCACGAAATCCAGGAGCTCAGCGGCCTTGACGGCCTTGATGACGGAGCCGAATTCCTTGTCGGTTTCCGCAGCGATCCGGAACACATCCTCGCGCCCCTCGCGGGCGTCCAGGTATTCCAGCACGCCCACGATCTCCCCCGGCAGGGTGTCGGGAAGGGACTCGGCCGGCGGCATCTCGTTGGGAATCAGTTCCAGTTGGGGCACGTCGGGGATCTCATGACCCGTGATGATTTCGTGCAGTTGCTCCACCAGGCGGTTGAAGTCAGGCGAGCGGTAGTCCCGGGGTCGGGGAAGGGGGTTCTCGACGATTTTCACGAGTTTCCCCGGGTTAGCGGAAAGCAGGATGATGCGGTCGGCCATGTAAACCACTTCGGGGATGTCGTGGCTGACCATGAGGATGGAGGAGGGGTTGCGGTCCTGGGCGGCCCAGATGTCGATGACTTCCGCCCGCAGGGACTCGGCGGTCAAGGCGTCCACATGGCTGAAGGGCTCGTCCATGAAGAGGATCTCCGGGTCCACCGACAGGGCCCGGGCGATGCCGACGCGCTGCTTCATGCCACCGGAAAGCTCCCGGGGGTAGGTATCCTCGAATCCGGCCAGACCCACCATCTGGACGGCCTTTTGGGCCCGGTCATCGATCTCGCCCGCGGGGAAACCGCGGGATTTCAGAGCGGTCTGGATATTTTCCATAACCGTCATCCAGGGAAAAAGGGCGAAACTTTGGAAAACGATGGAAACCCCGGTGTTCAAGCCATTCAAGGGGCGGTCATGGTAGAAAACCTGGCCGTGGGTGGGGGGGATCAATCCCGCCAGGATGCGAAGAAGCGTGGACTTCCCGCAACCGGACGGCCCCAGGAACGCCACGACTTCCCTGGAATTCACGCAAAAGTTGATGTCCTCCAGGACCTTCAAGGATTTGCCGTTGGGGAGCGTGAATTCCTGGCTGACGTTTTTGACCTCAATCAATTTCTGCTTGGCCTGGACTTCCGTTAGGTTCACCGCCATAGCCACCCCCACAACGAAATAGATTATCAGTGAGTAGTTAGAAGTTAGGAATTTCCTTCAACAACTGCTAACTTCTAACTCCCAAGGCGGAACCCGCCTTGGGAATCATTTGCTTAAAGAGTACTTCTCCTCGGCCAGGTGATAAAGCCTCTTCCAGACCAGCCGATTGAAAGTCACCACCATCAACGACATGACCACCACGCTGGCCGCCAGCATGGGGAAATCGGATCTGCTGGCGGCGATGCTGATCTGGGAACCCAGGCCGTAGGCCGTCAAGGTCTGTCCCTTGTCCGTCACGTATTCTGCCACGATGCTGGCATTCCAGGTGCCGCCCGCCGAGGTCACCATGCCTGTGACCAGGTAAGGGAAAATGCCGGGCATTTTGACTTTCCAAAAAAGGTCCCATCCTTTCATGCGGTACAAGCGGGCCGCCTCCAGCAGGTCCGAGGGGATGGCCATGGCCCCGGCCACCACGTTGAAGAGAATATACCACTGGGCGCCCAGGATCATGAGCGCGATACTGCCCCAGTTCAAGGAGATCCCCATGAATTTCAGGATGATGATGACATAGGAAAAGAGCATGGGGGCGGGGAAAGACGCCGCCACCTGGACGAAAGGCTGGGCCACGCGGGAAAGCCGGGGTGAAAGCCCGATCCAAAGCCCCACGGGTATCGCCCAGAGGGCCGAAAGCCCCACCGCCGTCAAGACGCGCCCCAGGCTCGCCGAGGCCTCCCCCACGATCAGCCCCCACTGGGCCAGGTGGACCTGGGTGAAAAGAAGCAGGATTTTCCAGGCGCCATATAGCATGACCGCCACCAGGGAAGTGAAAGCCAGGATGGAAACGGTTTTTACCAGATTGTTTGGTGCGCCTGGGGACGGGGGCATTGCGGGCTCGACCCGAATGTTGCCGGGGGACGGGGATGCCGCGTAAGGTTTGGGTTTGCGCCGGAAAAGACGGCCAAGAATATGGATGATATGGGAACGCTCGAGGAATTCCAGGAACCAGGAATGCATGCTCTCTTCGGCGCCGCCTTCCTCCACCCGGAACTTCTGGCCCCAAACCACCAGGGGCCGCCAGAGGAACTGGTCCAAGAACACGATCATGGTCACCATGGCGATAATGCCCCAAACCTTGGCCCAGCCGTCTCCACGGTCGTTGGCCACGCTCATGTAGGAGCCCAGACCCGGGAGGCGGAAATCCTTGTCCCCCAGCTGGAAGGCCTCGCTGACGGTCAGGAAGAACCAGCCGCCCGCCATGCTCATCATGCTGTTCCAGATCAGGCCGATGGCCGAAAAGGGAAGCTCCAATTTCAGGGATTTTTGAAGCCAGTTGAACTTGTAGACGGCCGCCGCCTCCTGGAGATACTGGGGGATAGACCTCAGGGACTGGTAGAAGCTGAAGGTCATGTTCCAGGCCTGGCCCGTGAAGATCATGATGACCGCAGCCAATTCCAGCCCGATGTTGCTCGTGGGAAATATGGCCATGAGGGCCAGCACCAGGCCCGGCATGAAACCCAGGACCGGGATGCTTTGCAGGATGTCCAGCATGGGGATGAGCACCTTTTCCGCCACGTGGTCCTTCGCCGCCCAATAACCGTAAACCAGGGTGAAACCCAGGGAGATGAGATAGGCCAAAAGGCCCCGGCAGAGGGAAAAGAAAGTGTACTTGGGAAGGGCCCAAGGGGACAGGTCGATTTCCACAGTGGGCCGGTGCATGCCGGTCCACTCGCCGGCCACGTCCATGATGCCGAAGATGAGACCGATCAGTCCCAGGAGGAGGGAGAGGTCAATCCACCAGATCTTATGGTAGCGGGTGAGGAAGGAAGTGGCTTCGCCCCAGATTTTTCCGATGGAATAGGGCCCTTTTCTGCCGCTTGTATTTTTTCGATCCATGGCTCGGAAGCCTTTTTCACCGGATTAGGATGAGCCCAGCTGCGAAACCCTTTCGGGGGTTCCGGGTTGAGTGGTGGAAGACGCCGGACGTCGGCATCCGCCTTATTGAAGTTGAAGGATCAGAAACTCTAGAAAATCATAAGTCCGCGCGGGCCGATGGAAAAGAAAAAAGTTTTTTAAATGGAGGCGCGCCGGCCACGCGAGAGGATATACTTCAAGGGAAAAATAGATCAATACCCCGGGTCATTTACCTGGAGTTAACATTCCGGGGACGGGATTGTCCCGGGCAGGAGGACTGGATGAAAATTTGGATCATGCTTACCCTTCTCGCCTGGGTTTTTTTTCCCCCGGCCGGGGCCTGTTCCGAGTGGCAGTCGGTTGAGAAGATCCTGGGCCAGTCAGGGGTGGTGGAAGGGGATGTCTTGAGGATCTCGATCCCCCGGGTGGACTTGAACGTGCTGGTTTCAGGCGTGTCCATGGACCCGGGGTTGGCCACCACCAGCTGGTTTGCCTTCAAACCCATCCGGGGAATCCAAACCCTGGAAAAGCCAACCGACCAGGCGGGGGAAAAGGCCGGGAAAGAAGGGAATAACGCCGAAAAAGCCCCGCGTAAACCGGCCAAAGGCACCCTCCTTCTGGGAAACCTGGTATTACTGGACCAGGAGGTCCCGAACGTAATTCTGACCCTGATCCGGCACGGTTTCCAGGTGACAGGACTCAGCCATCCCCTATTGCACGAGTCCCCGGCCCTGGAATGCCTCTCTTTCACCGCCCAGGGAGCCAGATCCCGGCTGGCGGAGACGCTGCGGGAAGCCCTCTATCACACCGGGACCCCCGTTTCCCCCGGAGCGAAGCCGCTTCCAACGCGGCCATCTCTTTCCCTGGGGGGAAAAATCCTTTCCACACCCACCCCGACCGAGGGCATCTCCCCGAAACGCGTTTGGGCCGCCCTGAAAGCCACCCTGGGAGAGGGACAAGAGGACGGGGGATTGATGAAATACCATTTTTCCAGGGCGGGGGTAATCCTGGAGGACGGGGAAGAAATTCCCCCCTGGATGGGCACGGCCATCACGATCCAGTTCCAACCCAAGGGGAAACTCTTGGCGGCGTCGGGGGAGTTTGTCCTGACTTCGGAAGAGTTGGAACCCGTCGTGGAAGCCCTCACCCAGAACCGGATCACCGTGACGGCCATCCACCACCGGCTGGTCCATGAGAACCCGAGGCTTTTCTTCCTGGATTTCTGGGCCTTGGACGTTCCCAAGGACGTGGTGGGAGGATTGAAAGCCGCCTTGAAAGAAGTGGACCTTGCCCCGGATCAATTACCTTAAAATAAAATCTATTGATGTCATTGTGCCGACCCTCCATAAAAATTAAATGGAGATCGGTACGATACCAGCCTCCATATTAGTTTTATGGAAGGCTGGCATGCGAGGAATGCCCCGCGAATAGCGGGGTGGTTATGACAGGCTTGAAGTAGTTGTCCTGAAATACAGGCCAACCATACTTGGCCCAAAGGGCCAACGTACAACCCCAGTTTAAATAAGCCTTAGCTTAAGATTTGTTTATGTTTTCATAAGCTTTTTTATAACCCAATGCGGTCAACAAAACGAAAAAAGCAGCTAGGGTGATAAAAAGCCCCAGGCGGAAGGAAACAGGCTCGTAACGGAAATCCACCTGGTGGGTCTTGTCCCTCACTTGAACCGCCATGAACAAACCGTATGCCCTCAAGATGGGAGAGGGTTTTCCATCCAACCAAGCGTGCCATCCCGGAGCATAACTCTCGTTAAAAACCACGTAACCTTCTTTGCATACCGGCAAATTAATGGAGGCCCGGGATGCGCAGGAGCGGTCGTAACCCGTCACCAGCGGGAATACCGCTGTGCGCCCTGAAGGCGCGAGTTGAACAAGTCCGTCATCCTGGTTTTTCTCCAGGTAAACCCTCTTTTCCCAACCGCTATGGGGCTTGGCAAGGGTATTCAAGATTTCGGGCCGGCCGCGAAATGACAGGGACGAGGGGACCCACCTCATGTCCTCGGATGCCCGGGGGTTCAGGTTCAGGGTGTTGCCGGCCAATAATCCCAGCCCCTTGAATTTCGAATGGGGCAAAGCCTGCGGTAAAAGAAGCAACCGAACTCCCACGATATCCAAGAGGTCCCCAAGGTAAGGAATTCCTTTGTTGGAGTATTTACCTAAATTCAGGGAATTGTCCGTGTATAGCGAGAGATAAGCGTTGGTGGATCGGATACCCCAGACCGCGTTGGTGTTCGGGAGGAAATTTTGAACGCAGACGCCCAAAATATCGGTTTTCAATGCGTCGTTTAATTGTTCGGCCCTGGCTTCCAGCCTGTTTGGCGGTTGGATTGACAACATTCTTTTTCCAGCAACCACATCCCGGAGTTTTTGGGCGTTCTGTCCAGTAGCCGAATCCTGGAAATAATCAGGCGCGGGAAAAACCAGGTTAAAGGGAAGCCGCCCTATATCCACCACCCAGAATAGGGCGGCCAAGGCCAAACCCACCCGGATGGCCGGGCTTTTCTTAAAACCGGAAACCAAACCTTCCGCGGAAAGACAAACGGCGGTGCAGGCGATGAACAAAAAGACCGATACGGCTTTGGAGGGTTCCAAAAGCTCCAGGAATTTTGAGGGAAAAATTCCCAGGGGCGTGAAAAAAGGCCCGGCCAACCATGCCAACCCGGCGAGAGCGGCCCAACTCCAAAGAGAAAATCCCCTTTTTTTCCAGAAAAGGCCGAGGACCCACAGCAGAAGGGGAATCAATCCGAAATAGAGGTTTCCATATAAAGAGTTGGCGGAGTCGGCTTGGTAGGAGTTGGAACCGGGGAAACCCAGGAGGCGCGGCAGCAGGAGCGTCAGGAATTCCTTGGCGTGGGTGTAGTAGGGATAAAGGTTCCAGCCTCCCCTCTTGGCATAAGTCAGCAATTCCAGGAAAGGGAGCCATTGGAAGGCGGTAAGGGCCAATGAAATCAAGAAGACCAGTTTTATCCTGGCCCAATCCCCGAAATGAATTTTTTGGAACAACAGCCAAACCGACAGCGCGAGCCAGGTATAGAAAACAAAGATGGGATAACCTGCCAATAATTGGAGACTCACGATTACGACCGCCGCCAACATCCACCGCAAGCGTTTCTCGCGAAGGACCTGGTGGATGGACCAGAAGACCCAGGGTATCCAACTGGCGGTGGAGATAAAGTGAAGGTTGACCCAGCAAAGGGTGAGGTGGGCGGAGCCGGCGAAGGATAGGGCGCCCAAGGCCCCGGCCCAGGGTGAAACCTTCTGGAACCGGGCCCAGAGGTAAAAACCGGCATAAGCCCAGGCGCAGTGAAGAAGGGCGACCCAGACCAAACCCTTTTGAATTCCCATGAGGTTTAACAGCCAATAGGGGGGATAAAACACCGCGGATTGCCAGTTGGCCAGGTGGGGAATGCCGCAGGCTATCATGGGGTTCCAAAGGGGGACCCAACCTTCCTTAAGGCTTTGAAGGTTCAGGAACCGCTCGGGATAATCGTAAACGAAGATATCCATGTGGAAGGGAAGACCATTGGAAAGCCAAATTCCATAAGTCGCCAGCAAGAGCAAATATAGGATAAAGAGGCTAAAGGCGCCTGAATTTGAGGGGATCTTAAACAATGACTCGCTCCCAAACGTTCCAAATACACCGCAAGGTGTTTTAATTAGGCGTATATCCCCTAGACATAAGTACAAAGGATTTCCACTCTGCTTTTCCGGCCTGTTTTCAGGGGGAAAAGCCATGAAACTTTTCTACTACTTCCGATACGAATTTGAGAAAATCTTTTTATGTTTAAAACGATTATCCAAAAAACTCTCCGCGTTTTTGAATGGATTTGTAACGTTTCTTCCGTTCTTACTTGGTTCAATGTTACTCCCGCTATGGCGGGTGCTATGATAACAGCATTTTTAGTCCACCATTTTGATTATTTAAAAAATATAAATCCCGGAATTTCACTGATAATATTTCTTGGTGCTTTTACGATTTTTTTATGGTTAATAATTGGAATCAAAAAAATATTTTCAAAAAAAGAAAAACAAAGCAAAATTATTGTAATTTCTGAAAGAGAAGATACTTCCCCCTTATATAAAAAAAGGATTGGTCCTTTCCTTTTATTAGTTGCTGGAATAATTATTTGGGGAGCGTTTCAATTAAAATCTGAAAATAAACCTCTTGCTTCTGTGAATTCTATCCCTCAAATAACTCCAACTTTACAAGATATAAAACCAACATCAACCCCTCAAAATTCAAAACCAAGGAAACGAATGCCTTATCAACCAAGATTAAATAGAAAACCAAAACATATACCTAAACCTAATGAAACTGATGGTAAAGCTTTGATATATAACGAAGGCCGAATAGGTAATTTAACTATGAATGGAGTTACGATACCAGACGATGTTTCACTTTTAAAAAATAAAGGAAATGTTGGTAATTCTGATATGAAAAATATTGATTCCATTAAAACCCATAAAGAAAAAGATTTTGAAACGAGAATAAGTGACTTGGCCGATGAGGGGGTTACTTTAAAAGATGAATTACAGTGTTCTCTAGATCAAGACAATTGGAAAAAAATTCCTCCATCAGAAGAAAAAATTAAATTAAAAATTGATTGGGAAAATAGGGTAAAAGATGCTCTTTCTGAATATCCTGTATTTGAGAGAGATTTTAATAAATTTAATGATACCTACGATCAATTTATAAGAAATTCCGACAATCCTGGCTGTCCATTTGACATATGCAATATACAAACTGACTTATGCAAGGAAATAAGGGTTTTAGTCTGGATAAGTCATCAAAAAAGGAATTAAAAATGTCTATCGGTAAATATCTCTCGCTTCAAGAAGCCCGTAAACATAAGAAACTAGATCGCTTTGCTAAAGAACATCCTTCTCAAGGTGATATGGGGAAACTGTTAAAAGGTATCGAAAACGTTGCTTTTAATCGGCCTATTAAAAAGCCTTTAAACCCGGATTTCCCAGATGAAATTACCTTTCGAGTATAATAAGGCGTCGTTTGGCCATACAAACAAAGGTTTTTCTTCACTTTGGGGACCACGAGAGGGGGGAATGCAATGGGTGAAAGGGGAAAAGACGCTCTTCGGGTGGTTTTTGATCCTGGTCTCAAGCTGGAGTTCCATGGCGCGAAGGTCACTTCCGATGGCGGGTTGATTCCCTATCGTGAACTCGATGAAGCCTTTGGTTTGACTGACAGAACGGAAAACCTTCTGAGGGATCGGCGAACCGGCAAGAATACGCAACATACGATGACGGCGCTTTTGCGGCAATCAATCTACAGCCGCCTAGCCGGTTACGAGGACACCAACGACGCAGAACGATTGAGTGTTGATCCGGCGATGCGGCATGTGATCGGAGGACGGGCCAAGGAAAAACAAGCTGCCTCCACCAGCCAGATGGGACGTTTCGAGACGGAAGTTCTCACCCAGTCGAAGAACCAGACCGGTCTGATTGACCTATCTGGCCAATGGATTGATGGTGTCCATGAAAAAAAGCCCATCCAGCAGATTATTCTCGACATGGACAGCTCCGTGAGTGAAACCTACGGGGACCAAGAAGGTTCCTTGTACAACGGTTACTTCGGCTGTACCTGTTACCATCCCCTGTTTTGTTTCAACCAGTTTGGCGATTTGGAACGGGCAATGTTGCGCAACGGCAATGTGGCCAGCGCCCACGAGTGGCGGTCGGTTCTTGAACCAGTGGTTGTCCGTTATCGGGGTCTTTCCATCAGCCGTTTTTTCCGGGGTGACGCGGCCTTCGCCCGTCAGGAACTATACGAGTACCTAGAAGACGAAGGATACCTTTATGCGATCCGCCAACCCGCCAATGGCGTGCTACAAAGAGAAATTGAGCCATTTTTGACCCGTCCCGTGGGCCGCCCTTCCCACAAGCCGGTTGTCCGGTATCACAGCTTCCAATACCAAGCCGTCAGCTGGGACAAACCCCGCCGCGTGGTGGCGAAGATTGAGCATCACAACGGCGAACTTTTCCCGAGGGTGGGTTTCATCGTGACGAACATGCGACGACCGGCACCCCAGGTGGTGAAGTTCTACAACGGAAGAGGTACGGCTGAGCAATGGATCAAGGAGGGAAAGTACGCGATGAAGTGGACAAGACTAAGCTGCCACGACTTCGCGGACAACCAAGTAAGGTTGCAACTATTTGCACTGGCTTACAACTTGGGCAACTTCCTTCGCCGTCTAGCCCTGCCAGAACTGGTGAAGCATTGGTCGCTGACGACGTTGCGAGAAAAACTTATCAAAATCGGAGCTAACGTTATCCGCCATTCGCGGTACGTGGTTTTCCAGATGGCGGAGGTGATGGTTACCCAACGCCTGTTTGCTGAAATCCTTGGACGGATAAGGCTACTGGCGATGGTAAGGCCGCGAGCGCCAGTACTGCGATAACCGCAGGAACACTTCATGGCTTCAACCGGATCAACCATCGTGGGATAGGTGTGCGTTCACAACGAGAATTGGCTTTCTGGAAGGTCATTTTCAACTTTTTTGGGGCACAGAAACCCTTTTTTGGGCTCATTTCGCTGGCCTTGGGCCAGAAAATTCCGGATACGGGTGGAAGAAGCGGGGGGGGGAATATAATGAGAAACAAATTACCCGGCAATGTTTTCAGAGAAGGTCATCTGGGAAATTCCGGTTAAAAGGCAATCGAACATCAAAGAAGGGTTAGAGCGCATGTTATATCTGAATTCAAACTCTCGAAGATATTTCTGCATGTGCTTGGAGGAAACGTGAACGTGAGTACCTTTGATACTTCTTTTGAGTTGAGACCAGAAACCCTCAACCGCATTAATGGAGTGGATGCCTTTGACGTATTGCCCATGCCCATGATTGACAATCCCGTGTTGAAAACCATGTTCTCCGATTTTGTTGTAAGTGGGAAGTTCATCCGAACTAATCATAGAACCTTTTTCAATCTTCTCATCAATGATGGGCTGAAGGGTTTTTCTACGAACATTAGGAACAACTCTTGTCATAACATCCCCGCCACGTTGAACCATACCGAAAACAACCGTCTTTCCCTTTGCCCCACGTCCACGTTTTCCAGGATGTTTCCCGCCGATATAAGTCTCATCAATCTCAACATGGCCCGAAAGGTTTTCATCCTTGTCAACCGCTCCCATGTATTGACGGATTTGATCGGCCATTCTCCAAGCGGTTTTATAGGTGACGCTGATTTGTCTTTGAATCTCTTTCGCAGGGACACCATGACGGGTTGTGGTGAAAAGGTACATGGCATAAAACCATTTTTGAAGTGGTGTCTTGGAATCTTGAAAGATAGTTCCTGCCATTGGATGGATGTGGTGACCGCACCAAGAACACGCATAAGCGGGTTGATTTGCGATTCTGGAAAACTTGTTTTCTTTACCGCATTTGGGGCATTTCGTAATCTCTCCATAGCGGGTTACCATCAAGTGATCCAAACAAGCATCGTCATTCGGGAATTTCTTCATAAAATCGAGTACGGTGTTCATGGTGACTACCTCCATGAACTAATGATATGCTGAAACGTTACTTATGTCAAGGGGATAATCACCTTTAATTATAGCCCCCCAAGGCGGTCGGTTTTCGGATTACCTTCATGCTAAAATGCCAGGCACGAATTAAATATGGAGGAAGGGTTATGGCGTCAGCGGACCAAGGGTTCAAACAGGCGGATTTCGGCGTTTTGGGTATCGCGGTCATGGGCGAAAACCTGGCCATGAACATCGAGGACCACGGATTTACGGTGGCGGTCTGCAACCCCCGAAGCGACCGGGTGACCCCCTTCATTATCAAAAACGCCGGTAAGAAATTCATCGGCGCCCATTCCCTGGAAGATTTCGTGAAGGCCCTCAAACTTCCCCGCCAAATCATGCTTATGGTCAAGGCCGGGGACCCGGTGGACGACGCCATCCGGCAGTTGAAACCCTTGCTTTCCAAGGGAGATATCCTCATCGACGGGGGCAATTCCTGGTTCAAGGACACCCAGCGCCGCGAGGCCGACTTGACCCGGGAAGGTTTCTTTTTCTTCGGGGCGGGCGTATCGGGCGGCGAGGAAGGGGCCCGGTTCGGCCCCTCCATCATGCCGGGGGGAAGTCCCAAGGCCTACGAATTCGTCCGGCCGGTGTTCGAGGCGATCGCGGCCAAAACCGACTCTGGCCCCTGCGTGACCCACGTGGGTTCGGACGGCGCGGGCCATTTCGTCAAGATGGTCCACAACGGCATCGAGTACGGCGACATGCAGTTGATCGCCGAGGCTTACGATATTCTCCGAAAAGGTTTGGGCCTGAAGGCGCAGGAGTTGGGGGATATTTTCAAGGGCTGGAACAAGGGTTTGTTGGACTCCTTCCTCATCGAGCTAACCGCCAAGGTTTTCACCGTGAAGGACGACGAGACGGGCAAGGCCCTGGTGGACATGGTGCTGGATAAGGCGGGCCAAAAGGGAACCGGCAAGTGGACCGTTCAGATCGCGTTGGATCTAGGCGTTCCCATCCCTACCATCGCCGCGGCCATCGACGCCCGGACCATATCCTCCATGAAGGAGGAAAGGGTCATGGTCTCCAAGAAGATCAAAGGCGCGGGATTCGTTTCCAGCAAGCCGGCCAAGCAGGAACTCATCGACGCCATCCGGGACGCCTTGTACGATTCCAAAATATGTTCCTATACCCAGGGCATGCGCCTCATCAAGGCCGCCTCGGACGAGTACCATTGGAACGTCAACCTGAGGGAAATGGCCCGCATCTGGAAGGGGGGCTGCATCATCCGCGCGAGGCTCCTGGACGAGATCATGAAGGCCTACGACCACGATCCCAACCTGCCCTCCCTCCTTTTGGACGACTCCTTCAAGAAGCAGGTGGAATCCACCCAGGAGAGCTGGCGTAAGGTGGTATCCATAGCGGTGTCGCTGGGAATTCCGGTTCCCGCCATGGGAGCCAGCCTGGCCTATTTTGACAGTTACCGCTCTGCCGACCTGCCGCAAAACCTGACCCAGGCCCAAAGGGATTTCTTCGGGGCCCATACCTACCAGAGGACTGACTACCCGGAGAGGGGTTTTCTTCATACCGAGTGGGCCAAGAAGGCCAAGTAAGCCTGTAACCCCGAGTTCATTCGAGGGCCTCGAAAACGTAGAAAACAACGTCAACATCCAGAACGCAACCATCACCCTCTTGATTGGATATTCCTTTATTTGAGGGTTAGGTCTTTCAAGTGTTGAATGTTCCCTGACCCCTATTTCATATTATGATTTGAGTTAATTAGTTTAAAAATATGTTAAAATGTGTATTTTAAATACACGTTTTTAGTTATAAATAAACTAAAAACTGTAAAAAGTTTATTTTGATGATAATATGTGTAGTATGGCTACACAAAATAAAAGCAAAATAAACCAAATTCTCATGGAATGGCCCCTTCATGGTGGAATGGTCACTCAAAAGTGGCTGACGAAAAAGGGCGTGAGCCGGTTTTTAGCCCGTGCTTATGTAAAAGGCGGTTGGTTAAAATCAGCGGGGTCAGGCGCTTTTTACAAGGCCGAAGGTAAGCCCCTTTGGCCGGGGGGCCTTTACACCATCCAGCAACAACTTAAACTTCCTATCCACGCCGGCGGTGAAACCGCCTTGCGGTGGCATGGTTACGGCCATACCGCTCCCATGAACTCCATACCGTCTGTTTATCTCTTTGGTCCCCAAGGCACAAAACCACCCTCCTGGTTTCTTAAATTCGATTGGGCAAATAATATCCAATACCAAACAACGGATATTCTCCCCTACAAAAAGGGCTTGGGATTTACCGAGGACGAGATGGCTGGCATCACCCTTTCCTCTCCAGAAAGGGCCATGCTCGAAACATTACTATTAATGCCCCGGAATACAACCTTTGAAAGCGCGGCCCATTGGATGGAAAGCCTTTCCACCCTAAGACCGGACTTGGTTACAGCCCTCTTGAAGACTTGCCAATCCGTTAAGGTAAAGCGGTGTTTCCTATACCTGGCCGAACAGGCTAACCACGCATGGTTCCTTCGGCTTAACCTTTCGAAGGTGGATTTAGGCAAAGGCAAAAGGGTTGTGGTGCCGGGAGGCGCGTTCGACCCTAAGTATCAAATCACCGTTCCCGCCAAGTCGACCGTGAGTGTCCCATGAAAAACACGGGTTACTTCAAGCAAGCGAAGCTTCTCTTGCAGGTTTTACCCTACCTTGAAAAGTCAGGCAATTTCGCCTTAAAGGGCGGCACGGCCATCAATCTTTTTATCCGGGAAATGCCGAGGCTTTCAGTGGATATCGACCTTGCTTATGTTCCGCTGAATTCCAGGGAGGAAGCGCTCGCCGATATTTCTAGGTCACTCCGGGAAGTCGCCGCCCAGGTCAGGCGGGTCTTGGGTGCCCAAGTCGATGAACAGAGGCTGCAAGGCACCGACCACACGGTAAAACTCAACGTCCGGCATCAGGAAGCCACCATTAAAGTTGAGCCTAACTTGGTTCTCAGGGGAACCATCTATCCCCCCGTCCAAGCCACCCTTTGCCACAAGGCCGAGGTAATGTTCGAGCTTTCGGTTTCCACCCGGCTCTTATCGCTAGCGGATCTTTACGGCGGAAAAATTTGCGCGGCCTTGGACCGCCAGCATCCGAGGGATTTTTTTGACATTCAACTCCTATTGGCAAACGAGGGGGTAACGGATGGGATCCGCCGAGCGTTCGTGGTTTGCCTGGCAAGCCATGAAAGGCCCATGAATGAGCTGCTTAAGCCCAAATGGAAGGATATGAAACCCGCTTTCGAGAAAGAATTCAAGGGAATGACCCTTGAACCCGTAGACCTGAAACAGTTGGTGGAAACCAGGGACAAATTACTTCAACTCATCCATGCCAAGCTGACAGTCCAGGAAAAAAAGTTCTTGTTGTCCCTCAAGGATGGAGAGCCGGACTGGAACCTCTTGGGATTGCCCGGGATCGAGCGGTTGCCGGGTTTGCGATGGAAGCTTGAAAATATCCGCCGAATGAACGCCAAGAAACGTCGGGAACAATCAACTCGTTTACGAAAAGTTTTGGGATTGTAAAACCATAAAAACGCCGTTTTGGTGCAATAATGCGAAAAGAAAAACATTTTTCGATAAACTAGAGGCATTGAATTTTCTATTTTCAGGCCTGACCCCGTTTTACGGGAACTGGAACAAATGCCCCGCCCGGTGGCGCTTTTTATTGAATTTCCGGGTGTATATCCCATAATGACTTTGGAACCTTTGCTTCGGGCCCCTCGTCTTAATGGCGGCGGCCCATAACTGTTGTAAGAAAAAAGGAGGCGGCGTCCATGAAACAAACGATCGTTTTATTAGCGGGTTTGCTGTTTATGGCCGGGACAGGGCTGGCTTTGGCCGATGCTACCGACGGGGGGATAACGGCCGCCCACAAGAAAACATTAAAACATCCTCAATCAAAATCCAGTGGCCACGCCACGGAAAACAAAAAGGGCAAGAAAAGCGTGTCCTCACACCTGAAAAACACGAAATATCCTGAATATAAGGATGGAGAGGATGGGGTTTACCGCGTAAAAAAGGGGAACCAAAAAGGGGAGAATGATAGCAGCATTACGGAGTATAAAGACGGGGAAGACGGGGTCAACCGGACCAGGCCCGGGAACCATAAACCCGGCAAGAGTGTGGGCAAGTTCACGGCTAATAAAGACGGTGAGGATGGGGTTAACCGCGTAAAATGGACGAACCTAAAAGCGAAAAATGTGGGTGATATTACGGAACATCAAAAAGAAGACGGGGAAGACGGGGTCGAGCGCACAAGGCCCGGGAACCATATACCCGGGAAGTTGATCGTTGGTCACGGGAAGGATTTACAATGGGCTACCTGGCACAGCCGAACGCTTAACAAAAAAACGAAATTGAATCCCCAATTCCTGAAAAATGGCGGGAAAGTAACGGCAAACGGGGGAGTTTCCCATGGCGTGACAAAAGAGCTGAACCCCCAGCCTCTTCCCCCGGGCATGAAACCCGCTCCGGGGCAAGGACAGAACAATGGCCCGGCAGTCATCGTTAAATAACCACTCCGCCGGTTTTAACTTAGCCGTGTGAGTTTTAGGCGTCCCCCCCAGGGGGGGCGCTTTTTTTGCCCCCGGCCGGGGCGTTGGGAAGAGGGGCGGCGGCACGATAGGAAAATTTCCCGGCCGGCGCAAAAAAACAACGGGAACGGCTGGATGAGCCGGTATCCCCAGAAGTGTTACCGGGACGGCATCACGAACTGGACGGTCAACGAGAACCCGGTCGGTTACCAGGCCCCCGCCATCTTCGTCCTATCGGTCTTTGCCCCGTGAATGGACCCCGAATGGATTAGGGAACAAAAGGCCGGGAATCAAAGGTAGGGCTTAGCCGCTGATCAGCGATTGCCTGAACTTGGCCGCAAATCTACGCTGATTGTCGCTGTTAAAATCATTCTTGGTTTGGTCGTTTTTTAACCCCATAGCATCAGTCCGCGTAAATCTGCGGCTGGATGCCTTTCTCTCTTTTTTCGTGGTTAAAATTGTTTCTAAAACATGAAGGGGCCTGGCCAACATTCATCACTTTAAGTCTTTGAACCAATTCGCACCTGTTAAAACCACATCCGCTTTTGTCCTTTCCCGCGACCCTATTCCTATTTCATTACTAGCATTTAGATCCCACTACTACCCAGCCTTCTTACTTCACCATTTTTACTTGACGACACTTCAAGTTTGGCCCATCGTCTAATCCGCACGGATAAAGGGGATAGTTTTAAGGGAAAAAGGGGTGGGTCATGAAAAGAATGATAGGTTTCGTGGTTGTTTTTTTATTCCTATCCCCGGCCGTTTTCGCGGCGGTCATCGAGGACTGGAGCAACGTCATTCCGGGGACGAACGCGGGCACCTTCGCGGACAACCTGGGTTCCAAGGTCGAATTCTCCACCGAGGCCGGGCCCGACGGGACCAAGGCCGTCAAGCTGACATCCACCCTGGTTAAGGGCGGTTGGTGCGGGGTCTGGCGCAGTATTTCGGCGGACCTTTCCCAAAACAAATTCCTCAAGTTCAAGGTGAAAACCAGCGCGCCGGGGCAAGTGCAAGTGGCCTTGCAGGATACTTACAACGTCCAATACACCGCCAGTTGCCCGGTTTCCTCGAAAAATTGGACGGAAGTTACCATCCCCCTATCCTCCTTTATCAAGAATCCTTATTACACGCCCCCAAACGCAGTGCCGGGAAATCCCATGGATTTGTCCAGAACCACCAGCATGAATCTCTCTTCCTTTATTACCGGAGAGTCGGTCGTGGAAATCGGGCCCATTGAGTCGGCCGGAACCGCATCGGCTTCGCCGGCCGGAACGCGGGAAACCCAACCCAACCGCAAGACTCCGGCGAATTACCAGACCGACAACTGGCTGTTCGACCCCGGTTTTGAGACGCCTGGCTCCTACGCCTGGCTGATGGCCCGTGTGGCCGCCGAGGGACACGAGTCCCTGCATTCCCTCTACGCCGAGAACGCACCCCCCTCCTGGAACCTCGCGTGCCAGGACGTTTCCTTCCAGGGCACCCACCCCGCCCATGTGGTTTACAGCGGCTGGGTCAAGACCGAAGGGGTGGTTCCGGGCGTTAACCCGCAGGAAGCAGCCCGGCTGGGGCTTTATTTCCGCGACGACCAGGACCGGCGGTTGGGCGGTTGGCAGGACCCAGTTTGTAAGGTGACCGGAACCACCGGCTGGACCTACTACGAGAAGCGCTACGACGTCCCGCCCGGTACGGAGTCCGCGCACGTGGCCGCGGGACTGGGTAACGGCTCGGGAAAAGCCTGGTTCGACGACCTGTCCCTCGCTCTCCTGGACCAGGATGGGAAAAAGATGGAGGTCAGCCGGGTGGACAGGCAGGCCAGCGACACTTCCGATTGGTACGCCTTCCAGCCGCCCCCGGCCGCCACCGACGCCCCCCTGGACCTGTCCTTCCTCAACGACGCCCCGGCGGGGAAACACGGTTTTGTCACGGTGAAGGATGGGCGTTTCGCCTTCGCCGACGGCACGGCCGCGAGGTTTTGGGGCGCGGTCGTGGTGGGAGCCGATAACTTCCTATCGCACGAGGAGGCGGACCAAAGGGCCGAGCGCATGGCCAAGATGGGCGTCAACCTGGTGCGGCTGCATTTCCTCGACAACGACTGGGGGGAGTCCCTCTTCGATCCCCAGGCCGACAACACCCAGGTCTTCCGGAGCGCGTCCCTCGACAAGATGGATTACCTGATCGCGGCCCTCAAGAAGCGGGGCATCTATGTGTATCCCGACTGGTCGGTGGGCCGCAAGTTCCGCGCGGGCGACCAGGTGCCGGGTTCCGGCGAGCTGGAGATGGGCGCCAAGACCGTCATCCATTTCTCCCGCCGGATCATCGAACTCAACAAGAAGTACGCCGAATTGCTCCTTACCCACGTGAATCCCTACACGGGCCTGGCCCTGAAGGATGACCCCGTTTACGTGGGCAACGAGATCGTGAACGAGTCGTCCATCTTCAGCGGTTTCTGGGAGCAGAAGTTTCCCCAGCCCTTCTGGGACGATCTCCAAGCCCAGTACAAGGCCTGGGGGGGGCACGGCGGCATCACGCGCTTCAGGTTCGATTGGGACGACGTGAGCCTGAAGCCCACACTGAACCCCGAGAACGAGGCCCAGAGCCTGCGTTTCCTCCTGCGGATGGTGGTGAAGTCCAACCGTGAGATGAAGGACTTCCTCAAGCCCCTCTCCCCCCACGCCCTCTTGAGCGGGAGCAACATGGGCATGCCCGTGCTGGGCAACACTTACGGCGATTCGGTGATGGATTTCCAGGACAGCCACGGCTATTGGGATTATCCCCAGTACGAGGTCACTTCCGCGGGCTGGTCGGACGCGGAGCACGCGCCCATGTACAACGACTCCCAGCTCCGGAAACCCTTCAAGCCCTACGAGGGGCCCCCGCTTCTGCGCCTCTCCCACGACGCGGTGGAGGGAAAGCCCTTCCTCTGCACCGAGTGGAATTACTGCTTTCCCAACGAGTACCGTCTCGAGGGGCCCGTGCTCATGGCGGCCTATGGAAGCCTGCAGGGCTGGGACGGCATGCTCGAGCACAGCTGGGCACCCCTCCGGATCGGCCAAGAGCGCATGACGAACCTCGACATCAACAGCCGCCCGGACAACGAATCCCTCTTCATGGCCGGGGCCCTGATCTACCGGCTGGGGTACCTGAAGAGCGCGCCGGTCACGGTGGTGGAGCCGCTTTCCGACGAAGCGGTGCTCAAGAGCGGCATGAAGAGCGAATGGTTCTCCGGCCATCCCTGGGTGCCTTACGTCGCCAAGTTGGCAAAGCGGTTCACGGGCAAAAAGGAGGAGCCGGCCGCGGACCTTTCGGAGATTGAAAAACTCAACGACGAGACGGACAAGGTCCTCACCAGCACCACGGGCGAGGAAACCCTGGATTACGGCAAGGGCGTGCTCAAGATCGACAGTCCCCAGGCACAGGGGTTCGTGGGCGCCATCGGAACGGGGGAAACCCTGAAAACCTCCGGCCTGTCCCTGAACCTGGCCAAGCGCAACCCCTGGGCCGCGGTCCTGGCGGTCTCCCTGGACCGGAAACCCCTGGATAAGTCGGAACGGTTCATGGTCTTCGCCCAGGCCCGCGCCGAGAACTCAGGCCAGGTCTTTAACGGCACCCGCACGGCCCTGAAGGACGCGGGGAAACTTCCCATCCTCATGCAGGGCGTGAAAGGGGAGGTTACCCTGGCCGTGGAACCCACGAGAAAGTTCCGAGTGGTGCCCGTGGACGAGTCGGGCAAGGAAGGCAGGCCCTTGAAGGCCAGCCTGACGCGTGGCGGGTTACAATTCAACCTATCGCCCACCGACCATACGGCTTACTATCAAGTCACGGCCCTCCTGCATTAAAACTTCGGGGGACAGGCCGAGCTATCCGCGCCTTAACGCGGATGAAAATCCGCCCAATCGCGGATTTTTTGACAGGGGGATCAAGTGTCGACCTGACACTTATGGAAAAACCAACGTCTAATATTCGTCCGCTTTGACATCTGGGAGTTTGAGAACATGAAGAAATTACTAGGCTTAACGGCCATCACGATCCTGCTGGCCTCGCCGGTCTATTCCGGAGTCATCGAGGACTGGAGCAGCGTGACCCCGGGAATGAACGTGGGCACCTTCGCGGACAACCTGGGTTCCAAGGTCGAATTCGCCACAGAGGCC
The DNA here is from genome assembly GCA_963847625.1 of candidate division FCPU426 bacterium. GTDB lineage: Bacteria > Oederibacteriota > Muellerivitia > Muellerivitales > Muellerivitaceae > CAWCKJ01. Next base: position 21,094 of record CAWKAR010000049.1, on the reverse strand, counting down.
GGGCCCGGCGGCCAGAAGGCCATCAAGCTGACCTCCACCCTGGTCCAGAACGGCTGGTGCGGAATTTGGCGCGGACTATCGGCGGACCTTTCCAAGAACAAATCCCTCAAGTTCAAGGTCAAGACCAGCGCGCCGGGGCAAGTGGAGGTGGCCTTGCAGGATGCTTACAACGTCCAATACATCGCCAGTTGCACGGTTTCCTCAAAAAATTGGACGGAAGTGACCATCCCTCTCTCCTCCTTTATCAAGAATCCATATTACACGCCCCCAAACGCGGTGCTGGGAAACCCCATGGATTTGTCCAGAACCACCAGCATGAATCTCTCTTCCCATATTGCCGGCGACTCGGTCGTGGAAATCGGGCTCATTGAGTCGGCCGGAACCGCGCCGGCTTCGCCGGCCGCGTCCAAGCCGGCCGCCGGCGCTTCCACCTCACCCAACGGCCGGATCATCGTGGACTGGTACTTGAGTCCGTACCAGATGGCGGGGACCTTCGCGGACGCCCTGGGTTCCAAGATCGACTACGCCGACGAGGGCGGGCCCGACGGGGCCAAGGCCGTCAAGCTGACCTCCAACCTGGTTTCGGGCGGCTGGTGCGGGGTCGGGCGCAACCTGGCGTCGGAGAACCTATCCAGAAACACTTGCTTCAAGTTCAAAGCCAAAACCAGCGTGCCGGGGGACGTGCAGATGGGGCTCACGGATGCCTACCACGTGCAATACATCGCACGCTTCACGGTTTCCTCCAAGGACTGGACACAGATCTCGGTCCCCTTTTCGTCCTTTGTTAAAGACCCCTATTACACGCCGCCGGGCGCGCGCTTGGGACGTCCCATGGACCTCACGAAGACCCGGAACCTGAATTTCATGCCCAAGACCGTTGGCGAATCGGTCCTGGAGATCGGGCCGGTGGAGGCGGCCGGGACCGGCGGCACTTTCTGCGAGCCGGTCAGCTACCTGAACGCCCAAGCCAAAAGGAAGGAGATCGCCCGGGCCCAAACCCATGAGGTGACGATTTCCCGCTCCGGGGGCACCCCCATTTCCCCCTTCGCGTTCGGCAGCTGCTATTTCGACTGGGTGGATTGGGGCAAGAACGGCATGGTCGGGATGAAGGGTTCCGAGGAGCCGGCCAAGACCCTGCGCCTCAACGTGATGGTCGGGGCCGACAACCAGAACGACGCGAACGCCCCGCAGCTCTTCGACAACGCCCAGGAGGACAAGTTCATCGAATATTGCCGCGCCATCGGGGCCGAGCCCATCATGATCGTGCCGGTCTACGGCAACAACGTGGACGGCGGCAAGACCACGGCGCAAGGGGCCGCGGACATCGTCACCTACGTCAACGGCACCAAGAAGTACGGCGTCAAGTACTGGAGCATCGGCGACGAGGTGGATATCTACGACCTCTTCTTCAAAAAGAAAACGGGCCTTCCGGTTTCGACCGCGGCCGAGTACGCCGCCCTCTACAATTCCTACGCCAAGGCCATGGTGGCCGCCAATAAAAAGGCGCACAGCGGCGTCGAACTGAAGTTCGTGGGGCCCGAGCTGGGCGCGAAGTACAACGAGGGCAACGACTGGCTGGGCCCGATGCTCGACAAGTGCAAGGACTACATCGACGTCGTGAGCATCCACGCCTACGGGTTTGCGGCGCGCGAGCTCACCGCGGAAGGCGCCCTCACGGATATCGACCGGTTCCGGCCGTTCGTGGAGGACGTGAAGGCCCGCGTCGCCAAACACGGCCGGCCGGGCACGCCCCTGGCCATCACGGAGGCCAACCTCTGCTATGACGCGGACGCCAACCTATACACCCCGGAATTGCGCAAGGTGGGCCCGGGAACCTTCTGGGCCGCCATCTGGGACGCGGACCGGATGGGCGCGGCGCTCGAGGAGAACCTTTGGACCTTCGCGTTCTGGAATTTGACGGAGCCCGTGCAAAACGCGAACTATAACGTCTTCGGGTTCATCCTGACGGACCCCTCGAAAAATCCGCCCACCTGGAAGCTGACCCCGGAATACTACGTCGAGCAAATGGTCGACACAAACTTCAGCGGGAACACCGTCATGCCGTCCGGGGTGCCGGAGGACATGTCGGTGTATGCCAGCTACGACAAGAAGAAGGCCGCCACCGCCGTGCTCGTCCTCAACAAGGACTCGGCCAAGAGGACCCTGAAGCTGGAAGTCGACGACCTTAAACCCAGGACCCTCCAGTTCGCCCCCATGTCCATTAACCTCATCACCATCCCGGACGACACCAAGACCGAATGCCGAGTGCTGGAGTACAACATAAAGATGGCGGATGCCGGCCGGCCGCCGAAGGCCGTCCGCTAAGATGTTTTTTTAAATTTGTAACCACTGAAAAAGTCGGCTATCGCCACCTTTTTCAGAAAAACATTTATGGAAACCCCACGATTTCCTGCGGAAATCTTTAGGGTCGAAACCTCTGTTGGTCGCTTTTTATAATTTTTCAGAGGTTTCAGGAGACGGGAAATGAAAAAAATGCCAGCTTTCTTGGCTGTTTGGTTCATCCTGTCGTCGCCGGTTTTCGCGGCGGTCATCGAGGATTGGAACACCATAAACCCGGGGTTTGACGCGGGCCCCTACGCGGACACCCTGGGCTCCAAGATCGAGCTCGCCTCCGAGGCCGGGCCTGGCGGGGCCAAAGCCATCAAGCTGACGTCCAAAATAGTCCGGGGCGGCTGGTGCGGGATATGGCGCAATCTTTACGTGGACCTTTCCAAGAACAAATCCCTCCAGTTCAAGGTCAAGTCTAATGTGGCCGGTCAAGTGGAGATTGGATTGACTGACGGTTATGACGTGCAATACACCACCCGCTTTACGGTTTCCGCAAAGGAATGGATGGAAGTCACAGTGCCCTTATCCTCCCTCAACAAGAACCCCTATTACACCGCGCCGGACGCGGCCTTGGGGCATCCCATGGACCTCACCACGATCAAGGCCATGAATTTCTCACCCCAGATCGCGGGCGATTCAGTCGTGGAAATCGGGCCTGTGGAAGCGGTAGGAACCGCACCGGCCCCGCCGGCCGCCGGCGCAACTTCAGCCGCCAGTCTTGTCCGGCAAGTGAATGCGGATTTCAGCCAGGGACAACAAGGGTGGGTCCTCTGGAAAAACCAGACCGGCAAGGGCGAATTCGCGGTGATCAACGGCAGGGGCCAGGTCAAAATTACCGACCCGGGAACCTTGATATGGTCCTTGGGATTGTCGAATCCCGGCGTCAAGATCGAAAAGGACCGCTTCTATCAAGTCGAATTTGAGGCCAAGTCCAGCCCGCCCATCCGATTGAAAAGTTTGGTGCTGCTGAATCGGGATCCGTACACCGAATATTCGGGGTTCCGGTACTTTAAACTGACCGGAAACAACAAGAAATATTCCTATACTTTTATCATGCGGCACGACACGGACCCCGTTGCGAATTTCGCGTTCGAATTCGGCGGGCAGGTGAAAAGCACCATCACTTTGGGCAACGTTAGGATCACCGACCTGGGCAGCCGATAAATAAGCAGGGGTTTTAACTAAAATTTTACGATGAAGATTGCCCGTGAGGGAAGGGGTCAGTGGCATGCGGTGAGCGTGTCGAACGGTTCGGCCTTGCTTACCGCGGGCCGTTCAACGTTACTCACCATCCGCCCATAATTCGTTACTTTGGGGCTTTGAACCCATTCACCCCCGATTAAAGCCACAGCCGCTTTTGTCCATTCCCGCGACCATATGCCGCTTACCCGCATGAGGGATGCCGCCTACCGGTATGGGCCGGGAACCCAGTTCACTGGGCCGGAACCACCGTCGGCATGGGTCGAGGGCCCTGCCCGCAGGTGCCGGAGCCCTGCCCGCAGAGGCCGGAAATCCAGTTCACTAGCCCGAAAACCCAGTTCACTAGGTCAAAAACCCGGTTCACTGGCCAAAAACCCAGTTCACTAGGCCTAAAACCCGGTTCACTTGGGCCCAAAACCCGGTTCACTCGGACCGGAAACCCGGTTCACTAAGCTAAAAACCCGGTTCACTGGGGCGGAAAACCCAGTTCACTAGGTCAAAAACCCGGTTCACTCGGACTGAAAACCCAGTTCACTAGGCCGAAAACCCGGTTCACTCGGGCCAGAAACACCATCAGCCTGCCCTGAGCAAGATCAAAGGGCACGGGCGGGCTTTATTACCCTCCCCGCATTGACCCCCTATCCATGAAAAACCTATAATTCGTTGTTAATGTTGCTGCTTTAATAAAGCAGGCGGAAACGGGTTGAAACAGGGGGAGCCAGATGAATTCCGGGTTCATAGAGAACTTATACCCATTTGTTTTGGCCCTCATCCTCGCCCTCTTGGTCCCCCTTGGTATGATCGTAGTTTCCTTCCTATTAGGACCCCGGAACGCCAATCCGGCAAAGCTTTCCACCTATGAATGCGGGATCCAACCCCCGGCCCAGGCAGGTGATGCCCGCTGCCGGTTCAACGTCAAATTCTACCTGGTCGCCATGTGTTTCCTGGTTTTCGACGTGGAAATCGTATTTCTGTTTCCCTGGGCGGTGATCTTCCAAAAGCTTGCATGGGGCGGCTTCTTTTCCATGCTGGGTTTCCTGGGGGTGCTGGCTTTCGGCTGGTATTACCTCCTGAAGAGGGGGGCGCTGGAATGGGAATAGAGGAAATCCCGTATATCACCACGCGCCTGGACGCGGTGGCCGATTGGGGCAGGAAGAATTCCCTTTGGCCCATGGCGTTTGGCACTGCCTGTTGCGCCATCGAGTTCATGAGCGTGGCCGCCTCGGTGTTCGATATTTCACGCTTCGGATCCGAACTTCTCCGGTTTTCCCCCCGCCAGGCGGACCTGCTGATCGTGGCGGGTACCGTCACCTTCAAGCAAGCGCCGATTCTCAGGCAGGTCTACGACCAAATGCCCGATCCCAAGTGGGTCATTTCCATGGGGGTCTGCGCCTCTTCCGGCGGGTTTTACAACAACTACTGTACCTTGCAGGGAATCGACCAGGTGGTGCCGGTGGATGTATACATTGCCGGCTGTCCCCCCGGCCCGAGGCCATCCTGGAGGCGGTGATGAAGCTACAGCACAAGATCGCCAATTCCAAGACCACGCCGCAGGCCCAGTTCCAAGTGAAAGAACCAAAGTTTGATTATTGATTTTTTGCCACACCTGTCCAAAATAACCTAGCCACGGATGCATGGGATTCATGGGATTTAATAAACATAAATATTTAAAGCCTTTTTCTTTGGCCAATCTAAATGCATCCCCTGAATCCGTGGCTAAGACAAGGTTTTGCTTAACGACTTTTAGGCTTAAGAATTCCTGATTTTATTTATCTTTGTTCACTAGATTTTGTTTTATTTGGACAACAATGATTTTTTGCGTTGATTTAATCGAGGGGAAAAGATGACCCAAAATAAGGTTGTCTTCATATAAACCCAGCCCACTTTGTGAAAGGGTTTGATTTTCGCATGGAAAATAGTTTGATCCTGGAAAAACTAAAACAGAAACACTCCGCCGCTATCCTGGGTTCGCAGGACCGGTTCGGCCGCTTAGAAATCCGGGTGGATCGGATACGTCTTGAGGAGGTCGTGAAAACCCTCCGGAACGACGTTGATTTCCAAATGAATATGCTCGTCGACCTGGTTTCCATCGACTATTCGGCCTACCCCGGCTGGGAAGGAGATCGGTTCGGCCTAGCCTACCTGTTCAAATCCACCACCCTGGGATACCGCCTCCAATTGAAGGTCCTGGTGCCGGAGGAGGACCCGGCCGTCCCGACCTTGACTCCGCTTTTCGCCAACGCGGAAAGGCTGGAGAGGGAAGCTTTCGACCAAATGGGCGTGCGTTTTACGGGCCATCCCAACCTGAAGCGCATCCTGAACCACCATGAGTTTGTGGGGCACCCCCTGCGCAAGGATTACCCCATCACCAAGCGCCAATGGCTTTCCAACAACGAGTCCCTGATGGATGAAATGGACGCGCGCCTCAGGACCAAGGGGTTTCAATGAGCCCCTCCCTTGACCTCAAGACTCTTCTTCCCTTGACCGATTCCGCGTCCGGGCTGGACTTTTCCGGGCCCCAGGAAAAAAAAGACCTGGTTTTCGTGAACCTGGGTCCCAGCCACCCAGCTACCCACGGGGCCCTCAGGGTGCTCTGCGCCTTGGACGGGGAAACCATCGTAGGGGCGATCACCGAGCAGGGCTACCTTCACCGGGGTTTTGAGAAGGACTGCGAGGCCCACACCTTCCAGCAGGTGATCCCCTACACCGACCGGCTCAACTACGTCTCAGCAATCATGAACAACGTGGGTTACTGCAAAGCGGTGGAACGCATGCTCCATATTGAAATCCCCGAGCGGGCGGCCTTCATCCGGATGATTGTCTGCGAGTTGAACCGCATCATTGATCACCAGGTTTGCGTGGGAGCCAACCTCCTGGACATGGGGGCCTTGACCAATTTCTGGTATTTCTTCAACGTCCGGGAGAAAGTCTACGACATCCTCGAAAAACTCTGCGGGGCCAGGTTGACCTCCAGTTATACCCGAATCGGCGGCCTGATGAGGGATGCCTATCCTGCTTTTGGGGACGAAGTTCGAGCGGTCCTGAAGGCCGTGCGGGAAAGCCTCTCGGACGTGCGGAAACTGGTGGAAAACAACCGCATTTTCATCGACCGAACCCAAGGGGTCTGCGTGATCTCCAAGGAAAGGGCGCTTTCCTACGGCTGGACCGGGCCGACTTTAAGGGCCTGCGGAGTGGATTACGACCTGCGAAAAGCGGAACCCTATTACCATTATGAGAACTTCAAGTTCGACGTGCCGGTCGGGACCCGCGGGGACGTATTCGACCGCATCTTTGTGCGCCTGTACGAGATCGAGGAGTCCGCTTCCATCATCGAGCAGGCCCTCCGAAAGATGCCGGGCGGCCCGGTCATGAGCGACGACAAGAGGGTGGCCCTGCCCCCCAAGGCTCAAACCTACGGCAATATCGAAGGGTTGATGAACCATTTCAAAATCATCATGCACGGCATCTGCCCGCCACCGGGTGAGATCTACGACGCCAGCGAGGCCGCCAACGGGGAATTGGGGTTCTATATCGTTTCTGAGGGGGGAAAGAACCCCTACCGGGTGAAATGCCGCCCCCCCTGTTTCATGAACTTCGCCGCGTTCCACGAGATGATCGAGGGGTCCATGGTCGCCGACGCCATCGTGAACCTGGGGTCCATCAATATCATCGCGGGCGAGCTTGATCGTTGAACAAAATTAGGAGGTGACTATACCTTCACGACACGTAAAGAAATTTATTTACCGCAGATAACGACCGATAAACGCCGATAACGGCTTATAGTTTAAGGCTTTCTCAAACTTATCGGCGTCCATCGGATTTGATCGGCGGTTCCATGTCTTTTTGCTTTTACTTGTTGTAAGGGATGCTTGCCTCAGGATTTTTGTAAGAAAAAAGGAAAATTGAAAATGGCTGTGGCGTTCAAACCAGAAACCGTCAAGGAATTCGAAGCCATCGCGGCCCGGTATCCGGTCCGCAGGGCGGCCCTATTGCCCGCGCTTTGGCTCGCCCAGAGGGACTTCGGTTGGCTGCCGAACGACGTATTGGAGGCGACCGCAAGCCTGGTGGGCGTTTCGCCGGTCCAGGCCCTGGAAGTGGCAGAGTTCTACACCCTGTACCACAAGAAAAAGCCGGGCAAATACAACTTGCAGGTCTGTCAAACCCTCTCCTGCGTCCTGAACGGGGCCGAGGAAATCCAAAAAACCCTCGAAAGGGTTTTGGGCCTGAAGCCGGGAGAAACCACGCCCGACGGCCTTTTCAGCTACCAACCGGTGGAGTGCCTGGCTTCCTGCCACACCGGGCCCTGCATGCGGGTGAACGACGAATACCACGAGAATCTGACACCGGAAAAAGTCGGAAAATTAATTAAAAAATTAAAAGAGGACCGGAATGAAAAGGTTTAATTTTTTACCGCATGGGGAAAAAATTCCTTTTAGATTTTTTCGTCAAGTTCAACTATGACACAACTAACCTTCAATCTTGGAGAATTAAAATGGGTTGAACCCCAATTGACGAAACGCTTCGGGTTGAAGGACAGCCACACCTTGAAGGGATCTTTATCCACAGGTGGTTACGCGTCCTTGAAGAAGCTTTTTGACATGAAACCCCAGGAAGTGATCAAAGAGGTGAAGGCTTCAGGTCTCAAGGGCCGCGGCGGCGCAGGGTATCCCACCGGCACCAAGTGGTCTTTCGTGCCTCCCGCCGCCGGAAAACCCGTTTACCTGGTGGTGAACGCCGACGAGGGCGAACCCGGCACTTTTACCGACCGTTACATGTTATTGAACGACCCCCACTTGCTTTTGGAAGGGGTGATCTGCGCCAGCTACGCCATCGGTTGCCATAAAGCCTATGTCTACATCCGGGGGGAATTCTTCGATGAAATGAGGCGGTTGAACGGAGCCATCGACGAGGCCAAGACGGCCGGTTTCCTGGGGAAAAACATACAAGGCTCAGGTTTCGACCTGGAGGTTTATGTCCATCGGGGAGCGGGCGCCTACATCTGCGGTGAGGAAACGGGGTTGTTGGAATCGATGGAAGGGAAACCCGGCAAACCCCGTATCAAGCCGCCCTTTCCGGCTTCGGCGGGCCTTTTCCGGCGCCCCACCATCGTCAACAACGTGAAGACACTCGCGTCCGTTCCCTGGATCATCCAGAACGGCGCGAAAGCCTATGCTTCCATCGGAACACCCGATTCCACCGGCACCCATGTTTTCGGGCTTTCAGGCCATGTGAGCCAGGCGGGCTATTGGGAAATGCCGTTCGGCCTGCCCGTGATGGAGTTCATCGAGAAATTCGGCAAGGGAGTGAAGGGAGGGCGTCTCAAGGCGCTCATCCCCGGCGGGTCCTCCTGCCCCGTCCTGACGGCCAAGGAGTGCGAGGACCTCCTGCTCACCTATGAAAGCATGCACAACCATGGGACATTCCTGGGCACCGGCTGCGCCATTGTTTTGAACGAGCACACCGACATGGCGCGGGTCCTGGGGAACCTGACCCATTTTTATTCCCACGAATCCTGCGGTCAGTGCACCCCCTGCCGCGAGGGCACGGCCTGGGAACACCGGCTGATGCAAAAGGTTCTTTCCGGGGAAGGCACTTCGAAGGACCTAGAACTGATGCTGGAAGTCGCCGACGACATGGAAGGCCACACCATCTGCGTCTTTGCGGCCGCTCTTTCCATGCCCTTGAGAAGCTTCATCAAGAAATTCCGGGCAGATTTCGAGAAGCTCTGCAAACCATCCCTAACAGCCGTTCCGGCTGAAATAAAAGGGGTTTGAAAGTGGCGAAAATCACCATCAACGGAAAAAAAGTGGAAGTGCCTGACGGTACGAACGTGCTGGAAGCGGCCATTACCAACGGCATTCCCCTGGAACACTTTTGCTACCACCGATACCTGCCGGTAGCGGGCAATTGCCGAACCTGCGTGGTGGAAATCGAGGGCCCAAAGGGTTCCCAGCTGGCCATCGGCTGCAACACCCACGCAGCGGAGGGCATGGTCATCCATACCGACAGCCCGCGGGCCAAGGAGGCCCAAAAGACCGCCCTGGAAATGCTCCTGCTGGACCATCCCCTGGACTGCCCCATCTGCGACAAAGCGGGGGAGTGCAAACTTCAGGACCAGTACATGCAGTACGGGCTTTACGATTTCCGGCGTGGGGTCGAGCGATATTTCAAGGGCGGCAAGGCCGAGGATATCGGGAAGCACGTGGTTTTAGACCAGGAACGCTGCGTGCTTTGCACCCGGTGCATCCGTTTCGTGGATGAGGTGCCCAAGACCTCGGAACTGGGAATCGTGCGCCGGGGACACGAGTCCACGCTCACCATATTCCCCGGCGTGCGTCTGGACAACCCCTATTCGGGAAACGTCGCGGATGTGTGCCCGGTTGGCGCGCTCACGCTGAAGGAATTCCGGTTCAAGCAGAGGGTTTGGCTCCTGAAAAAAACCGAGTCCATCTGCCCCGGATGTTCGAGGGGATGCAATATCACTGTGGAGCACAACCAGGGAAAAATCTATCGGTTCATGCCCAGGGAAAATGCCGGCCTCAACAAGACCTGGATCTGCGACGAAGGCCGGTTCTCCTTCAAGCAATACCAGCAGAACCGCCTGGAGGAAATCCGCTTGGGCCACAAGAAAACGTCCCTGCAGGAAGGCATCGATCAACTGGCTGTCCTGCTTTCGGGCCTCCCGAAAGAGGAGGTTGCGGGATTCGCCTCCCCCTACGCCACGCTCGAGGACCAGTACGCGCTTCGGAAATTGTTTGATAAGAGATTCAACCCCAAAAACCTGAGGGCCACCGCCGGATCCCCCAAAGGTTCTTTCGATTCCATCCTGAGGCTCGCGGGAAAATATCCCAACGAGGCGGGCTTAAACCTATTGAAGATTCCCTTCGAGGATGAAAAGTTCCTCGCCAGGATGGAAAAAGGGGATTTCAAAGCGGTCCTCTTCCTACATCCGGATCCCACGGGCCGGGATACGGCGGAAACCCCAAAAAAATATGGGAAGGTCAAGGCGCTCATTGTCCTTTCCACCCATCAAACATCCTTGGCTCAGCAGGCGGCCATGGTCTTTCCGATATTGCCTTTTACGGAAAGGATTGGGACCTACGTGAACGCAACCGGAAGACTCCAAAGATTCCAACCGGCTGTTGAACCCCCGAACTCGGACGCAGTGGAAGCCTGCGTTTGGATTTACCGCTTGGGCCGGGCTCTTCAAGCGGGTGAGATAGGCCTCGAGGATACATCATCCATTTTCAATGCCATGGCCCGGGAAGTCGAGGCTTTAAGGGGGTTGACCTTTACTTCCATCCCAAGCACCGGAAAGGTTTTACCCATCAAGACCGGCGCGCCGGAGCCGTTTCAAGGCGTCGGTACCTGTTCTCCCAATCCGGCAGGGGTGAAAAAATGAACTTAATAGTAATTTTGATGAGTCAGCCTTCAGGAGCGTTTCTTGGATAACCAACTTTTCACTTATATCAATATCACGGTCATGGTGGTGGTCGTTTGGATCATCCCGCTTTCCTTCATCCCTTTCTTCATTTGGTTGGAACGAAAGGGAAGCGCCATCATCCAGGACCGAATCGGCCCCAATCGAACCGGCATTTTCGGTGTGCGCTTGCTGGGTTTTATCCAAAATTTCGCCGATACGCTCAAGTTGATATTGAAGGAAAGCGTCACGCCCAGCCGCGTTAACCGTCTTTATTACTACCTGGCCCCCTGCTGGGCCATGACCATCGCTTTGCTGCCGCTTCTCGTCATTCCCCTGGCCGCCCCTGAGACCCTCTGGGGCCATACCCTGCGCTTCCAAGCGGCCAACCTGGGCATGGGGGCGCTTTATATTTTCTCTGTCACTAGCCTCGGAATTTTCGGGGTGATCCTGGCAGGATGGTCTTCCAACAACAAGTTCTCCTTGCTGGGCGGCCTTCGATCCTCGGCCCAAATGATCTCCTACGAGCTTTCCATGGGTTTGGCACTGGTGGGCCTGCTGATGTCCTACCATCAAGTGGGAATGAAAAAGATTGTGGATTCCCAGGACGGACTGTTGAGCTTTTTCGGGCACCCTTTTCCACTTCCCAATTGGGGGATCTTTTTACAGCCGGTGGGGTTTCTTTTATTCCTGGTCTGCGGTTTCGCCGAAACCAACCGGAACCCTTTTGACCTGGCCGAGGGGGAAAGCGAACTCGTGGCCGGATACCACGTGGAATATTCCGGCGTGAAATTCGCCCTGTTTTTCATGGCGGAATACGTGAATATGACGGTGATATCCTTTATCCTCGCCACGCTTTTCTTTGGCGGTTATCAGGTGCCCTTTGCCTCCACCGAGTCCCTCCGGGAGAACCCCTGGTTGGCACTAGCCCTGCTTGGTTTCATTCTTCTCGCGGGAGGTGGATTATTCGGGGTGATCGTCTTTCGGAGGGGCCAAAGGCAGAAGGACCAATACCGAGGTGTAAAGCGTTGGGAACCCTATCTTCTTTCCGGGTTGGGCTTTGCCAAGGCTGCCGCCGGTTTGGGCCTCTTAGTTTATGCCATCCTCCAGGGCCCCTTGCCCGGTTGGGCGGCCCCGTTGATCACGTCCCTTTTGCAGTTTGCCTCTCTTTTACTGAAGGTATTGTTTTTCTGTTGGCTATACGTTTGGGTGAGGTGGACCCTGCCGCGGTTCCGCTACGACCAGCTCATGAAATTGGGCTGGAGGATCATGCTGCCGGTGGCCCTGCTGAACCTGCTGGCGACGGGCTTTTTAGTGCTGATTCAAAAAAGTTAGGAATTTGGGGGATCATTTGAAGATCGTGAAGCGGCCCCAAATGGGGGCCTTTCAAAAACTTTACGTCGCCGAGGTCCTGGGGGGCCTTTTCGTGACCCTGCGTCACACGATCCAAAACCTGTTGGAGCCCAGACGTATCCCCACGGTTTTCTTCCCGGAGGAGAAAAAGGAGCTTCCCCCCGCCACCCGGGGCCGTCACCGCTTGATGAAGCGCGAAGACGGAACGCCCCGCTGTACCGCCTGCATGCTTTGCGCCACCGCCTGCCCGGCGGAGTGCATTCATATCCTTGCTGCCGAGTCCAAGGACCCTTTCATCGAGAAGGTCCCAGAAAAATTCAATATCGACATGCTGCGCTGTGTTTTTTGCGGGTTTTGCGTGGAAGCCTGTCCCTTGGACGCCCTGCGAATGGACGTTCCGGAGGTGACCCTGGCCGGGTACACCCGTAAAAGCCTGGTGTACGACAAGAAATTCCTGATGGATCATGATAACGAAGACTTCGTGGCCGGTTATAATCCTCCCCGGCCCGTGATTTGGACTCACGGTTCCCATGCCAGACCCTGACGTGAAGCGCGCCTGATCCGGACACTTTTTTTATGAGGTTTCATTCATGGAATCGGTTGTGTTTTACATTTTTGCCTTGGTTTTGCTGGGCTTGGGTCTTTTGGTGATCACCCGCACCAACCCCATCGCCTCGGCGCTGGCCATGGTTGGCGCTTTCGCGGCCTTGGCCGGACTTTACGTCCTGCTTTCAGCTGAGTTTGTTGCTGTTGTCCAGGTGCTTGTCTATGCCGGTGGAATCATGGTCCTGGTCTTGTTTGTCATCATGCTGTTGAACCTTCACGAGGATGATTTGCGGCGGTTAAAACCGAAAATTCCGATTGTTGCGCTGGCGTTTCTCGGCTCAGCGAGTATGTTTCTCAGCCCCCTCCTGTCCATGGGTTTTCCCTCCCGGGATTTGAAAAACGCCCTCATCCCCCCGGATTTCGGGGGGCTTTTCAGCGTGGGCGAAAAGATTTTTTCCGTCTATTTGTTTCCTTTTGAGATGCTGTCCCTGCTTCTTTTAACGGCCATCGTCGGGGCGGTGGTCCTGGCAAAGAAAAGGCTTTGAAGGGACCCCGGGTTTGAACCCGGGAATACGGTTGGATTTGGGGATCTTATGGATTTGTTGTTTCCGGTGACACCGTCTCATTACCTTGTTCTTTCGGCCCTCTTGTTTACCGTGGGCATGGCGGGGGTATTTTCCCGCAAGAACCTATTCGTCATCCTGATGTCGCTGGAGCTCATGTTGAACGCGGTAAATCTTTCTTTTGTCACTTTTTCGCGGATCAATGGGGAAATGACGGGACAAGTGCTGGCCCTGTTCGTAGTGGCGGTCGCGGCGGCGGAGGCCTGCGTGGGTTTGGCCCTCCTTCTCGCCTTGTACCGCATGAAAACCTCCGTTGATATCGATTTGTTTAGAAGCCTTAAAGGTTGAAGACGATACTATCAAGACACTGAGGCGCGGGAACAAATGCTCGGATTTGAACATATCCAAAATAATGCCCTGATTCCCAACGGCTGGCTCTGGGTCATTCCGGCGGCCCCTCTTTTGGGTGCCGTGCTGAACGGCCTATTCACACTGCTCTTCGCCAGGAGTAAAACGGCATATTCCGAGAGATTTTATTCTTTCGTCGCGTGCGGTGCCTCCCTCTTTTCCTTTTTCGCCGCTTTTCTCATCTATCTTCAATTTAAAAACCTCCATGAGAACATTTGTTTCACCCAGGATTTGTTCGATTGGATCGAGGCCGGGGCTTTTCACGTCCGGGTGAATTTCCAACTCGACTCTCTCTCCATGGTCATGGTTGTTTTTGTCACATTCGTTTCCAGCCTCATTCATCTTTATTCGGTGGGATACATGAAAGGGGACCAAGGTTTCGGCCGGTTTTTCACCTTCCTCAACCTTTTCCTTTTTTCCATGCTGGTCCTGGTCATGGCCGAAAACTTGCTGGTTCTTTACCTGGGGTGGGAAGGAGTCGGCTTTTGCTCTTATATCCTCATCAGTTTCTGGTTTGAAGACATGGCCAAGGCCAACGCGGGAAAAAAAGCCATCATTCTCAACCGCATCGGGGACGCGGGTTTCCTGGCTGGAATTTTAATAGTCTATGGATTGACCGGAACGTTCGATTTTAACGATCTTCAAACCCATAAAATGGCCTTCAACGAAACGATGGCCACGCTAGCCTGCCTTTGTTTTTTCTTCGGCGCCGCCGGCAAGTCCGCCCAGATCCCCCTTTACGTCTGGTTGCCCGACGCCATGGCGGGACCCACGCCGGTCTCGGCCCTGATCCACGCCGCCACCATGGTGACCGCCGGCGTTTACCTGGTCGCCCGGCTCCACTTCCTTTACGTGCTGGCCCCCTGGGCCTCCATGGTTGTGGCAACCATCGGAATTATGACGGCGCTCCTGGCCGCCACCATCGCCTTGGGCCAGAATGACATCAAGAAAATATTGGCCTATTCCACCATTTCCCAGCTGGGTTTCATGTTCCTAGGGGCGGGCGTCGGGGCCTATTCAGCCGGCTTATTCCACCTCATTACCCATGGCTTTTGCAAAGCCTGCCTTTTCCTGGGAGCTGGTTCCGTCATCCATGTCCTTAAGGGTGAACAGGATATCCGGAAAATGGGCGGTCTTTTGAAGCATGTGCCCTTGACCAGTTCGTCTTTCCTTGTGGGATGGCTTGCCCTGACGGGTATCCTGCCTTTTTGCGGGTCTTTCTTCAGCAAGGACGAAATCCTCTGGAAGACTCTCGCAACCCCGAATTCAGTGATACCCGCGCTTCCGGAAATACTCTATTTCGCGGCGTTAACCACGGCTTTTTTAACAGCCCTCTACCTGACCCGGCTTGTGGTCATGGTTTTCTTGGGGGAATACCGGGGAAGCCCCGAGGTATTCGAACAATTGCACGAATCCCCCCGGATCATGGTCCTTCCGCTGCTCGTGCTGGCCTTGGGGTCCATCTTCGTGGGATGGATCGGAGTGCCCGAGGGGATTGGAGGTGGAAACCCCTTCGGGAAATTCCTTGAGCCCCTTTTTCGCCTTTCCTCCCTTGAACCCAGCGCTATTTCCCCCAAGGTGGAACCCTTGTTGATGCTCCTGTCTTTCCTGGTGGCGGGTTTGGGGGCCGGGGCGGCCTGGTATGTTTACGGTTTGAAACATACCGTCAGCACGAAGGTCCTCAAATTGATTCCCGGGGGGAAGAAGGCCGTCGAACAGAAATACTACGTGGATGAAATTTACGAAACGACCGTCATTAAATGGGTTAAAAGTTTCGCGAACGTGGTTTCAAATAAACTTGTCGAACAGCTCATGATCAATCAATTGATCGATTCCGCCGTCCAAGGATTATGCGCCTTGGCAAGATTACTTCAAAGGTTCCAGGTAGGCCTGATTCGGGTCTACCTGCTTTACATCGCCACTGGCGCAGCTTTACTGATTTACATAATGTTGCATTGACCCGAAGGGTTGGCAGTGTAGCCGCGGAATATTAAATAAAAACTGCCAGTTAACCCCAGACTTCAGCCTGGGGGCGAATGGCAGCCCGGAGGGCCAACTGGTTTTGTTGGCCCGCAGGCAAGGAACTTTGGCAGATTCTGGTTTTTAGAGGCCGCCGCTGCCCGAAGCCCCGGGCTTTAGCCCGGGGAGACGCTTCATTTTTCATAGTCGAACTGCTTTGTAGTCTTTTCGAAAAAAAAGAGGTTTACCTTGATTCTTTCCCTTTTAATCGGATTGCCGATCGCTGCCTCGCTGGTGACGGCCTTGATCCCGCCCGAGCGGGGAGTCAAGAAATTTTCTTTCATTGCTTCGCTGGCGGTTTTTTTAATCTCCTTGTCCCTGGTTACGCGGTTCGATCCGGACGACGGGGGCTTCCAATTCCGAGAAAAATACGATCTTCTTCCGTCTTTCGGCATCCACTACGGCCTTGGAATTGACGGAATTTCCCTTTGGCTCGTCCTTCTGACTTCTTTATTGACTCCCTTGGTTTTATTGGGAAGTTTCAACACCATCCAAAAAAACGTCCGTGGGTTTTGCTCTTGCGTGCTCCTAATGGAAGCCTCGGTAATCGGAACCTTGACGGCCACCGATTTATTCCTTTTCTACCTGTTTTGGGAACTCATGCTGATCCCGGCTTTTTTCCTGATCGGTATTTGGGGCGGCGAGAACCGGGTCAAAGCGACGACCAAATTCGTCCTTTTCACGATGTTGGGCTCGGTGTTGATGCTGGTGGGCCTCCTTTATGTGACCCATGAAGCCAAAAGTTTCGACTACGACAGGATCTTTGAGCATTGGTTTCCCGAGGATGTGCAATTCTGGTGTTTTCTGGCTTTCGGCATGGCGTTCTTGATCAAAATTCCCCTGGTTCCATTTCACGCTTGGCTGCCGGACGCCTATACCGAAGCTCCGGCCGGCGGCACGGTCCTCCTTTCGGCGGTCCTGGTGAAGTTGGGAGCCTACGGAATCATCCGCTTTTGCATCCCCCTTTTTCCGGTCGCCGCAAAAAGTTTCGCGCCATGGCTGATGGTGCTGGCGGTGGCCGGAATCATCCACGGGGCCCTTATGGCCTCCATCCAAACGGATTTCAAGCGAATGACCGCTTATGCCTCCCTTTCTCACATGGGATTGATCGTCCTGGGAATTTTCGCGCTCACGGAGTCCAGCTTGCAGGGAAGCCTTTACTTGATGCTGGCCCATGGCGTTTATATGGCGGGATTATTCCTTTTAATCGGCATGATTTATGAACGCGGGAAGTCCCATGAGATGTCGAAATACGGGGGTCTGGCTAAAACCACGCCCCTTTTGGCCACGGGTTTCCTTTGGATCATGCTGGCCGCCTTGGGTATGCCGGGCTTGGGGGGTTTTGTGGGTGAGATTTTAACGCTGGTTTCGGCTTACCAAAACTCCCACATCCTCGCTTTATTAGCCCTTGTGGGTTTCATCTTGGCGGGATGGTACATGTTTAATCTTTATGAAAAGCTTTTTTTCGGCCCGTCCCACGATCTTAAGAGTCCGCCGGACTTATCCCTCCGGGAGGGCATGACCCTATTGCCGCTGTTCCTATTGACGCTTTGGATGGGACTTTTCCCGAATTTCTTCATTCGGCCGATTGAGAAATCCGTCCAAATGAAGGTCATCTTGAAATTAAAGCCCCCGCCGACCATGACCGAATTTGCCGCACAGCAACGCCGCATTCAGGAAGAAGTGGACAAAGAAAAGAGATTAAACCGATGATGAGCGCTTATCCGCAATTTTGGGGGCTTTTCCCGTTTTGGCTGATCGTGACCGGGTCGCTTCTGCTTCTTCTTTTGGAAGTCCTGTTTAAGGAAGGAGGCCGCAAAATCGCGCCGATCCTGGCCAACACCATTCTCCTGTTGGCGTTGGGTTCGGTTTTCTGGCTGTTGTCGAACCGTCCCATGCTGGGTCCGCTGTTCCATGGCGCGGTGGTCATCGATCTTTACTCGCTGACCCTCCAGGGTATTTGCCTGGTTTCGGGATTATTGGCCTGTGTTTTCTCCGTTTCTTATTTGCGCAGGGAAAGGGCGGTCACGGGGGAATATTACGCCCTTTTGCTGCTGACGGTTTCCGGCATGATGATCCTGGTGATGGCCTCGGAATTCCTGACCCTTTTTGTGGGTTTGGAGCTCATGTCCCTTTCTTCTTACGTGCTGTCGGGGTACTTGCGGGTCCAAGAAAAATCCTTGGAGGCTTCCCTAAAATATTTCCTAACTGGCGTGTTTGCCTCAGCTTTTTTCCTATATGGTGTGGCTTATTTGTACGGGGCGACAGGTTCCATACAATTCCAAGACATCCGACAATTCTTGGAACAAGGCCATTCCGGATCGCTCTTCGTGAAATTGGGAGTGGCGTTGGTATTAGTGGGTTTTGGTTATAAGACCGCTTCCGTCCCATTCCACAACTGGGCACCGGATGTTTACGATGGGGCGCCGGCTCCGGTAACTTCCTTACTTGCCTCCGGCGTGAAAGCCGCCGCTTTCGGGGCTTTTGCCCGGCTGTTCGCCGAACCGTTTAGTTTTCCTGGGTCCTGGGCGAACGCCTTGATCATCATGGCGGTCCTAAGCATGACTGTGGGCAACCTGGGAGCCCTTCTGCAAACCAGTGTCAAACGTATGCTTTCCTATTCCAGCGTGGCCCATGCGGGTTATCTCCTAGTGGGTCTTTCCGTCGCGTCCTATGCGCCTTCTGACCAGACTGAAAGGGCCGTCGCTTTTTACCTTTTAGCCTATACGCTCATGTCCGCGGGGGCCTTTGGCTGGCTGGCTTCGGAGGGGGGGAAGGGGGAATCCCAATTGAAGATCGGAGATTTTCGCGGATTCGGATCGCGCCACCCCTGGAGGGCGTTATGGATGTCTTTTTTTCTTTTTTCACTGGCGGGCATGACCCCGACAGCTGGCTTTTTCGGAAAGTATTACCTATTCAAGCTGTCCGTGGATCATGGTTTGGTGGGGCTGACCCTCATTGCGGTCTTGAACAGTTTTGTTTCCGCGTATTATTATCTCCGGGTCGTGGCCCATTTTTATATGAAGCCGTCCGGGGAATTCCAAGAAGAAATAGGGATTCCTTCCATCGGTCTTCAAATGACTTTTTTTCTTTGCGCTTTGGCCATCCTTGTGGTGGGTTTCTTGAAATTCCCTTTTTGACCCAATCCTTAGGTTTTCTAACTATCCGAATTTCTTTACGTTTAGGAGTGCAATAAGATTTTCCGCAGGATGTTATCCGAAGGAAAAGATCTACTTTTTTAACCTTTAAAAGTCTTAAAACCTTTGATCGCATTTTTTCTTTTTCCGGGAATTTAATCGTGAAAATGCGTTAAAATAGACATGGGTTACGATTTCTCCGAAAGGGAAGTCGCTTGATGTAAAAACAATCGGGGGTGGGTATGGGGCGGCTCCGAAGGAATCTTCGTGGGTTTACCTTAGTGGAACTTATGATCGTGGTTGCCACTATTGGAATTCTTGCCGCTATAGCCATTCCTCGTTTCGGCCAGATGCTGGAAAAATCTAGGGAAGGGCAAACAAAAGGAAGTTTAACGGGCTTGAAATCCGCCATCGTTATCTATTACGGCGACCAACACGGGGTTTGGCCCACGACATTGAGTTCCTTCCCCAATTGCAGTTTCAGCCAATACTTAGACAGCGTCAATCCCGTCAAGGTGACGGGTGCTTTTGTGCCCGGATCCGTCAGCCCGGCTGGAATTATTGTAAGCATGACCACCACGTCTTCCGTTCCTGCTGGGAGCGGTGTGGGGTGGCTTTATGACAGCACTATGGGAGAGGTTTACGTCAACAGCACCATCCAAGATTCCAAGCAGCTTCCTTACTCTTTTTACGGATTTGAGTGAAAACAAAGTATTTCCACATGGCGGGGAATTAAAAAGAATTTCTTAAGGTTGTTTTTAAAGTGTCAACGATAAGACCCGTCGGCGCTCTGCCCTATTTACAATGTTTTAGAACGCCCCAAATCAATTCATACCTCCATCGGATTTTCGAAATCCAAAGTGGCATCTTTCGGGAAGAATTTTTCTTTTTTTGGGCTAAAACCGTTTTACGCCGGAAACAAAGGAGAAAGCACTTTTAAAACATAAGGGTAAAGCTATGCCCTTTAAATCGGTTTAACCCTTTGAAGGGCATTCGCGCAGAAGCCTATAATAAAATTGTCTGGTCAGGGTTCTATTGAAGTTTCGTTCTCTTCGGAAGATGTCCGCCAAAAGGAGGCACTTCATGTCCGATCCAGTCTCGGGTTTCTCGCAAGTTGTCGTTTCCGCTCTTTTTTTCCCGACTTTTTTTGAAAATTCCATGATTGCTTTCGCCTGGGGGGCAGGCGATCTTGGGTGGCTGATGGCGGCCAAACGGGTTTTTTTGCTGCTTCCGGTGGGAGCCATTATCCTCAGCCTATGGACCAGCATACTCTGCCTGCTTTCAGTGATCGTGCGGCAGAGGAGAGTGGAATTTTTCAAGGCCTTCTTGGTGACCTGGTGGGATCTCGGCAAATCCATATTCGCTTTTTGGGGCGGATTTTTGAGGTTCCTGATCGTACTCGTCAACACCCTTTTCACGTTGCTGCGGGTCATCCTGACCGGAATCTGGCTTCTGATCCAAGACATTCTTCTGGGGCCTTTCAGGATCATCAGGACCGTGGCCCTCAATATTGCGGCCCCGGGGCTTCCCTGGATCGCCGTTTGTTTTACCCTCATTTGGTGCCTGGTGGAAGCGGTCATCTTCACCTACGTTATGACACCCCTGGTCATGGATACTTTGGCCAACTTGACGGGAGGGGAATTGACTGAAACCTTAATCCGCATTCCCCTGTTCTTGTTCCTTCTTTTCCTGATTTTAGGGAGCTACGCGGTGCTTTCCAATTTTGCCGACGCCTTGAAAAGCCGAAGCGTGCCATCGATCGTGAAAATCACGGCTGTTGAACTCGTTGCGGTCCTGGTGGAAGTGATGTTCCTTTACCGGGAATTAGTGGATTCCCTTGTTCCTTGGTTCGCCCAGCACGCCACCAAGGACTTCGACTTGGGGATCGGAGGCACCCTGGGCATCGCGGTCCTGGCCTGGTTGGGTGTCCGGGGAATGACTTGGTTTCTTTTTGCTTCTCACGGGGTTCCGGTCATCATGGCCATTATTCAGGGCCGGGGCCTGAAACCCACTGAAGCCGGCGAAAAGGCACAAATCAAGGATACCTTCGCCTATACGGTCGGGTTTTACTATCACATCAAGACCGACATGGATTTTGT
>CAWKAR010000048.1:0-9506 GCA_963847625.1 candidate division FCPU426 bacterium | reverse complement strand
AAGGTGGCGGCCCCTATTTATTTCAAGAATCCGATTCAGGTTCCCAATTTTCAGGCGATGACTGGGGAATGGCTAGCGTGTGTTCATCCGTTTCGGTAACGGCCACTTCCACCCCCTCACTTACCGGAACCCCCACCAATACCCAGACGAATACACCTACAAACACATTCACGTTCATCCCAACCAACACGCCCACGTTCACGCCGACCCATACACCCACAAACACATTCACTAATACTATCACTTACATACCAACCAATACACCCACGGATTCAAGTACGCCGATACCGTCGGCTACGCCAACACCTACTTTTACACCCACGAACACACCCTCTGACACGCCGAATTTCACTCTGACAGCGACGCTGATGGATACGGTAACGCTTACGGTGACCATTACCGCGACGCCAGCAGTGTCTGTTACAGGGACACCCAGGTCAGGATCAAGCAATATTGCCATCCTCTGGCCCAATCCTGCGACAGGGAACAATCTCAACATCGGTCGTTTTTCCTATACAGGAAATTCGGGCGTCAAAATAGCCGTGTACAGCTTGTCGCTCAGGAAGATCCTGGAATTGAATTTCACGCAAGTCCCGGCCGGCGCCAATATCACCGTTCCATTGCAGGGCCAATCCGGAAATCCATTGGCTAACGGCCTGTATTACGTTACCGTCACCACCAAGGCGGGGAAATCGGTTCTCAAGCTTCTTGTTCTGCGGTAAAGACTAGACGGCCTCAGTTTATTTCTCTTCAGGATGGGCCTTACAAGTCCCCTTTGAACTTGCGCCGGCCATCGCCACCTCTGACTAGTACCAACTTTTATTTGAGTTGGCATTATCAATCGTCGTCTCTCGCCTTGTGGGCGAGGACGGTTAATGGTCAGGGGTGGCCGAGGCCAGGCGGTCCAGGTTCATCTTGGCTTTCACGTGGTTCGGGTCGATCCGCAGGGTCTGCTCCCAGAATTTCTTCGCCGCCGAAAAGTCGCCTTTATCGTAGCTTTGCAAACCCAGGTTGTAGGCCTGGTCCGCCTGCGCCTGCCGGTCCTCGTCTTTCATGGCTGGTGCCTTGGCTGATGCGTTTTCCTTCGGGACAGTTTCAGCTTTGTGGGTCTTAGCTAGGTGCTTTTTAATGTTTTCGGCAGGCTGTTCTTTCCCCTCAATTTTATCTTTCAGCCGCAAGGCTTCCGGATTATCCGGATGCTCATCCAGATAATCCTCCACTTTCGCCAAGGCTTCTTCCTTATTCCCCTTTTTCAAGGCCTCGCGCGCTTGCGCCAGGGGGCCCGATTCACTATCGGCCGGTTTGCGGACCCGGTTCAAGAGGGCCTGCACTTGGGGCTGGGTGGGATCCAGTTCCTCCGCCTTTTCCAGCAGTTTAAGGACTTCTTGTTGGTTGCCCCGGCCGTAGGCGGTCAAGGCCTGTAGGTACAGGCCCTTGACCGTGCGGTTGTAGGGCTGATCCGGATTTTCCTGGAAATCCTCGGGGGTTTCTCCCGACGCGGACCCGGCTTTTTTCCCCAGCTTGGGGGAGAGGTTCAAACCCACGGGAGCCTCCTCCCGTCCCTGACTGAGAAAAACCTTGAGGTGGAAAGGCCCATCGAAAGGCTGGTCCGCTTGGAAACTGAACTGGTTCTCCCGGTTCAGTCCGCCCTTGGAGACGGTTTTTCCCGTTTTTCCGCTCTTCAGAACCCATCCCAATGCCGGGGCGGCGGTTTTAACATCCACCTTGAATTTTTCCGAAAAATCCGTCACGAGGATGTTTATGTCCCCCCAAGCCGTGCTGGATTGAAAACGATAGGTATCGCTGGTTGCGGCCTGTTTTGTCCGGTGCGGCGTTGTTTTTTTGGAAGGAGGGGTGCTTTTAGCATCTCCCTTGTCCTGTGCGAATACGAGGCCGGGTGCGAGGAGCAAAAATCCCGAAAGGGAAATAACAAGGAACCGTTTCAAAACTCCACTCCAATCCGGGCGAAGTAGGCCGGCTTGTCGTAGGCCAGGGCGCGGAAAGTGGTACCGGGGCCATCGGTCTCGTTGCCTGGGCCGAAGGTTCCCGTGAAGGGCACGGCGATGGAACCGGCCATGGGCCGGCCAAGCGTGAAGTCGTCCTGGTTGTTGGTGACGTGCACCTCCAGGAACAGGATCTTCAAGCGGCACCGGAGTTTCAGGTACCAGCTGTTCTGGGGAGATTCGGCCAAGTAGGGACTGAACGCGTTTCCTCCCGTGAAGGGGTTGTTGGGGGATTGCCCGGTGGGGAACTGGGCCTCCAGGGCGATCTGGTCCATGGAGAAGGCGCCCCAGGTGCCCAAACGGGAAGCCTGGAAACCCACGGCAACGGCGCCCGTGTCGGTTGTGTAATTCAAGTTTTGGATGCCGTATTCGGCGACCAGGTCATAGTCCCGCTGGAAAACCAGGTCCATCGCGGCTGAGCCGGTGAGGTTCCCGTTCAAGGCGGAGTAATCGAAGAAATCCGTGGCCGACTCGCCCACGTTGACCTTGAAGACCGCCTCGGCATCGTTGCCGGGAATCTGGAAGCGCAACTGGGAAAGCCAAAAGGCCTGGGTCATGTCCCACTGGACCTGCTGGGCCGAGAAAAGGCTGGGGGTATAGAAGAAGCTCAAAGCCAGGGGCGAGGAGTCCTGGGCCTGGCCCTTCTTGGCCTCCCCGAGATCGAAGAAAAAGGAAAAGGGAATCGTGGCCATGACCCCATCCACCCGGTGGATGCCCATGTCCGGGTAGGCCCCGAAAAACTCCAGGGGGGTGAGCATCTGGAAGAGGTCGAAACGGCCCAGGGTCACCTGGAGCCAGGGCTCCATGTAGGAGATCCGCGCCAGGCGCAGGTCCACCTCTGAGGCGGCGTCGGAGGTGGAGAGGCTCTTGCGGAAACGCACCAGGCCCTCCGCCAGGACCGAGTTCTCGTCCAACTGCCGTTTGGCGGAAAGGTCGAACATGGAAAAGGCCTGGCCTTGGAGAACGGAGTCCTGCTGGAAGTCGGCTTGGAGGAGGAACCGGAGGTCCCGGTCCTCCTCGTTGACCGGTGGCGGGGCCGTCCATTTGTTTTCCCGGCCCGAGTCCCCCGAGTCGTTGAAGAAGGATGCGTCTTCCTGGGCCCAAGCCGAGCCTGAAATCATAATGAATAAGGCTAAAAATATCATTTTCATGGGTTTCACCAATAGTTAAAGATTTACCACACTTTATTAAAAAAGTGTTTGAAATATTGTACATACGGTTGGTATCTTATTTTTACATTTTTTTTACAAAATTTGCGGGGTGTTCTTCTCCCAAAATGGGCCGGGCCGAACTACTGGGAATAGTTTTGGTAAACGATAGACGCGAAGGATTGGGGGAGAAGGTTTATTTCGAGGGGGTTTGATGTGAAAATATTCAAATTTTTAAATATTTTTGGTTTTTTCGCGTTGGCGGGCTTGGGTTCTTTTCTCCTTATAAACAACGGTTGTCAAAAAACGGACCATCCCCTGGGGGTCTACGCCCCCAATGGCCTGGACCGGCCCACCCAAACAGCCACCCCATCCCATGGAGCCATCCAAGTTTACGTCCAGGATTCAGAAACTGCAATTCAGGGCGTCACGGTCCTTCTGCTTGACCCCTCCGGGAATACAGTCGGGTCGGCGACCACCCAACCGGTTGTCGGGTTCGCGTCGTTTGACCCGGCCATTGTCAATGGAACCTGGACCGCGGAGGTTTTAACGGGAGGGGTGAGTTACATCGTCCAGTCTTCCGGCACAACCATTAACCATTATTACTATCAAAGTTCACAGACCTTTCCTGTGACTGGAGCGGGAAATTATGCTGTAACTTTTTTAACTGGGACGCAATCAGTCAGTGTATTTCCAGTTTCCCAAGTCTATCCAGCGGCGACACCACAAAATATTCCTTTAACGGTTACTTACAATCAGATTGGTAATTTGAATGTTCCTGTTTCTATTCAATCTCCAACATTACCAACCGGTTGGTTTTCATCCATCGATAATTTTATTTTAGGGGAAGGTGTTACACAGGAAGCGGTGACGATTAATAAAACTGCTTGTTATGCCACAACTTTTATTTACGCAATTTCTGCTCATGATTTCACGGGGTATGAAATAACATCAGCGCCTGCAACGCTTTATCGTGGTTTTCCGATCAGCGTTACATTGGTTATGACAGAGCAATCAGAGATTATATCTTCTGATTACAATGAAATTTTCACACCTTACTTTGTAAATGATTGCGGTGGATCTTGGAATTACAAAATCACCCAGAATAGCGGAAGTTATACCGGTTCTTTATCAAGCGGGCATGGTGTAACGGTCAATTTGTGGAATGGAACAAATGCCGCGGTATCCGTTTGGTCGAATATAGGTTCCGCATCCGGAAGCGTTAATCCGCCCACAAGCGGGTCGGTAACAATTGTAAACACTTCTTTATAAAAGAAAGGATAGGACCGTGAAAAAATTATTTATTGTTTGTTTTTTAATGGCTGTCCTGATGGGGTGTACAGGGAAAGAAGGACCTGCGGGCCCAAGCGGCACATCAGGGGCGCAGACTTTCCAGGCTACGTTCCAAAACGGGGTTTTTCCGACTTCTTCCTATTCCGGGGAATTGGACACATGGTTATTGGGTAATTCTAATGCAACGGAAAATGCTAGTCCTTATTTGGAGGTGAACTCAGGCGTCGCTTTGGCCAATTACGCACGAACTATTTTGCAATTTGATATTTCAAGCCTACCTGTAAACGCAACAATTGTTTCGGCAGAGGTCTGTCTTAAATTGGAATCCGCGACAAATGTAGGATCTTCTCCCGCCACGATCGGTCTCCATAATTTGGCTTCCTCGACTTTTTCGGGTTGCCATTGGGCATTTAACGCATCATGGACTTCTACTGGCTTAACTGGTTGGAGCGCTTGTACGGGGGATTATTCAGCGGACCAACTTGGTTACATCAACCCAACAACCATGAGTACCGTTGTTTTAACCTCCGCGGTCAATGGCACCTCGAAAGTCTATAAATGGAACATAGACCCGGCGGTGGTCCAGTCCTGGCTCACCAGCGCCACCAACAACAACGGGTTGATTTTGAAAAACGAGGGAGAGTTCTCCGATACATCCTCAAACAGCGTCGGGTTTTACCCCTATAACGACGCCACGGCCACCAACCACCCGCTCCTGGTCATCGCTTACCAATAGCCAACGAGCCCGTTTTGGTAAATATCCATTCGCATTTGTTGGCCGGGAAAGTTCCTGCGCCCCTCCTTGTTTTTCCGACAAAGCGGGCTTTTAGCGTAAGGATTGACAATAAGGAGGAGAGTGGGTTCACAATGAAAAAAATTACCGCTTCCAGGGAACACGACGATTTTATCGTCGGGCAGTTGAAGAAGGACCCCCGCTTTCTCCAGGCATACCTCAATGAGGCTTTGAGTGACGAAAACGAGGACCCCCGGGTAGTCTTGGATATGCTCCGAAACGTCGCGGATGCCACGGGGGGAATTGGACATTTGGCGCGCGTGACCAAACTCAACCGCCAGAACCTTTACAAAACGCTTTCAGCCAATAAAGGGAACCCGGAGTTTTTTACGATCAACAAAATTATTCATGGGCTTGGTTATCATTTTAAAATCGAAAAAAATCAAAAACAACTTGCTGCAGCCAGGTAACTGTCATTTCGCGATCAGGCCCCAATCAGGGCCGATAACGACGCCACCGCCGCCAACCACCCGCTTCTGGTCGTCACTTACCAATAATATTTATCCACTGAAGGAGCTTCGCGGGTTGGCGGGGCTTATTTTACCGTCGAGGATTGGCCCGGGGCGGAGCTGGTGGCTCCGGGCTGGTTCGGTTTTTGGCCGTTGGCCGCGGTCCGCGGGTGGCGCTGATGCGCGTTTAGGGGCCCGGTTCCCAATGAGGGCCTGTTGTTCGCTGGGTTCGCCCTGCCCCCCAGGACCAACTTGGCCTGCTGGACCGGGGTGAGGATGGTCTTCATGGCCGCCCTTACCTTCTTTTGGCTTTCCTGGATTTGATCCTGGTATCCCATCAGGATATCCACGGAACTTTGGATGTCCGGGTCGGGGGCTTTTTGCTCCATCTTCTTTTGGAGAAACTCCGATTCGTCCTTTATTTTCCCCCTGATTCGCTTCATTTCGGCTTCCTCGCCCTGGAACAATTCCTTGATCCTCGCGGCCTGGCCGTCGGTCAAGGATAACCGCTTCCTCATCATCTCGAAGCGGTCGGGCCTCGGGGGGGGCGCGGGGCGCTTTCCCCTGGCGGCGGGGAGCTGGCCCCAGGCCTGCGAGGCCCCCAGGGCAAACAACGCCGTGAGCATGAATAGCCATCCATTGTTCTTGAATTTTTCCATCTGTTTCCTCCCAGTGACGCGCGTTGGCGGATGAACGGTTTTCCCGCGGGCTGAGAATGTACCACAAACCCGGGACTTATTCCCAATGGCCAAGTGATTCGGCAAAAGGCCGGTTATTTCCCCCATCCCCCGCAAAGATTTCCAAGCATTTCCCCCAAAAAGAGGGCAGTTTTCCACATGCTTTTCCCCGCTTTTTCCTGTTATCGGGCGTTTGAAATATAGGTTTAATTCAATTTCTGTCAAATGAATTGTTTTTTTCTCCGTTACTACCATTTAATTTGACACTTTTTTAAAGAGGTGAGAAACTTACGGCTCGTTGGGAAGGTCTCATATTCAAGGAGGATGAAATGAAGAAATTATATGGTTTGGTCCTGGTGGCATTGGCGGGCTTGGCCCTCCTGCCCCTGGCCTGCTCGAACAGTTCCAGTAGTCCCACGCCGTCCCATGGCAGCAATCCGACGTCGACGGCCACCCCCACCGATACCAACTATGGGGGGTGGACTTCAACCCCCACGGCCACTCCCACGGTAACGGCCACGAAAACCGCGACGAACACACTCACTCCGACGATCACCCTCACGCCCACCAAGACGAACACGGGGGTTTTCACCAACACGCTGACGGATACGGCCACAAAAACGCCGACGGCCACAAACACGCCGACGGCGACATCAACGCCGACCAACACGCCCTACGTCTACCAGAATATCAGTTCCAACATCGACGGCGCTTGCGTCAACGGCGATACCACCGGGTTGTTGGACCATTTTAACTGCAATGGTTATGGAACCGGCGCGTCCGACATCGCTTACAAGTTCACCCTCACGACCGCGAAGAGCCTGTTCATCAACCTTTGCGGCGCGACTTTCGACTCGGTCCTCTATGTGTGCACCGACCCGGCCAATCCTTCCGGCACAGTGGTGGCCATGAACGACGATTCCCCCTATTGCGGCTCCTTCGCTTCCTCGTTTGTCACGGGAGTGCTCCAGCCGGGCACCTATTACGTGGTCGTGGACGGTTACGGTTCTTTGGAGTATGGGACCTTCTCGCTTTGCCTCAGCACCTTCACCCCCACCTGCTCGCTTTCGCCGAATTCCGCCCCCATCACGATGCTCAGCGCCCCCAGCACGACCGATTTAGGGTCCTTGTACTGCGCCCCTTCCTATCCCCCCGCCGATAAGGTTGGCGTGGGGCATGTGGATTATTTCCTCGAGTACACGAATTCTTGGACCTTTACCCCATCCGAGGCGGGCGCCGTCTCGATTTCCCTGGATTGCTTCGACGACGGGACGGACAAGGCCAATGTCGCTTTCGACGTTTACGACTCGAATGGCGTTTCGATCGCGACTTCATACGGGACCACCCCTCTGGACACGCTGACGTTAAACCTCGGCAAACAGCAGTACACCGTGGTGGTGTATGCTTTTACCGAATGTGTGGCGGATTATCATTTGGTCATCCAGGTCGTAAACGGTTGGGTCCAGCAGGCCTATAAGAACACCTTCACGACCGCCTCCGGTTACGAGCCGCTGGCAATGACCTTCGACAACCGGGGTTATTTGTACGTCGCCGAATGGAACGGGGGGGCCACGGGCCAGGTGGAAATCTACGACGAGACGCAAAGCCCCGCGACTTTCGTGAATTCCTTCCAGGTGTCCGGAACCAATGCCCCGACTCTCTGGGGCATCGCCTACAACGCCTACTGGGACGACATATGGGTGTCGGACCAGTCGAACAACGACGTTTACGCCATCGGCGGATTAACCGATGGCTTGGGCATGGTTTGGCTGGATTTGGGAGCGAACGGGAATTCATTCTCCTCGCCCAATAACCTTGCCAATGACGCCGCCGGGGACGTTTTCGTGATGGACGTGGGCAATTACTGGGTGGAAGAGTATCCAGCCAATGAAACTGCCACCCAAGTCACCGAGTGGGGATACGATTACTTCTGGAACGCCCAAAGCGTGGCCACCGACCCCTACGACGACGTGTACGTGGGGGATACGAACCTCAACTATAGCGGTGAGGAAGGGATCATCGCCTGGGGCCCCGGCGACTACGTGGAGGCCGATTACTGGGCGCTGTTTTATCCCGCCGCCGAGTCGTATGGTGGAAACGTTCCAACCCTATACGGGATAGCCGCGGACGAGAATTACAACATCTACGGCGCGGATTATGTCAACAATGCCGTGGATGTTTGGGACCAATTCGGGGACCAATTGGGCCAATTCACGGGCGCCACTTTTCCCACGGACGTGAAGATCAACCCCGTGAACGGCGATTTGTGCTTTTCCGATTGGCAGGACGGCCAAATTTACGTTTACTAATAGATTCTCAAACCAATGAGGTATAAAAAAAGGAGGCAGTAAAATGAAAAAGCTATTAACCGCCTTGATGGCGGTGGTTTTCCTGGCGGCGACTGTGAGCCTGGCGGCGGCCCAATCGGCCCCCGCGGGGAATAAAACACTGCCCGTCCACAAGATCGCGAAACGCAACAAGGCGGCGGACCCGAACCTGCCCAAGCCGGGGCAGAAGGTCCATCCCAAGGGTAAGCACGGCACCGTCCGGAAGTTGATCAAGGGAGCCAAGACCGGCACGCAGAGGCATACGTTGCCAGCGGCGCAATAACAAAATATTTGAAAACATAGCCGAACCAAAAAGCCCGGTGGAATACCCGCCGGGCTTTTTTATTGCCGGAACTTGCCGGTATCCGCCATTTGGTTAGCGCGGATTTAGGCCTGCTTTTCATATGCCCCTTCAATTAGCCCTTTTTTATAACCCCCAACTTTCATGCAAAGGATAACTTTTAACCTGTTTCCCTCTTTTTTTTGTAGAACCCCAATAATTCCCATTTTTAAAATACTTCTTAGTTGTCATCGCGAGCACTTGCGCCAACCCTTCGACCAGGCTCAGGGTAGTTTTTGCCCCGAGTCCACCGAGGGGTCGGCGCGTTTAAGGGCGTGGCGACTCCAGCCTACGGTGAGCTTGTCGAACCCGTTCGATGTTCGATTTACGGTTTTCCGTTGGCATAGGGGATAACCCAGTTCATGGGAGGATAACCCAGTTCACGGTTGCGAGTAACCCAGTTCAAGGGGTGGATAACCCAGTTCACAGTGGCCGGTAACCCAGTTTATGGGGGGATAACCCAGTTCACGGTGGCT
>CAWKAR010000047.1:0-8852 GCA_963847625.1 candidate division FCPU426 bacterium | reverse complement strand
GGTGGAACCCTTCGCCATCCTGACCGTCAAGGACAGTTCCGGCAAGGTTTTGGAAAACAACACGCCTTCCGGCCAGGAGGTTCTGGACGCCAAGACCGCCTACATCATGGCCAACACCATGAAGGACGTCATCGACCACGGCACGGGCCGCGTCATCCGCCGGCTGGGCTTCACCCTTCCCGCCGCCGGGAAGACGGGCACCACCAACGACAACGTGGACGCCTGGTTCATCGGATTCACCCCGGACCTGGCCTGCGGGATCTGGCTGGGCTACGACGCGAGGGAGAGCTTGGGGAAAAAGCAGACCGGCGGGGATGCCGCCGCCCCCATCTGGGCGGAGTTCATGAAGGCCGCCACCATGGGAAAACCGGCGAGGGATTTCGAGCCGCCCAAGGGCTCGGGCAGCGATTTCGTGAGGAAGAGAATCTGCCTGGACTCGGGCCTCCTGGCCTCGCCTTATTGCCCGAGGGCCATGGACGAGTTATTCAAGAAGGAGACGGCCCCGACCAAGGTCTGCAACCTGCATACGGGGGCCGGAGCCGTGGGATCGCCGGGCCTGGGGGATAACACCGGGGGCGCGGCCACAGCCTCGGGAGATATCCTGGAAATGGAGGCCAAACCGGTTTCCCAGGCGGCGGTGGCGGCATCGTTGACGCCCGAGGAGAATCCTGAGGAAGACACCGCTGGCGCGGAGCCCAAAAAGCCGGCCAGCGACAAGGAAGAATATCCCGACGAGGGCTTCTAACCGGTTACGCCGGGCATGGGAGTTTATCGGCAACTTTTGAGGGTTAAGACGCAGCTAATAGGTCAAACTTATGGAAGCCCCCCAAGTTAAAGTCCCCCCCGTCAAACATACTGTTCCAATTTGGGTAGCCGCTTTGACGCCCGTCCTCCTGACTTTGTTGTTTTATTTGCCGGTCCTAAAAAATTCTTTTGCCAATTGGGACGATCAAGATTTCATACTCAACAATCTTAATATCCGCCATCTAAATGGTTCCTCCCTTCATTGGATGTTCACGACTCTCTATGGGGGTAATTGGACCCCCTTAACCTGGCTTTCTTTTGCCGCGGATTACCGTTTTGGCGGATTGGACCCTTGGGTTTATCACTTGGACAATTTATTCCTTCATGGTTTAAACACAGCTCTTGTTTTCTTGCTAAGTATCAAGCTCCTATATTTATCCAGAAAAACTTTCGGGCTGGTAGCTGGGGAGCCAAAACGGAATTGGGAGATACCTGCGGCTTTCCTGGCCACGCTCCTGTTCGGTATTCATCCGCTCCATGTTGAACCGGTGGCCTGGGCCACGGACCGGGTAGACCTTTTATGCGGGCTCTTCTTTTTCGCGGCCTTGTTGTTTTATTTGAGTTACGTTTCCCAAGCCCCCCTCAAAAGATGGAAATATTTTGCCGCCCTGGGAATGTTTTGCTTGGCGCTTCTTTCTAAATCCATGGCTATCAGCTTGCCTTTTATATTGCT
The DNA here is from genome assembly GCA_963847625.1 of candidate division FCPU426 bacterium. Taxonomy (GTDB): domain Bacteria; phylum Oederibacteriota; class Muellerivitia; order Muellerivitales; family Muellerivitaceae; genus CAWCKJ01. The sequence goes on along the minus strand of CAWKAR010000047.1, from coordinate 7,375 downwards.
CCTCTTGGATGGATGGCCCTTAGGGAGGCTAAATTCCAACAGATCCAGGATCATCCTGGAAAAAATCCCTTTTTTAATTCTAGCCTTGATTTCGGTGGGAATAACGATGGCAGCCCGGTCCCATGTCGGGGCGATGGCATCCTTTAGCCAGATTCCCTTGGGATTTCGAGTCATGAATGCTTTTCACTCCCTGGTTTTTTATTTGGGGAAAATGATGGCGCCGTTTGGTTTGGCCGCCCTTTATCCAATCCATTTAAAGAAAGCCTTTTCCATTGAATATATTTTTTCAGCCTTCGGGGTTCTCCTCATCTCGCTTGTTTGTTATATCTACCGCAAAAAACATCCTTATCTGATAACTGTGTGGCTGTTCTATTGCTTGACACTTGCCCCGGTGCTGGGACTTGTACACGTTGGCAGCCAAGCCGCCGCGGACAGATATTTCTATCTTCCCAGCGTGACCCCCTTTTTGCTTGTTGGCGCGGTTTTAGCCAGGTTGTTTCAAAAGCAATGGAGGATTTTTTGGCTATTAACTTCCTTATTAATAATTTCCCTCGGATATGCGGCCATGAAACAGGTATCCATATGGCGGGATTCCGCGACTCTCTGGGAGAATGTATTGAATGCCGATCCCAGAAACAGCGCCATCGCCTTTACCTGCTTGGGGGAGGCTTACAGTGAATCCGGCCGGTGGGATGAAGCCTTGATGGAGTTTAACATTGCCATTGCGGTCGGCCCGCCAAAGATCTACCCGCACGATGGGAAGGGCAAACTCTTATTGGTTAAAGGCTTGAAAGATGAGGCGTTAAGGGAATTCATGGCGGCGGTTGAAATTGATCCCCAAGAAGGCTTGGCACACAGCCACATGGATGTCATTTATTCGCAACAGGGGCAAACAAGCTTGGCTCTTGCCGAAAGAACAGCCGCGCTGGCCTCGAACCATGATGATTCCTGGTCGCATTTTGCATATGGAAAAGTTTACATGGAATATGGAATGTATGAGCCCGCGGTCGCTCAAATCCAAGCGGCATTATTATTAGACCCCAATTTCGCGGAAGCGGATGATTGTTTGGGCATGATTTATAAAAAGCAAGCCGATTTCGAGACAGCCATTGCCGCGTTTAAGAAAGCTTTAGCTTTAGAACCCCGCAATACCAATTACATGGAAAATCTCGCATCGGCTTATTTAGCGGCAAAAAAATATAATGAAGCTCTGGCTTTGTATCAAAAGCTATCAAATTCATAAACGAAAAAAGCTTATGGCTTTTTAAAGTGATTCAAAGATTTTTTAAGCTTCGTTCAAGTTCCTTGCGGTCCATGACCCGAAGGACCGCGATCTTTTCCTCCATCGGCTCAAAGATAGCCCGGTAATTCCTGATCCTCAAACGGTAAGGGTTTTTTTGCCCAGCGAGTTTCTTAACCTTGGGGGGAGGGGGCCAGGGTCGGTTTTGCAGGACTTCCAAAGCACCGAGGATTTCCCGGACGGTCTTTTTCTCCAGGGCGCGCAAATCCCGGAAAACCCGGGGGGAGAGGTCAATCCCTAAGGGCATTTATAATCCTAAGCGTTTACGGGCTTCGGAGAGGGAGAGCCCGCCTTTGGTTTTGTATTCCTTCCGGGATTCCTCGATTTGGGTCATGAATTCCGGTTGTTGATAAACCAAGTCCTCAATTTCATCCTCCGTCAAATGGAGCAAGATGGCTTGGGGTTTGCCGTGATTCGTGATAACGACCTTTTCCCCGTTTTCCACTTGCTTCAGCACGCTGGGGGTTTTCAATCGCAAATCCCTGATATTCAGGAATTTCATGGTTTCTCCCATGTTACTTTATTGAGTAACTTAATTAGTTTACCAGGATAAAACCAGTAGTTCACATTTTTGGAAAAACTCAAAGAAGGTCGATGAAACCTTCTACGGACAATCCTGCGTCTTTTATGATCCTGCGGAGAGTGCCGGATTTGATGTCGCCCGGGTGATCAGGAACGGTAACCGGATTTGGGTGGTTTTCCTTGTAAAAAATGGCGTGTCCGCCGGTATGGTGATCCAAATGAAACCCCGCATGGCGAAGAGCCGCCATGACTTCCCGGGCCCTGCAAACGGGGAGCTTAGGCAAGTTAAACTTGGAGGGCTAGGGTTTTCGCGTGGCTTTTACGGGCAATGGACAAGGAGTGTTTATTCGCGACGATCAAATAGCCGCGCAAAGCGTCCATCAATCCTTTTTTTGCATCTTCCAGGGTTTCGCCTTCGGATATGCAACCGGGAAAGGCTGGAATATAAGCAGAATAACCGCCTTCTTTTTGTGGTTCAAAAACCGCGTTGATTTTCATAAATATAGGTTAACAAAAAACCAAATAAGATTCCATCCCTTAAGTCTCACGCATTAACAAAAAAAACTGTAGAAACCAGTCATTCCCCGCCAAAATATTTTCGCGTAACCCGTTAAGATTTTTCCATCGATTGCCGTTAGGAAGATTACAGGCTGCTGAAAAATAAATATAGGCCCACAAAGCAGTCTGTGACCCCAAAGATCTCGCAGGAATCGTGGGGTTTCCACAAATGTCGTCAGCTGAAAAAGTTCGTTTTGGGTACTTTTTCAGCACGATGTTAGGAAGCAAGGGAACCGGATGGGTTCCCGAAGGCAGGAAAAAATGGACTCTTTACCCGTCAATACGGACATGGTTAAAGCCCTGGAACAGGCTATCGACCAGATCGTGACCCAGGAATTGGCCAGTAACAAACCGGACCCCGCCAAAACCGCGGCCCGTCAAAAGGTGCTCGACTTCAACCTCGAATTATCCAGGATTTCGGGCGAAGCGGAACAAGCCCAAAAGATGATGGCTGCCGCCGACGCGCAGGAATCCCCCCAAGCCCAGCAGAAGTATGTCTATTGGAGAAACCAGTTGGAATTGCTGGAAAGCCAAACACCCCTGCCGCCCGGCGTTTCGGTCGACTTCCAGCCCCCCAGCTCCCCGGTTCAACCCTAAACCTGGTTAGGTAGCTTATTCTATTCCTGTCGCCAGGGAACCCGGACATGTTCATTGACGGTCAGCCGTGCGAACGGCGTTGCCGTCCATACCACCAATACTTGACCCAAAAGGTCATAAATTCACAATTTAGATAACGCTTCGCTTGCTGATATGATGAAACCCTGAAAGTTGAGAAATTATTCTAAATCTTGAATAGCGATCATATAATTCAGAAGGGGAAAATGCCCAAAAGCTTCCGTTTTTTTCAGGACAAACCGTTCCTGAGTTCCTTCCTCCTGACTTTTTCATTCGTAGCCACTTCCATGGCTTTGTTCAGACCGTATTTTTATAACATTGATGATTATTTGATCCTTCTCCTGCTCAAGGGCGTGGGTATTGCCTCGGCACCGAGTGAAATGGTACAGCACGTAAACATCCTTCTTTGCCGCGCACTGGTGAGTCTTTATAAGTTATTCCCGCATTTCCAATGGTATAGCGCGTTCCAAGCCCTAACGCTGTTCCTGTCTTTTTGGGCTATCCTGGCCTCGCTTCAAATAGGGTCCAAGGGATTGTTTAAAACCGTTCTTTTCTTTTTATCCTCCCTCGGGATGATTTTCTTTTTTTTCTCATTTATGCAATATACCCAAACAGCATCCTTGGCGGCAATAGGCGGGTTTTTCCTTTTAGCAAGCCTTTGGAACAGTGAAAACCCAAGACACCGTTATAAAATATTTACCCTGGCGTTCGCCCTGATTCTCATTTCAATCTCCCTTCGATTTGCGGCTTTTTCGCAGATCGTTCTTGCCTCTATCCCCTCGGCCATTTACCTGGCTTGGGGGAAAAAAGTAACGCCAGTTCGTTTGTCCATCCTCCGCTTTTTGGCGTGTACCGCCGCGATAGCCGTGGCCGCCATGTCCTATCACCATTATGTTTACAACAGGGACCCGGCCTGGGCCGATTACATCCGCTTTGAAGGTCCACGGACCCAACTCACTGATTTTCAGGATCCGGTTTACACCGAAAATACCAAACCGTTCTTTGACTCCATCGGCTGGAGCCTTAATGATTATTATATGTTTGAGAATTGGATCTACATGGACAAGGACATTTATAATTACGATACATTAAAAAAAATCACGGATTATTTTCCCAGGTTCGGTTTTAATAAAAACATAAGTTCTTCCCGCCCAGTTATTTTTTCCAATAGTTTGGTCCAAACCGCGGCAGCGTTTTTCCTGGTTTTCCTCGCGTTTCTCCCCGCGAGGGCGCTGCGTTTATCCATCGCAAATACCCTGTGGCTTCTTATTATTTTTATTTTTATGACCCTTTTCCTGAAAATATCCTGGCGGGTATGCCTTCCGCCTATTATGTTCTTGATGTATATGAACCTCTTCGGGATCGAACTTGTATCGGGGAGAAAAATAACCAGTAAAGGAATAATGGCCCGCAGCGCAAAGGTGAAATACGCCCTTTTGTTTGTGTCGTTTTTATTTTCTTTTCTTCTTTACAAGGATATATATTCCAACAATCGGCAGAAAATCCTAAAGACTGATGTTGTGAAAGAGACGTTGAAAGATTTCCATCCGCAAGAAAACCAATTATACGCGAGTATGCTTTCGGCCTTTCCCATTGAATCGTTCCCCGCTTTTGACGACTTCGAAGTGTTCCGAAATATCAATCTGATCCAATTGTCATGGAATCAACGCTCACCTACCACTGAAACCATGCTGGAAAAATTTAAAGTCCGCAATTTGCTGAAGGATATGGTTGATAATCCAAATCTCTTTTTTATCAGCTTTTCCAATGCGGAATCGCCAAATGCCTCGACATTTTTATATAGCTTGCAAACTTACATGATGGAAAAATATGGTATCGAAATGTATTTAGACCGGGTCTTTAAATGTCCGTTATTTTGGATTTTTCGTTTCCACTCAGGGAAAATTATGATGAATCAAAAAGGGAATACCGGTGGGACCAAGGTGGAAATGCTTAAAATCCCATGAAATAAGGAATTCACGGAATGGTGGCGATTGAACAGGTAAGTATTAATCGTCTGGTTATGACAGCCTGTAGGTAAACCGTATCTGCCAGTAACCAGGGTCTGGCACCTGCTCCTAGGACTCTCGGAACCTGCTCCTAGGACCCCCGGCACCTGCTCCTAGGATCCCCGGCACCTGCTCCTAGGACTCTCGGAACCTGCTCCTAGGATCCCCGGCACCTGCTCCTAGGACTCTCGGAACCTGCTCCTAGGACCCCCGGCACCTGCTCCTAGGACTCTCGGAACCTGCTCCTAGGACCCCCGGCACCTGCTCCTAGGACTCTCGGAACCTGCTCCTAGGACCCCCGGCACCTGCTCCTAGGACTCTCGGAACCTGCTTCTAGGACCCCCGGCACCTGCTCCTAGGACTCTCGGAACCTGCTCCTAGGACCCCCGGACCTGCGGGCAGGAATGTGGGCAGTTTATCCTCCCTTTCCGACGGGTGTTCCCGGGAATGTGGGCAGTTTATCTCCCCCTGCACTGGGTTCGCGGCTTCCTGTACTGGAAATGTGGGCAGTTTATCTCCCCTTACCGGCAAATGACACCAGGAATGTGGGCAGTTTATCTCCCCCTGCCGGTAGATGACACCAGGAATGTGGGCGGTTTATCCCCCTGTGCACTGGGTTTCGAGTTCTTTCTACTGGGTTCCGGGCTTTTTATACTGGGTTGCGAGTTCTATATACTGGGTTGCGGCCTTTTTATACTGGGTTACTGTCACCGTTTAATCGGCCTGGTGGGCATCTGTCCACGAGCCATCACCAATGGATTTGAGGGAAAAGGCGAAGTCTATGACATGAGTCAATTGTTTCCATTGCAACTGGGAATAATCATACCCGGCTTGATAATAACCATAAGCAAACTTGCCAATTTGAAGGACTTGGGCAGAGGCATAGCTTGAACTGAGGGCTAAAGCCAAACAGACCCCCAGCCAAATAAATCTTTTTGTGAAAAAGCGCGCTTTAAATAAAACATTTTTCGATTTAATCATTTAAAACCTTTAAACATCTATACTCAATACAACATTAATAAATTACCTGAATGGGGTCTCTAATGCCTTTTTACTTATAACCGCGCCTTTTCTTGGAACCACGGATTGAACCGTCATTTTTGTCGGATAGCCGTAGGGGCCGACCCCTTCTACTCCGTAATAATATGTTTTACCGTTCTCCAAAACACTGATTACGACTTCATGATTATGAAAAGGTTTTTTAAAGCGACGTTTGAAATTTTTTCCGTCCTCGGAAACAAAAAGAAGGTATCCAATTGCCCTAGGGCTTACGTCCCAAGTCAAATAGGCCCTTCCATCGCCTGGTTCAATCTTGAAATTTTCAGGAGCACCCGGCATAGGTAAAGGGGTAAAGGAAGCACGGGAGGTTCCATTGTCTGGGAAATGTTGTTTTGAAACCCATTCAGCATATTCACTTTTGTCAGCAAAAGGTGGGCCCTCCCTCAATTCATCCGGAGGCGGAGTCATCTGAAGAGCCCATTTTGGTCTTAATGAGGTTTTATGCGGTTCAACCGATTGAACAACCATTTCACTCTTTTGTCCGTCAAACCCGACGGAAGAAATGCCGTAATAATAAGTATTCCCATTCTCCAAACCGCCGATGCTGATTTCACTTCTTACCCAAGGTTTCTTAAACCTCTGAGTAAAGTTTTTCCCATCCGTTGAAATATAAATCCAATATGCGTGCGCGTTAGGCATCGCATCCCAGCTTAAATGGGCTGCACCATCACCGGACTCAATCTTGAAATGGGTCGGAGGAGCCGGGATGGTTCCGGAGGCCAACAAGGAACTTGGTGTTTGGAGTAAAGTAGGATTAGCATTTTGTGCGTGTTCAGACAAAGGGATCATGAAACCAAACACAAAGAAAAGAAAAAATAAACCCCTTCGAATGTAAATGGGAGCAGCTTTTGAGTAAGTCATCAAAGACTTTTTATTTAAAGTTTTTTTCTTTCCTAAAATGTTTTCATTTTTCATGTAACTCACCCCATAAAAATTAATTCAAGATTCACAGTTCGCGGCTACACTTTTAGTTTTTAGTTTCAAATTCAAAAATGGAAGAAAAGTATGATGATGATTACAAGGTGGGATCGTAGTCTTAAGGGCCGACGGGTTTGAACGGTTTGAATCAAACGTTTTTAGAAATTTCACTTAATACACCTCCCTACAGCTAAGGGTGGGTGGAGGGAGAGAGTTGAAAAAAATGGTGAAAAATTAGGAAAGTTGTACTCTAGATTTGGGGTGTAACCCGGTCAACAAAAATATGGGTAAATATCTTTATATTTTTGAATACCACAACTGAATGTATCTAATTTTTCTAAGCCGCTAAGCGGAAACTGTGCTATTTTTTATAAAACATGGATTTAGTGCCCGA
>CAWKAR010000046.1:0-7223 GCA_963847625.1 candidate division FCPU426 bacterium | reverse complement strand
AGGCGCGAAGCCTAGTTTTTGCCGCACACCCCCCAAGGCTTTGTTGAAAAGGGTGATCTGGCGCCAGGCGTACTTCGGGTCCGTCCAATCGGCGGTGGCCAGATGCGTATAAACCGCCTCCACCGCCAAACCCGGAACCTTCCGGATGGCCTGGATTTCTTCAAGAACACGGTTGATTCGAAGCCCCACCCGCCCCATCCCGCTGTCAATTTTGATATGAACGGGGATGGTTCCGGCTTTCATTTTCCGGGCAACCCGGGACAAATGACAAGCGCCCTCATAGGAACTCACCTGGGGGGTCAGCCCGTTTTCAATCAATGCCGGGATCTCGGCGGGAAGGGTGGGGGTCAGGACCAGGATGGGACACCTTAAGCCGGAACGGCGCAGTTCAACCCCTTCCTGGACAGTGGCGATGGCGAGCCGCTTGGCCCCGGCCGCCAGGAGGGCCTTGGACACGGGAACAGCGCCATGGCCGTAGGCATTGGCCTTGACCACCGGGAGGATTTGGGAGCCCTTGGCCAGGCTTTGGAGCGCCTTAAAGTTCCTGGCCAGGGCGCCGAGCGAGACTTCCGCCCAGGCGGAAGTGGTGGGTTGAGTTTGCATGGGCTTCATTCAACGTTCCAATTAAAAGTTATCGTTCAGAAGCCTTCGAAGCCGACTCGAAGGTGGTGAATTCGCGGCGGAAGACCACGGGGATGTTCTCGGTGGGGCCGTTGCGCTGTTTGGCCAGGACGAATTCATAGGAGAATTTCGGCTGGTCGTCGCCCTGCTGGCCCGATGCTTCCTTATGGATGAAAATCACCACGTCGGCGTCCTGCTCAATGGCGCCGGACTCGCGCAAATCCGAAAGAACCGGCCTCTTTTCCTCCGCCCCCTTCTGGGGCCGGGACAATTGGGAAAGCACCACCACCGGGATTTCCAGGTCCTTCGCCAGGGCCTTCAACTGGCGTGACATATAGGCGATTTCCTGTTCCCGGTTGTCGGTGCGGATGCCCGCCTGGATGAGCTGGAGGTAATCCACGAACAGGATGCCGATGCCTTCCTCGCGCTTGAGCCGCCGGGCCTTGGCCTTCAGGTCCAGCACCGACATGGCGGAGGTATCATCGATGAACAGCTTGGCCTCGTAGAACTTTCCGGTGACATCCACCAGCCTTCCCCTTTCATGGTCGGTCAGGTAGCCCGACCTGGCCCTTTTCAGGTCGATGCGGGCCACGGAGCAAAGCAGGCGGAGGGCCAGCTGTTTGGCCGTCATTTCGATGGAAAAGAATCCCACGGCTATCTTTTTCTTGAGCTGGTTCGTGCCCATGCAGGCATGCTGGGCGATGTTCAGGGCCAGGCTTGTCTTTCCGATGGAGGGCCGGGCCCCGATGACGATTAATTCCGACGGCTGGAACCCCGCGGTCAGCTCGTCCAGGTCGTAAAAACCCGTGGGGACTCCCGTGATGTGCATCTGCTGGTCGGAAAGGTTGTTGACGTACTCAAAGCTGTTGCCGATCAGGTCCCGGATGCTGGCGAATTCCTTGGTCTCGCGAAGCTCGGTGGCCTCGAAAATCCTATGCTCGGCGTTGTCCAGGAGTTCCTTGACGGGCAAGGAGTCCTCGTAAGCGTCGGCCACCACTTGGGTGGCCGCCGTGATGAGCTTGCGGCTGGCCGATTTTTCCTTGACGATTTGGGCGTAATACTCGGCGTTGGCGGCGGTGGGCACCCGGTCCAGCAGGGCGGTGATGGCGGTGACGCCTCCCACGGTCTCGAATTCCCCCATGCGTTTCAATTCGTTGGTCAGGGTGATGATGTCGACCGGCTCCTTCCGGTCATCCAACGCCACGATGGCCTGGTAAAACTTCCGGTGGGCCTCCCGGTAAAAATCCTCTTCCTTGCAGATGGGAATGATGGTGCGGATGGCTTCCTGGGACAACAGCATGGCGCCGATCACCGACTGCTCGGCTTCCAAGTCCTGGGGCGGGACCCGGAATTCCTGGTTGGGGCGGATGGGGGAAAGGGTGCTGCTTTTGCGGTAGACTTCCATGGCGACTCCGAATTTAGTTTTTCACCGCGAAGAAGGGTAGAGGAGCGAAGAATGTTTGGCGGCGTTTAAGAAGTAAAACGTGAGCATTCTAAGCTTCTTCGGGAAAAGTTGTAAAAAATTTTCTTTTTTTAAAAATACTTGTCCACATGTGGATAAAGTTATCCAGAATTCAATTTTTATTTTTTTCTCTTCCGGCTCCTTCCGCTGTAGCAAAAGTGAACCTGCCTACATTTTTGTGCAACCTAATTAATTAAACGCAATCAATATTTTGTCTTCTTTTAAAAATTCAATCCGGCGTAACTCCTCACGGCATAAGGCGGCATACGGTAGAAAACACCTTCGTAATCAATGGATTTTCCAACTGTAGTTGTTTGGCAAGGAACATCTTGTCGAGAATAAGAACTAATCTCCAAGGAATCCATCTTTCCCAGGCGAGCAATAACTTCATCAATATGTTGTTGTTCCCTGCCGCTTAGGATGATTTGATCTGATTCTTTCAACGGCAAGTATTTGATTTGGGTTCGTCCTAAATAATTGGTGATAACTTTTTTAATTTCTCCTTTTTCTTCCATTTCTTTCGCAACATTGGGGAATTCCACGGACCTGGGCCCATTGGTTTCTTTTATGTAAGTCGAGCCCGTCAACTGCACTTCGAACTTTTCGTAATAATCGAAGTCGATGAAATAAAACAATTTGCAAAGTGCGGTTTCATCTATATTCGATCGAAAGTCGACTTTTCCAAGGATGTAGAGAAGAACTTGCCTGAATTTTTCCCCGTCCATTTGCGGAACATTAACCCGCATTTCCGGTTCCGGATTCACTTTAATTTCCTTTTAATCATCTAAGAATGTCAGGGATGACCCTTAAAAGCTTTCATAATAAACCTTACAGCTATTAGTATACAACTGTATGCATTTTTTTCAATAACCTTAAATTTCTCAATAGGCATGGTTTTTTTATGACCGGCTGTTAACCCAGGAAATTCGCGGAAGAAATGGGGGAGGGGATAGTTTTAATACTAGTGATGTTTTGCGGTCAAATCCGGACCGGTTTCCGGTCGTCTGAAATTTAAAATTATTTTTTCGTGTGTTTTTAGTTCGCGATCATGCAATCAAAGGGAGGAAAGCCGCAAGGATTGCTCCAAACCACGGGCAGGGAACTTTTGGGATAAACCACCCCGAGGCTCTCGGTGTAACTGGTGTTCCCGGCCCCCGCGTTATCCACGCAGCCGCTCCCGCTTCCGTCCCATTGCACGTAAACCGTGATTTGGGCGCCGGTCCCGCAAATCTGCTGGATGGTTGCCGCGGAACAGCAGTTCATGGCGGTGCTCGTGATGACGATCAGCATCTGGGTATTGGGATCGAATGGGATGGGATAGGACCCGCCCGGATTCAACGAGCCTGCCACGTAATTGGCCCAGTCGGCGGCGGTCCGAAGGACGATTTGCCTCCCCCCACCAAGCCCGCGACCGGAAGGGCGCCGCTGACCGCGTTATAGTTTTGGCTGGGTGATGCTGTGTAGGAATAAGACGTGCAGTAGCCGTGGATGGCGCTCAAGGCGGATAACGGCTGGCATACTCCCGCCGTTGGGACGGCGGTCAGGCAGGTGAAACCGAATACGAGAGTCGGCGTGGCGGTGACGGTCGGGGTACAAGTGGTTTTGGGGCAGGAGGGGTTGGAGGATATGGGGAGTTTTCTCTCGCAGGCCAAGGGCGCGAGGGCCATGAGGATGATCCCGGCGGTTAATAATGTTTTTTTCATGGAACACCTTTCATACTTTGTTTTTAGAGGGGTTTTAAATTCCCTCGCAATGGTTCCGGTGGCGCGCCGTCATTCCCTGTCAGGATCCGGAGAGCGGGTCGTTCACCCTGCCCATGAACAGGATCGTGTTGGTGGTATTCTCGACGATCATGAAAATGAAGGGATGGTCCACCGTGAATGGAATAGGCGGCGGTTGGTATGAGACAATCCCAACCCCTATCACCACCCCGGTAGCCGCGGCGGCGACTGTTCCGGTTTCATCCACGTTGACATAGGCTTGATGGACTATATCCGTAATATACAAGTCTTTATATCCGTCGATTCCCGAGAAATCGGCCCCGGCCCCGTTATTGGGGGGCGTAAAGGCCAAGGGCATGCCCATTTGGGACATGGGGGCGGTCAGATCGTAATTGGTCTTGAAAGTGAACTTCGGCAGGGACAAATCCACCTGCTGGCCCGTGGCTCCCGTCATGGCGGCGGAATTGGCCGCCAGCCAGGAGTTGAGATTGTCCCCGGTCATAACACTTTCCAAAGCCGCCATTCCCCCTTGGGGCGGCAGGAAAATGTACATGGAAGCTTCGCTGTCCGTATAGGGGATCGCGAGTACACTAGCCGCCCCGTTATAACTCCCAAGAGAGGCCGACAAGGTCTCGTGCATCATGCTGACGGATTCGTTCGCCGTCGAGCTGGGATAGAAAGGCTGTTGGTAGGTGTACGAAACCGGAAACTGGTTCTGCCAAGTTCCCTTGAAATAGATCGCATTGGTCAGGATGAGCCTTGTTCCCGGATTAATGGCACTTGAGCTCAACAAGTTCGGGATGTAACCGGCCGTCTCCTGCGAAACCGCGCCGTTGATGGTCGTCAAGGCTCCCGAGGGGTTATTCACGAAATCCACATTCGTAACCCCTGCGTCATAGTAGGTTTTGCATGTATTGATATAGGGCGCCAGGACCTGGAAATTCTGCTGGATCCACAGGTTATCGGCCGTATTGAGGGTGTAATGCTTGCCCGTGCTGTTGATTTCGCCGATCAATTGCTGGAAACCCTGCTGCCGGACGGCGGCATTGTTGCTTAAGTTCAACACGTTCTGCATCTGGGTGGCGGTGTTGCCGACCGCGCCTTCCTGGGCCATAGCCAAGGCCGTGATGATGCTGAAGGGCGAGAAGAAAACATTGCCGGACTGGGATTGGTAAAAATTGTAAAGGTTGGTGGAAAGGCAGTTGTCCGCCTGGGAAGCCGTGCAGGTAGTGGCTTTGCTGACAATCACAGGTACAGGGGTCGGGGATGAGGTCAGGGTCGGGCCTGTCGTGGGCAGATTCCGGGAACAGCCACCGTAAAGAAGAAGGGCGGATGCCGCCAGCGCCAGGACGCCGTAAATCCGGTTTAATTTTTTCATTCCAAATGCCTCCATAAAAAAGGGTTTAAATCGAGGGACTCAAAAACACATTATTTATATGCAAAATACATACCACTTGTAGGTGTATTATTTATAAGGCAGGCAATTCCGGGGGGAATGATTCGTTAAACATTAGGGGTTCATCCTTTTTCCAAGCTTCAAATTCCGAGACGTTTCCCGCGCCGGAACGCGGACAAGGCCGGATTGTTCGGCTGGATTTAACCCCATAAAGTCAAATAAACCCCAATAAATTCAAAAACCTGACAACTTAAGTCTTTTAGTCGCGGAAGAAATTGGGGGGGAGGAAGATCGACAATTTACCGGCTGCCAAGGCCCCGGGCTTGCCCGGGGCCTAGCCGTGTACTTGGGCGGGGTTCCATGCCCCGCCCAAGTGGCGACCCGAGGGGTCGTCCCTTGACAATGAATAATGAACAATGAGGAATTGATGGCTTATTGTTCTCGGAAGAGTTTTAAATATTAATAATTAATGACTGACTCCATTTACATCGCCGCTTGTCCCAGGGGAAAAAAGAACGAGATTTGATCAGCACCGCCGAACGGACCTTTTGGCCGTCTTTGCCATATCGGCTGAACATCAGAGATGTTTCGCGGGATAAAGCAGGAGGTATCAGCGGCCTAAAGTGTAATTTGTAGGCCTGGACCCCTTTTTTCCAAAGTGACGCATGTTGGCCTTTTTTACAAATACTGAATATCTTTTATCTATTTATATCTGCTAAGGATGAAAGTTGTTGCCCATCTTCTTTATAAACCATAATCCCCGCCCACCATTTTGGTGTTCTCAAACTTTTCCAATATCTACTGGATTCAAAATTCGTCTCGAACCAATTGCGATAAAAACAAATGCGTTTGTAAGACAAACATTGAAGCGTGGTTAAATCGGGGATTTGGGTATCATCTAATGGTTTATAAGGCAAATCTGCAATAATTCCAATTTTCATTTTCAATTCATCTGAATTTGGTATTGATTCGCTATTAAACACTTTAAATCGGTCTAAATGATCTTGGTAAGAAGCATAACCACGATGAATCTGTTCAATATTATTCCCAAACAATCGATTTTTTAATTGGTCCGATACGACATTCCAATAATATTCATGCTCTCTATGCGCCTTGCCCTTTACAATTTGAAAACCCTTTCTACTTTTCGATAATTCAACCGTAGCCACTTTGTTTAAGGAATAGTAACCGTATAAATGAGCAAAAGCGCGGATCATATAATGGCTTGAATAATATGCCGTTACTACTGCCCAGGACCGACTAACATCCGACCAAACAATAGAAAGAATCAAGCTATTAATGGCTCTTTGCCACATTTCTATTGAAGCAGTAATAAATAAAGTTGCATCTTCGATCTTTACCAAACCCATAAATGAAGGCGCATGTGTTTTCAAATAGCCAGACAACCTTGCTGGCGGTGGAATAGAATCCGATCCTTTTCGATTGAGATTTTCTACGAGTGGACGAATATCATTAATAGTTAAAGACATACGCTAAATACTTTTTTTATTCATAAAATATTTTTCCACTTCCTTCCAACCCGATTCAGAAACATCATGAACATATTCGGAGTCAGCACTTTTTCTTGAATCAAAATTCTTATTTAAAGAAGCACGTAGAAGTTCCCGGAATCGCGCGATACCACCGCTGCCTAAGTAACCTTTCTCTTTAAATACTTCCCGACTCATGAATTTGTTTTTTACTAATAATTTAGAATTTTCCAAAAGACTAACACACCATTTTTTAAGCTCTGCTTTTGATTCGTCTGAAATAAAACTGATATTATTTTCTTCAATAAATTTTAATATCGCTGGGGTTAATGCTAAAGCAGAAACCAATATTCTTCCTTGGTAAACAACATTTGCCCCATCAATTTCCTCCACTTCGCGAGGATCAACAAAACGTCCGGTTGCTTTTAACCAAGCCTCAAGCACAAGAGCAAGAAATTCCGTTTGTGAATTAATGTCGTTTAAATCCGATTTTTGTAAGTATGGTAGATTTTCTTCAATTGCACCTGCTAATG
>CAWKAR010000045.1:0-175808 GCA_963847625.1 candidate division FCPU426 bacterium | reverse complement strand
CATCCCAAGACCCCTTTACCTATACCGTACCGGACCATGCCTATACCGACATGGAATGGCTATATCAAGTTCCGCTATATTTGGCGTATAAAATTGGCGGTTATACGATTCTTTCCTTGCTTCACATTGGGTTGATCCTCGCTGCGTTCGTTTTGGTCATTGCGCGATTACTCCGGACCGGGGCCCCTCTTTGGTTCAGCGTTCTTTTATTCACGGCGATCATTCTTTCCGCTGAATTCCGTTTCAGGACGCGCCCTGAAATCCTAAGTTGGGTCCTCATGGGCCTGACCCTTTGGGTTCTTGAGTCGTGGACGAACCGGAACCGTTTATTTCTTCTTCCATTGATCCAATGGGTTTGGGTTAATACGGAGGGCCTCTTTTTCATCGGTTGGGGGCTGATCTTTTTTTATTGCGCTTCTTTTTATTTTCATTCTCACAAGATTGACCGGAAATTTTTCTTTTGTTCCGTACTGGCCCTGGCAGCCACTTTTTTGAATCCGTATTTCATAAAAGGACTTTATTTCCCTTTTAAACACCTGGCGGAGTTGAACTCCAGTGATTTATTTAAAAATTACGTCCAGGAATTAAAATCCCCATGGGGTTTGAATGGGCTCGCCCTTTCAGCCCAGTACATAAGCATTATCACCTACATGCTCTCCAGCTTTTTCCTCTTGTTCCTTGTTATTTCCACTTTCAAAAAAAGAAAAGTTCACGAGTTCCTCGTGATCCTCGCTTTTTTCGGCCTTTCAGCGACCGCCTTGCGCAATATCCCCTTTTTTATGCTGGCATGCGCCCCGATTGCGGCCTCCTGTTGGAGAGACTTGGATTGGAATTGGAAAAGGAAATACCCTGAAACCCTATTGGCAAAACCGATTTGCGCCTGGGTTTTCACTTTTCTTGTTTTCGCCCTCTGCTTGCGGGTCGTCACCAGTGCTTATTATGTCTCTTCCAGACGCGCGGAACGTTTCGGGCTCGGTATCAACCAAGAACTGCAGCCTATTCGGGCCGCCCAATTCCTCGCCCAAAACCAATTAACGGGCCGCATCCTAAATTCGCTCGATCCTGGAGATTGGCTTGAGTGGCAAGGCCGGCAAAAAACATTTATTGACGGCCGACTGCACGTTATGGGCAGGGATTTATTCACCGAATATATATCGTCATTGCGTCCCGGTGGATTGAGCGCCCTGGTTGAAAAATACCAAATCAAGATTATATTTTTAAGTCTGAATGACCCGCCTCAATGGATTTTCCAACTCAAGGAAATGCCTGAATGGCGCTTAGCCTATTTGGACGAATCCGACGCGGTTTATTTGAGAAAGGGCTACGCTGAAAAAGTCAGGGCCCTGAATTATGACCGGCTCTTGGGGGAAAGGAGTATTTCCACTTCCCTGTCGCAGGAAGCCTCATCATTGATTCAAAAGCCCTCGCCTTCCGCTTTTAGGTGTTTATTAGAGGATTTTTATAAACCAGCGGATTATCCAAACGGTCTTTCCACCCTGGGAATTTTCTGCGCCCGAAACGACCGTCCAAATGTCGCGGAACCGTTGTTCCTGGAGGCCATCCGGCGCACTCAAGGCAGATATTCCGACCTTTTTTACAACTTAGGTTACCTGTATTACCTGAATAAACGAAACGATCGGGCTTTGCCCTGCATGGAACGAGTATTAAGAGAACAACCGGGCAATTTGTCGGCGAAAAATATCGTTGAGAACCTTTTAAGACATTAAACCCATGGCAGTAAACTTAAATGGCTCGTGGATAGGCACTGGAATCGTCGCAAGGGGATAAAACCGATGGTTTAAAGAGATTGCGGCTGGTGAAAAATCCCGCTATATGCCTTTCATCCGAAGTATATTCCTCAATTTTTCCTTCACATCCTGGTTATCAGGCTCATCCAGCAGGATTTTTTCGTAGATTTTAAGAGCCTCGACGAAAAGGCCCTGCTTGGCATAGATATCGGCGAGGGTTTGCCGAATAAAGGGGTCTTCCAGGCTTTCCTGCGAGGATTTCCCCGTTTTAGTTGGTTCATGGTTGTTTTCCATCCCGGGTGCCAGGGTAATGAGTGGAGTGCCTGAGGATTTGGTTTCCCGCTCTTTCTCCAGACGCAGCCTTTCCATGCCCTGAAGGATTTCCTGGTTGATGCGGGCCCGGTCCTCCTCCTGTTCCTTTTTCCGCAGGTCGTATTGCTTGCGCTGTTCCTCCTCCTGGTTGAGGAGTTCCTTCATTTGGGCGTTCCGTGATTTTTCTTTTTCTAGGGCTTCCGAAATCTTTTTCTTTTCCTGAATTTCATTTTCGATTTCCTCCCGGTGAGCGTTCCTTAATTTTTCCTTTTCAAGCTCCGCCGAGATCCTGTTTTTCTCCTGTATTTCAATCTCAATTTCCTCCCGGATTTTCTTCTCCAGGGAGGATTTTGTTTCCTCCAACTCGGATTTAAGCCGCTCGTAGGATTGGGCCTTTTCTTTTTCCAGGCGCTCCCGGTCCAGGTCAAGAAGACGTTGCTTCTCCTCGAATTCCTTATTTAATCGCTGGCGTAAATCCTCCTCCTGGGAGCGTTGGACCTGTTCCAATATTTTCGTTTCCAATTCCTGCTTCATTTTCATCTGGTCCATTTCCCTCTTTCGTTCCATCTCATTTTGGACTTCCTTCGCCTGTTTCGCCTGTTCCTCGAGTTCGTGACGAATTTGCTCCCGTAATTCCTTTTCAAGTTCGGATTTGATCTCATCCGGCGATAGGCGTTTCTCGGGAGGTTCCATGGCTCTCGCCATCAGGGCGTAAACCTGTTGAAGCCTCACCCGGATATCGGATAACTGAGGCCACTTTTTCAGCATATCGAGGTAAACGTCGATGGCCTGCTCGTAAAGCCCTTTTTCCGAAAAACCTTCAGCCTGGGAGATGGTATTACGGATCTGAAGTTCCTCCTCTTGACGGGCGGCCTCCAGGACAGCCGCATCAGGCTGCTGGGGGATGGGAGCAGGTAAATCCTTATCTAATGAATATTTCTTGACGTCCGAGTTCTCAGGATCCAACTCCAGGATGGTTTGGCGCACCTCTCGGGCCTCGTCCAGCAGGTTCTCGTTGTAATAAACGCCTAGTATTTTCAGGTAAACTTGTACTGCGTCCTGGTTCCGATTCAATCGAAGGAATACCAGCGCCAGATATTTCAGGGCGCCGACATGGGCGCCTTGCTGTTGAAGGAATTTCTCGAACGCGGCCCGGCTTTCATCATATTTTTGCTGGTTGAAATAAACGACTCCCAAGTGGTAATAAGTATTTTGGTCGCCGAGCTGGATGGCTTTTTTGGCCGCCTCCTCCGCCTTTCCGAAATCGTTTCGGCTGATGAAAATCTCGATCAGGTCCTGGAGGCTTTTAACGGCTGCGTCGATCATCTTGCCTTTTTCCAGTAGTTCGACGAGCTTTTCCCGGGCATCGATGTTCATCGGGTCGAGGTCCGCCACTAATTTAAGGATTTCGACAAGCTTTCCCGTCTGGGTTTCGGGGTCCAAGGAAGCAGTCAGTGCCATCAAACCCTCAATGGCCTCGAATTTCTTCCCGGATTTCATCAGGAGCTTTGAATACTGGAAATTCGCGTCGATCCGGGTAGGTTCGGCCTTGAGGATGGAACGGTATATCTCTGCGGCTTTTTCCGGCTCTTTTTCCTCGGCTTGCGTCGCCCGACTCATGTACTTGTCCATGAGGTTTTTGACGGCCGCCAAGAGGTCTGGGTCGTTAGGGGTGAGCTTCAACATGCGTTTGTAAACTTGGAGAACCTTGTCCACGAGATTTTTCTGGTCGAATCCCTGGGCGACAAGATCGTATTGTTGGAGGGCTTCGGAGACGTCCCCTTTTTTCGCGTAAATATCGGCCAGCATGTTATGGACGTTCAGGTCCTTGGCGTCCAAATCGGCCAGCTTGTGGTATTCCTCGATGGCCTTATCCCAATCACCCTTTTGATAGTAGGAATAAGCGGTTTTAATGAGGACGGCTTTGTCTTCGGACACGGAGGGAGGCTCCTTCAGAGAAAACTCGTGAAAAACAATTTAACACACGGGTTTTCCCAGGCCAAGAAATTTGTCACTTTTCCGGCACTTTTACGCACTGAAAAGGCGTTATTTCTTGGCAGGAGTCATCTCAATACAGGTGATGGAGTATGGCGGGAAAGAGGCCTCAAAATGGCTTCCCACGGCCAAGTTCCCCTTCAGGTGGGATGGGCCTGTGTTGATAACAGCACGGTATAGGTTTTCACTCCACTGGTATTCCTTGGAACTTAACCGGTAAAAGTCCAGTTTCATCTTACCCTTGACGCTTTTCCCCATATTCACAGAAGTTTTGAAGGTGTACTTGGGATCTTTGTTCACGAACAACAAATATTTCTTTTTCCCGTCCGAACTGGCGTAAACAGAAAGGTAGTCCGAGTTGGATGAAACAGCTTGGTACATTGTGGTCCCGAAATAATGCTCCAACATGTAAAGTGACCAGTAACTTGAACGCTCGGCGTAAGGCCTGTCCGGATCGTTCATGGGATCCAAAACCCCATGCCCCCCCCCTTGACCCGGCTTTTGAGTGTATAAATCCCAAATATTCGTTTGGTTAATACCCCATAACATCATTTGGCCTATGAAATCAGCGCAAAAAACACCGTTGACCAAACGAGCGGTCGTGGAATTCTCATCCCCGGAATTCCATTCGCTGACGGAGATTTCAATTTGGTTGTAACGGTCGGGAATGTTCTTCTTAATCGCTTCCCGGATTTTAGGCACATATTCCTGCCATAGGTTTTCCTTGGATAATAGGGCCGAGTCGCTGTCGTTATTCCAATAGGGGTAGGTGTGAACGGAAACCACGTCCACGTAAGCACCGCACTCCTCAAGGAATTTCTCAACCCACCATGGGGAAGCATCGGTGGCGAGCCAGGGGGAGCCTTCCTTCCTTTCCCGGTTCGATACCTGGGCACAGGCGGGACCCATGAGTTTAATCTCAGGATATTTCGCGCGGATGGCCTTCGCGAACTCCAGGTAATGCTTGCAATAATTATCGATGACTGTCCAGTACTGGTTCTGGCCTTGGTAGGACATATCGGGCTCGTAATCGGGCTCGTTCCCCATTTCAACATACTTGACGTTCAAACCCCTGGCTTTCGCGTCCGCGATCCAGTCCAGGCAGTACTGGACATCCCGGGTCATGATATTTGCGATTAAAATGGGCTCGAAATTATTCTTCTTCAGGAAATCCACCATATCAGGCCAGCGAAAATCAGGCGTCCAGGAAATGGACACCCCGTCCTTTTGCATGACCTGGCCGGTTTTCCAATCCCAAATATTTCCGTAAGCTCCCCCGGGTACCCGGATATAAGAGGTGATAGCCTTTACTCTTTCCACGGCAATTGGGTCGGTATACCACTTAGGGGTGTCCCAAGCCGCCAAGTTGTTTCCGAAAATATAATGCGGGTTGATGGTTCGCACTTTCTTGTCGAAATAAACATCCGCCACTACCGATTTTACGATAGCTTCACTGGGTTTCAGTACCGGGTTCCAGGTATTCACGCCATTTGAATTGACTTTGATATTTTCCTTATAAGGATCGAAACCAGGGCAGAAAGCCTCCGCAGTGTACTCGTCAGAGGGAATATTCATGTCGAATGTTCCGTCAGCAGCGGAATTCACCAGTTTTTTTGATACCGCAATGATTACGCCAGAAATGGGCTTACCGTCTTGGGCCGACACAGTCCCCTTTAATTCCGCAGTGGCGCCTTTATAGACTCCCCTAATATTGTCAACAATGACGGAACCCTGGATGGGTCCGCCCGAATTGAGGACGATATACATTTTGTAGATGCCCTTGAACTGGCTTGCATCCACTTCGTTTTTAAAATGGTTCCAGCCCTCCTGGGCTTTCATTTTAATCTCGTTCCAATTATTAGCTTGGCTCTGGGTAACCAGGTAAACTTCGGTGTAATTAGATTTTGCGAGGCTTCCTACGGGGAAATAGACATCCAAAGTGATCAATTTCAATTCTGTCCATTTATCCGCGGACGGTATATCAGCAGTGAGTGCGAGGTTCTGGTTCCAACCCTGAGAACCATCAGCGTTGATCAAAAGTGCCCCTGTCCCTTCGCTGGTAATATCAGTGGTTAGGCTCACTGAACCGCTGAAGCCACCCAAATCCCCGTTGAACCCCCAAAGCAATACCCCGTCGGTCGATGCGTTTTTAGCTCCAGCCTTCGGGTCCAGTTCCTGATTTGCGGCTGCGTTCGGCATTGCCACTTTGGGCTCGGAATTGACGTAAACCGTGTTTCCTTTGAAAGTTAAGGTCCCAAATTGGGAGGCATCTTGCCAGCTATTGGGTTGCTGGGTCCAACACATCTGAAGGTCCCGGGCTTTGGAGGAGGCACCCACATCGTCCAAGGCGCAATCGAAACCTATGGTTTTACCTGGGCCGACGTTGATCTTATAGAAAAATTTCAGGGGGATGGATGCTTCCAACGTATAACCCGTCTTAGTTAGTTTCGTAGCAACTTTCGCGTTTGGTATAGGGGCCTTGTCAGTGGCGCTAAAAACTGCAGGATTCTCCCCATTTTTACCTGGGGAAATAAATAATTGAACGTCCGTGGGAGCATATGTGGTGCGCTTTGGATTAGTTAAATCAGTCCCCGTGTAAAGCTCTAAGTTATCGCCGTTGTATAAGTTATTCCCCTCCTGGGCGTTAAACTGAGGAGTCTTGCTGGTAATGTCGGCGCCGACATACAGGTTGTCCTTGTCATAGGATAAGAAAATACTGGCCCTTAAATCGGCGCTTGAATTCCAATCGTTTTGGCCGCTTACCACTTGTTCCTTTTTATCGAAGGTAATGGCGGGAGGCGCAGTCCAGTCGGAAAGATCACCGTCGATTCGGATGGGGGTGGATGTGTCGGAAATTTCAACAGTAAAATCACCCCAGGCAGGTGCCGTCAAAGCGGCAAGAAGAGCAGAAATTAAAAAAGCTTTAGTCGTTTTCACGGGACGCATATATACTCCTTTTCAAAAGTTGGTTCAATGTCAAACTACGGTTTGGTTATTTATAAAAGCGGATAAAGCAAAAGCGCTTTTTTACTGTTTCTCCCGAGGATTTCGCAAGTAATACCCGCAACTTTCACGGACCACCAACCGGGTAGGGAAAAAACGGTGGGTGTACTCCAACGGTCTTTTTTCAATCTGGTTCCAAAGCATCCTTGCGGCCTCGTAACCCATGTCATAGGCCGGTTGATGGACGGTGGTCAAGCCGGATTCGGTCGCCAGATCATCGAAACCCACCACGGCCACATCCTGAGGGACTCTTATCCCCTGCTTTCGTAGCTGCTTGATGGCGCCCAGGGCCATCATATCGTTTGAGGCGATCACCGCGGTGGGCGGATTTTTTGTTTTCCAAATAGTCTCGATGGCCTTCATACCGCTCGATTCGTTCCAGTTTCCATAATAAACGTGTTCCTCATGGTAATGAAGACCCCGTTTTTTCATGATATATGTGAACGCATTAAACCGGTCCAGTGAGTTCTTGGAATACTGGATATCCCCCGCGATAAACCCGATTCGCTTGTGATCCAACGAAATCAAGTGATCCACAACGTCAATGATGCCCTGGGTATTCAGGCAATCCACAAAACAAACGTCAGGGTCGTTTACCTGGTAGTTCACGAGAACGTAAGGCAGCGCCCCTTGCTTCAAATCCCGGTAAAAGCAGGATTCCACCGGGGGAGCGATGGCCAGCACACCATCCACCAGCCCTGAATTGACAAAATTGGCGTATACACCCTCGTTTTGGATGTTCCGACTGAAAGTGTTCATGAGGATGTTATATTTCTTCTCACTAATAAAACTAATGACGCCGTCCAGGACCCGGGTCAGGTAGAAATCGCTTAAAGAAGGTTTGTCGTACCAGAAAAAAACAACACCGATATTGTAGGTTTTACGGGTTTTTAGTCCCCGGGCCATGGTGTTGGGGTAATAACCCAGTTCCTTGAGGATTTTTTCGATTCGTTGCTGGGTCTTCTGGCCGACCTTATGGATATCCTTCTGGTTGACTACCCTCGAGACAGTCGCGACTGAAACACCGGCTTTTTGGGCTACATCTTTGATGGTAATGGCCATATTAAATTAACCCACTTTCATTCAGCAATTAAATTCAAAATTTTAAAAACTTCCGATTACTCTACGGCCGATTTACTTTGAAAGGAGGATGACTTTGGTCATTTTATCGCCTTGCCGTAATTTTAGGACATTATCCATTCCTTCAAGGACTCGGCCAAAAGCCGTGTAACCGCCGTTCAAATTGGGGGCGTCTGCCAAGCAAATATAAAATTGGCTGGAAGCCGAATTGGGATCAGAGGAACGCGCCATGCCCAAGGCCCCCGCAACATGCTGGTGGGAAGTTATTTCCAGCGGAATGGTTTTGCCTGATCCCCCATTGCCTGTTCCTGTCGGATCTCCACCCTGGATCACGAAACCGGGGACATAACGGTGAAAAGTCAATCCGTTATAAAAACCGGATGAAACCAAATCAACGAAATTCTTAGTTGTGGTGGGCACATCGGAAAACAGTTCAACCTTGAATGCGCCCTGGGTTGTTTCAAACGCGACTTTCGGATTGACCTTAGCCTTCTTTTTTTTCTTTGCCATGGCGATCCCTGTGAACAATGTAAGTATTAATACACTACAAAGAAAAATCAGGATTGATTTTTGAAACATTCGAGGCTCCTCGAAAAAGATGACATAAACAGGGTTGTATCATAGCGGGAGATGGATGAATCGTCATCCGGTTTTCATGATAAAGAAACCACGACAAGTGGCAAGAAAGCCATTTATTTTAGATTTTTCTCTTCCTTTCAATGATGGAACCCCCTTGGGTCTAATTGTGGCAAAATCGGATTCATTATTGCATACTCAAATAGCGTTTTTTGCGTGCGAATTCTCCAGAAAGCCGATTTCTAAACGCTCTTTTCATATTTCTTTGACTTTAAAAAATGGAATAAAAAATGTTATATACAACCATTTTTCTCGTACATTTCAGCTTCTCTTCATTGGGATAATCTTTCGTTTTAGAAATTGAAATCCGGATCTACATTCCCAGAATTTCAAGCCAGGTTTCCATCCGTCGACGAATAAAATACCCGTTCTTCATCCTTTCTTGACTTCCCTACCCCTGTCACCTAAAATTTGCTTTCTTTTAAGCCTTTTTTAATGTGTTTTATGGACGACCCCATCGTCTAGAGGCCTAGGACGCCGGGTTTTCATCCCGGCAACACGGGTTCGACTCCCGTTGGGGTCACCATCGTTATTAACCGAATATTCGGGATTGACCCTTATTCATGGTCAGTCCCTGTGAAAAGTAAAGGGGTTTTCGATGATAAAAGTTGGTATTTACGGGGCAAGCGGTTACATGGGCGGAGAGGTTCTTCGCACTTTGATGGACCATCCGGAAGTTGAAATCTGTTGGGCCACCAGTCGAAGCGATGCAAATGTGGCCGACTACCATCCAAACCTTTATGATTCCGGTTTTCGGTTCATTCGGCCGGAGCAACTCACCCCTTGCGACGTTGTTTTCATGGCCCTCCCCACCGGTGTGCCGATTGAATTGGCTCCAAAATTCATCAAGGAAGGAACCAAAGTCATTGACCTGGGTGCTGACTTTCGACTTTCAGACAGGGTTTTGTGGGAAAAGGTATATAAGAAAAAACACAAGGCCTGGAAATTAGCCCAAGAAGCCATTTATGGGATCCCGGAATTGCATCGGGAAGAGATTAAAAACGCCCGCTTGATCGCGAACCCAGGTTGTTTCGCTTCTGCCGCCATCCTTGGCTTTGCGCCCCTCATTAACGAAGGCTTGGTGGACACTTCAACACTTGTGGTGGACGGTCTTTCAGGGACAGCGGGAATCGGCGCGGACCTTTCCCGACCCGCCCATCACGCCGAAATTGGCAATAACCTTATTCCTTACAACGTCGTGGGCCACCGGCACACCTTCGAAATGGAGCAGGAATTAAGTTTACTCTCAAAGAAAAAAGTCAAAATCAACTTCACTCCCATTTACGTACCGATTGTGCGCGGAATCCTCGATATTTGCCACGCGTTCCCAACTCGAAAAATAACCCGCAGTAAATTATTGGACTTATTCAAGGAATTCTACAAAAACGAGTATTTCGTTAAAATTTGGGACCTTCCGAAAGAAGAGGGGGTTTCCTGGCAATATAAACCGTACCCCTGGGTCAATAGTGTTTCCGGCACGAATTTCAATTTTATCGGGTTGGATTTGGACGAAACCCGGGGCCGCATCGTCGTTTTCAGCGTTTTGGATAGCATCGGCAAAGGCGGTGCCCAAGTTGGGGTCCAGAACATGAATTTGATGTTTGGTTTGGATGAAACCACCGGCCTCACTAAACGCGGCCTCCATCCCATATAAGCTGCCAAGTTTATAACTCCTCGAATAATACCGTTAAGCGTCGATGATCACTTTCTCGATTTTTTGGATTTTTTCACGGGAATCCATATGGAATATGTTTAACTTTAGTTTTTTTCATTCGATTGTGGAACAAGTTGGGTTTCCACTCCCTCCGATGCGGAATTTATTTTCCTCCTTACGGTGGAAAATAAAAAAGCAATCATAGTCACCAACCAACAAACCCATGGAAACCAATTTCCGTAGAGTGAAAATAACGTAGTATTATTCCCGGCAACCCAAACATCTTCCAACAAAAATCCTTGTTTGAACAACTCCGTTGAATTCAAAATGTTTCCATACGGATCTGTAACCAGGGATATCCCCGTGTTGGCCGCTCTCAAGAGCGGCCTTCTTTCCTCAACTGTTCGCACAACTTCCATCAAGGCATGCTGGAACGCAGCCGCGGTCCGCCCATACCAAGCATCGTTGCTGATGCTGACCAATGCATCCGCCCCATTTTCGAGGGCTTTTTGGACATCCCCCGGGAAAGTCGCTTCATAACATATGGTGGGGGAATAAGTAAATGTCCTTGCCGGGAATTTCATGTAGGAGGGGCCCGGTTCAAAGGTTCCGAGGCTTTGCACTATCGGACCCAGGAAGGAGAAATATTTCTGGAAAGGCATGAATTCGCCAAACGGAACTAAATGCCTCTTGCAGTAAACCCCCAGGATCTTTCCATCCGGCCCAAAATGGATGGCCGCATTGTAGTAAAGGATAGTTCCCGGTTTTCCACGCGATAAATCCAAACAGCCCACTAACTGAGGTGTTTTTGACCGCAAAACAATGTTCGTGACTTCCCGAAGGGCTTTGGGGTTCCACCGAAGGAAACTTGGAGCCCCTGTTTCGGGCCATAGGATCAAGTCCGGGTGATGTGACGCACAATCTTGAATTAGTTTATCAAACCGTTTATAGGTTTCATCCTCATAAGATCGGCTCCACTTTACGGATTGATCGATGCAAGGCTGAAGGAGGACGACGGTTCCTCTCTTTTTCAAATCCTTCTTTTCTTTCGCTGTCTGTCCTAGGGTCAAAAACACGATAAGAAACGCCACAGGAAGAAGGAATGGAATTCTTAAAATACTTCGAATTCCTAAATCGGGTTTTGGCAATTTTTTCGGTGCCATAAATTCTATCAAAAACCGGGCTATGGAAAGATTCGTCCAAACGATCAAAAAAGTCAGGCCATACTCACCCGTAAAAGAAGTCAAATAAAGGATAGGGGGATAGGGTGCCTGGCTATAGCCGATTTCCCCCCAATTGAAACCCCCCCAGGGACGGGTTCCGCGGATATATTCTAAAGCGGTCCAAAGGAAAGGCGCGATCCAGACACCGGAGCCATTGATCTTTCGGGACAGCCAGGCGTATCCCCAACCGAATACCAGAAAAAAAAGGCTTAAGTATGAAACCAACGCGGCCCATGCCAAGGGCCCCAATTCCTTGGCTTCCTCCAGAATGGCAATCCAATAGAGGATTGAAGCGAATTGAAAAAAACCAAAAACCCATCCCAATATAGCCGCCCGTTTGGGAGGCATTTCATTCAAGGCGATAAAAAGAGGGACCAAGGCGATCCAGGCAAGAGGAGCCCCCCAAGGATGGAGGGTTTTCGCGAAAGCATTAGGAAAACTAAACCAAACCAACCCGGCACTTAACATTGAAAGGATAAGGCGTTTGGAAAAAGAAAGGTTATTTGGCATGATCGACATTATACGGAAGGAACCAAAAAATCCCTGGAAGAAACTTTAAGGTTTTTTACGGGGCTTGGCGGTGGATTCCCGGATGATGAGTTCCACGTCGAACCCCCGGTGGAGATATTCGATATTTTTTTTGTTTAGAATTGAATGGGCTATGGTAACCGATGATTTTCCCATTTCGAGAAGGGGTTGATGGAGTGTGGTCAGGGAGGGATCGGCCAAGCGGGCGACATAAGTGTCGTCAAAACCTATGATGGATAAATCCTCGGGAACGGAACGGCCTTTTTGGCGAGCTGCCTTAATCACCCCGATGGCCATGGTGTCGGACACGCAACAAATGGCCGTCATGTCGGGAAGTTGATCTAAAAGGTCCTTGGACAACTGGTATCCCGCATCCATGGTGAAGGCGTCTGGCCGCAAATGAGAGTAAGCCACGAAATAATCCTGAAAGGGTATGTTGTTGTCCCTCAGAGCGTCCCGGTACCCGGTCAGGCGGTCCTGGCAAATTTTAAGGTGTTCGGGCCCGTTGATAAATCCGATTTTTTTATGTCCCAGGGAAATGAGGTAGGAAATCGCTTTGTAGATTCCCTTCCGGTCCTCGGCCTGGAGGGTGGGGATGTTTTCCAACAGGTGGTTGGGCCCTTCAATGGCGACCGGTTGAAGGATGATGAGGGGTAATTCCTCCTTCTGGAAACGCTCTAAAACTGCGTCCTCCATTGGCACTGATAATGCAATGATCGCGTCAATCCGGCGCTCACCCAAGATTCGGTCGTAGATATCGTTGAAATCCTCAAGGCTCCCGTTGCAATTGTAAATTTTAAGGTCCACATTAGCGTGACGGCATTCCATCTCGATACCGCGAATGATTTCGTTGTAATAGGGTGAATCGAACATGGTGCCGAAGATGCCGATGGTGTTGGTTCGTGACATGACTAGGCTTCGCGCAGCCACGTTGGGGTAATAATTGAACTTCTTAATGGCCGCCATGACCTTTTCTCGGGTTTCCGAGGATATCCGGGGATTCTGGTTGATGACCATGGAAACGGTCGTATGGGATACACCGCAAAACTTTGCGATTTGTTTTAAGGTCGACCTGGCTTTGTTTTCGTTTATCATTTTCCCCGTGATTTCAATTTTTCACCTAGTAAAAATTAAAAAAAACATTCAATTCGTTTATTTCTTTGGGCTATCGGGTCCGGGTTGGCCTTGTGAAGGGGCAGGTACGCTTCCAGCCGGAAGATTGTTTTGCGCATTCGCGGCTACAGGAGCTGGAACGTTGGCAGGGGGGGCGGAGGCTGATTTCTGCTGCTTCTCAATAACACCCACCACGGCGCTATCCCGCTGCTGATAACGTGGTAAAACATTTAAAATAATGCATATCAGCATAAATAAGGCGGCCACTGTGACCGTAAATTTTACCCAAAAAGTCTTGCCGCCTGTTCCTAAAAGACTTTGACTCGTCCCGGAAAACAACCCCCCAGCCGTTTTTGGCTGTTGAATTAAAACAACCCCGATCAAAAGAACCGCAACAAGCACAAAAAGCACGTTAATTAAAGCCGTCATCTTTTGCTCCCGGGTTTAAACATTTTTTATTGTTTTAAATGAAATTAAGAATTTTATTTAAGTCGAACTTTAAACCTTACTTATTTTACGCTAATCCGGACCAAAGAAAAAGCTTCCACAAATGAAAACAAAGTTGTTTTCATGAAAAAAAGGAAAACCGGCCTAAATGCAAGTGAAAACAAGCCGGATTTAATATTGGACGATAGGCGCAAAAGAATCAACTTTTAGGCTTGCACCGCCTACCAAAGCACCATCAATATCGGCTTGCGCCATAAGTTGTTTGATATTTTCCGGTTTGACGCTTCCACCGTATTGGATACGGATATTTTCCGAGGCTTCTCGATTGTATTTTTTTTCGATTAAGGACCGGATAAAAGCGTGCACCTCATTGGCTTGTTCCGGGGTGGCGGTTTTTCCGGTTCCGATGGCCCAAACCGGTTCATAAGCGATCACGATTTGAACCAAATCCCCCAAACCGATTCCCTCAAAACAGCCTTGGATCTGGCTTTCAATCACCTTTTCAGTTTTATTTGCTTCCCTTTCCTGCAAGGTTTCGCCTACACACACGATTGCTTTCAGGCCATCCTTCAAAACGTTTTTCAATTTCCGGTTAACCTTCGAATCTGTTTCAGCATCGTATTGCCGTTTTTCCGAATGCCCCAAGATAATAAATTTAACTCCGGTTTCTTTCAACATGGAGGGGCTGACATTTCCCGTATAAGCACCTTCGTTTTCCCAATGTGCGTCCTGAGCTCCTACTGCAATGTTGGAAAACCGGAGCACTTCCGAAACGGCTGGAATAGATAGATAGGGAGGGCATACGACGATTTCACGGTTCTGGACACCCTTTAACTTTTCATCCAGTTGCTTGACAAAATCCACAGATTCCTTGACGGTCTTATACATCTTCCAGTTACCGGCAATAATGGGTTTTCTCATAAATCCTCCAAAGGGATGAACTGCAAAAAAACCAGCTGGAAAAAACTTCATTTAAAGAAAATTGATGACCTTGTATTCCCATTGAGGAACCTGTTTGAAAACCCAAGGGCAAAAACTAAACGGCTATGGTTGTTTTATTTATCCGTCAAGGCGACAATCCCGGGCAGCTGTTTGCCTTCCATGAACTCCAGAGAGGCTCCCCCACCTGTGGAAACATGGGACATCTTGGATTCCAACCCCATTTGGGTCACGGCCGCAACGGAATCCCCGCCACCAACGATCGTGGAAGCTCCACGCGCCGTAGCCGCAGCCAGCATTTTTGCGATAGCAAGAGTTCCCTTGTCAAATGGCTTCACCTCGAAAGCGCCCACCGGGCCGTTCCAGAAAATAGTTTTAGCTTTGTTCAATACTTCCTCGTATTTCTTAAGCGTTTCAGGACCCACGTCGAGTCCTTCCCAGTCCACGGGGATTTGGGTTGAAGGCACCACCTTGGTGGGAACACCTTCCTTCAAATCCTGCGCAATGACATTGTCCACTGGCAGGAGAAGGGGTTTTCCCAGCGATTTGGACTTCTCCAAGGTTGTCTTGGCTAACTCCACCTTATCAGCTTCCAGCAGAGATTTTCCGACTTCCAGTCCCTGCGACTTGAAGAATGTATAGGCCATTCCACCGCCAACGATGACAGTATCGGCCAGGTTCATAAGATTCTGAATAACTTCAATTTTTCCGGAAATCTTGGCTCCCCCGATAATAGCCACAAAAGGACGGGCCGGATTGGAAACAGCGCCGCCCAAGTATTTGATTTCCTTCATCATCAGGAATCCCGCCACGCAGGGTTTCAGGTATTTCGTGACGCCTTCAGTGGAGGCGTGAGCGCGGTGAGCCGTGCCAAAAGCGTCGTTGACATACATATCCGCCAGTTCGGAAAGCTGCTTGGCAAAGACAGGATCGTTTTTTTCTTCCTGATCATAAAACCTCACGTTCTCAAGCAGGGCCACATCGCCATCCGTCATTTTGGCAATTTCGGCTTTCACCGCGTCGCCCACGCAATCCGGCATCATGACTACGGGTTTCTTGAGGAGTTCCGAGAGCCGCACCGCTACCGGTTTAAGGCTGTATTTATCGTTTTTCTTGCCCTTGGGTCTTCCCAAGTGCGAACAAAGAATGACCCTGGCCCCCTTACTGGAAAGATATTGAATGGTTTTTAAGGACTCACGGATACGGGTATCGTCGGTGATCTTGAGTGATTCGTCCTGAGGCACGTTAAAATCCACACGCACAAAAACTTTTTTTCCGGCCGGGTTGATATCTTCAACGCTCATCTTGTTATAGGTCGCCATCTTCATTCCCTTTCTGATTGGATTGATAAACTAAAACATTACGGAATCCGCTGGGATTTTGCGCGATCCGTGAATCGTTTCTTATTTTTGTTTTTGCTTGATGTCGGTCTTGAAAGCTTCGGCAATGCTGCTCAAAGCGCCCAAGGTTCCGGAGGCTTCCAACGGCAAAAAGATCTTCGTGGCCTGCCCATCAGCCACACGGCCAAGCATTTCCATGTACTTGAGCGCCAATAGATCCTGGGTCGGGTTCCCGTCATGAATCGACTTGAAAACCGTCAAAATGGCCTGTCCCTCCCCTTCGGCGAGGGCGATTTTTTGGAACTTATTGGCGGTAGCCACGCGTTCAATGGCCCCGGCTTCTCCCTCAGCCTTGAGGATTGCCGATTGTTTTTCCCCTTCCGCTTTGGTGATGGCGGCCTGCTTGATGCCCTCCGCCTCAATGATTGCGGCCCGTTTGGTCCGCTCAGCCTTCATTTGGGCGCTCATGGCGTTAACGATATCCGCCGGGGGGTCGATTTTCTGGATCTCCACCCGGGTGACCTTGACTCCCCACTTGTCCGTGGCCTCGTCCATGGTTTCCCGAAGCTGGGAGTTGATCCGTTCCCGGCTATTGAGTGTCTGGTCCAGGTCCAATTCGCCGATCGTGTTCCTGAGGTTCGTTTGGGCTAATTTCACTGCTGCCATCTCGAAGGATCGGATGTTATAAACCACTCGGAAGGGATCAGTGACGTGGAAATAAATGATAGCGTCCACGGTCACCACAACATTATCCTTTGTGATGACCTCCTGGGGAGGAACCGAAATGACCTGCTCCCTCATGTCCACCTTGATCATTTTCTCGAAGAACGGAACCAGGACGGTCAAACCCGACTCGCTGGTGCGGATGTATTTCCCCATCCGCTCGACGAGCCCCTTCTCGTAGGGCCGGACGATACGAATAGCCAGGGAAGCGTAGATGAAGGCGAAAATGACCAAAACGACGATAGCGGAACTTTCCATAGGAATCTCCTTTTAACGGCTCACAAAACTTTTACCACCAACACATTCGACCGGACAGCCACGACCGTGGCCTGCCCGTTTTCCCTCAATGGTTCCTTGTTCTCGGATTCGGCTTTCCAGGCTTCGCCCCCGACCTTGAGGTAACCCTGCCAGGGGGCTGTGGAGGAAACCTTGGTAATCAATGCGGTTTGGCCTACCAAGGAGTCAACGTTGGAGGGACGACCGGCTTTCCCGGTTAATAAGGATGCCCAGCGGCGGCTAACGGCGACCAAAATGATGGAGGATACCGTGAAAGTTGTGTATTGGACCCAGGCCTTACTCACGAAAAAGCTTAAGATCGCCGTAACGGCGGCACCCGCTCCGATCCACATGAAAAAAAAGGAGGCGGTAACCAATTCCAATATGAAAAAAACGACCGCCGTAACTGCCCACCAAACCACTGGATACCACATAGTTTCACCTTTTAAGGAAAAGCCGCGGATTTCCAAAAAACCTTTCCGCGGCTTTAAATGCGGCCTCTAACCTCAGCCCTTGGAGGCCATGTAATCGATCAGGTCAACAACCCTCATGGAATAACCCCACTCATTGTCGTACCAGGAGAGGATCTTGACCATATTTCCGTTCACAAAAGTCGAAAGAGCATCCACTATGGAAGAATGGGAATTCCCCTTGAAATCCGAGGAGACGAGGGGCAGTTCCACCACTTCCAGGTATTTCTTCATTTTGCCGTTGGCGGCTTCCTTCAAAGTGGCGATGATTTCCTCTTTGGTGGCGGGTTTGGCGAGTTCTGCGACCAGGTCCACCACCGAAACGTTCGGGGTGGGTACCCGGATGGATAGCCCGTCCAGTTTTCCCTTCATGTCCGGAATCACCAAGCCGATGGCTTTGGCCGCGCCCGTTGTGGTGGGAATCATGTTCAAGGCGGCAGCCCGTGCCCGCCGCAGATCCTTGTGCGGGAAGTCCAGGATAACCTGGTCGTTCGTGTAGCTGTGGATGGTGGTCATCAAGCCCTTCACGATGGTGTACTTGTCGTGGATGACCTTGGCGAAAGGCCCCAGGCAGTTGGTGGTGCAAGAGGCGTTTGAAACCACGTGGTGATTCTTGGGATCGTATTTTTCCTCGTTGACGCCCATGACAATGGTGATGTCCTCGTTCTTGGCCGGCGCGGAGATGATGACTTTCTTGGCCCCCCCTTTCATATGGGCACTGGCTTTTTCCTTATCGGTGAATCTCCCTGTGGATTCCACCACATATTCGACGCCCATGCTTGACCAAGGAAGAAGTGCCGGGTCCTTTTCGGCGAAAACCTTGACTTGCTTTCCGTTGACGGAAATGGAATTGTCCCCGGCTTTCACGTCCGCGTCGAGATTGCCCAATACCGAGTCATACTTCAACAAATGGGCCAAAGTTGCGGCGCTGGTCAAATCATTCGCCGCCACGATTTCGATGTTTTTATTGCCCATTGCGGCGCGGTACACGTTGCGTCCGATACGTCCAAACCCGTTAATTCCAACCTTGATAGCCATGGCATTCCTCCAAAAATTCCCGGATAACAAACCGGGTCGTTGAGGCCGGGCATTCAACACCCCGCCCCTTCTCCCCTTCCAAACGGCGCCCGGCATTTAAAGCTTTCAGTGGCCTTTTCTAGAAGCCAAAAATAATGAAAACGTCAAACAGGGGCCGTTAATGAAGCGTTAAGCTAACACAGGGGTTTTAGGCGGTCAATAGCGGGGATCATAAATGAAAATTTGATAAAAAAAGACAGTCCAATAATGGATCATCGGTGCGGCGTGCGGCCGAAAACAACAGCCCCGATCCAAGCATCGGCAGCCTTTTTTAAGACCCTGGCACACTCCTCCAGGGTCGATCCGGTCGTGAAGACATCGTCGACCAGGACTATTTTTTGCGGAATGATTGCCGTTTCAAGGACCGCATATGCGTTTTTGGGATTTTTCAAACGTTCGGTTTTATCCAAAGACATCTGGGGTTTGGTGGATCTGACTTTTTTTAAGAACAGTCTGACCGGAATCCGCGTTTGGCGGGAAATTTCCCCGGCCAATAAAAATGAAGGGTTATATCCCCGTTCCCGTTCCTTCTCCGGGCTCAGGGGTATTGGCACCAAGGCTTCCACGCTCTCCCAAAAGAAGGGCGGGACGTGTTGAACTATCTTATCGGCAATGGTTGTTTTAAAGTTTTCCATTCCCTCGAACTTAAAAGCGTGGTGAGCAATCCGAATTGGCCCTTCGTAAGGACCCAGGGAACGGACGGAATCCAAGTAATAATCCCCTTCCCCGCAATCCCGGCAACGGATTTTCATCGCTTCCTCGAATCCTCTGATAGGCAGGGAAACCCCGCAGTGCGAACAAACCGGGTCCTCATAGGGCTGGATGGAATCGAAGCAGGAACGGCAGAGAATGTTCGAGAGTCCATCAGTGAAGGAACCTCCGCAGTTTTGACAAACTTTTGGAAATACCAGGTCGGTTAAATATTTTTGTATGCGGGCGGTTGGGTTGAAAATCATGAAGCACTCTTAAAAGCTTATTATTCACAGTGGTTTTACTTGAGTTAAAACTACAAGACGTTATTTGATAACCGCAACCTTGTCAATTTCCTGGTGGCCGTTCATCTCAACAGTAATGAGATAAACTCCGGAAGAAACCAGGGTTCCGTTCATATTTTTCGCATCCCACGTCAGGGGATAGGGACTGTCCGGCAACCCATAAACACCACTCGTGAACCAGCGGTTGACCAGTTCCTTAATGAAGGTGCCATTCAAGGAATAAACCTTGATATTCACGTTTCCGGGCGTTGTAACCACAAAACGGATGTCGACAACATTTTCTCTTTTCCGAAGATTGCCGAAAGGCCGGATTGCGTTGCGGGTTAAGGCTGCCCCTGCGTTCAAAAGATAAGCAGTCACCAGGTTGTAAGTTGAAAGGTGCACCCAATCTTGTGTTACGGCTTGCGCCATGGGAACTGGCAGGTCCGGCGGGGCGTCGAAAGCCTGGATTAAATAGGTGTTCGTCGCGCCCTGAATTAATTGCACCGCGTCGAAATAATTAATCGGATTGAGTGTTGTTCCGCTTGACGTGGGCACGGGAATAATATGGGTGTAGGAATAAATCCCTCCCCCGTCAGTGGACCGGGACAATAAATAACCACCCAAGGGATACATATTGGCGGCGTCAAAGGTAACACTGTTGCCGTTCATATTGGCCGCCCACCATGTCAAGGTATTGCCTTGGATCGTGCCTCCTTGACTCTGGCTAAGGGTAACACTCGTGTTGAGAATGATCGGTGGCTTGGCCGGCAGTGCGGTCACGTATTGGGCGGTAGACGTAAGACCATTTGCGTCCGCGCTGACAATTTCATAATCATAAAAGGTCTTGTTCTGGACCGAGGAGTCGGTAAAGTTCAACCCGGAAAAACCAGACTTGAGGACCTGATAGGCACTGTCCGGCGCCGTCCCCAGCTTCCGCAGGATGGTGTAAGTAAATTTGTTGTTTGCCGTTCCCTGGTAATCCCACCTCAATTGGACAATCCCGTTTCCCGAAGCCGCCTCCAAATCCGCCACCGGCTGAGGAAAGACTAATTGGGTGACCACGTTCGAAAAGGGACCCAATACGTACCCTCCGGCCGGATTCAAAGCGGCGGGCGCCACCTCATAAGCATAGGTCACGGATTCGGTCACGTTGATGTCGGCGTAAACAGTATTGTTGATTCCTTCTAATAGCGGTGAAAGGGCCGTAAAAGGGACGGGCGTTAGGGTTGCGGGGTTGGGTAAGGACATCCGGTAAACCACGTAGCCTGTGATGTTGCTGGGTGCGCCTTTGGAGACCGGTGACCAATTCAAGATGTTGGAAGCGGCGTTAGGGGTATTTTGAAGGGATACCGGGGCCACGGCTAGGCCCGAAGCGGTGGCTTGAACGCTTGTGAGACCATTAGCCGCCACAGTGTCCACTTCATAAAAATACGGGATTCTTGGGGTCGCGATGCTATCCGGGTATGAAAGGGATGTGATTCCGGAGGAAAGTAATGTCTGGGGACAGGATGCGCAGGTACTCCGGTGGATATCGTATCCCGTAACAGTAAGGTTTCCTAAGGGTACCGCCCAGGATAAGTTTATGGAAGCGGTTGATGGCAGACAAACGATGCTTGAAGGGGCGTTTGGCCAAACATCAACGGAAGCTTCAGGAGCTGTCCCAGGCAACGGGTTGACGCTTACACCGTTGGCGTCTTTAGCCAAGATAACATAATTATTTGTATAACCGGAGACAGCACTATTATCCGAAATAAAAGAAACGGGTTCTGTCACGATATCAACGTATGATGAAAAACTCGTATCGGTGGACCGATAGATCGCATAACTGCTGACGACTCCAGGGTAGGAAAGGCCGGAAATCCAAACCACTGCCGGATAAGCCGGAGTGACTTTGGGTGTCGGTGCAAATCCAGGAGGTGGCGTTAATCCTGCGATAGGTGTGATGTCAGGAAGGCATAAAATCGAAGCAGAATACGACGGAGTGCTTAACCCTTGTGCGTTTTGGGCGACGATTTCGTAAGACGAATCTAGCCCGGGGGTAGCTGGAAGAGAAATGTAATAACCGGTGGAAGTGGGACTGGGAGTATTGGTCTGAGTCGGGGTGATGAGAGTGACCAAATTGGTTGTCGGGGTAATAGTGGGGGTTGAGGTAGGAGAGGAGGGAGTAAATGTACTAGTGGGCAAAATCGTGGCCATCACCGTCAAAATAGGTGTTAGAGTGCCGTTGTTATAAATTAAATAGCTTTCGACGTTGTCAGCCGATGGATTAAACCCCCAATAGAGGATCGTCTGGTCCACCCCGCCTTGGGCGATTAATCCCACGGGGATGCTGGGCCAAGTAAACAAACCAGCTTCCGCCACAGGTGTGGGATAAATCGGGCTTTCAGCTAATTCTCCAGCGGGTCCATCCGCCCTGGCGGTCACGCGGTAAAAATAGCTATTAGCCGGCTGGACGTTGGTATCAATGAAATAGGATTGGGTTACTGGGACAGTCGCCACAGGGGTGAAATCCGATCCAGAAATACCGGAACGGTAGACCTCAAAGGCGTCTACGCCGGGGGTAAGATTCGGCGTAGGGGTTAAATTCCATGAAACCATAACCTGTTGGCCAGTCGTAGGCGCGGCACTGACCGAATATGCCGGTACGGGGATTCCGGATAAAGTCGTTGCCGAACTGTAGCCCACAGAGTTATGGGCTAAAAGATAATTAAAAGATGCGTTCCAGTTACTACCGGAACTTGAGTAGAACAAAGTTGGGGAGGGCGTGGCGGTGGCAGGAATGATAGTAACCGGAGTTGGTGTTGTGGTCAGGGTTGGCCAATCCGAGCCAAATAAATAATAATTGTCGACTTGGTCCGATAGAGGATTCTGTAGCCAGCTATACACTAACGTGTTCGACGAACCCGCCAGAGGTAAAACCGCTGGTTTCAATGGCAATCCAAGGCTTGAATTTGTAGTTACTGGATTGGATAGGGTGGTTAAATCGGAAGTATTGCCCAAGGCATCCACCACTCCCACTTGGTATTCCACTTGCGAACCGGGGGTCGCTCCCGCTACAAAGTCGGTGTAATTGTTTTGTGAAAATCCAACCGTGGCAATGATGGAGAGCGTTGGTGTTTGCGTTGGTGTGGGATAAAAACGGTAAATCACGTAATCGGCCGGTGCTCCGAAGAAACTTGGTCCGGTATTACCGGACCAACTTACGCTTATTTGGTTATTCCTTCCCGCTACGGTTGCCGCGCTCACGGTCGACACTGGGGTGGGTGCGAGGTTGAGGTAAACCGGTGTCGAAGTGGCAACCGATCCTCCCACTGGAATGGGGGCGTTGTCAAAAGGTTGGACCCAATAACCCATATGGTTGACGATGGGGGTATCCACAAAGACAGGGGTCGGTGTCGTGGTTGCAAGAATGGAGGCGTAGGGAGTTGGTGTCCCGGTTAAACCAGAATATCCGTATAAACCCTTAAAAACCCAATAACCACCCAATCCATAGGTCCCCGGCATTCCATCGTTCCAACTCAAGGTTACCGCATTCGCGGTGGCCACTGGCGTGACCTGAAAATTGCCACCAGGAACATTGGATTTGAGAATGTAAGCTTGGATGACATTTGACCCGGAGGATCCGTAGTTATTGTAGGCCTTCACTTGGTATGTCGTGAAATTGCTGGAATTGTTAGTTTCGGTAATGGATGCATCCAGGTAACTCATGGTAGGCGAGAGTGTTGTAAGGGTGGCAATGGCGGTCGGTGTTTGGTTCACTAAAACATCGACCTCGTATTCGGTTACTCCCTCTGAAGCCAAAGGGCCGTTCCAATAAAGTTGTACCCCGTATGTGGGAGTCGGGGTAACCGGAACATAGCCTGTCAAGATTGGGGGATGGGGAGTCAGGTTGATCAATAATGTTGCAGGGCCAGTGGCATAAGTTGGTAATAAACCCGGGTTTGACTGTACATCCACCGCCTGGACCACGTAAAAGTAAACTCCTGGTGCAGGAGTCAATATATCGGAATAGGAGGTTTCCGATGTGGTAGCGATAGGATTGGGAGTGGTGGACAACACAACTGACACGGCCACGGAAGTGGGTGTAAAAGTGGGGCTGGCTTTAACAGGGGTTCCTATTGTAGCCGTCGGTGAGGTCGCCACAAAACACCTGAATACCTGGTATATGGAAACGGGATATGTGGACAGGGGGATGCCCCAGAACAAATCCAACGCGCCGGAATGGAGATTTTGAACTGTAACCTGCACTGGTTCGGGCAGGCTATAGGGAACTATTGTTATCGCTGCCGGCGAACCCAATGTAATATCCATCGCCGCGACTTGGTAGAGATAAGACCTTCCGTTAGTGACTTGGTAATCGGTATAAATGGGAGGAGTTGCCGGACCTACAGTGGCGATAGGTGCAAGGGTCGGCGTATCGGTGCAGGTTTCCGTGGGTGTGTATGTGGGATAGGTGGGGGTATTGGTAAGGGATGTCGTTGAATTTAGGGTAACCGTCGGAGTGGGAGTAAGTGTGGGTGTGTCATCGCACAAGACCCTGTAAATAAAGTAAGCGGTCGGTGAAAGCGACGGGATAGGTGTCCATTCCAGGGTAACAGCCCCGTTCCCGGGAAGAGCTGTTAATCCACTCGGTGTCGGCACTTGGGCTTGCGCCCGGGAACCAAGAAAAACAAACAGCAACAAAAATATCTTAACCCATGATTCCCACCTTCCGGATAAAGGGCGTAGTTGCCTTTCAACCATATTATGTGGTCTCAAATCCATCGCAGTTCCCTTTTTCAAAACCGCGCCTCGGCGGAAATATTGACTTGAATCAAACTATACCCCAGGTAGGTGTTATAGGTATTGGTTAAATTCTCGTACGCCGTGCTGATCCCAACGCGTAAATTTTTCAAGGCGTTGTAATTGAGGTCGATTTGGCCACGATAACGCTGGGTCTTGAGTTCGTTGACGGTGTAG
The DNA here is from genome assembly GCA_963847625.1 of candidate division FCPU426 bacterium. GTDB lineage: Bacteria > Oederibacteriota > Muellerivitia > Muellerivitales > Muellerivitaceae > CAWCKJ01. Next base: position 151,308 of record CAWKAR010000045.1, on the reverse strand, counting down.
GCAGACTCATTGTCAATGAATTCGGTTGTGAAGATGCCCCGGAATTCAAGGGCCTGGGTGAATTTTATTTTCCAGTTGGTGAAGGGAATATGGAGAAACTGGTTTTCAAGGAATTTCTGGTCGTATTCCACCGAGAACAGTTCATCGTGCTGTGTGGTATTCAAGCCGCTGGTATTTTGAAGCCCCTCGGTCAATTGGTAGTGGAAGTTGCCTTGCGCCTTCTTGTTGATGTCGTAGGGCAAGGTGACGGAATAGAGGTCGCTGTAGGTTTGGTTGGAAGGCAGGCCCGAGCCGCTGCTGTCGTACTGGGTATTCTCGGTATGGGTGTACTGGAATTGGGCGGAGGTTAAGTTGAATTTGATGAGGGGCACCGCGAGGATCGTATGGTTGAAAACGGTGGTTCCTCCCAGCGTCCTACCCTCTTGTGAAACGGGGTTGGAACCCCGGGAAAGAAGGCTAAGTTGGTTCGTCCAGGACCCAGTGGGTTTAACGTCCCAGACATCAAAAAGTTTAAAGCTCATGTTCAACTGCTTGGTGGTGGACTCGGTGGCGTTTAGGGCGACGCCGAAGGGCGGGTTAATGAGCCATTTTTGGCTGAAAGTGAGTGGGGTGGGAAGAAGGGTGTAATCCGGCACCGAGGAAGTGGCGCTTTCCGTCAAACCGGCGAACACTGTCAGGTTCATTTTTTGAAACAATGGCAGCCAAGAGCCCGGGGTCATATTCAGGGAGCTGTTGAAATTATTGGCGTTGTTGAAACGGGGCCCATCGGAAAAGGATTCGAAATCATACTGGTTGCTTCCGGAATAATCTACCGAGGGGATCATGCCAGGAATACCACGGAAAACCAGGCCCGCTTTCGGCTGGTACCGGTCCTGGAAGTTGGTGTAATTATCCACTCCGCCCGGAACCCCGGGCGAGTTCGTGTTGCCCTTCGCATCCGTTTCCGAGAAGGTGTAACCGGGGGTAAACACGAGGTTCTTGAGGATCTCGGTGGTGTTGATCCAACCGTAGGTTTGAACCTTGGTCGTCCGGTCGTAAGGGGCGTAGGTGTCGAAACCGAATTCCTGCGTATCGTGAGTCAAGGTATAGGTCCCGTTCAATTGGTTGGTCCCGATGGGGAAATTTAATAACTTGAGTGGGGCGTCGTAGGTGGAAGCCAGGGTGTAGGTTTGATCCGCCTTGGTGGTATCGCCCTGGATTCCGGGCTGGGTCAGGTAGGCGGGTTGGTAAACATCGACCTCGTTGTTGGAACTGGCGGAAAGTCGGAGGTTGGTTATTTTCCCATAGGAGGCCCCCAGGTCCTTGGTGTAGCTGATGCTGCCCGTGGCGTTCTGCGTGCGGGTATCCGGCAATGCGCTGTAGTAAGGGTTTTGAAGCAGGTCCTGCTCGGTAGTGAGGTCCTGGACGGTGTAGGAGGCTTGGGTCGCCAGGGGTTGGCCGAAAAGCTTGATCCCGCCGGATGAATAATCCGCCCCCAATTGTGTGGAATGCTGGAAATGGGTGGAGGTCTGGTCCATTTCGGTGAAGCCGGAGTCCACTTCACGGTAACGGCCGTTGAGGGTGGCGAAGTTATCGCCGAGTATGACCGCCGCATTGGCCCGCCGGGCCAAGCCCGACCTCTGGTTGGGGTTGTTGGTCCGCAAGTTGTTGATCCACAATTCCTTGGTTCCGCCCGGGACCGGGTTGGGTGAGAGGATCCCGATTGAAATCTGGGCCGTGCGGTTGATGAAGGGGGTGCCCACCGTTTGGCGGTTTCCTTGGGAGCCGTCCAGGGCCAGGGAAATCGGGTTCCAGTTTCCAACGTAGGCAGTTTTAAGCGGCACGTTGAATTGGTAATAATCCAGGGAGTCGTTGGCCAGCCGAATAAACAGAATATCCCCGGGGTTTACCTGGGGTGTCCGGATATAAAGGTCGAAGGCCAAATTCTGGTAGTCCGTGAAATCCACCCCTTGTCCGAAGGAACGTGTGCAGTAATAAGCCGGTTCCCCGTTGTACTGGTCCGCCGTGGAAAGGTTGTAAGTGATCCTGAGTGATTTTTCATTTTCAAGCACGGTGTTTTGGTTCTGGCCTTCCTGGAGGACAATAAATCTTTGCGTGGGCACGTACCCGGAATCCTGGGTCTGGCTGATAGAAGTCGCGTCGAATTTGGAGGTGTTGACCGTCACCCCCTGGTAAAGGTTGGCGTTCGGGTCCACCTGGTCCTGCCAAAGGTTATGGGTAAAGCCGATGCTGTCCACGAGGAAATAACCTGAAACCGCGGAAGGGCTCGCCCCCGTCACCCATAATCGAATCTGCCGGATTAAGGATGAACTGGCGGCCCCGACGACATTGTAAAAATAATCGATACCTTGGTCGGTAGTATTTGAACCGGGTGAGGCTGCAAAATTGACGGGGATCTTGACCAGCTTCCAGCCGTACCAGTTCGCCCGGATTCCGTACTCAAAATATTGGTCGTTATCTTCCAGGACACCGTCATTGTTGATGTCCGTCGTATCCACAACTCCGTTTCTAGCTCCTTCTTGGGTGGAGGTTTCTGATGGGAAATTATTATTACTGCCTGGCCCGCAAACAGGTTGCAATAGTGGCGTACCTGTACCCAAATAAAAAGTCGGAATCCCAAAATCGCCGTTTGTAACCGCCCCAGATCCGGCGGTCACCCATTCATTTTGAATGGTTGCGGCACCGTTCACGCTTTCATTCATGATCCCAAAATCCAACATGATCCATTTGTCATCACTTGTGTTGTCGTTGTAGATCCAGGTTTGGAGAAAGGTGGTGGTTGAAAGGTCCTCCCCCGAGGTAGAGAGGATTTGACGGACACCAGCCCATCTTTGGTTCGTGAGGTTCGCATAGGGAAAAACCATCACCGGTATTTCATCGGTCGCGTTCTGCGTCTGCGAGTAAAGATGCCCTCCGGCCCCATTGATCCCTGTAAACGTTGCCGGAAGAGTTCCCAAGTATCCAGTAACAGCGTTGTCATTGGCATAAAAACGGATGCGGTTGTTACTTGTGGGATCATTGCTTCCATTGTAAGTGACGTTTCCCAAAAAAGCCGGTACGGACTGGGGGGGGGAGGAAACAATCCAATTGGTGGCGTTTATGGTGGGGCCGATCACGTTGTCGATGCCTTCCATGCTGTCGACCATGGCCACGCCCGTTTCCCCCTCTGCGTTGTAGGTGTCGGGGTCGAAAATGCTGTCGGCGACTTCCCCCGACAATTTCACGGCTACGGGTGGTTTCCAGTCCGCCAGACCTGGGAGCAAACCGGTGAGCGATTGGACATCCTCCGGCCCGAGGTCGTACTTGGCGTCCGCGTCCAATAGGGTCAGGGAATTCGGGGTGGAACCGATCTGGGGCTGATCGATGGGTGTCTGGGTGGAACTGTAAAGGAAGGTCGAACCCACGAAAAAATGATCCGTGAGGTCGTACTCGGCCCGGGCGCCCAGGATATTCTCCTGAGCAAAGGAACCGAAGGGCGAGTACTCGTAGGTCACCACCACCTGGCTGTCGGTCCTGAGAATACTCTTGTCCACAAAGTCCAGGAAGCCGGAGGTATAGTCGATGGTGTAATCCACGTCCCGGCGCAAGCGCCTGCCGTCCAGGTAGACCGCCTCGCTGGCCTTGATGATGTTAAAGCGGTTCAGGGAATAAAAATTCAACTGGGTTTTATACCGGATATGGATTCTCCTCAAGCTGGTGGGGACAGTGGTCTCGTTATAGATGCCGTTGATGCTGGTTCCCAATGAGGGATCAGTCGAGTCCACGAAGGCTCTTTCCATGAAATTCCCCGTCGTCGTGACAGGCGTCCCGTTGGAAGTGGTGGTGTAGGACACAGAACTGTTGTGGGTGTTGTAAACGGTCAGGAGGTTCAGGTCCTGGTTGATAAAATAGCTGACCGGCCCATTGGACATCTCCTGTATGACGTTGCTGTTCCCCGCGTCAATGATCTCGAAAATGAAATTCGGGTCTTGATTCGGCGGTATGATTTTGTCATGGCCCAAGTCGTAATAGTCCACCATATAAAAGGGGCTGGTGGTGTTGTCGTTGTTTTTTATGAGAAAATACCGGTGATCGACATTTCCGTTGGAATCTTGATCGAGGATTCCTTCGGGGCTCATCAAGGAAACAGGATAAGCTAGCGCGGCAGTCATGCCGGCATTATTTAGGCCGTATGTGACCCCGGCTTGGTCATCGTAACCCACGGCGATCTGGGCCGTGCTGGAAAGGCCCCGGATGAAAGTGATGATCCCGGTTGTATAGTCGACGGTATAATCCCGTCCTGGGAGCCAGCGCTCAAAAGTGTTAATGAAATTCGGGGGGGAATTGATGGGAGGAGAACCGTTGCTGGGATTGACCCAAATTTGCTCCGAGTTGGGTTTGGGCAGGTCGGCCGTGCTGATGGTCGTGGAACCGTTGTGGTAGGGCCTTTTCGTCAAAAGATAATACTTTTGCCGGATGTAATCGATGTCGTTGTAGGTTTTGTCGATCTGGGATGAGTTCCCCGTGAAAACTTTCGTCTCGGAAATTCCCTTTGTCTGCGCGAAAAAAGTGGTCATCTTGAAATTGTCGAATTTCAATTTAGCCTGGAGCCCGAATAGCTGTTTGCTGAAACCCGCGAATTCGGTGTTGGGAAGCAGGAGTTGAAGGTCGCCGAAATCCACTTCCTGTACTGGGCTGTTTTCGTCGCCATGGTAGGCTATTGAAATTTCCTGCTTGCTCTGGTCCACGCCCCCGGCCCGGTTGACGTCGCTGTAGTCCACGTGAACATCCACGTTTTTCCCAACTTTTCCGTCCAGGTTCACCACTAATTCCTGGTTGACCAACTGGGTGTCCTGTTCCGCGCTGACACCGTTCAGGGCGGGACGGTTGTATTTCTGGAAGCCAAGTTGCACCTCGATTTTCTTGTAGCCCTGTATGGAAAGCTGGGTGTCCGCAGGCAACTGCAGATTGACAAGCTTGTTTTCGGGGATGTTCAGGATCTTTTCCTCCTCCTTCGCTGGAGTCGGAGTTGGCGTGGCTTCCTCGGTAGCGGCTGCGTATTGCATACCCTGTGGCTGGGCCGAGATTTCCTCCGAATAGGGGCTCACGTTCCCCTGCCCGTCGATGGAGGCGACCACGTAAAAATAAGTCTCCCCGTTTCGGGGCGGGTCCAGGCTGTTTGGGGGTCCATCCAGAAAATTGGCAACCGCCAGAGGTTTCATGTTAACCATACGGTAACCGTTTCCCGGTTTATCCGACCGGTAGACGTTGTAGCCGACCACGGAGGAACCAGGAATAGCCGAATTCCAAGAAAGATAAACTCCCTCCTTTAGAATGAGTGCGTTTAAGCCTACCGGCGCTGGAGGAGACCCTAAATTCACCGCAGCAGGGGTACTGGTGTTCCCGGCTGTTTCCGCTGGGGAGACGACACTCCCTTGAGCCTGCCCTGAAGTGGACGCCGATAAAGTGGGAGAGCCCGAAGTAAGGGTTTTTCCGGAACTCGGCGGGGAGGTATTGGACTGGGCATCGATGGATTCCAAGATTTGGATTTCCTGACCCGTGGTGAGGGGCGCTAAAATGGAGGTGGCCGATGATCCGTTCATAACCGATGTAGGTGAAGGAACTACCTTGTCGACAGCGTCCTGTCCCCATCCCTGGGAGGGGCGGGCAAACATTAAAAAGAAGCCTAAACTCAAGGTAAAAAAGCCAAAGAAATAGTGTGAAATTGAAGCGGATGGTTTTGGATTAACCCGAAGAAATCGTTGGAAAATGAATCTATTCCTAACCCGCCGGAAAAGGAGCCGAGGTAAGGTGATAAATCTCATTTTTTTGTCCCCATCCCGTCGTGGCGAGGGTAAAAGAAAATCAAGGAAATTCCCCATAAAACTATTTTATCTTCTTCAAAATCCAGCCATTAATTCAAAGTCTAAAAGGACGTTTCCAAAGACCCAACTGTCGTTTACAAGGGCCCAATGGGAGGAAACGGCCGCAAAAAGAACATGATGGCGATGGAAAAACGTGATGTTCTTCTCGTTAAACCCTAAGTGGAAAAGTAATTAAAAACAATTTTTTCTAACAAAAAAAGTTATTTCCTGTTTTCCTTTTGACGTATCGGCTTGACCAACGGGTTACAAACTCGAAAAAGCGGGTTATACTGCCGAAAAATAACCCAAAGGTTCCAGCTTGAAAACGGTTTACCTCTATGTCCTCAAAGAAACGTTGCCCCCTTTTGCGCTTTGCGTGTTTATTTTGACCTTTATTTTTATGACTAATAAAGTTTTTTTGCTTTTGGACTTATTCGTAAACAAGAAGGTTCCCCTGACGGACATCCTGCTTCTTTACGTAAGCTTAATCCCCTTTGTCCTGTCCCTGACAGTCCCCATGTCCTTGATGATGGCCACCCTCCTGAATTTCGGCCGCATGAGCTCCGATATGGAAGTCACAGCCTTCAAGAGCAGCGGGGTCCATTTATTCCGATTGATTGGCCCGGTCCTCCTATTCGGGATGGTCATGACCGGTGTCATGATATTCTTCAACCACAAGGTCCTCCCTGCAGCCAATTCCACATTCAAAAAAATCCATTATAAAATCATACAAAACCGAGCCAATGTCGCCATCCGGGAACGGGTTTTTATCGACCTTTTCGAGGGGTATCAATTTTTCATCGACCAACAGGATCCGGATGGGAATTTCTCGAACGTGAAAATGTTCAGCCGATTTTCCCCCCAGAATCCACTCCAAACCACCCTGGCCAAGACCGGAAACTTGGTCAACGATCCAAAGGGCTTCCAGATCTTCTTCCAGCTTCATGACGGGGTTATGACCTGGAACAACGCCAATTACAACACCTACAACCGGCTCTATTTCGATCAATACGTCATCCGGCTCAAGTTGGAAAACCAATTGGCCCATTTGGCCGACGTGAAAAAAGATTTCGAAGAAATGAATTTGACCGAGCTTTCCCAGGAAATTAACCGAACCACCGACGAAACCCGGCGGAACAATGTCCGGGTGGAATATCAAAAAAGACTTTCTCTTCCCTTCGCATGCCTGGCGCTCACTTGGTTATGCGCCCCCCTGGGTCTCTGGGTCCGGTCTAAAGGTTTCATCGCCTTCGTCCTGGGGATTGTGATGATTTTCCTTTATTACCTCATGTTTTTCCTAGGTGAAATCCTCAGCCAGAGGGGTTCCGTCAGCCCCTATTTGGGCCTTTGGTGGGCCAACGGTTTTATCGCCTTAACGGGTTTCCTGCTTTATTACCTTGTGGTCAACGAGCACTCGGCGTTTAAATTCCGATGGAACCCCACTGGCCTCAGGAAAACTGGGATGGGTTAAAAACATGAGCAATAAACGATTAAACCCGGTCGCAGCAATGCTGTCATTTGGTAAAGATCGGCTTTCACCTCAGGCCTGTCCGAACACCGAGGCCGGATCATGAAAATCATTACCCGTTATATTCTCAAGGAGTTTTTAAAACCCTTTATCATGGCCCTGTTGTTTTTCTCGGTAGTCATCCTCATCATCCAGGTCTTCAATGACATGAAGCTCATCATGGATCATAAGCCGGGGATCTTCCTGGCAATTAAATACTTTTCCCTACAGATTCCCGAGCTTTTGATACGAATCATTCCATTGGCGGTTTTATTCGCGGTGCTTTTCGCGTTGGGAGGATTGGCTAAGACCAATGAGCTGTTAGCCATGCGCGCCGGGGGTGTCCATATCTTCATGGTCGCCATACCTTTGTTTTTCTGCGGTTTAACGGTCTGCCTGATCAGTGTGGTTTTTGATGAAATCGTCGTTCCCAAGACTTCCCGAATGATGCATCACGCGAAAATAGTGGAAATCGAGAAACAACCCGAAGCTTCCTTGGCCACCTACCGCCAAAACATTTCCTTGAGGGGCGCCGACAACCAAATCTACCACCTCGGCTCTTTCGACGGGACAACCCAAACGATGAAGGATGTCCTGGTCTTGGAATTCGACTCTGGCGTTCACTTGAAATCGAGGATTGACGCCAAAAGTGCCAAATACGAGTCGGGCCGTTGGGTTTTTTACGATGGATATTTCCGGGCTTTCAACGATTCGGATTCCGAAGTTACTGCAGAGCCCTTCGATCGAAGGCCCTTTGATCTCCCGGAAAAGCCATCGGATTTCCTGAAGGAACAAAAAGAAGCGGGCGAACTCAACCTCGCCGAATTGATTACCTATATCCGGCAACTCAAACGTAACGGGTCGGATTGTCACAAGGAATTGGTCATCCTCCATAAAAAACTGGCTTTCCCGTTCGGTTGTGTCATTCTAGCTATTCTCGGGGTGCCCTGGGGATGGAGCATGGGGAAATACAGCGGGGTGATATTCAGCTTGGGCATTTGTATCTTGGTAGCTTTTTTCTATCTGGGAGGTATGCAAATCGGGGAGGAATTGGGATACTCTGGGTTCCTGACGCCTTTCTTTTCCATGTGGACTATGAACATCATCTTCGCGATTGGCGGGCCCCTCTTGTTAATCCAGAAAAACCACTGAAGATTTGAGGAACTCGCACCCATCTGGTCCAGGTCCATCGTCCCCGTTGAACCTTAAAAGCTTGTTGGCGGCGCGCCAAGGAGAGTTTGTAATTACCCGATGATCAGCAGCTCACTTCCGTCAAATAAAAGTTGAGTTCATTCGCGCTTTTTCTTTCATTTACGGATTAATATTTTCCCTGTTAGATGGCCAGAATAAAAATATCTTTTTGGTCCGCCATGCGGATGGTTTTCTCGCGTTTGAGTAAGAAAGCTTTTCCGGATTCCAGGACAATTCCCCGCGCCTTGACGCGGACGAGGGTTTGAATGGTCTGAGGCCCAATCGTCGGGACGTCGAAACGCCAATCCTGCCGGGGACTGGCGGCCTTCACCAGGATGGTTCCTTTCCCGGCCCATTTCCCGGCCCGTAAAACTGTTTCATCCGTTCCCTCCATGGCTTCCACGGCTACAACCGCGCCCTTTTTGACAAGCAAAGATTGCCCGATACCCAAGCGCGCCAATAGGCGGGCACGTTGGAGACCATAGCGGATATCCATCCTTTCTTCAGCCGTGGGTTTTGGACGCGTCAGAAGGCCCTTGGGGGATAGGAATTTTTCCATCAAAAACCGGCTGTCTAAAACTCGGATCCCATATTTTCCCAATTCATCCGCCAAAAGTTTCATGAGGGACTCGCCTGACCGATTTTTCGCCCGGACCCATAACGACAGGGCTTTTAAATCAAAACGGATATTTTTAAACAAACTGGAATGCCTAACTTTTCCATGCAGGGCTATTTTTTTGACTCTGTTTTTCCGGAAAAAGGAGATCAGAGAACCGAGCTGGCCAAGGGAAATCAACGTTATTTTTTCACTATACCGGGACAAGTGGGGTGAGGAATATTCTTTGAGGGCCACGGTCGCGAGGGAAAATCCTCTTGCATGGGCCTGGCGGGCGAACTCCAAGGGCAATTCCCCTGATCCTGCGACTAAACCTAATTGGGCTTTTGGGAACATGAAATGATTACCGAACGATTCCACGGGTTGAAGACGACAGGAACTCCAACAGGCATTTAATCTCTTCCGTTTGCGGAAAATCATTCGAAAGGGCTTGGAGGGCGTCCTTGAGGGTCAAATTGTTCCTGAATATGACTTTATAGGCTTTTTTCAACAAGTCGATGGTTTCCTTGCAGAACCCGTTTCGCTCAAGGCCGATTTGGTTCACGCCGTATATTTTCAGCGGCTCGTCACCCGCGATCATGTAAGGCGTGATGTCCTGTACCGCGCGGAATCCTCCCCCCATCATGGCGTGCCGGCCAACGCGGACGAATTGGTGGATGGGGGTTGCGCCACCAATGGTGGCGTAATCATCGATTTGAACATGGCCACCCAAAGTGACCAAATTGGCCATTTTTACGTGGCTGCCGATGACGCAGTTGTGCCCCACATGGGTTTGGATCATAAGCCAGTTGTCGTTCCCAATGATGGTTTTGGTTCCCTCCCCAGTACCAGGGTTGATGGTAACGTACTCCCGGATCAGGTTGTCGTCCCCTATCACCAACCACGATTCCTCTCCGTGGAACTTCACATCCTGGGGTTCGCTTCCGATGATCGCACCTGTGAAAAATCGGTTCCGCTTCCCAACCTGGGTATGCCCCGTGATGATGCAATGGGAACCCACGACAGTCCCATCGTCCAGGCTCACATGCTCGTCCACGACCGCATAGGGCCCGACAGCCACCCCTTCCCCCAAGTGGGCTCCGGGATGGACAATGGCGGTTGGATGGATTTTTAGGGACGCTTCCGGCATTTCAGGGGGCTCCTTTTTCATCGTTCCGGTCGATGATAGCGCAGGTTAACTCCGCTTCGCAGGCCACCTGTCCGTCGACGATCGCCTTTCCGGCGATTTTTCCGATCTTGGACCTAATTTGCAGGACATCGATCTCGAAGCGGATTTGGTCCCCAGGCATTACCGGCTTGCGGAAACGCGCTTTGTCCACGCCGGCAAGATAAAGCATTTTTCCAGAGTGGTCATCGCACAGAAAGCAGATCCCTCCCGCCTGGGCCATCGCCTCGATCACGAGGACGCCCGGCATGATGGGATGGCCGGGAAAATGCCCCTGAAAAAAAGCCTCGTTGGCGGTTACGTTCTTGATGGCTACCAACCTTTTATATGGCTCAACTTCCAGGACTCTGTCCACCAGCAAAAACGGGTACCGGTGGGGCAAAATCCCCTGGATCCCTACTATATCGAGCGTCTTGGGCTCGTTTGGCTTTGAGTTCACCCTTCCCTCCTCCTTGGAAAATCTTTTTACTAAGGCCTTTACTAGTTCTAAGTGCGTCTTATGTCCGGCTTTTCTGGCGGTCACTTTCGCTCTCAGCGGCCGGTTCAACAACATCAAGTCCCCCAACAGGTCCAAGGTCTTGTGCCGGACGAATTCATCGCTAAAACGCAGCGGGCCGTTCAAAATGCCTTTTTCCCCGATCACAACAGCACAGTTGAGGTTCCCACCCTTGATCAAGCCGTTGCTGCGCAGTTGCTCCACTTCTTCCTCGAAGCAAAAGGTTCTTGCCTTCGCCAGTTCCCTGGCAAAAGAGCCGTCCTCCAGGGCAAAAGTACAGCGTTGTTCCTCCAATCCCGGGTAAGGGAAGGATATTAAAACATCCAAAATGAGCCCATCAGCCGGCTCAGCCTTGACCATCACCTCTCCAAACTTGAGTTCCAGAGGCTCGGTGACGATCAAGGGAACGGAATTGCCTTCTTGGTTCGTCCATCCCGCTTTTGTAAATTCACTTGAAAAATAATCGGCGCTTCCGTCCAGGATGGGCATCTCATCCGAATCCATTTCCACCCGTAGGTTATCGATGCCGGCCCCCGCCACCGAGGCGAGAAAATGCTCGATGGTATGGACGGTGGCTCCCTTCTCGCCGGAGAGGGTTGTTCCCCTTGTTGTGCTCGTGACGGAATCCGGCGACAGGGGGATGCGGGCCTGTAAGTCGGTTCGGAAAAAGGATATTCCTGATCCCGGAGAAGCCGGAAGCACGCGGACCCGGCAAAAGCATCCGGTATGGAGACCGATTCCCTCGAAATGGAATCCCCGGGCGATTGTCCTGGGTCCACGCATGAACTTTTCACTTTTCACGAATTTTGCCGTCGCGCAATACTTCCAGGGTTTTTTCCAGTTGCCGTATGCGCTTGATAAGCGCCGGAAGTTGGCGGTAAGCCGCAACATTTTTCATTTCATTCGCTATTTCGGTGGAAGGAGAGCCCCAATAGACCCCCTTTTCAGGAATATCCTCCATGACACCTGTTCTTGTGGCCAGAGTCACGTGATTACCAATTTTTAAGTGACCGGCTAAACCCACTTGCCCACCCATCACGACGTGGTCCCCAACCTGTGTGGAACCGGATATGCCCGTTTGGGATACAATTACCGTATTCACTCCGATGACGACGTTATGTCCGATCTGGACAAGATTGTCGATTTTCGTGCCTTTTCCGATTCGGGTAGATCCCAAGGCTGCCCGATCCACACAGGTGTTCGCCCCCAATTCCACGTCATCCTCGATGATTACATTTCCCACTTGCGGAATTTTAACATAGGCTTCCGTCTCGGGAGCGAAACCGAACCCATCAGCGCCCACAACCGCGCCTGGCTGTAGGATAACACGGTTCCCGACCAGGCATTTCTCTCGCACCGTAACATTCGAGTAGAAAATGCAGTCTTCCCCCACAACCGCTTCTTCCCCGATGAAAACTCCCGGAAACAAGACCGTACCCCGGCCGATCCTAACTCCGGCCGAGACAGCAACACCTGGAAAAACGCTGGCGTGCGGATGGACTGTGGCTGTGGGATGGACCCAAGCTCCTTCCTGGATGCCAGGGTTAAAAACACGGCTTGGGTAAAAGAAACTGATGATCCGGGCCAATGCCGCATAGGGGTTTTTAACCAGAAGAAATGGTTTCGAGACCCCGGGAATTTCTTTTTCGCAAAGGATGGCGGATCCCAGGGTGGCTGTTGCGAGTTTGGCATAACGGGGATTGGTGATAAATGTCAGGTCACCCGCTTTAGCCGAGTCTAAGGGTGCCACACCCTCTAAGCGCAAGGTTCCCTCGCCCTTGAAAGTTCCGCCGATCTTCAAGGCCAAATCTTGCAATGTGAGGGAAGCGCCCATGGGAATATATAAGATCGTTATTTACTTTTCGGAATCCGCGGACAGGTCCTTATAAGACTTCAAAATATCGTCTGTCAGGTCCACCGCGTCCTTGGCGTAAACAGTTTTATCTGAATCCAAAACCAGGTCGACGCCCTTGTCCTTGGAAACTTTTCCAATGATAACCTTGATCCGGTCCAGGAGCTTTTGGGTCATCTCGGTATCCTTGTCAGCCAAATCCGATTGCATCTGGGTTTGCTGCTTGGTGAAATCGTCCATTTTTTTCTGGAAAACATAAGTTTTTTCCTTTTTCTCGCTTTTGGACAAAACGGAACTGGAACTGCTCAGCTCCTCCTGAAGTTTCTCCAAATCTTTCTTTAAGGGCGCCAATTCCTTCTGTTTTTCCTGTATCAATTCCTTCATTTTTAAATCGGCGCTCTTCTTGCCTGGATACTCGTTAAAAAGTTTTTTCAAATCAACAGTCGCGACCTTGAAATCCTTGGCAAATGAGACCGACGCGACTAAAAAGCAGCACAAAATGGTGATAAAACGCATGGAAGCTCCTTTGAAAAATAAACGAGATTCTAACACGCGGGGGGCACAAGAACAACATTCGAGGCAACTTTCTATTGAGAAAGGAATATAAATTGGCAGTTATCCCGCGACTATCTTCAGATAATTTTCAAGCACTTCCCGGAAATGAGGATGCATGGAATTGAACCTAAGACCATATTCATATCGGCCGTGATGGGGGAAATTCTGGTTATTCGCACGCACAATTTCCACTTCGGCCCGCACGACTTCTTTTAGTTCTTCCAGGGGAAACTCAATCTCGAGGGCCGAGTCGATTTCGAAATAATTCTTGGTGGTCAGGAAAAATCCTGTCCGGCCGATGTCGGACATAACATTGTTCCCGTTATGTAACTGTGTTTCGGCTTTCTCACCTGTTGGCGATTTCAAAAGCCTTAAACGGATTGGGATTTTAACCGGGTAGCGGGGAGAAAGTCGTCTTTCACCAAATGTTGGTGACATTAGCCATGTCCACCTTTTGAAAAAATCAGGCGATTTTCCGCAAGTGCGATTTATTAATCAAGGAAAATTTGATTCCGCGCTGTTCTTCTTCCACCACCGCCGTTTAGAAAAGTAATTTCTACGCGGGATGTTTGTTATAAACCTATGTTCAAAAAAATATTTCTCTTTCTAATATATCACTTTTTTCATGCATGGATCAGGTAAGGAACTGAATGATGTTATAAAGAAAAACTTAGCAGGAATTATGTTTGAAGATGCCCGAGAAGATAAACGGCAATGCCTATTGATTTTATAAGAACAAAAGCACTGCGGTAACAACAGCGGTAGCACCAACCGCAAGTATCTTCACCACACCAGAGGGTTGCTGTTTGTTTTGCTCTAAGTTGCTGATTTTCATCGCGTCAAAAGGCCTTCCATAACTCCAGAAATCTTCTTCCTGGATCGCAGGTTTCGCTTGGGGCGCGGACACAACCGCTGCGGCGGCTGGTGTGACATTAGCGACGGGAGCAGGGTTTGCGGCGGTAGTAGTTGTTCCAGGAACAGCCACACCTGCGCTGGCGAAAGGTACCACAGTCAAACGCCCATAAGCAGGATTGCTGGCGCCGTCATAAATAGTTTTTACAACTACCAGTGGATCAGCGGAGTGAAAATCATTATTTGGCATAGAAAGCGGTTTTGCCGAGTAGTTCACAAGGTTATATTTGAGGTTGTTGTAAATTTTGTTGTCCGAGATATTCGGCGTTCCAAAATCCTTAAAATAAATTCCATAGTTATTGTTATAAATCTCATTTTTCGTAACAACCGGGTTAGCCGAATCCGACAAAAGGATTAAGCCGTATATGTTGGCAGTGATACGGTTATTAATAATTTGAGGTTGGGAATTCACGGCAATCTCAACACCGCTTTTCCCACCATAAATGGAACATTGTGAAATGTTCGGCGAGGAACCGTTGCATACGATGTGTCCACCCTTGATAAGGCATCCCTGTAGGACGGAATTGGCCGGATCACTGTTGTAAAAATAAATGGCACCCCATAGACCGCCTGCAACAGAAGGTACAAAAGAAATGGTGGAAGTAGCGTTGCCAACAGCTTTAATGCCCCCCTGGATGACCAGGTTTGGTTCTTTACCCGATTTTGCGGTGGGAGGAGTCGAAAATTGGACTTCAACACCCGGGTCGATGGTTAGAATTGCCCCCTTAGCGACGGTGATGTCATTTTGGATGACATAGGGGCTATTATCCTTGATCCAACTAGTGGATGCGGTGATAGTGTCTTTAATATACGTGGGCCCAGCGGCAAAAACACATTGCGCCGCGAATATAAGAATCAAGCCAGCAGTCAAAACTTTTATTGATTTCATTTAAGAACCTCTTTATTTAAAGATGGAATAAATTAAGTCGTAGTTTAACAAAAGCCCTATGCTTTGCAAAGTTTAAATTCCCGGAAAAACTCGGGCAGTTAATCCCTCGATTTTACTGGATGGACGGTTTTGGGGACTGAGGCGGTTGGAATTCAGCGTTGAAATGTCCCTTTGGATACCAAACTGGTTTTAACCGGCTGATTTCTTGCCCCGGCTTTAGCCGGGGATAAGCCGTGTACTTGGCCGGGATCATGCCAACCTTACATAAAGCTTTTATAGAGGTCGGTATAGCACCGATTATCATAAAAGTCTTACGGTGAATCGGTGCATACCCCGACCAAGTGGCGACCCAAAGCCCTGCCCTACGCTGCGGTGCAGAGGGCCGTCCCCTGACGAGAAAGTATTTTATTCGTAATCGGTTTCAAAAAATTTATAAGCCTATTCATTAATTTTGAGAATAGAGACACTCTGTCAATGGATTTAAATCAACGCATGGAAATGGAATTTACCAAAATCAAGGAGGGAAAGAAATTTAGGCAATGGGTTTGAAACGGGATCAGCAAGGTTATGACGGAATAAAATGGTGGAGGTGATTGGAATGGAACCCGCGCTTCGCGCTCACATGGGAAAATCCTCCTGTGTACCCCTTTGAACAAACGGGAAAACCCCTGTTTTCCCGAACCTTTTCCCATGGGTTCAATTCTTTTTTATAAAAAATGGTGGAGGTGGTGGGAATCGAACCCACGTCCTGAAAAACATCCGTTATGGACACTACGTGCGTAGCTCAGGAAAGAGTCTCGCCCCCCGCTCGCTCCCGAGCGGCCGGCGGAGAGCCAGCCCCATTGGTTCTCGTCCGTCCATCGGTGGAGCAACCCTGATCCGGACCAGCCTACTGCTTACGTTTTATCCCCCTAATAGGCATCAAGGGTAAAACGCTAGCCGCTTTAAGCGGCGAGAGCTAACTGATTGTCGGCAGTTAAACCGTTGCCATGTTTGACGAGCGATGGCGCCTCGACACGCATCCAAAAGTTCAGTTCCCCAGTCGAAACCGGTCACCCCCACTTTCAAAAAATTCCACACAACTCAACTACTTTAGGGCTGGATTCCAACTTTTGCAAGGATCGCGGGAATATCAACTAAATCTATATTTTTAAACCAGATATTATCCGGATAGAGAATGGCGTTGGGCCCATCCTCGCAAACATCCAGGCAATGTGATTTTGAAACCCGAATTTTACCCGCCAACCCGGCTTTTTTCACCTCGTCCTTAAGGCGCGCGGCGATTTCCCTTCCGCAACCTGTGCCGCCGCAGGAAACCCGCTCCCCTGAGGGCCTTTCGTTGACGCAGACGAAGATGTATTTCTCAAATTCAGGCTTCGAGGATTCCAATTAAACCTC
Source organism: candidate division FCPU426 bacterium (assembly GCA_963847625.1). Lineage (GTDB taxonomy): Bacteria > Oederibacteriota > Muellerivitia > Muellerivitales > Muellerivitaceae > CAWCKJ01. Next base: position 134,884 of record CAWKAR010000045.1, on the reverse strand, counting down.
CTAGCGCGGATTATGGGAGCTACTCGCCCATTACTTTAATGATCAATCTCTTCTTTCTCTGACCGTCGAACTCAGCGTAATAAATCTGCTGCCATGGGCCGAAATCCAATTTTCCCTCCGTCACCGGCACGATCACCTGGTGGTGTACGAGCATGCTTTTCAAGTGGGAATCCCCGTTGGTTTCCCCTGTCCGGTGATGTCGGTAATCCGAGCGAAAAGGGGCCAGCTTTTCAAGCCATTCATCGATATCCCCGATCAGCCCGTCTTCCGCGTCATTCACGTAGACACCGGCGGTGATATGCATGGCGGAAACAAGCACCATGCCTTCTTTAATCCCGCTTTTCTTCACGGCTTTTTCCACTTCTGGGGTGACGTTGATGTATTCCCGGTGCTTCTTGGTATTGAACCAAAGGTGTTCCGTCAGAAATTTCATGATTTCACCTTCCCTTTCCTGCTTCAGGCTAACTCTGAAAGCTCATTTTAAAACACACCTGTCTAAAATAATACCTAGCGACGGATGTGCCGATTCACATTAAGACAGTTAAAGAAATCGGTACGATACCAGCCTCATTAAAAGAATTATTGATGGCTGGCATGCATGGGATTCATGGGATTTAATAAACACCGAGGACCCCAACACCCGCGTGCAGGACTGCCGGGAACCCTGGAACCGGCCTGGAACCACTGGAACTCGGGAACTGCCCGGAACCCCGGAACTGCCCGGGAACCCGAGAACTGGCCGAGAACCCGAGAAATAGGCCGATAACCCGATAACTCCGGAACTAGCCCGGAACCCCGGAACTGGCCGGAACCCCGGAACTGGCCGAGAACCCGAGAACTGCCCGAGAACCCGAGAACTAAGCCGATAACCCGGGATCTTTTCCGACGGGAGACCCGCCCCTTTCCGACAGGGATTCCGACAGGGGCCCAGCCTTCCGACAGGGATTCCGACAGGGGGCCCGGCCCTTCCGACAGGGCTTCCGACAGGGATGCAGCCCCTACCCACAGGACCCGCGGCCCGTGCCTACAGGACCCCGACTCATGCCTACAGGACCCCGACCCATGCCTACAGAACTCCCGGCCAATGTCTAGAGGATCTTCCTACTAGGGGTACGCCCCCCTATAGGCAGTAAACCGGTAAATCAGTAAGGCGGTAAGTCGGGCGGTAAGCAGGTAAGGCGGTAAATCAGGGCGGTGAGGCGGTAAGTTGGGCGGTAAGCCGTTAATTTAAGGCCGGTAAGCCTACAAGCCAGTAAGCCGGTAAGCCGTTATTTTAACGCCGGTAAGTTGGAAAGCCAGTAAGTCGGTAAGCCTCAAAGTCGGTAAGCCTGCAAGCCGGTAAGCCATTAATTTAAGGCCGGTAAGCCTGTAAACCCGTAATTTGAGGCGGTAAACCAGCAAGACAGTAAGGACAGTAAGCCAGAATTCCTCTGTCCGAATATTCGGGTTTCCGAGTGGCATTTTGTCCGGCGGCCGGACAAACCTAGCGTTATGAGTCGGGGTTTTAGTCAATCTTGTCACGAATCGGGACTAACTTTGTTATTTTTGTCGTGTTTTCTATCCGATTTGCCCCGACTCGGGGTAAGTTTAGTTCATTCGGGGCTATAGTGTCGTTTTATGCAGGAGGGTAAGGACAAAGCGAAGATTTTTAGATTTAAATTTAAAGACTGGGGGCCTATAGCAAAGTGTGGCGGCCTACATTGGTCGAAAGTTAGAACTTTATTTCTTCAAAAAAAACGAGCGTTTTTATTTTCTAATGATATTGATCATAAAATATGCATTCTTTTTGTAAATGATATGATGATGCCATAGTTATTTCCCCTGATTTTTTCAGAATCCAAAATGCGATACCATCAAATTTATTATTCAAAATATTTAAATAGATATGAAAATATTTATCCCCTATTAGTGACCTTCCCCCAATGTTTGATCCAAATTTAAGTTAGTTAAGGCCCAACTTTTCGGCCTTTGCTTCCATTGGGGTTTTTCCCCCCAAACTGCTGTGCGGTCTCTGCCAGTTATACACCTGCCTCCACCAATCCACGACTACCTGGGCCTCCGCTTTTGAAAGAAAAATTTCTTGGTTCAGGCACTCATCCCTAAACTTTCCGTTGAAACTTTCGATGAATCCATTCTGCCATGGACTCCCTGGTTCGATATATAGCACCTCTACGCCCTTCTCCTCAAGCCAGTTCCTCAGTTCTTTCGCCACGAACTCTGGCCCGTTGTCCACCCGCAGGCACTTTGGTGTCCCGTACTCCGTCATCAACTCGTCCAGCGTCTCCAGCACGTCCCGGCTTCTCATTCGCTTCTCCGCCCGGATCTCCAAGCATTCCCTAAATCCTTCATCCAACACCGTCAAAAACTTCACCTTTCCCCCGAACCATGTCAGGTCATGCACGAAGTCCATCGTCCACACCTCGTTGGAACCCAAAGCCGGGTGGGGCCTTCTCCATTCCGTCGGAACCCTCTTCTTCCTGGGTCTCCTGCGCGGTAATTGAAGCCCTGCTACCTGGTAGAGCCTCTCCACCCGCTTGTGATTCACATCAAGGCCTCTGCGTTCCAACATCCACAACATCCGAGGGCTTCCGAAACGTCGGTTTCTTTGCGCTAACTTAACCATTTCCTGCAGGATCACCTGGTTCAACGGATCTTCTGGCTGGGCCTCATATCGAAAACTCGATCGATTTACCCCAAGAACATCACAGGCTCGTCTTTCCGGTACTTCCTGAGCCTTCAGGGCTTCCACCATGCCTTTTTGCTCCTCGATCAATACCCCTTTTTTTTATGTGCTCTTGGAGAACCTGAATAGCCAGGGCCTGATCACCCGCTAACTGCTTGAGTTTCCGGTTTTCTTCTTCCAGCTGTTTGATGCGGTGGACTTCGGAAACTCCAAGGCTTCCGTACATGCGTTTCCAGCGGTAGTAAGTCTGCTCGGAAATGCCATGCTTTCGGAGAACTTCCTCAACGGCGGGAGCTTTCTCCGCCTCGCGGAGAATAGCCACTATCTGCTCAGATAAAAACCGTTTCTTTGCCATCTTTCCCCTCCCGATCTATAATCCAAAACTAACATATTTTTGGATCAGTTTTCGGGGGAAAGGTCATTAGTTCCGCTTTCAAACACTTCGGATCATATTGATACCCAAGTCGAATAATCTTATTTTGAGCGATTAAAATAGCATTAGCCTTATTTATTGGTACTTTACCTTGATAAGAGTAAACATTCAGCTTTGCCTTATCCACATGTTCAGACCCGGGAAAAATACAAACCTGATACGGAAAAAATTCAGTTATTAAAGCCCCCATTAAAAAGATGCCCGCCAAGAACAATAAACTCGTGGCCGAAAAGTAAATCAATAATTTTTTTGAATTTATATATTTTTTTACAATGAAATAAAAAGGAATGCCTGATATCGGAGTTAAAAATGTCAGGCTTATTCGAGTTGGAGAAAAAAAAGGGTTAATACCGAATCTTGGAGAAACAGCTAAAATATAAACCGCATAACCAGTTATTAAAGGAAAAACATATAAACCTAATGTGCCAAGCCAAAATTTTATATATTTAAATTTCTCATCCATCTTTATGACAATTAAATACAAAAACAAATAAAGACCCAGAACAAGTAGCCAAAATATATGGCCCTTCCAATTGGAAAATTCAAATAACAAAAAATAGATTAAAATACCAATGACGCCTGTTAAAACTGTTCCCATCATAACAATCAGACTTAAAATTTTACGATTTATAAACATCCGCCATAAAAGAATAACCAATAGAAACGGGAATATAAGACCGAACAAAATAGAAACTATGTTCATAAAGCAACAAGGCCAACGTCCGAAAAGATTAAAAAACCAATCAGTTGGATATCTCACAAGATATGAATAAAAAGGGAAATATCCTGATAATTCTAAAATCAGTAAAAAAATAACAGCCATATAAAACAACCAATAATTTATAAATTGATTTTTCGGCATAAATCCCATCACAAGCGAATTCTTGGAATCATTAAAATTATAAGTCCCGAGTTCCATAAGTAAGTGCAACACTTAGTGTCTGAAGAAGGCCGCATGAATAGGATATGCGGCTATGAAAAAGAAATACAAGCATTTAAGCGTTGAAGAAAGAGATCATTTATCCGTCTTGAAAGGAAAGGGTCTTAGCCTTCGAGCAATTTCACGCGCCTTGAAGAGGTCTCCTTCCACCCTCTCCAGGGAACTCAAGCGCAATGCTCCCCCTATCCGTTCTGGTTATTATCTTTCTCATCGAGCCCATCAACGGTATGTTGACCGCAACCAACAACGAGCACGCCGTTTACGCCTGAAAACAAAACGAATTCGTGCCTACGTCCGTCGTCAATTGAAACGAGGCTGGTCTCCAGAACTCATTTCAGGTCGATTAGGTCACCTACGGCCTAAGCAAACCATTGGTCCTGAAGCTATCTATCAGTGGGTTTATGCTGAAGCCACTGAGCTGATTCCTTGCCTAGTTCGACACCACCGGCGACGATTCTCATTTGGCCATAGCCGTAAGCACGCCAAAAACCATATCCCAGGCCGTGTTTCCATCGATAAGCGCTCCGAGATCGCCAATCAACGCAAGCAATTCGGCCATTGGGAAACCGACACCATGGTCTCTCGTCAGAGTAAAGTGGCTATGCGGGCTCTCGTCGAGCGTCAAAGCCGTTTTTCCAAGTTGGGAAAGCTCAAACGAAAGACCGCTCGCCAAATGAGTCATAGCCTCAACCGCGCTTTATGCCGCTTCCCTCAAGACGCCCGCCTGAGTCTGACCTATGACAACGGAACCGAAAACACCAACCACTTGGAAACCAACCACGTGCTTGGTACAAAATCCTTTTTCTGCGCCCCTTTCCACAGTTGGGAAAAAGGTACGGTGGAAAATACTATCGGTCTTGTCCGCCGCCATTTGCCTAAAAAGACTGATCTTGCTAAAGTGTCCTTCAAAGAATTCAGGACCATAGAAAGATGGCTCAATAACAGGCCCAGGAAATGTTTGGGCTTTAAAACTCCGGCGGAAGTCTTCCGGCGAAGTGTTGCACTTACTCCGTGAATTCGGCAGTCATTAAATTCAGAAGGAGAAGAAGTGGAAAATGATTGATGCTGGCGGGGTTAATCCCCCTTCATTATCTACCTTCGCTAAAGCTTTGGTAGACAGGCAACTTCGATAGACAAGCAACTTCGGGGGACAGGCTAGGACAATCGAACCACGCCGTATTCAGCAGCCTTTCAAAACGAATCCAAATCATTAAAAACTAGCCCTGTGACGAGTTTGGGATAAAAATAAGTGGATTTTTGCGGCATCCGTTCCCTGTTCATGGCCACTTCTCTCAATTGCTCGATCCGGGTCGGGTTGAGGAAAAACACGGCCCCGAATTTCTTTTTCCTCAGCTGTTCCACCGCCTCGTCCGCCTTACTGGTAAAAGATAATTCGTGTTCAACTTTTTCGCGGGTGATGCCATAAAAAGGCTCCAGGATCAAGCTGTGAAGCAGGGTAACATCCAATTTCCTTTGCGCGGCGGAAGCATCCTTCAGCAAGGGTGAATGGAGTACTTTTTCATCGAATTGAATAGCATAAAGTTTTTTCCCGTCAAGGGAAAGCCCCAAGGTGATTTTCTTTTTCCCCAAGCTTTTCATCCAATTCCAAGGGCCTAAGCCATTAAGGTTACCCTTGTATTGAGTCACTTCCCCTATGGAGGAAATATAACTCAGCAGTGAAGCGGGAGATTTCACCAAACTCTTTGGAAGCATCCGGTGGGTAGGCAATATCACCAAACCAGGATCTTCCATAGACACGAACATCATCATGACGAAATCATACGGTTCAGTCCCAATTTTATGCTTCCTGCCCCCGGACCTAAAACTTTGGTAATTAAGCGCTGTTTCATACCTATGATGGCCATCGGCGATGAATAAAGTTTGATTCTTGATTTTTTTCCGCAGTTCGTTAATCCACTTGGCATCGGAAATTTTCCAGACCCGGTTATTCACTCCCTTTGGAAAATCCACGCTGGTATCCGGTTTACGGGCTGTCATTTTTTTAAGGAGCTTGCCGACCCCGTTTTTGTCCGGATAGAGGGAAAAGACGCAACTGAAATTCGCGTGGGCGGCCTTCATGAGACGCAAGCGGTCGGCTTTGGGCCCGATCAAGGTATGCTCGTGAGCCAGGATGCCCCCTTTTTTTTGCCCGAAAGGGGTCAATTTCGACAAGCCGATAAATCCGGTTCGTTTGAACAATCGCTTGTTGATGAGAAAGGACTGTTGGTAGATATAAATGGATGGTTCCCCATCCCGTTTCAAGATGCCCGATTTTTTCCAGGTGGAATAGGTTTTTCCCGCGCCTGAATAATCGGAATTCTTGTGGGTTTCATGGCTGGGGTTTCCAAGAATGAGCCGGATGACGTTATAGGGGCTGGCGGACTGGAGCTCTTTTTTCTGGGAGGGTGTTATCACATCGTAAGGCGGGGCTAAAACCTTTCCCAAATTGGAAATGGAATTTGACTGGTAACGCTGTCCCCGAAATGGAAAAACATTCGCCATGGATTCAACCTTTCAATTAGATTTAAATGTGGGTTTCAACGGAATAAGACTTTCAACAAAAGGAAGCTTTCTTGCCGGGAATGAATCAGGATCGTCGCGCCAGGAGTTTCTTGACCTCGTCCATGAAAGCGTTGATATCCTTAAATTGGCGGTAAACGCTGGCAAAGCGGACATAGGCCACGTCATCCAGGTCTTGCAGTCTTCGAATCACCATTTCCCCGACTTCCGTGGAATTGATTTCCTTGGCGGTTCTTTCCATAAGGTTAGTTTCAATATCATCGACAAGGGCCTCGATTTTTTCCGAGGACACCGGCCGTTTCTCGACCGCCTTTCTGATTCCGGCGACGATCTTCAACCGGTCAAAAGGCTCACGGCGGCCGTCTCTTTTGACGACCATGGGAAGGATTTCCTCGATTTGCTCGTAGGTCGTGAAGCGTTTCTCACATTTAAGGCATTCACGCCGACGGCGGATAGCCGATCCTCCTTTACTGGGCCTTGAATCCATCACTTTATCTTCTTGATGTCCGCAGAAAGGGCACTTCATGGATTAAACCTCAACCTGTTGTGGATTTTGTCGCAATTGTGATTATACCATAGGTAGAATTTAGGGCGGGTAACTATCAAGCTGTTGAAGAGTCATGAGGAATATATGCGGTTTACGGGATAATTTCGGTTCCAACACCCTCGGGAGTGAAAATTTCCAATAATAAAGCATGTGAAAGCGTTCCGTTGATAATATGCGTTTTCTTCACCCCCGACTTCAAGGCCAAAAGGCAAGCCTCCACTTTAGGAATCATTCCCCCTACGATAATCCCGGATTTTATTAATTTCGCCACATCCTTCGCTTTAACAGTAGTAAGAAGACTTTTTGGATTTTCCTTTTTCTTGCATATGCCGGGGACATCCGTCAGGAAAACAAGTTTTTCGGCTTTCAAAGCTCCCGCGATGGCACCGGCGGCCTCATCCGCGTTAATGTTATAAGTGTTACCGTCTTTTCCCAATCCTAATGGCGCGATGACGGGAATAAATTGTTCTTTATCCAAGATCTCCAATATGGCCGTGTTCACTTTTGAAACTTTTCCCACGAAGCCGATATCTTTCCCGGTCTTCGAGGTAATCCTGGAAGCCTCCAGCATTGCGCCGTCTTTCCCCGATAGCCCAACCGCTTGCCCGCCAAGATGGTGGATCATGCTGACCAACTCTTTATTGATTTTTCCGCCGAGCACCATTTCAACCACTTCCATCGTTGGTAAATCAGTCACCCGCAGGCCGTCCACGAACTGGGAATGGATTCCCAGCTTTTCAGTGAGCCGTGTGATGTCCTTTCCGCCCCCATGGACTACCACAGGTCTCATCCCGACGAATTTCATCAAAATGATGTCCTGAAGCGTTGTTTTTAATTCCTCAGTCCCCGCGCGCGTGCTACCGCCGTATTTCACGACCACTGTGGCCCCGAACCATTGGCGAATGTAGGGAAAAGCCTCAACCAGTATTTGAGCTTTCCGAATGGAATCTTTCATTGTCACCTTTCGAGATTTGCCAAGAAATGAAAAAACTATTGTTTCGGGACACTATTACTCAATAAACCAAGAACAAATTGTTCTTACCGCACAGAAATTATAAGTTGTAATAACAGCTCTAAAACATTTTTCTTTGGATCCATCTATTGGATTCCTTTTTAAGAAACAGGTGTTTGTACCGGGGGTCCTTCCTCAGTCTTTTGTAATTCCTTGTAATCGCATTCTTTATTGGGGCAAGAAATATGGGGCCCCAGGGTTTTAGTATATTTTTCAACCAGAAATGGGTTATTACATTGCGGGCAAGGACGGTTGACCGGTTTGTTCCAAGAGCGGAATTGGCATTCCGGATATCGGTTACAGCCATAAAAGACCGACCCCCTAAAAGCACGGCGGGTAACAACTTCACCTCCGCAGCCCAATGGGCAGGGGATATTCAACGAGATGGGTTTGGCCGTCTTGCATTCGGGATATTTTGAGCAAGCCAAGAACTTCCCGAACCGTCCCATTTTGACGACCATGGGGCTTTCGCATTTCGGGCATTTCTCGTTAGTCACCACGTCCGTATCCACTTGAATGGAACCATCCGAGGTCTCCTTCAAGCTTTTGGTGGATTGGCACTCGGGGTATTTTGAGCAAGCGAGGAATTTTCCATGCCGCCCCCACTTCACAATCATGGGATTTCCGCATTTTTCGCAGGGGATATCCGTCACCTGCTCAATTTTTGATTTCTCCTCGCCCATTAATTTCTCAGCCTCGGCTAACGTACCCTTAAATGGCTCGTAAAAATCGCCGATGATTTTTCGCCATTCCTGCTCGCCTGATTCCACCAGATCCAATTCCGATTCCATTTTGGCGGTGAACTCATAATCAAGAATTTGCGGAAAATTTTTCAATAAAAGTCCCAATACCAAGTTCCCCAATTCTGCCAGGAAAAATCTTCCACTCTCTTTTTTGACATAATGACGCGCTTGAATGGTTTCAAGGGTGGGGGCATAGGTAGAGGGCCTACCGATACCCAATTCTTCCAAAGTTTTAACCATGGAGGCATCGGTAAAGCGGGGAGGCGGCTGGGTAAAATGCTGTTCGGGAATGGGTTCTTTCCACTCCATATCCTGCTCTTCCTCAATTCCCGATAACTTGTTCGGATTTACCTCTTCGGTCTCCTCAGATTCCGAATTCTCTGTCTTTTTATCCTCATCGGCGGCTTCCTCATAAACTTTCGTGAACCCGTCAAAAAGAGTCTCGGTGCCGGTCGCCCGGAAAAGAGCCTCCCCGCCGCTTATTTCAATAGTGGTTTCCCGGTAAAGCGCGTTTGCCATCTGGCTCGCCAAACAGTCTTCCCAAACCAGTTGATAAAGCTTGAACTGTTCAGGGGTCAAGAATTGCTTGATTTTTTCCGGGCTTCTATAAATGGACGTCGGGCGAATAGCCTCATGGGCGTCCTGGATCTTTCCTTTACTGGAGGTATCCCGGTCCCCAGGGCCCTGATATTTTTCACCGTAGGTTTCAACGATATACTTTGATGTTTCCGCCTTAAATTCAGGTGAAATTCTGCGGGAGTCTGTCCTCATATAGGTGATAAGACCCACAGGCCCCGATTCCCCAATTTCCACCCCCTCATACAAACCTTGCGCGATGGACATGGTTTTACGGGCGCCAAAATGAAGCCTTTTATAGGCTTCTTGTTGAAGCTTGGATGTCGTGAAAGGCATGGGTGGTTTTTTGGATTTTTCACGGTGCAAAACCGCTGAAACCTTAAAATCAGCACCCTCCAATCGTTTGATCAAATTGAGGGTTTCTTCCTGCGTTTTCAACTCCGGCTTTTCCCCATTCACCTTGGAAAGCTTGGTTCGAATAATCCTTCCATCGCTTGTCAAAAAGTCGGTTTCCAAGCTCCAATACTCAACCGGCTTAAACCCCTCGATTTCCTTTTCCCGTTCATAGATAAGCCGAAGGGCAACAGACTGGACACGGCCGGCGGAAAGCCCCCTTCGGATAGTATGCTGAAGTATGGGAGAAATGCCGTAACCCACCAAGCGGTCTAAAACTCTTCGAGCCTGTTGGGCATTGACCATATTCAAATCCATTTCATTGGGTTCTTTAATGGCCTCCTCAATGGCATGCTTCGTTATTTCATTCAAACGAAGGCGGTACATAGGCGGGGTGATTGCCAATGCAGAAAGGAAATTCTTAATATGCCAGCCAATGGCTTCCCCCTCCCGATCGGGGTCCGTGGCGAGATAGACTACGGAAGCCTTTTGGGAGGCTTTTTTAAGCTCATTAATGATAGGAGCCTTTCCCCGAATAGGAATATAAAGAGGTTCAAAATTATTAACCAAATCAACACCCAACTTACTTTTCGGGAGGTCAATCAGGTGGCCCTTGGAAGCTAAAACCAAAAATTCCGGCCCGAGATATTTGTTGATGGTCTTGGCCTTGGAAGGCGACTCCACTATTACCAATTTTTTCATGGAGACTTTTTTTATTTTTTTCGCTTTTGTCACAAAGTATTCCTGAAATAATATTTATGAACGAGGGGTTTCTCAAGGTTCCCTTTGAAGGGCAAGAATAGGCATGCATCAACACTTTGTCAAGTTTCAGGGTGAATTGTGTTCAGGAGGGAATAATAAATTCAACCAATTTGAAACTCATCATTAAATTTTAAAGTAGCAATGGCCGGGTGTTTGTTGGACGAAACCCTTCATCTCCAACATTAAAAGCAGTTCATTTAATTTTCGTAACAAAAGTTGTGTCTCCCTCGCTAATGAATCCACATGGATCGGAGAATGGGAAAGTTTTTCCAAAACTAATTTCTCTTCGTCCGTGAGATCTTCCAAAGGAACCTGGGGTGCTTCGTTCGATTTTCGTGAACGGTATAATGCCTCCGCCCTGCGGTCCTGAAATTCGTGAAAAATATCCTCAACGCAGGTGACAAGCTTGGCACCCTGTTGAATCAGAGAATGAGTTCCTTCCGATTGGGGATGATCTATTGGGCCCGGTACTGCAAATACGGGTTTCCCCTGGTCGATCCCATGGTCAACTGTGATGAAAGTACCACTGTCTTTTTTAGCTTCGACGACCAAAATACCCCGGGATGCTCCGCTAATGAGACGGTTGCGCTGGGGAAAATGAAGTGCTAACGGTTTGGCATGCAACGGGTATTCACTGAAAAGGGCACCCCGATCAATGATTTCCAAGGCTAATTTGCTGTTTTCGGGAGGATAAATATTCAAAAGGCCGCTTCCCAAGAACGCGACAGTTCTTCCCTTGGAATATTTCAAGGCCCCCAAGTGCGAAAGGCAATCGATCCCTCGGGCCAACCCGGAAATCACCGTATAACCGGCACGCGCGATACCTTCGGAAAGATATAAAGCAGCATGCCGGCCATAAGGGCTTGGTTTCCGGCAGCCTATCATAGCTACAGCGTTTATATCGCCTGGTAAATATTGGCCCAACCGCCATAAAACAAAAGGAGGATCGTACAGTTCATCAAAAACTCCCGGGAAATCCTCTTCTCCTTCCACGACAACTTTAATCTGATGGGTTTCGGCTTCTTCCAACTCTTGGTTCACTCGATCTCCAGGATTTTTTAAACGCAGTACTTTCAGAGCAGATGAAGAGTTCCAATCCTGAAGAGACGCAAGTTGCTCCTCGGAGGCCCCAAAAACATCCTCTAGGTTTGCGAAGGATTCCTTGGCAGAATGTAAACGCCTTGGGCCGACAACACCCGTTAAGTGAAGGGCCAATAAGACTTTCCGATTGTCCATATTTGTTATTTCTCCGAGGGCTTCATCAGCAGACTACCCTATTCCGGAAGAACAGCTTTATTGGGTCCGACTTCCTTGGCCTGAATTAATAAATTTTCGGCGTTTTGAAACAACGAAAGATGGTTATCGGCATGTTTTGGATAAGATGACGCACTAACATTGAGAAAAACGGGCGGGTTAGGACCCATGACATCTTTGAAATGCTTGAAAATCCTCTTGGCGATTGTGCCGTAAGTGTTGGTCGCTGTATCCGGTAAAATTAGCGCGTATTTGTTTTTTTCAAGCCTGCAGATCACGTCCACCCGGCGCAAACTGCGGGAAAGAATTTCGGTGATTTGGAGCGCAATCTCATCCTCTTTCTGCACAGATTGGTTCATTGGGGACACACTTAAGAAAATAAGACTTAGATGCCTGGAATACCGTTTTGCCCTCTCCACCTCGATTGCCAGGCAATCCTCAAAGTAATCACGGTTGAAAAGCTTTGTAACCTCATCCACAAGAAGGGTAGACTTGCGGTGTTTTCCATTGGATACGGTCTTTTGGGTTGGCCTTTGGATATCTGGTATCTTTAAATCTAGCTTGGGCTGGACTGGAGGTGCGGAGAGTGGCGTAGTCACCGTTTGGTCGGAAGCCATTCCCAATCCCTGAACTTTACGGACTGTTTCACATAAGTCTTCACGGGAGGCTTTCCAAACATCAGCAAGATCGTTCAACATTTTGGAATCATAGGTTCGGGGCTCTTGATGAGCGCATCCTAATATTAAAAAATCTTTTTTAGGCCGATACAGAACCAGGTAAACTCCGCTATTGGGTTTTTGGATGCGCAAGGATCCCGACTTATTAAATACGGGTTTTCCGGTGATATCCGAATAAGTCTTATACGAAAGCTTTGTCAATGCCAACCTTTCTTCAACACCCAACCGGTAAATACAAGCTTCCATAATTTCTTCCTTGCCTTCAAATGCCACTTTATTCAATTCGCCTTCCGGAAGGGTGGAGTGCGCGAGGAAAACGCAATCAAATTTAAAATTTTCTAATATTTCCTTGCAGCAGGCACCTAATTGAGTCTTGGTGGGTTTAGGGTGTTTACAAAAAACAATGATTTTTCCTGCGATGAGAGAAATTGAGATCATAAAGTCCTTCCCAACCGTTATTGTTTTATTATCAGGGTTATTCGATCAGATTTTTTCAAATAGTACACTGTTCTTTTTACGATGAATACTTTCATTTATCATAATATTTGAATTCCCAGAACCCCGGTTGTTTAACGTAAAAGATTTGTGACTATTCGCTGGTAGCCGAAATAACATAAAATAAAGTATCGCCTTATGTGGAACAAGATAATTGAACAGCTGGTACACAATTAACGATTAGGCTGAATAAAAGAGAAGTTTGATACTTATTCTAAATTTATCTCAATTTAATAGCCTGAAATATAGCCCTCAAGGAAGTGGCATCTGGAACCAAAATGAAATAGCCACCCACCACCTCGTTGGAATCGATAAATTGTGTTTCAATACAAATGACCTTTGTTACGTCCTCCATTCCCTGGGTGATAGTGGTCAATAGGGCTCCAGCCATGTCAAAGACAAGTGTAGGCACGGAAATCAACAAGAGCATTCCTAAAAATTCATTTAACGCGCTCAAATAGGCTCCCGTTAGGATATTTCCAGCCTCCTTGATTGCGGAATGTCCCATTTCAGTTAGGATCTGGCTGGTACCCACTTGTTGTTTCAAGAGTAAATCGGCTAAATGAAGGGCAGAATCCCTTGGGAATAATAAAAGTATTTTCCCGGTAGCATCCCCAAGAATATTCAAGACCAAGCCTGCAACCAAGGTATTCGGGTCTCCCATTAATTTGGGTACATCTGAAAAGGCGAGAATATTGGCCTTTGGAACCGTTATTAGAATTTTTTTCCTTAAAAGTTGAGAAAGAGCTGTCGCCCCATGCCCAGCACCTATATTCCCAACCTCCTTCAAAGCGTCCAACTGGGAAGGGGTTAAATCATCGAGATTGGGTAACATGGTGAATCCCCTTCCGTGGATAAAATGAATCGGCACGAATCCGCCGATCTTTAAGGTCTTCCACTAAGCCGTTAATATCCAATATGAGGGCGATTTCCCCATTACCCAGTATGGTGGCGCCTGAAAAACCCCTGATTCCCTTCAGCGCTTTATCGAGTGATTTAATAGCCACTTCCTGTTGGCTGAGAATCTGGTCAACCTTAATACCGATTCTTGAATCCCCAACCTCAGCGATAATCAAAGACTCATAATCATTCAAGTTTATTCTTTCAAGGGTGCCTTCCAATTCCAACAAATCATGAAGCTGATAAAGTGGTATGACTTCGTCCCTCAAAACGAATGTTTCCTGTTGTTGTACCACTTTGATTTCGGCCGGAATCAAATCAATGGTTTCCACGACGTTTACGACGGGAATAGCAAATGTTTCCTCGTCACATTTAACAAGCAGGACTTTAATAATGGCTAAGGTTAATGGAAAGCGGAGAATCATCGTTGTCCCCTGGCCCTTTCGGCTGAGAATGCGAAAGCTTCCTCCCATCGCTTCGACCCGGGTTTTCACTACTTCTACGCCAACCCCGCGTCCAGAGATTTCCGTTGGTTTTTCTACGGTGGAAAAGCCCGGAAGACCAATCAAGCGCAAGGCCTCCTCGTCGGTCAATTTCAATGCATCTTCAGCTGATATTAATCCCTTCGCAACAGAAGTTTGGCGTATTTTTTCCGGGTCGATTCCCCGTCCGTCGTCAGAAACGGAAATTATCACGTAGGATCGGTCACGTTTTGCCTGGAGACGAATCGTACCGAAGGCTTCCTTTCTCTCCCGTACACGTTCATCGGAGTGCTCAATGCCATGGTCTACCGCGTTTCTAAGCAAGTGAACAAGGGGCTCACTAATTTCGTCAATAACAGTCCGATCTAGTTCCACCTCGGCGCCTTCTATTTCCAGATTTATTTTCTTGTCCAAGGTTTTAGCCAAATCACGAACCATCCGTGGAAAGCGTTCGAATATTTGTTTTACTGGGATTAAACGGACTTTCATGATCTCGTCCTGGAGCTCATCGGTGATGAAATTAAGCCGGGAGAGTGGTTCAACCAATTCCTTTATGGCGTTCGTGCGAATCACCTGTTCAAATCGGCTTTTTGAAATCATTAATTCCTGCACTAAAGCCATGAGTTTATCGAGTTTCGAGGTGTGTACCCGGACTGTGGAAAGGATATATGTTTTTTCTTCCGTCAGGGCGGAACCACTTTGTTCAACGGTTGACGGGAACTGTACTTCGTTATTGGGCAAGGGGTCCACCGTTTCTTTTATCCCCTGTTGGAAATTTTCCACTCGCACATGTTGAATTTCGGAAATTCCTAAAATAGCTTCCTTAATACTTTCTTTGGATTTTTCCGATACCACGATAAGGCAAAATCTCCTATCAAATTGGCCTTTTTCCAAATCTTTCGGAGATATGCTTGATTTTACAATTTCCCCAAGCTCGTTGACGGTTCGGAGCACTAAAAAAGCCCGGGCTTCCTTGAATACACATTCCGGATCAAGCACAACGTTAATTTCATACACAAAAAATCCGCTCATTCTAGCCTGGGAAAGAACTTCTTCTTCAGAATCGGAAATTTGAAACGGAAATATTTCGTCAGGGGAAACTGCGCCAGCGGGAGTTGAAACGGGCCCCGGGACTTTCTCCCCGGCATTCTCTTTAAGCATATTTAATTTCTTTTCCAAATCTCCTTCCTTGATTTCATCCTGGGTTTCTAGCGTTTTAATCCAGTTTTCCAATTGGTCGAGGCAAGAAAAAAGGCTGTCCACTAACCTTGATGATAGGAAACCCGAGCCGGAGCGTATTGGTTCCATGACAGATTCCATCTGATGGGTAAGACGTGACATGGGTTCATAACCCATGGTAGCGGACATACTTTTCATTGTATGGGCCACTCGGAATATTTCCCGAATGGGTTCAATTTGTGTGGGATCTTTTTCTAAAACCACGAGGGCGTTGTTCAGTGAAGAAAGGTATTCTCTTGCTTCGTTGAGGAAAACATCCTTGTATTCGTTTCCGTTCAAAATCCGACTCCCGTCAAGAATTGTCTGAGTAGTTGCATTTCATCCTAAAACAATTTAATGGTTCCATTATTACCCCTTGAACAGAATATTCAACTCTCGGGCCAATTGGTCCAGAGGCAACTGGCGATCCACCACTCCCGATTCCACTGCTGATTTGGGCATACCGTAAATAACACAGCTTTCCGCGTCTTGCGCGAAGGTTTTGCCCCCAACTAAACGGATTTCCTTCAACCCGGCGGTCCCATCCCGGCCCATCCCAGTCAAAATCACACCCGCACAACGAATTCCCGCGGCCTTGGCGACCGAGTTCATAAGGATGTCCGCGGAAGGTTTTACTCCGAGACGGGGAGGTAAGTCATTCAAGGCCAGCTTGAAATTTCCAGGTTTTCCGGTCACGGTTAAATGACTTCCCGCCCGGGCTACGTAAGCATGTCCCCCCAATATAATTTCTTCATCCATCGCCTCCGTGATCATCATGGCGCTAACTTCGCAGAGGCGTTTTGCCAATGCTTTGGTGAAACCCACCGGAATATGCTGGACGATTAGGAAAGCGTTTAAAGGATTGGTCTCAATTTTCGAAAAAAATTCGTTTAAAGCCCTGGGACCGCCGGTTGAAGATGCAACAGTAATTAAGAATTGGGCAGGTTGTTCCGAAATTCCCAACCCTTCAAATGGCTGTGAAACCGTTGTAGGCGCAGTTTCTAAAGCGGTGGACAACATCCCGCCCAGATTCAAATGACCAAAACGTGGGCGGCAAAGTGCGGCCATTTTAATTTTTTCCACTAATTCCTGCTGGATACTTCGCAAATCCACAAGAGGTTTGGCCGATGGTTTTAAGACGCAATCCACAGCGCCGATTTCAAGAGCACGAAGAGTGGCTTCGGTGCCCTTCCCCGTATGGCTTGAAAGCATGACCACGGGAGTTGGATTTTCCATCATGATTTTTTCAAGAGCAGCGATACCATTCAGGCGGGGCATTTCAATATCAAGAGTAATCACATCCGGCTTTAAATCTTTTGCTTTTTTTACGGCTTCTAAACCGTCTTGGGCTGTATCTAAAACGATTATATTGTTTCCGGGTGCATTGAGAATTTCTGATAGAATTTTCCGGATGAAAAAAGAATCGTCCACCACCAGAACCCGTACGGTGGGATTTTTTTCAGCGGGCATGAAATCTCCTGGGAAATATCCCGATCTTTATTTATACCTTAGCCCATCACTCTCTTCAAAGCTTCTTGGACACGGGGTGGTTGAAAGGGTTTAATAATAAAATCACGAGCGCCTGCCTGAATGGCGTCAATCACCATGCTTTGTTGTCCCATTGCGCTAACCATGATGATTTTTGCATCAGGTTTAAGGGCTCGGATCTGACGCACGGCTTCAATACCATCCATTTCGGGCATGACAATGTCCATGGTTACCAAATCGGGATTTTCCTTTTTGAAAATTTCTAATGCTTCCTTGCCATTGGAGGCTTCCCCCGCTAAAACAAAAGGTTCTTTCAAAATAATTCCCTTCAGGATGGTGCGCATAAAAGACGAATCGTCGACGAATAAAACTCGATAAGCCAAGGGTTACTCCTCCTGGGAATTCATCTCGTATTCCGGTAATATTTTCCAGCCTTCAAACCAAAATACCTTTTCCAAGTTTAACAGTAAAACCATTTGCTCCCTCCACTTCAACCTCCCCTCAAAAAAAGTCTCGTTAATATCCAAAATAGGTTCAGTAACCGGAACAAGAGTATCGGGAGCAATGCGCCCAATCTCTAAAACCTTGTCTACCAAAAGACCCATCGTCTGTTCCTGCCAATCCATGATAAGAATTCGGCTTTCAGGGGTATATTCTATAAGTGGCATTCCAAAACGCTTTTTCAAGTCCATGATAGGAATGATCTTTCCCCGTAAATGGATGATTCCTTCTACGAATGCGGGTGTCTTGGGGACCAGTGTCATTTCGGTCAAACGGATAATCTCTCGGACCTGTCGAATCCCCGCGCCGAATAAACAACTCGAAAGCGCGAAAACTACCAGCTGAGTTTGAGTGCTTTCCTGTGAAGATGTATTGACAACTTCTGACACCTCTGTGGCCATCCGTCAATTCACTCCTTTGCGTTGATATAAAACAGATCTAAGTCAGAAAAAAAAGAAGCGATCAATCAAAATATTTTCTATTCAAGTTCTTTTTGATTTTTTAATCAATATTATTGTTTTTAAAGCTTAAACTTTTAAATTACAAAACACTTTTGTCAAATCCATTGATCCACCTGGTTTAATTTCCTTATCTGAATTCTTCCATCGGATAGAGAAAAGAACATCGTTCGTCCCTGCATCCCTCCCACCTCCTCGCTAACGATGGGAATTTGGTAATTTTTTAATATTTCTCTGGCGGCCATGATATTTCGGAGCCCAATAGGAAGGGGATTCCTAACAATCGAGGTAAACATATTCGCACCTCCAACCAGCTTAGCTTGCAAACGTTTTTGGCGCCCCCCCACCTTTTTCATTATTCCTAAAAGCTCTTCTAAAGCGGTGTCGACAAATTTCCCACGTGACTTGGATTGTGGGTGAAACTGACTCAATGGCAGCATGGCGTGTGCCAAACCGCCCAATTTAAGCCTAGGGTCATATAATGCTATTCCTACACAAGAACCTAAACCATATGCCACTAGTCGGTCAGGATTCTGAGCGGTTAAATATTCGGCAATTCCAACCACCCTATCCGTTTCATACATCACCGAGTGACCCAATTGACTTTGAAAATGAGGTAAAAAATCTTTTCAAAGTGCCGGTTTCAGGTAATAGAAAGAAACTACCGGTAATTTTTCGATCTTTCTCCAAAAACTCTGTTTCAATCACAATAGCGATTTCCTCTTTTTGCTCCAGGTCGACCAGTACTGTATCTAGTATTGCTTGGGCCATGTCGATAACAAGGGTAGGAACCCCATGAATCATTTGAACTTGGACAAAGCGGAACAAAGCACTCAAATAAGAACCAGTTAAAATGCTTCCTAATTCTTTGATAGCGGATCGGTCCAATTCCATGAGGTCGGTTGTCGTTGTTATTTCCCTTTGAAGTAAGGAAACTGCCAAACCAGGTAATACTTCAATAGGAAAGAATATAAGGACAACGCCGGAAATATCTCCATAAACGGGCATATGGACGGCGGCAACATTTTTTTCCATTCCGCCCAGGAATTTCGCGATCTCTTCTGTGGGAAGAACCTTCACACGAGTAACGGACATTTCAATGGGTCGCCCCACCATTTGAGAAAGAGCGGTTGCAGCATTACCGGCCCCCACATTACCTATTTCGCGAAGAGCGTCCAATTGAAGTTCCGAAAAAGATTCCGATTCCTTACCCATAGGATTCATCCCTTCATACCAAAAATCTCCATCCGGAAAGGATCAAAAGACCAGTCATCACGCCAAGGCCTTTTTTACCGCTTCCAGCACATTGGATGGTTGGAACGGTTTTACGATATAATCTTTCGCGCCGGCTTGTATGGCTTCTACGACCAGTGACTGCTGGCCCATAGAACTGCAAATCAGAATTTTCGCGTTTGGCACGTTTTTGATAATTTCTCGCACGGCATCAATACCACCCATTTCAGGCATAATGATATCCATAATGGTCAGATCAGGTTTTAGGGCCATGAACTGTTCAATTGCCTTTGATCCGTTTTCAGCTTCTCCTGCCACCTCATAGCCTGCACCCACTAAAATGTTTTTTAACATCATCCGCATAAACGAAGCGTCGTCGACGATTAAAACACGATGGGCCACCACACCCTCCTTCAACGGAAATTTCCATTCCGAATTACACGAAAGACAAAACCTTTAATAATTCCGTATTTCAACAAAGGAATACGGTTTTATAATCCACTTTCTCCCCTCTCGCCAGTCCGAACGCGGATAACCTCCTCAACCGGAAGAACAAATAACTTCCCGTCCCCGATTCTTCCAGTCCGGATGTTATCCAACAGCAAGTCAATGACCGCTTCCACTTCGTCATCCGGTAAAACAATTTCCAAACGGATGCGGTCTTGATATTGTACCTTGTAATCAGTTCCGCGAACCGAATCTACTTGGACCTTTTGATAACCGTAACCCGATCCTTCTGATAGAGTAACACCTCTCACGCCCGCTTCCCATAGGGCCTTTTTTACCTGTTCGATTTTTTTCGGCGAAATGACACAAAGAAGTAGTTTCATTTTTACCTATTTTATATATTTTGACTTATCCCCGCTTGGAGAAACTTGTAGTTCTTTTCTCCAAACTTGGATTTGTTGGATTATATCAATGGATTGGATGACCTTGTCTTCTTCAGTATTGGATGAATCTAGGTACATCTGGAATTTTTGAATGGCGTCATCCCACCAGCCCTTAAAGCGGTAGACTTGGCCGAGATAGTAATAGACTTCCGCCATACCCGTATTACCTTCAAGGCTTTTCTTCAATTCCACAAGTGCCTCGTCCCACCACTGTCGTTGGATATAAACCTTTCCCAATTGCAAATGTGCGTCCGGATGCGCCGGATCGCAGGAAATCGCTCTGGCGAGAATTTTGACCGCCTCGTCCAACTGCCCGAGTTGGAGGTGGGTTTCGCCTAGTTGTGTAAGGGCTTCCCGGTTTTTCGGACTTAAGTGAATGGTCTCTTGGAACTCGCGAACGGCTTCGGAAAACTGTCCTGTGTTTTTATAAAGTATCCCAAGGTTTTGGTGCAAGGAGTAATTTTCCGGATCAGCCATGATCTGCTTAATCAAGACTTCTGACGCTTCGGAAAGAACACTTCTTTTTTTCATAGCCACCGAAAGATTGTTTTGTGCGGTTTTGTATTCCGGCTCGATTTCAACAGCTTTTTTGAACGTTTCGATTGCTTTTTCATACTGGCTCATCTTGAAATAAACTACACCTAGATTGTTATAAGCCTTAGCATATTGGGGATTTAGAGAGATAGCTTTCTGATAATGTTGGATAGCTTCTTCGATCATACCAGCGTTTTTATAAGCCACTCCCAAACTGTTATGTATGATGGGATTTTTTGAATCCAATTCCATCGCCTTCTTGTACTCGGCGATTGCTTCTTCAAATCGGCCCTTATCGGCAAGAGCCAAACCTAAATATATCAGAGCTTCCGCACTTGAGGCGATGGAAACATCCAGTTCAACTGCTTGAGTGATTTCACGGATGGCTTCGTCATAAAGATTGACTTTGTAGTAATAAACGCCAAGGTAATAATGTGCTTCGGCGTTCTCCGGATCAATTTCCAAGGCGCGCCGGACTTCTCGCGTGGCTTTATCACTTTCACCCATTTTAAAGTATGTCACTCCGAGTTCAAAATGAGCCATGCTGGAATCAGGTGAAAGATCAATGGCTTTTAGGAATTCATCGACCGACGCATCAACCCGATTCAACTCTCGAAGAGCGATGCCGCGTTGAATGTAATTTTCGATATTGCCAGGGGAAATATCGATGGCCTTTTGGAAGGACATCAAAGCATCTTCCATCATTCCCTTCTGGAGATAGATTTCTCCCAAAGATCGATATGATTTTTCTTCATTAGGTATAACTTCAAGGGCTCTTTTGTACTCCCGGATCGCCTCATCGAGAAGTCCTTTCCCCCGATAAGCGGAGGCAAGGCTCAAGTATGTTTCCACAGCAGAGGTAGGAGGCTGGGAAGCTATCTTTTCGGCGACTTTTTCCTCCATGCTTTTTGATCGTTCTATCGATAAAAGTGTCTGAGCCCCCTGCCCGTAATTCGGATTCAAATCGACAGCTTTTTTAAACTCTCTTTCGGCTTCGTCCATCATATTCTTGTCGCCGTAAACGAAACTCAGGTTGTAATGGGCAATGGCATAATCGGGATTGAGTGAAATAGCTTTTTTGAACTCAACGAGGGCTTCATTGAGCATGGCTTTTTTGTAATAGACTTCGCCCAAATTGTTGTGAAGGTCAGCAAAATAGGGATTATCCTCGATGGCCTTCTTAAATTCCTTTATGGCATCCTCTAATTGCCCCATGCACTTATAGGTTATACCAAGGTAGTTTCGTGCAAAGGGGTGTTCGGGATTTAAGACGATGGTTTTTTGATATTCGGCCACAGCCTTTTCATATTGCCCTGTATATCGGTAGGAATTGGCGAGGTTATAACAGGCCTCGGGATCCGAGGGGAACATTTGGACGGATTTTTTGTAGGCTTCAATGGATCGGTCGTAGAGGCCGGTGTGGCGGTTGACAGCCTTGAGGTTTTCCAAGGACTGGATGTTTTCCGGGTCAACTTCCAGCGCAGTCTTGAACTCTTTAATGGCTTCTGCATACATACCCTTTGAATAATAAAAAACACCAAGATTGTTATGGGTAGATGCATCCCCTTGGTCACTTCCATGGGCTAATTCGCGAATGGTTTTGGTTTCAGGTCGGGCTGACATGGTCATCCTCAGAGGATTGTTGCATTTGGATGCTATCCTCCATTATTTTATCGGGATTGATAATCGAATAAAGCTCATCTTTTATTTTACCTAAACAATAATATAAATCGGATTTTTTTCCAAAAAGATATGGTGGGACAGGTTCTATTTGTTCAATCTTGAAGCGGGTGACCTCTTTTACTTGATCAACCCAAAGGGCGAAAGACTTTCCTTTTTTTTCAAGAACGACAAACCAACTCTGATTGGGGCAGGAAACTGCCGGAAGGCCAAGGTATTTCCGGAAGGACAACACGGGAATTTCCTCACCGCGAAGCAAAAAAATTCCTTCCCAATTTCGCGTGGATTGGGTAATGGATTTTAAAGGTGTAAATTTCAATACCTCTCTCGTCCGAAAAGTTTCTATGCCATAAAGCTCTTTTTCAATCCGGAATGTTAATACCACCATGCCTTCCATAACCTGCAAAATATCCCTATCTTCGACAAATCCTAGCGCCACTAGGATTTTTCCGATGGGTTCATGTGTTTTTCGTTGTTCAGCCAGTGCTACTTGAATTTGCCGGGAAGTGATTTTCCCAGCTTGGCGCAGTAATTCGCCAAGTGATTTCTCTTGAGTTTTCATCATGAAGCGGGGCTCCCCTTCACAATCCTCAGATTATTCTTCAAGATTTCGTTGGAAGGATCCAATTCCAGGGCCCTTTCCCAATGTGTAATGGCTTTATCTTTTTCGCCTTTTTTTAAATAGACATTTCCCAATTTGGCGTGAGCATCGCTGTGAGAAGGATTGAGACGCACGAGGTTCTCGAAATCCTGGGCAGCCTCGTCAAAATATCCTTGCTTGTAATTTAAGTTGCCTAGATTGTCCAAAATCGAAATATCGTTTGGGTTAATGAGTTTGGCCGCGCGGTATTCTTCCATGGCCTTCTCTGCTTCTCCTTGACGGTCGTAAATATACCCCAATACGTTATGAACACTTGCATCATGCGGGTTAATTTCCATGACTTTGCGATACATTTGGATAGCTTCCTCATGTTGACCTCGACCGGCGTAAATCATTCCGAATTTCAAATAGACTTCAGCATTTTTAGGATTCTTTTGACGAGCTTCCTCCAAAACCTCAAGGGCCTTATCGTATTGACCGAGGGACATAAAGGCTATACCTAGTTTTAAATGGACTTCCGGCTCATGAGGGTTTAGGCGAAGGGCCTGTTGATAAAGGGAAATGGCTTCCTGATAATCCCCTTTTTTTGCGTAGGCATTTCCGAGGATGGAATAAACAGCCGCGTGGCGGGGGTTGAGAACCAGAGCCTTCTCATAGGAATTAATGGTTTCATCAAGTCTTGCCAATTGTTCAAAGGAAAAACCCATTTTGAAAAATATTTCCGCATTGCTCGGATTGATACTGATATATTTCTTAAACTGTTCAATAGAGTCCTGGTATTTTCCCATTTTGGAATAAACATTTCCCAAGTTATTATAAAGGCCTGCATCCGTGGGATTCAGTTCAGTAGCCTTTTGGAATTCAAGAATAGACTCCTGATACTTGCCTTGGACTTCCAACAATAACCCCAACTTGCAATGTGCGTTCAAGTTCATGGGATTAATCCCAAGTGCGTTGCGGTAAAACCCTTCCGCTTCTTCGTAATTCCCGACATTAGTACAAAGTCCACCGAGTTGAAAAAGGATTTCACCGTCTGAAGGACTTAAGGCAAGAGCCTTTTTAAACTCCACAATCGCGTCTTCGTAGCGTTTGGAGAGGGTAAAAGCGGTTCCCAAATTGATATGGTCTTGAGCCTTGTCCATTACCCATAAACCTCGGTAAAACTATTTTTAAACTAGTCCTGACCGTATGCTTGATAAATGCGGTTCCGAACGTCCACGCAATGGAATAAATCCCGAGCTTTACCCATCAAAGTTTCAGTTAAGCCAAGAACTAAATAACCACAGGGTTTCAATGCTCGGCTAAACCTTTCGTAAAGCTTTTGTTGTTGAGTGGAAGTGAGGTAAATAAAAAGATTCCGGCACAGGATAAGTTGAAAGCCGGAAAGTTCCGTGTTCCATCGGCCAAGTAAATCATGGGTTTTAAATCTTATGTGTTTCCGGAGTTCTTCCGAAACCCGAACTTGTTCTTCTTCAACCGAAAACCATTTTAGGATTTGGCTTTTGGTAAGTTTATTTAGAGAAACTTTGGGATAAACTCCGCGTTCTGCTGCGCGGATGCTAGATTCGTCAATATCCGTGGCAATAATTCCAAAATCGAA
This sequence comes from candidate division FCPU426 bacterium, assembly GCA_963847625.1. Classification (GTDB taxonomy): domain Bacteria; phylum Oederibacteriota; class Muellerivitia; order Muellerivitales; family Muellerivitaceae; genus CAWCKJ01. The sequence continues at coordinate 110,264 of CAWKAR010000045.1, read as the reverse complement.
TTCTTCATTTTCCAAAGTGCTTTCTTTCAATGTGATGGCGACTGAATAAGGTTCTTGGCCCGTACTGCATCCAGCGCACCAAACTTTCAGATGGGTTTCTGGGCTTCTGATGATTTCCGGCAGAACCCGAACCTTCAAGGACTGGTAAACATCGGCATCCCTAAAAAAATCTGTTACGTGGATGGTTAAACGATCAAAAAGCAAAGAAACTTCATTGAGATTTTTATGCAAGACCCGGAGATATTCCATATATGTGCGGGACCCAGTCGCCCGCATACGGACTGCCAACCTTCTTTTTATGTAATTTAATTTATACTGATTTCCGTCAAAACCTTTTTCATTCAGGATATGTTCAAGAATTTTTCTAAAATACGGCTCTTCTTCGATCATTGTACGTTTGGGAGAATCCATGCTGGGCCTAGCCCGATCCAACCTAAGGCCGGTAAATCGCCTCAAACCCCTTTTGGATGGCTTCATGGCTAGAAAGGATTTGGGCCATCGAATAATTTGGTCCGGCATAAAAAACGCGGGCCATACCCCTGGGGACATGAAGCTCATCGCTTATTCCAGAGTTCCTCACGGGTTGGCATATTTGAAAGGTTTGGCCTTCAACAACACCGTTATTGGAACCGGCCGTCAACACAATGAAATCGGTTTGAGAATAACCGCTTTTTTGCGGATCACCCCCCGCGACAAAACACCGCACTTCTTTGTTAGGCATAGATTTTTTTGTTTGAGCCTTTCTCCATCTTTGCAACTCATCACTGTAATATTTAACATGGTCTCCGGCATGAAAAGGAGTGAAGGACTTCACGATTTCGATTTCGCAATATTTTTTTTGGGCACTACTCACTTTGACGATTGCATTATTTTCAACCAAAAAACCCGTAAAATTCGATCTGGGTTCGTTTAATTTGTCAGGGCCAAACTGATATACAACCAGCAAATCACCTTTTTTCAATTCCACTTTGGAGGAAATTTCAACGTAGGGTTTTTTCGCCATGCTGTAACTTATATCCCCAGAACCCGATGTTTCGTTTTCGCTGAGATCACCCACGATCTTTCCAATGGAAGGAATTTGAGAAGGTTGGTTGGCCACGAAGCCAGCCTTGGTAAAATAATAAAAGCTGATATTATCTCCGGCCCGGACCCGCGCAGTCAGAGAACCAGATGGTGAAGCTTCTAAAGTGTCATTATTATTTAAAACCGGTTTGGTTTTAGTTGTAATTGATTTGGCCGTTGTTTTTTGAGTTTTTTGTGCAGGCGAGACAGCGACAGGGGTGGGTGATGCCGACAAGCTTTCAGAATCTTCTTCCACCTCAATAGTCTTAGCAAAACCACATGAACCCCAACTTAAGGTAATCAAACCTATAAAGTAGAAAACAAGCCAGCGATCGTATTTAACGAACATAATTCACCTCATCCTGTAACTTTCGGGCCTTTCCCACCCAATCACTTTCACCAGAATACTGGTTAAAAATGATTGCCAAGAACGGATCCGCTAGACGTTTTGAAACGCTCGTATCCACTTCAATTTGGGCGCTGTAATATAAAGCTGCTGCGGACAAAGCTGAGTTTTCAGGATATTGTTGATAAAGGTCCCAATAAACTTCCAAGGCTTTTTTATTATCACCCAATATATCGCACCAGCGTGCCGCGTCATAAAGAACCTTTGGCGCGTGGGGATCCTTAGGATTTTCTTTAACCCATTTCAAAGCTTGATCAGCCATCATGGAAGTGTTCAACGCCAGGAAAAACAAGACTATCAAAACCAAAATCGCAATGACCAATTTTTTCATTCCAACACCCGTCCTTAAAAATTATTAATCAATTTCATTTGCACATTTGTCTTCTTTTATTAGTGAAGAAGACAAGAAGTTTCTAAGCAGTGAAATAAAGCACTTCCTATTAATACCATCCTAGCTGATCTTGGAAAAAATTCCAGTCAGAGTGCTTTTTTTAATTTTCGCCTCTTCAATCTTCTTATGAGCCCGTTCATTGGTCGGATCCAAGTTCAGTATGTTTTCCCAGATTCGAATAGCTCGATCCATGTCATTTTGATCGAAATATACTTTTCCATCGTTGTATAATTTTTCGGTTTTTTGCTGTATGGCAGCCTTGAGGATCGCTAATTGTTTGACTGTTTCAGGATGTCCAGGTGAAAGTCTTAAAACCTTTGTGTACTCCTTCTGGGCGGCAGCCAAGTCTCCCGCCTCTTGAGCTTTCCAACCTTGTCGAAACAACTCTTCAACTTGCTGTTCTTCCATCTGTAGAGATTTTTCAAGATACGCATTCAAATAAGCGTTTCCATCGGCCTTGACAAGTGCCTTCTTAAAAAATTCTATAGCCGTTTGGAAATCGCTCCTTACATAACTACGGATACCTTGCTCAAAGAGGGCAAGAACATTTTGTGTTTCAGGGTTCCCTTCCAATCCTTCAACCCCGAAGGAAAGTAGTTTGGAGATGCCTTGCTGCAAATAGCGGGAAACTTCCTCAAGCTCAGAATTAAACTCGTAAGCCCTGTTCCAAGCCACCAAGGCCCCGAGCAAATCGCCTGCTTTATAAAGTTCAATCGCGGTTTGGTTTTGTTCTTTGGCTTTTTCTTTCGCCTGATCCTTCTGGATAGCGTTTTTAAGGTCTCTTTGGAGAACCCGAGCTTGCTCATTTTCCGGGTCGAGAATAAGGGCTTGCTCCAAGTGTTTGAGAGCTGTTCCAAGATCATTCTGCTGTTGTTTTTGCATGGCCGCCTGTACAAACTCCCGGGCACGGACACGATTATCCATTTCTGTTTGAATGGACCGGATATAAGCTTCGGCTTGTTTGTTGCCGGGGTCGATTTCCAAGGCTTTCTGGAATTCCAAGATGGCGGCTTGGTATTTACTCTCCCGGTAAAGCTGGAGCGCTGACTTGACAGAGGAAGACGCGTCCTTTTTTTTGTCGGTTTTATCCTCCATTTCCCGAAGCCGAGCCATCAATGCATTGGCTTCCTTATGTTCGGGAATCTCCTGAAGAATCCGCTTTAATTCAGCTTTCGCCTCATCATTGCGTCGCTTTTCATAAAGTTCTTGGGCCCTTTTAAGCCAACCACCAACGCGTTCCTTTTGCTGGGAACTCTCCATTTGGGAAATGAGAGACTGTGCAGAAGCTTTTGACGAGGAAATACCCTTAAGGCCTAGATCGATTTCACTGGGGGAGGTGGCCTGTTCCATGGCGCTTTCTTTGGTGATAAAGCCCTTCCGTACAAGTTCGATAAGAGATTGGTCGAAAGTTTGCATGCCGTACTGGCTGTGTCCTTCCGCAATGAAGCTGCGAATTGAGCTAATTTTATCATCGGCAATAAGGGACTTGATGGTGGGTGTCACGACCATGATTTCACAGGCTGGGACCACTCCAGCTCCATCCGCCTTGGAGACCAAGCGCTGCGAAATGACTGCCCGGAGGGTGTTGGATAGTTGGATTCGCATCTGGTTTTGCTGGTCAGGAGGGAAAAAGTCTAAAATTCTCTCGATAGTCTGGATAGTATCCATGGTATGAAGAGTCGAAAACACTAAGTGACCTGTTTCAGCGGCCGTTATAGCGGCTTGGACCGTTTCAACGTCCCGCATTTCGCCAATGAGAATGACATCAGGATCCTGCCTCAATACATACTTTAATGCTGTTTTAAAATTTTCCGTGTCTAAACCCACCTCCCTCTGGGTCAGGCTGGATTTGACGTCCTGGTGCACAAATTCGATTGGGTCTTCAACGGTGACAATATGGGTGGATCGGTTTACGTTGATTTCGTGGATTATGGCCGCAAGGGTGGTTGATTTGCCGGAACCGGTGATACCAGTCACTAGGACCATTCCACGTGGTTCCATGGCGATCTGTTTTAAAACCGATGTGGGCATGTTGATGTCTTCAATACGGGGAACAATCTGAGGAATAACCCGCATGATGATCTCCGGCAGGCCCCTTTGCCACATGGCGTTCGTTCTGAAACGGGCCAAACCTTCCACCGCATATGCCAGGTCCACTTCGTGGTGATCCTCAAAAAAAGACTTTTGCTGTTTCTCGTCCATTAAATAGGATGCGACTTCGGCCAGTTCCTGAGGTGAAAGGGGGACATCACTTTGCGGGAATAGGTCCCCGTCAATGCGGAAAAGTGGAGGTGCGCCTGCTTTTAAATGGACGTCAGAGGCCTTTTTGTTAACCATGGAATTAAGGATTTCTTGCAGGTCCATTCCATCTCCTATGAACGCCGTATAACCATTTAACAAACTATTATATCAATAGTCCCATTGGAAAAACCCAATATTTTAACGTTTTTACCCGCCTGAGAAAATCTCGTGGAATTTGAAAAGCTATTCCGGTGAGAAAGATCAACTCTTCCCCTTTGGAAGAAATCCTACAACTTCAGGTAATCCTTGACGGTTTTAAGCGAATGAGACGGGAATTCTTGACCTAATTTTTTGCGTTGGTTTTAACCGGCTCACTATTTGGGATAACAACAGGTAAAACAATTTCTATTAAAGGCCGAACATTAGTATTGATTTTAAATATGGTCTCGGGACCATCCGTTATTTCAAAACCGATGGGGGTAGGACTTCGTAATTACTTTGACCTGGCTGTTTCCAAAGCAGGTGGAATGCGTTTTCAAATCCGCCCTCCTGCTGAAGTCGAATGATCACCGAATAATCTTTTTTCCCAAATAAAAGCCCGGCTTCCTGGTTGGATACCGCGGTCTTTTTCCCGTTGATATCCATTTCGGCGTTAATGTGATCGGTGTTGAGCATCAGGAAATGGTAAAAGCCAGCCTTGCCGGGATGAAGGATCCCCCGCCACTCCGCCAGCAGATTTACGGTGTTTTTCAGGGGAAAATCATCTCGATGGGAGAAATTTAAGATCGGTTCGGATTCCACCAGCAATGGAGTGGAATCCGGGGCGCTGGAAAGTCGGTAAGTTCCCATCCAGCCGTGCGAAAAGCGATGGGGTATAAAACGGCTGGAATCCAGGGGGTGATAAGATTGTTCTTCAAAAGATTCCTCAATCAAGACACTCTCCCCGGACTGGGAACTCAGGGTGAAATCCAAGGGATGAAAACCCCGGGCCAAATACTGGAGCCGGGTTGAACTCCAGGGGCACTCATCCAATGGGCCCACTTTGGCAGGATCCTTTATTCGATAGCGGTATGTTCCCTGTTGTTCCACCCAGTAACTTCCGGTCAAATGAATCTTAAAGGGTTTCTTCGGCAGATTTCGCGGGAAATCGACATAAGAACCGTAAGGAACACCGCGCAATCCCCGGTTTAAGCCGCAAGCCCTGGGCGGCACATGGAAAAAATATAAATAGGGCTGGTCCCAAGGATCCAATAACTTTTCAGTGACGCCTTCCGGATAAAGTTCCTGAAGAACCTTTAAAACACCAGTACGACCCTCCTGGAGAATGAAAAAAAGCCCCCGGCCCGAGGAGGGTGAAAGAAACCGGAAGGAGCCGGGCAAATCAAGGGAGTGCATGTGGCTTTGTTGTGAATGGCCCAGGAAAAGCACGACGAACCGCCCGAAAAAAGCTGGAGAAAGGTAGTAGTCATAAGCGTCCCCCTCCCGGGCGATCGCTTGCCCTATTTTCATCGGCGCTGCGTCGGCTTCCAGCCAGACCGCCATATCCCGGGGACGGTCGATGAAATAAACCATGAAGTTCTCGGAGACGATGAACAACGCGAGGCAAACGCCCAAAACCATGAAAAACTTGCGGCCTCCCGCCGAAAAGGAAAGTCTTTCCCAAAATTCAAAAACTGCGTTTGCCGCCAAATAGGCAACGAAAGGGGAGATGCACAATACACGGCTGGCATGTGTCGGATCAATCGAAAGCAGGCCTGGCAGGCAGAGCACAGTCAAACCGGCGAGCCCGTAGAAATATTTCCTTTCTTTCCAACGCCTGATCCCGGCAAAAAAACCAAGAACAAAAAATACCGCGGTAACGTGGTCCAAGAGGGGGTGGCCGGGCAAGCTGTCTTGCGTATAAGGGGAACCTATTCGGATTAAAACCAACGGTGCCCGATATAGGTTTTTCCAAAAAGGTTCCAGGCTTTTTTCTTCGAGCATTTTTTGACCCACAAAAAGGTGATCATCGTAGGTGGCGCCGATCAGCCAATGGTTATGTAACATGGATTTCCAACATGGCCAGGAAACCGCCAGGCAAACCAGCACGAAAATCCCGATCCCTTTTAGATGGGACCGCGTTTTTCCCTTGTCGAAACGATATTCAAAAACAAGAAGCACGACGAGAAGCAAGAAACAGGCCCGGAAGGATGGATGCGCGTAAAAACCCACGCCAGCGAAAAAACCAGACAGCACCCAATAAATAATCTGTCCTTTCCGCCAGCCCATTCGGCAAAAGGTCAGCATGGCCACGACGTAAAAAACAGTTGTGACGATGGGGTGCCCGTTGCGGCTCAAAGTGACATGCCATTGCATCACCGACCAAAGGAAAAGGGTTAAAAGTGCGGTCTTGGGCCCGGCCAAGTCCCGGAAAAACCAGTAAGCCAGTGGAAAGGATATCAAAGAGAAAAAAACAAAGAAAAAACTGTAGGTCAATCGGCTCGGAGCGAAAATGTGGAACCAGAGGTAGGAAAGAAAATCTATGTCCAGGTAGGCCATGGCAATGTGGTTCGGGTCGAACATGACCCATTGAGAAGGCGGTGATGAAAAACCCAGCCAAGGCCCGCAAGTCTCCTCAATGGTCATGCCCTGGGGTATATCCGGGATTTTGTAGAGACGGAAAAACAACGCCACCAAACCAATTCCCGAGGCGAGAAATATTTCGGCCGTTAAAGAGAGGCTTCCGGTTGGGAAATAGGTCTTTTTATGCCCTGAACTTGAGTAAACAAAAATAAAAATCGCGAAAGCGTAAAGCATGATTCCGGGGAGCAGGGTCCAAGCTTCCCTATTGTTTGCCATCAAAAACTGCGCAACAACAGCCAGCAGGAGCGAGGTTAAAAGAGATTGAGTGCGCCAGGAGGAAGCCATTGCGCTATTTTAATGGTCTGTGGGTTGATTGAGGATATTTTTTGAAAAGGGGCAATTCCTTCCATGTTTCTGAATTTGTATATAATGGCATCCGGACTAAAATCCCACGCTCCCTGGACGGGCACTCCCTGAAATCAAAAACGATCCGATCCTTAAATCTTTTCCCGCTGGGCCTAAGTGCTTTGGCGCTTGCGGTTCTCGGTCAAACCCAATGGATCCAACGTGAAAAGCCACTGACGGTCTTGACCGGCTTTCTTTTTTTCTCCGCGGCTGTTTTTCTCTTCGAACGGTTATTCCATAAAAACGGCCCTTCGGCCCCGGCCGGGGGCTTTATCTTGGAAGGTGCTCGGGAAAGGCTTTTCTTCTTCCTCATTCTGTTTCTCGCGTTCTTCCTCCGGATTTACCGAATCGGGGAATTTCCTGCGGGTATGTTCACCGACCAGAGTTCCGAATGCCTGAATGTCCTGCGCATATTGCGGGAAGGCTGGCGTCCTTCTTTCTCCGATTTATTCCAGCAGCCGGTCTGCGTACCCAGTGTTTACGGTTACCTTCTCTTTTGGTTCAAATTCTTTCCGGCAACCCAAGTTTCATTTTTCCTCGCTTCGGTGGTGATGTCCCTGGCGGCGTTTCCTTTCCTGTACCGGATTTTCCGCCATTTATCCGGTTCGACGACGGCCCTCTTCGCTGTTTTTTTCCTGGCCGTCATGCGCTGGCATATCACCTACAGCCGGGACGGGCATCCCGCCATTGAGATCCCTTTTTACATGGCCCTATCCTTGGCCTTTTGGCTTTACTCTGTCAAACACAGGAAAACCTGGGCTTTCGCCTTGACCGGTGTTTTTTTGGCCGCGTCGCTTTATTCCTACCAGGTAAGCAAGGCATTCGTGGTCCTCATGGCGGTTTATGCGGCCTATGAATGGCTGAGGAACTCAAAATTCCGGAACCGTTTTTTGGGCCAACTGGCCCTGCTTTTTTCGATTTGCGGGACCCTTTGTTTTCCCCTCTTGCGGGAAATGACGTCCCAACAGTCCCTGGGTTGGCGCGAAAAGGAGTTGATGGCTTTTCCTGGAGTTTACGTCCATGGAGGCCTCAGGGGAATCTGGGAACATTTTCTCGGAACGGTTTTCTCTTTTAATCGATGGGGGGACGTCTGGTATTACCACAATATCCCGGGACACCGTCTTTTGGATGATGGAATGGGAATTCTTTTGGTTCTCGGATTTTTTCACGCCCTATTCCGGATCAGGGAGCGGGCGTCTTTTTATGCAGTGACGGGCCTGGCCGTCATGTGCCTTCCCGCCTTTCTCTCGGTGAATCCCAATCATGCCAGCCGGCTTTTTGGAACCATCCCATTCATTGTTCTCTTATGCGGTAGTTTCCTTTCCCGCCTCATCACCACACTGGGAGCCTCGAAGTCCGGGCGCAAGGGAAGCGTTTTTCTCCTGGTAGTATTTCTCATTTTTTGCGCCGGCCAGAACTTCCGGGATTACTTCCATGAGCAAGCGGTCCAAGAGGACTGTTGGCGGGTTGGAAACGGGGCAGAGGCGTCCTGGATCGGAAAGGCCATTGCCCGGGACGGCGACACATGTTCCTACCTCATCTGTTCACATTTTTACGGCCAATATACCGTGCAGTTCCTGGGTTTCGACCACAGGGATGCCATGTATCCCTTGCGCTTGCCCGAGTCGTTGGACCTCAATTTTCTTCCGAAGGAAAAATGCATATGCCTGGTTTTCGAGGAGGGACAAACGGGGATTTTGGGATTGTTCCAGGAACTTTACCCGGGTGGGGATGTTCAAACACTCAAAACCCCCAGCGGAGCCAGTGTCGCCTATCTTTACCGACTCAGCCGTTTGGTGTTAGAAAAAGCTTTCCCAGTGGAAAAAATCCTGCCGCGGAATTTCGGTCTGGAGGGACGTTACCAGGTTCTGGACGGCAAGGGACGGACCGTCACTTTCAGTCACCTGGATCCATTGTTGAATTTCACCTTCCGCAATGATTTTTCCATAACGCACTTTCCGCCGCTTCTGGCCCGGTGGGATGGGTGGCTCCTATGCCCCCAGGAAGGCCCTTATCTTTTCCTTGAACTAGGCAACGACCCATCCGAACTTTTAATCGATGGGAAGTGGATTCTTCAGGAGGAAAATAAGATTTCCGAGAAGGTTTACCTTCACAAAGGGTTCCACCGGTTACAGGCCGCTTTGAGGAAAACTTCCGGTGTTGACACGTCTTTCACCCTGTTGTGGAAGAAGAAGGGCGACGGTAAATTCCAAGTTATTCCGGCCGAATCCCTGCGCCGTTCCCGTCCCCGGTAGCCATCCCTAAAGGCCAGGCCTATTTGTTTCCCCTTTCAACCACGCTGATACATGTGGAGGCCAATGCCGAAAGCCGGTTCAAGCCTTGGTCTTGGAAATATTGTGCCAACTTCCCGTAATCCCCTGGTGTTTTTTTATATTTCGCCGGGACATTTCCGGAAGGCCACGCCTTGATTTCACCGATTTTTGACAGAATTTCCCGGGATTGGGGGTAAAAAAGCAGAGCTTTTTGGCAGCAGCCGATGGCGGAGTCCTTGTCCCCGGCCAACCAACAGGCGTTCGCGTAATTCAAGTAACAAGGCAAATAGTTCGGATCGCATTGGAAACCTATTTCGCACAAACCTTTCGACATCTCCAGGTATCCCCACTTTCCCAGAATGACCGCCAGGTCGGCGTAAGCAAAGGCCGCCTTTGGATAAAAATCCAACCCTTTTTCAAATTGTCTCAACGCCGGAAGATCTTTTGAGCCCAGATAAAGTAGATGGGCAATTTCAAAATGCTGGTTGGAGTAATAGCGGTACATTTCAGTGCTTGAAAAGTCCCTACCCGGGCTCCTCCAATATTCCTCGAGCCCCCGGTATCTTCCCTGGCTTGAAAGCACCCTGGTGGAATCGGAAATCATGTCGATTGAGGGAAGCTGGGCCGCCCATTCGTAAGCCAGTCCGTAAGGTGACCAAACCCCATTCTTTGGATGTTCCAGGATTGGCAGGAATTCCCAACCCAGGGAATGAAACAAGGGCCGGTTCAGACCGCCGCCCGTGAGTTTCCCGAGACATTCCCCCACCTGGGCATCATCGACCGGAGTACAGGATAGCCCATCGCGTTCCGGCAATAGCTGTTTCCATCCCCAACTGTGAAGTAGAAAAACAGAGGGAATGAATGAGACATCTGGCCTGAATCCTCGGACGTATTTCACATACCAGATGGGCATCACATAATGGTCGCCATCCCCTAAGAATACCGCGCCTTTGGGAATATCCTTCAAGGCGTTCAAACCGAAATCCTCCGCCAGGGTATAGCGGCTTTTGTCCTCGAGGTGAAATACATGAACGAGCCACCCGCAAGAAAGCAAAGCCAGGCAAATCGATAAAGTCCAAGCCGTTTTTTCTTTTTTGAAAAAGCTGGTCAATAACCACAGGACGCCTAAAAAACCAAGTACCACCCAAGCACCAGCAAGCGGGATAAGGTAAAGGTGGAGAAGATACAGGTTTTTAAGTTCGTGGATAAAAAATACCGCCGCTGACACCGGCACAATAAACGAGAAAAGAGCGAAAAAAAACTGCTTGTCCCTTCCCCAAAGGTAAATGGAGCCTATCACGGCCAGGATGGCAAAGCCCGGCATCCAGTACCAAAAGGCGGTCATGAAAAATTCCCTTAGGGTTTCTAGATAAAAAACGGGCGGCTGGACCCAGGGCTCGAGTCCTGAGACCAACCGCCGGGAAATCACCCAAAGGAATTCCTTCAAGTTTACCGGGTTGCCCCAGCATGGTTGAGCGCACAAGGCGGCCCGGAAAGGAAGGTAGAGATACGGCGAAATCCCAATCAAGGCGAAAGAAAAAGAATGAAGAACAGCTTTGGCACTAAGCTTTGTTGGGGAAAACTCGGCCCAAACCAAAAGGAAAGGAATGAATAAAATAAAGGTTTGCCAGTGATGGGCAAGCCCCAGTCCCCAAAGGAAACTAGCTAGCGCGAAAAAGCCGCCCCGGCTTTTGGGCCGTCGGATGAAAAGCCAAACTAGGAAAGCGGACAGGCAAAGTGACAGGTTGTAAATGCAGCCTTTGGCCGTGAGGCTTTGAGCGAAAATACTGCGGCATGAAACAAAAAGGAACCCCATGCAGGCCAGGAGCACTTGATAGATCTTCTGCCGCGATGGTGAATTAAACCATTTATCGCTTGATCCGAGCCGTCGGCTTGAATCCAGGGTGAACCAGAGGGAGACCAGAACCAGCAATTGTGAAAAAAGATTCAGCCTGAAAGCCGGAGATCCAACAGGAAACCAGATAAAAAAGTATCCTAGAAGGTTGAACAAAGGATAGCCCGGCGGATGGGGCAATCCCAGGTTCCAAGCGGATGCGGCCATCTCCCCGCTATCATCGGACATAATACCCGGGTTCTGTGCCCTTAATAGGACACACCACAATGACAGGAAAAACAAAATATTGATTCCGATTGCCCCTGTGTTTTTGCTTGTTCTCAAGCCATCACTCCGTGATTCGTGTCATAGCCCATCATCCCTTAAGGTTGGTTTAAAAGTCTCCAAAGTTCCTTTTGGGCGTCCTTGTTCTGTGGGTCAATGCCAAGAACCGATCGAAAGGCCTCCTCCGCCCGAATGCGATTGCCCAATTTCGCCATCAAGTGGCCGAGGGTCAGTTGCGCCTCCAACCTTTGGGGGTTTAATTTTACCGACGATTCGAGTAGGGCTTTTGATTCCGTAAGATTGCCTTGTTTTTCATAAATCATCGCCAAATGATACTGTGCGTCTGACAGCTCCTGATTCAATCTAATCATTTCATCCAGCAACAAGACAGTCCGGACTTCATCCTGATTCTTCTTGACCTGTTCTATTTGATGCATCAAATCTTCGATTCGGGCAGGGTGTTGTTTAATGGTTTTTTCGAAGTCCAGGCGCGCCGCTTCCAGAAGATTTTGCTGGGTGAATATTTGCGAGAGTGCTTTCCGGGGCTCCTCATCCATGGGATCCAGGTGAGCAGCCCTTTCAAAGGACCGGATGGCGGCAGAATATTGTCCCAACCCCATCAAAGCCATGCCCAATTCATCAAATCCTTGTGAATAACGCAAGATATAGCGGGTGGAAGGATCCCACTCGCGATTATCCGGCTCAGGTAGCGAGGTTAAATCGTAACGGAATTGCACATTCTCGGGCGGATGCGAGGATAAATCCGGTCCGGTGAATTCCTGGGTCAAAACAGTCGGAAAAGTTTTCAGTCCTTTCCAATCGCTGGGCATTCGGGAACAGGCCCAATGGATCTCCCAATCCGGATAGTTATTCACAACCAGGTCATTCAGGGCTCCCTCAGGGGAGCCTTGAATGGAACTGAAAACCAAATCCGGCTCGCGATCGATGCATTGGGCCATGTACCAACGGCGGTTCAAGTAACGTTCCTCTAAAAAAACAGCCTTGGGTTGAAAAGGTTCGATTAGGCGTATTTCCCGGCAGGCCGCGGCTTCGAAGGGATCATCGAAAATTAACAGGGATTTTCCATTTAAGACCCGCAACAAGTTTAGGGCATGCTGCTCTGGAAAATTTAAAAGGTTTCGCAAACAGTCTTGTCCCGGAAGAAAAGCAAGACCTATGGTTAGTAAGAGAATAACCGCCACACCCAGAGCCAAAGGAAGGCCCGAAAAATAACCGGATAGTTTCCGGTCCATGCCTTTCTCGATGAAAGAAAGAAGAAGGCTGCCCAAACCCGCAGGCACCCAGAGGGCAGTGGGCCCTAATTGTCCAGAAGAGGAAGAATAGGATGCCCAGCCGAATAATGCGGCTAAAATACAAACCCATACATCTGGAATGCGGATCATTCTGGGATTACCAGTTTTCCAGTAGAAAAGATTAAACCCTGCCAAAAAGAGCAGCATTAAACACATGATGCCCAACGGAATACCGAAAGCTTCCAAGGCCCTCTTCGGATCCCAATCCGCGGACAGATGCCATTCCCAAAGACCCCGCCATTCTTTCAGGAAAATAAAAAATGGATGGGTCCCGCCCCAAGAGGGGAAAAAACACCCGGCGCGGAAATATAACCAAAGGTAAGGAGTGAGTCCCAGAAGAAAGGGGCTCAACCCAGCTTTCAAGTCCCTTCCCAGGTAATCCATATGGGCAAAATGGTTCACAAATCCTAATATTCCCCAAAAAGGGTGGACGCTAAATAACAACCCGAGGACCAGGCAGAGGCATTTCCAGGGCTTTTCCTCGCATCGAAGAAGTTCTCGTTGGATGAGGAAAAGAAATAGGCCCAGGGATGCGATCAATCCGGATCCTATGGTGCCGGAATCCCACCAGGGGTGGCTGAATCCCATGGTTAAGCAAATAATGCTTGCTAACGCCATGTTTATGCTGTTGCGTGTTTTCAATTGCAGAAAATAACTTATAAGGACAAATACTGAAACCGTGGAAAGAACCAGGCCCGAAAGTAATGGAAGAAGTGTGAACTGCCGGGTTGGAAATAAGTAGCAAGCGGCTTGTCCCAAAAGAGTGGGCAGGGGTGACCAGAATGGTTCCCCCACAGCACCCGCATGGACTGAAAGCCAAAAAGAAGGATCTTTCCCCCAATAGAAAGAAGAAATGTGGGTAGTGCCGTAGAGTATGAACAATAACAACGCGACCGGCAGGCTGAATAATAAAAAATAAGGGGAAAATTTTTGAAAATACTTTTTAAACTCTAACGCGGACAGTAAAAAAGCAAGGGAAAGCAGGATGAGTAAACCGCCCTTGCCCATCCAGCCTTTTGCAAAATAAAACCATCCCAATGCAGAAAAAACTATACCAAAAAAGATTAAAAGCCTGCGTCTCCTCTCCCGGGAAATCTCCCGGTATCGGATTTCTTCTTCCGCCGCGATTTCCTCGATACTAGGCACGCATCACGCCCGAATGAAGGTTCATCTTCAAGCTCTGACCCCGAGTTAGCCCGTGACAGATAAAAGGGCGGACCCGAGAACTCACAAGAATAAGTTCTCGAACCACAATGTTTTCGAGTCGCAACCCCAGGGCTATAATGCGGTTACCTCGTGAACCCGGAAAAAAGTTTTGATTATCCATATTTTTTATTCCAGATCATGGCAAGTCCTATCAAAGTTAAGTCAGGCTCGATATGGTGGAATACATTGGTTCCTTTGAACCAGTGGCAGTAACCTCCGGTTGCGATTGCGGGTGCCACCGATCCCAATTGCTTGCGGATACGCAGGAGGATCTCACGGGTTGCGCCCAAAGTCCCAAAATAAAGTCCTGATCGTATTCCATCCCGAGTGGTCGATCCAACCGCGTTTCGGGTCCTGGCGAAGGTCACCAGGGGTAATTTAGCGGTTTGATTGTGAAGCGCTTTCAGGGACATACCGATCCCGGGCCAAATAACCCCGCCCCGGTAAGCCCCGGCTTTGTCCACAACGTCAAAGGTAGTGGCGGTTCCATAGTCCACCACTATCACGGGAGCACCAAAAATTTTCTTGGCTGCAATGCTGTTTACAATTCGATCCGCTCCTACCTCAGCGGGCTTCCGGTAATGGATGGTTATTCCCGGTTCCTTCAAGGGATCTACATAAAAGGGGGCCCTCCGGGTTGCTATTTGGAGGGCTTCCCGAACTGGTCCATTTACTGCCGGAACCACGCTGGCGATGATGAATCCTTTGTTGGGTCCGATTTTTTGGAGGCTTCTGGCCCACCGGAGAGCGCCGGAAAGAGTCCGAAGGCGGCCGGTGTCAACATTGCTTTTCCGAAACACGCGGTTATCCCGCATGTGCCCGGAAACGGTCCGGCTGTTGCCGATATCCACGGCCCAGAACATAAAATCTCCTATTTTTTCCTCAGCGTTAGTATTTCCACGTCGCCGGATATCACTCTTTCTAACATTCCCAAATCGTTTCGCACCAATAAAGCTCCTTTTTCATCCACATCCAGGACATGACCGTAAAAGTTCCGATGGGACTGCGTGATTCTGACTTGTTTGCCGAGAGTGGAAGCCCTCTTGCGCCACTCGGCCAGGACTTTGGAGAAGCGCCTTTCCTTCACCCACCCATAAGTTTCCTCCAGCCGTAAAAGGAGATCCTGGAAAAAGCGGACCCTGGATATATTCTTCCCGCTCAAGCTGAAAAGACTTGCGGCGGTTCGCCGGAATTCGTCCGGGAAATCAGAGGGTTTTTGATTCAAGTTCACCCCGATTCCAAGTACCGCAGTCAGTCCCATTTTATCTTTTTTCGACCCCATTTCGGTCAAAATGCCGCAGACTTTCTGGCCGGAGATCTGTATATCGTTGGGCCATTTGATCGCCGGTTTGAATTTCCATTTTTCAAGAGTCCAGGCGACGGCCACCGCGGAAGCCAGTGTGATTTCAGGCATTTCATCCGCCAGAAGATTGGGCCGGAGCACGATGGAAAAGGTGATGGATTTTCCGGGCGCAGAGATCCACCGGCGGCCTTGACGGCCCCGTCCCTTGGTCTGGGTCTCGGAAACAATAAGGGTTCCCTCCTCCGCACCTCCTTGTGCCAATTCCAAAGCCAGGTCGTTCGTGGAGGATAATTTCTCAAAGCAAAACAAGATTTTGCCGAAGTTAAAAGTTTTCAAGCCCCGCCGGAGGGATTCAGCGGTTAAAAACCCGTTTTTTCCGGTTCCGGAGGTCAAAGCGGGTAAAGCTCAATGGAAAAATCAACAGCCTTGGCGGAATGGGTCAAAGCTCCGGAAGAATATCGGTCGACCTTTAAATTTTTGTATTGATGGATATTTTCGTGGTGCAAACCACCTGATACTTCAATCTTCATTTTATCTTTTACCAAGACCTGGATTTTTCCGAGCAGGGAGGGATGCGCGTTATCAACCAGGAGGATGTCTGCCCCGGCCCGGAGGGCTTCCGACGCTCCGTTGAAATCCTCCACTTCCACTTCGATGAATTCCTTGAATCCGTATTTTTTCCGGGCGGCCTTCACGCAGGCGTATACTCCTCCGCCCAGCCTCAAATGGTTGTCCTTCAAAAGGACATGTCCCGCCAAATTGAATCGGTGGTTATTGCCCCCCCCTATCCGTACCGCATAGCGTTCCAGGATCCGCCATAGGGGCGTTGTTTTGCGTGTATCATAAAGTTTATCGGTGCCCAATATCCCCCTCATCTCCCGGGTTAATGTCGCCACACCTGAAAGGCGGCTCAGAAAGTTGAGTCCGCTCCTTTCCCCTGAGAGAAGTGCGCGAGCCGGACCCGTGAGGAGGGCAACCCTTTTGCCCGGCTTTACCCGGGCTCCCTCCGCGAGAAGGGGCTTCAAACGGCATCGTTTATTCAAAAGTCGGAAGAGTTCGGCCATAACCGGGAGTCCCGCAAGAATCCCAATACCCTTGGCCAAGATCTCTCCCTTGGCTTTAAGGGTTTCTGGAATAACGGCTTTCGTTGTCCGGTCCCCCCAAGCACCGTCTTCTTCAAGGGCCTTCAGGAGCAGATGCCTGATTGATTTGAGATCTAAGGGATTTCCGATATTTCTATTCTTATTCTTCAAGATTTTAATCCAGTGATTTGCCGAAGGTTCATTTGAAGCCTTTCAAGCCGTTTACGGGTTGATTCAATCTTGTTTTTTTCCGCATCCACCATTCCAATGGGGGCCTTTTTTACAAATTGTTCGTTTGAAAGTTTTTCCTCGATGGTCTTGATGTAATTTCCTTGTTTTTCGATTTCATTTTTTATCTTTGAAATTTCCTTGATCAAATCCACGTAGCCTTCAAGAAGAACGAAAATTTCCCCGTCTTTAATCTTGGAAACCGCCGCAGGAACAACCGGTCGCTCCGTTACCGGCTTCACTTCCCCGGCCCGGGTAAGAAATTTGATGAGGGATTGGTTGGAAATGATTTTTTGGTGTATTTCTTTATTTCCCAGGACAGCCACCTTCACCTCGGCCGCGGAGGGAACGTTCAATTCGCTTCGGCTGGTACGGATGGCAGTGATCACCTCTTGAAGAAATTCGAAATCCATAACGGCTGCTTCGTTCACAGGATAATCGGAAGCCAGGGGCCAGGAAGCCTTCATGATGCTTTGTCCTTTGCCCGGAAGTTTGTGCCACAACTCTTCAGTTACGAAGGGCATGACCGGGTGAAGCAGGCGAAGCACCGCATCCAACACCGTAACTGTCACCGAGGCCGCGAGCTTTTTTTCATCCGATTTCGGCTCCAAGTAAAGCCGGGGCTTCACCGCCTCTAGGTACCAATCGCACACCTCGTTCCAGAGAAACCGGTAAAGTGTCTGGGAAAGTTCGGCCACCCGGTACTTTTCGTAATCCTCACTCACTTCCTGTATCACTTGGGACAGGCGCGTCAGGATCCACTGGTCCTCCAGCTTAAGTTCCTTTTTATCCTCGCCGGATAAAGGCCTCACTTCCGTGCCGTCGGCTAAACCCATCAGTACGAAACGCGCGGCGTTGTAAAGTTTGTTGGCGAAATTTCGGGATGACTCCAACTTCTGCGGGGTCAGGGAAACGTACCTCTGTTTCGTCTCAATGCTGGTCAAGGTGAACCGTAAGGCGTCCGTGCCGTATTGGTCGATGAGACCGAGGGGATCCACCACGTTTCCCTTGGACTTGCTCATCTTCTTCCCTTCTGCATCGGCCACGAGGGAATAGATATAGACCTCCCGGAAAGGCACGTTGCCCATGAATTTCAAGCCCATCATCATCATTCGGGCCACCCAAAAGAACAGGATATCCCAGGAAGTCACCAGGACTGTGGTGGGATAAAAAACTTCCAAGTCCCGGGTTTTTTCGGGCCAACCCAAAGTGGAAAAGGGCCAGAGACCGGAAGAAAACCAGGTATCCAGCACGTCCGGGTCCTGTTCCAGGGGCCCCGGGTGCCCCTGGGGGCAAGCCTTAGGGTTTTCTTCGGCCGCCATTTGGGTGTTGCACCGCTTGCAGGTGTAAACCGGTATGCGATGGCCCCACCAGATCTGGCGGCTGATGCACCAGTCCTGGATCTGTCCCAGCCACCGTTCATACTCGGTGCGCCACATTTCCGGCACGAACCGGGTTTTTCCCTGGGCCACGGCCTCCAGGGCTTTCTCGGCGAGGGGCTTCATCCGCACGAACCACTGCTTGGAGTAATAGGGTTCCACCACCGTTCCACACCGGTAACAGTGGCCCACGTTGTGCTCATGGGGTTCGGTTTTCAGGAGAAGCCCCAGGGCTTCCAAATCTTTTAATACCCTCTTGCGGGCCTCAAAACGGTCCAAGCCCTGGTAGGGGCCCGCCGACTTATTCAATGTTCCATCAGGATTCAGGATGTTGATCCGTTCGAGCTTGTGCCGATTGCCCACCTGGAAATCGTTGAAATCGTGTGCGGGCGTGATTTTAACCACTCCTGTTCCGAATTCCTTGTCCACATACGCATCCTTGATGATGGGAATGTGGCGGTTGAGCAGGGGAAGAATGACCGATTTCCCTACTAACGCCGTATATCGTTCATCCTCCGGGTGCACGGCTACCGCGGTATCCCCCAGCAGTGTCTCCGGCCGCGTAGTGGCCACTTCCACACCCGCCGAGGGATCGTGGAGGAAAGGGTAACGGATATGGTAAAAATGCCCTTGGGTGGTCTTGTGCTCCACCTCAATGTCGGAAAGGGCGGTCTGGCAGCGGGGGCACCAATTGATAAGGTAGTAGTCTTGATAGATCAATTTTTCGTTGAAGAGGGTGATGAATACCTTCCGGACGGCCCTTGAAAGTCCCTCATCCATCGTGAACCGTTCGCGGGTCCAGTCGCAGGAAGAACCCAGCTTCCGCAACTGCCGCATGATAGTAGCGCCGTATTTCCCCTTCCACTCCCAGACCCGTTTCACGAAAGCTTCCCGGCCCAGGTCGTAGCGCGTTTTGCCCTCCTTTTTCAGCTCTTTTTCCACCACGTTTTGGGTGGCGATTCCAGCGTGATCGCACCCGGGAAGCCAAAGCACGTTGAAACCCCTCATGCGTTTAAACCGCGCGATCAGGTCCTGAAGGGTCTCGTTCAAGGCGTGGCCCATATGCAGGCTTCCCGTCACATTGGGAGGCGGAATAACCATGCTGAAAGCGGGTTTATTGGAGTCGGCGGAGGCCGTGAAATCACCCGAGCTTTCCCATTGCGAGTACCAACGGGATTCCACTTCCGCCGGGTTGTAAGCTGGAGGGAGGATATTTTCATTGGGTTTATCCATACGATCTTTCCTTAAAACTTGCTTTAGGTCCTGACTTGTCCGCGGGATCAACGCAGTAATGCTAATGACGAAAAATTTTTAATGGACCTTTACCCCGGGAACCATGGCCGGTGATGCGGCTTCAGTCGCTCCCAGTGCATAATGGCCGCAGAGGGTTGGAGTATCCTGCCCGTCGGCCAATATTTTCACCTGTTTGACTTCGAAAAAGTTCCGGCTTAATGCTTCGATCAAACCCCGCACGAACAGGGTTTCCTCGTAAAAACCGAATTCTTCCTTTTTTACGTTGGAGAGGGATAAATCCACAACGGCGAATCCGTCGCGGGTCAGGTAAAACTCGTTTAATTCCACACCTCCGGGAACCGGTACTTGGAGTTTTCCAATCCGGGGTCCATGAAGAAATGCCAGTATAGCTTCTTTCATTTGGTTATACCTGCTCTTACTCTGGTGGATGGTGACTCCCAAATTAGCGGCCTTTCCATTTTCGACATCCACCTCCTTGATTAAGATGGGCCAAGGTTTATCCTGCGTCTCGAAGAGCTTGATTTCCTTGGCGGCGCTGGACGCTGTTAATTTTACGGCTTCAGCTTTTCTCATGTGCTCGATGAGAAATCCGCCAAGGATTAAAACCATTACCATTAGTCCTAAAAATATTTTTTGTAAAACATTGCCTCGCGCATTCATTTTCGGCCTTTCCGGACTTTTTCCAGGTGCCACGTTGGCCTCGCGCTGGAAGAGGGGAAGTTGATCCTTCGATTTAGGTGAATTTTTCATGGGTTGATCTGGAGATACTCCATCGTTCCCTCCACCGTCCGTTCGGCAAAATCCTGCAGATGATCCTGGCGGTTCATGGTTTTCACATCCTGGGCGGAAGTCATGAAAAGAGGCGTCAGGACCACCGAGGGCATGGCTAACCATCTCAGGCTTTCATGAGGAACGCAGAAAATTCTGCCTTCCGGTGATACGGCCTCTCCCGCCTGGGTTTTTGAATCAGAGAGATTGTTGAGGGCCAAATTGATCCCGAGTTTCTGTCCGATGGCCCTGGCCAGTTTTAAGCTGGAACGGTATTGGGCCATGCTGACCGCTCCCCACTTCTGAACACTATTGGCGTCACTCGCGTCAACATGGATAGGAGGTTCCACCACCAAAAGGGGTCCGGAGATTTTACCGGTCCACTCCCGGTCCGCGTGAACAACAATGGCGGCGGATGCCATGGAGGTATTGATTTGGTTGATCCATTTCTCCGGAGCGCTGTACTGGTCCCCTTTTCGAATCATCACCACCTCGAAACCCGCAGTTTCGAAAGCCTTTTGCAGGGCCAGGGCCACCTTGAGGTTCCAGTCTTTTTCCCAATACGAGCCGGATTTTAAACCTGGTTCCGATCCACCGTGGGCGGCATAGAGGGCGATCCTAGGCTTAGCCCAGGAGCTTGATAAGTTAAGAGTGAGAAATGAGGACGCCAGTGAAAATATGAGGATGGATTTAGTGATGGAATTCATTCGATTCAGGAGCCTTTAATGTGGGTGGTTTCCAGGGTTTTACTTTTCCTTAAAAATCCCCATCGCCCGGAATTTTTCATACCTTTGATTTTCCAGTTCGGTGGGTGACATTTTCAGGAGTCTTGGCAAGTGCTTTAAAAGGGATTTTTTTAATCGATGGGCGGCCGCGTCGTAATCGTTCTGGGCCCCTCCATGGGGCTCGAGAATGATCTCATCCACCACTTTTAAACCCAGGAGATCAGCCGCAGTCAGTCTGAGCGCATCGGCGGCCTGCTGAATTTTTTCTCTTTCACTCCAGAGGATGGCCGCGCAGCCCTCAGGGGAAATGACCGAATACCAGGCGTTTTCCAGCATCAAAACCCGGTTGGCCACTCCGATCCCGATGGCACCCCCGCTTCCTCCCTCCCCCAGAACTACGGCAATGATGGGAACCGTTATTTTGGCCATTTCAAAGAGATTACGGGCAATAGCCTCAGCCTGTCCGCGTTCCTCGGCGCCCAACCCGGGGTAAGCGCCGGCCGTGTCGATAAAGGTGATGATGGGTTTTTTGAACTTTTCGCCCAATTTCATAAGGCGAAGGGCTTTTCGGTACCCTTCCGGGTGCGGCATTCCGAAATTTCGACGGAGGTTTTCCTTGGTGTCATGGCCCTTTTGGTGGCCTAAAACAACCACTGGCTGGCCGTCCAGGTAGGCGAGCCCGCCGATGAGGGCGGGATCATCCCCGAAGGCCCGGTCCCCATGGAGCGGAATGAAATCGGTGAAAATCCGCGGGATATAATCGGCCGTGAAGGGCCGTTGGGCATGGCGGGCCAATTGAACTCGATCCCATGCGGTTTTCGAGTCCTTGTGCTTATGCGTTGTCTTTTTTAACGGTGAAATTTGATTAACTTTCATGCTCGCCTTGGAATGGGGATTTCAAAAGCGGCATTATTATAGGGGGGTATCTATCTCCCCGCAACACGCAACCTGGAAAAGAAATTAAAAAATACTCTGGAAATGGTTGAAGTTCACCATCCGGAAAACGAATGGATTTTTGTTATTGAAATATTCAACGATAAAAAATCATCTGATTTCTTACCGGTCTTCTAAAAAGCTTATAAAGATACCGTTAACAGGAAAGCATTTGGGATAAGGCGCGGATCTTTAACAATGAACAACTGGAGCGGCTAAGACTTTCTAATAAAGGGCCCCACGCGGTTCCGGCCGGAAGTCTTGGCCTTGTAAAGGCTTTTATCCGCCATCTTGACCAGTTCATCAGCTGTGCCTGCGTTCTCGGGGAAAGTGGCTATTCCAATACTAAGCGTGATTTTTTTACGGTCCTTCACCATTGCTTCCACTGGCAGGTGCACATCCGCGATCTTCCGGTGAAGCCTTTGCGCCACCGTCAAAGCGCCTTCCGGATGGATTTCAGGAAGGATGATGCCGAACTCGTCGCCCCCTAGCCGGGCCACCACGTCGATGGTTCTTAGGTCCGCGCGCAAAAACAGGGCGATGAACTTTAACACTTCATCGCCAGCCGGATGGCCGTAGTGGTCGTTGATATTTTTGAAATGGTCCACATCCAGGTACAGAAGGCTGCAAGCCCGGATATACCTTTTGCAGCGCGTGATCTCGTCATCCAGGACCCTCTCGAAATACCGCCGGTTATGGATCCGGGTCAATCCGTCGGTGACGGAAAGCTCCCGGACCTGCTCATGGAGCCGGATGGTCTCGATGGCCATTCCCGCCTGGGTTGCGAAATTCATCAGGGAGCCGATGTCCTTGCGGGTCAGGTTGCGCTGGGTGAATAGGTTGTCGACGGCCAGGACGCCGATGATCCTTTTCCTCCCCACCAAGATCGGCACGTTGGCGTTGCAGGTCACCCCTTTTTCGACACCCTTGGCGTTGGGATACAGTTTAAGCAGATTGCCGGTGTAGAAATATTTCCGGTAGCCGTGGACCAAGTCAGAGAAGGTGCTGAAACCCCTTTTGTCGTGCAAAGGGTCCACGTGGTCGTATCCGACCTCAAACCGACCCTTGGCGTCCACTCCAATGGCCCGGGCGATGCTTTTCCCCCCCGGCTCCACCAGGAAAATACCGGCCCGGTCGTATCCCAAACCTTTGCACACGCAGGTGACGGTGAGCTTCAGGAGGTCCACGTAGGAAAGCTCCTCCCGCATGCCCTCGATGATCCGGTGGAACATATCCAGTTCCCGCTGCAAAATTGTTTTTTCAAGAGTGGTTTTCTTTTGGATTTTCATTTTCATACCCGGCTTCAAGGCGGCTTTGTGTTTCATGGGGGTGGCCTTTTTTAGAATAATGTTAACGTCAGCTTATTATATTAAAGATTCATTCACAATGTCTCATGTCTTGTGAACGGCTGTTTTCATCATTTTTCGCGCGCGGCCGGCGCTTTTTCCGTAATCGTCACCAGGCATGAGAGGGATTTAAAGAAGGGTTTTTTCTTCACGGTGGCACCGCCGATATTGAATTCCAGCACCCGGATTTCCGCGTCAAACCCGTCGTAATGGATCAGCCTCAGGGCGCCCCGGTCTTCTAGCGTCCCGGGACCGGGCTTCAGGGGGCGGGCCGAGGAATTATCTGCGGTCCGAAAATCCATCGCCGCAATCCCCTTCATAAAGAGGGCATCCTTGGATTCCTTTAAAGCCACGGGATCCTTGCCCGCCTTATCCTTGGTAAAGGCGAAAATATAACCCTCGGTTCCCTCTTCCCCTGGATCCGGGGTGACTTGCAGGTACAGATCGTCCCAAACCTCGGCATAGAACCGGCTCTCATCCTCGGTTTCGACGCCAGTCAGGCTGTCGCTCTTGTCCCCCTTGAAAACCAGGTAGAGGGAAGCGGTTCTCAGCTCCTCGCCCGGGGGGTTGTGCCCAAGCTTGACGATGATCCGGGCGTCTTCCCCTTGGCTGGATAAGCCGAGCATTCCCCCGAGCAGGATGGATGCCAGAAAGCGAAATAAAAACCCCTTTTTCATCAGCCCCCCCTTATTAAAGTCCGATTTTAACTCTATATTTATGGTTGGATGAACAACAACCCATTATCCACTTTTTGGTTTTTCAAGCAATTTGCTTGCAAAAAGTGGTTTTCGCCCCCCTTGTCATGCGGTCATCTCCCCGGGACTAGGAAAGTATTCATAAGAAACATTTTACGAAACCTGCGCATTTGGCGGCTTATTCAGCTAAGATGCACCCCCTTGTGTGCCGCTATCCCCTAAGACGTGGAGAGCTCATGAAGACGGAAATGTCCAAGTTCGACCGCGCCAAGAACATCCTCAAGGTCGGGAAGGAAAAGGGCTACATCACCTACAAGCAAGTGAACGACATCCTGCCCGAAGAGGCCGTCTCTTCCGATGAGATCGATGAGATCCTCCTTCTTCTAGGCGAGAACGACGTCAAGATCGTAGACCAGGAAAAAAAAGTTGAAAGCGCCGAGGAAGACGGCAAGGCGGAGGCCGGTACCCCCGGAGCCGCCCCGGGGGACGATGAGGGGGGCGACGGCGCGGAGTTCGACAAAACCGCCGGGGCCGCCGTCTTCGAGGCCAGGATGGGCGACCCGGTCAAAATGTACCTTCGCGAGATGGGCCGCATTTCGCTGTTGACCCGCGATCAGGAAATCGCCATCGCCAAACGCATCGAGGCGGGCGAGTTCAAGCACGAAAAAATCGTCCTGGGATCGGCCTTGGGGTTTATTGAACTGCACGCCCTCCTGAAGGACATCCTCAAGAAAAAGAAAACCCTCCAAGAAACCATCAACCTGGAGCCCTATGAGGACCTGCCGGGAGGGCCGCCTGAAAAAAAGATCCTGGCCAAGCTCAAGAAAAACCACTCCAAGCTCAAGGTTCTGGAGCGCCGGATCAAGGTATTGCAGCACCGGGTGGAATTGAAGTCCTTGGGGGACGAGAAACGCAAGACTTTGGCAGTGCGGTTGGACGAAACCCTCATTGACCTCATCTGGCTGGTCAAGGACTGCCAGTTCCAGAAGAAAGTGAAGGAACGCATTGTCGGCTGTCTCCATGGCCCCGGCGAAGCCATCGAGGAGCAGGAACACTTCATGCACCAGCAGGACAAGCGGTTGAAGCTCGCTCCCGAGCACTACATCAAACTCCCTGGTACGCTCAAACACGGCGGGCCCGGCGATTTCAAGGCCCTGGAAAGAAAAAGCGCCCTGAAGGGCGGGGACTTCATGGATGCCTGCCAACGTTGGGACGCGGCCAGGCGCCAGATCAAGAAGCTCGAGAAGAAGGCCATGGCCGGGCGGGAGCGCGTCAAGGAAATGATGCGCGTGATCCGCACGGGCGAGCGCGAGGCCTACCGCGCGCGCATGGAGATGGTGGAAGCCAACCTGCGGCTGGTCATCTCCATCGCGAAAAAATACGTCAACCGTGGCCTGCCGTTCCTGGATCTCATCCAGGAGGGGAATATCGGCCTCATGCGGGGGGTTGAGAAGTTCGAGTACCGGCGGGGTTACAAGTTTTCCACCTACGCCACCTGGTGGGTCCGCCAGGCCATCACCCGCGCCATCTCGGACCAAGCCCGCACGATCCGTGTCCCGGTGCACATGAACGAGATCATTAACAAATCCGTGAAAGCTTCCCGCGACCTGGTACAGGAACTGGGGCATGAGCCCACGGTGGATGAGATCGCCGACCGCCTGGAATTGCCCGTGGAAAAGATCCGGTCCTGCCTGAAGGTCGCCCAGTCGCCGATTTCGCTGGAAACGCCCGTCGGTGAGGAGCAGGACAGCCACCTGGGGGATTTTATCGCAGACAAGGATGCCATCAGCCCGGACAACGCGGCCGCTTTCGCGCTCCTCAAGGAGAAGATCACCAAGGCCCTGGGGACGCTCAAGGACCGGGAAGCGGAGGTCTTGAGGCAGAGGTTCGGCCTGGACAACGGCCCTCCCCGCACCCTGGAAGAGGTTGGAAATGTATTTCACGTTACCCGTGAGCGCGTCAGGCAGATCGAGGCCAAGGCCCTGAAGAAACTGCGGCATCCTTCCAGGAGCCGCGTGCTCAAGAATTACCTGGATTTATAATTGGCAGTCGGGGATTTCCGAACCAGCAATCCCTAAAAAAGATCAGCCCCACCGGTCTGAACGGTGGGGCTTTTTTGTTTTCTAGTTGGATGTTTTGGAGGACATTTCCGCCCGGCGTGCGAAACCAGCGGATGTTTGTTTTTCCCCGTTTGCCGAAGAGTAGGCGTTACGCATGACCATGAGGATTTTCTTGTAGATTTCCTCCAAAAAATCAGCGTTTACACGGGCCTTCTCGAAACGGGGGTTGGCCTCGATGGCCTTGTTCATTTCCTTCAGGGAACGCCTCCTCACTTGTAACCACCCATTGGCAAAAGAACGCTCCGGGCCGAGGTCATGTCCAATGGGGCTTTGACGGCCAACCGGAGGGCCGGAATGGCGTCTTTGGGGTATTTGAGGGCCAACATCAAGTCACCCAGGTCGTAGCAAAGCCCCGCCGTCGGATAACCCTGGTTGATGGCCTTAAGATAGGCCTTGATGCAATCCGGGAAATCCACTTTCTTGTAGTAATAGGCCGCGGTTTTTTCCCAATAAACGGTGAATAAAAAAGGGTCTTGCTGGACGAGGGGCTCGGCTTTTTGAAGCGATTGGAAAACCTCATCCCACATCAGCCTGCTTTGCGAATACCACAGCAGGTTGTTCTCGTGAAATAAGCCATGAACCTGGAGCCATTGCGCGATCACGGGCCGGGTTTCAGGGGTCAGGTTAATCACGCCCAGCATATATCCGCCGTTATCGATCGATAGGCCTTGTGCCATCCAATCCCAACGGCCATTGGGAAAACGGGCTTCCAGGTAAGGCTTGTAATTCACGTTAACGAAGAGGGCGGCCCATTGGGCCTGTGAAGAATCCAAAGCGGGGTTCAGCGCGGCATTGAAGGGATGGGTCATCAAAGAAAGGGTCGTGTCATTGGGGCTGTCGGGGTCGAAATCGGTGAAGATCAACCCGGGCCCTTTTTGCCGGCTTTCCTGGAGAAGCTCCTGGTAGGCCTTGTATCTTTGAAAGGACCTGCCGTTTCTGCCGAAGAGTCCGGGATGGGCGGCAATATCCCGGAATGGCGCGGTCAGTTGGAAAAAGTCCATGGAGCCGGAAACTAAAAGAATAACCGCTAGCGCGGGTATTCGCCCCGCCGGCGGAAGGGGGGTAAGAAAGGAAAACAGGCCCAGGGCCGACACGGCGGTCAAAAGGGGCATGACTTGGATGATCCTGAAGGCTTCCAAGTTCATGGTTAAAAGCCCCGGGAGCATGAAAAAAAGGAAAAGAGGAAAGAACCACTTGGCCCTTGGAATCCTCCGGTATGGCAGAATTTCCATAACCCCCAGGAAAAAAAAGGAGCTGAGGACCGGGTTCAAGAATCCCCACCAGGTGGGGGTATAGGCCGCTGTGTCGTCGAAATCCTTCCAGAAAAGGCAGGTAAAATAGTGAAGCACGACCGGGATTTGGTGGTTCCACGGGAACCATCCGCTCCAGGCCGCCACCGCGGAGGCGTGCTGCCCCGGCCTCGCGGACAGGACGGCCGCCAAGTAAGGAAGCAGTGAAAGGAGGAGGAAGGCGGTGAAAATGAAAAAATTTTTCCGGTTCTTTCTCTCTCCGGCCATCGTGCGCTGGTACACAAAAACCGCGATGGCCAGGGTCACGACCGGCCAGGGGGTGAAGATCAATGAACCCAGGCCCGAGACGAAACCCAAGACGGCGGCTTCCCCGCCTTTTTGACTGCCCGTGTCGTTTTTAAGGAAGCGGCCTAAAAAGAAAAAACAACCGCAAACCCAGAAGGCCATCCAGACCCCATGGTTGCAGGTCCGGCCGATGAAAAGGGGCCAGTAACTGAAGGCCAGCAGGGCTCCCGCCAGGAGCGAGAAGGACCTTGAAAATAATTGGCGGGCCGCGTAATACCCGGCCGCCACCGTAAGGCTGGACGCGGCGGCGGGTAGGAACCAAAGGCACAAAAAGGGGGAGAGGCCCGTTTTGAACATGGCGGCTACCGCCCACACGGAAAGGGGGGGGACCTCCCCCGTGGTGTAAAAAAATTTCCAGTTCCAGTGGCGGGCCAATTCCATGGCATTCATCCCGATCCAACCCTCATCCCCGTTGGGCCAGGCGAAAAGGCCTTCCAATTTATAGAACCGCAGGAAAACGCACAGGGCAAAACCCGCGAGGATGAGGGCTGTTGGAAAAGATTCGAACAATTCAACGGAGTAAGACGGTGGCTGTCCCGGAGCCTGAAGGGTGGAAGTTCTCCATGCGATATAAAGCGGGAGGGCCAGCCCTAGGATGACCACGACTGCAAGAAGGAGCGGGGGTAATTTTAAAATTGAAATGCCCAGATTGGCCAAGAGAAGGATGGCGAAATAGATCCAGCGGTTGAACCGGGAATGGTACGACCATGTTTTAGGTATGGCCATGGGTGAAAAACCTTTTTCGTTTCTCCAGGGGTTGATTAAATTTATTGGATTTTTCGGATCAAGTTATTGAAGGTATCCGCGATGTAAACAGTACCGGAGGAATCGGCCGCGATTCCGGTGGGTTTATTGAACGATGCGTCGGTCCCTATCCCGTTGACAGCCCCCGGAGATCCCGTCCCTGCCAGGGTCGTCACCACTCCCCCGGCGGTAATTTTCCGGATCAGGAAGTCATGGTAATCCGCGATATAAACAATCCCGGAAGCATCAACGGCGACGCCGGCAGGATAAGAAAAGGCTGCCGCGGGGCCCGTTCCGTTGGCAGATCCTTGCGCCCCCGACCCCGCCAGGGTTGACACCAAACCGGCAGGGGTGATTTTCCGGATCAGATGGTTGAAAGTGTCCGCCACGTAAACATTTCCCGGGGAATCAACCGCGATCCCCCAAATCTGGTTGAACAATGCCGATGTTCCCTGCCCATTGGAAGACCCTTGAGATCCCGACCCAGCCAGGGTCGTTACCACGCCCTCATGGGTGATTTTCCGGATCAATCGGTTCGCCGCATCCGCGACGTAAACATTTCCCGAAGAATCGACAGCGACCGCGCGGGGCCAATTGAACGATGCGAAGGTACCAGTCCCATTGCCGGAACCAACTGAACCGGACCCCGCCAGGGTCGTTACCACGCCCGTCGGGGTGATTTTCCGTATCCGGTTGTTGTTGGAGTCCGCGACATAAACATTCCCGGATGAATCGACCGCGACTCCAGTGGGATGATTGAACGAGGCGGCGGTTCCCGTTCCGTTGCTTTCCCCGGTGACCCCCGCCGACCCCGCCAGGGTCGACACCACCCCGTCAGCTGTGATTTTACGGATGAGTTGGTTTTCAGTATCCGCGACGTAAACATTGCCGGAAGAATCAACCGCGACACCACCAGGATGAGTAAACGTTGCTTCTCTTCCCTTTCCATCGGCGAACCCAGCCAAGATATTTCCCGCCAGGGTCGTCACTGCGCCGCTTCTTTTTCCGCAAGCGGATGGGAATAAACCAAAAACAACTAATAGCGCAAGGCTGGAACCCAGAGGGAATAAAGTTCGGCGCATGCCAACCTTCCACAAAGATGTTAAAGGAGCACCTGCGCCGGGGCTTCAAACCGAGGCGCATGTTTTGATGTGTCGGTTCCATAGGGGAACCGGCGCGGTATAGCACCGATTATCATTTTATTTTGGTGACTATACCTTCACGACCGTAAAGAAATTTTTTTACCGCGGATAACGACCGACGTGCTCCGCACGCGCCGATAACGGCTTATAGTTTAAGGCTTTCTCAAACTTATCGGCGTCCATCGGATTTGATCGGCGGTTCCATATCTTTTTGCTTTTACTTGTTGTAAAAGGATACTTACCTTAATTTTTATAAAGAATCGGCGCATGCCAACCTTCTTTAAAGTTATTTAATTTTCCGGACCATATGGTTGTCCCGGTCCGCCACGTAAACAGTTCCCGAGGAATCAACCGCGATTCCCGCGGGCCACTGGAACGACGCTGGAACCACCGGTCTGCTGGGGGGCATGGCAGTCCCCGCCGGAGTCGCCTGGGGCATCCCCTGGTTCCCAGGTGTCGGGGGAGACGATAAACCGCCGGTGGTAACCCCCATGGCCCCCCCGATAATCTGCACCGGGGCGCCGGCGTTGACATTTCGGAACCATCCGATGACAGATTTCCAAAAATGCCACGAAAACGATGGGACAATGGTGGGTCCGTCCGCATAACCCGCTTGCCCCGTCCCCGCCAGGGTCGAGACCATCCCGTCGGGTGTGATTTTCCGGATCAAATGGTTGCCCGAATCCCCGGCAAAAACATTCCCGGAGGAATCAACCGCGATTCCCTCGGGATTGAAGAACTGGGCGGCGGTCGCCGGCCCGTTGGCGGACCCAACCACCCCGGTCCCCGCCAGGGTCGTCACCAACCCCGCCGAATTGATTTTACGGATCAGATGGTTGCCGTAATCGGCGACATAAACATTCCCGGAAGCATCAACCGCGACCCCGAAGGGCGTGTTAAAATCCGCGGCGATTCCCGTCCCGTCGCCGGAGCCGGTCACGCCCGCGGAACCAGCCAAGGTCGTCACGACACCCCCTTCGGAAATTTTTCGGATCACATGGTTGCCCGAATCGGCCACGTAAACATTCCCGGCGGCATCGACAGCGACTCCAGTGGGCAAATTGAAGGTAGCGTCTTTCGCCGGCCCATCCGAGGACCCAACAACACCTGCCCTTCCCGCCAAGGTGGTCACCACGCCATTTGAGTCGATCTTCCGGATTAAGTGGTTGCCTTGGTCCGCGACGTAAACATTACCGTTAGAATCAACCGCAACTCCCGTGGGGATCCAAAACGTTGCGGAGGTTCCCGTACCATTGGTCGCAGTACCCGACCCGCCGCCCGCCCAGGTCGTCACCTCACCCGTAGCGGTTATTTTCCGGATCAGGTTGTTGCCCCAATCCGCGACGTAAACATTTCCAGTGGAATCAACCGCGACCCCATAGGGATAAGAAAACGAAGCGTCGGTCCCCGTACCATTGTTCCATCCGGCATTCCCTGTCCCCGCCAGGGTCGTCACGGTGACGCCTTTCTTGCCGCATGCGGCCGGAAATAACCCTAAAAACGCCAATAGCATTAGGCCGGAACTCAATCGAAATAAAATCTTCTGCATGCCAACCTTCCTTAAAGCATTTATAGAGTTTGGTATTGCACAGATTATCATTTTAATTTTTATAGTGAACCGGCGCATGGATACCTAGGGTAAAAAAATCTTAAAAACGTTGATATAGCTTATTCCACACTATTCCTTAGGGCAACTTTTAAAGATGGAGATGCAAGGGTGTGGGGCTGAGGAATAAAAGGAAAACCTTTAGGAACGGCAAGGACGTTTGGGAATTTTTATGCGGGTGCCGCGGTTGGGGCGAAGGCTGGAGTTTCCCTGAAAAAATGGACACCTCGCGCCATTTCCAAAATCCGGCCTATTTGAAAAGTTGTAATTTCTAGGCACGCACAGATTCCTTTTGAATCTGTGCGAGCAATCATCATCGCTTGATTTGAGATCAAGCGATGGCTCGCCTTGCCAAATATTCCAAATGCTTCTCGATTTCTTGGGAGGCCGTGAATTCCAGGCCGAACTCTTTCTTGATCATGCCCAGGTCAAACAACATCGGCTTTTCGTCCCAGCCCTTGTCCTCGGCCACGATCTCACTGTGGGAGCCAATGATCTCTTTGGCTTTTTGAGCCACCGCTTTCCAAGTCACAAACTCATTGGATAAGCCGAAGAAAATCCGGCGGTTCATTCCGCCCCTTAAAACAGCGGAATACAACTTCGCCAGGTCCCCCGCCCAGATGAACTGCGTTCCATCATGCTGGGTGACCTTGATAGGCCCATTCTTTTTCGCCGCCGCGACGATCTGGTTGAAACGCTGGTCCGGCTGGGTGACCCCATCCGCGAAAGCGGGATTGCCGAAAGTATAACCGGGCCGGATGATGTTGCAGCGAATACGCGCCTTGGCCGCGAAGCCCAACAGATAGGCCTCCGAAGCCGCCTTGGTGGACCCGTAAAGGTCGACCGGCCTCAGGTCAACGCTTTCGGCCATGAGAGGGCGGAACTCCCCCACCGCGGCCGTGGAGGAGGTATAAAGAAACTGTTTCACACCCGCCCCTTCAGCCGCCTCCAACAAAAACGCGGTGACCGCCGTGTCCTTTTGAAGCATGGTGGTCGGTGTTTCCCCCCAACCCAGGGCAATATGAACACAGGCCTCACAATCTTTTAAGGCTTTCTCGATGATGGGCTGGTCGTATAGCGTGCCTTCCACGATCTCCACACCCGTCATGGTTTTCAGCGAGGGGATTTTAGCCGTGTTCCGGATCAAAAGGCGAAGGGGATGCCCCCGGGCCAAAAGCTCTTTGACGACCCAATGGCCGATAAAGCCGCTGCCGCCTGTTAAAAATATTTTCATCTTATCAATGCCGCCTTTTTAGGACCGCGTTTGGCAAAACCGGCTTTCATTATGCCATCATTCAATTTAATTACACGCCCTGGGTTGTTTTATGGAACCATCAACTCAAGCCTCGTCCTGGGCGTTTCCGGGGACACCCTCCCTCCCCGGATCACGTATAGCGCATGCCTTCCCGCTTCGAGGGCATCCAAACCCTTTTCCACGGCGATGGGTTTTTGTTGTCGGTCGCCGTCCTGGTCCAATCCCCAAACCATGTCGTTTAGTCTCAAACCCGCCTTGTCCGCCGGGCTTCCGGCCCATACCACCTTGACCAGCGCTTGGCTGTCGAACACGGTTCCCTGGTGAAGGTAAGGCAGTCCCGACGGCGTCACGTTCTTGGCCCAAAAAAACAGGGCCGATACCAGGTTGTTGAAATCATCAAGCGCGGTACATTCGATTTCGACGGCCTTTTCCAAGCCGGACGAAACCAACCCGCATTGGTACAGGGTCTCCCCGGTGTGTTCCCCGAACACCTGCGCTTCATCGCAATGAATGGCTTTCAGGGTATTCCAATTTATTTCCACCGGTCCCTTGTCCTTGAAAAAAAGAGCCAGGAAGGCGGGGTTGACGGGGGCTGATTCGACGGTCACTCTCTCGTTCCCGTACCAGACCGAGTATTTGTCGACATCCTGGAAAAGAGCCAATAAATTCCCGGCTTTTACCGCGTCCATATTCACCGCCGGCAAGGGCAGGATGGGCTTGATGACGCAGTAATCGGGCAAGGGGAAAAGTTCATTGTCCATTTGGGTTTCGGTTTCGAGGGAAGCATTCCAAGCAACAACGGGCGCTGGCGCGCCCGAATTTTGAATTGAGGTAGGTTGGTTGTTCGCCTTAACTCCTAACTCCTCACTCCTAACTTCTAACTTACTTCCTGCATTCGTGGCCTCATTCGAACCGCTTGGATTATTGGCGACTGCCGGCGTGGCCGCGGCATCAGAATGGGTTTGCGCGCCCTCCCAGGTTTTAAAATCATGCCACGCGCACCTCGCGAACAATATGATGAACACCAAAGTCGCGGCCCCGTAAATAGCTTCCCTAATGCCCTTCCAGTCCGGTTTTTCCCCCGGCTTTTGGGGCGGTAATTCCCCCTCCCGGCCAACGGCCGCCCCTGGCGTTTGGACATCGGATTTATTCCCTATTGGGGCGGCTTCTTCCCGAACCTCCCTGGGTCCCAAGGAGGGGCCTTTCGGGCTCTTTCTCTTGACCCGGGTGGGGTCGAATCCACTAATTGGTTTACCTTCTATAATCCACTCCACCAGGGCTTCGATTTTCATCGGAATCAATCTTTGGGCCAAAACAAAATCCAAAACCTGGTGGAATATCTTGGGAAAATCCTGGACTCTCCCTTTCAACTTTGCCAAGGCCAGGGCGGCGTTTGAGGACAGGGTAAAGGGGGATGCCCCTTTTGCCGCCTGACGAACCTTTTTCAAGGCAAGTTCGTCGAAACAGGTTTCAATGGAGTAAAGAATGGTGATTCGACCATCGCTAAGTTTGAGAGCTTCTCTAAGCTCAATTCTTTTAGCGGAGGGCTTTTTCTTAAGATAGGCTTTTAGGTCTTTAATTTGATCGATCCAAGATAGGGATTCTTGTTTTATACCAGCCATATAAAACTCCTTTTAAAAAGCCAATATGCCAATAGGTGTCCCGAAATCTGCTACTAGGTTCACTGGGTTCTGCTACTAGATTCCCCGGTATCTGCTACTAGGTTCCCCGGAATCTGCTACTAGGTTCACCGGTATCTGCTACTAAGTACCCCGAAATTTGCCCTGCGTCAATATTTTGGGTGTAAATTTCCACGGGCGTCTTAATCAAGCAGCTTGAACCTCCGCCTCCCTTCTTGAGGTGTAGGCTTTAGTCTTGTTCCAATTTTGTTGTTGGGTTTCGGTTACCCCCCACACCAACTTGGCGATCTCCAGCTCGTTCTGCATCATCCCCGCTGGCCTCAGCCTTTTCCTTAACTCCTCGTTAAGCCGTTCGATTAGGTTGCTGGTGCGGGTAATCTTCCAAAACTTCCGGTCTTCCTGGAAAAACTGCGTATAGGAGTCGAATTTTTCCTCTGCCATCTCCACTGCTTTGGGATAGGTTTTGGCCCACTTAGCCTTGAGACTTCCTAGTGCCACCAAGGCGTTCTCTCGACTTTCGGCCCAATACACCGCTTTGAAATCAGCCATGAATGCCTTTCTGTCCTTCTGGGCCACTCGACACCGGACGTTTTCCATCTTGTGTACCAAGCATAATTGATGGGGGATTCCAAGACGATTTTTCACCGCCGCGACAATTCCACCGTGGGCGTCGGATACCACCATTCGTAAGCTTTTTCTGTCTAAGCCTCTGTTCAACAAGTCTTCCAACATGGCTTCCCAGGCCGACTCACTTTCACGGTCTCCCACCATGTACCCCAGAAAATGCCTCTTCAGGTTCCCATCCACCCCGATGGCCACCAGCAAAGCTTGTTTCACACCGGCTTCCTGTCGCCTGACCGTCAGGTAAAGGGCATCCAAGTACAAGTATTGAATCCCGGTGGGTAATAGCCGTTTAGCCCAGGCTTCCAGGGTAGGTTTTAAGGCATTGGTCATCTGGCTAACGTGATTGGCTGTCAGCTTAGTTCCAAAGGCCTCGTTTAGCCCTGCCGCCACCGACCGGGTGGAAGCCCCCTTTAGCCAGAACTTCATTCCCAGAAATCCCACCAAGGCTTGGCTTCCAGCTCTCAATGCCGTCAGAGTTTCCGAAACAAATCCGCCTTTCCTCAAAACTGGCTTTTTCAGCACCAAAGGTCCCAGAAATCCAGCAACTAGGATCCGCTTGAACCCATTGCGATACCGGCTTCCTTCCTGCCTTTCATATGGCTGGCGATTCAACGCTTCATCCCGTTCTTTCCTCAACTGGGCGTTGAAAGCCTCCGAAAGTTGTTGATTCAGGGCTTCTCCTACCCATTCGCCGACCTCACGGCTTCCAACCACAGATTTCACCCAGGCTTGAGTTTTCTCTCTTGCCAAGGCCTGTAAGGCTAGGTGTATATTCTTCATGGGCGTAACTTCCTTTCACAAAAAGGATATGGCGTTCTAGACAAACACCATGTTACGCCCGCTTCTTTTTACACCCCCCAAAAATACACTACCGAAATTTGCTACTAGGTTCACCGGGTTCTGCTACTAGATTCCCCGGTATCTGCTACTAAGTACCCCGAAATCTGCTACTAGGTTCACCGGGTTCTGCTACTAGATTCCCCGGTATCTGCTACTAGGTACCTCGGAATCTGCTACTAGGTTCACGGGTTTTGCTACAAGGTACCCCGGAATCTGCTACTAGGTTCACGGGTTCTGCTACTAGGTTCACCGGGTTCTGCTACTAGGTTCCCCGGTATCTGCTACTAAGTACCCCGAAATTTGCTACTAGGTTCACCGGGTTCTGCTACTAGATTCCCCGGTATCTGCTACTAGGTACCTCGGAATCTGCTACTAGGTTCACGGGTTCTGCTACTAGGTTCCCCGGAATCTGCTACTAGGTTCACCGGGTTCTGCTACTAGGTTCCCGGTCCCCTGCACTGGGTTCGCGGTCCCCTGCGGGCAGGACTACTAACCCCAGGTATGGGTATCTGCTTCGTGGTATTTTAAAAGTGGGATTTATTGGGGTTCTACAAAAAAAGAGGCAAAACAGGTTAAAAGTTAACCCCATGGAGGTATTAGGGATTTGGGGTTCTAAAACCGCATCGGTTGGCAAAAGAACGTTAGCGGATAACGAGGACTTTCAGGATTTTCACCGTCGTGGTTCCCCCCGCAACCGCATTTACCCGGAGGTAATAAAGCCCGTCGGCCACAGGGGTGCCGTCCATATCCTTCAAGTCCCATGAGAGGGTGCCGTTCCCGGAAACAAGCCATGTAGCGCTGGCCACTTTTCGGAAGGCCGTCGTGAAGACGTCACAGATAAAGTTAGTTCCTGGCGGCCCTTGGACATTTATGGAAACCGGCCCTGCGCCTTTAACAGGATTTGGATAAGACAGGCTGATAACCACACCTGTCACAGTCGAGGTCCGTGTTGCTGTGGGTGTTGGCGTGTTAGTGGCGGGTATCACACCAACAGTGCATGTTGGGGTGGCCGTTGAAGTGGGTGTGTTTGTGCACGTAGCTTTGCGGGTGGGCGTTGGGGTCGTTGTTGGCGTCATCGTCCTCGTAGATGTGTTGATTGAGGTATTTGTCGGGGTGAAAGTTGGAGAAGTTGTTACTGTCCAAGTAGGGTCTGGTGAAGGAGGCGGAGTATCAGTGGGAGTAATTGTCGGTGTCAATGTGATTGTAGGGGTTGTCGTTTTCGTGGATGTGTTTGTCGCGGTGGAAGTTGGCGTGTTAGTCGGTGTAAAAGTTAAAACACCCGAAGTATAGGTTGGCGTGTTTGTCATGGTGGGAGTTGGGGTAGAGGTGGGCGTTGGTGTAAACGCAAGGGTAGGTGTGGATGTAAAAGTATATGTGGGAACGCCCGTCGGCCAGGGCGTGGGTGTATAAAAATCACTCACGTCAAACTTTGTAACAAAACCGTCAACAGATGCGCCACCATTAGACGTTTGAAAGGCGCCGTTAGTAGTCGGGAAATCGGATGATTCTGTTTCTCCTGTCACATAAACGTTTCCTAAGCCATCCAATGCAATTCCATTGGCTAGATCACCCCCGTACACGTCCCCACTCCCGCCAAGATAGGACGAATAAATCAGGAAGCTTCCCGAAGGATTCAGTTCCGTCATAAAAGCGTTAGTATTTCCGTGGATGTCACCTGCGGACGTCTGAAAAGACGTTTGAAAGGCGCCACTGGTCGTGGGGAAATCCGTTGAATTCGTAAAGCCCGTTACATAAGCGTCCCCCAACCCATCCACCGCGATGGCGTTTCCTTGATCGTCCCCATTTCCTCCCAAATAGGTTGAATAGATCAAGTCGCTGGCCCCGTCACCCGCCGGATTCAACTTCACCACAAAAACGTCGGTATTGCCGCCATAAGCCGTCTGAAAGGCCCCACTATTCGTTGGAAACCCCTCTCCAGTGTATCCTGTAACGTAGGCATTTCCCGAGGAATCCACAGCGATGCCATTGCCAAGAGTGTCCTCGCTACCACCCAGATAGGTCGAATAGACCAAGGAGCTTCCAGTTGCATTAAACTCTGTCAAAAAAGCGTCAATACCCCCACCACCAAAATCCGTCTGATAAGCCCCACTGGTTATGGGGTAATCTATGTCATCTACCCAGCCCGTCACATAAGCGTTCCCCGATCCATCCACAGCGATGCCATTACACACACCGCCACCGTTCGCACCCAGAAGAGTCGAATAAATAAGGTTGCTTCCTGAGGCATTCAGTTTCGTAATAAAAATATCACCGCTGACACCTAAAGCTGTCTGATAGGCCCCGCCGGTAGTGGGGAAATTCGGTGAAAACGTATGACCCGACACATAAGCATTTCCTGACCCATCCACCGCAACGCCAGTGCCAACATCCCCTTGATTAGATTCCCCGCTCCCGCCAAGATAGGTCGAATAGACCAAGGCGCTTCCCGAAGTATTCAGTTTCGTCACAAAAGCATTCAATTGGCTATATAAACTCTGATAAGCTGGTTGATAGGCTCCATTGGTTGTGGGAAAATTTGCGCCGGCACTTCCAACCACATAAGCGTTTCCCGACCCATCCAACGCGATGCCATTGCCTTGAGCACCCCCGCTGCCACCCAGATAGGTCGCATAGACCAAGGCGCTTCCATCAGCACTTATCTCCGCCACAAAAGCATCCATACCACCATCCAAAGCCGTCTGAAAGGCTCCGCTTGTTGTGGGGAAATCTCCCATAGACCAACCTGTCACATAAGCATTCCCCGATCCATTCACCACGATGCCACTGCCCTCATTTTCGATATTCCCACCCAAATAAGTTGAATAATCCAATTGGGGGTCGATCACCAGAGGAAGGGTTTTGTCATAGTTTCCAATCTTAAAACCAATTTTCCCATCAGCTTTTAATGAATAACGGCCTTCTATTTTTTCGTTTTCAATTGTCCATTCTCCATTCTTCATTTTTTTTTGGTAGGCTACAGGCGCTTTGAAAGCCACATCCCCTTTCTCCATGTGGAATATCAGATTCCCTTGGCCGTCCACTTCAGCGTTCTTGGCGCCTTCGTAACTGAGATTAATGGCACTTGGGTCCGCCCCTGGCTTTACCTCGAAATCGTATTCCAACTTACGTTGATTGCCGTAATACACCATGTCGACCCCGGGATAGACATCCTTCATCTTTACCTTGGTATAGTTGGGTATATTGGTGTGCCACTTGGATGAGTCATTCCCGATAAAGTAATTGCTCTTCCCTACTGCCTTTTCCATTCCCTCGAATTCAGCCAACCTATTTCCATTTTCCAATCTCAATCTCAAAACATCGGGCGGAACAGTTGGGTGTGAAGTTTTGGTAATTAGGAATGAGGAATTAGGAATTGGGAATTTACGACCAAGTCTTCCACCTTTATTCGAAAAATCTTTAGGCTCGCTATGCTTTAGGACAAACACCGCTTCGGCGGGCGTGATGAATAGGGAATATCCACTTCCCCGGGAGAGAAACTTCACTTGGGGATCGAATTGTCCCTCGTTGGGCTCGAAGTAAAGCGGGATATGTCCATAATTCTGATTAAGTTTCATGAGCGCTGATTGATTCGGCTGAGCAACTTTGGAAGAGATATTAGATTCTTTCGGGGCGTGAGAAGAACCATTTCGGCTTGTGGAGACCAACCCCATTCCAAATAACAGAATGACGCAGGCCAATAGACCTGCATTTAAAAGACGCAATCTATTGCGCGATATCTTCATCAGGATCATTTGCCCGTCCAGGGTGAGCCAGATATAGGATATTTTCCCACGATTTGGCTGTTAGGGTTGTCTCTTTCCACACCCTCTAGACGGCAAAAGGGCAGATTTAATCCAAAAAAAATAAGCATTAAAAGGGCAGTTTTATTGGTTTTTTGGGAGAATTCGCGAGCTGAATTTCCGCTCAGCGCAGAACGAGGACTTTCAGGATTTTCACGGTCGTGGTCCCCCCCTCAACCGCCTTCACCCGGAGGTAATAAAGTCCGTCGGCCACAGGGGTACCGTCCATATCCTTCAAATCCCAAGAGAGGGTGCCATTCCCGGAAACATGCCTACCTTAAAAGAAGCACCCTTTTGGTCTCACGGTCATAAGGCTCCACGAGGTACAAAATATAGACGCCACTGGCGCAGGGATCACCATATTTATTCCTGCCATCCCAAAGGTAAGAAGCCACTACTGGTGCCTCTAAATGCCTCTCGTCCAGCGTTTTGACGTGTTCCCCGGCGGAGTTATAAACCTTTAAGGAATAATCGCCCGGATACTTGCAATAGGAAACATAGATCGAGACCGGCCCATTGGAGGGGAAAAACGCGTTCTTCGAGATGGAGAACCCAGAGCAGGATGGAAGTGATGTCGAGGTCGGGATATTTGAAACTGTTGGGGTCATCGTTTGCGTGGAGGTGCTGGTCAGCGTCGGGGTGTATGTGGGGGTCAGTGTATTCGTCATTGTATAAGTACCCGTGGCAGTGGAGGTGTTTGTTAGGGTGGGTGTGTTGGTC
This sequence comes from candidate division FCPU426 bacterium, assembly GCA_963847625.1. Classification (GTDB taxonomy): domain Bacteria; phylum Oederibacteriota; class Muellerivitia; order Muellerivitales; family Muellerivitaceae; genus CAWCKJ01. The sequence continues at coordinate 70,487 of CAWKAR010000045.1, read as the reverse complement.
AGGGTATTCGTCAATGTCGAACTGTATGTAGCCGTGGGCGTGGGTGTACTACTCGGGGTCGAAGTCGAACTGTTCGTCGGGCTGTCTGTCGCCGTCGGTGTGGGAGTCATGGTAGGTGTCGGTGTTGGGGTGGGAAAAGAAAGCTTTGCCACGAAGACGTCACAGGTTCCTCCAAAAGCCGTCTGATAGGCCCCACTGGTCGTGGGGAAATTGGTGGATTGCGTATACCCCGTCACGTAGGCGTTCCCCGACCCATCCACCGCAATGCCCAGACCGGATTCGGACGCACCCCCGCCCAAGTATGTCGAATAGATCAGGTTGCTACCCCCGGCATTCAGCTCCATCATAAAAGCATCCTGATTCCCTCCAAAAACCGTCTGATAAGCCCCACTGGTCGTGGGGAAATTGGTGGATTGCGTATATCCCGTCACATATGCGTTTCCAGAGCCATCCACCGCGATGGCATTTCCATGATCCTCATTACCCTCGCCCAAATAGGTTGAATACAACAAGGCGCTTCCCGTGTTATTCAACTTCGTCACAAACGCATCAATATTGCCGCCATAATTCGTCTGATAGGCCCCACTGGTTGTTGGGAAATTCGTTGATTCCGTACTTCCAGTCACGTAGGCGTTCCCACTTGAATCCACGGTTATTCCATAACCTTCTTCACTTGAACTCCCATCTAGGTACGTGGAATAGACTAAGACCGTACCCGCCGCATTCAGCTTGGCCACAAAGACGTCCCAGCTTCCCCCAAAAGTTGTTTGGTAAACCCCAGCCGTGGTGGGAAAATCGGTGGACGCAGTAGTACCCGTTACGTAGGCGTTTCCGCTTGAATCCACAGCAATTCCATAACCATAGTCAATGTAGCTTCCGCCCAGATAGGTGGAATAGACCAAGGCCGTGCCCGCCGCATTCAACTTGGTGATGAAGGCGTCCCAGGTTCCTCCCGAAGTGGTTTGGTAAGCACCCGTTGTGGTGGGGAAATCGGTGGAATAGGTATAACCCGTCACGTAGGCGCTCCCGCTTGAATCCACCGCGATCCCATCGCCTTGATCCCAACCGCTTCCGCCCAGATAAGTTGAATAAAGGAGTGTATTACCTGACGGATTGAGTTTGGTCACAAAGGCGTCATAAGTACCAGCACCGAAAATCGTCTGATAAGCCCCACTGGTCGTAGGGAAACTTCCGCTGGTCTGCCCCGTCACATAAGCGTTACCCAACCCATCCACCGCGATGCCAAAGGCTTCATTCCCTCCGATCCCGCCCAGAAAGGTCGAATAGACCAGGGCGCTTCCATTTGCATTTAGCTCCGTCACAAAAATGTCGCCAGAAGCCGTCTGGTAGGCCCCGGCGGTCGTGGGAAAATTAATGGACCCGGTCTCTCCCGTAACATAAGCGTTCCCCGACCCATCCACCGCGATGGCATTGGCTCCTTCGCTCGCGGTCCCGCCAAGGAAGGTGGAATAATCCAAAACTGGATCGATCACCAATGGTATTGAATGATCATATCCCTTCACCTCGAAACCTAATTCGTTACTACCGGTCTTTACATATTTTCCCATGATGGTTACTTTTCCGTTGCGGTCCTCCTGATAAATAGCAGGTGCTTTGAAAACCACTTGGCAGCCGCCGACACTCATTTGAAGGTTGCCCGAGTCATTCACATTGGAACTCTCCGCACCCTCAATTTTCAGCCTAATTTCTTTTGGATCCGCACCGGGTTTTACCATAAAGTCGTATTCCAGCTTTTGCTGTGAACCGTAATACACCATGTCAATACCGGGATAGACCTCTTTCAAGTTCACCTTGGCATAGTGGGTGATGTTAGTTCGCCATTTGGATGGGTCATTCCCGATGAAATAATTGCTTTTCCCTTCCGCTTCTTCCATCCCTTCGAAAAAAGCTATGCGATTCCCGCCCTCGAGCCTCAGGCGCAAAACCTCGGGGGAAGCAGTTAGGAGTGAGGAGCCCTTCGATGCACTTCGTTTACTCAGGGTAGATTGCCGGGGTGAATGATTGGAATCTCCACGTTTCAATACATACACCGCTTCAGCGGGCGTAATAAAGAGGGTGTAGCCGCTTCCCCGGGAAATGAATTTGACTTGGGGATCGTATTGTCCTTCGTTGGGTTCAAAGTAAAGTGGGATTTTTCCGTAATTCTGGTTGAGTTTTAATCGAGTGCCTGCATCAAGTTGGGCTTTGGAAGAAGCATGGTTTTTTTGCTGGGCGGGGGAAGAATTGTTTCGGCCTGTGGAGACTAAACCCATACCAAAAACCAATAAGACGCAGGTAAATAGACCGGTGTTCAACAGCCGCATATGATTCCGGGATACTTTCGGCATGATTATTCTCTAGACCAATTATAGCTCGAAGGGGGTTTTTACTTTAAAAGAAGCACTCTTTTGATTTGCCGGTTATAGGGTTCGACGAGGTAAAGAATATAGACCCCGCTGGCGCAGGGATCACCGTATTTGTTCCGTCCGTCCCAAAGGTAAGAAGCGATAATGGGTGCTTCCAAATGTCGCGCATCTAGGGTTTTAATGTGCTCCCCAGCGGAATTATAAATCCCCAAGGAAAAGGCACCTGGGTACTGACAGTACGAAACATAAATCGATACTGGCCCGTTGGACGGGAAAAACGTATTTTTCGAGACGGAGAACTCGGAGCAGGAAGGAGGAAATATTAATGTAGGCGTTATGGTGTTTGTCGGGGGGGGAATATTGGTCATTGTTAGCGTAAGAGTTACCGTAGGTGTATTAGTAACAGTTGGTGTGTTTGTCAAGGTTGGAGTAGCCGACGGACTGCCGGGTGTTAGTGTAGGCGTCGGTGTACAGGTAATAGGAAAGCATATGCTTGTGTAGGTAGCCGTCGGTACGCCGGGCAGGGTGGAAGCAGTGGGCGTGGGAGTTAGGGTTAAAGTCGGAGTCTTGGTAATTGTGGGAGTGTTCGTTATTGTTGGTGTATTGGTAGAAGTATAGGTAGGAACACCTGCCGGCCATGGTGTAATTGTGGGTGTATAAAAATCGCTATTGTCCAACTTTGCTATAAATACGTTCGGAGAGACACCTAAAACCGTCTGATACGCCCCACTGGTAGTAGGAAAATTATAGCCTGCATATCCAGTCACATAAACATTACCCGACCCATCCAATGCTATGCCTTGGCCGGAATCGTCCCTGACACCGCCTAAATAAGTCGAATAGATCAGAGCACTCCCCGTGGCATTTAATTCCGTCACAAAAACGTCACTTGGCCAGGGATTGGGTATGCCACCTTCAAAAGTCGTTTGATAAGCACCACTTGTTATGGGGAAATTTCCAGAGGTCAATCCCGTCACATATGCATCACCGTCCGAATCTACGGCAATGGCAAATCCAAAATCGCCATCGGGATTGTACCCGCCCAAATAGGTCGAATATACCAAGGCGCTTAATGAGGGGTTCAACTCCGTGACAAAAACGTTATAACAATTCCCATTCGTTCCACCTCTAGCCGTCTGAAAGGCTCCACTGGTCGTAGGAAAATTTGTTGATATTGTATAGCCAACTACATAAGCGTTCCCGAACCCATCCAACGCGATGCCATTGCCTTGATCCCAGTTATTCCCGCCTAGATAGGTAGAATAAATCAAGTCACTCGCCCCGCCGCCCGCCAGTTTCAGTTTCGCCACAAATGCATCATTCCCGCCACTATCATAAACCGTTTGATAGGCCCCACTAGTTGTGGGAAAATTTTGAGAAGCCGCAGCACCTGTCACATAAACATTCCCCGACCCGTCCAATACTATGCCTTGGCCAATATCGCCATAAACGCTTCCGCTCCCGCCTAAATAAGTCGAATAGACCAGGGCGCTTCCCGTTGCATTCAATTCTGACACAAAAACGTTCATAGCGTTTGTGCCGCCCAATGCCGTCTGATAGGCCCCGCTGGTCGTTGGGAAATTCGTTGATTGCGCATATCCAGTCACATAAGCGTTTCCCGACCCATCCAATGCGATGCCAAAACCACAATCATCCCCATTCCCGCCCAGATACGTCGAATAGATCACGGCGCTTCCAGAGGAATTAAGTTTTACAACACAAGCGTCGTTATAGGGGCCGTCTGCGCCATGCACCGTTTGAAAGGCTCCACTGGTAGTGGGAAAATCCTTGGAAGCTATTCGCCCCGTGATATAAGCGTTCCCCGACCCATCCACCGCGATGCCATAACCATAATCCTGTGCGCTCCCTCCCAGATAGGTTGAATAAATCAATGCGCTTCCAGAGGGATTAAGCTCCGTCACAAAAACATTAGTATATCCGTTGTTAACCGTCTGAATAGCTCCGCTGGTCGTGGGAAAATTCGTTGAATAGGAACAACCGGTCACATACGCGTCCCCCGACCCATCCACAGCGATGGCATAACCTTCATCGCCACCGCTTCCACCCAAGAATGTCGAATAATCCAATTGGGGATCGATTACCAGGGGAAGGGTTTTGTCATAGTTCCCCGTTTCAAATCCGATTTTCCCATCCGCTTTTAACGAGTAACGGCCTTCTATCTTTTCATTTTCAATTGTCCATTCTCCATTTTTCATTCTCTTCTGGTAAATCACCGGCGCCTTGAATGCCACATCCCCTTGGGCCATGTGGAACAACAGGTTCCCTTGCCCATCTACTTCCGCATTCTTGGCGCCCTCATAGCTGAGGCCAATGACGCTTGGGTCTGCGCCCGGCTTCACCACAAAGTCGTACTCTAGTTTTCGCTGTTCGCCGTAATATTCCATATCAATTCCGGGAAAGACCTCCTTCATCCTCACTTTTGTGTAATTAGGAATATTCGTATGCCATTTGTTGGGATCGTTCCCTATAAAATAATTGCTCTTCCCTTCCGCTTCTTCCATCCCCTCGAATTCTGCTAGGCGGTTACCTCCTTCTAATCTCAGACGTAAAACATCGGGTGGATTAGTTTGGAGAGAAGACTTAGGAGTTCGAAATTTAGTGTCAAAACCTTTAAACTTGTTTAGGGAGTGATTGGAATCTCCACGTTTCAATACATACACCGCTTCAGCGGGCGTAATAAAGAGGGTGTAGCCGCTTCCCCTGGAAATAAATTTGACTTGGGGATCGGTTTGGCCTTCGTTGGGTTCGAAGTAAAGCGGGATATGTCCATAATTCTGGTTGAGTTTTAATCGAGTGCCTGCATCAAGTTGGGCTTTGGAAGAAGCATGGGATTTCTGCGAAATAAGGGAAGGATTATTTTTGTTTGTGGAGACTAAGCCCATTCCAAATACCGCGATGACGCAGGCAAATAGACCTGCATTTAAAAGATGTAACCTATTTCGAAATATTTTCATCAGAATCATGAGTCCGCCCATAGCGAGCAAGATATAGATAATTTTCTCACGATTTTTATATTAGGGGGATTCTTTCCATACTCACTAGACGGCAAAAGGGCCGATTTAATCCAAAAATAAATAGGCATTAAAAGGGCAGTTTTATTGGTTTTTTAGGATGAATATGGGTTTTGGGGGGAATTACCGAATGATCAGCAACTTCGCCACACTTCGGCCTTCATTCGTTATGACCACAACATAATAAAGGCCGCTCGCCAGGGGTTTGTTCCAAATATCCACGAGTTGGATGGGGATGAGCCCCCAGACCTGAGAGGGATAAACTTTTTCCTGAACTTTCCGGAATGCAATGGTGAAGATTTGAATTTTGACATCCGAAAGCCCCGAATAATACGGAAGCCTGATAGTGACCGGTTCCGTGCCATCCGCGGGATTGGGATACACGCGCAGGGCGGTGTTCGTGACCGGGGTCAGTGTCGTAGTCACGGTCATATAGGACGGAGGTGTGGAAGTCGGGGTTGAAGTTGGCGTCGAGGTATACGTATTAAGCGGGGTGTTAGTAACCGTGGGTGTCGGAAGCCCCAACGTGGACGTTGGAGTCGACGTGGAAGATATCGTAAGTGTGGGAGTTTGAGTAGCAGTTAAGGTGATCGTGAAAGTCGGCGTGGGCGAAGTGGTTCCCGTAGTGGTATCGGTTGCCGTTAGCGTCACCGTCGGGGTATGAGTGATCGTCGCCGTCGGTGTGTTGGTCAGCGTGTTCGTTCTTGTCGGGGTAAGCGTGGATGTAGCCGTATTTGTGGGCGTATTAGTGGATGTGTTCGTCCTTGTCGATGTTGGAGTTTGCGTACTGGTTGAGGTGATTGTATAGGTCGGCGTGGGCGAAGTGGTTCCCGTAGTGGTATCGGTTGCCGTTGGCGTCACCGTCGGGGTATGAGTGAGCGTCGCCGTCGGTGTGTTGGTCAGAGTGTTCGTCCTTGTCGGGGTAAGCGTGGATGTAGCCGTATTCGTGGGCGTATTGGTGGATGTGTTCGTCCTTGTCGATGTTGGAGTTTGCGTACTTGTTGAGGTGATCGTGAAAGTCGGCGTGGGTGAAGTGGTTCCCGTAGTGGTATCGGTTGCCGTTGGCGTCACCGTCGGGGTATGAGTGAGCGTCGCCGTCGGTGTGTTGGTCAGAGTGTTCGTCCTTGTCGGGGTAAGCGTGGATGTAGCCGTATTCGTGGGCGTATTGGTGGATGTGTTCGTCCTTGTCGATGTTGGAGTTTGCGTACTTGTTGAGGTGATCGTGAAAGTCGGCGTGGGTGAAGTGGTTCCCGTAGTGGTATCGGTTGCCGTTGGCGTCATCGTCGGGGTATGAGTGATCGTCGCCGTCGGCGTGTTGGTCAGAGTGTTCGTCCTTGTCGGGGTAAGCGTGGATGTAGCCGTATTCGTGGGCGTATTGGTGGATGTGTTCGTCCTTGTCGATGTTGGAGTTTGCGTACTGGTTGAGGTGATCGTGAAAGTCGGCGTGGGCGAAGTGGTTCCCGTGGTGGTATCGGTTGCCGTTGGCGTCATCGTCGGGGTATGAGTGATCGTCGCCGTCGGCGTGTTGGTCAGAGTGTTCGTTCTTGTCGGGGTAAGCGTGGATGTAGCCGTATTTGTGGGCGTATTAGTGGATGTGTTCGTCCTTGTCGATGTTGGAGTTTGCGTACTGGTTGAGGTGATCGTATAAGTCGGCGTGGGCGAAGTGGTTCCCGTAGTGGTATCGGTTGCCGTTGGCGTCATCGTCGGGGTATGAGTGATCGTCGCCGTCGGCGTGTTGGTCAGAGTGTTCGTCCTTGTCGGGGTAAGCGTGGATGTAGCCGTATTCGTGGGCGTATTGGTGGATGTGTTCGTCCTTGTCGATGTTGGAGTTTGCGTACTGGTTGAGGTGATCGTGAAAGTCGGCGTGGGCGAAGTGGTTCCCGTGGTGGTATCGGTTGCCGTTGGCGTCATCGTCGGGGTGTAGGTGGGCGTAACTGTCGGCGTGTTGGTCAGCGTGTTCGTTCTTGTCGGGGTAAGCGTGGATGTAGCCGTATTCGTGGGCGTATTGGTGGATGTGTTCGTCCTTGTCGATGTTGGAGTTTGCGTACTTGTTGAGGTGATCGTGAAAGTCGGCGTGGGTGAAGTGGTTCCCGTAGTGGTATCGGTTGCCGTTGGCGTCATCGTCGGGGTGTAGGTGAGCGTAACTGTCGGCGTGTTGGTCAGCGTGTTCGTTCTTGTCGGGGTAAGCGTGGATGTAGCCGTATTCGTGGGCGTATTGGTGGATGTGTTCGTCCTTGTCGATGTTGGAGTTTGCGTACTTGTTGAGGTGATCGTGAAAGTCGGCGTAGGTGAAGTGGTTCCCGTGTTGGTATTGGTTGCCGTAGAAGTCACTGTCGGCGTATTCGTCCTTGTTGTAGTTGACGTGGACGTCGCCGTATTTACAGGGGTATTAGTCAAAGTATTCGTCGGCGTGGCCGTAAACGTATTGGTCGCCGTATTCGTCCTTGTTGTAGTTGACGTGGACGTCGCCGTATTTACAGGGGTATTAGTCAAAGTATTCGTCGGCGTGGCCGTAAACGTATTGGTCGCCGTATTTGTCCTTGTTGCGGTTGACGTGGACGTCGCCGTATTTACAGGGGTATTGGTCGCTGTATTCGTCCTTGTTGCGGTTGACGTGGACGTCCCCGTATTTACGGGTGTATTGGTCAAAGTATTCGTCGGCGTGGCCGTAAACGTATTGGTCGCCGTATTCGTCCTTGTTGTAGTTGACGTGGACGTCGCCGTATTTACAGGGGTATTAGTCAAAGTATTCGTCGGCGTGGCCGTAAACGTATTGGTCGCCGTATTTGTCCTTGTTGCGGTTGACGTGGACGTCGCCGTATTTACAGGGGTATTGGTCAAAGTATTCGTCCTTGTTGCGGTTGACGTGGATGTCACCGTATTTATAGGGGTATTAGTCAAAGTATTCGTCGGCGTAATCGTGGCAGTATTGGTGGGCGAATTCGTTCGAGTGGGGGTCGCTGAAGTTGTCGCCGTATTCGTAGGCGAAGTGGTAGGCGTATTTGTCCTCGTTGCGGTGGGTGAAGTAGTCGCTGTATTCGTGGCCGTATTCGTCTGGGTATTCGTCGGCGTAATCGTAATTGTATTGGTGGGTGAATTCGTCCGTGTGGGAGTAGCGCTAACCGTATTCGTTGGCGTATTGGTCAGGGTATTCGTCCTTGTGGTGGTTGAGGTGGGAGTGGCGGTAGAGGTAACCGTATTCGTTTGCGTATTGGTCCTAGTCGCGGTGCTGGTATGGGTATTGGTCACCGTACTGGTGGACGTGCCGGTCGGCGAATTCGTTTTTGTGGGTGTAGCGGTAGATGTGGGCGAAACGGTGGGAGAATTGGTCGGTGTATTCGACCTCGTGGACGTCGGGGTTGACGTATAGGTATAAGTATAAGTAAAGGTGCGTGTATAGGTATACGTATAGGTAATGGTGGGCGTGTAGGTAATGGTGAATGTGTTGGTGGCCACCGGTGTTGCGTTGCAACCCAGCATCTGTCCGCTAGTGGATGGGTTTCCCGGAGGCGCCGCTTCACTCGGGGTATAACTACTGGCGTTCACACCGATCGTGACGGGGGTAGTCGATTCCCAGCTTGTGATTTGGAAGTATTCGGTCCCCGAGAAGGCACTGCTACCGTACCAAAAATTTGGGAGACTGCTGCCGGTATCCCGGCTTATGGAAGTGAACGGCCCGGATGAACTGGAGCCATAAGCCACGGATTTAATTGGAATAAGTGTATCCAAAAACATAAGAGGATTCCAGCCGCTGGATGCGCTGTTGGCCCATTCATAAGCAATGTTGCCTGTCGTGTTGTCAAAGGTAACGGCGCCCTGACCGGTTAAGGGGCATTGGACAAACCACCACTCAACCGTCGAGCTGTCCCGGCCAGTCTGATCAGTGTTGCTCGGGAAACTTGCGTTATTTGACAAATAGTTGTATGCCGTCGAGGAAATATCCAAGTGGTAAGACCCATTCCAGCAGTTATTAGCGTTGTTTCCTCCCTGCGGGCATTCATCAACGATCATGACAGTACATGCCCTGGCATTGGCGGTGTTCGTCAAGGCCGCGCAGGCTCCGCAAACAACCCCTCCCTTGCCGCCGCCAGATCCTCCTGATGCAGATGTGTCCCCGAAATCATAACTATCAATCGCCGCATAGTAGTTTGGATCGTAAGTGCCGACGGGGTAACCGCAAGCGGTTAGAGTCGGTTGGGTGTAATAGGTCGGCTGGTTCTCCTGATAGATCTGTTGAGTGTCGCTGGGGCAAAACTGGGGTGTCGCTATCAAGGTCGGGATCGCGATCGCGGAAGTGGACGCGGTATGGATGACCTGCGCGGATGAATAGGTTACGTTATTCAGCCAAAACGAAACCACCAGGAGGGACAAAAATCCATAGCGGAAACGGAAATTAAATTGAAAAAGCGTTTTCAATAATCCAAATTTTTTATTGAGTTCAACCGGTTTCATTTTTCATTAAACCTTGAAATGATTTCAGTATTGCTTATTAAAGATTAAATAATCTCGAATGAGATTACATAGAAACATTACCGCGATTTTACAAAATATCCAAATTTTTCAATGAATTTTCTGGGAATAAAAATATATTTAACAGATTTTGCTTTCAGTCGATGCAAGGAATGGTCAAGAAATCCAACGTTCTGTAACTTTTTTGTTGTTCAGATCTTTAGTCAACAGTCATATCAAAAGACCAAAACAGAACTTTGGCGGATTCCCAACGTGTTCTGAAGGAAAACTCAACCCTTTACTCAGGGAGCCTCGAACCACACGGTGGATAACGGCGGAAGGGCTACGATGGCCGAATGCGGCAGGCCGTGATGGGGAATGGCCTCGGAATGGACCCCTCCCCCGTTCCCGAAATTGCTACCGCCGTAGAGTTTGGAATCCGAATTCATGATTTCTTTGTAATATCCCCACTTTGGAAGGCCTACCCGGTAGCTGTAGCGGATAACGGGCGAGAAATTTCCGATACAGAGGATCTGCCTACCGGTTTTGTGAGATTTCCTAAGGAATGCCACGACATTCTCGCTGGCGTTGTGTACGTCCACCCACTGGAACCCGGCGGGGTCCACATCCGCCTCCCAAAGGGCTGGATTTTCCTTATAAATCCGGTTTAAGTCCTTCATGTAGTCCTGCATGCGCCAATGGTCCGCCCACTGGGTCAAGTGCCAATCCAGGCTTTTCTCATGGTTCCACTCATAAAATTGCGCGAACTCCCCCCCCATGAACAGGAGTTTTTTGCCCGGATGCGCCCACATATATCCGAAAAGCGACCGAAGCCCCGCGAACTTCTGCCAGCGATCCCCAGGCATCTTGTCGATGAGGGAACACTTACCGTGCACCACCTCGTCGTGGGACAAGGGCAGGATGAAGTTCTCGCTCCAAGCGTAGAGAAAGCCGAAAGTGAGGTTGTTGTGGTCGAAGCGCCGGTAGATGGGGTCCCGGCTGAAGTAGTAAAGAGTGTCGTGCATCCATCCCATGTTCCATTTGAACCCGAACCCCAGGCCGCCCGTATAGGTTGGCTTGCTCACCCCCGTGAAGGCCGTGGATTCCTCGGCGATCATCATCACCCCGGGGTGTTGGGCATAGGCCAGCTCGTTGAGGCGCTTGAGAAACGAGATGGCTTCCAGGTTCTCGTTCCCGCCGTACTGGTTTGGCACCCACTCCCCTTCCTGGCGGCTGTAGTCCAGGTAGAGCATGGAGGCCACTGCGTCCAGCCTCAAGCCGTCCACGTGGTACTCGGAAAGCCAGAAGAGGGCGCTGGAGAGCAGGAAGTTGCGCACTTCGTTGCGGCCGAAGTTGAAGACGTAGGTGCCCCAATCCGGATGCTCCCCCTGCCGGGGATCGATATGCTCGTAAAGGGCCGTGCCATCGAACCGGCCCAGGGAGAAATCGTCCTTGGGGAAATGAGCCGGGACCCAGTCCAAGAGGACCCCGATACCGTTTTGGTGCAGGTGGTCCACCAAGAACTTGAAGTCGTCCGGGTCCCCGAACCGCGAGGTGGGCGCGAAATAGGAGGAAACCTGGTAGCCCCAGGATCCGCCAAAAGGGTGCTCCATGACGGGCATGAGTTGCACGTGGGTGAATCCCATTTCCTTGACGTAATCGGCCAATTGGCAGGCCATCTCGCGGTAGGTCAGGGACCGGTTGCCCTCCTCCGGAACCTTGCGCCAGGATTCCAGGTGTAACTCGTAGATGGACAGGGGTTCCCGGAGGGCGTCGGCTTTCTGCCGCCTCTCCATCCATTCCCCGTCGTTGAATTTGTAAGAGGATCGGTGCACCACGGAAGCGGTCTTGGGCGGAACCTCGGTGGCGAAGGCAAAGGGATCGGCTTTCATGCGGATGATCCCGGAAGGGGTCCGGATTTCGTACTTGTACATGGTGCCGGCCGGCAGTTCCGGGATGAAGATTTCCCAGATGCCAGAGACACCCAGGCACCGCATCATGTGCAACCGGCCGTCCCAACCGTTGAAATCCCCCACCACGCTCACGCTTTTTCCGCCCGGAGCCCAAACCGCGAAGGAAACGCCCTCGACATCCTGCCAGCGCATGGGGTGGGCCCCCATCTTTTGGTAAAGCCTTTCGTGTTTACCCTCGCCCAGCAGGAAAAGGTCCAATTCCCCCAGGGTGGGCCAGAAGGCGTAGGGGTCCCAATACTCGAAAGCCTTTCCGCCGGCGTATTCCACCCTCACGCGATAGGGGGGGAATTCCTTCTCCCCGGGAAGCAACGTCTCGAAGAGGCCTTTGGTGCCGATGGGTTGGAGTGGTATTTCCCGCTTGCCCGCCAGGACCGTAATGGATAGGGCCTCGGGCCGGAAAACACGGATGAATACGCCATCCGGGTCCGGATGGATTCCCAGGATGGAGTGGGGATCCCGGTGGGAAAGGTTCAGCAACCTCGCCAGGTCGAGGCTTGAAACCCGGGAAGGTTTGGGTTCGATTTGGATTTTCTTTTTTCGTGGCGGCAATTTTTCCCTCTTTCTCTTTAAGCCGTGGGCCGCAGAGTCTCTTTGATTCCCGCGTTTTTCTCCATAAGCAGGTCGGTTCGAAGGTTCAAAAGGTCCGACAACTCCATGAGCTTCTCAAAGTCTCGGGACTTTTCCGCCGACTCGAAAACAGCCTCTTGGGCCAGGTAAAGATTATAGTCCAGGCCCAGTTTCTTCGTGATCCGGACCACCGCGACGGCCGCCTTCACGTTGTCCTCACTGGGCTCGGCCACGGCGTTGTCCACGATCTCCGTCAGGAGATTGCGAAAGGTGTGTTGCGGCACGAAACGGTCGATGCGGTAGCCGTGTTGCGTGACCTCGTCCGCCAGCTCGATGAGGTTCTGGTAGGCTTCCGGGTCCTTGAACCATTCCCTTTTCTGGATTTCCTCCTCGAACAACTTGCCGAAGGTGAATTCGGCGGCGGCTTGGATTTCCTTGGGGAGCTCGAACCCGACGGACTGGAGCATCTCCAGGTTGCGGCGATTTTCCTCGTACAACCGCACGTACTGCTCGGAAAAGCGGTCCACCAGGCTTCCAAAAACTTCCTGGAAGACTTTCCGGCGCGCCTCAGGTAGGATTTGTTCCACCCCGAACTCCTCAGGTCCGAACTCCTCCTGAAGGAGCCGCAAGAGCTTCGGGAGGGACAGAATGTTAAACGCTTCCACCAGTTTTCGGGAGGATTTCTGGAAAGTCACGGGCGGGAGGAAGGGCCGGATCGCGCCGTAGAAATCGATGCCTCCCAGGTGAATCCCCGCAAAGGCGTAGGCGAACTGTTGGGTGACCTTGGCTTCCTTGAGGTGGACCTGGCCCGCCATGAGGGTGTAACGCCCGCGCTGTTCCCGCACCGGATCCGTCATCTCGTAGAAGTAACCCCCTGCCTCGCCCTCTTCCGGCACGGAACTGACCAGGGAGGAAAGCGCCAAATGGGCCACCACGCCTTGGGGGGTGACCCGGCTGGGCTCGGCGAACCGGCGGTAAACATCCGCGCCGTTGCCGAATTCGGGAAAATTGCTTTTGGCTTCCCCCAGGATCCTCAGGAACTCGTTCTCGGGCGCGGGCAGGCCCAGAATCCTCATCAGGTCGAATATCCGGGTAGCGTATTTCATGACTTGGATGCCCTCGATTCCCGATATCTCCGAGAAGAACCAGCCGCAGCTGGTGTACATCAGCATGGCGTTCCTTTGGATTTCCAGGTGCGCCAAGGCCCTCATCTGGTCCGTGGACGAAAGCCCCCGTCCCGCGTGGGTTTCCAGGAAACTTTCCCGGGAAGCCAAGGGGTCCAGGACCAATTGAATGTAATCGTTGCGGACCGCCCAGGGATCCTGGAATAGCTTTCCGCGTTCCTCCTCGAAAAACCGTGCCCCCTGGTCCCGGATATAGTCGAACGCTTTTCGCAAGGGACCTCTCCAGGCCTGGTTCCAGCCTTCCTGACCCCCGGTTTGGCACCCGCAATCGCGGAACCATCGTCCCACGCCGTGGGCGCAACTCCAGGAGGTACCCAGCCCATCCTCCCCCTTCTTGATCTCCACTTCCTGGGCCGGGGGATATTTTTCCAGATAAGCCCCGTAATTGGTGACCCAATAGTCCCGGTTGGCCGCTTCCACCTTGAGGGCGTAGGCCAGGCTCAAGTCCCCGAACTTGGTATGGTGTCCGTAGGATTCCCCGTCGGTGGCGGCGTGAACGATTCGTCCCTCTCCTTTGACCGTCCGGGCGATACGGTCCACGAGTGCCTGGCTGGTGACGAGGGCGCCTTCGAAAGCGATCCCGCGCGAGATTCCCGGGTCATAAAAGAAAAGGTCGATGTAGCGTTTTGATCCATCCCGGTGGAAGTAACGGTAGGCCACGCCGGGATCGATGCCGTTGCGGGACACGTCGCGCCACTCCCCCCCGACAGCGGCCGGATCCTTTGGGCCTGCTCCGGGGAAAGGATGGCGTATTTGAGCCCGTGATCGATCAACACTGAAAGGGTGGCGTCGTCGCAGGCGGTCTCCGGCAGCCACAAGGATTCAGGATCCCGGTGGAACCGGAACTTGAAGTCGGCGATACCCCATTTCACCTGGGTTACCCGGTCGGCCTCGTTGCAAAGGGGCAGGATGGGATGGTTATAGGCCTGCGCGATGGCGTTACCGTGCCCCCCGTTGCGTTTGAGGCTGTTGCGGTCCGCCTCCAGGATGCGCTGGTAGGTATGGGGATGGTTTTTTTCCATCCAGGAAAGGAGTGTCGGGCCGAAATTAAAGCTGAGGGACTCGTAACTATTGACAATGCTTTCGATTCGGTTCGACTTGGAGTCGAATACCCGGGCGAAGGCGTTAGGCCGGTAGCATTCGTAGTAAACCCGGTCGTTCCAATTGGGAAAGGGTTTGGCGTTGGGTTGGTCGTCGACAACTCCCGTCCAGGGGTTTTCCCGGGGTGGCTGGTAGAAATGTCCGTGGATAACGAGAGCGGTTGGCATTTTTCTTCAAAAACTCCTTTGTTTAGTACGGTTCCCGCAAGAAGAAGGAGCCAAGATTATATCAATCCAACGCAAAAACATGCTTTAAAGTTATTAAAATTCTTTTATTAACTAGTCTCATTATTTTCGTGCGCGGTATTTTTTTATGTATTTTTTTCTGTCGGATGAAAAAATAAACCTAAACAAGAAGGCCCCAGGCCAAGTTCTTTCCCTTGCCGTGCGGAAAAGGCTTTTAATCTTTTTTGGGGGCAAACCATTCTCGTCCAAAACCCCTCAAGAACACTCGGTAGGAACGGTTTATTTCTTCAACCACATCCGCCGGTAGTAAGTATTGCTGCGGGATATCATACAATTCGATCGTCACAAACTTTTTCTCCCGGATATCCCGGATAAGCGAAGAGGGGCTCCAATAACCTTTTTCCACCAGGGCGGTATATTCAGCAGGCTGGATCCACAGTCGTTTCCCCGCGAGGAGCGGAAGGTCCAAATCCAGGGCCAAATACTCGCCTTTCGCCCGATATAAGCCAAGCGCCTGCATTTTCATGCCTATATCAGTTCGGGATGGCGGCCAAGGCCAAGGCCGGGAGCTGAAAGAAAAAAATCCCCATACCAAAATAATTAAAAATATAAATTTTGAATTCAAAGCCGCATTGATCCATTTCGATTGCGGGATAAAAGGCAACATCCCTACTTTCTGGTTAAAGGCCTTCTCCGGAGAAAACCATCCTTCCCCGAGGAAGAAAAGCCCGTAAAGAATGAAATCCAAGTAATAATTTTCCGCGCTGGTTTTTCGAGCCATTCCCATAACGAAAAGTAAAGTCAAAAGCACCTGGCATTTACTGAGCAGGGACGTCTTTTTCCACAAAGCCGTCACGATAACGCCGGCCAACAACCAACCGCATTCCGGCAGGAAACTAGTTTTAATGTAATAGGACAGAAGGCTAGGCTGAAATCCGTATTCGGGAACCCAAAGGACGGTCTGTTTCCAATAAAAACCATGACTGAGGTGCTGAAGAAAAATCACCGATACTAGGGACGGGCACACGAAAGCCGTCCCGAATAGGAGCATATCCTTCCATCTTTTTTCGAAAAGGCAGGTCAAACCATAGGCAAGTGCCAACAGTACGGCGTTTTGTTTGCTTAAAACAGCAAGGGCGGTCAGGAAGCCGGCCGTTAAAAACCAATAAATTTTTCCTGGGTTTTTGCGCTGTAAACGATCGGTATGGCGTAATAAAAGAAACGCCGTAAAAACAAGCGCCGTTACGAAACAATCTACCCGGACGATGCTTCCCCACGTTGCCCATGTCGGTGAAAGGAGGAATAAGACCGCCAGAGCCATGGAAGGGCCTGCCGGCCAATGGCGCAATCCCCAAGTCAACAATGCCAAGGCGCAACCCAGGTAACCTGCGAAAGCCAGCAGCCTTCCCGCCAACCATGTGCCGGGTATCAAGAGCGAAAGCCAGCCCTGGAGGATCGGAAAAAGCGGCGGGTAGGTGGTGTTAATATAGGGGCTCATATTCGGGTCATGATATAAAGCCCCCCCCCTTAAAAAAATCCGGGAAAACTCCACGTTGATGGCCTCGCCTTGGTTCACCTGGAAAGGGCAAAAAAGGCGCTGGGAAAGAGGAACAAATCCAGCTAACAGCAGGGCCAAACCCGCAAGAACAAAAATAAAGCAAAACAGAGGGTACAACCTATCCGGATTGTATTTAGGACTTGGGAAACCGTATGATAAATTCTTCCGTTGAAAAGGCTTCATTTTTTTCCAATGCTTCCGGTATTACCGCCGTGGTAAGGGTCTAGTTAGGATAGGCGTCATCCTGATTTCCGTCAAAGGTTTCAACGACTTGTGAAAAAACTAAGTTCTTTAAACATACTGTCAAACACCCCATTGAAAGTTCAGCGGCGGATTATCCCCTATTTGTTCCTCTGTTACATTTTGAATTACTTGGACCGCTTCAACATCAGTTACGCGGCGCTGGTCATGAAGGCTGACCTCGGGTTCAGCGACGCGGTTTACGGTTTCGGGGCGGGCGTTTTTTTCATCGGGTACGTGGTGTTCGAGATTCCAAGCAACCTGGTTTTAGAACGGGTCGGGGCCAGGATCTGGATCGCACGCATCATGGTGACCTGGGGCCTGCTTTCCTGCTGCATGATGTGGGTGAGGAGCCCGGCGAGTTTTTACACCCTTCGGTTCCTTTTAGGCGCCGCCGAAGCGGGTTTCTTCCCGGGAATCTTATACTATCTCACCTTCTGGATCCCGGCCCGGGAAAGGGCAAGGGCCTTCGCCCTTTTCCTCACATCAACGGCCCTGGCGGGTGTGGTTGGCGGCCCCCTCTCGGCGGCACTTTTGAGCTTTAGGGGTTACTGGAACCTGCAGGGCTGGCAATGGCTTTTTCTTCTGGAGGGCCTTCCTTCCTTTGCCCTGGGCTTCGTCACTTATTTTTACCTGACGGACCGGCCGGAACACGCATCCTGGCTGTCTTCCCAGGAAAGGAATTGGCTTGAGAAAACCATGGATCAGGAGCGACAGGAACTCCAAAACCGGCACCCCCTGAAACTAGGGGAGGCCCTCACGCATCCCCGGGTCTGGGTATTGTGTCTGCTTTATTTTTCCATCGTCATCAGCTTTTACGGGGTGGCTTTCTGGCTGCCCCAGATCGTGAAAAATTTCTCGGGCCTCGATAACACGACCGTCGCCCTTTTATCCGCTGTTCCCTACCTTTGCGCCGCGGTGGGAATGGTCTGGATCGCCTACCGGTCGGATAAGTCGGGGGAAAGGCGGCGGTACGTGGCCGCTTCCGCCTTTTGCGCCTGCCTTGGGCTCCTTCTGGGCGCCCTATTCCTGCAAAGCCACCCCCTCCTGGCCTTCCTCACACTTTGCCTGACGGCTACCGGGATCTGGAGCACTTTGGGGCCCTTCTGGAGCCTGCCCACTGTTTTCTTGAGCGGCCGGGCGGCCGCTGGAGGGATCGCCTTGATCAACTCGGTGGGAAATATCGGAGGCTTCGTGGGGCCCAATATCATCGGGTTCGTGCGGGAAGCCACCAAACATTTCGAGAGCGGCATGCTCGTCTTGGCCTTGACCCTTCTGCTGGCGGGCTTCCTGGCATTGTCATTGGAAAAAGACCCGGACTAAGTTGGACAACCCGGAACTTGTTCCGGCTGGGCTTTCCCCCGGCCGCAGGCGGAGCATTCCGGGTTTCTTTGGGGGACAATGGAACGCACCTCCCTCTTCAGGGTGTCGATCTTCCAAAGCCTGGGATTTCGCTTCCCCTGGGTCAAGCGGAAAGCCTCGTGGGCTTGCAAATAACCGACGGTTTGGGATACGGCGCCGAGAACTCCCGCCTCCTGGCAGGTAAGCATCGCGAACGGCGGGGGTATTTTGGGGATAAGGCACCGCAGACAGGCCGTTTGTCCCGGCAAAACCCCCAACACCTGGCCCTCGAACCTCACCACCCCCGCGTGCACGAAGGGTTTTATCAATTTCACGCACCAGTCATTCAGAAAAAATTTCTTTTCCAGGCGGTCCAGGCCATCCACAATCAGATCGTATTCGCTTAAATATCGTTCTGCGTTCCCGGCACCCAAGGCTTCGGGAATGCCCACAAGCTTGGTATTCGGGTGAAGCGGGCCCAGGTAATCCAAGGCGGCCTCTATCTTGGAACGGCCGATATCCGCGTCAGAATAAAGAATCTGCCGGTGCAAGTTAGAAATCTCCACAGTATCGGGATCCATCAGGCCCAAGGTACCTACACCAGCCTCCGCAAGGGCCGCCGCGGCCGGGCATCCAAGGCCTCCCACGCCCACGATCAATATTTTGTATTCTGAAAATTCCATGTCGTTCCCGCAATTTTGGGATTACCCCTCCCAATTTTTAAAAACACGATGAAAACTCGTCTCCTTTTAAACCATCAGGACATTCCTTTATATTTGGAATGAACGGATTGGGCTCAGGGGATTCATATAACTTTTCACAAGTGTCCGGTTAAAAACGCAGTAAAGACAATTGGTTTTCAGTGTTGGTGTTTTCTGAAATGCAGGCGTCGTCTGAAAACGCTTGTAGTATAGGGGTTTTCTCAAAAAGGGTGACGCTCAAAATCTGTAGGATTGTGTAAAGGCTTAATTGAAGGCCGAGTTTTTTCTTGACGATGGCGACTAAGACATACACGCAAATAGCGATCCAAATTTGGGTTTTGACGGCATTGGATGATGTGCCAAAGAAAGCTTTGATGCGAAGATGCTGTTTGATCCACTTGAAGAAGAGTTCGACTTGCCATCTAGATTTGTAGAGTTGACAGATGGTCAAAGCTGGTAAGACGAAGTTATTGGTAAGAAAAACCAAGCGCTTACGGGTGATGGGGTCAACGAAGCCGATGCGGCGTAGGGGATGAGGATATTCCTTGAACTTATTCGGATCGGCCAAGACGACAGTCTGGTCGAACCGAAGGCCCAGAGATAAATTCACAGGGGCGGAATATCGCCGATAGAAGTTAAAATTGGACTTGGCACGTATGACAAAGAAGGAAAGGTTTTCGATGAGGCGGTTCAATCTGCTGAAATCCGTGTAGCCACGGTCGAGCATGTAGAAGGAGCCTGGTTCCAAGGGTAGGATGTCCAGCAAATGTACGTCATGCACGGAAGCGTTGGAAACACAGGCAAAAGCGGGAATGTTGCTTCTGAGGTTGAGAAGGGTGTGTAGTTTGACGCCTGATTTCGTGGACCGAAAGCGCGCCCAAGGAAAGAGCGATAGGCATAGGTCGATGATGGTGGAGTCCAAGGCATAGGCGGCTTGGTTCAAGTCCACGCTAAAATCGTCATTGGTGTAAAGGGATTGGGCGGTTTTGATCAGGACTTGGGC
This sequence comes from candidate division FCPU426 bacterium, assembly GCA_963847625.1. GTDB lineage: Bacteria > Oederibacteriota > Muellerivitia > Muellerivitales > Muellerivitaceae > CAWCKJ01. Next base: position 50,787 of record CAWKAR010000045.1, on the reverse strand, counting down.
GAAGTCGGCGTAGATACGCCAATCTCGCTTTTGGTTGGCGTCAGCCAGTGTAGCCCTGGCGACCCGTCCACGGATACCTACGTGGTAAAGTTTGTTTTTGAAGGAACCCAGACAGGCTTCAATGTCGCGGAGACCTTCCCGGTAGGTAAGCTGGGCGAAAACCATGCAGAGGAATTGATCGAGACAGGAGAAGCTGCGGATCCTACGGTTGCCGTGGTAGCGATCAACGCATTTCTGAAACTCATGGCGGGGAAAGAAGTCCATCAACTGAGCAAAAACAGTACGTCCGGCATTCATAAGGAACCACCCTTTCTTGGATGAAAGGATGGTGAGGCAGGACGATTCAGTTCAAATCGAAAAAGGTCGTTTAGGCATGGAACAGATTACAGGCAAAGGCTTTTAGAGTTTTTGGAAGATCGTTAACCGGACACTAGTGATAACTTTTAATTATAAGCACACCCTTCACTGATTTCCCATATCGGTTGAAAAGGTGGTGGCTCTCAAGGGGGAGCCATCCTTGGTGTAAACCGCTTGATAGGTTCCGGAAGGTACCGCTGTTCCTTTTTCATCTTTACCGTCCCAGGGAACCCAGGTACTTATTTTACCGAACACCTTCTTTTGAAAAGCCGTCTTGACGTGCCTTCCGTCGTTATCCAGGATCTCGACCTGGTAAACTCCAGGCCCCTCCTCGCATGAAATGTAAAGATTGGCCACCGGCTTGGGTTCCCGGCACTGCGGCGCGGGAGCCATTTCCAGGGAAAACTTCCGGCGGAAAAGGTGGCGTTCCCCGCTCAACCCCTGTAAAGGAACGGTCTTGGAGGCGGATAGGTAACCTACGGGAATACCCGTTTGCGGATTCCAAACTTCCGGCAAACCCGGAATGGAAGCCGCCGAATAGGGAACCTGCCAACCGGTCTCGTCGAAATCCAGGTTCTCCCAGCCCCTGGGATTTCCCACCAAACGATCCGCCAGGTATAAGCTCAGGTGTTGATTCGTCTCGTTGCTAGTAATGATCCGATGGCTGCCGTCCGAGAATTCCAAGTCCACGGAATAAGCGAACCCAGTATATCCGTACGAAAGGGTTGTTATATGGTTGGAGCCATCCAGTTCGAACGCGAAAATATTTTCAGCCTGAAAATAACAAAGGCTGGAGGGGCGGCCGATGATTTTTTGCGGTCCTGTCCGGACATTTGTATAAGAAACACGGTCTACCAAATGCCCGTTCAAATAGAGGCTGATGGAATTGCCGGCTGAAACATTCAGAGTGCAAGAAACAAGGTAACGATCCTCAGTCCCGGTTGATCGGGTTGTCAGAAGCCCCAAAAAGCAAGCCATCATCATGGTAAGAGCTTGAATTTTCCGCAAATGTTCACCCCGTTGATAAGCAAGAGGGTCTGAGTATCTATCGATTCCCCGCCGAAGGTGGATGTTGGATGTAAAAAGCCACTTCCGCGCCGAATAGGATCAGGGTCCAGGAAACATACAGCCAAATTAGAATCACCGGAAAGGTCCAAAGGGCCCCGTAAACCTTGGAATGCTCCACTACGTGAATAGTGTAGTAGTTCATCCCGCGGCGGCCCGCTTCCAGGAGAAATGCTGTCAGAAATCCCGCGGAAAGGGCCGCCTTACGGCCGACCTTGGCGTTGGGAATCCAAGCATACATGGCCGCACATCCGGCCCAGAGGAAAAAGAAGGGTACCGCGGCCGAAAGGAACCAGCCATTCCAGAATGGTTTTACAATCCCCCAACCATGGATCCAATCCTTCATTTTCAAAGCAAGGATCAACGTCAGCGGCGTGAGCAGAAATAAAAGGGTATGCCTCAGGAGCTGGGAAGGAAGGGGCCTTCCCCGGTTCACGCCCCAAAGGAAGTTGAAGGAACTTTCCACGTCTTTTAATAATAGAAACACCACCACGGCGAAGGCCATCAAACCCGTCCACCCGACCTTTTTCGAATGTTCAGCGAATTTCTGCATGGAACGCCGGATTTGCCGTTTTCCCCCCTGATTCATTTCCTTGAGGTTTTGTTTTTCAGTGGGGTCCAAAGTCGGGTCGTTGTCGAGGCTTTCAACGGGATAGATGACGTCCACAATCCGGTCCAGGATGGCTTCCCTTTTCTCGGAAAAAGCTTCCCCTGCAAGAACCGCCATGAGGATGGCGAGGACCGGAACCAGGGCGAGAACAGTTTTGAAAGCGAGGGAGCTTGCGAAAAGCCGCTTGTACGCCTTAGGCCGGCCGGCGTACAGTTTGAAAGCGGACCGAACAGCGCGGATCAGGATTTGGATATTCCCGGTTAAACCCGTCAGCGGCTTTGTGAAATTTTGGTTCCCCAGGTAAATGTCTTTTTCCTTTTGCGGGATTTTGAAGAAGCATCATTCTAGGCGATAATGATAATAATATAAAAAAATCCACTATCGCAAAAGGAAGTAACCGACTTTAGGAGGCCATCACCACCACGCGGAATTCGTTTTCTGGGTCGCTTACAGGGTAACCCAGGTCATCCATCCGGGAATAAATTATCTTGCCAAAGCCTTCCTTTTTCAGAAGGCCTTCCAAATCGGGCAATGGGAACGTTACGTTCCGGATAGTTTCATCGAACGAGAAGTCGCCGTAGGATCCATGAAGTTTCAATACAGCCAAACCTTTTTCCTCGTCGAAGGAGCCGACTGTTTTCACCTCGCCCCTTTCAAAGCGGAATGATTCGGAAGACGTCCATTCCCGGAGACCTTTTTTCGTGTGGTAATCGAAAAGGAACCACCCACCCCCGGCCAGGCACCGCCTGACCGACTGGAAACACCCCAGGAGATTCGCCCTGCTTTCCAGGTGATTGATCGCGTTGAAAGTTGAAACGACGAGGCCGAAATTGTCCTCTAGGTCGAATTCGGAAAAATCGCCCTGGACGAAAGCGGCGTTTCGGCCGGCCACCAGGTGCGAACAACGGATCCGTGCCAGGGCCAGCATATCAGGGGAAAGATCCAGGCCGGTGAAAGAATATCCGGCCTCCAAGAAATGAAGGGCAACCCTCCCGGTGCCGCAACCCAGATCCAGAACTCTGGAGCTGGTTTCGGAGAGAGGTTGGCTGGAGAAAAAATGCAAAAGGAGCGGGGCTACTTTTTCGGCGTAATCCCCGAATTGGTCGTCATAAAAAGCCGCGAAAGCTTCCCCGTATGAATTCATGACTTATCCCGGAATGTCAATGTGGGTTCACCGGCTCCGCTGCTTAAACTAACCACTCCACCACGTTCTCCTCGCTTGTCAGAAATGCGAAATTAACGAGGCAAATAAGCGAATTTAAGTAGAGCTGAGCAATCCGCTATGTGCAAAACAGGGGGGGCGATTTTAAATCAGAATGGAGAAAACTATTTTTGAAGAACGAAAACCACTCCGGCGCCCTTGGCCCTATTCTTAAAGTCAGGTAGCCCTTTGGCGACGCAAAATTCCCTTTCGCTGAAATGGAGAAACTCAGCATCCCTGGCAGCCGATTCCCGGTGGCCACAATCCACGCAAACACAATCAAACTCGATCTGTGTTTTGCCTTTGGATTTACGGTGCAAAACCCGGCAGTCCACCATTCGAGTATGCCCGTTGCATTCCTCACAAAAAATCGTCTCTGGATATCTAACGGATTTCATATGGCCAAACTCCTTCATCTCCCGATCCGCAAAAGAAATCGGAACGATAAGATATCTTGCACCTGATAAGCTTACCTATCAAGCAGCATCTTGTTTTAACGCTTAAAAACACTACAGGCTGAGGTTCGAAAGGCGGATGACCTCAAGTGAAAACAAAAACGTAAAAATGATTATTTCTAACATAGAGAGATGCATTTGGGGTCAAACGATTCTCTTAACCAACGATCGGGATGTCATACGGTTAGATTAACACCAAGAAACACCAATCCCGGCTTGGAATTCCAATCCCCTGTAGATGTGTTACGAAAGGATACCATTCCGGGATTAATCCTGACACCCTGCCAGTTTCTTCACTTAGCTGTTTGATTTGTATAAATAAGCCAACTTCAATCATCAGATAAGGATCTTTTCAATATAACCCCATGAGTTTCAAAATTGCAGTTCCAGTCCTGTATATTCCTCCCCAAACCCACAAGTGAAACCGGGGTTAAATCCTTCAACCTTCAATAGAAATTAGGCAAAAAAACTACTCCTGGATGGTTGAAAAACGACTTCTAATGTTCTTAATATGAAGTCATGAAAAAATCAGATCAAAAAATCATTTTTAAATTTGGGGAGAATGTTCGAAAAATCCGTAAAAAACACGGCTGGACCCAGGAAAAATTGGGCAACCAGTCGGGTTTGGCGGCCAATTTCATCGGTTTCGTGGAACGCGGTGAAAGAAGCATTACTCTCAAAAATGTTGTCAAGATTCACAAGGCTTTGGGCTGCGCTATTAACAAACTTTTTGAGGAAATTTAAAATTTTGTTCGCTTCTCCCAACCGGTTTCTTGTCAATCCAAAACGAGCCATAGTGAGTTAGAAGGTTTAAACCGAAACCTTTAATTAATTCAGTTTCAAATACCCTCGTGTCATTCAACTTCGATTATTTCTGAACCCATCAGGATTATTTAAGGACTATCCATTTCCGGATTACTCGATTCCCATCCCCCGAAATAACCAGGTAATACAGTCCGTTGGCCAAGGGTTGACCTCGTTGGTCCTTGGGTTCCAACGGTCCAAAACTTCCAGAGCTCCCCAGCCCAAGTGAAACATCATTCACTTTTCGAAAGACGGTGCTGAAAATCTGGACGTGAATGGATCCAGTGCGTTTGCAAGGCAAATAGATCCATGCAGGTGAGGTTCCCTTAATTGGGTTGGGATAAAGAATCGCGGCACAGTTAGAGGCCGATTCTGTGTTTTTGACATAGCTCTCATTGGATGGGAGGGTTATCAACTGTTGGTTGTCAACAGCCTTAACGACATAATAGTAATGAACTCCCGGACTTGCGTTGGAATCGAAAAAATAAGTGGTGTTTCCATCGAGCGTTTGGCCCATTTGGGTATAAGGCCCGCCCGAAGTTGACGAACGAAGAACAATATAATAATTTGTGGCAAAGGCGGTGGTTTGGGGCGCAAACCAATACAAACTCACTCCGTTCGGTGTACTAATCGAGTGAAGTGCTGATGGGGGCCTGCAAGAGGCAAGACAGCGATAAGCGTTCAAGTTACCCCAACCAAATAAAGTGTTTGGATAAGGTGGGAGACCAAGGTGATCAGCTGTTTTAAACAAGCGATTGACGATGTCGGTATTAGGAAGGCCCAAATCCGCCAAGATGGCGACCATGGCTGAAATCTGTATCGAGGAAAAGCTTGTACCATCGGCTACGACGTAACAACTGGTGCAGGGATCACCGCAGGGTGTGGATCCGCAAGTGACACCATCAGTAAAAACCCCGTCGCCATTTATGATCTGACCCACCGGTGCGCACATCCCAACCCAGGACCCATAAATGGAATAGGGTGACAAAGTGTTATCGGGATCGGTGGCCCCAACCCCTATTGCATACGTGTCGGCTGCGGGACTTAAAGGGGTGTTTTGAACGTTGTTAATTGATGTATTTCCCATGCTTGCCACCACGATGCTTCCCGAATTCCAGGCATCTGTGGTATAGGGTTGAAATGTACTGACCGGAAATGACCAACTCAGGTTTATGGCCACCGCCCCGTTTTGAACCGCAAAAGTTATAGCGTCGGCAAAAGGAACATAACTGCCGGCGTTTTCAGTGTCGCTGGCTTTTAAAACAAGAACCGTGCAGTTGACGCAAAAACCGGCGCCTCCACGGCTGTTATTGGTATTAGCCGAAGCGACTCCCGTTACCCAAGTGCCGTGGCCGTCCGTATCCGAAACATCCGTTACCCCTGTAGTATCGACAAAATTTTCCCCAATATTTCCGCCAATGGGATCTTTCCAAAGATTGAGGGGAAGGTCTTCGTGAGCGAGATTGATACCCGTGTCAATGACCGCAATAACGGCCGTGGACCGGCCTTTTGATGCGGTAGCCATCCAAGGATCGGAATCATTCCAGGCCCTGTCGATCCCAACTTGGTGCAAATACCAGTCGTTTAATCCAGACGCACTTTCAGCATATGTAGCGTAAGCTGGGTCATTGGGATAGGAGTAGGGAGTGTAATTCGTTACATCAGCCAAACCCAGGTAATCCGGTAAGACCCTTCGAAAATGAAATTCGGTTTTGAAATAGTCGACGTATCGGAGTTCCTCCCCAGCAGGAACTGAAACCACCAGGGTCCGGCTCCATTTGGAGGCGCGGGTAACAATAAATCCACGCGATTCCACTTCCTGTCCGGCTCTTTCCAAATCCATTCCTTTTGGAAGCTCCAAAACCACCTTCCCCGGGGCAAAAGTCGGCTGCCCAGCGATGGTTTTCATAAAAGATTTTTTCTGGATGTTAAAACCATATGCCGATGTAGAGAACATCCAGAATGTCCCCATCAAAAAAAGAGTAAGAAAGAATTGGTATATTTTTTTTTGAACCATTAAAACCTTCTAATCAGTAATAATCAGTTTATTAAAAGATTTTGCCCTGCACTAAATCCCATCATTTTACTCCGTTTTAAAATCCAATAATTCCTTCAAATCATTATCTAAAAATACAACCCCGGAAAAGAATGCCTATGAAAACTTTATCTAAAATTATGATTCGATCCCAAAAACGAAGAGGAATTTCCGGGCCAAATCCTTCTTTTTCACGTATAAATGGCCAATATCTTAAATTTGCAGATTGGGTGAACTCTTCTTCAATTCCAAATTGAAAAAGAAAGGTCTTTTAATGATAAAATCTTATCCTATTGTTTATTACATCTTTTATTATGAGTTGAATTTTACAAATATCGAACAATTAATTTCTGTGTGAAAATAATGGAGGTCTTATGAAACTATGGAGCGACAGTTTTAGTGAAGGTTCCCAGATTCGGCCGGATTTTACTTTTTTCACACCTCATCCCACTCAGCATGCCGCTCTATCAAAAAACCGGAATCCACATCTCGCCTGGGGCGATCTGCCCCCGGAGACAAAATCCCTGGCATTAATCGTTCAGGACCTTGACGCCCCCGCCAGCAAGGAATACGCAAACAAGATTGATAAGACCATTCCTTTTGATTTTCCGCGGGTCAATTTTTTTCATTGGGTTTTAGTGGATATTCCTCCAAAAGGGTCTCCCATTCAATCGGGGGAATTCAGTAAGGAAGTGACGGCCAAGGGCAAACCCGGGCCCCAGGGCCCGCGGGGAATGCGCCAAGGATTGAATGATTACACCAACTGGTTCAAAGGTAATCCAAACATGGAAGGCAATTACTTCGGTTACGACGGGCCGGGACCGGCTTGGAACGACGAGAGGTTGCACCATTACATATTCACCTTGTACGCGCTCAAGGAGAAGCGTTGTCCGGTAGAGGGCAATTTCACCGCCCGGAATGTGATTACCGCCATTTCGGGGATCACCCTGGCGAAGGTCAAGTTGAACTGCACATATTCCATCTATCCAAAGGCGCGATAAGGAAACTCTTCATATTCATTTTCCGAAAAGCCGTTTTTTATCCATAAACTTTTTCGTTGGTGCGGCCATTAGGCCAGGGCCAATCTTAGTTCCAGAACGCCTCATCTGGCTTTCAAATCCGGCTTCCAATTTCTCAATTCCAGGATGACTTTATGCGCTTTTCAAGCCGAACACCTGGGGATTTATCCCAGAACCGGATCGCAAGTATCCTGGAAAAAGTCGGCCTCAGCAACGTATTAGACTTGACCCAATCCAATCCCACCCGTTGCGGGTTTAAATACTCGGATGAACTTCTCAGCGTTCTCCAAGATCCCGCCGGGAAGGTCTATGATCCCCATCCCTTCGGACTTTTAAAAGCCCGGGAAATTTTATCAGTTTACTTGGGGGCTCGTGGGGAAAAGGTCACAGCCGAGAATATCATCCTGACATCCAGCACGAGTGAGGCCTATTCCTATCTATTCAAGCTCCTAGCGAACCCCGGCGATTCCATCCTTGTTCCGGCGCCGGGCTATCCACTTCTGGACCATTTAACCCGGATGGACGGGGTCCGGACCATTCCCTACCCCCTCTTTCCAAAACCGGGTTGGCCGGTCGATTTGAAGTCCCTAGAAGCTTCCGTTCAACCCCACAGTCGTTTGATCGCCTTCGTCAATCCTAATAATCCGACCGGTTGCTACCTCAAGTCCCCAGAGTACCAATTCTTTTCGCAGATATGCCAAAAACACCAAATGGCCCTTCTATTAGATGAAGTGTTTTTCGAATTCTCTTATGCCAAGGTCCTCACTTTTCAACCGCTGGATTCCGACACTCTCACCTTCCGGCTGGGCGGCCTTTCGAAAAGCCTGGGATTGCCCCAATTGAAGCTCTCTTGGATTAGCCTCCACGGACCCGAGAAACTCTTAGAGGAATGCCGTGACCGTCTAGAATTTATCGCGGATACTTATCTTTCGGTAAATACGCCGGTTCAATTGGGCCTCAAGAAGCTCCTAGAAACCGCTCCCTCGTTTCAAAAACAACTTTTAGACAGGGTTCAAGGCAATCGTGCGCTCTTGGAAACCTGCTTAAACGGCCGGGAAAAATTAGCCCAAGTCTGGCCTGCGGAGGGCGGATGGTACGCCCTGGTCGGGCTGAAAGATTGCCCCCAAGACGAGGAAAGTTTCATCATCCAATTAATCGAAAAACAAAAAGTTCTGGTCCAACCGGGGAGTTTTTACGATTTTCCCTCGGGTTTTTTCCTGGTGGTCAGTCTGCTACCCGAAAAAGAAATTTTCAAGGAAGGCCTAAAGCGTTTGATTCGTCAACTTTCAAGCTTCTAAAAATGTTTGAAGGGTTTTTTCAGCGCGCGCCCGGGAATGCTATCAGGATTTTAAGGCTTCCAATCGCCTTGCGGCTTCCTTCCCCCAATCGGAATTCTTGTAGGTTTCAGCGGTTTTGCCGAGAACCTCCATGGCTTTTAGTTTGTTTTGGGTTTTGAGGTAGCAATTGGCCAGCCTTAACAGCATCTCCGGCACGAGATAACTATCCGGTTTTAGCTTGAGGCGGGTCTCCAGCAAAGTGATGGCCTGAGTCCATTGGCTTTGGGATTCCAAGCAAAGGACTTTGCCGAGATAAGACTCCTCTCCCAAGGGAGTATCCTTGAGCTCCTGGACGGCAAAATCGAAGCTGGCATAGGCTAAATTGAACTGGCCCAGAAAAAATTGGCATTTGGCCACGTAAAATCTGGCAATTTTGGCGGCGCGGGTTCCGGAATAGTCTGTCGTGATCCTTTGAAAAGCTTGCAGTGCCTGCTGGTCTTTTTCCTGGTTGGTCTTGAATGGACCGTTCTTGGGATCCACCGCGGAATGAAGATAGTACTGGCCGAGGTTTAAAGCCTGGGTCGCGTCCTTTTCGCTTTGCTCAACGCTGTGGAGGTAATAGGGGATCCCCACACACATGAGGATGATCAAGATTCCGATGACGGCGATGATTTCTTGATGAGCCTTGGCCCAAACCAGCCACTTAGGGCCGGATTTTTCCGACGGCAGGTCGGGAAGGGACTGCAAAGGGCTTGTCATAATTTTCCTTTCAAATGGAATAGCGCAAAAAGCGAAGCCTTCCCTTCTGGGAAGGCCTCATCCGATGGTACCCTCGACGCGAATCGAACGCGTGACCTACCCTTTAGGAAAGGGTCGCTCTATCCAACTGAGCTACGAGGGCCTCCGCCTCTACCTCTTAAGGGAGGAAAAACGGGATCAATATTGGATTATAGAAAAGAAGGGGATGCTTTTCAATTTTTGCTGGCCGTTCAGGAAACCCAAATGGATGAGGAAGCAGGCTTCCACGACTTTGCCGCCAGCCCTTTCCACCAGCCGGATGGCAGCCGCGGCGGTTCCTCCGGTGGCCAGAACGTCATCCAGAACTAAAATCCTGTCCCCCGGGGATACCGCGTCCTGATGGATTTCCAAGGTATCCGTCCCGTATTCCAGGTCATAGGTTTCTTGGAAGGTCTTCCAGGGAAGCTTCTTAGGTTTGCGGACAGGGATGAACCCGGCCCCCAACTTGACCGCCAAAGCCCCGCCGAAAATAAAACCGCGGGATTCCATCGCAACCACGGATTTGATATTGGAGCCTTTGTACCGCTCGGCCATCCGGTCGATGGCGTATTGGAGGGCTTTCGGATCCCGAAGCAACGGGGTGATATCCTTAAATACAACCCCTTTTTTTGGGTAATCGGGGATGTCCCGGATAAAACTTTTCAGGTCCATGGCACACCTTTTTTGGGTATTGTTTTAAAAATTTATTCAGAGGCTGAAGGGCTTTGCCGGGGACCAATATTACACAAATTCGTCCAAAAGTTCACGATATTCTTGGTTCTGGGATTTCATTAGGACTCGGATTTTTTTAAGGGCTTTTTCCTCGATTTGACGGATGCGTTCGCGCGTCACCCCTAAAATGTTTCCAGTTTGTTCCAAAGTTTTAGGTTGATCCCGGTCGAAACCGAAGCGCATCAGGATGACCTTTTGCTCCTTCTCGTTGAGGTTTTGGATAAGCCTTTTCAGTTTCTCGCTTCGAAGCTGGTCGAAAACGTTTTGGGCTGGACTGTTGTTGGAACGGTCCTCGATAAAATCTCCAACGGATTGGGAATTGGATTCGTCCCCCACCTGGACTTCAAGTGAAATGTCCCTTAAACCCATAGTCTGCAACTTATGGATCTTATCGTATTTGAGCCGAGCGGCCTTGGAAAGCTCCAACAAACTGGGATCCCTTCCCAGCTTACGGATCAGATCCCTGGAGATGCGGCTGAAACGGTTAATATCCTCGGATACGTGGACTGGGACCCGGACGGTCCGAGAATGGTTGGAAAGGGCCCGCGTGATAGCTTGCCGGATCCACCAAGTCGCGTAGGTGCTGAACTTAAATCCCCGTCGCCAGGAAAATTTCTCGCTGGCCTTGATCAAACCCAGGTTTCCTTCCTCAATGAGGTCTTGGAAAGCCAAGCCCTGGTTCATGTATCTTTTAGCCACGTTGATGACAAGGCGCAGATTCGACGCGATCAGCTTTTGTTTGGCTTTCAAATCGCCCTTTTCAATCCGCTTGGAAAGGTCTACTTCCTCCTTTGCCGTAAGCAGGGGAACCCTGGAAATTTCTCGAAAATAAAGCTTAAGGCTGTCAGTGGTGACTCTTTCTTGCTTGGAAATTGGAGCTAATTTTTTTATTGATTTTTCAGCGATGGGAATCAGGGGGGATATTCTCATTTTTCGCGGTTTGGTTTTATGTCTGTGTTTTAATTCCGCTTTTTTGGCCATTTTCAACCCTTAATGTTAAAACCTGTATAAGACGAGGGTTCCTCAATCCATTGAAAATCCACTTTCTCGACCCAACTCCCTAGAGGCCCTCTGTTTACTTCCTGCAAAAACCGTTCCAAATCCGAAGGATTTCCGACTGCCATGATTTCAACCGTACCATCGCCTAAATTACAAACCCAACCGTTCAACCCGAGGTTATCTGCCCTTGTTTTAGCGAAATATCGGAATCCAACCCCCTGAACCTGGCCATGGACAACTGCTGAAAGACCCATCGGCATCGTGGAACTCCTTCCAATGAAAAAATAAGGGTTATATTGTCAGTTTTTTGAACGAAACTGGCCTATTTTTGACTCATCGATGAAAAATAACAAGAAAAAGGGGTTTTAAAAGGGTTGGAAAAACTTCAGGCAGGAAAACACTGACGAAACAATAACAACTTATCCAACAACAATGGTCGGGGCGGCAGGATTTGAACCTGCGACCTTTTGCACCCCATGCAACTGCGCTACCGAGCTGCGCCACGCCCCGATAACCGACCAATAGCGTTTTATAGGTTTTTTACCGGACTCGATATCCATGGTCGGGGTGAGAGGATTCGAACCTCCGACCCCTTGGTCCCGAACCAAGTGCGCTAGCCGCTGCGCTACACCCCGCCCAAAGATACCCCGGGACGATAACATCTTCTTGGTCCCTAACCCAACTACGTCGGATTTCCAGCCCAAAAAGGGGAAATAGTGACCTTCCCTTGATTGACTGCATACTATAGGCCAAAAAATAACCATCTTCAAGAAAAAGGGTGCCAACTGATTGAAATCTCAAGCTAAGGGATATTTCCCGAGGATGTTTTTCGACTCGGTGATAAGTTTGAAAAGTTCCTTTACTTTCTCAGGAGAATAGGACGGAGATTTGGATTTTAGTTCTTTTCCCACGGGTCCATCCGCATTTCCCGACTCCTCGGTTCTTTTTTCCACGTTCGTTTTTTCTTCCACCGTTTCCGCATTCCGCGCGGGAACATTTTCAATCTCAGAGGCGTTTTCCTCGGCGGTAGGAACGAATGGATCCAATCCCTCTTTCTCGAGTTCTTCCAATTTTTGGATGGCTCCTGCGATGGTGTATTTCTCCTCGTAAAGCAGCCGCCGGATGGTTAAAGCCATTTGAATGTCCTTTTTCCGGTAGGTCCGCTGCCCGGTGACGGACTTCTGGGGGTTCAGCTTCCGGAATTCAGTTTCCCAATACCGCAGGACGTAAGGCTTGACATCGACATACTTGGAAGCCTCTCCGATGGTGTAAAAAAGCTTTTCTTCCATTCCAGGTCCTCAGGATTTATTTGCTCATTTTGTGATCAGCGTTCAATTTGTCTTTAATCAATTGGCTAGGTTTGAAAACCAAGGTTTTGCGGGCCAGGAGTTGGACCACCTTGCCGGTCCTAGGATTCCGGGCCTGACGCGCGGGCCGGCTTTTCCATTCCCAGCTTCCCAATCCCACTATAGAAACTTTTTTTCCTGCCCGCAAGGCGTCCGTAATCGAATTAAAAAAACCGTCCACGGCCATTTGGGCCTGGTTCTTTGTCAAACCCAGCCGGGTCAATTGGTTCAGAATATCTTTCCGTTTCATGCGATTCCTTAAATCATATTCTCGGGCTTGGCCGATCTCGACAGAAGGCTGGAAATGGCCTCCCGAACCGGTTTATTTTCGAAAAGAACTTGGTAGACCTCCTGGGTGATGGGGACCTCCACACCCAGGTCCCGGGCCATGGCCAAGGCGGCTTTGGAGGTCTTCACGCCCTCCGCCACCATCGTCATTTCCTTCATAGCCTGGGCCGGTGGTATGCCTTTCCCTATTTTCTCGCCTAATAAGCGATTGCGGCTGTGATGGCTGATGCAGGTGACCACCAAATCACCCATTCCGGCCAGCCCTGAAAAAGTCTCCGGCTTGGCTCCCATGGCCACTCCCATCTTGGTGATTTCGTAGAGGCCCCTTGTCATCAGGGCCGCCTTGGTGTTGTCGCCCAATCCCATCCCATCCAAGATACCAGCGGCGATGGCTATAATATTTTTCAGGGACCCCCCCAACTCCACTCCCAGGACATCCTGAGAGGTATATACACGAAAATACTCCGTATGGAAGACCTTTTGAATCTTCTCGGCCATATTCGAATCTTCGGAAGCGGCCACGACGGTGGTCGGCATTTCCACGGAAACCTCCTCGGCGTGGCTCGGCCCGGATAACACGCCGATGGGCGTCCCTGGGGGAAGGGTTTGCTGGAGGACCTGACTTAGCCGCAACCGGCTATCCATTTCCAAACCCTTGCTCACGCAGACGGCCCAGGTGGAAGGAGGCCAGGCGGAAGCGGCCAATCCAGCCGTGGAGCGGATAGCGTGCGAAGGCACAGCCACGACGATTCCCTCCCGGCCCGCCAAAGCCTTCTTGATGTCATCCGTGATTAAAACCTTTGAGCTTAAGACGATCCCTGGGAGGAGAGGATTTTCCCTTTTCTCGCTCAAGATCTTAAATTCCTTTTGATCAAAAGCCCACAGACTTAGATCATGGCCTGCTTTATGGAGAAGTGAAGATAACGCCGTTCCCCAGCTTCCGCTTCCCAGGATGCCTATTCTCATGGTGGTTCGTTCTCTCCTAGCGTTTTCGACTTATTTTACTCTCGGTTCCCTTCAAGAGACGGCGGATATTTTGGCGGTGGGACCACCAAACGACCACGGCGGCGGCCAACGCCAATCCGGAAAGCCAGGTCAGTCCTCTTTGAAAATAAAAGGTCAACAGGGTCATGGTAGTGAAACCCAACAAACTTCCAACCGAGATCATCCTCCACAAAAGAAGCGCCAGAGCGAAAACAACCGCGCCAGCGGCGCTTTCCATGGGGAGTAGACTAAAAAAAACGCCAGCGCTCACACCGACGCCCTTTCCCCCCTTAAATTTCATAAAAACGCTGAAAACGTTCCCGACGAGCGCTAAAAGACCGCAAAGCACCTCGCCCCATTCGCCGCCCAATATGAAATGCTGTCCCAGCCAGACGGCCAGGACCCCCTTGCCCGCGTCCAGAACCAGGGTCAAGACACCCCATGGCGCTCCGGCCACCCTCCAAACGTTGGTCATGCCGATATTCCCGCTTCCCTGGGTCCGAATATCCACACCCATGGTGAGCTTCACCACTAGAAATCCGAATGGCACAGAACCCAGAAGGTAGGATCCTAAAAATGTCAGAAAAGCCGTCACTGCTTATCCTTTCTTTCTCCCGCAAGTCTCTTTTTCCTGCTGGAAACGTTTGGATCGAAGTTACGCTTGAAGGTGGGTTTCTTGAACCCGTGTTTGTCGGTTTTTTCTTTCAGCACGATCTGGAGAGGGGTGGACTCCATTCCCACTGATTTCCGTAGTTCTTCCTCCAGGTAGCGTAAATACGAGGGAGTAATACATTCGGGGTGGCTGACGAAAACCTCGAACGCCGGGGGATGACCCTGCCGCTGGTATCCGTAAAAGAACCGTACCTGGTTCCCTTTCTTGAAGGGGGGCTGTTGCCGGGAAACGGCTTCCTGGAAGACCCGGTTAACCTGGGCCGTCGGCGCTTTCCGGAGGCTTTCCTCGAATGCTGCGGCCGCCAGGGGCAGGATCTTCTCCAATCCCTGGCCGGTTTTCGCCGACACAAACAGGATCGGCGCGAAATGGATCGTCCTGAGTTCCTTCCGGATGATTCTCTCGGCCCGGGCCTGCTCCGCGCCCTTGGGGTGGATGTCCCACTTGTTGACGAGGATCACCACCGGGCGGAAAGCCTCTTGGAGGATCCGGCCGATCGAGACATCCTGGTGGGTGATGCCTTTTTCCCCGTCCAAAAGGAATAACGCAACCTGGCAGGTTTGGAGCTCGTACAGCGTCTGTTGGACGCTGAGTTCCTCGATGCGGCTGTCCTGTTTTTGGGGGGCCCGGATTCCCGCGGTATCTACCAGAACCAATGGGTCGTTTCCTATTTCCAGGATGAGGGGTATCGCGTCATGGGTCGTACCCGGCAGGTCGTCCACGAGCAGTTTATTCTTGCCCAGGAGGGCGTTGACAAGGGAGGATTTCCCGACATTGGGCTTGCCCAGGACGGCGAGTCGCATGGGCCGCTTTTCCGTCACCGCCTCCGGCACGGACCGGGCTTCCCCCTTCAAGAACTCCACCAGGCTGTCGAGGAAGTCGTCGATTCCCAGTCCGTGCACGGCGGAGATGGGGAAACACCTTTCGAACCCTAATCGTTGAAAATCCGAGAGGGTCTCATCCCACTTTTCGAAGCAATCTGCCTTATTGACCAGCAGCCACATCGGCAGGCCCCGCTCCCACAGGTGACGGACGATGATCTCATCCGGGTGCGTCACGCCTTCCGAACCGTCCACGACGAGCAAAAGGGCCGAGGCATGCCGGATCTTCCGTTCCAGGAGGGCGCCCACTTTCGCCGCGATGGTTTCCTTCTCGCCGGGGACCCATCCTCCCGAATCGGTCAAAAGAAAGTCCGTGCCGTTCCACTCGGCTTCCAGGCTTTTCAAGTCCCGGGTGGAGCCGGGTTGTCCGTCCACCAGGGCGATGGATTTCCCGATGAGGCGGTTGAAAAGAGTGGATTTTCCAACGTTGGGCCGACCGACGATCAGGACTTCAGGAAGGGTCATGGTTTGACCGCCGGGACTTCATCCTTGATCACCGCGAATTTTTTCATCGGAAATTTGGTGAGTTTTCCCCCGTCTTTCGCCTCCAACTGGGCCTGGTAATAGTAAAGCCCTTCCGGCACCTTCTGGAGGTTCCACATGACGTCGAAAAGTTGTTCCCCTTCCTGCTCCATGACGGTCACCGGGTCGAAGTTGCGGTTGTAAACGCGGATAAAGACCTTGCTGGGGGAGGGGGCCATGATCCGGAAAGACAATTTCTTCCCCCGGGCCGGGTTGGGGATGACGCTGATGCCGGGTTTGGTGACCACAGGGGTCCGGTGGATGACCGGGGTCGGAGTATCAGTCGGACTGGTGTTAGCCGCAGGCAGGTTGAGTTGGGCGCCCATCTTGTTCCCAGTATCCGACTTGCCCGCGGTATCGGCTTTGGACGATGGGGACGAGTTTCCAGAATCCGGCGCGGAGGCCGGTGTCTCGTTCGAAACGTCCGTCCCGTATCCTACGGCGGCAAGGTTAAAAAAGAGGATGAGAAGGCAAACAGGAAATTTGAGTTTCATTATCCCGTTACCCTCACCATCAGGGATAGGGTCTTCATGTCCTCCACATTGGTGATACGGGTATCCACGTCAATCTTCTTCACCATGGAGACGTAGGTCCGGCCCGGGCCCACTTCCACCCAGCTCCGAAAGCCCTGGAAGATAATGGCCTTGACCGTTTGGATCCATTGGACCGGCTTGGAATATTGTTTCACCAGAACATCCCGCACGTTTTCCAGAGTTCCGATTCTCTCCCCATCGGAACAAGTATGGAACGCGATCTTGGGATTCTTCAGTTTCACATCGCCCAGGCACTCGTCCAGCAGCTTTCCCAACTCCGTTTCCAGTTCAGCCGCGAAGGGGGTGAACAGGGGACCCCTAGGGGGCTGGGGATTGGTCTTGAGGCCTTTAACCCCCTGCAATTCTGACTGGAGTGAACCCACAGCCTCCTTCGGCCCCCAAACGATGAAGGTGTCCGGGGCCAGGAAATGAGTCACCCTCACTTCCCCTTCCTCCCGGGCCAAAAGGGGTTGGAGCTGTTCCTGGGTGATGCCCATCAGGGAAATGGAGGCGCCACCGTGTTTTTTGGCGAACGCTTCTAAAAGTGGTATCCGTTTGACCACGAACTGGAGGGCATTGATGAAAGGAAGGCATTCGCCCGCGACCAGGGCCGCCACCTCCCCCACTCCAACCCCTGTTATAAGTTCCGGTTTCCTCCGGTTCTGAACAATTGGCTCGAAAAAAGCAACGTCGTTCACGAAGGTGGCCAAATGGGCGTTCAGAAACCTGTCCTGTTCCTCCTTGGGGCCTAAAAAGCAGACTTTGGCGATCTTGGAGTTCAGGAGTTTCTCGGTGTCGTCGTAGTACTTCCGCACGGTCAGGGATTTTGCGTAAAAATCCTTGCCCATGCCCACGTATTGCGATCCTTCGTTAGGAAATACGGCGGCGATGCGGGCCATGGCGTTCCTTTAAGGTGAAATAGGCGGTTATTTTAACATAGATCAAGGATTAAAGCGGTTAATGGCGAATATCAACAACGGATGGTCGATGGATGAAACTAAAGGCGCTTAAGTGTGTTTTTCCATTTTCAAGATAGCTGTTCGTCTTAAAGACAAGGCTATTGGTTTGGCCGTTTCGCGAGCCATTTCTCGATGGCAGACCGGTCCGCCGCCCCGGGTGACAATGCCAGGAATCGCCCAAGCATCTGAGCCGCGTAATCAGGATTGGTCTGCATATAAACCAATCCCAAATTGTGGTAGGACTCTGGGTTGGAGGGATCGATCTTTCGGGCGGCTTCCCATTCCCGGATGGCCTCCGGGACTTGCCGGTTTTGGTAATACTCAAACCCCAAATGGCTGTGGTAATTCGAATTATCCGGCTCCACCCCCACAGCTTTTCGGTAGTATCTCACCGCTTCCGCGATACGGCCTTGTTTGTGGGCCACGATGCCAAGGTTTACCCAGGCCAAGGCGGCGCCAGGCGCAATTTCAGCGGCCTTTTCGTAATCCAGGACCGCCTGGTCCGTCCAGCCGTGGGCGCTTTCCACCAGTCCCTCGTTCACAAGGAGCCGGTAGTTGTCATAGGCCAGTTCCACGACCCGGTCCATATCTTTCCGGTACTGTGATGTGTTCTTGGCTTCATCCAAGTCCCAGGAAGCCTTGAATAGGTAAAAACGGGCCCCCGTTTCCCTTGAGAAATAATCATGGTGAGTTTCAATCCGGGGTGGGCGGAAACCGCTCCATAAATCGACCGGCTCCAACCCCTGGCCACCCTCCATGACCTCGAAAAGCAAACCGGTCATCGTCAATGCCCGTCCAGGGGATTCCGAGGATTCGGTGTAATAGACATCCGACGGTTTGCGGTTTTCTTCGTAGTTTCTTTCCCGGCTCACCAGTTGGGCGGGGGTGACGCTGGGGCTGTTCCGGTAATCCAAGAGGTGGTAAAGGTCCTGAAAAAGCCCCCCAGTCCTGTCGAACAGGTCCAAGTCCGGGCGAAACCCCAGGACCTGCTTCAAGTAAGCCAGGGGGAATGTCACCGCGTCGCCCTCGCTATATAAAACGGACTTCCTGGGCATTTGCCGGAGAATATCTCTCCCGATATCGTCCATCGCCAGGTTCCGAGAAGTATCCATCTTGGCGTAGGAAAAGCAGGTACTCGCCAAAACGAGCAGTAAAAAGAGGCCCAGAATCGCCGCTTGGAACTTCCCCACTTTGGCATATAACCATTCCAGCCCCAGGAGTGTGAGCGGGGAAAGCCATAGGATGGCCGGTGTCAGGAAAGCACCGTTGACGTAGTTGTTCTCCGGGTCGTACGGGGCCCGGATTAAAAAAGGAAGGATCACGAATTGCGTTACAAGGCCGATCCAATAAGGAGAATGGAATTTCCGGCAGGCGATCCAAAAGCCTAAAAGTGCGGGGATCAAACCCCAGCCCAAAACCTCCTGAATATAATCCCGCATGTACAGCCAAAGTTCCAGGAACCCGTTTACCAGCCTTCCACCGGTAATGTCCCCGCCATACTGGACACGGCCCAAATGGTAAAGAAATTGCCGCAGGCTGTCCGGATGACCCCAATTCACTAAAGGATGTTGGACCGCTCGCAAGGGAAGAACCAGGTAGGCGGAAAACCCCAACAGGAATAGGGAAATCCCGTAAAGCAAGTACTTGGGCCGTTTCAGATGGGACCGGTAATTCCATAACAAGGCCGGGAGGACAAGCAGGGCCAGGTGCTGGTGGGTCAGGGCAGCCCCAGTGACAAAGGCGGAGACCAGGAAAGCTGTTGAACCAGCTTTAAAAATCAAAAGCAGGCAAATGGCGATGAAAAAAAAATGGAAAGCGAACACTTCCGGGCTCACGAATTGGCGGAAAACAAGGGGCCCCGCCATCACCAGGCAGGACGCCAGTGCAGCCATTCCCCATTTCTCCCCTGCCTTCCACACGCTCCCCAAGAGACCTTGGAGGGCATAGGTCAAGATGACAAAGGCGGAGGTTTGGCAAAGGATCGAGAAGAATGTGGACCGGAAAGCGGGAGTCCCCAGCGGCAGGTCCAGGAATAACCGAACCAGTGTGACGTAAAGAGGGTATCCCGGGGCGTGGGCTGAACCCAAATGGAAGGCCGCGCAAGTCAATTCCGGCGCGTCTCCTCCCACGATGCCGGGGGCCGCGGCGGTCAATGCCAAACCCGTCCAGAATAGGGCCACACCGCCGAGCAAAAGATAAATCATGGAGAGGAAGAGGCGTTGTTAAGGCTGAAGGTAAAGGTGATGATTCCCGACTGATCCACCTGCGGTAATTCCGGCGGCAGGGGCTCAAATTCCCATTGGATCAAAGCCTCATAAACCACCCGGTCCAGCTCACGATAGCCCGAGGTCTGCTCCAACTCCAACTCGTCTTTCAACAACCCGTTGGGCAGGACCGTCAAGTGGAAACGCACGGTGGCCTCGATACCCTGTTTCTTGGCCCAATCGGGGTAATCCGGATTCACCCGCCTTTTGATGCTCCGGGCGGCCAATTCCCCCTCGATTTGTGGATTTCCCTCGGGTGTGCCAGCCACCCCCGCATGTCCCAAACCGGCGGTTGTTTTGATGTCGCCTGTCACGTCTTTTTTGATGTTGAACCCGATGGGAGCCTTCCGTTCCAGACTTTCCAGGTAGGACTCGGAACTAGCGTTTCCGGAGTGGGGTTTGGGTTTCAGGGGCCGCCTCACCGCGGCTTCGGGTTTCTCGGCGGGATGCACGGGTGGATTCGCGGTTTCCTTCCGGGGTGTCGAAAATTCCCCGTTGGTTTGGGCCGGGGGCATTTGACCGGGCTCTACCCCTGCGTGCGGGGCGGGAGACCCCATTCCCTGCCCTTGGGACATTTCCCCGATCAGGGTCAATTCCATCAGCAAGGGTGTGCGGACCACGATGAAAGAACGATACAACAGGAAAAAAATCAAGAAAAGAAGCGCGTGGAAAACGGTCGAGTAAAAAATGGATTTTTGAAATTCACGATCCATTATTCACCCCTATTTGTTCGAAACCGGAGCTTGAGCCGTTTGGGGTCCGGTGTTTCCAACCGTCGCGGGAGCCCCGGGGTTGTTTGCGATTTCTACCGCCACCCCCACCTTGGAAATGCCGGCCTGGTAGGCTTGGGACATGACGCCCATGACCGTCCCATGGGACACGTTCTTGTCGGCGTTGATCATGACCAAGGCGCCGGGCTTCTGGGCGATCAATTCCTTCATCCGGACCTGCAGATCGTCCATGCTGGTTTCCTTGTCGTTGACGTAGACCTTGTCTCCCTGGGTGATCGTGATGGTGAAAGTCTCAGGCAGGTTGGGCGAGGGCGCCGCCACTTTGGGCAGTTTCACTTGAAAGGCGCCCTGAAAAAGAAAGGGGGTGGTCACCATGAAGATGACCAATAACACCAGCACGACATCCGTGAAGGGCACCATGTTGATCTCGGACATCAGCTTGGCCTTGGCCCGGAGGTGGCTTTCCATGGCTCAGTCCCCGAGCCTTTCCAGCATCGCAGAAACCACGATCTCGGCCTCCAAAGCCATGGCGTTGATCCGGCTTTGGAACCAGTTGTAGATGAAGACAGCGGTGATGGCTACGAAAAGGCCCGCGGCCGTGGCCACCAGGGCCTCGGCGATTCCCTGGGATACCACCGCGGCCCCGCCGCTGTTGGCAATGGCCAAGTCACGGAAAGCCCGGATGATGCCCAGGACCGTCCCGAACAAACCCATGAAGGGGGCGGTGCTTCCGATGGTGGCCAGGAGCGGCAGCCGTTTTTCCAACCGCAAAAGCTGGATCTTGGCTTCCCTTTCCATGGCCTCCTCAGGCCCGGTCTTTTCCAGCCTGGCCCTCAATCCCGCCTGGACGACCTTGGCCAGGAAGGTCCCGTCACGGTCGCAGGCTTCCAGGCATTCTTGAAGGTTACCCTTGTTGAGGAATGATTCCAAGCCCGCCAGGACCTCTTCCCGTCCCCGCAGGTTTTTCCGGTAAAAGCTCAAACGCTCGAAAAGAACGGCGAACACCACGATGGACATGAGGATCAAAAAACCGATCGTCCAGCCGCCTTTTGAAATGACCTCCCATAGTGAAAAATCGTAAGCCATTGAACCCTCCCAATAGTTAAAGGCGAAAAAGGCTTCTTTCGACCCGCCAAGGGTAACACAATAACTGTTAAAGGCTCCAGGGTAAATCGAAGCCGGTTTCCGCGAAATATTCCCAGAGACCACAACCGGCAAACACACCTGCTTAACCCAATCACGCACTCGTTTAAACAGCAATATATTCCAATCTTCTTAAAAACGATTGTCAAGGTTTCCTTGGAGCCAGGGCGGCGCAATATACTTTTTATCCAAACCCGGCTTTGTTTTCCCGATTCGCGGTATTTTGACGGGCGATCCCGATCCGTGGAGGCCTTCCCGGCAGGAATCAAATCAAGCAGATGCAGCTCGAAAAAAACCGGGAATTGTTTGCCAGTCACGAATATTTTTCCCGCTTTCTTCTGCTAATTCCCCCATAAAGGTCTAGAATCATAGGGGAAAGGGTTAAGGAAAGAGGCAAAGCATGGGCATGTCGAAGGAAGCGCTTTTGAAAAAAATGAAGGATGAAAATACGATCGTATTGGGTGTAATCCCAAAAAGCGACTTCGAGAAACTCCATATCAAGGGTTCGGATTTTATCGCGTTCGGGCAGAATGTGCGCAGTTTCGTCCTATCGGTGGAAAAAAAATACGGCAAAGGGAAGTTCTTTATCACCTATGGCGCCAGCCGGGGGGATTCCCTGTCAAGCCACAACGCAGCCGTTGTTTTGAAAGAACAAGGAATCAACGCGGAAGATTATCCAGGCGGCATCCAGGAATGGTCGGAAGCGGGTTTTCCCACAGAGGGCACCGAAGCCAAAACGCCCGTAGCCGTGGGGAAATAACCTTACCACCCGCCCTTAGTCCCATTCGATCCCGATTATTGCTTATTCCGGTTCAGAAGATAATTTCCAACCCTCCCCGGAGATGGAACCGGGGCTCCGGATACCCCGGCTGGAGTTCGAAGTCCGTTCCCGTCAAATTGTCACCGTTCAACCAGAGGGAAAAAGTTTTGGTCCAGTGGTAGGTCGCGTCCAGGTTCAGCGCGGCGTAGGCGGGAAGGGTGGCATTCCCGGTCTCGAAAGTGTATCGGGTGGAGGCCAAACCCAATTCCAACCGGGTCTCCAATTTCTCGTTGCCCCGGTAAAGGGAGAGGACCCCCTTGCTGGTCGGCAGATTCGTCAAATTCTTTCCATCCCCGCCGGTGTTGTCCGCTTCGGTCCATTCATAAGCGGCTGCCGCTTGGTAATCCTTGGCGAAATTCCATTGAAGGTCGAGTCCGGCCTGATGAAGTTGGACCTGCCGGAGGGTGGAATAGGCTTGGATGAAATCGGGGCTCCCGGAATTGAGATCCGACCAATCGTGATAACCGTTGATCTGGGCGGTGGAGGCGGAAAGGGAGAAAATAAACCTCTCGTTCAGTTTTTGGGTCAGACGCCCGCCCCACTCGCCGGTGATCTCGGTGGGGGAGGGGAACCCTCCGAAGGGGCTCACGTGTTCGGTCTCCAGGAAGTTGTTCCTTAAGCCGTCGACGAAACGGTCCGTTTTCCAATAGAGGTCGAGTTTGCTGCTCTCAAAGACCCTCCACATCAGGTCCACCACCGGATAGAGGTTGAAGGGGAGGTCCAAACCTCCGCCTCCCTGGGCCTGGAGTTTCGCGAGAAGATCCAGTGTCTCGCCGCCCTTGAAATCAGCCTGGAACCCGGCCCAGCCCCAGTCATAGCCGGTCACCCAAGGAGAAGGAAAATCGGATGAGGCGTGGCGGACACCGGCGTCCAGCACCAAACGGCTCAGGAAAGGGCCGATACCGTCCGCGGTCATCTTGAAAACACTCTCCAGTTCCCCGGTGTCGTTGGTTTGGGGTAGGAGGTCCCAATAATTCAAAGTCGTGTCTTGGTAGGTTATTTTGACTTGCCCCATGAACAGGCTGGTCAGTTTCCAATCGGCGCTTCCCGCGAAATTCCAACCCTCATGCAGCTCCCGGATGGACTTCTGGTAGGGCAGTTCGGCGTCGGCCTGGTCGTAACCCGCGGTGAGTTTGAAAGCGGGCGAACTCCGGGGGGAAATCTGGACATCCAGTTCCCCGCCGGTCCTTTTATCTCCGTCCAAGCCCGCTCCGGCAGCCTGGCCCCCCCAGTTGGAGTAATAACCGGAAAGCAGGTACTGCAAGCCCTTGAATTCCTGGCCGAGCAGTCCCCATCCCCCGTAAGTGTCCGGAACCCCTCCCCCTAAATGCAGGACCAAGGCCGTGTTCTTGGAAGGCCCCGCTTCCTCGGTGGAAAGGGCCGTCAGGGTCTTGTTCAACCCGGGCAGGTCGTTAAAAGTGCGCTCGAACCTGGTCAAGTCGCGGGTCCCCAGGGTCACGTCGTTTTCTTTCCGGTCCAGGCGGTTGGCACCGATGGTCAGCTCGTTCTCCCCGGTAATGACCACTTCTGGCAGGGCGAACTCGGGGACCGCCGTGGGACGGCTTTGGGCCGGGGCCTTTTCGCCCTCCCCCTGGGAGGGTTTCTGGCCGGGACCGGGGGCCTGGTTTCCCGATACTGCCTCCGCGGGCGCGGTTACAGGCTGGGAAATAAAAGCGGGTTCCGAGGGAATGGTTTCCGATTCGGGAGTGGCGGGCGCCTCGGCCTCCTGGGCCGAGGCTTCAAGCCAAGGCCCACTTTTTGGTGGTGCCGGTTCCATAAGAGAACCGGCCTCCTGGGCCAGCACGGCGGGTCTTTGTGCCAGGAACAGGCCGAGGATCAGGAAAGCCGTAATAAATACCGGGCGGAGATATTTCATTGGGTTTCCTCCGCCACGGGGGCTCTGTGTTTCACCGCCTTCTTGGGTTTCTTTTTCAGGTAGGGTTCCAGGGCCTTCAAGCGTTTCAGGGTCGCGGTAGTGTACTGCTTGACCTTGGTGTATTTCAGGATGCGCCGGTAGGTGGACGCCGCCTTGTCATACTCCTTCATCTGCTCATAGCACTCGGCCATGGCCGCGAAGGATACCAGAACCCATTGGCTCTCCTTGCGGTATTGCAGGGTGATCTTGTTGAACTCCTGGACCGCGTCCGCGTATTTTTTCTGGCTCTTTAAAATCCCGGCATGGTAGTAGGTGGCCTCCACGGCGAGCTTCTCGTCGGGCGACTTCATGCAAAGCTCGTAGGCCTTGAGAGCCTCGTCCTTCTTCCCCAGGTTTTCCAGCAGGATGCCCCCGTTCAAGCCGGCTTCCTGGGCCAGGGGATCCAGCGGATAATCCGTCATGAGTTTTTTGAAATCCTGGAGGGCCCTGTCCGGATGTCCGATCTTGTTTTCGCACACCGCGCTGTTAAAAAGCGAATGGGGGGCGAGGCGGTGGTCCGGGTAATTCTGGAAAATGCGGGTGTAGGATTCCAGGGCCTTGGAGTAGTTCTTGGACTCGAAGTAAAGGGAGCCCAGGCTGAATTGGGCCTCCAGGGCCAGGGGATCCTCCGGGTACTTCTTTAGGAGTTCCTGGAAGACCGGGAAGGCTTCCGCGCTCTGGTCGTTCTTGACCAGGGCCTCTCCCAGCCAAAAGAGGGCCCGTGGCGCCTCCGAACTGTCCGGGTATTTTTTCAGCAGGGTCCGGAAGGCGTCGACAGCCTGGGGGAATTTCTGGTCATGGAACAGGCTGTCCGCCAGCCGGTACTGGACATCGGGGGCGTAACGGCTGGCGGGGAACTTTTCCAGGAATTCGCCCGCCACGGCGTTGACCTCCTCCTTCTCCCCCAACTTCTCCGAGGACCACTGCAGGCCATAGAGGGCGTCGGGAAGAAGCGAATGGTCCGGATAGGCTGTGAGGAAACTCTTGTAGGCCGCCTTGGCCTCTTGGAACTTCTTGAGGTTGAAAAGGCAGTCCGCGCTTCGAAGGTGTGCCTCGGGAGCGAGGGGGTCCTTGGGGAAATCCGCTTCGACTTTCTTGAATTCCTCCTGGGCATCCTGGAACCTTTTTTCCCGGAAGTAGGCCCAGGCCGTCCAATAGGTAAGGCGGGCTTGCCGGTCCTCGGTGCCGTTCTTTTTCATGAGCAGGGCCCATTCGTAGATGGCCTGGGGGTACTTTTCCTGCCGGTAATCGCACCATCCCAGTTGCTCCCCCGCATCCAGAGAGTAGGGGGGGCCGGCCTTGCCGTCCAGTATCTTCTGGTAAGACTCCCGGGCCTTCTCGTAATCATGCAGGTTGTAATAGCAATCCCCGCACCGCAATTGGGCCTCCAAGGCCAGGGGAGAATCCGGGTTTTTTTGGGCTGCTTTCTTGAATTGCGCCAGGGAGTCCTCGAAACTTTCCTGCTGGAATAAGCTCCAACCCACACCCGAGTAGCACTGCTGGGCGACCGTCTCCGAGGGATGGCTTTCCAGGGCTTCCTCGTACAGCTTGGTGGCTTCCTGGTATTTCTGGAGTTGGTAGGCCGTTTCAGCCGCGGCCCAGAGCGTCCTGGCCTTGAGGTCCCCTGCGGCCTTTTCGGAAAGCCTCTGGAACTCCGCGAAAGCCTGGTCGAATTTTCCATTGGCGTAATCGCACCACCCGGCCCAATAAGCCGCGTCCGAGGCCAGCTCCGGGGGGGCCTGGTTTCGCAGTTTCTCGTAATCGGCCCGGGCCTCGTCGTACTTGCCGTCCTGGTACAGGCATCCCGCCTCCAGGTAAGCCGCGTCCCACTTGAGGGCGCTCTCCTGGAGGAAATGGCAAACCGCGGAAAAATGCTTCCCGGCGTCGGAGAATTTCTGGTCGGTATAATCCAGCCAACCCAGCCCATATTCCAACAAGTCGGCCGGGGGCTGGTCCGGCGAGGCGTCCAAACCCCAGTTGTAATCCTTTCGGGCTTTATCAGGGAGATCCAGGGCTTTTTCCTCGGTGCCGGCCCTCACGGCGGCCCAGGGTGCCAGGGGGTGGTCCGGGTAGTCCGAAAGGATCTTCTCAAAATTCCTGGCGGCCTGCTCGTGATCCTCCTCCTTGCCGAAAACCCAGCCCAATCCGTAAAGGGCGGCCACGGTGAGGAAATCGCTCGGGTATTTCTTCAGGAATTCCTGGTAAGTCCCCTCCGCGTCCGAATAGCGGCCCATCCGGAATTGGGTTTCCCCGGCCTGGAACAAAGCCAGTTTTTTCAAAGACTTGTCGCCGGTCGAATCCAGGGTCTTGGAGAAACCCTCCAGGGCCTTCTCGTAATCCTTTTGCTGGAAAAAGCACCAGGACTGCAGATAGCGCACGAGGTCTCTGTACTGGTAACCGGGGTTGTCTTTCAGGATCTTCCCGTATTTCTCCCCGGCCTGGTCGTATTTCTCCATCTGGAAATGGCATTCCGCCTCCCAGAAATAAAGGTCCGAGAGGGAGTTGGGTTCGTAGGCTTTCTTTTCCAATTCCCGGAATTTCGAGACCGCGGTGGGATAGTTCTTGAGGTAAACCAGCGCGACGGCGGACTTAAACTCCAGCGCCAGCGCGCCGGTAAAGAGAGGATTCATCCGGAGGGACTGCTGGTAGGCCTGGTAAGCGGCGGCGTAATCCTTCTCGCGGAACTCGGTCTCCCCGATGAACCTCAGGGCCAGGGCCCTTTCCAGGGAACTCTCGCTCTTTTCCTCCACCAGCAGGAAGCGCTCCATGGCCAGGTGGTAAGCCCGGGCCTTCAGGAGGGCCCTTCCCTCCTCCACCGGCAAGGGGGGCTCGATGCCGGCGGCAGTCAGGAGGCCGGGTGCCGTTAAAAGCAAAAATGGGAGAAAAATCTTGAAAACCGCGGCAAAACCGGAAAGTTTCCCTGTAAAAACGCTGAAAATCCCTGGAAAAATACGGTGATTAAGAAGTCTCTTTAAATTTTCACTTCGTTTAATGGTCATGGAACGGTGGGTGCTTTTCGTGGGAATTCCAGCAAATGCCAGGAACTAAAAATTGTGTAATGATTCACCGCCAAGATTCCAATTTTCAACGCAATTTTTTTAAGGAATGCCCTATGCAACATCAGGGATCCTTAAAAAGGGGCGGCGGCAAAATAGCCTGTTTTTCTCCGCGTTCTACCCGAATCAGCCAAAATAAACCTTGAGATTAATAATCGTCCCCGTCGTCATCGTCTTCCGTCTTAATCTTTTTCAGGAATTTTTTCAACATCTTCTGGAACGTGCTGGTCTTGCGGTGAATCACGTGCTCCTCGCTCGGTCCCTCGCCTTCCTTTTGGCCGGCCGATTTGGTCATGGCCTTGATGCTCAAGCCGATGCGGCGCTTGCCCGGGTCCACCGAGACGACCTTAAAGGTCACCTCGTCCCCCGGTTTCAGGGCGTCCTCGGTCTTCTTGGGAGGCGGACTGGAGATCTCGGTCTTATGGATCAAGCCCTCGATGTTCTTTTCAAGCTCGAGGAAAGCGCCGAATTCCACCACTCGGGCGATTTTACCGGTCAGGACCTGCCCGGGCTTGTATTTTTCCTCCACTTTGTCCCAGGGATCCCCCTCCACCTGTTTCAAGCCCAGGGAAATGCGCTTTTTCTCGGTGTCAATGGCCAGCACCTTGACCGTCAGGACCTGCCCGGCCTTGTATTCCTTCTGGGGGTTCTTGACCCGCTTGTCCCACGTGATGTCCGACTGGTGCAGAAGGCCTTCCAGGCCCTCGCCGATTTCAAGGAACACCCCGAATTCGGCGACGTTGGTCACGGTGGCCTGGACGTTGGACCCGATGGGATAATGGGATGAGACATTCTCCCAGGGGCTCTTTTCCAGGCGTTTGAAGCTGAAGTTGATCTTTCGCTTTTCGAAATCGATTTCGATGATCTGCGCCTGCCGCTTTTCCCCCAGTTTGATAAGCTCCGAGGGTTTCTTGGGCTTTTTCGACCAGATGAGTTCGGTCATGTGGCAGAAACCCTCCAGGTTGTCCGGCGTCTTCAGGAAGACGCCGTAATCCACTATATGAGTCACTTCCACTTCCACGATCTGATCCACCCGGTATTTCTTCTCGGCGTCGGTCCAGGGGTCCGGGGTCATCTGTTTTAAACCCAGGGAAATTTTGCCTTTTTCCTTATCCACCTGCAGGACCATGACCTTGACCGTGGTGTTGGGCTTCACGAAGTCCTCGGCCTTGTTGACCCGGCCCCAATCCATGTCCCCGATGTGCAGGAGGCCGTCCACGCCGTTCAAATCCACGAAAGCGCCGTAGCTGACCAGGTTTTTCACATTGCCTTCCAGGATGTCCCCGGGGTTGATCTCGGAAATACGCTTAAGGCGGTTCTCATCCCGGGCCATTTCCAGAACCGGCCGGCGGGAAAGCACCACATTGGTGCGGGCCCGGTCCAGCTTGATGATCTTGAACTCATAGATCTTTTCCAGATGGTCCTCATCCTCGGGCCCCTTTTGAAGGGTGACCTGGCTTGCCGGGAGGAAAGCCTCCACGGTGCCGATATCCACGCGCCAGCCGCCGTTCACCTTCTTGACCACCCGGCCCTTGATGACTCCCCCGGAGTGGCTGATTTCCTCCAGGTTCTGCCAAATCCGGCTGCGGTCCACGTTGCGCTTGGAAAGGCGCATGCGGCCGTTGGAATCGGACATGCGCTCCACGGAAACCTCGACCTTGTCGCCCTGCTTGACGGTGAGCTCGCCGGCCACGTCCAGGAACTCGTCGCGGGGGATGACCCCCTCCGTCTTATAGCCGATGTCCACGACGATGTCCTCGTCCCCGATCTTCACGATTTGGCCCGTGACGACCTGGCCCCGGGCGACCCGGTGTTCCGAGCTTAAAAGTTCTTCCATTGTCATTTCTTGGATGGGTGATTCAGTCATGGTTTTCCTCACGTTCTTGGCCCCGCGTTGGGGATGAAATTTAGCGAATATTCTACACCAGGGGGAAAGTTAGGTGGAACCTTTTCAGGCATCAAAAGAGCTTTAAAACGCTTTTTCGGTTTTCAGGGTAAAAGGCGTTTTGGAGGGGGTTTGGTCTGGTTCACGGGGGATTTTAAGGATGGATTTGTTTCCCCGTGGGAATGGCGATGCGTTGCTCAAGAAAAGGGTTTCATGAATTAAAATCTTCAAAACGATTTTAAATTGCCGGCGCGGATCAGACGGTTTTTGGTTTCAGCTTGGCGATGTGCTCCATGACCCGGTCCGCGATCTTGATATAAGTCGGTTTATCCGGCGGTTCGGCCAAGAGATCCTCCAGGGGGATCGGCGGCCCGAAGTGGACGAAAATTTTTACCGGTTTCGGGAATAAACTGCCCCGCGGCATGGACCGGTAGGTCCCCTCTATATAAGTCGGGATGACAGGCGCTTTCGCGTCGTAAATCAGCCGTCCCGCGCCCTTCTTGGCCGGCTGGAGGCCGCCGTCGTGGGTGCGGGTCCCCTCCACGAAAACCACCAGGGGTTTCCCGGACTGGATGAAGTCGTGGAATTTCTTGATGGCTTCCAGGTCCTTCTGGCCCCTCTTCACGGGGAAGGCGTTGTTCATGCGGATAATCCAGCCGAAGACCGGATTGCGGAAAAGTTCCTCCTTGGCCAGGAAATACACTTCCCTCTCCTTGATGGTGTATCCGAGCATGTAAGGGTCGAGGTTGCTGGCGTGGTTGGAGGCGATGATGCAGGGGCCGGTCGTGGGGATGTTCTCGATGCCGGGGGTTTCGGGGCGGAAATAACTGTCAATGAACCACCAGGTTGTGATCCTGGCGAACGGGAAAGAAAACATTTTTTCCCCCGGAAAATTAATTACTGACTGATATGTGTTACGAGAAGCCCGGCCTAAACCGGTGCCTAAAAAACAGCCTTAACCGGCGTCTTAAATCAGTCCAACCTTAAAATCAGCGGTTCCACAGCTTCCTCAGCCGCTTGTGGGCCGACAATAGCATTTCCTCGGTCGTGACCCAGTTGATGCAGGGGTCGGTGATCGAAACCCCGTATCTTAGCTTGGCCCTGTCCATGTTCAGGGACTGGTTTCCCTCGTGGAGATTGCTCTCGATCATGAAACCCACGGCCGAGTTGTTCCCTTTCTCGATCTGCCGGAGGACCCGGTCGAAGGCAATGGGCTGGAGCTTGTAGTCCTTGCAGGAGTTCCCGTGGCTGCAATCCACCACGATATTGAGGGGCAGGCCCGCCCGTTTGAGGGCCTTTTCGCAGGCGGCGATGGAAGCAGGGCCGTAGTTGGGCTTGGCCCCGCCCCGAAGGACGATGTGCGCGTAGGGGTTCCCGGTGGTCCGGAATACGGCGGTCTGGCCGTCCGTGTTGATGCCCAGGAAATGGTGTGAAGTCCGGGCCGCCTTGATCCCGTTCAGGGCGACCTGGATGCTCCCGTCCGTGGCGTTCTTGAATCCAACCGCCATGGAAAGGCCGCTGGCCATTTCCCGGTGGGTCTGGGATTCGGTCGTGCGCGCCCCGATGGCGGACCAGCTGATCAGGTCGGCCAGGTACTGGGGGATGATGGGGTCCAGGGCCTCGGTGGCAACCGGAAGGCCCATATCCCCGAATTTCAGCAGGAGACGCCGGGCCAGGAGGATTCCTTTCTCGATATGGAAGGAATCGTCCATGTCCGGGTCGTTGATAAGGCCCTTCCAACCCACGGTGGTGCGGGGTTTTTCGAAATAAACCCGCATGATCAACACCATGGTGGAACGCACCAGGCTCGCCAGGCGCTTTAATTTCGTGGCGTATTCGTAGGCCGCCCGGAGATCGTGGATGGAGCAGGGTCCCACGATCACGAAAAGGCGCCGGTCCCTGCGGTCGAGGATGTCCGCTACTTCCTTGCGGGTCCTCAGGACGGTCTCATAGGCCTGGCGGGTGCCGGGCAAAGTGGCCCGGACCTTCTTGGGAGTGATCAGGACCTCGGACCCGGCCAGGTGGGTATCCTGGGTCCTGCGGCTCAAATTAATGCCGCCGAACTTGGAGAATTTTCGTTTTTTGGGTTTCCCTGGGCTGATCATGGTTTTTCTGTCTTTCCTTGAGCGAAAGAGAAAATTATAGGGTTTTAAGGGAACGGTTTAAAGTGGCATCCATGGCCGCGGGCGTCTTGCCATTGAAACAGTGCGCAGCGGTATTTCCTGAGTACGCCCTTGCCGGCCCTGCCCGTCGTGAAGAAGAAGATCCCATTAATAATTTTTTCCCAGGATAGCCAGTCTTACGCGCTCACTCTCATGTACTGTTTCGGCCATTGGATTTGCGCCTTCATCTCCGCAGCCGCATGCAGGGGCCAGTAGGGGTCCCGCAACATCTGGCGCCCCAGGAGAACCATGTCCGCCTGGCCCGTCCTCAAAATGTGGTCTGCTTGTTGGGCCGAGGTGATGAACCCCACGGCCGAGGTCGGGATTTGCGCTTCGCGGCGGATTCGCTCAGCCAGGGGTGTCTGGTAGCCCGGGCCGGCATTAATTTTGACTCCCGGAACATTGCCCCCGCTGGAGCAGTCGATCAAGTCCACGCCTTCCGGCTTCAGGCGCTTGGCCAGTTCCACCGAATCCTCGACCGTCCACCCCCCTTCCTTCCACTCCGTCGCGGAAATTCGGGTGATAAGAGGGTATTTTTCTGGCCAAACCTTCCGGACGTTCCTCACGGTTTCAAAAAGAATACGCGTGCGGTTTTCAAACGATCCGCCGTACTCGTCGGTCCGATGGTTGGAAAAGGGGGAAAGAAATTCGCTGATCAGGTAGCCATGGGCCGCGTGAATCTCGACGGCTTGGAAGCCGGCGGCCAGGGCGCGTTGGGCCGCCCTGCCGAAAGCCTGGACGATTTGGGCGATGCCTTCCTTGGTTAAAACCTCCGGCACGGGAAAACCTTCGTCAAAGGGGATGGCGCTGGGGCCCACGGTCTTCCATCCGCCCCCGGTTTCGGCCAAAGGCTTTTCCGTGATCCAGGGAACGCCCGTGGACGCTTTCCGGCCCGCGTGGGCCAGTTGGATGCCCGGCACCGCCCCCTGCGAGGACACGAAGCGGGTGACCCGGGCCAGGGGTTCGACGTGTTCGTCCTTCCAGATGCCCGCATCCCCGGGGCTGATGCGGCCTCTCGCCTCCACGGCCGTGGCTTCGGCGATGACCAGCGCGGCTCCGCCGGCGGCCCGGCTTCCCAGGTGGACCACCTGCCAATCGTTCGAGAAACCATCCTCGTAGGAATACTGGCACATGGGCGAAACCGCGATGCGGTTCCGGAAGGTGACATCCCTTAACGTAAACGGAGTGAATAGCATTTTCGTCTCCTTTGAAAATATAAATACCAACCCCATCCCAAATCCATAACCTCCCGGCCTCCCATCCAAGTCAATACTTACGGCTTTGCGGCTTCCAGCGTCACGGCTTTCCTCATGGTTTCCTCCGCCAGGTCTTTCTGTCCCGACCTGGCATAGGCCAGCGCCAGTTTCTTGAGAATGTCCGGGTTGCGGGGCTGTAATTCCGTGGCTTTTTTCAAATGTTCCGCGGCTTCCGGGTAGCTCCCCTTCAGGTAATAGGCGATTCCCAGGTCCAAATAATAAACCCCTTCCCGGGGGTTCAACTCGATCCCGCGCTTGAACAGCTCAATGGCCTCGTCGAATTTTTTCAATTGCTGGTAGACGTAAGCCAGGTCCAGGAGGTATTTCATGTTCGCCGGTTCCAAGGCCTGCGCTTGGATGAAAGCGGGGAGCGCCAGGTCCACCCGTCCCCGGCCCAGGTAAATGGCGCCGAGTGAGTCCTGGACATCGGCCAGGCCCGGGTCAAGCCGGATGGCAACCTCGTACTCTTTTTCCGCGTCCTCCGGCTTCCCCAACTTCATATACACATGCCCAAGGTTCCGGTGGGCCGAGGCCTGGTTGGGGTTCAATGCGATGGAAGCCTTGAATTCCCGGATGGCATCGCCGGCCATGCCCTTATGGAACAACAAAGCCCCCTTCTGCTCATGGAAAAGGGCGGACCGGGGGTTGAGCCAGAGGGCGTGGTCGATTGCCTGGAGGGCCTCCTCCACCCGGCCGGCCCCTTCATAGGCGAGGGCGAGGTTGGAGTAGGCCGCGCCGGAACTGCCGGAATACACTTTCAGCGCATTTTCCCAAAGGGCAATGGAATCCTTCCAAGTCCCAGCCTGCCGGATGGTTCCCCCGCCCAGTAGAAGCGCCAGGGCCGGGATAAAAAACGCCGCCAAAAATTTTCGGTTTGAAAGGAGAGCCGCCATTCCAGAAGCCAGGAGCAGGAATGGGCCCAGGCAGGATAAATAGGTATAGCGGTCCCCGGCGGCCAGGCCCCCGACTTGAAGCAGGCCCGAGACCGGCGCCAGGGTGGTCAGGTAAGAAAGCCAAACTAGCGCCAAGAAAGGCCATTTCCTCCGGTAATAAAAACAAACCCAGGAAACCCCCAGGAACAGTAAAAACAAGACCAGGTTTTTCCATGAAACAACATCGGTTTTCAGGGTCAAGGGGTAAAGGGCCGATAAATCCAAAGGCGCAAGCATTTTCCAAAGGTGGAAAAAAACGGAATGCAGGGAATTAAGGACACGGTTGATCACAGGCAATTCCTGTTCGGACGGCATCGCGCCCAGCCGGGATTCGGCTAAAAAGGCCATCCAACCCGTTAACGCCGCCAGGATGAAAAACGGGATTTTCTCCAGGATCACCCGGGTTCCAATTCTCTTGAGGGGCCAGGCGTCCAGGAGGAGGAAAACCAGGGGAAGGGTGACGGCCATGGGCTTGGACATGAGGGCGAACAGGAATAGGCACAGGCAGGCGTAAAGTTTCCACTTTGCGCCGGAGGAAGCGTAACCCAGGTAAACCACCAGGGCCGCGAGGTAGAAAAGGCCGCAGAGGACATCCTTCCGGTCCGCGGCCCAGCACACCGTTTCCACGTGCGCCGGATGAAGCCCGAAAAGGAGGGCGGCCAGGAAGGAGGCCTTCACCACCCAGGCGGTCGCTTCTTCCCCGCCCTTCAGGCCCGTTGCGTTTCGAGCCCATTCCAAAACCCGCGAGCAAAAAAGGAAAAAAAGGAAGGTGTTCAAGCAATGCAAAAGAAGGCTGTGGAGATGGTAAATCCCGGGGTTCAATCCTCCTATGCCGTAATCCAGGGCGAGGGAAAAGAGGGATAGCGGAAACCAAAAACCCTGGAAAAAGGAGGTGAGCATCCAGCCCAAGGAGGAGGCGTCCAGTGAACGGATATGAAGGTTGTTTTGGATGTTGTCCGGATCATCCCAGTTGACGAAACCGTTGTCTAAAGATGGGAGATACGCCAGGAAGGCCAGGAAAACCGCGAGCAACCCCAAGCTCCAGAAAAGGCGCCGGTTCGCCTGTGAGATGGGCTTTAGATTTTCGAAAGTATTTTCCAAGTTATCCCTTTATAAAGTTTCAATATGTCATCGGAGGCAACACAACCCCAGTTTAAATAATGCATCACACCTGCCCAAAATAAAACTTAGCCACGGATGTGCCGATTCACATTAAGACAGTTAAAGAAATCGGTACGATACCAGCCTCATTAAAAGAATTATTGAAGGCTGGCATGCATGGGATTCATGGGATTTATAAACATAAATATTTAAGCCTTTTTTGTGGACTATCCGAGTGCATCCCCTGAATCCGTGGCAAAAGACTTGGTTTTGCTTAACGCCTTTTAGAATTAAAATTTCACTCCATTATATCAGCCAACCCGTGCTACCCGTTCTTTTCCCCTTGAACCCCGCCGGGCCAGGTGATATGCCATACTGGTTTCCACAATTTTGCGCGGGAGGGGCAAATGAAAACTTCAGTCCTGGCATTCCTCGGAATAATCCTGCTTTTCACCGTGGGCCCGGCGGGAGCCGATCCCACCCCGGTTCCAACCCCACCAGCGAAAAAAGTGATTGCCCCGGCAAAGCATTCCGGAAAAGCGGGGAAATTAATCGGCATTCCCTCCACCCGCCCCAACCTTTACAAGATCGCCCGCCGGATAAGTAGTCAGTGGCAGAAAATCACGGAAGCGATGAAAGCGGGCAGGATCACCCAAACGGAATCTGGAAACCTGAGGGAGGGGATCAAGAATACCCGGAAACAACAATACGAATTCATGAAACAAAACGGACGGCAGGACCTGACGGATGACCAACTTCTCCAACTTGAAAAAATGCTGGACGAAAATGGAAAGGCTGTCGGTGACACGGGCGAACCAGATAACGCCTCCAAGTAATTCGGGCCCGACCCTTCGAAAACCGTTGCCGATCCCGGCGGTAGTCTTACTATTCCGGACCACCCCATGACTTCCCCATCCAAGTCCAAACCCGGAAACAAGCCGGTTCAAGTGTGGGACCGGGCCGCCTTCCTCGCGGCGGTCCTATACGTTGCCTATCTTACGGTCCTCCTTTGGGAGCCTCTCTCAAATCCCCGGTTAGTTTGGGGCACCGGGGACATGACTTTGGTTTATCCCATGCGTCATTACTGGGTCGAATGCCTTAAGGCCGGGGACCCCGCCTTTTGGGAGCCCTTTGCCAGCCTGGGCCAGCCCCTGCCGGAAATGATGAACTATTCGGTCTTTTCACCCTTTTCTCTCCTTTGTTTCGTTCTCCCCCTCGGCTGGGCCCTGACCTGGGTGAGTTTCGCGCACTTGTTCCTCGCGGCGTTCGGGACATGCCTTTTCATCCGGGCCCTCGGCGGCGGGTCCTGGGGTTCATTCCTTGGAGGGTTGGCCTTCGCCTTTTCCAGCTTTTTCATGGCCCACACTTATTCCGGGGCGGTGAATTTCGTCTGGGCCGCCTCCTGGTTCCCTCTGGTGTTGTTCCTCCTGAAGCGCTTCACCGGGGACTTCAAGGCCTCCCGGCTGGCGGCTGCGGGAATCCTGATGGCCCTGCAGGTCCTGGAAGGCCACCCCCAGATGACCTATTACTCCATCCTGATGATGGTTTTATTTCTATTCTTCCTTTGGGTCAGGAAGGAAATCCGGTTCGGACAGTTTCTCCTGGGCTGCGGCCTTCCGCTGATCGTGGCGGCGCTTTTAAGCCTCTGCCAATGGCTTCCCTCATGGCGGTTTGCCATGCTCAGCAACCGCTGGGATTGGACCTACAAGGACATCATGACGGACTATACAAACCCCGGAAACCTTCGCTACTTCCTCAACCCCTTTTTCATGGGCTCGCCATTGGATAACAGCTACGTCGTCACCGGGCACTGGGGCTACCACGAGATGGCGACCTATATCGGGTTGATCCCCCTTTTCCTGGCGGTCGCGGGTTTGGCGCTGGTGAGGCGAAAGCCCCTCCTCGGCTGGTTCTGGGCCCTGGCCCTGCTTTTCACGGTGCTGGCCATGGGGGATTCGACAAGCCTCTCCCATTGGGTTTTCCGGTTTTTCTACGATTTCTTCCCTGCTTTCTCGCATAACCGGGCCATGGCCCGCGTCATGCTGTTGACCCTTTTTTGCCTCTCTTGCGCGGCGGGGCTCACCCTGGAGGGTCTGAGAACCATATGGAACCGGCTTCTGGAAAGTTGGGCCTTCAAGAGAAAAAAACTGGTGCGAGTCCTGGCGGCCGCCCTGCCCGCCCTCCTGGTGGTTGCAAGCGCCGTCGACCTCTGGCATTACGGCAAAGGCTTCGTGATAACCAAAGAGGGGGATTTTTACCTGAGAGGCCTTCCCATGTTTCCGGGGGAGGCCTGGGATACGATTAAAAAGGACAAGACTTCCTTCAGGGCCCAATCCGGCTATCTGGCCGACTTCGAGATGGACGCCCGGGTAAACCAACCCCTCAGCGAGTTCACTTACACCATCCTCATCAAGGAAGCCTACGACTGCCTGCAGGCCCTCCGCACGGATTGGAACACCCCCCTTTCCGACCTTGTCGGCCTGAAGTACCTGTACAGTCCCAGTTACTTCAACCACCCGAACGGCCGCTGGAAACCCCTATCGGACGGGACGATCGTGAATACCCAGGTACTTCCCCGGGCCTTCGTGGTGGGGGGGTATGCCTTGGTCACGGGCCCTTCCGAAGCATTGGGGGCCATCCAAGCCGGAAATGTTGATATCCGGGGTGAGGTGCTGTTGGAAAAGGTGCCGATGGGAAATGCCTCTTGGAAGAATGGCTATCTTGGGGAGGCTGCCATTACCCATTACGGGAATTGTAGTGCCGTAATGAATTGCAAAATGGACCAGCCAGGATTTCTATTCCTTTCCGATTCCTATTATCCGGGTTGGCACGCCTGGGTGGATGGAGTGGAAAAACCCATTCTTCGGGCCGACGGGGTTTTCCGCGCGGTGGCGCTGGAACAGCCAGGAAACCACCAGATTCGGATGGAATACAGGCCGGTGCTTCTGTATGTCTGCTCGTGGATTACTTTAGGGTTCTGGCTCTTGCTGGCACTCGCATTGGGATTTCGGGCACATATCCGAACCTGGTTCGTGGTTCCCTGCCGGTGGTTTGGCGCAAAAATTTGAGGGAAAAGGAATTAATATCCTGTAACAGGCGCCGATGTGAAAGACACTATGCCTGGTGAACCGTTGAATACGATCGGATGTGTGCAATATGAAACTGAACCATTTCCGCCACCAACCGAAAAGGTTCCGGAGAAAGTAGATATATTCCTAATCAGGGAAATGATTCCTCCCCCGCCCCCGCCAGAACCCGAGGACGTTCCACCATTTCCTCCGTTTGCGGTCATTGTTCCCCCCCCGTCAATTTCATTGGCTTCAATTATAATGGCTCCACCCGCACCCCCTCCTCCAGATTCAGAGGAGCAACCACATCCCCAACAACCGTCATTCCCATTCATATTGATAGTTCCATTAATAGTGGCAGCGCCCAATGTTCCGCTGACAGAGTTATAAACGATAATATCGAGAAGCCCGCCACCTACGGAATATAGTTGAGAACCCCCCAGGCAATCAGCGTTTCCGCCGTTGCCACCTGTTGAAGTAGGATGTATCGGATCATCGAATGCGGCTTCCCCTGGGCACACATCGCAATTCGGGTCACCGGCAGCCCCTCCAGCGCCCCCATGCCCACCACCGCCGTTAATCCAATTACCAATTGAAAATTGACATGGAGACATGCCCGGTGGATAAGCTTCAGCAAGGCCCAGAATTGTGGCACCAGCGTTTAGGGAAAAACAATTAGTAATGATAGTCACCGCCCCCATGATGGTCACCGTACCCCACGAGATATTCCAACAATCAATATTGTATAGACCGGTGGTGTAAATCGTAATGGCAGTAGCCGTGTTCGTCGCAGTAAACGTGGGCGTTAACGTCCAGGTGGGAACCCCCGTTGGCCAGGGAGTGGGACTATTGGTAATTGTGGGAGTGCTTGTAATCGTCGGGGTATTGGTAATAGTCAGGGTATTTGTAGATGTGTAGGTAAGAGTAGGTGAGGGTGTTACTGTTGTTGTAGGTGATAATGTCCAAGTCGGGGTGTTTGTCAAAGTCCCAGTAGATGTGAAAGTCTGTGTTTGTGTGATTGTCGGCGAATTCGTGAAAGTATTCGTGGGAATGATTGAAGTTGGCGTCATTGTAAAGGTGGGCGTATTGGTCGCAGTAGAAGTAAAAGTATTTGTGGAAACTAATACTGTCGTCGTAGAGGTATTCGTCAAAGTGGCAGTTGGGGTATTTAGGGCGGGTGGCAAAGGCGAGGAAGGCACATTAAACTTTTGGGAACATCCAGCCACGAAGAAAATAAACCCTAAAACCAAAAGAGCTGTTCCATGAAGAACCGGCATTCGATTCATACGCGCCTCGGAAACCGACCTACTATCCGAAAATGCGTCATAGGGCTAAAGGGTATTGATCACATCTTCTACCCTCTAGACGGTTAAAAGCTGATTTAATCCATAAATTTTATTATTTAAAAAACCATGGAATTCAAAGGATTTTTAAGCCAATTTCCCCGTTTACCAGCTCCCAATTTTCCAGAGGTTACAAGCTCTTTTTCTTTGCCTAATCTAAATGTATCCCCTGCATCTGTGCCGATCATCCATAAAAATTATTGGAGATCGGTACGATACCAATCACTTTATAAGCTTCATGGAAGATTGGCATGTGGCTAAGAAATTCTTTTGATTAATGCCTTCCAAAAAGATACGAATTAACCCTTCCGCTTCATCAACTTTTTCAACTGTTCCAATTTTTTCTTCAACTTCGGGTTTTTGGGATCTTTCCGGAGCATATAGCGGATGATATTGGTGGCCTGGGGATAAAGTCCCTGGCGGATATAAATATTGACGACGTCGATCGAAAAGAACTCCCCCTTGTCTGGGGTCGACCGGTCCAGGTCCATTTTGGCCAGGGACGCCGCGTAAGCGATGACAGCCCTGACCGCTTCGGGGGTTAATCCCGGATAAGAGCTGACGATGTTTTCCAGGGTATCGCCCAATGACAAGTGTTCAAGAACAACGTTCAAGGCGACTTGGGTTCCCTTGATCACCGGAACCCCGTTGAGAATATTAGGGTCACGGACAATGTAATCTTGGAATTTCATTTATGCCTCCAGCGGATGATCTGGCGATCAAATTTTGAGCGGCGGGGAAATAACCATTATGGTCAAAATTCTTTATCGCACTTCCAGCATTTCGAGTTCTTATGCCAAAGCACCAGACACCACCAGGGTTGCATCACAAATCGGGAAAAGCGAAACCCGCAATGGGAACATTTGATATTGGAAGCGTAAATCGAAACAGTCAGAACAATGGCGGTAAAAAGAATCATCGCCAACGTCCAACTTAATATTCCCATCAGGCCAAGAAACAAAACGGTCAGCGGGCCGATAAAGGTGAAAATAAAAAGGAAAAGGTTCAATTTTTTGAAAGAATTCACACCGTCCCCCTATATAAAAGCTTCCATCAACGACTTTTATTATAACCATGTTTTTTAAAGCCAACTCTTTAAATGGCTTCCCGGGTTGGACTTCCTTCGTTTCACACAGGGCAAGCTCACCATCCATTGTCTTTGAATTGCCTTTATTTTAACGCTTTGGGATAAACGGCAGGGATTCTTTGAAAAACGCAATAAATTGGGAAGGAATGGTTTTAATTCTTTTGACGTTTCGTGGTCAATTCCCAACTTCTAACCGCACCTGCCATGAGCCTATTTACCTGCCCTTCACCCACCAGCTTCTGCGCCGAAACCTCAAGTTGAGGCGCATGCCTTGAATGTGTTGGAGCCAAAAAAGGCTCCAACGGTGAGGGGCAGAGTTTGGTAATGCCCATTGAAAGACAATGGGTACAAGCTCTTGCGCTGATTAAAAATAAGACCGTTATGAAAATCAGTGCTATACACCCTGGAACGGCAAAGCCGTTCCCTCCTTATAAGCTTTATTGAGGGTCGGCATGCGTCGAGGCCACAAGCCGAGACGCATGCCTCGATGTTTTCTACCGCCCTCGATGCTCTTTATCGCTTTCGATGCTCTTGATCGCCCTTGGACGCAAGTCCAATGGGTGGACGCAAGTCCAACGGGTAGGCGCAAGCCCAATAGGTGGTTGTCCCAACTATCAAAAAAATAGTTGGGACTAATTTCTAACTTTTTTCAGGGGATATATCATTCGCAATAGGTTCGGGAAATTCTAATCAAATTCTAACGCGTAATTTGCGGCCCCTTTGTCCTTAACGCCGCTTCCGCTTTGAATTGTCGACAGACCACTTCCCCCCGCCCTGGGTGGCGATCAAGAGAAATACAAAGCAGTAAATCACCGCCAGCTCGCCGTGGTTGACGATCGGGAAAAAATTGTTGTCGAACGCGAACTTCCAATGGAATTGAAAATAAGCCACCGCCATTTGGCCGCTGGCTAGGAACGCGGCGAAGGTCGTTCGAAAACCCGCCAAGATCAACAGCCCGCACACCAATTCAATGATGCCGCCGATCCACATTTCGGACCCCACCGGAGGCCGCATATTGGGGTCGGCCAACAAACCCAAAATCTTCTGGGCCCCATGGAACGAGAATAAAAATCCGGACACGATCCGCAATAAGCCGTAGGCTTCCTCCGAATACTTCAATAAATGCTTCTCAAATTTACTCATATAACCGCGCCTCCCTTAATTTTTTTAGCAACCCATTGTATCCCGCTGACAAAAAAACAATCCCTTTTCCACATCTTGACCGGGTGGATCCGGTCTAAATCGCCGGATGTGTTTTCTAAAACCTTCGCGATAGGTCCTGGGAATTTAAATAAATTCCATCCTGTAATATGTAGACACTTTTTTACGAAGAATCAACAGGGCGGAAGGCATGTTATTCGGACGTGTACTTCCTGATGCCGGACGAATAGGAAAGCGTCATTTCGGCTTCTTCTTCCCCGCTGTTCTTGATCATATGGACGACCTTCAACGGAATCGTCAGCGCGTCTCCCGGGTGAAGGCGCGTCTCCGAACCGCCGATTTGCACGTGGACGCTTCCCCTGGACAGGTAAATGACCTCATCGGCGTTGGAATGGCTGTGCGGGGAACCTGAAAAACCGGGATAGAGGATCAAACGGCCCACGGACACCGAGCTTCCGGAAAGGGACTGGTTGGCCATCCACGCCATGGAACCCCAAGGCTCCTGGATTTTGAGTTTCTCCGAATCGTGGACTAAAACCAGGTGGTTCATTGGGGAGACCCGGCTAGTTTGCCGGTTTGGATACCATCCACGGGATATCCCGCCTCATTCCATTCCTCGACCCCGCCCGGATAATTCTCCGCCGCGAAGCCATGTTCCCGGAGGATTTTGGCGGCATTGGCGCCCACCGCGTTGGTATGGCCGGAGCAATAGGTGATATAAATCCTGTTTTTCCCGTACAACCTATCGGCTTCCTGGACAAAAGCGCTGTAATCCTGGGTCAATGGGAGGTTGCGTGATCCCCGGATATGGATTTTTTGAAACTCCACTTCCGGAAGAACATCCAAAACCAGTACATGGTCTTGTTTCATTTTTTTTAATAACGCTTCTTTTGTGAGTAACATCGGACCCTTCTTTCCGTGATGACGCCGTGATATCCATCCAACCCGATATCCTTAACTACCATTCCAATTTCATTTTTGCGTGGATTACATGGAGAAACCCCGCGTTTCCCCCAAGGGAACGCGGTCCGCAAAAAATTAGTTCGACGACGCGGAAGCCGCCGCCGGTGCGGGCGCCACTGCAACTACCGGGGCCTTCGCTTCGGTTCCTTCGGTGGGATAACCCGCGTTCGACCATTCCGCGATACCGCCTTTAAAATCATTAGCCTTGAAACCCTTTCTCTGCAAGGCTTTGGCCGCGTTTGGCCCCGCGTTGCAGGATAAGCCGGCGCAATAAGTGATAAAGAATTTGTCCTTCCCGTACTTCTTCTCGACCGCCTGGACGAAATCGTCGTCCTTGAGTCCCATCGGAATGTTGTCCGAGCCTTTGATATGGAGCTTCGAATAATCACTCTCCGGCAGGACGTTCAACACCACGACCTTCGCGTCCTTCATCTTGTCTTTTACGGCTTCTTTCGACATTCCCATGCTTTCACCTCTTTGGAGTTTTTGAGACTGCCACCGGTTAAAGCAAGTTCCGTACCGCGCGGGGCGCGGGGGTATTTTATCCCGGATTCTTTTCCAGCCCCGGGAAACCACGGTTTCCCGCACCGGTGAAATTTTTACGCGGACCCCGGCCGCGAAGGGCCGATCAAAATGATCTTCCCGCTCTCATTTTGATTCCCTTCCAAAGGCGCGGATCACCTGGAACGCCGAATAATGATGTTCAAGGCCTGCCAATTCGTGGCTTGTTTCTTGCTTTCTTTAATCATTAGCCGTTTCCCGCAAAACCGGCTTGAGTTCAAATCACGATCAAGGAAGTTGCCATGGCCAAAACAAATCCAGCCAATCCAGCCCCCCTCCAGACCGGGGAAGATTTAAAAAAGAACATCGAGGAAGCCGCTTATTACAGCTGGTTGAACCGCAAGCGTTACGCCCAGGCGGGTGACGAATTGAGCGATTGGGTCGAGTCGGAAAAGAAAGTGCGCATAGGCTTAAGCAACGCGAACTGCCCCGTAAGCGGTATCTTCCACTGGGTAAAACAGCGGCTGGAAAAAAATAACTGAGAAAGCCCTTACTCGCCGCATTAACCGGAGAAACCATGGACAACCTATCGGTCAAAATTTCCGAATATCCCCACGACAAGGGCATCACCCTTTTAACGGTCAAGGGATACATCGACACCACCACGGCCTCGGAATTCGAGGAAAAGTTCCATTCGGTCATAGTTGAAAAAAAGACCAAGCTGGTGATCGACCTGAAGGATGTGGGCTACATCAGCAGCGCGGGTTGGGGTATTTTTATCAGTGAAATCAAGGGGATCCGCAATCAAAAAGGGGATTTGGTCCTGGTGGGAATGAGCCCTGAAGTCACGGAGGTATTCAAAATGTTGGAATTTGACAGCATTTTGAAATCTTTTTCCAACGTCGAATCGGCCGTTAAAAAGTGCTTTAGGAATACTTTACTGCCGGTTCATTAGTCAAACCGGCAGGCAAGCGCCTTGGGGGTGGAATTGATTACCGTAAGAAGGTCAAAAGAACGCCGCCATATCGCAAACGAGATGCAAAAAACCCGGATGACTTTCGACCGGGAAAACGAGGCCGATCCCCTGCGAAACGGCTTCGGCGTGCTCAAAATACTCAACGAGGAAGTCCTAACGCCCGGCAAGGCGTTCATCCTCCGCACGCCCAAGGACATGGTGGTCGTGACCTATATCCACGAGGGCGTGGTGATCTATTACGACCCGCAGGAAAATAACTCGTTACTAAGGCAGGGAAGCTTCCACCGGATCAACGTCCCGGCCGACGCCGAGCAATCCATGGCAGGCGCCTCAAGAACCGGCGACGCGCATGTC
Organism: candidate division FCPU426 bacterium; assembly: GCA_963847625.1. GTDB lineage: Bacteria > Oederibacteriota > Muellerivitia > Muellerivitales > Muellerivitaceae > CAWCKJ01. The sequence continues at coordinate 6,555 of CAWKAR010000045.1, read as the reverse complement.
TTCCGGAGCGAATTCACCCCCGGCGTGGGCGTGTTGGAGCCGGGCGGCCAGAAAAAGCATTTTACGCTTGCCGAGCGCAAGGGGGCCCTGAGGCTCATCGCCTCCTCCAGCGGAAAAGAGGCTTCGCTCAAACTCCAGCAGGACGTCGAAATGTACTCCACTCTCCTGAGCCAGGGCAATCACATCATTCACGAACTGAAGCCCTGGCGGAACGCCTGGCTTCACGTGGTGAAAGGCCGGATCAGCCTGGATGAGCTGGAGCTGCGCACGGGGGATGGGGCGGGTTTCACGGGCGAAAGATGCGTATCCTTTACGGCCCAAGAGCCGGCTGAAATACTGCTTTTCGACCTGGCCTGACCTGTCATATGGATGTCTTGCGGTCAATTCCCAACTCCCATTTCAATTTCTTTCATCATCGGGGTGAATCAGGTCTAAATCGCCGGAAGAGTTTTCAATTCCCTTCTCAAAATGTTAAGCCCGTCCCCGGATTTTCTTCCATGGACGCTCTATGTTCGGGGACCGTGCCTTAAAACAAAAAAGCCCGCCGGGCAGGGCGGGCAGGGATTTATCAATTGTTTTACCGGTTGTTCAAAGGTCCTAGTTTAATGACGGCACTATGGTCAAAAGGAATATGCACTCCGGGCAATAGAGCAAGTGGTATTCCACATCGGCCTTTTCCGAATCCGTCAATTTTCCCTCCCGGTAAAGGTCCAGCATCTTTTTGATTTTCTCGCAATTCTCATCCATGACTCCCCTCGCTTTCCGGCGTCCAAAGGCGTTGTGCGGTCGCCTGGCCCCTTTCAACCCCAGGCGGTAAGACCGCTTCAAGCGGACATCTATTCCTTAATAAATGCATCAACCATGCCAATGAATGGAGCCCCTTAATCAGGGAATCATCCGCTTTCCATCTTCTCCTGCTATATAGTGGTTCTTGGGTGGGCTTTATTCCAACAAAGATGGCGTTTTTTTGACACCGGTTTAAGCGGTTGAGCGGGTTTACCCGGTGGTTGCCTTTTTCTTAAGGGAACCTCTAAAAATTCATTTAAGCCCTCGCCCCTTGAGGGAGAGGGTAGGGTGAGGGGTAAAAAACCTCGCTATTTCCACCCTCATCCCATCCTTCTCCCCTCTAGGGAGAAGGGGAACAGCAATTTATAGAGGTACCCTTAATTGAATCTTTGTATGTAACCAATCTGGAAGGCAGGGACTATTTGATCGGTTATCGCAACGGTATCCAACTCCACCGCGAAACCGCCCCAATTGATATCCATGCCGGCGCCTCCATAACAAAACCCCAAACCCCGGGACACCGTTCCGAGGGAAACAATCGTGCTGATGGCACCGCCTAAATTGATATAACCGCCCACCAGGGATAAATTGGCGGAGAAATTTTTCGTGTCGGTTAATTTTTTCGACAGATCGAGTTGTATGCTTTCCAATCCCCCGGCCGAGAATCCGTTCAGCTTGAAACCATAATCTTTCCAATAATACCCTCCCACTAGGTTGAGGAAGGGGGGGATATCCCCAAAGGTCAGCCCTAATACGGGGTATTCCCCTTTATAGAAAACTTCCGGATTTTTCTGATGATCACCATCGGTGATGGACGCGGCTCCGGCCGCGGGGGGATACAGAAGCAGCAGCCAAATAACCCAAAAAAACCGCCGAGTCGGACAAAAGCGATGAGTCAACCCTGTCCCAGGCATAGGCCAGCCTCCATGTCCGCATATTCAACTTTTAATTCCCCCGGGGATGAATCAACTATAAATCCCTTCCGTCCTTGGCATCGTTTACTACCCAGTGATGGGGGGGGGTTTATTTAATATTTACGATCCGGTTCGTGAATACCCAAAGCCCCGATTTTATTTAATATTTTAGATGCTTCTTCCTCTGAAATTGCAATTGGTTCTTGATTTCCATTCGTGTAAATAATTGCGCCTTTATTAGGAATGAAACAAATATCGGTAATATTATCAGTGTTTATACAGACTTTTTGTTTTTGGATAGTGAAAATAATTAAAAACATTTTCGCCTTCCTTTTCCCGTAATAAACTCCCTCTAACTTAGTACCCAACCCGGATTAAAACCACAAAAACCGGTATTTCCTTTGGGTTTTCATTCCGGCCGCTTTTGGCTGTTTTAAGGCACTAACAGTTCAAGTCTTCCCCGGGGCGTTTGGGGACAACCGCTTTTGCTTTTGCTGTTTATTAAAACCCCCGCCCCTTCATGAAAGCTTAAACCAAGCGGCCCACCCGATTCATGCGCTCGTGAGCGCAAGGGGATCCCTGTATGTGTAATGCTCACTGAGGCGCAAATGGAACCAGTAATAAATACTGAAACCTCTGAAAAACTATTAAAAAGCGGCCAACAGAGGTTTCGACCCCAAAGATTTCCGCGCCATTTTTCCATATAAATCTTCACACCTGTCCAAAATAAAACTTAGCCACGGATGTGCCGATTCACATTAAGACAGTTAAAGAAATCGGTACGATACCAGCCTCATTAAAAGAATTATTGAAGGCTGGCATGCATGGGATTCATGGGATTTATAAACATAAATATTTAAGGTAAGTATCCCTTTTCAACAAGCAAAAGCAAAAAGACATGTAACCGCCGATCAAATCCGATGTCCCGCATCTCCATAAAGGAGTTAATGGATTGCGGGACAATACCACTTTCATTAGAAATCCTTTCAATAGTGAAGTGGCATGGACGCCGATAAGTTTGAGAAAGCCTTAAACTTTAAGCCTTTATCGGCGTTAATCGGCCGTTATCTGCGGTAAAAAATTTCTTTACGTGTCGTGAAGGTAGTCACCTTTAAAATTTAAGTATCCCTTTACAACAAGTAAAAGCAAAAAGTCATGGAACCGCCGATCAAATCCGATGTCCCGCATCTCCATAAAAAAGTTAATGGATTGCGGGACAATACCACTTTCAATTGAAATCCTTTCAATAGTGAAGTGGCATGAACGCCGATAAGTTGGGAAAGCCTTAAGCTGTAAGCTGTTATCGGCGTTAATCGGCCGTTATCGGCGGTAAATAAAATTCTTGACGTGTCATAAAGGTATAGTCACCAATATTTAAAGCCTTTTTCCTTCGGCCATCTAAATGAATCCCCTGAATCCGTGGCTAAGAATGGTTCGCTTAAGCCGTCAATTTAAAATTCAAAATTTCTTTTTATGGTATGTTTATTTCCAGCCTCATCCGTGGCGTTTTAGGTGACACCTTCGCGTCCCGGATCACGTAAATCCCATGCCTACCAGGCTTGAGCGCGTCCAACCGGCGCACCACATCGAGGGGTTTTTGTTGGCGGACGCCGTCCCGGTCCACCCCCCAAAGCGCGTCGCTTAATTCCATACCCGCCTTGTCCGCCGGGCTTCCGGCCCATAACGCCCCGACCTTCCCGAGGTCATCGGGTACCAATCCCTGGTGAAGGTAAGGCAGGCCCGAAGGCGCGATGTTCTTGGCCCAATAGAGTAGGGCCGAAACCAGGCTGTTGAAATTCTCCTGCGAGGGGCATTCGACCTCGACGGCCTTTTCAAGGTTGGATGACACCAGCCCGCATTGGTATAAAATCTTTTCCTTGTTATTCGCGTATACCCGAATCTCGTCGCAATGGATGGCCTTCAGGTTGTCCCAATTAAGCAACGCCGTTCCTTTATCCATGAATGCCAAGGATAGGGACGTTGGATTTACGGTGACTGATTCAACGGTCACTCTGTCATTCCCATACCAGACGGAATACTTGTGGGAATCCTGTAGGAGGGCAAGCCGATTATCCGCCATCGTCGCGTCCATTCCCGCCACCGGGGGAAGGATGGGCTTGATGATGCAGTAACCAGGTATGGGAAATAGTTCGTTGTCCCTTTGTGTTTCGGATTCGAAGGAAAAATCCCAAGCAACGGGGGCAGTGGGCGCTGGTGCGCCCGTTGCCCCCGAATTTTGAATTTTGAATGATGAATTTTGAATTGAGGAAGGTTCAACGGGCGCGATTGAGCCCGAATTTTGAATTTTGGATGATGAATTATGAATTTCGGATAGCCTGTGATAGGCGCCATAGGCGGCTTGAACGGTTTTTTCCCTCAGTAATTGATACACTGCCTGGTATTTGGCGGGAAAGAAGAAATAAAGGACGATGCCGGCAAGGATAGCCAAGGCAACCACCTTTTTTACCGGCCTCCCCACGACGGACCAAGCTTCCTTGAATGGCCATTTAATCACAATCCAAATTACTTTGAAGAGCCATTTTATTAAGTGCCCAATCGCTTTGAAAATCCCAATTAGGATTTTGCGGCTAAGCACCCCCAAGTTTCTGGCCTCAAAGTCTTTCCGGGTGATATCAAAAAAACCTCCCAGGAACACCAAAATTCTGTTCGTTGAGCCCTTGGACTTGGTATGGGCGGGCTTTTCAGGATCAGGTTCCGCCTCCGTTTTAGCATCCTCTTGGCCGCTTGAGGCGTCACCTCGTAATACCTCAACCGCCAATCCAAGCTTTTCTCCTAGGGTCAGCGGTTTACCCCCGGCCTTGGCCTCCTCCAACCGCTGGTCCAAGGCCGTTTGGGCTTTTTCGGTCTTTTCAGGTTTAAGCTTGGGGGCTTTTTTAGGGCGGCTGGTTGGCGCCTGGGAGGGGTTGAAATCCTTGGCCGGTTTGCCGCTGATGACATGGGCTACCAGGCTCTCGATTTGAATGGTGATCAATCGCTTGGAAATGGTCACATCCAGCACCTCGTGGACCACTTCAGGGAGATCCAGATCCGGCACTTTACCTTTCAATTTGCCTATAGCCCGGGCGTTGTTAAAAGTAAGTTCATAAATGGGGATAGCCTTTGCCGCCACGCGAATCTTCTTTATCGCCACCGGATCAAAACAACTGTTTATGGCTAAAAGGAAATAAACCATCGATTTGCTGAGATTTAAGGTTTTTATAAGATCAGCACTATTGATAGAGGGGTTTTTCTTAAGTTCGGCTTCCAAATCAGACAAATTATCCAACCATGCCAAAGTATCAAGCTTTTGATCTGCCAAGGCATCCTCCTTTTTCTACTGGGGTACCGGCTTTGTCTACCGGGTCTACCGGCCTTGTCTACTGGGGTACCGGCCTTGTCTACCGGGTCTACCGGCCCTTTCTACCGGGGTACTGGCCTTGTCTACTGGGTCTACCGGCCTTGTCTACTGGGGTACCGGCTTTGTCTACCGGGTCTACCGGCCTTGTCTACTGGGGTACCGGCTTTGTCTACCGGGTCTACCGGCCTTGTCTACTGGGGTACCGGCCTTGTCTACCGGGTCTACCGGCCCTTTCTACCGGGGTACTGGCCTTGTCTACTGGGGTACCGGCCTTGTCTACCGGGTCTACCGGCCCTTTCTACCGGGGTACTGGCCTTGTCTACTGGGTCTACCGGCCTTGTCTACTGGGGCACCGGCTTTGTCTACTGGGTCTACCGGCCCTTTCTACTGGGGTATCGGGCTATCTTTTAAGGTCACAATTTGTGACCTTAAAGAAGTCTCTTTAACCCCATCTTGAAATCACAAATTGTGACCTCAATTTGAAGCCCTTTTCGACCATATGGTTAGGCGGCCAATTGGGATAATTTTAAAAGGGGGGTTTAAAAAAGTGCCATAAAAAAAGGCAGAAATTAGGAAAAAGGTTTCCTAAACCGTATTTTCAGCCCGAATAATGGAAGGAAAAAGGGGCCAATGAACACCCTGGAAAAGCATCAACTTTGTTCCTTAGGGCCCGAACATTTCCCCGAGGAGCCTCAATACCTTTTCCGAGGTCGCGTCACCGATCTTACCCAGTTTTTTAACGAGACGGGTCTTATCCACGGTTCGGATCTGGTCCAGGACGATCTGGCCCTGTTTACCCTGGAATTCGACCGGGACGCGGGTCGGGTAATCCCTCCCCTTGCTCGTCATGGGGGCTACGATCACTGTCCGGATATATTGGTTCATATCGTCGGGGGAGATGACCAGGCAAGGCCTGGTCTTTTTGATTTCGCTTCCCTCGGCGGGGTCCAACCGGACCAAATGAACCTCGAAACGCGAGATTACCATTTCCAGTCCTTACGGGACCATTCGGTCGCGGGACCGCCCTCATCCAGCAACCCGTCGTCGCCGTATTGGGCCATCTTCTCAAAAGCCGCGGCCCACCCCTGGCGGAGTCCGCCGACCGGCCTCACCACGAGTTGGCCGGGCTGGGCCTCCAACTCGACTTCATCCTCCAGCTGGCACTGCTCCAAGAGGGGCCGTGGAATCCGTATGCCTTTCGAATTGCCGATTTGTATGATTTGCGACCGCATGCCGACTCTCCTTGAAGCATTTAATGTTGCCGGTATAATGCCCATCTCAATATATTTTTATAGAGGATCGGCACATGCCGACTCTCCTTGTAGCATTTAATGTTGCCGGTATAGTACCGATCTCAATATTTCTTTATGGATGATCGGCGCATGCCGACTCTCCTCTTCTGAAAATTACAATGAAGTTGGTATAGTCCCGCGAATCCTTATGCTTCCCTTAAAGATTTGCGGGGCATAGCAATACGATGAGTCAAGGAATGATAAT
>CAWKAR010000044.1:0-6516 GCA_963847625.1 candidate division FCPU426 bacterium | reverse complement strand
TAGGGCCCGTAATACCTGGATCCGTCTTCCAAGGGTTTCCGGGACACGAGAATCCTAGGGAAATCCTCTTGAACGGTTAATTTTAGGTAAGGGTAACTTTTATCGTCCCGCAGCAACACGTTATATCGGGGCCGGTTTTTTTTGATCAAATTGCTTTCCAAAAGGAGAGCTTGGTCTCGCCCACGGTCAGACGAATTCAGCATCCCACTACCTGTGTCATCATCGAACGGACCTTGGGGCTTTGCTGCCCCTTGCCGTTAAAATAAGAAGCCACCCTTTTTCTTAAAGAAACGGCTTTCCCGACGTACAAACGACCCCGTAGGCGTTCTTGAAAAGATAAACACCAGGCCCTTCTGGAAATGATGCCGCGTTATTTTTTAAACTTTTAATTTGTATTTTCCTATCTTTCTCCAACTTAAATCTCCAAGAGCGCATTTTAATAATTCTGATCCTACATATGCATTGATCGATCAAAACTACCCCATTTCATCTCTCAAAAGAAACGGGTATAAAGTGGAACATTTTTATGTTCCTATCTATTTCCATTCTTGGATAAAAGCGCTTGGACGCGCCGGTAATAATATTGGGCGGTTGTATTGGAAGGATTGCATCTCAAAGCCTGGGTCAGAAAATCCAAAGCTTTTGGGTAATTCCCCATTTTTCCGTAAAGGATCCCCAAGTCCTCTAATGCGGTGTCCAAATGTGGCTGTAAGACAAGTGCCCTTCGGAGGACGGATTCCGATTTCTGGTTTTCATCCATTTTACTGTAAAGGGCCGAGAGACTCAGAAGGGTATGGGCCGAGTCTTTTCCAAACCCCAAGGCTTCCTCCGCGGAATCCAACGCTTTAACCCTTTGTCCCCTGTCCCATTGGTGGTACCCCTCCTGGAGGGGAAATTCCGCAAGGATTTCCTCGGATTCAGCGTCCTCTCTTTCCACGGCATAATGCCTCAACCGGAATAATGACGCCGGGTCCGGTGCTGGCGGAAAGGCATTATGGTTTTCTTTATCCAGCATTCGATAAACCATGCCATAGGATTCCATCATATAGGGATCAGACACGACACGCTCCGTCGGGAGGAAAAGTTGTCCTTTTTCCTGGAGCCATTCTTGCTCGAGCCTTTCCTTATCGAGAGACGGCACTTTGGCAAGGTTGTCCATTGCCCACGGGAATAAGTCCCGTCCGGACCAGTCGACAATGTTCAAATCCTTTCGCAGGTTACGGCCGATGACAGCGTAGGCTAGGGGGAATATTTGGTCGTCACCGACGGTCTCCACATTCGCCCCCCTCGGGAGGGGTTTCAAGAAATTAACGGCATAATCGTAGCAGGAAACAGCCTGTGACATGTCGATCCATCGAATGGCGGGTTGAAAAAGCCCCATGGCCAAGAGGGCGGCCGCCCATGCGTGAAAGCGGCTCTTTTCCCCGGCCGGCGCCGGAAGGAAAAGCCGGAAAAGCTTTTCGATTCCAAAGGACGAGAAGATGGCGGACGCGGTGTAAACCGGAAGGAGGTAACGGTAGGAAATGTGCAGGTCGACCTCGTAACCGTAATTGAACATCATCAGAAGGACAAACAAAATCCAGGCCGCCAAAGCCCAAAAAACGCGGGGTTGGTTTTTCCGCAAGGCCCAAGCCCCCAGAGCAGCCAAAAACCAGATGGGAAAGGGCCATTCCCGCCAAAGATTCCGGAATAAAGTCCTGAAAAACAACCCCGTCCCGGCCCAATCCCGGGCGATGAATTTGAAACGGTAATGTCCCAGGGTCAAGTAATCCCAGAACGAGGAAAAATCATTTGCCGGAAGCCAATTCACGGTTGGATGCCGGATGGCCAGTAGTGGTATCCAAAGGTAAAGGCTTAAAGAAAGCGTCAACCCTGAAAAAAACCAAAAGGTCGCTGGCAGAATAGTCTTTCGGTTTTCCCAATGCCAAACCACGAAAAAGGCGAGTCCACCTACAAAAAGGGTATGCGTGGATGCGGCTAAACCCAAGAAAAACCCAAGACCCAAAGCCCATCCCCGACTTACCGGCCTACGTAGGCTCCAGAGAAGAAAAGCTAAAACAAGGGCCAAATTCAACGTATAAACCCTCGCCACCAAGCTATGCAACATCAAGGTCGAGGAGGAAAGGAAGGCAAAAACCGCGGCCAGGGGGAAACCCATTGGGGAAACCAAAGCATCAACCAGATGACGGATCGTCTTGGTTAAGTGAAAAACCAGGACCGCAGCCACGGCGGCACCAACGGAAGAGAGACAATTGATCCAAAAGGCGCTTTTCCCGAATCCCATCACCAAGGTTCCCAACAGCAAATATGCCGGGAAACCGTTAGGATGCGGAACACCGCCTGTTCCAATCGCGGTTAACAAAACCCCGCAATCGCCGTAATAGACCGTCGGTACGACATGGACAAGGAAAAAGCCGAAAGAAAAAAGGAATAGCACCGCGGTCAGGATCAAATAAGACTCCCAGGCATCCGTTTTGTCTTCATTTTATATATCCTTTAAAAAATGGAACTTTGATAATGACATGACATCGGTATTTTAAAGCGGCTTCTTGATTCTCTCACGCAAAAGACGAATTTGATCTCGCAGTTCCGCGGCTTTCTCGTATTCGTATTTTTGTGCGTGTTCCAGCATTTTCCTTTCAAGGGCAACGATTTTAGCCGGAACAGCCTCCGGCACAAGGTAATCCTCCCCGCCTTCGGCGGCCATTGGAACCGTGTAATAGTCTGCCTCGTAGATGGTGGCCAGGATCTCACGAATTTGTTTTTTAATTGTCGTCGGAGTGATTCCATGTTCCCGGTTGTATTCGGCCTGAAGAGTACGCCGCCTTTTCGTTTCATCCAGGGTCTTCCGGATGGAGCTAGTTTCCTTATCGGCGTAAAAAAGAACTTTACCCTCCACATGGCGTGCGGCCCGCCCTGAAGTCTGGAGGAGGGAAACCTCAGATCTTAAAAAACCTTCCTTGTCGGCGTCCAGGATTGCCACTAAACCCACTTCCGGCAGGTCCAGTCCTTCCCGAAGCAGGTTCACACCCACCAGGACGTCGTAAACGCCCATTCGAAGGTCCCGGATGATCCTGATCCGATCCAAGGTTTCCACGTCGGAATGCAGGTAAGCCACTTGGACGTTCAATTGCTTGAGGTAGTTGGATAAATCCTCCGCCATTTTCTTGGTTAAGGTCGTGACAAGAACCCGTTGTTTGGATTTCACCCTTTTTCGAATTTCCCCGACCAGGTCGTCAACTTGCGTGGAAGCCGGCCGCACTTCGACTTCCGGGTCCATCAACCCGGTGGGCCTTATGATTTGCTCCACCACTTTTCCCCTGCTGAAGCCGAGTTCTTCCTTTGCGGGAGTGGCCGAAACATAGATAACCTGTCCCACTTTTTCCTTGAACTCCTCGAAACGCAGGGGCCTGTTGTCAAAAGCGCATTTCAGCCGGAAACCAAAATCCACCAGGTTTTTCTTCCGAGAGTGGTCCCCGTTGAACATCCCATGGAGTTGCGGCAGGGTGACGTGAGATTCGTCAATAAAAGTGATAAAATCCTCGGGAAAATAATCCAGGAGTGTGTATGGCGGCTCGCCGGGTTTCCGTCCCTCGAAATGGCGGCTGTAATTCTCAATCCCCTGACAATAGCCCATTTCCTCGATCATCTCCAAGTCGAACATGGTTCGCTGTTCCAGCCTCTGGGCTTCCACCAGCTTGTTTTGACCGTTCAATTCCACCAACCGTTCCCGAAGCTCCTCCCGGATGGCCTGTATGGCACCCCGGAGGACTTTCTCGGGCATGACGTAGTGTTTAGCTGGATAAATGGGAAGAACAGTGCGCCGGTTCAGGACTTTTCCCGTGACGGGATCCAATTCGGAAATCCTCTCGACCTCATCTCCGAAAAATTCGATCCGGAAAGGGTTCTCGTCATAGGCGGGATAAATCTCTACCACGTCCCCTTTCACGCGGAACTTACCGCGGCTGAAATCCACGTCGTTTCGGGAGTATTGAATTTCCACCAGGCCCCTCAGGAATTTTTCCCTAGGGGTCGTCAGCCCAGGCCGCACCACCAACCGCATTTCTTTGTAATGTTCCGGTGAACCCAAGCCGTAGATGCAGGAAACCGATGCCACGATGATAACGTCCCGCCGTTCTTGGAGCATGGCCGTGGCTTCCAACCGGAGGCGGTCCAGCTCCATGTTGATGGAGGCGTCCTTTTCGATGTAGGTGTCGGTGTGAGGGATGTAGGCTTCCGGCTGGTAATAATCGTAATAACTGACGAAATAAGCCACGGAATTTTTTGGGAAGAATTCCTTGAACTCGCCGTAGAGCTGTGCGGCCAAGGTTTTATTGTGCGAAATGACGAGGGCCGGGCGCTGGACTTCCTGGATTACCTGGGCCATTGTGTAGGTCTTGCCCGAACCCGTCACACCCAGCAAGGTCTGGTGTTTCACGCCTTCTCGGAGGTTCCGCGAAAGTTTTTTAATGGCCTGGGGCTGGTCGCCGGTGGGTTTGAAACTGGAGGTGAGGTCGAATCCCATGAGACTATTCTTGGAAATCCACGCCACAAATTCAAGCCGATAAAAAAAAAGCCCGGCCGAAACCGGGCTTTTGAAGAATAAATTGAAATTTAACTATCAATAGAAACTAATATCGTCAATCCAGAGGTCAAAATTACCTGGAATGGTCTGCGCCCCACCGCCGCCATAAGTATCCTGGAATTGGACACCAATAGCCTGATCAAGTTGAAGCGCTTTGGTGGGATTACTACTTGCCCAACCCGGGAGCGAAAAATTAGTAAAGGGAATCTGAACTGGGCCAAGCCATGTGTCGAATACATCACCGCCCCACATATTGCCGGGATCTGTAGCCATATCCCAAAGAGATTGCTTGTTGCCATCACAATCATTTCCATGATTCTGGCATGTCGGATTTGCGATTCTCGGATCGCTCGACGCATCAGGTATTGCAACAAAGAATGATTGGAAATTACTCGTTGTTCCTGAACCCACCTTTGCGTAAAACTGAATCCCGGTAAAATTGTTTGTCCCGCCTTGCGTGATATCGTAAACCTGGTCCCAACCGCAGGAATCCGCCCCCTTGAAATGAACACCGAAACCCGGATAACCCTGGGTGGTTCCCTGGAAACTCATCGTGCCAGTTACGTGAGCGGCGAATTGCGGGCTTATAGAATCACCACTCGGGCTCATTTGGAAAGAATAACCTGCCCCCGGGCAAATAACGTCAGGCGGGTTGATATTCGGGTCGCGATAAGTAAACCATGGCCCCCCGTCCCGGTTGCTGATGGGAGGGCTGAAGTTGGAGCCTTGTTCGCAATTGTCAATCAAGGACACGGGCCAACCCGGTGAACCCGGCAGGGGGTTGGCTGGTGTGGGCGGGGTGTTAGTAATAAACGTGATATTGTCAACGGATATATCATAATTGCAGGGATAGATCACTTGCCATTGAAACTGGATCGCATGCGTTTGGTCGAATGGGTGTGTCTGTGGCGTGCCGCCTGCCCTTCCAGTGGTGGTTATTTGATTGAAGAAAACCGTTACCGGCGAAGTCACCCAGGAACTTTGAACCGTGATGGGCAAGTTAACGCCATTGGCGTCGTTAGTGGCGGTTGTGGTAGTGTCGTAAACCATGAAACGCACCACCGGTGTGATGCAGGTGTTTGTAAAGGATGCCTTCATATCAAAAGCAATGCCGGTTATGCTCGAAGGAATGTTATAGCTTCCCTGTGTTACGAAATTGGCCTCCATGGACACAAAGGGATAGTTATAGGTAATGACGGAGCCGAAGGCGTTGGTACAGGTTTGCGCCGCTCCAGGGGTCGCCACGATTCCAGTGAACCTGGCGCAGTAGTTGGAATTATTACCGGGAGAAGACATTAAAAAGTAAGAGCCCGCGGGCGGCCAAACCGTGGAGCCAATTGGATCGTTGGTAGTGGAAAATATCCCGTTAATGCCGTTTTGCTGGTAAAGGAAGGGGCAATCACATTCCATATCGGCAATGAGGAGTGAATTCGACGGAGTCGCCGTTAAAATAGGCGGGTTTGTCGGGGTAACAGTCGGAGTCGGTGTTTTGGTTACCGTGCGGGTAAAAGTCGCGGTTCCAGTATTTGTTATAGTGGAGGTGGGCTTTGGCGCGTTGATCGGAGTCGCGATTTGGCGTGTACAACCTAAAAAAATAAAAGTTCCCGCCGCGAAGGCAAAGGTAAATCCGACCAACCAGCCGCGCAAAGAACCCATGACAACCCCCGAAATATTAAATTTTTCACCTTTCATGTCAGTAAAAGGCGCATTAAAACAGGAAAATTATACATCAAATTAAAAGGGTTTTTAGGGTATCTTTTTGGGTTTTTATGAAAATACCTGTAGTTGGAATCCTTTTACTGACTGTAACGAAGTAACTATCATGTAAAAAACTTATGAATATCGATTCATACAAATGCGAAATTTCACCTGTCGTAAAAAAGCCCGGCCTTCGACCGGGCTTTTTAAAAATGTAGTATAAATCAAAGATC
>CAWKAR010000043.1:0-3943 GCA_963847625.1 candidate division FCPU426 bacterium | reverse complement strand
GCGTTAAGGAAGTTTCGTTTAATTAAAGCCTCCACAAAACCCAAATCTAAAGTGACGAGGTTCCGATGAGCGTTTTACCAAAAACCAATCCACCTGATATTGAACAAAGGCCTGCCAATAATCCGGCTCCCGCTCTTTCAACCGCGCCTTGGGAGGCCATGGGAGAACGCGCCAAGGAACTCCGGGTGGGGACCCTCAAGCTGGAAGGACGCGTGTTCCTAGCCCCCATGGCCGGCTATACCGACACGGCTTTCCGCCGCCTCGCCCGGCGGCACGGGGCCGCCCTCGTGGTGACCGAGATGGTCAGCTCGCGGGCCCTCTTGGAGGGAAGCGGTAAAACCGGAAAACTCATGGATTTCACCGAGCTGGAAAGGCCCGTGGGTGTCCAGCTTTTCGGGGGTGACCCGGCCATCATGGGGGAAGCCGCCAAGCGCGTGGCCGAGCAAGTGAAACCGGACCTCATCGACGTGAATTTCGGTTGCCCCGTGGGAAAGATCCTGAAAAGCGATTCTGGCGCGGCGGTGTTGAAGGAGCCACAAAGGGCCGGTTGGATCGTTTCCGCCATGGTCCAGGCTACCGGAGGCAAGGTTCCCATTACGGTGAAAACCCGCGCTGGATACGATACCGTGGACCAATCGATATTCGAAGTGTTGGACGCGGTCGAGCAAGCCGGGGCTTCCGCCCTCACCGTGCATGCCAGGACCCGAAACCAGATGTTCGAGGGACGGGCCGATTGGTCCGTCATCGCCCGGTTGAAGGAAAAAGCCCGCATTCCCATCATCGGCAACGGCGATGTGCGGAACGCGGAGGACGCCTACCGCCTTTTCCGGGAAACCCGCTGCGACGGGATCATGATTGGCCGGGGAAGCATGGGGTCTCCCTGGATCTTCGAGGAGATCAACCATTACCTGGAGACGGGAAAACCCCTTCAGGCGCCGTCCTTGAAATTCAGGATCGGGATGGCCCTGGAGCAACTGAAATGCTCCCTCGAGGTGCAAGGCCCCCGGCTGGGGCTCCTGGAAATGCGAAAACACCTGACCCAATATTTGAAGGGTTTTCCGGGAGCCAGGGAAAGGCGCCAGAAGCTCCTGACTTCCAACGACGCGGATTGGGTCGTGAAATCCCTTTCGGAATTTCATGAGTCCTTGCCGGATGAAGATCCGGCCCAACAGGCCTGACCCGTTGGAAACCTTCCTTTATTCCCTCGACGTTTCAACCTTCCGCTGGATCAACACGGGTTGGTCATGCCCAACCTTGGATGTATTTTTCGCCTTCATCACGAACATGAAGCATTTTTATATCATCCTGATTCCCTGGGCCATTTATCTGCTGATTTGGGGAAAAGCGAAGGGACGTTGGCTGGTTTTAAGCCTGGCCGTAGCCATTCTTCTCTCGGACCAGGGCTCCAGCCACCTGATCAAGTTCCTGGTGAAAAGGATCAGGCCCTGCAACGCCTTGGCGGGTGTCCTAACCCCGACGGGACCTAGCGCGGCTTTTTCATTTCCATCCAGCCACGCATCCAACATGGGGTCCGCGGGTTTTCTATTATCCATGGCTTTCAAACCCTGGGCCTGGCTTTTCATTTTGATTGCCTTACTCGTTGGCCTCTCCCGGATATATTTGGGCCTCCATTACCCCTCGGATGTCCTGGGGGGGTATGTTTTTGGAATATTGGTGGGTTTCTTCGTCAGGTGGGGCATGAACAAATTGCGGATGAAACTGGAAAAAAATTCAAGCAAAAGGTAAGTCCACCACAGAGACCCAGAGACTCAGCAAGAAAAAGTTTATAATTCAAATTGGTTTTATTAATTTTTAAGCTGTCATCGCGAGGAGGCACCCCAATAGAGGTGATTGCCGACGTGGCGACCCCAGTTCGTCGTACGATTTAATGAAGTTTGCCTTGTGTGGTGCGAAGCACCCCTGTGATGAAATGTAGTTTTTAAATAAGGATTTAAATTATGCCTTCCAAAGAAAACGAGAAAAACGCGATTCAATCCTCCACCCTTTACCTGGTGGCAACCCCGATCGGCAACTTGGAGGACATGACCTTCAGGGCCCTGAAAACCCTCAAGGAAGTTTCCCTCGTGGCGGCGGAAGATACCCGTAACACCCTTCGGCTTCTGACCCATTTCGGGATCAAACCCAAGAAACTAATTTCCTGTTTTGAGCATAACGAGGCCAAGCGGGTGGAAGAAATCCTGAAAACCCTGGAGGAAGGGGGATCGGTGGCCCTGGTGACTGACGCGGGGATGCCGGGCATCTCGGACCCCGGTTACCAAGTGGTGAAAGCCGTGTTGGAAAAGGGTTTCGGGGTCGTGCCCATCCCGGGGGCTTCGGCGTTATTGGCGGCCCTGCCCGCTTCCGGTTTCCAGGCTTCTCCCTTCACTTTTATCGGTTTTTTACCCTCCAAACCCGCTGAACGCCGGTCGGCGCTGATCCAAGTCCGCTCCGAGGAAAGAACCCTCGTCTTTTTCGAGTCCCCCCACCGCCTGAGGGAAAGTCTGAAGGACATGATGAACGTCTTCGGCAACCGCCGGGCGGTTGTGGGACGGGAACTCACCAAAATGCATGAAGAATTCATCCGGGGAACCCTCCAGGAGCTTTGGAAACATTTCAAGGCCAAGGCGCCTCTTGGGGAGTTCACGGTGGTCGTGGAAGGCGGGGAACGGATCGACCATTCCGATCAGGAAAAATGGGTGGGGGTTTCCATCGAGGACCAACTGGTGCAATTCATGAACGAAGGCCTGTCCAAGACCGAGGCCGTCAAGGCTGTTTGCCGTATGCGCGACTTGCCGCGCGAGGTGGTCTATAAGATCGCGACGGAGATCAAATGGGAAGGGAAGGTAGAAAACCAGGCTGACGTAGATTAGGGCCAAGTCTTGAAATCGGAGCGAGTGCGGAATAGAGATTGGAGGAAAAAAACGTAATGCCAACTTCAAGACCTTGACCTGGTGCCCAATGAACAACAAATCAAATTGATAAATTTCCGTTAAGACCATCTGAGAGTTTTTGACCAATAATTTTCAGTAAAGGGATATATCCCGTATGCCAAGAAAATCTTTACAAAACGATATTCAACTCTATCCCACCTCGCCAGCATTGTTTTGGTTAGTTTGGATTTTTATTTGTTTGGCTGTTTTTTTGTTTTGGGGTGGTTGGCATTCGTTCGGCTGCGGGTGCGATCCGAAGTGCAGCATCCCCTATTTTATCTTTAGTCTGTTCTTTCTTATCCTTTCCGCTTTGATGAATATATTCAGAAAAAATACGATCGAAATCAGCCCAGCCGGTATTGCCCAAATCAAAGGAAATGGTAAAAGGATTTTCATCAGTTGGGAGGAGCTAGACAAGGGGTTGGATAAAACGCGTTTGCGCGTCTCAGATATGGTGTTATCCAGTCCGGATGGGGATCGTAAAATCCCGATAGGAAATGTTAAAAATTTCACAGAAATTTTGGAACGTGTTATTAATAAATTGAAAAAAAGATTCAAGGCACCTCCTCTTCCCTTGACCCTGAAAGGTTCATTTTTCCACACCATCACGGTTGACCGGCGGGGCCTTCAATTAAAGACCCCTTTAGCTTCCTCTTTTACCCCATGGTGTGAAATCAAACGTATCGATATCGGCAAGAGATATGGGTTTCGCCTAATGAAGTGGATTGGGGAAAATGGCCGGGTGAACCGATTCTATGGAAAATCAAAACAGGTTTTATCCCTTTACCTGTTGTCAAAAAAGATCATGGGCAAGCGGTGGCCGGCTCAAACACTAGTCCCTATTTATATTGAAAATTTCTGGTTAGGTTTTGCCATGAGTTTTTTATTTGGGCCTTTTTTTATTACTTTCGGCTTGGCTGTGGCTAGGATTATGGCAATGCGGGAGGAGAATGCATTACAGTTTTGGTTATGGTCCCTTGCCTTATTGCTGGGGTTTATATTTTTTATCATTG